>NZ_CP037951.1:297500-1545000 GCF_004358445.1 Parashewanella tropica
AGCCCTGAGATGAGTCATCCCTAGACCTTAGAGGTCTCTAAAGAGCCGTCCGAGACCAGGACGTTGATAGGCAGGGTGTGTAAGCGTTGTGAGGCGTTGAGCTAACCTGTACTAATGACTCGTGAGGCTTAACCATACAACCCTAATGGGTTTTACTGAACTAAAAGTTCAGAGTAATTTGCTAAACCTTAGAAAGAATACAAAGCGCTTAATGAAGCGAGAACGTTGAGAAACACAAACAGCTTTCCGAATGTTAAATAACAGAATTTGTCTGGTGACAATAGAGCTGTGGTCCCACCTGAATCCATCCCGAACTCAGAAGTGAAACGCAGCCTCGCCGATGGTAGTGTGGGGTTTCCCCATGTGAGAGTAGGTCATTGCCAGACGCCAATTTTGAATACACTGCCAATGCGGTGATTCATAAAGAGTTGGAGCGGTAGTTCAGTTGGTTAGAATACCGGCCTGTCACGCCGGGGGTCGCGGGTTCGAGTCCCGTCCGCTCCGCCAACACAACGAAGCCTCGTCAGAAATGACGGGGCTTTTTGTGTTTGTAAGAAATTATTCCAAGTAATCAACTGGTTGTTGGACTAATTTACTTTAAGTCGAAAGTAAGTGGAGGTTACTGAGGCAAGCTTACGTATGTTCCCTTGAAAGTCGCACATAGAGTGTCATCACAATAAATTTCTACATTAAGCGTCACTCGTTGCTTTCTACCTTCATTCAGCCCTGTTAATTCTTGTTCTTGCCACTTAACTCTCGCTTGTGGTTGTGAGTGAATGGGGGCAAGGTAGCGAATGTCGGCTTTAGCTAATACGATATCACCACTCACATTTTGCAATTTATGATTCAGCCAAAATACTCCCCAACCGGTTAATGTAGCCAATGTTGAGACAGAGCCTGCAAACATAGTTTGATGGCAATTGATATTAGGATCAATTGGCGCAGTTACGATAAATTCTTGGTTTTGATAGCTAATAGGAGTGATTTGCATAGCTTGCGAGATAGGTATCGTGTTATGCCACATCGTTTTCAATTCTTTCAGTAGCGGCGCGGTTGAATTGATTGGCATTATTTTGATTCCAAGATAAAGGTAACCGGTCCGTCATTGGTTAAGCTGACCTGCATATCGGCTCCAAACCGCCCACTTTGTGTTGTTATGCCTTGTTTCTGACAATAATGAATGAAATGTTCATATAAAGTAGTTGCTTGCTCTGGTGTTGCCGCAGATGAAAAACTTGGTCTGCGTCCTCGGCTGGTATCTGCTGCAAGGGTGAACTGTGAGATCACTAACAGCTCACCCTTTATTTGTTCAAGGTTAAGGTTCATTTTTCCTGCTTCATCAGAAAACACTCGATAGTTGATGATCCTTTGGGCTAGTGCTTCTGCAGTAGAAGGAGTGTCTTCTTGTTCTACTCCTAATAAAACAACCAACCCTTGTTGGATTTGACCTATAGTTTGCTGATCTACATCAACCTTCGCTTGGCTGACTCGTTGAATGATGGCTTTCATTTTGTTGTTCTTGTAATTGGTTAAAAAAATCCGGAAGTGACGCTGTTATTAAGGCGCCTAATAATACGATCATCCATGAGATATAAACCCAAACGAATAAGATCGGAATAGTGGCTAGTGTTCCGTATATGGCTTCATAACTTGGAAAGTGAGTGAGATAAAAGGCAAACAGTTTTTTGCCTGCTTCAAATAAGAAAGAAGCGCATGCCGCACCAATAAGCCCATGTTTCCAATGAACGTGCGTATTAGGCACGGTCAGATACAACATAAAAAATGCCGCAAAAGAAAACAGCATAGGTAGGTTGGAAACAAAGAAGGGAGCTACTTGTGGATCATTAAAAAATTTTAATGAGATTAAGTAAGACGTTGCCGCTAAACTGGCTCCAACAAAAATAGGGCCTAATGTTAATACCATCCAATACATTGAGAAAGAAATGGCCCAGCGGCGCTTTTTTTTAATTCGCCAAATTCTATTTAATGTGCGGTCGACGGTTGAGATCAACATCAAGGCAACGACTACAAGAACCATGATACCAATGGTCGTTCCTTTAGAAGCGTTACTGACAAATTTATTGATATTCGACTGAATTACATCGTTCGCTGAGGGCAAAAAGTTGTGGTATATAAACTCTTCTATGAGTTCTCTGACACCTTGAAAAACAGGGAAAATCGATAACATCGACATCATTACTGCTACTAAAGGAACCAGAGAAAGTAAGGTCACATAGGTTAAATGGCCTGCAACGATATTAACGTGATCTTGTTTAAAGCGATTAAACAAGTGAATTAAAAAACTCGTAAACGTTTTTAGAAAAGATAACTGGCGAGGCAATGTTAATAATGGCTTAAACCCATTCATGGTTTAGTTCTCCGAGTCCATGAGAAGTTTTTGTAAACTATCGCATTGAAAAGGCATTAGTGCAATACAGTCTATACTGATGATCAATAAACTTGATTGGGAGTAGTGAATGAAGCAGCGTGATCCTGACTGGGAAGTGGATATTAAACAGCTGGAAGAAGCTTGCCGACTTGCTTTAGTTGAACATAAGACTCTGGCAGAAGCTAAGGGGATGACGCCTCAAGAGCTCGAAGATGTTTATGCCAAAGGTTTAGAGAAATATCACGCTGAAAAGCCAGAAGAAGCACTTGCCGATTTCAGTTATCTTGTGATGCATCAGCCTTATGATCGCCGTTTTCATATGGCATTAGGCTCTACTTTTCATTGGCTAGGCGAATTTAAACATGCGATGAATTTTTATGGTTATGCATTATTAATGGATGCTTGTGATCCCGGTGCGACTTTCCGTATTGCTCAATGCTTTTTAAGTCTAGGTGACGAAGCTTCAGCGATTGATGCTTTGCAAACGGCCATATCTCAAAGCTTTACAAAGCCTGAGCATTACGAAGTGGGTCAACATGCTCGTAAGTTATTAGAAGAAATTAATAAGTAACACTTCTTTATAATCCTCAGGGATGAGCTGTATTATACCTAAAGAGGTTGTATGGCTGCCGTTGGTGGTGTTGAACTTATCCAGATCCCTGTTGATACCTTTGAAGAGGATCCTCGACTACGTCATGGTGCTCCTACATCTTCTCCACTTACTGCCCCTACTATTACGGTTACTCGCCCATCACAGCCAAGCAACATTGAATTAGATGCGGTAGGAACTTATCTTCAAGCACCTTCTGCTGACTTTAATCACCTTCAAGTAACGCTCCCTCCTTTAAGACGGCATATGGTGCTCGAAAAAGTCAGTGAGCAGTCTAAAAGAAATGCAGAGCGGGCAGAGGAAAGTAATCGTCAAGCGATGCAAACCGGAATTGAAATTGCCAAGAAAAATTTCTTTATAAAGTTAATTGCTACATGTGTCAGTTTAGTGGTTCTTGGCATTGCTATTGGAGCTGTTGTTGGAACTTTGGGCGCAGCAGCTCCGATGGCAATCCCCTTTATTGCCGTAATGGGCGTAGTTACTGCTATTGCCATTGCGGATATGTTTTGTGCTTTAGCCGACTGGCAATTAAAAAGTCATGGCTATTCTGGGTTGGCATGCGGCACTTGTTCGATAGCCAATGGTATATGGGGGATATTTTATCTTTGTGGCTGGCGAAATGAAAAGAGCATTGCTACTGCTAAGGTTATTGCCATTGTCATTAAAATTCTAATCACTATCGGGACTCTTTGGGCGGCTGAAGCCTCTCCAGAGTTATTGGTTGACCCACAGGCCGTAGGGGGAACTTTAGGAACCATAGCTGAAGAGTGTTCTAAATTGTATTTTCAAGTGGAAGATGCTGAAAAAGCACATCAAGAATGGTTCGAAAAAGCGGTTATGGATGCCGAACAGGCCAAAGAAAAAAGGAGAGGAAAAGAATTTATTGAAGGATTAGTTAAATCCCAACTTTCGGTACAGGAAAAGTTTGAAGATAGAATTAAAGTCAGAGTCAGAAAAGAATATCAACTGGCCGTTAGTGCAAAAGAGACACTCGATTCAGCAAGAACTCAGCTCGAAGATATTGAGCAAGCGATAGCACAGGCTAAGATGGTATTAGGCTCTGAAGTGGTGGTCGCTATGGAAGACGTTGTTCAGCGTGAGGTAGAGTTACCAGATGATGCTGATTTAAGTGAAAGAGCTGATGCGCAATTACAGCTTGGAAGGTTCAATGTAAAAGAAGTCAGTTTAAAACCCTATTTGGATGAAATTGCTGAGATGAGTCATCGCGTAGAACGTTTAAGAGAGCAGCATATTGAATCACTAACTGAGGCTCATAGAAAAAAAGTTAGACACTGTAGAAATACATTTCTTGGTAAGCTTTTGAATACTCCATTGAGTTTGTTAGGGGTAGCTGGTGCAGCGGCGATAACTGGTGCGACGATGGGGGCCGCGACACCGCTGGCATTATTTATGATTGGTATTTTTAGTTTTTCTATTGGCGATGCGTTTGCGGCGTATAAAAATTGGCAGCAAATGAAGAAAGAAGGAGAAGAGTTACAGTTTGGTTCAGACTTCATTGCTAACGAAATGTATTACATACTTAGAAGTGAAGAGGTTGATGAAGAGAAGTTGATCAAACTGTCGGAAAACACATCGGTGGTGCTTCGTCTTATTTTTACGTTGGGTTCTTTATGGCCCAAAAGAAAGGCATTAAACGCTGTTGAACAGTTAGAGTTAGTCACATCACATATAGAACCTGTAACAGGTGCTGCTTCGGAAAGGCTTGAAGACTCAAGTGATGTTGCTCAAACTCAGTTGAGTACTCTAAAGCTAGAAACTCAATTTAGTATTGTTAAAGAGGCGATTCGCGATCAGCAAATTATTTTTACGGCCTATAATGGTGAGATGGAGCGAATTAAGCATCAGGGACAACATAATTTGACCATGGCATATAAACATAAGCTGTTGGCTCAGATGGAAACAGAGCATATTCAACGTCAGTTAACTGAATTGAGAACTGAGTTTCAGCAGTTAGCAGAGCAACAGCAGCTTCAGGTGTTGAAGTACATCGAATCAGATGAAGTTCGTGAACTGCTTATGCAAACGATGAAAGCTAGTTTAGCCGGTGGGCAACCGGGGCCTGAGGTGAGAGATAAAGGTGGATTAAGGGTTCCATTAGTTCCGCCATATCACTTAAGAACGACTGCAATCTAGATTATAATTCGAAGCACATTTCTTGTTGGGTTTGAGGATCTGTAAATGCGAGTTGTTTAGCCATCAGTTGTAATGGCTTAGTATAATCCGCAACCTTATTTTTTTGTAAAGTTGGGTAAAATACATCATTTAAAATAGGCATACCGAGGCTCATCATATGCACTCGAAGTTGATGCGTTTTCCCAGTTACCGGTTCGAGTTCAAATCGTCCTATTTCATCGACTATTTCCAATAATGAAATCTCTGAGTGGCTATTGGGTTCACCTTCTATAATTTCCATCACAAACGAGGGGTTCGATTTTTGTAATCGATTTTTTACTGTCCAGTGTAATTTACCTTGCTGAGCAAATTTTGTTTGAATTTCAGAAGGGACTCTAGCGAACGCTTGATAACGTTTTTGAATGATACCATCACGAAATAAGTTGTGGTAAATCGCCCGAACTTCCGGTTTTTTGGTTAAGAGAATTAACCCTGCGGTGTCTTTATCTAACCTGTGTGCAGGCGTAATCGTATCAATGCCTGTGCTTGCTCTTAGCCTAGAAACCAAACACTCATTGATGTAATTTCCTCCCGGTGCTACCGGTAAAAAGTGTGGCTTATTGACCACGAGAATATTGTCATTTTCAAAGAGGATCTGTTCTTTAAATGGAATTGGTGTCTCTTGCTCAACTTCACGATAGTAATACACTCGTGCCGTTGGACGGCACAAACAGTCAGAGTTGATTAAGCTTTTATCTTGCCAATGGACTTTCCCTTCGTTCATTCGTTTTAGCCACTGGGCTTTGCCAATCTGCGGATATTTAAAACTCAGAAACTCTAATACAGTTAGATCGTTAGCCGTATCTTGAGGAATAGCAACGTAAGATGGGTGTTTAGCGACAACGTTTGACATGAGGTGATGATCAGAGCAAAAAAATGATTTTATCGTATATTTTTGAATTTGGCAGAGTTTTGATAAAATCTTCGCAAATAACTTGGAGATTATGAGCAATGTCAATTTACGTAGTGGGACACAAGATCCCGGATTCTGATTCTATTTGTGGTGCCATCGCCTTAGCTTACCTAAAAAATCAAATCGGTGAGCCAGCTATCGCAACTCGTCTAGGCGAGCCTTCACCTGAAACACAATTCATTCTTGATAAGTTTGGTTTCGAAGCACCAGAACTAAAACTAAGCTACGCTGGCGAGCAAGTGTATATCGTTGACCACTCTGAAGTAACCCAAGCCCCTGATGATATTGCTGAAGCAACGATTGTAGGTATTGTTGATCACCACAAACTGGGTGACTTAACGACTTCTACACCACTTGAGTGTTGGATCCGCCCTGTTGGTTGTTCAAATACCGTTATCAAAATGATGTATGACTTCTATAATGTTGAAATTCCAAAAGACATTGCGGGCATCATGATGTGTGCGATTTTGAGTGATACGGTTATTTTCAAATCACCAACCTGCACCACGGCAGATATTCGTTGTGTTGAAGCATTAGCAGAAATCGCAGGCATCGAAGACTTTAAAGCGGTTGGCATGGAAATGTTTAACGTGAAATCTGACGTGAAAGGCGCGAAACCACGTGAGCTTGTGATGCGTGATTTTAAAGACTTCAACATGAACGATAATCTGATCGGTATTGGTCAGCTTGAAGTGGTTGATCTATCAGTGTTTGATGATATCAAAGCCGATTTAGAAGCGGATATCGCGGCACTTAAAGAAGAAGGCAATCGCCATACTGTAATGTTGCTACTCACCGACATTATGAAAGAAGGTTCAGAGTTATTAGTGGTGAGTGATGATGCGGATTTAAGTGAAAAAGCGTACAAGATTGCCTCTGAAAACGGTCGCTCTTGGTTACCAGGTGTATTAAGCCGCAAGAAGCAAGTTGTACCACCTCTACAAGAAGTGTTTGCTTAATCGCTATAGATTTATAGATTTTATCGCCCAGCTTATGCTGGGCTTTTTTAACTTATATTTTCACGACTTACCCTTGCCTGAGAGCAATGCTAAAAAGTCTATCAAAACCAAATTAACAAATAATTAACCATTCGGTTAAGCCCTTATTCATTACCTTGATGCTAGTGTTTCTTCATATTCATTTACTAATGGCATTGTAAGGAGTGAATTGTGTCCACATCGGTCTTGATCACAGGATCAAACAGTGGCTTTGGCTATTTAATGGCAAAGACCTTATTACAACAGGGCTTTTTTGTTGTGGCGTCTATGCGTCACTCGACATCTAAGCACGTTGATGTAGCAAATGATCTAAGACAGCAAGGTGCTTTGGTTGTGGATATTGATGTTACTGATGAGCAAAGTGTTAATGATGGCGTGGCTGAATCCATTGCCATACAGGGGCATATTGATGTGCTTATTAATAATGCAGGCTTTGGCTCGTCGGCTTGGTTACAAAGCTGCACTATTGATGATTTTAATGCCATTTTCGATGTTAATGTATTTGGTGTGCAGCGGATGATACGAGCCGTACTTCCTCATATGAGGCAAAGACGGCAAGGAACGCTAATTCAAATTTCCAGTACCTTAGGCCAATTCGTATTGCCTTATATGGGTGTGTATAACGCCAGTAAACATGCGTTAGAAGCACTAACTGAAACTTACCGTGTTGAGCTTTCTCAGTTTGGCATTCAATCGCTATTGGTTCAGCCTGGCGCATTTGGTACGCCGTTTTCTTCGAATTTAATTGCAGGAAGTGACACTGAGATCACTCAGTCATATGACAAACTTGCAGATGCGCCTGATAAGCAAGTTGAGTATTACAATAAAGTTCGCGAGCAGGGTAATAATCCAGATCCACAAATGGTGGCGGATGCTGTATTGAAACTATTACAAATGAAACCAGAACAAAGGCCATTTAGAACTTTGGTGGACGGTACTTGTGAACAACATCCTGTTGAAGAGGTTAATCGCAGCCTTGAGACTGCGATGCAGAAGCTCTATCAAAGTTATCCGTTTGGGGAGCTGTTGACGCTCAATCAGACTTCTTGCAAATAAAAAAGCCTTATCGATCGCTCAATAAGGCTTTCATTTTATTTAGCTTTAGCTATTACAAGCTGTAGTAAAGCTCGAACTCAACAGGGTGAGTCGTGCGGCTTACACGCTTTGCTTCTTCAGTTTTCAGTGCAATGTACGATTCGATGTAATCTTTGCTGAATACGCCACCTTTGGTTAGGAAGTCACTGTCAGCATGTAGACTTGCTAATGCTTCTTCTAAAGACGTTGCTACTTGTGGGATACCGTCAGCCACTTCTGGTGGTAGATCGTATAAGTCTTGATCCATGGCATCACCTGGGTGGATCTTGTTTTGGATACCGTCAAGACCTGCCATCAATAATGCAGAGAAGGCTAAGTATGGGTTCGCCATTGGATCTGGGAATCGAGTTTCAATACGACGCGCTTTCGGGCTTGGTACTACTGGAATACGAATAGATGCTGAGCGGTTACGTGCCGAGTAAGCCAACATAACAGGAGCTTCAAAGTGAGGGATCAAACGCTTGTAAGAGTTCGTACTTGGGTTAGTGAATGCATTTAGCGCTTTAGCGTGCTTGATGATACCACCAATGTAGTAAAGCGCCGTTTCACTTAGACCAGCGTATCGATCACCTGCGAATAAGTTCACGCCGTCTTTTGCTAGCGATTGGTGAACGTGCATACCACTACCGTTATCACCAACAACAGGCTTAGGCATAAAGGTCGCCGTTTTACCGTAAACATGGGCGGCGTTGTGAACCACATATTTTAAGATCTGAGTTTCATCAGCTTTAAGGGTTAGGGTGTTAAAACGAGTAGCGATTTCGTTTTGACCAGCTGTAGCCACTTCATGGTGGTGTGCTTCTACGACTAAGCCCATTTCTTCCATTAGTAGGCACATTGCACTACGTAAATCTTGTGACGAATCCACTGGAGCTACTGGGAAGTAACCGCCTTTCACCATTGGACGGTGACCTGTATTGCCATCGTCATATTGTTTGTCAGAGTTCCACGCCGCTTCCGTTGAATCAATGGCGTACATGCTGCCAGACATATCGGTTTTGAAGCGTACATCATCAAATAAGAAGAACTCTGGCTCAGGACCGATTAGAACTGTGTCAGCAATACCTGTTGAGCGTAGGTAATCTTCAGCACGTTTAGCGATCGAGCGAGGGTCACGGTCGTAACCTTGCATGGTGCTCGGTTCAAGAATGTCACAACGGATAAGTGCTGTGGTTTCTTCGGTGAAAGGATCAAGAACAAATGTGCTTGGGTCTGGCATGAGTACCATGTCAGATTCGTTGATGCCTTTCCAACCTGCAATTGATGAACCATCGAACATTTTTCCATCTTCGAAAAAGTCTTCATCGATCTGGCTCGCTGGAATAGATACGTGTTGTTCTTTACCTTTGGTGTCGGTAAAACGTAGGTCGACAAATTTTACATCAAACTCTTCAAGTTGTTCTAATACAGCAGCAATCGACATGCTTAAATCTCCAATAGAATGAAAGGGTACGCTTTTATTGTGGGGCGATCATATCACATCACCTGTTCTGACGCTGTTATAAGCTAACACTGTGCCAGAAATTTAACTGTTTGATATTTATGTTTATATTGTGATTTTTTGATATTTGAAATACTCACTTTGCACCACAGAGCGATCATGCTGCACCAATGTGGTGCGCATGCTGGAGCTAATCAAATAATGAATTTTTTATTGAACAAAAAATAATCCTGTGCCTGAGGGCTGAGCTAGAGTAGAATAGGCCGCTTTTTGGAAGACTCCCTATAATTAAGGGCGTTGGTTTTATATTGCTGAGTCATAAAATACTCGGTAAATGACGTTCGAAAATACAGACAAGAAAACGATGACACGCTGTAAACCCATCCATGGGCGCTCAGCCTCGGCATCCATGCCTCGGATGGTCACCTTATTTCTTATCTGTATTGCTATAAATAGTATTCGACTACATTTACAAGAGTATTTCGATTGAACTTGGTATAGATGGTAAGAGGCTTCTTTGTGTCTAAGCTAGATAAATTACGTAACATCGCCATTATTGCTCACGTTGACCATGGTAAAACAACCTTGGTTGATAAGTTGTTGGCGCAATCAGGTACCCTTGAAACGCGCGGAGAAGCTGAAGAGCGTGTGATGGACTCAAACGATCTTGAAAAAGAGCGTGGGATCACCATTCTGGCGAAGAATACTGCCATCAAGTGGAACGATTATCGAATTAACATTGTGGACACCCCTGGTCACGCCGACTTTGGTGGTGAGGTAGAGCGTGTTCTATCTATGGTTGACTCAGTATTACTGCTGGTTGACGCGGTAGATGGTCCAATGCCACAAACGCGTTTTGTAACCAAAAAAGCGTTCGCTCAAGGTTTGAAACCGATTGTTGTGATCAACAAAGTTGACCGTCCAGGCGCGCGTCCTGATTGGGTTATGGATCAAGTATTCGACTTGTTCGACAACCTAGGCGCAACCGACGAACAGCTAGATTTCCCAGTGGTTTATGCTTCAGCATTGAACGGATTTGCGACCTTAGATCCAGATGAGCCAAGCGAAGACATGACGCCGCTATTTGAAGCGATCGTTGATAAAGTATCTCGCCCAGACGCTGACGCTGACGGTGAGTTCCAAATGCAGATCTCACAGCTTGACTACAACTCTTACGTAGGTGTTATCGGTGTTGGTCGTATCAAGCGCGGTAGCGTTAAGACTAACCAACAAGTCACCGTAGTGGGTGCTGATGGTAAGACCCGTAACGGCAAAGTCGGTCAAGTTCTAGGTTACTTAGGTCTAGATCGTCACGAAGTAGAAAGCGCAGAAGCCGGTGACATTGTTGCGATCACTGGTCTAGGTGAGCTTAAGATCTCTGACACCATTTGTGCAGTAGGCACACCTGAAGCATTGCCAGCGCTGTCTGTTGATGAGCCAACGCTAACTATGACGTTCCAAGTAAACACCTCTCCGTTCGCGGGTAAAGAAGGTAAGTACGTGACGTCTCGTAATATTCTTGAGCGTCTAGAGCAAGAATTGGTTCACAACGTAGCATTACGCGTTGAAGAAACCGAGAGTCCAGATCGTTTCCGTGTATCAGGTCGTGGTGAGCTTCACTTAGCGATTTTGATTGAAAACATGCGTCGTGAAGGTTACGAATTAGCGGTATCTCGCCCTGAAGTTATCGTTAAAGAAATCGGTGGCGAAATGTGTGAGCCATACGAAACCATGACCGTCGATGTTGAAGAAGAACATCAAGGTGCGGTGATTGAAAAGCTTGGTATGCGTAAGGGTGATATGCGTGACATGCTACCAGACGGCAAAGGTCGTGTACGTATCGACTTCGTTATTCCAAGCCGTGGTTTGATTGGTTTCCAAACTGAATTCCTAACCGCAACTTCAGGTACAGGTCTGCTTTACCATACGTTTGATCACTATGGTCCTGCGATTGAGTCTGATATCGGTCAGCGTAACAACGGTGTATTGATCTCTAACGGTACCGGTAAGGCACTGACGTTCGCATTGTATAACCTACAAGATCGCGGTCGTCTGTTTATAGGTCACGGTGTTGAAGTGTATGAAGGTCAGGTGATTGGCATTCACTCACGTTCAAACGACTTGACCGTTAACTGCTTGAAAGGTAAGCAGCTTACCAACATGCGTGCTTCTGGTACTGACGAAGCACAAATTCTGACTCCTCCAATCGAATTAACCCTTGAGCGTGCACTTGAGTTCATCGATGATGATGAGCTAGTGGAAGTAACGCCAGAAAGCGTTCGTGTACGTAAGAAGCACCTAACGGAAAATGACCGTAAACGCGCTGCGCGTGGTCACGTTTAATCTTAAATAAAAGATAAACACCTTAAAACCCAGCCTTAGTCGCTGGGTTTTTTATTATCTGAATTTAGGCTTAATGGATACTAAAGATTCACTGTAGATAAAATTTAAAAGTGATAGTTTATGGAAGTAGCTGATTTTTGGTTGTTTATCAGTAGTTGAGCACTTAGAAATCAGATAACTTGTATAAGGGGAAGCATCATGACATTATCCATTCGAAACACTCATATTAAGCCCTTTTTCTTCATTTTAAGCAGTCTTGCTGTCAATCAAATGTCATATGCTCAATCTAATCCTGTAGATGCATTTGCTTGTCCTGTCGGGGGTGAACCATTGGCGATTTATTCGAATTTTAATGGTAAAGCGGTCGCGACTACTGACGAAGTAAAGCCTTCGTTCGTGATGTCTGGATTTACAGCCAGTAACTTAACAATTCAAAAACCTCAGCAATCGCCCGACTCATCAACTAAAGATCTAGTAATAAAAGTAAGGAATCCCGCGAATACCTTTATTGAGTTTCAATTGCAAAGGCAGGACGGCGCTAAGTTTTGGGTCACCAGTATTCAATTCCCAGCTGTAAGAGTTGATACCTTGCCTGAAGCTAAAAAGCATAAATACATGACTTTGGGCTATGCGGTGTTGGACGATGGCAGTGTGTATCCGAGTTATGAAGCGCCTGTGAGAAACTATAATTTTGATGCCGATTATCGATTGAACATTTTTCAAAACACCCAACAAATTACTGGAAAGTTTAACGGGTGGAGTCAAACATCAAGTTGGGATGCTGCATTAAATCCAAAGTTCACTGATATTCCTTTTAGATTTGATATCGAGCCAGCCAAGGATGTTCCAGATCTTTACAATGGTTTTGGGGCTTGGGTATGTGGAGAGGCGCAACCTCAGCCGCCAATGATGGCACTTAAGAAAGCTACTGAAGTGAAAACGGATAGCATTAAGTAGATGTGAGCCTAGCCCACATCTACTTTGAGGCAATTACTGTTCGCGAGCGATAGCGCGATAAGCGATATCGGTTCTAAAATACACGTCATCCCAATGGACGGTATCAACCAGTCCATAAGCCGCTTGTTGCGCTTCTGTCACAGAGTTTCCGAGAGCAGTAGCACATAGCACCCGTCCACCATTAGTGGTGATGTGACCGTCTTTTTCTGCCGTACCTGCATGGAAAACTTTTTGATTATTGTTACCAAGGGTTAAGCCGTCAATCACATCGCCTTTACGATAAGACGCTGGATAACCGCCAGCAGCTAACACCACACCGACTGCGGCGCGGCTGTCGTATTCAGCTGTCACTTTATCAAGTTCACCGCGGCACGCGGCTAGGCAAAGCTCAACTAAATCTGATTGTAAGCGCATCATAATAGGCTGAGTTTCAGGGTCGCCAAAACGGCAGTTGTACTCAAGTACTTTAGCTGTACCATTAGCGGCAATCATCAAGCCAGCGTATAAGAAGCCAGTGTATGGATGACCTTCTTTCGCCATGCCTTCAACCGTTGGCTCAATCACGTACTTCATTGTCCAGTCATGAATGGCTTGTGTGACCACTGGCGCTGGCGAGTACGCGCCCATACCACCGGTATTTGGGCCATTGTCGCCATTGTCACGGGCTTTGTGATCTTGGCTGGTGGCCATTGGAAGAATGTTTTTGCCATCGACCATGACGATAAAGCTGGCTTCTTCACCCTTTAAGAATTCTTCGATAACCACGCGAGAACCTGCTTCACCAAATTTGTTGCCTTCCAGCATATCTTCAATGGCCGCATTCGCTTCAGCTTGATCTTGAGCGATGATTACCCCTTTACCTGCAGCAAGACCGTCGGCTTTGATCACTACAGGGTAACCCGTTCTATCTGCGAGTTGAGCTGAAAATGCTTTTGCAGGTTCAATATCCGTAAAATTTTGGTAATCAGCGGTCGGAATATTATGACGAGCTAAGAAATCTTTGGTGAAGGCTTTTGAGCCTTCCAATTGTGCAGAGCCTTCGGTTGGGCCAAAAATCGCTAAACCTTCAGCGCGGAAAGCATCAACCACACCAATCACCAATGGCGCTTCAGGGCCAACAATGGTTAACGCAATGTCGTTATTTTTTGCAAATGAAACTAAGGTAGAAACATCTTCAACACCAATGGCGACGTTTTCTAATTTTGGCTCTAAAGCTGTGCCCGCATTGCCCGGTGCTACAAAGACGGTGTCAACTTGAGTGCTTTGCGCCGCTTTCCATGCCAAGGCGTGTTCACGACCACCGCCACCTATAACTAATATTTTCATTTCATATTCCTTGTTATTACCTGCTCTAGTAGAAATCAGTAATGTCGAATATTCAGAGAGGGATGATAGTGTGATAAGACAACCGTCCGTGACAGGATGTCACGGTCGTGAGTACATGGACGTACGTTTCTGTTGTCGTTCACACTATCATTCCGCTATGTCAGGTAAAATAATTCACTATTAATGACGGAAATGGCGCATTCCGGTAAACACCATAGCCATGCCGTGTTCGTCTGCCGCTTCAATGACTTCATTATCGCGCATTGAGCCACCCGGTTGGATAACACAGGTAATGCCAGCGGCTGCGGCTGCATCAATACCATCGCGGAATGGGAAGAAAGCATCGGATGCCATTACTGAACCAGGAACGGTTAAACCTTCATCTTCGGCTTTAATACCTGCGATTTTCGCACTGTAAACGCGGCTCATTTGACCTGCGCCAACACCAACCGTCATACCGTCTTTGGCATACACGATAGCATTAGATTTAACGAATTTAGCCACTTTCCAACAGAAGAGTAAATCTTTCAGTTCTTCTTCAGTCGGTTGACGTTTCGAAACCACTTTCAAGTCGTTTAAACCCACCATGCCTTGATCGCGGTCTTGAACTAACATACCACCATTCACACGCTTGTAATCGAGTGAAGTGGTTTTGTTATCCCACTGACCACATTCTAATAAACGAACGTTCGCTTTAGCAGCAACGACGGTTTTTGCAGCTTCAGATACGCTTGGCGCGATGATCACTTCCACAAACTGGCGTTCCACAATGGCTTTTGCTGTGGCTTCATCTAATTCACGGTTAAAGGCGATAATGCCACCGAATGCAGACGTTGGGTCGGTTTTAAACGCACGGTCGTAGGCTTCAAGTAGACTTTCACCTAATGAAACACCACATGGATTGGCGTGTTTGACAATTACACAGGCAGGCTCAAGGAATTCTTTCACACACTCTAATGCGGCATCGGTATCAGCGATGTTGTTATAAGACAGTGCCTTACCTTGAATTTGAGTTGCCGTAGCAACCGAAGCTTCATCAACTTTGGTATCGACATAAAACGCCGCTTGCTGGTGGCTGTTCTCACCGTAGCGAAGGTCTTGTTTCTTCACTAACTGGGTATTGAAGGTACGTGGGAAATTGCTGTCATCAGTGGCATGCTCTTGATGATGAGCGGGCACTTTAGTACCGAAGTAGTTGGAAATCATGCCATCGTATTGCGCGGTATGCTCAAAAGCGGCAATGGCTAAATCAAAGCGGGTTTCATAAGTGGTAGAGCCATGGTTATCAGCAAGCTCTGCCAGTACACGACCGTAATCGTTAGCGTTAACAATAATCGTCACGTCTTTGTGATTTTTCGCGGCAGCTCGCACCATAGTTGGGCCACCGATGTCGATATTTTCAATCGCATCTTCAAGTGTACAGTCTGGATTAGCTACCGTTTGCGCAAATGGATAGAGGTTTACCGCAACCAAATCGATAGCATCGATGTTGTTGTCTGCCATTACCGCTTCGTCAGTACCACGGCGAGCTAAAATGCCGCCATGAATTTTAGGGTGCAATGTTTTTACGCGGCCATCCATGATCTCTGGATGTCCTGTATGGTCTGATACTTCTATTACAGGGATTTGGTTGTCAGCTAAAAGCTTGGCTGTGCCACCTGTCGATAAGATCTCTACACCTAAAGTATGCAGAGCTTGGGCAAATTCAATGATACCGGTTTTATCAGAAACGCTAAGCAGCGCGCGACGAATAGGTCTGGCGTTATTCATGTGGGTACTTTTATCCAGTTAAAGTGTTCTTGGCCAGAGAAGCTTGATTAATATTGTTTTCTTCTCTGAACTTGGGCGCGCATATTCTACCTGAAAAACCAATCAATCTGCTGATTTTCTGTGCATATTCCCTTCAGTTAATACAAAACACTGAGTTCAATTTTTCATAATAATAAAATAATATTTGACCTTGGAGCTTACTCTAAGGTTTATACTTAACTACATTGGATGAATACGATGGAAGCATTATGTATCGAATTGGCGAACTCGCGAACGCCTTTGGCATCAATTCAGATACGCTGAGGTACTATGAAAAGCATGGCTTATTGTCTCCCTCAGAACGTACTGGATCAGGCTATCGACTTTATAGCGACAAAGATGCTCAACTCCTAAAGTTCATTCTGCGTGCTAAAAACGTGGGATTTACTCTGAATGAAATTCAAGAGTTGGTGTCGATTGAACTCAATAAGTCGCAATGGGCGTGTGCCGATGTTAAAGGTCGAGTTGATAAAAAACTCGACAACATTACCGCTAAAATTTTGGAACTTCAAAAGTTTCAAAAAGGGTTGCAAGAACTGTCTGACTCTTGCTGTGGCGGTGATGAAAGTGCGGAGTACTGTTCTATTTTAGAAGCATTGGATGATATCCATCACGATGAATCCGTTCCACGTTTTGATAAACCCATATCAGCTAAGGGAGACAAGTCATGTTGATCAGTAATTTTGTCGAGCTGTTTTTAGAATCTGCCCCTTGGCTGTTACTCGGCCTTGTCATGGCAGGATTACTAAAAATGTTTGTCCCACTCGAATGGATGCAAAAACAGTTGGGGGGACACGATTTTAAGACGGTGATCAAAGCTGCTCTGTTTGGTGCACCTCTGCCTTTATGTTCTTGTGGGGTCATTCCTGCCGCAGTGGGGCTGCGACGCTCTGGGGCATCTAAAGCGGCCACCACGACGTTTTTAGTATCGACGCCAGAAACAGGGGTTGATTCGGTCAGTGTTTCTTATGTACTGCTTGGTCCTTTTATGGCGATAGTGCGTCCGATTGCTGCGGTTATGAGTGCAATCACCGCGGGCTTACTGGTAGGGGCGGATGACAAAAATGATGCATCAGTCGCTGAAAAAACCGAGCCTAAGTCTGAATCCAATTCATGTTGTAGTTCAAAATCTAAAGAACCTGAACCAACTTCTTGCTGCAGTTCTAACGCTAAAGTAGAGCCAGAGTCATCGTCGTGTTGTAGCTCAACTACTGAGATAAAGTCGCATTCTCATAGTCATAGCAATGATGATGATTGCTGCAGTTCAGAGCCAAGTGCACCGCCAGCCAGCTTTTTTGGAAAGATCAAAGAAGGGCTTCGTTATGCGGCAACCGATTTAGTTCGGGATACCACAATGTGGCTTCTCGTCGGTATTTTCTTTGCAGCATTAGTTAAAACGTACGTTCCTGAAGACTTTTTGTCTCAATACGGCAGTGGTATTTTAGCCATGCTAGTGATGATTGCTATTTCAGTCCCTATGTATATTTGCGCCACAGCATCAACCCCAATTGCCGCTGGTTTGTTACTAGCTGGTGTGTCACCAGGGGCGGTATTGGTGTTTATGTTGGCAGGCCCTGCAACCAATATTGCGACCTTAGGCGTAGTCATTAAAGAGTTAGGAAAGCGTGCATTATTTGGTTATTTAGGCGGTGTGATTGGTGTTGCCATCATCGCAGGGTACATAACGAATTATGTGGTGGCTGAATACGGTATTGCTGTTGCGCCACAAATTGGTGAGCATCACAGCTTACTTCCCGACTGGTTAGTGGTAAGTTCAGGCATAATGTTAGCAGTTCTAATGGCAAAAGTCGTTTTTGAAAAGTTACCCAAGCGCTGGTGGCATAAAGATTGTTGTTCATAAAGGCGTGATTTGTCTCGTCCTAAAATACGTTGACGGTTTTAATGTAAATCCAAGAGCATTTGCTCTTGGATTTTTTTATGCACTTGGTTCGGTGTTTTCATCTCTAAACTTAAATGCGGTCTCATATCGTTGTATATCGCTATTGATTCATCGATGAGCAACTTTAATTCATCAATATTTTTACATTGATATACAAGGAACTCCTGCTTCAGTATACCATTCACCCTCTCTGCGAGTGCATTTTGATAGCAGTCATAACCATCAGTCATTGAGGGTACTATATTATTTTGCTTAAGTTTATTCTGATAAATAGCAGAGCAATATTGTAACCCTCTGTCTGAGTGATGAATTGCGTTACGTCTATAACACCTATGGCTAACAGCCATATCTAGCGCTTTAACCACGTCTGTCGCTTTCATTCCATCACTTAATTCATAGCCCATTATTTTTCGACTATAAGCGTCAGTGACAAGCGAGAGATAATGCACACCATCATCACTTTCCACATAAGTGATATCACTTACCAAGACTTCTTCAGCTCTTTGTGGCGTGTAATCCTTTAACAAATTCGGATGCTTTTTCATCCAATGCTTACTGTTAGTCGTTTTCCTATAACTACGCTTGGGTTGAATTAGCAGGTGTTCTTCCCTCAGATAGTCGAATAGGCCATCTCGCCCGAGCTTTATGCCTTCCTCCATAAGTTGAGGCTTCAGAAGATAGTACAGTTTCCTACCGCCTAATCGTGGCATAAATCGCCGTAACGCTAGCACCATATTTTTTACTGGAGCTAACATGATAGCCCGTTTTTTATCTCTATATTCCCTTTGATAAATTGATTGCCTCGTCATGCCAAGAAGCTTACAAGCCTTGCTTAAACTTACTTGCTTTTGTACCTGAAGGTTTCTTGCTCCTTGGCTATAAGCTTTTTTCGCAACCCTATACCATGTTCAGCATCAATAATATCGACGACTTCATTAAGTAATAGGTTACGTAACTTTTCATCCTTCAACTCTCGCTCTAAGCGCTTAATCTTTTGAGCTGGTGTTTCTTTGGCTTTAGGTGATTTAGACATGGTTATTTTCGGTGGTTGACACCAATCTAGCTTACCGTGTTTTCTCAACCATGTAAGTACTGTTGAGCGACCTTGGATACCATAGATTTTTTGAGCTTGCTTATAGGTCATATCACCTTTTTCAACAGCTGCAACAACCTGCAATTTAAAGCCTAATGAATAATCACGTTGTGTACGTTTTATATAGGTAGGATCTGGGTTTGTCATAATAAGTCCTAAATGTGTAAACACATTTCAGGACGGGACAATTGATTAATAGAAATAGCCCATGCAATCGAGCGTGGGCTTTTTTTTAGAGTCTTCGACTATACTCTTGATAACACAGGGATGTAGGACGGCAGTATGGGCTCTTTCGATGGTAGTATCTCGACCGAAGGTTTACAGGTTAAATTTACGAACGGTGATGAACCGACCGTTGAAATTACGTCAGCTAAAGCCTTTGAACCTACCCAAATTAAGCTCGATACAGCCAAACCATCTGAACAAGTTTCCTCAGAGCCACGTACCGACGTGACTTCACAAGTTGAAAAAGCCGCGCAATCTCATAAAGACGCCGAAACTCAAGGCGTTAATATCAAGAAAAAAGCCTTTATTAAGAACTTAGCTCTCGCGATTGGCTCAGGGGTCGCCGTTGGCGTTACCTTGCTGACGACGATTGGCACAGGTGGCGCTACAGCTCCTTTATTGTTTTTAGCTACGACACACCTTGGTGTGGCTGTAGGAGATAGTATTTGTTCCTATATGGATTGGAAAGGTAAGCGGTCAGACTTACTGCCTATGGGGCAAGACTCCGTCGGTAATATGGCATTTGCAGCGTTGAAAAAATTGGGGTACCAAGATGGCAAAGCCTTTAAATTTGCCGATAGAATATCGATTGCGACACGTGGATTATTGGCATTTGCGACGTTATCCTCCAACGAGACAATCAGAGAAAAAGCGCCAGCTGTGCTTAAAAATGCGGCAAAGCAAGGCTATTACAGTGCCAAAGAGTCATATATAAAACAACAAGATGCGCTAGCGACGCCTGTTACGCTTTCTCAATTACCTGAAATTGATGAAAGTGACGATGAACTGAGTTCGGCGGGCGAGGCCACGCCTTTACTAAAAACCTCAAAGCGAGCCCTGCACCAACTATCTGAGATTGAACAAAAACAGCAACAAGCCGAACAAGCACTAAAGCAAAAATTGCAGCAAGTGAGTGATAGACGCCTGCAATGGAGTCAGCAGCATTCGGGAACGGTACAGTTTCATGCAGAAAACGACCAAGTCTCATTTCACGATGCACAAGCTACAGATGACAGCCAACAAGACATTAAAGCAGAACATTCAGATACTGACAGAGCGGCAGCAATCGCAAGACTGAAACGTTCTCCTGAGTATCAAGGTATTCAAACAGAAATTGCTAATCTCAGAACCGAACTCGATCTTCGCGGTGAAGCAAAAGTGAAGCGTTTAAAGCAAATGGCAAAGCAGCTTAAGCATTCTCCTGCGATGAGGCGTACAGAGCTCGTGACAAATAAAAAAGGCGTGGAAACCCTAAAAGTAGTCGGACCTACTCAGAGCCAGATCCAAGCGGAACTCAGTAAAGAAGAAATGTATATTGATCGACAAATGGAAAAGCTGAGAATAGAGCTTGAAGACAAACGAGAGCAAGGTACTCAATGGATGTCATCTGCACTCGATTTGTTAGATCTGGAGGACGAGAGCTTACAAGATTTCCAAGCCACCACTCGCGGGCTCAATGCTATTTATTAATAGCGAATACTATTGATATACCAAACTTGTTTCCCTGCAGGAGTGTTGACGACCGCTTCATCGTCCACTTCCTTTTTTAACAAGGCTCTAGCCATCGGCGCATCAATAGAAATGTAATCATTATTACCATAGATTTCATCAGGTCCGACAATGCGAAATGACTTAGTTTCACCTTGCTCATTTTCCACTTCCACCCAAGCACCAAAAAAGACTTTTCCATCTTGCTCTTTGGCATGATGAACCACCTTTAAGGCTTCTAAACGCTTCCGTAAAAATCGCACTCGGCTGTCAATTTGTCTCAGAAGGCGTTTATTTTCTTTGTAATCGGCATTTTCGCTGCGATCGCCAAGACTGGCTGCCCAAGCGACTTTTTTGGTGATTTCAGGGCGGTATTCCCGCCACAGATAATCCAACTCTTTTTGTAATTTCTCAAAGCCTTCAGGGGTGATCAAATTGGTACGCAAAGGGATGTCTCAAATAAATAACAAGAAAAACACCTTACTTAAATCACAACAGAAATCAACGATTCATATTGAGAAAAACATAGGTAGATACTTAGGTAAGGTCGTATACGATTGGTTGAACATAAAGCACTTACTGAAAAAAGGGGTTTAAGGGTGTAAGTTATGCTATGTTAACCATCATTTTTTTGAGTTCGATAGTAGAAGATTTTATGCAGTCTATAGTTCAAACCATTTCTCACGAGTTATCTGCCAATCAGTCTCAAGTGTCTGCCGCCATTACGTTATTAGATGATGGTGCGACTGTTCCCTTCATTGCCCGATATCGTAAAGAAGCCACGGGTGGGCTTGATGATACTCAGCTGCGAACGTTAGAGTCTCGCCTTAGCTATTTAAGAGAATTGAACGAGCGTCGAGAAGTGGTGTTGTCCAGTATTTCAGCTCAAGGAAAACTCACGGAATCCCTTAAGCATGAAATACAACAAGCGGACACTAAGACTCGCTTAGAAGATCTGTATTTACCCTTTAAACCAAAGCGCCGCACTAAAGGGGAAATCGCTAAAGAAGCTGGGCTTGAGCCCTTAGCGGACTTCTTATTATCGAATCGTCAAGCTTCATTAAATGACAAAGCAGCCGAATATATCAATTCGGAAAAAGGCGTTGCTGATGAAAAGTCAGTTCTAGATGGCGCTCGTTTCATTTTAATGGAACGTTTTGCCGAAGATGCCGAATTACTGCGTAAGATACGTAAACATCTTGAGCAACACGCTCAGCTTGAAAGTCGGGTGATGAAAGGCAAAGATAAAGAAGGCGCAAAATTTAGAGATTATTTTGAGCATAACGAAGCCATTACCAAAGTCCCTTCACATCGCGCATTAGCCATGCTTCGTGGTCGCACTGAAGGCATACTGGCACTTAGTTTAAATGCCGATCCTGATTCAGAAGCAAAAGCAGGCAGCTATTGCGAAATCATCATTCGTGATCACCTTAAATTATCACTTTCAAACTCCGAAGTGGATACATGGCTTGCTACTGTCGTTGCATCGACGTGGCGAGTGAAAATCTCAATGCAAATGGAAACAGAGTTTATTGCCGCATTAAGAGAGCGTGCCGAAGATGAAGCCATAAAAGTCTTTGCGCGTAACCTTAACGATCTACTGATGGCTTCCCCTGCGGGCAGCAAAGTCACCATGGGCTTAGATCCCGGGATCCGAACCGGTGTTAAAGTGGCTATTGTTAACGACACTGGCAAGCTAGTGGCACACACCACAATTTTCCCTCATGCGCCACAAAATCAGTGGGATAAGTCAGCTCGTTCAATCGCCAATTTAGTGAAAATGCACAAGGTGGAACTGATTGCCATCGGTAATGGTACAGGCTCACGTGAAACCGACAAGCTTGCAGGCGAGGTGATTGCCAGCCTGACGGAAATTAAAAACAAAGTGACTAAAGTCATGGTCAGTGAAGCGGGCGCTTCTGTTTACTCAGCTTCTGAATTAGCCGCGGCAGAATTTCCAGATCTCGATGTGTCACTTCGCGGCGCTGTGTCGATTGCTCGCCGCCTACAAGATCCAATGGCAGAACTGGTTAAAATCGAGCCTAAATCCATTGGCGTTGGCCAATATCAGCACGATGTGAACCAGAGCCAGCTATCGCGTTCACTTGAAGCGGTAGTGGAAGACAGCGTAAACGCTGTGGGTGTTGATTTAAATATGGCATCTGAGCCGTTACTCGCTCAAGTTGCAGGGTTTAATAAAACGCTCGCTAAAAATGTGGTGAACTACCGTGATGGAAATGGCAGTTTTACTAATCGCAAACAATTGTTGAAAGTGGCACGCCTTGGCCCTAAAGCTTATGAGCAAGCCGCAGGTTTCTTGAGAATTCAAGGTGGTGATAACCCATTGGATTCCTCTGCCGTTCACCCTGAAGCTTATGGTGTTGTGGAGAAAATGGCGCAACAGTTACAGGTTTCTGTCACTGATTTAGTGGGTAATGCTGAAAAGCTTGCAGCCGTAAATGCCAGTGATTATGCCGATGACCAATTTGGTGTAGTCACAGTCAATGACATCATTACAGAGCTTCAAAAACCGGGGCGTGATCCTCGTGGTGAATTTAAAACCGCCAGCTTTAAAGAAGGTGTCGAAGACGTTAAAGATTTAAAACTGGATATGATCCTCGAAGGTGTTGTCACCAATGTGACCAATTTTGGTGCCTTTGTCGATGTAGGGGTTCACCAAGATGGCTTAGTGCATATTTCATCATTAACCGATAAGTTTGTTAGCGATCCACATACTATTGTAAAAGCAGGTGATGTGGTGAAAGTTAAAGTGATCGATGTGGATGTCGAGCGTCGCCGAATTGCGTTAACTATGAAAATGGACGAGTCTGCTGCGACAGCGAAAGCTAGTGCCAATGGGCAGCGCGATAACAAAGCTAAGCCTAAGGCGGGTAATAAGCAGCATAAACCTCAGCAAAAGCAAAATAAGACACCTAAAAATGCCGCTATGGGTAACGCTTTTGCCGAAGCCTTTGCTAAGTTGAAAAAGTAGTAACCTTTAAAGGTTTAATGTCGTTCCTGTCTATGCACTGACGAATCCGCATGTTTTAAGGAAAGAAAGGATAAGCAAACGCTGAAACGCTACAAGCCCATCCATGGGCGCTTGGCCTCGGCATCCATGCCTCGGACATTCAGCTTATTGCTTATCCTTTCTCCTGTAAATTCAACCGCTTGAAATTTAGATTTTTTATTATAACTCTTCATCGATGATCAGGCGTCGAGGTGGGCTCTCTTTTTCTTGATACACTTTATTAAGTTGCTGACGGACGTTTTTTGCTTCTGTGGGTGCGACTTGAGTTGTCGAGTCGTGATCTAAAATAATCGGCGGCTCTGCGCCAATATGAATATCTGAACGTTTAAGCGCAGCAGGATAGGGAGAATGTGCCGTTCCTGTTATCGATGATGTAACATTTTTTTGAATTTCAGGCTCTTGCTCTTGAGGTTTTTGCTCCAGAGTCTCCTGCTGTTGAGAACTGTGCTGTTGCCCCTGTTCTGCATCATGTTCTCTTTCAGGATCGATGGCCCGTTCTTTATGAATTTCCGAAACGGATTTAGGTGGAGGAATGGGTTTTTTGTGCTCATTCTCATTACGAACGCTATCGGTAGCCACATTGGTTGGCGCAATGGGAACGTTGCCATAATGAGTGGTGATTGCCATTGCCCTTTCCCTGAACGGTAGATGTTGTACAGAGTTTAGCCAGTTTTATATAACCATTTCAATAGAATGTCACAAAATTCTTCAGTATGTGAAAAAAACGGTGCATGAGCGCACTCGTGCATTAATACATCACTGGTATTGGGCGTTGCAGGAAGTGTTTCAATGATAGTTTTTGGTACAAGACTATCGAGCCGTCCCCAAATTCGTAACCAAGGTAGATTAATATTCGAGATGTCTTTGCGCAGATCGTTTTGCTGCAAGAAAGACAAGCCTTGTGCTAAGGCTTGTTGATCAGGAAGCGGCTGAGTTAACACATCGTGTTTAAGCTGCTTGATCTCTTGCTTGGCGGTTTTACTGCCCATGGCTTGAATTGCTAAAAAGCGTTCGACGGTTTTCTTGATATCTGATTGCAATTGCTCAGAAAATAGCGACAACACCTTAGGATCCATTCCCAGCCAGTTTTCATCGAGTTTACTCAAAAAACAAGGAGACGATGCAACCGTTATCAAGCCTTTCACTTTATTTGGATAAGTTAACGCCAATTGGGTTGCCACTAATCCACCTAATGACCAGCCAAGCCAGATACTATCGTCAGGCAAGTGTTCCATCAAATGATCCACCCAAGCATCAAGGTTACCTGATATCGGAGCGCTGTGGCCAAAACCGGGTAAGTCCACATAATGGACTCGATAGCCTTCAAGCCTCTCAAATAAAGGAGAAAATACCGCGTGGTTCATGCCCCAGCCATGTAGAAGTACAATATCTGGACCTTGACCTTTGGATTCGATATTTAATTTGGGTTGTGGCACGATGGACTTCCTTTCGTAGAGGAGAACGGCAATGGATTGGCGTACTCAGTGGCGGCAACTGCAACGCTATTTTATAGAATTACTCAAGCGCAGTGTACCGAATCGGTGTATTGCTTGTCATCAGTCTGTGGATAGTGGTGGGAGTGGCATTTGCTCGGTATGCTTACAAGCAGGCTTATATCAGACTCCAGTTTGCTTAGGGTGCGGTGCGAGTATGACTGAGCTGATCCGATATTGTGGTCAGTGCCAACTATCAATGCCAATAAAGATTATTGCGCCATGCAGTTATCATCAAGGCTTAGGACGATGGATCGCCGCGATCAAATACCAACGGCAATTTGCGGTATTAGAGGCGTTAACCAACGCCTTACATCAAAAAATCATTCAATTGGCAAACGAAGACTTACTGTCAATGCCGCAAGCCATCATTCCCGTCCCTCTTCACCCAAAACGTCAAAGAAAGCGTGGTTTTAATCAAGCATGGTTGGTAGCAAAACCATTAAGTCAGCAGTTAGGGTTACCTTTACTTGATACGCATTTACTGAGAGTTCAAGCTACCAAAGAGCAAGCAGGATTGGATGGTAAACAGCGTCGTCAAAATCTTCATGGTGCATTTACCTTAACTCAACCCCTTAATGTTCAACGAGTCGCGATTGTGGATGATGTGGTAACGACTGGTACTACAGTGGCCGAAATCGCGAAATTATTGGCACGGCAGGGAATTTCGTCTCAGGTGTGGTGTTTGGCACGAGCTGAAGCGCCAGAGTTACTGTAAAAACAGCCTTTGACATCAATATGCTTCCTTATCAGAATTAACCACTTATTTTCCGTATTAATTGCGCTGCCATTTTGGGCTCATACCCAAAGGTTATAGGATTTAATTGCAGTATGAAGTTACCACTAAAACAGTATTTTCCTCACGTAAGTAATTTCGCCATAGGTTGCATGGGATTTGGCGGGGCATGGGAGGCGTCAAGCTATAACACTGAAGATCGCAGACTTATGCACAATGCCTTGGATACCTGTTTAGATCTAGGAATAAACTTCTTTGATCACGCTGATATCTATAAACAAGGTCGAACAGAATCGGTTTTTGGTGAAATATTAAAATCAAGTTCCATACCAAGAGAAGACCTGATCATACAAAGCAAGTGTGGTATTCGGCTGGCTGATGAACATAGTGTGGGACGATATGATTTTTCAAAAAATTGGATAGTAGAGTCTGTTGAAGCAAGCTTAAGTCGTTTAGGAACGGACTATCTTGATATTTTGCTGCTACATCGTCCCGATCCATTAATGGAAATAGAACAAGTTGCTGAGGCGATAAATACGCTATTGTCAGCGGGCAAAATCCATCACTTAGGTGTTTCTAATATGCACTCTTATCAAGTGGATTTTTTACAACACCAGTTGAATATACCGATTGTTATTAACCAGCTGGAAATGAGCCTAGCGAATTGCGAATGGGTCAATGAAGGGCTTACTGCGGGAATGAATGAAGCTGGGCGTTTTTCTCCCGGAATTATCGAGTATTCGCAACTGAATAATATTCAATTACAAGCATGGGGCTGCTTGGCACAAGGACGATTTACTCGTGACCTTTCATCGCAAACTGACTGCCAGATTAGAGCGCGAGTGTTTGAGCTGGCTAGCGAATATCAGGTTTCGCCGGAGGCGATAGTGTTAGCTTGGTTAATGCGACACCCTGCAGCTATTCAACCTGTGTTAGGAACAACTAACCCTGATAGGATTAAAGCTTGTGTTCAAGCACAAACCATCACCTTAACGCGTGAGCATTGGTATGAGCTACTAACCTTGGTAAGAGGTAAGCCTGTACCCTAATTAACCCTTGCTTAACAAGTGTGCTTTTTTTATGCTGAGTGTGTTCGAAATTTAATCTTCATTCTTCTCTTAAATTAAGCTTAAAAATCATAAATACTTGGATGGCGCTAATGCAGTACAAACGAATTGTGATCAAGGTGGGCAGCGCCTTAGTCGCACCCGAAGGGCAAGGGTGTTCAGGTAAGTACTTACTTGCCATTGCAGGCTTTATTAATACATGCCTTCAGCGCAATATTGAAGTGATTTTGGTGTCCTCAGGTAGTGTTGCGGCAGGGCGAAATCATGTCAGTCATGGCTCAGGCCAGCCCTCAATTGCCGCTAAACAGGCAATGGCCGCTGTTGGTCAAATGCAAATGATCGCCAATTGGCAACGATTTTTCGATTGCGCTTGCTCACAACTGCTGATCACCCACGGCGATTTAAAAGACCGTAGACGTTATTTAAATATTAAAAACACCTTACGGGTGCTATTAGAAAATAACGTGATCCCCATTATTAATGAAAACGATACCGTGGCAACTCAAGAGCTTAAAGTCGGAGATAATGACAATCTCGCTGCGTTGGTTGCTATGGTGGCTGAAGCTGATGCGCTGTTGATATTAAGTGATGTTGACGGTGTGTTTGATGCCGATCCTCGCCAAGTCTATGATGCCAAATTGATCCCCGAAATCCCTAATATTACCAAAGAGATTTATCAACTGGCAGGAGGCACTAATAATCCACTCGCTACAGGTGGCATGAGCACTAAAATTCAAGCCGCTGATAAAGCCTGTGAACAAGGTATCGATACCTATATTGTCAATGGTACTCAAGCTAAGGTCTTTCTAACATTATTGAAAGGAAAGAATCCTGGCACTCGCTTTACGGCTAAAGGGACTAATTTAACTGCGAAAAAGCGCTGGTTAAAAACCACCTTAAAAAGTGAAGGCACTTTGCTGGTGGATCAAGGTGCAGTGAATGCATTGCAAAGAAAAGGCGCATCATTATTGCCTATTGGTATTAGAGCGATTAAAGGAGAGTTCAGTAAAGGTGCTGCCATTACTGTTGCTTATATCGATGATCCAAAAGAAAGTTTGATCGCGAAAGGGATCTGCCAATACTCCAGCCGTGATTTAGCCCGTATACAAGGGATCAGCAGCCAAAAAATTGAAACCGTATTGGGCTATTGTCCTAGCCAAGAAGTGATCCATCGAGACGATCTCGTTTTGTTGTGATGAGTAAAATAATGTCAGGTAATGAATAAGATGAAAGAGAATAATACCTTTGATATCGCTCGCTTAGCACGTCAAGCGAGTCAAGCAACACCTCAAGTCGCTCAGTTAACGGCAGAGCAAAAAAATACCTTACTGCAAGCGATGGCAGACAAAATCCGTCAACATCATCAATTACTGCTCAGTGAAAATCAAAAAGATATTGAAGCGGGGAGAGTTAAAGGCTTAACCGAGGCCATGCTGGATAGATTGTTATTGACCGAGTCTAGAGTCGAAGGGATTGCCAGTGCGATTGAGGACATTATCCATTTAGAAGATCCTGTTGGCCGACTTGGCGACTTTAGTGAGCGCCCGAATGGTATTAAAGTCGGCAAGATGCGTATTCCTTTGGGAGTGATTGCGATGATTTATGAAGCGCGCCCCAATGTGACCGCAGAGGCCGCTGCTTTGTGTCTCAAGTCAGGAAACGGCGTCATTCTTCGTGGTGGCTCTGAAGCGGTTCACAGTAACCGTGCTATCGCTCAATTTTGGCATCAAGTGCTAGAGCAAGCCAATCTACCAACCGCCATCATTACGATAGTACCAAACACTGATCGCAGTGTGATCAGCGAATTGCTTAAGCTTAATGAAGATATCGATTTGGTTATTCCAAGAGGCGGTGAAGCCTTGATCCGCTACGTGACTGAAAATTCTCGTATTCCAGTCATTCAACACTACAAAGGCGTGTGTCACCTCTATATTGATGAACAAGCGGATCTTGAAAAGGCGGTAGCCATTTTAGTGAACGGAAAAACCCAACGCCCTAGTGCCTGTAATGCTATCGAAACTCTTTTAGTTCACAGTGAGGTTTCCGATGTTTTTTTACCCAAAGCGGTACAAACAATGGCAGAATTTAATGTCATCATTCATGCTTGCCCACAAAGCCGAGACTTTTTTGATAACGCACAATTAGCCACAGATGAGGATTATCACGCTGAATATTTGGCTCAAGAAATTGCTGTTAAAGTCGTGGATGATTATGAAGCGGCGATTGAGCATATTCAAACCTACACTTCAGATCACACCGAAGTCATCGTCACTGAAAATGAAGCTAGAGGACAAGACTTTATCCGCCGCATCAATTCGTCAGTGGTGATGGTCAACGCCTCTTCACGTTTTTCTGATGGTGGCGAGCTAGGGCTTGGTGCTGAAATTGGCATTTCAACGTCAAAACTACATGCGTTTGGACCTATGGGGTTAGAGGCATTGACTACAGAGAAATTTGTGGTGTTAGGAGAAGGGCAAGTTAGGGAGTAATTTTTCGTGGTGCTGCACACCACACCGCCCAAAGGGAGGTTCATCAGCAAACCTCCCTTTGGAAACCCTCATGCCGCCCAGACGTCGCTAAACGTTTCAGTGATAATTGAATAAATGGCTAACGACTCTGATGGTACATCCATGTACCCCAGAGTCTAGCCCGACGTCCATGTCGGACTCACGCCATTTTGATATTCAATTCTCACTGAAACAGCTCCGATGGGATGAGAAGGTGAACTCTGAGAACTAGTTGAAAGCCTAATGCTTTAAATGAAACATTAATATTTCAGCTTCTTTTTCATAATGCTCCATGTCAGGAGCTTCTAAAACAAATGTTAAATTGAGTTCTACGCTTTCCCCTGTTTCCTTTATTTTATCAAGTGCTTTAGGTACTTCATCATATTGCTCATTTATAAACTTCTCGATTTTGTATAAAGGGTCATCTGCAAAACTAGATAGTTCATTTAACAAGGGATGGAATATTTCATCAACTTCTAACCTTTTAAAAGAAAGCTTCCAATTTATTATATTTTCATATGCTTCGAGCAATCTTTGACTAACATGTTGGATTTTTTGGTGACATCCTGATGTATGAGCTTCATTGAAAGATGCGTCAGCAGCATTATTAATTAGAGTCGAAACAATGGCTATTAGTTTTAACATTTCTGATTGATGATTACTCATCCATTGAAAGACTTGGGAAGGGTCGTGAATAGTGACTACATCACTAAAACAAATACCATATTCTAAATCGAATTTTTTATGGCTTAGGCTATCTAGATAGAATTTACATAGCTCGCCAAAAAGTAAATAAACCCAGCCGTATGGTTTTTCAATGATTAATTTTGCAGCATTGGCAGAATATAGTTGTTCTGGAAGTTTGAATTTTGAGCTTTGTAACTTCTGTCGAGCAATGAGCGATTCCATGAAAAGATAAGGAATTTGCTGTAACAATGCATCTTTAATGTGTTGAGCATCATTGAATTTATATATCCAATTGGATTTATAGTCTGAGACGCTCTCTACGAATTCAAGAACCTTGGGGTTTTCGACATGTGAAGTAAAGTCTGCATTTGGATTGTTTTTCCATATAGGTAAAATGTTAGTTATATTTTGATTAATGAAAACATATATCGGAATTCCTTTTTTCTTTGCCTCAATATATTCGAGATTTGTAATAGATCTGCCATTCTCAGTTTGAAATCCATATCTAGGTCCAATTATCAGAATAAAAATATCGGCTCTTTCCCTTACATTTTGTAAGCAGTTTGCTACGGTATCTATATCAGGAGATATTGGGAAAGAATCATATTCAGACAGTAGAGGCTCTAGACCTAAAGAGATGATTAAATTTCTAATTTCTGCTCTTACCTGTCCTAAATCAAAACAAGTTGAACTGACAAAAATAGTTGGTTTATATCCTTTCGGCATACTCTTAATTCTTTGTTTAAACGGTGAAATGTTTGAGTTCTTAAATTACCATAGAGTTATACGGAATGGTGGTTCTATTTTGTGTTTAGAAAAAAGCTATGTATGTTCAACATATTGTTATTTAGGGCGATAACTAATTTTCCCCCTTTGGAGCTGTTTCGGATTTTATTGAATATAAAATGACGTAAGCCCGACATGGATGTCGGGCTAGGCTCTGGGGTACATGGATGTACCATCAGAGGCGTTAGGCATTTATTCAATAAAATCTGAAACGTTTAGCTCCGTTGGGCGGCACGGGGAGTTGTTAGAGGGGACTTGCTGTAGAGTCCCCTCTATCACGGGTGTGGGTGGTAAACCCACGACTTTCTAGAGTTTCGCAGAAACTCTCCCTCTGCCTAAACCAAAAAACAAGCGCTAGCTCAAACCACCCTCCCGTCAATCACCTAAATGGGCTATCGACCCGTCGACAATTATTAGAAATAATGAAAACCTGACATGGAGTTGGGTGTGGTTCTGCGGTGCATGGATGCACCATTTGAACTTTTATACCATTCGTACCAATTAACTATGTCTTAGATGAAGCCTTAGCTTTGTAACTACATCGTTGCAATTCCTCACCATAGCTACAGCTATGATTCGTCATTGCGCCTTGTATTTCCTTTACTAACGCTTCCCTTAAAACACAATTAATTGATGTGAATGGTATTAGTTGCCGCTACAGATCAAAAAAAGCCTTTTGAATGCTCAAAAGGCTTTTTTTACTTGAGGTGCAGCTGTAAAAATAATTCGTGAAAGCTACTTCACTCGATAAACTTTACCGCCGAGTTTTTCAAACTTATCCTCAATATGCTCATAACCGCGATCAAGATGATAAATACGATCGACTACGGTTTTACCTTCTGCCATTAAACCCGCAATCACAAGACTTGCTGAAGCGCGTAAGTCTGTCGCCATTACTGGCGCCGCTTTGAGCTGCTCAATGCCATTGATGATACACGTATGACCTTCAAGTTCCATTTTTGCGCCCATACGAATCAGCTCAGGTACGTGCATAAAACGGTTCTCAAAGATGGTTTCGCTGATGGTGGCATTACCTTCAGCCAATGCATTTAATACGCAAAATTGTGCTTGCATGTCGGTTGGAAAGCCCGGGTAAACAGCGGTTTTGATGTTGACGGCTTTTGGACGCTTACCGTGCATATCCAGTTCAATCCAATCGGTGCCTTTAGTGATTTCAGCACCTGCTTCTTCTAGCTTCATTAGTACTGCTTCTAATGATGCCGGATCAGCATCTAAACAGCGAATACGCCCACGGGTGATCGCGGCTGCAACTAAGAAAGTACCGGTTTCGATACGATCTGGCATCACGCGATAATCACAGCCTTTCAGTGACTCAACGCCTTCAATCACTAATTTTGCAGTACCAATACCTTCAATCTTTGCGCCCATGGCAACAAGGCAATGAGCAAGGTCAATAACTTCAGGTTCACGCGCAGCGTTTTCAATGACGGTGGTGCCTTCGGCAAGAACCGCAGCCATCAGTAGATTTTCGGTTGCCCCTACACTCACCATATCCATGATGATGTGAGTACCTTTAAGGCGGCCATCGACTCTGGCTTTGATGTAACCTTCTTCCACTTCAATGTGAGCGCCCATTTGTTCAAGGCCATGCAAATGCAAGTTGACCGGACGTGCTCCGATTGCACAACCACCAGGCAGAGACACATCGGCAGTACCAAAACGGGCAAGCAGTGGGCCTAATATCAAAATTGACGCACGCATGGTTTTGACTAAGTCATAAGGCGCACAAAAATGATCTAGGTTTTGAGTGGAGATTTTAAATTGGCCATCATCCAGTTTTGTTACATCTGCCCCTAGGCATTGCAGTAATTTACAACTGGTTTGAACATCGCGAAGATCGGGTACATTGCTGACGATGAAATCGGTTTCAGCGAGTACACCTGCCATTAAAATGGGCAGTGCAGCATTTTTAGCTCCAGAAATGACGACATTGCCAGCCAATGGTTGGCTGGACTCGATAGTTAGTTTGTCCACAAAGTACTCCGATTATGCTGGCATATTAAAGAGCTTTTCGCGTTTCCACTGCTCCGGAGTAAAGGTTTTGATGGTTAGCGCGTGTAAAGCACCGCTTGCAATTTGCTCTGATAACGGCGCATAAATTGCCTGCTGACGTTTTACTGGAGAAAGTTCACCAAACATATCGGCAACCGCAATCACTTTGTAGTGGGTACCGTCTTGAGTTACGTACAGTTCGTCAAGTTCGAGCTGAGCGCGTAATAGCTCTTCTACTTGTTTGCATTCCATCGGAATTACTACCTTAATTTTTAAGAATTTTGAGATTCAAACATTGGTTGCAAGTTATAAAGCGCAATCAATGATTGTAATTGTTGGGAAGGGTTCACCAACAATAAGATTAGGTTATTCTGTTTTTGTTGTTCGACTAAATGAAACAAAAACGCAATGCCTGAACTATCAATGTAATTAAGCTCAGATAGGTCAAGTTGATTGACTTGTGAGCTTAACAAGCTCTTGCGTTTTGTCCAGAGAGCGACGACCTCTTCTCGTGAGAGTCGCCCTGATAGAACACAGCTGTCTTGATTAATAGTGAATTGTGCCATTATTTTGTCTCAGCTGCTGCTTGAATAGGAGCTTTTGCTTTTTCACTTAGCATCTTGATGACAGAGTCTAGGCCTTGGCGCTGGATCAAGCCACCGATTTCTGATTGCTTAGATTGTAATAAGCTCACGCCTTCGGCCACTAAATCAAACACTTTCCAAGTGCCATTTTTCAGCTTACGCACTTTAAAAGAGATATTGATTGGTGGACGGCCACCTGAAATCACCTGTACAGGTACAGTAACAATTTTTTGATTACTGAAATCCTTAGCTGGAGAAAATTTGACTTGCTGATCAGTGTACGCTGTAAAGGCTGTCGCATAGGTGCTGATCAAATAGTCTTTGAATGAGGTAACAAATGCCGTGCGCTGTGATTTCGACGATGAACGTAAATTACGACCTAAGACCATGTACGAGGCATATTTGTAATCAACATAAGGTAACAACTCATCGGTGATGATGGTTTTTAAATAGTTAGGATCGGCTTTAATTTTGCTTTGATCCGCTTTAAAACGTGCAAAGGTTTGATCGGCTACCTGTTGGATCATGGTGTATGGGTTTTTAGTGTTAATATCAGCGGCCATTACAGAAAAGCTGCTGATCATTAAACAGATAGGTAATAAAATTTTGGAGAATAACTTTCGCATGGGTTGCTCCTACTTATCTTTTGAGCCAAGGCTATACAGGAACTGCCCAATCAGATCTTCTAATACTAAAGCTGAGTGAGTGTTCTCAATTTGGTCGCCATTCTTAAGCATTGAAATATCGTCATCCACAAACCCTGGGGTCAGACCAAGGAATTGTTCGCCCAATAAGCCTGAGGTTAGAATGGATAGGCTACTGGTTTCTGGGAATTGGTCGTAGCGCTTGTCGATTTGAATGGTCACTACTGCATCCAGTTGTTTTGGATCCAGAGTGATATCACTCACTCGGCCTACAGTTACCCCTCCGACTTTTACAGGGGAGCGTACTTTAAGGCCACCAACGTTAGTAAAGTGAGCCTTGAGGGCATAAGTGCTTTCACCACTATCAATTTTGATATTCGCTACGTTAAACACCAAAGTGAGAAACGCGGCTAAACCAGTAAGTAAAAAACATCCAACTAAAAATTCAATTTTGCGAGTCAACATATTTGCCTACCACAAGTCAAAAAGTCCGTTTTAGGGCAGTAACACTGCCCAATTAAAAAATCTATGTATTTGTTTCGCTTCACGCTTTTTAGCGGAAGTACTGCAGCATTAACCAAACATTAATGCTGTTAATAAAAAGTCTAAAGCCAAGACGGCTAAGCTAGCTTGCACCACGGTTTGAGTGGTAGCACGGCTTATCCCTTCAGGGTTCGGTATTACTTGATAGCCTCGGTAAAGGGCAATCCAAGTGACTACAACGGCAAACACTAGACTTTTTATTAGAGAGTTTAGAATATCTTGGTGCCACTCTACTTTAGATTGCAGAATCGACCAAAAAGAACCTGCATCAATGCCTTTCCATTCAACACCAACGATGTGGCCGCCATAAATGCCAATGGCAGAGAAAATCATCGCTAGCAGTGGCATACTGATCACACCTGCCCAAAATCTCGGTGCTATCACTTGTCTTAAGGGATCAATCGCCATCATCTCTAAACTGGAAAGCTGCTCGGTACTTTTCATTAGGCCTATTTCAGCCGTTAACGCAGAGCCCGCTCGACCCGCAAACAGCAAGGCTGTGACGACTGGCCCAAGTTCGCGCAGTAAACTCAGTGCGACCATAGGACCTAGGCTTTCTTCGGTACCGAAGTCAGACAAGATGGTATAGCCTTGCAATGCCAGCACCATACCAATGAATAAGCCTGAAATGGTAATAATGATAAAGGATTGAACGCCCACAACATAAAGCTGCTTTATGAGAAGCGGGGTTCCTTTACGGATGCGTGGCACATTTACAATGGCATTCCACAACATGAGTCCAGCTCGGCCAAAACCGGAAATAAACTCAATAGCGTTATGCCCTACAGCGGTGATACGATCAACGATTCTCACCCAATAACTCCTTTTTATAATCTGATGCAGGGAAGTGGAATGGTACAGGGCCGTCAGGCTCCCCTCCCATAAATTGTTGTAACTGGGGGTTATCTGATTGTCTAAGTTGCTCTGGTGTACCCTCGGCAATCACTTTTTTATCAGCAACCACATAGACATAGTCAGCAATACTGAGTACTTCAACCACGTCATGGGAAACCACCACTGATGTGAGGTTTAATGATTCCGATAACTCTTTGATCAGTTTTACCAATACGCCCATCGCGATAGGATCTTGACCTGCAAAGGGCTCATCATACATCACCAATTCTGGCTCAAGCGCAATGGCACGGGCAAGTGCCGCTCGGCGCTGCATACCGCCTGATAGCTCATTAGGCATGAGTTTACCAGCACCTCTTAATCCAACTGCTTCTAATTTCATCGCCACTATGGTGTTGATGATGCTTTCGGGTAGATTGGAGTGTTCACGAAGGGCAAAAGCGACATTATCAGCCACATTGATATCGGTAAATAAGGCGCCACTTTGGAACAACATACTCATTCGTTGGCGTAGCTTAAATAATTGGCTGCGGCTAATTTTATGCAAGTCTTGGCCGTCAAATAATACTTGGCCAGAATCTGGGGTCAGTTGTCCACCCATTAATTTCAGCAGTGTTGTTTTACCAATACCACTTGGGCCCATAATCGCAGTCACTTTCCCTTTAGGAATGGTCAGATTGAGATCTTTAAAAATTGCTCTTGAGCCTCGATTGAAGCTCATATTCCTCACTTCTACCAAATTTGGTGTTTGATTTTCCATTTAGAGCCTTTAGTCGAAAGAGAGATCCCCTGCGGGAAATACAAAATAAAACAGTGTACGAAAATGTATAAAATGGCACAAGAATCGAATCGACAGATGCCATGATATCTTCAAGCATGTATTTATTGTAACGCACTGTTGTTTTTTAAGTAACTGCATGATTACTTTTGAATAATCGTTATTGCTATTACAATGATTTTGTTTGCTACAGTAATCGTGAACTCGACGATATTGAATATAGGATTGCTAAAATTATATCTAAGTTCCGTGAATTATCCTTTATTTATGACATTTTTGTTCACTTGAATACATAAAGGGAGGCTTTCAATTTGTTGCAATTCCAGCGAAAATGTTATTCAAGGATTAGGTTGGGTAGAATAGAAAACAATGGCGAATAAAACTCAGCTCCAACAATGGGGCAGCAAAGTAGTCGATATCGAAAAGGCTGCCTTAGATAGCTTATATCATTATGTAAATTCGGATGAGTTTGCTCAGGCGTGTGAAGTTATGCTGAGTTGCACCGGAAAGGTGATCGTTATGGGGATGGGAAAATCCGGCCACATAGGCAATAAAATTGCCGCAACCTTGGCCAGTACCGGAACGCCTGCGGTGTTTGTTCATCCAGGAGAAGCCAGTCATGGCGATCTTGGTGTGCTATCGGCGAACGATATTGTCATTGCGATTTCAAACTCTGGTGAGTCCTCAGAAATTCTAACCTTATTTCCAGTGATCAAACGCATGGGCTTGCCGATTATCTCCATTACCGGTGTGCCTAAATCTAATATGGCAAAACTGGCACAAATACACCTTTGTATTCAGGTGCCTGAAGAAGCGTGTCCATTAGGGTTAGCGCCGACATCGAGTACGACTGCTACCTTAGTTATGGGGGATGCAATCGCCGTTGCTTTACTGCAAGCCAAAGGCTTTACCAAAGACGACTTTGCCTTGTCACATCCAGGTGGCAGTTTAGGTCGTAAACTGTTGCTTAAAGTCAGTGATGTCATGCATAAGGGTGAGCAATTGCCTTTGGTTAGCCCCAATATGAAAATCACCGAGGCTTTATATGTCATCTCTAACAAAGGCTTAGGGATGGCTGCAATCATCGATCAAGAGTCTAAACTCTTAGGTGTATTTACCGATGGTGATTTACGTCGCGTGATTGATGCTGAAGTGGATTTAAGACAAACCCCTATTTCTGAGGTCATGACGCCTAACTGTATTACAACAAGCAAAAATGTTTTGGCAGCAGAAGCACTTAAGTTAATGGATGAGAAAAACATTAATGGACTGATAGTAGTGGATGACGCACAATGTCCTATTGGAGCATTAAATATGCTTGATATGGTCAAATCTGGAGTAATTTAACTGTGACTATGATGCCAACCTTATACGGTGACGTAACTCAAACCGTGTGGAATAAAGCACAACAAATTAAGCTGATCATTTTTGATGTTGATGGGGTGTTTTCTGATGGTCGCATTTACTTGAGTAATAGCGGTGAAGAGTTAAAAGCGTTCCATACGCGTGATGGTTTCGGAGTGCGGTCACTACTGAATGCTGGTTTTCACCTAGCCGTGATCACGGGTCGTAAATCACAACTGCTTGAAAATAGAATGACAGCACTCGGCGTTGAGCATATCTATCAAGGTATTGATGACAAGTTGGTACCTTTTAATGAATTGCTGAGTAAATTTGAACTGGAACCCCAACAGGTGGCTTATATCGGTGACGATATGGTTGACCTACCTGTAATGAAGCAGGTTGGGTTATCGGTGTCAGTGGCCGATGGTCATCCTTATGTTAAACAACAGGTCGACATGGTGACCTCGATAAATGGCGGTCATGGTGCCGTTCGCGAATTGGCCGATTTAATTTTAGAATCACAAGGATTGTTTGAATCGGCTCAAGGAATGAGTGTATGAACCGAGTGACCCTTGCCATCATATTGTTTTTCAGTACCGCATTAGTACTGTATTGGCAGGTGCAGCAAAAACAAGGTGAAAAAGTTGCGCTAGGTCCTCAAATTGAGCGACCTGATTACATGGCGACCGAGCTTAACAGTATTTCCTACGATAAGCAGGGACGGTTAAGCAGTCAAGTAACAGCAAAACACATGGAACATTACGCGACAAGAGATACGACATTATTTACAGAGCCTGTATATTTACTTTACGGTGATTCGAATGAGAGTCCTTGGCGCATCTCGGCTAAAGAAGGCCGCTTAAAAAAAGATGACACTCAAAAAGCTTATTTAGATTGGAATGTGAAGTTAGAAGCGGTTGGGAAAAAAGAGCCCCTTCAAAGTGTCAGTACTCGCTATGTTGAGTTGGATTTAGACAAAAAAATCATGACCACGGATGCGATGGTTTACATTAAAGGCAATGGATTTAACAGCCAAGGTAAAGGGCTATATGCCGACTTAAACCGTGAGACGGTACGCTTAAACGATCAGGTAACAGGAACCTATGAAGCGAATAAATAATATACTGCTGGTGGCATTTTGCTCGGTAATGACGTTCTCTACCGTAGCCAAGCAGGATGATTTGAAGCAAGATTTAAGTATTAGTGCGAAAAGCCAAACCGGCGATTTAAAAAACAATAAATTGTCGTATTTTGGTAACGTCAAAATTATCCAAGGCAGTATTAAAATTCATGCCGACGAACTGAGTGCCGTTAATGATGAAAAAAATGGCCACAAAGTGTTTATCGCCAAAGGTAAGCCGGCAACGTTTTCGCAAATATTAGATACGGGTGAATTGGGCACAGCCAGTGCCGTAAGTATTCGTTACGACAATATCAGTGGTGATTTAGTCCTTAAAGGCGGTGCTGAGTTAGATATCGGTGGCAGTAAAATGAAGGCGGAAACGATCCGCTACAATATTGCTAACCAACACGTTACCGCAGCGAGCTCTGGTAAAGGCAGCGACCGAGTACAGACCATTATTCCTGCTGAAAATTATCAAAATGCGCGTAAAAAAGACAAAAAGTCTGCGCCATCATCGAACACACCAGCTGAGAAGAAGCAATGACTCAGAAAACTCTGACAGCAAAACATCTTGCAAAAAGCTATAAATCTAGACAAGTGGTGAAGGATGTCAGTTTATCCGTAAAAACAGGGCAAATCGTCGGTTTACTGGGCCCAAATGGTGCGGGTAAAACCACCACCTTTTATATGGTGGTAGGATTGGTAAAAAGTGATAAAGGTGAGATCTTTATCGATAGCGATGATCTCACGCTTGATCCTATGCATATGCGCGCTCGGAAGGGGATTGGTTATCTTCCGCAAGAAGCCAGTATTTTCCGTAAGCTCTCGGTTTACGATAACATCATGGCCGTATTGCAAATGCGGGCATCGCTCAATCAACGCCAACGGGAAGAGCAACTAGAGCACTTACTTGAAGAATTTCATATCACCCATATTCGTGACAGCCTTGGCATGGCATTATCGGGTGGTGAACGTCGCCGAGTCGAAATTGCCCGCGCGTTGGCAGCGAATCCGCAATTTATTTTGCTGGATGAGCCATTTGCCGGGGTTGACCCTATCTCTGTCATTGATATTAAAAAGATCATTGAGCAGCTCAGAGACCGTGGTTTAGGTGTATTGATCACAGACCACAATGTCCGAGAAACACTGGATGTCTGTGAACATGCCTATATTGTGAGCCACGGCAGTTTGATTGCCGAAGGTACGCCAGAGGAAATCCTCGATGATAAGCATGTACGTGAAGTGTACTTAGGAGAGCAATTCACGTTATAGTGATGATTATTTGGGAACCCTTATAGGGAGTCCTGCTATGCGCCAACAAGAACAATAAGAAGGACAAGCGGTAACTATGAAAGCGTCACTCCAGCTTAAGTTAGGACAACAGCTCACCATGACGCCCCAGCTGCAACAAGCCATACGCTTGCTACAGCTTTCATCATTAGAGCTACATCAAGAAGTTCAGCAGGCTCTTGAATCTAATCCTTTGTTGGAATTAGAAGAAGAGTTAGCCTCGGCTAATGCTGAGTCCGTAACAGCATCTGAGGCTGAGCAAGATATAGTCATAAAGCAAGATGATAATGCGGACATTGCTGAGCCAGTAACGCCTGATACCGCTGAGACTTTAACCCAAGAAAAGCTCACTGAAGAGCTGCCCATGGATACGACTTGGGATGAAACCTTTACCGCTATGCCTACCTCGGGTAGTGGTGCTTTACCGGCTGACGATCTTCCGTTTCAAGGTGAAACCAGTGATGGACTATACGAGCATCTTGAATGGCAAAAAAATCTTACTCCGTTTTCTAGTACTGATTATGGTATTGCGACCGCCATTATTGAGGCCATTGATGAACGAGGGTATTTGACTCAATCGCTTGAAGATATTTTAGAAGCAATGGGCGACCCTGAGATTGAAATGGATGAAGTGGAAGCGGTATTAAAGCGAGTACAACATTTTGATCCCATTGGTGTTGCGGCTCGAGATGTACCAGAATGCTTATTATTACAATTGTCTCAGTTTGATGAGGCAACGCCGTATTTAGCCGAAGCCAAACACATTATTAAAGATCATATTGACTTGATTGCCGTTCGTGACTTTCGATCTTTGTTGAAAAAAACTAAGCTTAGAGAACCACAGTTAAAAGCAGCGATGAGTTTGATCCAAAGTTTAGACCCAAGACCGGGTTTAAACATTGGCCGTAAAGAAGATGAGTATGTTATTCCTGATGTATCCGTGATGAAAAAGAATGGGCGTTGGCAAGTGGAGTTAAATCCCGATGCGATGCCGAAAATCGGACTCAATCAGCAATACGCAGCATTAGCGAAAACCAGTCGTAGCAGTAGTGATACCCAATTTGTTCGTGGTCATCTTCAAGATGCTAAGTGGTTTATTAAAAGTTTAGAAAGTCGCAACGATACCTTATTAAAAGTGTGCAATTGTATCGTCAAAAATCAGGTCAACTTTTTTGAGCATGGCCCAGAAGCCATGAAAGCCATGATTTTGAATGATGTGGCCGAAGAAATCGAGATGCATGAATCGACCATTTCACGAGTGACGACACAAAAATACATGCACACGCCGAGAGGGATTTTTGAACTGAAGTACTTTTTCTCTAGCCATGTGGGTACTGACGATGGCGGAGAATGTTCTTCCACAGCAATTCGTGCTCTTATTAAAAAGCTAGTAGCTGAAGAAAATCAGAAGAAGCCACTCAGTGATAATAAAATAGCGCAATTACTTGGAGAACAAGGGATCAAAGTAGCAAGACGTACCATCGCCAAGTATCGAGAGGCAATGATGATCCCACCATCAAATCAGCGCAAAAGTTTATGATCACATAAACGTCAGCTAACAACGACAGGAGGCAATGGATATGCAAATCCGGATCAATGGTCAACAAAATGGTCAGCAGTTGGATGTTACTGAATCACTAAAAGAATACGTCAGCGGTAAAATGGCAAAACTTGAACGTCATTTCGAACAGATCAATAATGTGCGCGTCGTGCTAAATGTTCGAAAATCGAATCAAACCGCTGAAGCCAGTTTGATATTAAATGGCAAAGAAGCCTATGCCAAATCACAACATGATGATATGTATACTGCCATTGATTTGTTAATGGCAAAGCTCGATCGTCAAGTGATCAAACATAAAGAGAAGTTGATAAAACATTAACGATGGAATTAAACATCATTTTAAAGCCAGAATGCACAACCTGTGCGACGCCTGGCAGTAAGAAGAAAGTACTGGAAATGATCAGTGACTTGGTTGCTTCTCAGTATCCAGAGCTTTCTTCTCAAGAAATCTTTGAGAGCCTCCTCGCCCGTGAAAAAATGGGCAGTACGGGCATTGGAAATGGTATTGCGATCCCACATGGTCGATTAGACAACATCGATACTCCGATTGCAGTATTGATCAAATGTGAGCAGCCCATCGCCTTTGAAGCCATCGATAAGCAACCTGTGGATATCTTGTTTGCGCTATTGGTTCCTTCTGATCAGTGTCAAGAGCATCTTAGTACCTTATCAGCAATGGCTGAAAAACTCAGCGATAAGCAAACTCTCAAACAGTTACGTCGTATTAATGACGAGCAAGAACTTTATCAGGTGATTACTGGATGAAATTAGTCATTGTTTCGGGTCGAAGTGGGTCGGGTAAATCGGTAGCACTTAAAGTACTTGAGGATCTAGGCTATTACTGTGTTGATAATCTACCGATGAGTTTGTTAGGTGGATTAATTGAAGAGCTAAAACCGACTCAAGAGCTGGTAGCGATCAGTGTCGATGTCCGTAATCTACCTGAACAAGACAAAGTATTTGAGCAACAACTGAAAAGTTTCATTGATATTGAGATCCTCAGTTTCTTTATCAGTTCTAATGATGAGGTTTTACTTAAACGATATACCGAAACAAGACGATTGCATCCGCTGGCCTATCAATGCAAAAACTTACCCGAAGCGATTCGTATTGAAGGTGAGCTATTGTCAGGCATGTCTAAGATGATGGATCACTTTATAGATACTTCAGAAACCAATGCTTATCAGCTCAGTGATAAAATCCGAGAGGTTTTGCTTGGTAGAGTCGAGCAAGAGCTGGTGATCAATGTGGAGTCTTTCGGTTTCAAACACGGTCGTCCTAATGATGCTGACTTTATGTTTGACGTTCGATTTCTTCCGAATCCTCATTGGGAAGAAGCCCTTAGACCATTCACTGGGCTTGATAAACCTGTTCAAGATTTTTTGAATGCTCAACCTGAAGTGAATAAGTTTATCTGGCAAATTGCCAATTTGATTGATACTTGGCTACCTCAACTTGAACGGAATAATCGTAGCTATCTGACCATTGCGATTGGCTGTACAGGTGGGCAACACCGTTCTGTGTTTGTGGCTGAGCAGCTTGGTGAGCATTTGAATAAAAATAATCGTAATGTCGAGGTTCGTCATAAGGAACTGGTGAATGCCGACGCTTGAAAAAGAAGTTCTGATTTGCAATAAGCTGGGCTTACATGCAAGAGCAGCCACTAAACTAGCCGTATTAGCCTCAGAATTTGATGCCGAAGTGACGCTCAAGCAAGGTGATAAATCGGCATCAGCTTCAAGTGTTTTGGGATTGTTGATGCTGGAATCTGGCATGGGAAAAACCATTAAAGTTATTGCTACAGGAAAAGATGCTAAAGCGGCTTTAAATGCCGTTTGTCAGCTGATTGATGATAAGTTTGAAGAGGCTTGTTGAACTAGAACCTCATTAAAAGGATGATAGATGAAAGGATTTATCGCGTTACTTTTGATTAGCTTGTTGGCGGCTTGTTCTAGTCATTCAAAGCCTGAGTTTAATACTCCTCTTGCATCCAATGTAAAAGTGCCTCAAAACTACGATTATCAGCTGGATGTCAGTTCTACAATCATTGATGTTTCTTCAGCTAAACCTTTAACTAATCTAGGTAAATTTACTTTTACTGAGCCCTATTATCATAATTGCCTAGTGCTAAAGCCAATTAGAAAACCTAAATACCAATTTATCTATGCCGGAAAGCTCAGTGGCCATTCTATCTTTTCACCCTATGCAGAATACACTGATAGTCATTATTACCAAGTGGTTTTTTTAGATAAATAGTTCTGTCAAAAATATCCTTTCTATTCATCTTGATTAAGACTAAGTTCAGAACTGACGGGTTACTGTCTAGTTAATTGAAATCAACTGTCACACTGTCATGGCATCAATCAAGACATTGCTGTTGGATCTCGGTGGTGTATTGCTCAATTTGGATTATCAGGCTACTGAGCAAGCCTTTGCCAAACTAGGCTTTCGTTCCTTTACTGATTACTATCACCAAAATGCACAACAGCCTTTCTTTGACCGCTTGGAAGCAGGTAAAGAAACCCCAGAGGCTTTTAGAAGCAAGATCCGTGAGCTTTCAGGCCTAGCCTTAAGCAATGATGAAATTGATAGCGCTTGGAATGCAATGTTGTTTGATTTACCCGAATCTCGAATTGAATTGCTATTAAAGTTAAAACCTCATTATCAATTAATCCTGTTTTCAAATACTAATGCCATTCATTATGAGGCTCTGCAATTAATCTTACATCAGCAGTATCAACAAGACATTCTGCAGCAGGTATTCGACCGAGTTTTTTACTCTCATTTACTAGGCTTACGAAAGCCACAGCCAGAAGCATTTAAGAAAGTATTAGCTTCAGCCAATGCCAATCCAGAAACTACATTATTTATCGATGACACCCAAAGACACATCGAAGGTGCGCGCCACTGTAAAATTCAGGCTCGATTGCTACAAAACCATGAAGATGTAGAAGAGATATTAACTCCGTTTTTAAAACCCTAATCAAAATAATTTATTTAGACACCCATAATTATTTGCATTAATTTAAATCCTCGCCTAGGCTTAAAAAATAACCGTTCCAGACAAGGAGAGTCGTGGATGCCTGCCCCTCGAAAAAGTTTAGTTAGCCTGCAAGATACGCCGTATTATCACTGTATCTCTCGTTGCGTGCGTCGTGCTTTCTTATGTGGACTCGACCAGCTCACGGGTAAAAGTTATGAGCATCGGCGAGGCTGGGTAGAACAACGCTTACTGCATCTGGCTGAAATTTTTGCCATTGATATCTGTGCTTATGCGGTGATGTCGAATCATTTGCATGTCGTATTGCACGTAGATTTAGATAAAGCAAAGCGTTGGTCAGATCTTGAAGTGATAGAGCAGTGGCATCGGCTGCATAAAGGAACACCTTTAACGCAGGCGTTCATTCAAGGCGACTCACTCTCAAAGGCTAAAAAGCAAGAGCTAACTAAACAAATCATTGAATACCGAAGTCGTCTTTGCGACATCAGCTGGTTTATGCGGGCATTAAATGAGCCTATAGCTCGGATGGCGAATAAGGAAGATGAATGTAAAGGACGTTTTTGGGAAGGTCGATTTAAATCTCAAGCTTTATTAGATGAAACAGCACTTCTGGCTTGTATGGCTTATGTAGATCTGAACCCGATCCGAGCCAAAATTTCAGACACCCCTATAGATTCCACATTCACGAGTATCCAGCGTCGTATTCAAGCTAAATTAAAAGGCGTACAGCCGAAAGAGTTGATGAAGTTTAACCATCAAGATGTGAATGAGCATGAAAAATGTTTACCACTTGGGATGCGGGATTACATCAAGCTTGTCGAAGAAACGGCATTCAGCCTAGTTCATCATAATAGTGAGCGATTGGTGAAGAGTGAACGTATTTTGATGGGCTTGAATTTACCTTGCGAAAATTGGCTAAGGTTGTGTTCTCGATTTAGCAAGATGTTTAAAGGACCTGCCGGAAACCTAATGGCATTAACCGAGTATTGCCAACGCTTAGACAGAAGACGACGACAAGGGGCGGCTAACAGTGCGAAATGGCTAACTCCGAATAAAGATGAAACTGGCTAACGTGTCTAGTAGCCCTGTATATAACAGGGCTTAGAAAACATAATCTTAACGTTGTGCGCTAATGAATGTTTAACTCAAAGTGGTAATGATTATGGTAGTAAATAGCGAAGTTGCTGAATATCGCTCAGTTCAATATGAGGTAAGGTGGTTATTGGCGACTGCCTTTCGGTTTGGCCATAACCTGGATTTAACCATGCCGCTTGGCAGCCGAAGTTTTTGGCTCCAACCACATCGGCATGAGGGTTATCACCTACATGAAGGATGTGCTCTGGAGCCAACTGCAGACGCTCGCAAGCTAGCGAAAACATATCTGGTGCCGGTTTCATTCTTAAGCCATTTCCAGAATGTAAAATGAATTGGAAATAGTCTGCAATACCAATGGCCTTGGGATCGACATTGCCATTGGAAATGCCAATCAGTGGATAGTGTTGGCTCAAGGCGTTAAGCAATTCAAGGCTGGTTTGAGGAACAGTAAAATTGCTGCGATGGAATAAAAAATGTTCCATGCCTAGCTTTGCCAACTGTTGAGTCTGCTGCTCAGATATTCCTTGTTGCTTAAGAACAAACTTCAATGTTTGCTCTCGACTCTGCCAAGTATCATGAGATAGTTCTGGAGATAGCTCTAGCACTTGTTGTTTTTGACTGAGCCAAAAGTCTGATTGCCATTGATGTGTCGCTGGCGCAATTTGTTGCATACACTTCAGAAATTGTAGTTCAGCCTTTTTGATGATCGGACGGTTGTCATATAGGGTGTCGTCAAGATCGAAGCTAATGACTTGGATTTGGCGAAGACCAAGATAACTGCGCATTATTTTTCCTTTCTTTTTGCTCTTGGATGAGCACCGTCGTAAACCTTAGCTAAATGCTGAAAGTCTAAGCTGGTGTAGATTTGTGTTGTGGATAAATCGGCATGTCCCAACAGTTCTTGTACGGCTCTAAGATCAGCGCTCGCTTCTAGCATGTGCGTGGCAAATGAATGGCGTAATTTGTGAGGGTGAACTTTACTTGATAGCCCTTGTTGCTGTGCCCATTTATTGAGTCGTGTCTGAATACTACGGTGAGATAAACGCTTGCCTTTTTGGGTAACAAAAACTGCAGAATCTAATGTATTAATCGTACTTCGAATGTCTAGCCAATCTTGTAATGCATCTACCGCTTTGGAGCCAACGGGTAACATTCGCATCTTCCCACCTTTACCCATTACAGTGACTTGTTTTAGTTGATCACTAAAATCACTTGTATTCAATGCTGCAAGTTCGGCTAAGCGAAGTCCACTTGAGTAAAACAACTCCATGATCGCTTTGTCACGAACAGCCAACGGATCATCTGGGTTGATATCAACAAGGTGTTGAATGCTATCAACATCAAGATTTTTGGGTAATGGTTTATTTTGTTTAGGTGCGCGAAGTAACACGCTCGGGTCAGTATTGATCTTTCCTTCTCGCAACAAAAATTGGTACAGCTGTTTTATGGATGACAAACTAAGGGCAATACTTCTTGGACTCAATCCTTGTCGATGGAGCTTAGCCAGCAATGATTGTAAATCATCAGGGCTGAGAGCTTGCCAGTGTTGTTCTTCCGTTTGTAATGCTTTAAAACGAGTTAATTCACGTAAGTAATTTCGACAGGTGTAGGGAGACAATCGTCTTTCTGAGCGCAAGTAGCGCTCGAAGTCTTGTTCTATTTTAGTATTGTCTGGCTGCGCCATTATTTGAAACTGCTGAGTTTAAGAGTAATGATAGTTTTCAGTTGCTCGAGGAACAAAGTATCCATTTCCGGTTGAAAATGGGCACCGTTAGGGCTGGCAATGGCAAAAATTACTTTATCACAGCCGTTTTCTGGTGTGAGTTGAGAAAGCGCTACTGAGCCGACTTCCTTCCCAAACAGCTTTTTAGACTCTTGTTGAGTCAGTCGACCTAAGTAATAGCCTGAATGCATGCGCTTGTTCCATAATTGCATCATTTCAGTGTCGACGTCTTGAACCGCGATTAAGCGCACATTTGAAAAGTTAAATTCACTTTTTAATGCATCGGAGAGCGTGTGTTTAAGATCGTCAAACTGAGTACAAGCAAATAAATCTAATACTAATTGGGAGTTGAAACGAAAGATGCGTTCATTATTGGTTGCTGCACTCATCAACGCCGTAATTTCTTCTTCCAGTTGAACGACTCGCTGGCGCAATGACTCTTGCTGACGCTCAACAATCGAGACCGTGCCACGTTGTTGATGCGGTAGCCTTAATGTATGTAATAAATTGGGATAGCGATTAAAAAAATCCGGATTATCAGAGAGGTATTCGTAGACTAACTGTTCGTCCAGCTCAGCACAAACTTTTTCCTTGGGCGTTAAAGCATTACTCATAACTGAATGTTTCCATCATAAACATGTTGCGCTGGGCCGGTCATCCACAATGGTTTTCCTTCACCATCCCATGCGATTTTTAAACGACCGCCGGGTAAATCTACTCGAACGACGTGTTTCAATTTATTTTGCCGTTGTCCAATGGCAACAGCAGCACATGCTCCACTTCCACAAGCTAATGTTTCTTGGGCTCCACGTTCATAGACTCTGAGCTTAATATGATCAGGGCTAATGATCTGCATAAAGCCGACATTAACGCCTTTAGGGAAGCGTTCATGCTTTGAAAGTATAGCGCCAATTTCATCAACGGGCGCAGTTTCTATATCGTCAACTTCAATCACACAATGAGGGTTTCCCATAGAGACAGCACCGCACAAAAACGTTTGCTCTTGAGCTTGCAATAAGTAGATATTTTCGGTTTGCTTGGCTTTAAATGGAATGCGCTGTGGATCGAAAATCGGTACCCCCATATTCACGGTAACTTGGCCGTCTCGTTCAAGACGAAGTGTCATTTTGCCATTGGAAGTGCTGACTTTGACTTTATGCTTTTGCGTTAGCCCTTTATTTTTTACAAAACGGGCAAAGCAGCGTGCACCGTTACCGCATTGCTCCACTTCGCTGCCATCGGCATTGAAAATACGGTAATGAAAATCAAGATCTGGGTCGTATGGCGGTTCTACTAATAACAATTGATCAAAGCCAACACCAAAATTCCGATCAGAAAGGCGTTTGATCTGCTCGGGTGAAAAGAAGACGTTTTGGGTGATGGCATCAATCACCATAAAGTCATTTCCCAAACCGTGCATTTTAGTAAAGTTGATCACATTCGCCTTTCTTTTATCGTTCATAATGCTGTTGTTGTTTCCATTGCTGTAGTGAGTCAAAAAGGTAGAGCTTGATTACGGCAGTAACTGCTCACCTTGCCAAAGCTGCGGTAGGGTTTCACGTTGGCGGATCACATGGCTTTGATCGCCGTCAACGATCACTTCGATCGCTTTAGGGCGAGAGTTATAGTTGGAAGCCATAGTAAACCCGTAAGCCCCACAACTGCGCACAGCAAGGTAATCATTGGCTTTGGTGACAAGTGAACGATTCTTACCCAAAAAGTCGCCGGTTTCACACACTGGTCCAACAATGTCGTATTCTTGAGCCTCTCCAGACTGTTTTATCACAGGAATGATCTGATGATAGGCTTGATACAGCGATGGTCGTAATAAGTCATTCATAGCGCCATCGACAATGGCAAAACGCTTATCTTCATTGTGTTTGAGGTACAGTACTTGAGTGACAAAAATCCCTGCATTCGCAGCAATAGCACGTCCCGGCTCCATAATGAGCTTTAATGGGCGTCCTTCCAATTTTTTTACTACAGCCGCTGCGTATTCATTCGGATGTGGCGGCACATCATCATCATAAGGAACGCCTAAACCACCACCAATATCAAGGTGCTTGATATCAAAACCTTCGGCATTAAGGGTATCAATGAGTACCAACATGCGATCCATGGCATCGAGGAAAGGTTGGATTTCTGTAAGCTGAGAGCCAATGTGGCAATCTGCACCAATCACATTTACGTGAGGTAATGACTGAGCTAGGCGGAACGTGGCCAAGGCATCGTTCATTGCAATGCCAAACTTATTCTCTTTCATACCTGTCGAAATATACGGGTGAGTTCCGGCATCGATATCAGGATTAATGCGTAATGAAACAGGGGCAACTTTGCCGCAACGTTCAGCGACTAAGTTTAGGGTTTCTAATTCCGCAATGGATTCGACGTTAAAGCAATGGATCCCAAGTTCAAGGGCTTCTTGCATCTCTTGTTGAGTTTTGCCAATGCCTGAAAACACCACTTTAGCGGGATCACCTCCGGCTTCAATTACGCGGGCTAGCTCACCGCCAGATACAATATCAAAACCACTGCCCAGTCTTGCCATTAGGTTTAATATGGCTAAGTTTGAATTGGCTTTAACGGCATAGCAAATAAGATGAGGATGATCAGCAATCGCAGTTTTAAATGCTTTAAAATGGCGTTCAAAGGTGGCGCGAGAATAAAGGTACATAGGCGTACCATGTTGTAGAGCTAACGCATGAACATCACATTGTTCAGCCCACAGTCGCTCGCCTTGATAAGTGAAATGATCCATAACTAACTTCCTTTTAGTAACTCATTAATTGGTAATGGACGGGGCTGACTGTGCTTGGTCAACATCAGTTTGTTGCTGAGCTGATGCTTTATTGGTCTCTGGAGTTGGGGTTTGATATAAAGGACCTTTCTGCCCGCAACCACTAAGGCAAAGGCAAGCTAACAACATCAACATCATTGGTTTCATGCGTCTATTACTCTGAGTTTTATACATTTAGAGTTATAATCGCATCCAATGACTAAAAAGCAAAGGGTTCAAGCATGAAAATGACAGATACTGAATATCACCATAAGGTTGATGAGGTATTTCATACCATTGAAAACGCCGTTGAGGCCATGATCGATGAGCAAGATGCCGATATTGATATTGATGCCAGTGGAGGGGTTCTTGAACTAGCCTTTGAAGATGGCTCCAAGATCGTTATCAATAAACAAGAGCCATTGCATGAAATTTGGTTGGCGACGCGCTTTGGAGGTTATCACTTTGGGTTTGATGGCGAAAAGTGGTATGACACTCGTAATCAGTGTGAATTTATTTCTCATCTGGAAGATTCAATTACCAAACAAAGCGGACTGGTGATCAAATTTAGTTAGAGTTAATGAATGATTTTTTTGATTTAAAAATCATTCAGTGCTTCTTCAGCTGATATGCCAAATGGCACGACTTCTAAGTTTCCTTCCGTGCGTTGAAGTAAGAAAAATTGCGGCAAATTAAAATGGCCGCGATTTTCTGTGATTTCACTAAATGCAAAATGGCGACTGATGGTGCTGATCAGTTGCTCAATCGGTTGCTGACGTTGGATAAAATGCTGAATCTCGTTGAACTCATCCATCACAAACACTTCAATATCTTCTCCTGTCTGCCTTAAAAAGTATTGGATGGTATCCATGGCGGCATGATCCAATATGATTGAAGGAGCACAAGCATGTGGGTCTTCACATACTTCTGGACGGGGCAATTCGGTTAATTTATCGCAACTGATGCGTTGATAAAAAGATTTAGGGTCTTGTAGATCTTGGCAAACGGCGCTGTGTCGGTTGATAAAAATCCCAAAACGTTTTTCACCTATATGGATTGGCTGTAATAAAGTACAAGAGTCGGTGGCTCTATGAGTTAACCTCAATGCCTGTCTGGTTAGCTTTTCTATTTGCTGGCTGAGCTGACGAGCGAGACGTCTAGAAGCACTGAATATTTCAATGCCTAGTCCTTGGCTAGCTCGGCTTAATCCCGGTGCCATAAAGGTCAGAGCATCAAGCATTGCAGTATTTCCTTTAAAGCTTCGATAATGCCATTCGCCCCAGCTGTTTACCGATAAAATATCAATACTGCCGAGCATGTTGAGCTTTTTTCGGCCCAAAGAAAAGATGTTGGCATTGAGTACATCTACCATCATTTCTTGCCCTTGCCAGTCATGAGTGGGATCAGACGAAAGGTTAATGAGCAAAATTAACTGACGATAATACCAAGGCTGACATAAATCGTGTTTACTGACGCTGTTGGGTGGTGGAGCGCTTTTTAAAAGACTGAGGATCTGCTTATTAATGGCTTCAATTTTTTTAGACCGTTGCCAAGTATCTAGCGATAAATACCATTTGGTTTTTGGTGATGAAATCTTATTGAAACACACCCACATCAACAAACCTGATAATGCCGTAGCTTGGTATATTGGTGTTTGTCCAATGAAATCTGAGCCTTGTAACGCACCACGATATAAGTAATACAAACCGTCACGATTGGAGTGAAGCACGGTTAATTCATCTTCGGTGATGACAGCGGCAGATACGCGGTTGAGCTTACTGATTTGATGATCATTGTTATGAAAAAATGTGCGTAATTTTCGAGTAAGCACATTCAACTCATCCATTTTTAAACTTTCATCCAGCCCTTGTTTTGAAGCAAAAGCCAATAAGGTTTGATAGCTAGAAAGCAGTAGATCGTATAACTGGCTGTTAAATTGTTGTATTTGTCCACAGTGCCAATGTTCACGCTCGTCTAGTGTTTGTAGTAGGGTCTCAGACCATTGCCATTGCTTGACCAGCTGCTGCATTTTTTCAGCTCGCCAATCGTTTTCATGATCTTCACGAGTGAGCTTTAATCCGCACTTTAAATAAAAACAGCGTCGCAATGCTTCTAATCGCTTAGCATCGTTGAGCTTAAGTAAATAATCTTCAATGTAATAATAAAGCACCAGATAGGGATCGTTTTCCTGAGAAAAATCACCATCTAATATCTTTTGCCATATTTTATCGGTCACCAAAAGAGAATTCGGATAGTCACTGGCATAGGCTTCAAGCAGCAGTACTTTGAGTAACGCTTTATGAGGTTTCTCGATCCCTTTATAAAGGTGCCACAAAGAAGCGCCAAAATATTCACTGGCATCGAGATTACGAACATCACCTAAATGCAGTAATTCAGGAAGTTCTTTGACGTGAGGCCACCAAGCAACAGGTCGTCCAGCAAGGCAAATTTGTGAGCGATAAAACTCTTCTAATAATAACCAGTGCTGTGCGCTACCACTGTGTTCTCGACCTAGAGTTTGATGATGACTTTCAGCTTGTTCGACACAAAATTGCTGTGGATGAACCAGATAAAAATTCACTTCTAAATCGAAACTGGCGAACCATTGAGTCAACTTATCGAGTTTTTGTCTTAGTAATGTTAAATCTGTGGCTAAGGCTTTAGCTTGATGCACGGCCCAAATGTCGATGTCACTGTGTTTTGAGTGTCCGAAACTCGCCACACTGCCCATGGCATAAATACCTTCAAAAATGGGCGCAGATACCGAGTCTATTTCAAGCGGGAAATTAAATATTTGGCAATCTTCAATGAGCGCGTCGTTGAAGGAAAAATCAACGACACCTTTAGACGTATGCCGACTGACAAAACCTGGTACTTCGACGTGGTTCTGATGCAATAAATACGGAAGTAAGCGAAACACCCGTTGCTGCATTGGGGTTAATAATGCGTGAAGGCGTGCAAGTCTTACTTGATTAAGCTGATTGGCGAGTTTAGATATGCGCTGTTGTTCAAGCATCGAGATACTAGGTCAGAACGGCAATGAATGCTCATGCTAGCGATAAATTTGTCAACGAGCAAGTTAAAGTGAAATGGATCACGAAAACGCCTGTTTTATGTCCCAGATCACGAAATTATCATACAAATAACACCTTGATATAAGGGGAAATGGAAGCCATCCCTGGCGGGGGAAGGTGAATTAGGGTTACCCCTATTCAATCAAATACAAAAGTGATTTATCACTTAATCGGTCATGGTGATTCTGGCAGGCAAAGCGATCTCAAGAAAAAGAGTAGCAATATCACGATTAGAAAAAAATCAGGTTAAACCCTGAGTTTTGATTTTCAATGCTGCAAAAATGGTAACTTTATCAGGGCAATGATAGCATTGCTCTAATCATTGAGTCGTAAAAGTGGAACCGTCGATGTCTCAACCTGTCATTCGTATTGCAACCCGCAAAAGTCCTCTTGCCATGTGGCAAGCAGAGTATGTTAAACAACGCCTTGAGCAAATCCATGGTGATATCACCGTAGAGCTGCTGCCGATGAGTACTAAAGGAGACGTGATTTTAGATACGCCTCTGGCCAAAGTTGGTGGAAAGGGATTGTTCGTAAAAGAGCTTGAAGTCGCGATGTTAGAAGGCCGTGCTGATATCGCTGTGCATTCGATGAAAGATGTGCCTGTCGACTTCCCTGAGGGATTAGGCTTACATGTGATTTGTGAGCGTGAAGATCCGCGTGATGCTTTCGTTTCCAATACCTACAAGAGTATTACAGAATTGCCACAAGGTGCGATTGTTGGAACCTCTAGTTTGCGTCGTCAATGTCAGTTACGTGCCTTGCGTCCCGATCTTGAAATCCGTGATTTACGCGGAAACGTAGGCACTCGTCTCGCCAAGCTTGATAACGGTGATTACGATGCCATTATTCTTGCGGCAGCCGGACTGATCCGTCTTGAATTGTCTAATCGAATTGCCAGCTTTATTGAGCCTGAAGTGTCACTGCCTGCTAACGGTCAAGGTGCGGTAGGGATTGAATGTCGCATGGATGACGAGCAAGTCAAAGCCCTATTAGCGCCACTTGAGCATCAAGAAACCCGCTATCGCGTTTTAGCCGAACGTGCGATGAATACTCGATTAGAAGGGGGCTGTCAGGTGCCGATAGGCGCGTTTGCTCAAATTGACGGTGATCAACTATCGTTAAGAGGATTAGTGGGCGCACCTGATGGCAGTGAAATCATTGCTGATTCAGTGACAGGTGATAAGCAGCAAGCCACGGAGTTAGGTATTGAACTCGCTGAAAAATTGCTAGCGCAAGGGGCTAAAGCCATTCTCGATGCAGTCTACAAATAAAATCAATCATCATTGAAGGTATGAACAGTAAGGGCGACATGAAATGAAGGTGCTATTGACTCGACCCAAAGGAAAAAACCTTACTTTGGCGAGTAAGTTAAATGACCTAGGGATAGAAAGTCTATGCCAGCCCTTATTGTCGATATCTGCAGTGACACCTTCTGCGGATAAACTGGCGGTTGTTGAAAGCTCTCAGAAAGTCATATTTATCAGTGTTAATGCGGTAAATTGTGCGCCTGAAGAATTATTTCAGGCGTTGAGTCATTCTACACAAGTATTTGCCATTGGCTCCGCCACAAAAGAGCAATTAAAGTGCAAAGGGATAGAGGCGAAGTGTCCACCAAAACTTGAGCAGCACAGTGAGGGGTTGTTATCCCTATCTCAATTTCAGGATTTAAGCGGGCAAACTGTGGTTATTGTACGTGGACAAGGTGGTCGAGAGTTGTTGGCTGAACAAATTCAGCAGCGTGGTGGTGAGGTTCATTACATCGAAGCTTATCAAAGGCTTTTACCTGAGCTTGATGCCGCGTCTTGTATAACTGAATGGAAACTGCAAAACGTGGATACAGTTATCATCACCAGTGGTGAGATCCTCACAAACCTATTAACATTAATGGAAAAAACCGACAGTGATTGGCTCAAACAATGCCAATTAATCGTCGTTAGCGAACGAATTGAAGCCATGGCGAAATCGAACGGATTTGCCAAGGTGATGAACGCTGGTGGAGCAAGTGAACTTGCTTTGCTAGAGACCTGTACATTGCTTCATCAAGGATCATCATAATGGAATCAGCCCAAACTGAATCAGAGCCAGTTAAGTCTGAGGTTAAGTCAGCTGTGGCGAGCTCAAAGGGCAAAGCTAAAGCGAAAACCTCAATCTGGATAATATTGAGTATCTTGCTTTGTTTTACTGTGAGCTGCGGGATTGTGGCTACGGGGTATTACTTTTATAACCAGCAACAATCAAAAGAAGCAGAATGGCATGCACAGATAGCGAGTGTTGAGCAGAAACTACAACAACAGAATTCATACACGGCACAGCTCAAAGCAGAAAACCAAAGTGTTAACCAAAAAAGCCAGCAGCTACAGCAACGTGTGGCAGAATTAGAAAGTAATGTCAGTGGACTAGCCAAACGCAGCCCCAAACATTGGATGGCAGCGGAAGCGGATTATCTTGTACGTATGGCGGGTCGGAAACTGTGGTTAGAAAATGATCCTATGACGGCGACTGAATTATTGAAAGCTGCCGATCAGCAGATTGCATCGATGCAAGACCCTTCGTTATTGCAAATCAGAAAAGCCATTTCTCGGGATCTATCCAAAGTCAAATCCATAAACGAAACCGATATTACAGGTGCTGTATTTGCTATTGATGGCGTGATTGAGCAGCTAGATAGCTTACCACTCAATCAATTTAAACCGAAAGTAACAGTACAGCCTGAAGATAATGTCTTGTCAGAATCGATTGATGATTGGAAAGAAAACATTAATAAGACCTGGCAAGCGTTAATTAAGGATTTTATTCATATTCGTAAACGTCAGGGGGATGTACAGCCTTTGATGTCACCAAAACAGCGTTGGTATCTACAAGAAAATATTAAAAACAAATTACTGCAAGCACAGCTAGCCTTGTATCGCAACGACGAAGTGAATTTTCATCACTCTATTCAGTTAGCGCACAAGTGGTTATCTGAATATTTTGATCTGCAAAATGAAACCACTAAAAATGCATTAAATGAGCTTGAGCAATTGAAAAGGTTGACGCTTTCTCATACACAAATCCGTCGTTTTGATTCGGTTCCATTACTCAAGCAACTCGTCACTTATGGTCACTTGTCAGCGGTGAGGGAGCCTTCTCTATGATCAGGACACTCGCTTATATTGTGATCATATTACTTGGGTTAGTGATCAGCCCTTGGATCTTATCTCATACAGGTTATCTATATTTATCGATTGGCGACTATGAGGTCGAAACCAGCGTGGTTTTCGCTGTGGTGGCGCTGTTAGTGATCTTCAGTTTAATACAGCTTATTGAGTGGCTCATTGTCAGTGTTATTAACACCTTTGTACGCCGAGGTTGGTTATCCAGCCATTGGCGCAAACAATCAGCACGAAAGCATACGTTACAGGGCGCACTCTTCATCGCCGAAGAAGATTGGTTGAGCGCTGAACAGTCGATGTGTAAAGGTGCAAATAATGGCGAATTGCCTTTGGTTAACTGGCTTGCCGCTGCAAGGGCTGCGCATCACCAAGGCAATATTCAACAAAGAGAGCATTACCTCAATCAAGCTGAAAAGCTGGCAGAGAAAAAGTCCTCAATTGCGGTGACTCGAGTTCGTTATTTGATCAAGCAAGGAGAATTAGATTCTGCTAGGACACAGCTAGATAAACTCATTGCTTCAGACAGTAATAAGGCCACATTAATTAAGCTGGGGTTAGAGCTATATCGCTTACAACAAGATTGGTCGGCGTTGAAAATATTACTGCCAAAAGTGGTAAAACTAAAATTGCTGAATGAAATCGAGCTTAATGAACTACAGCATCAAGTGAATCAGTCATTACTGAAAGGGGCTGACAATACTCCCGAATTAGAAAAAGTTTGGCATTGGTTGAGTCGAAAAGAGCGCAAAGAACCGAGCAATATAGCAGAATATGTCAAGTGCTTAGCAAAGCTGGGTGATAAGGCTCAGGCAAAGAAATTGGTTCATAAAGCCATAAAGTCACAACCTGTTAATGAGCTATTTGATTTACTTCCAGATGTGATTAACGCTGAGGATAGTGATATACGCAAGTTATTAGCTGGATTAGAATCGTCACAGGATAACAATGCCAGTTATCATCGTTGTTTAGCGATCCTAAATCAGCAAACTAATGATTTTCCTGAAGCTAAGCGACACTGGCTGCGAGTGAATCAATTACAGCCTTGCGTATCCAGCTGGACAGCATTAGGTAAACTTCACGAACAGCTTGGTGAACAAACCGAGGCACTTAACTGTTATCGCCACGCGTTACATTCTTAAATAGTGCATGCATTGGAGTGAACGGTTGTTTACTCCAAATCTTACATCAGATCTCATTAATTTCCTTTCTTCTTCATAAAAATCTTTAATTACTTTGATACAAATTTGTTACATAAAATGTTCAATTAAAATATGGCGTTATAAAAAAGTGTCAAAAGTTTGACCAGCCTAAAGAGGCTAGATAGAATAAGGGCTCTAATCGCTAAGATCATAAAATTACGAACATAACGTAGATTGTTTTTTTCTGTTGCAGGGAGTCGCTATGAAAAGAGTTATTACTACTCAAACGGGTTCATTGGTTTCATTTCAAGGAAGACTATCAATTGAAATTAATGGAGTAAAAGTCACACCAAGCATGGGACTACTACTTCCTACGGGTAGTATTATCGATTATGAAAATGACACAATTTTTAATATCGAATTTCAAGATGGCTCACAACTAGTCCAACAATCTCAATCACAACCTGCACTCGGAACAGAACCTCTCGATGAAATCGAAGCCATTCAGCAGCTTATTGCCGAAGGTGAGGACCCAATCGAATCATTACCTGAAACCGCAGCTGGGGGAAACTCAGGCCGTCAAGGCGATGATGGCTTTGTAAGTGTTAGCCGTGATGGTGCAGAAACCATCGCGAGTGCTGGATTTGATACGGGTTTCATTCCTGCTGCCGATTTACAGCAAACTCAACCTGATGTTTTTGTTCGTGATGATCAACCTAGCCAATTAGTAAACGATTTAAATACTGGCAATGAAGATACAAGACTTTTTGGTAATGTTCTAAATAATGACAGCGACCCAGATAGCCTGCTAACCATAGTCAATTACCAAGTTAACGGCCAAACCATAACCGCTGGCAACTCCATTACAATTGCCGGTGGCACTTTTACTTTGTTTGCTAATGGTAACTACACATTCCTTCCTGCGCAAAATTGGAACGGTACCCTACCAAGCATTAATTACTTCACCAATACTGGTTCAAGTGCTTCATTAAATCTAACCGTTAATCCAGTCGATGATGCGCCTATTGCCAATAACGATGAAATCAGTACCGATGAAGATACACCTGTCACCATCGATGTACTAGATAACGATTCAGATATCGATGGAGATGCGCTTACCATTACAGGTGCTACGGTAGATGTGACGCAAGGCACAGTTCAAATCGTCGATGGCCAACTGGTATTCAATCCAGCCGAGAATTTCAACGGCACCGCTACCATCACCTACACCATCAGCGATGGCAATGGTGGAACTGATACAGCAACCGTTACGGTGAATGTTAATCCTATTAACGATGCCCCAATCTTCCAGCCCAATGATGGTGACCAGTACAGCTTTGGCTACGATGAAAACAGCAGTGCCGGTCACATCATCGGCACGGTCACGGCCACCGACGCCGACAAAGACAGCGTCAGCTATCGCATCACCAGCGGCAACGACAACGGCTGGTTCGCCATCAACAGCAGCGGTCAAATCACCCTAACGGCGGCGGGCGCAGCGGCGGCGGCCAACGACTACGAAGTGCTGAACAACGTACACACCTTAGTGGTGGAAGCCAGCGACGGCAGTCGTACCGACAGCGTCACAGTGGTGCTCAATGAGCGGAACGTGAACGACAACGATCCGATCTTCCAGCCCAATGATGGTGACCAGTACAGCTTTGGCTACGATGAAAACAGCAGTGCCGGTCACATCATCGGCACGGTCACGGCCACCGACGCCGACAAAGACAGCGTCAGCTATCGCATCACCAGCGGCAACGACAACGGCTGGTTCGCCATCAACAGCAGCGGTCAAATCACCCTAACGGCGGCGGGCGCAGCGGCGGCGGCCAACGACTACGAAGTGCTGAACAATGTACACACCTTAGTGGTGGAAGCCAGCGACGGCAGTCGCACCGACAGCGTCACAGTGGTGCTCAATGAGCGGAACGTGAACGACAACGATCCGATCTTCCAGCCCAATGATGGTGACCAGTACAGCTTTGGCTACGATGAAAACAGCAGTGCCGGTCACATCATCGGCACGGTCACGGCCACCGACGCCGACAAAGACAGCGTCAGCTATCGCATCACCAGCGGCAACGACAACGGCTGGTTCGCCATCAACAGCAGCGGTCAAATCACCCTAACGGCGGCGGGCGCAGCGGCGGCGGCCAACGACTACGAAGTGCTGAACAACGTACACACCTTAGTGGTGGAAGCCAGCGACGGCAGTCGCATCGACAGCGTCACAGTGGTGCTCAATGAGCGGAACGTGAACGACAACGATCCGATCTTCCAGCCCAATGATGGTGACCAGTACAGCTTTGGCTACGATGAAAACAGCAGTGCCGGTCACATCATCGGCACGGTCACGGCCACCGACGCCGACAAAGACAGCGTCAGCTATCGCATCACCAGCGGCAACGACAACGGCTGGTTCGCCATCAACAGCAGCGGTCAAATCACCCTAACGGCGGCGGGCGCAGCGGCGGCGGCCAACGACTACGAAGTGCTGAACAACGTACACACCTTAGTGGTGGAAGCCAGCGACGGCAGTCGTACCGACAGCGTCACAGTGGTGCTCAATGAGCGGAACGTGAACGACAACGATCCGATCTTCCAGCCCAATGATGGTGACCAGTACAGCTTTGGCTACGATGAAAACAGCAGTGCCGGTCACATCATCGGCACGGTCACGGCCACCGACGCCGACAAAGACAGCGTCAGCTATCGCATCACCAGCGGCAACGACAACGGCTGGTTCGCCATCAACAGCAGCGGTCAAATCACCCTAACGGCGGCGGGCGCAGCGGCGGCGGCCAACGACTACGAAGTGCTGAACAACGTACACACCTTAGTGGTGGAAGCCAGCGACGGCAGTCGCACCGACAGCGTCACAGTGGTGCTCAATGAGCGGAACGTGAACGACAACGATCCGATCTTCCAGCCCAATGATGGTGACCAGTACAGCTTTGGCTACGATGAAAACAGCAGTGCCGGTCACATCATCGGCACGGTCACGGCCACCGACGCCGACAAAGACAGCGTCAGCTATCGCATCACCAGCGGCAACGACAACGGCTGGTTCGCCATCAACAGCAGCGGTCAAATCACCCTAACGGCGGCGGGCGCAGCGGCGGCGGCCAACGACTACGAAGTGCTGAACAACGTACACACCTTAGTGGTGGAAGCCAGCGACGGCAGTCGCACCGACAGCGTCACAGTGGTGCTCAATGAGCGGAACGTGAACGACAACGATCCGATCTTCCAGCCCAATGATGGTGACCAGTACAGCTTTGGCTACGATGAAAACAGCAGTGCCGGTCACATCATCGGCACGGTCACGGCCACCGACGCCGACAAAGACAGCGTCAGCTATCGCATCACCAGCGGCAACGACAACGGCTGGTTCGCCATCAACAGCAGCGGTCAAATCACCCTAACGGCGGCGGGCGCAGCGGCGGCGGCCAACGACTACGAAGTGCTGAACAACGTACACACCTTAGTGGTGGAAGCCAGCGACGGCAGTCGCATCGACAGCGTCACAGTGGTGCTCAATGAGCGGAACGTGAACGACAACGATCCGATCTTCCAGCCCAATGATGGTGACCAGTACAGCTTTGGCTACGATGAAAACAGCAGTGCCGGTCACATCATCGGCACGGTCACGGCCACCGACGCCGACAAAGACAGCGTCAGCTATCGCATCACCAGCGGCAACGACAACGGCTGGTTCGCCATCAACAGCAGCGGTCAAATCACCCTAACGGCGGCGGGCGCAGCGGCGGCGGCCAACGACTACGAAGTGCTGAACAACGTACACACCTTAGTGGTGGAAGCCAGCGACGGCAGTCGTACCGACAGCGTCACAGTGGTGCTCAATGAGCGGAACGTGAACGACAACGATCCGATCTTCCAGCCCAATGATGGTGACCAGTACAGCTTTGGCTACGATGAAAACAGCAGTGCCGGTCACATCATCGGCACGGTCACGGCCACCGACGCCGACAAAGACAGCGTCAGCTATCGCATCACCAGCGGCAACGACAACGGCTGGTTCGCCATCAACAGCAGCGGTCAAATCACCCTAACGGCGGCGGGCGCAGCGGCGGCGGCCAACGACTACGAAGTGCTGAACAACGTACACACCTTAGTGGTGGAAGCCAGCGACGGCAGTCGCATCGACAGCGTCACAGTGGTGCTCAATGAGCGGAACGTGAACGACAACGATCCGATCTTCCAGCCCAATGATGGTGACCAGTACAGCTTTGGCTACGATGAAAACAGCAGTGCCGGTCACATCATCGGCACGGTCACGGCCACCGACGCCGACAAAGACAGCGTCAGCTATCGCATCACCAGCGGCAACGACAACGGCTGGTTCGCCATCAACAGCAGCGGTCAAATCACCCTAACGGCGGCGGGCGCAGCGGCGGCGGCCAACGACTACGAAGTGCTGAACAACGTACACACCTTAGTGGTGGAAGCCAGCGACGGCAGTCGCACCGACAGCGTCACAGTGGTGCTCAATGAGCGGAACGTGAACGACAACGATCCGATCTTCCAGCCCAATGATGGTGACCAGTACAGCTTTGGCTACGATGAAAACAGCAGTGCCGGTCACATCATCGGCACGGTCACGGCCACCGACGCCGACAAAGACAGCGTCAGCTATCGCATCACCAGCGGCAACGACAACGGCTGGTTCGCCATCAACAGCAGCGGTCAAATCACCCTAACGGCGGCGGGCGCAGCGGCGGCGGCCAACGACTACGAAGTGCTGAACAACGTACACACCTTAGTGGTGGAAGCCAGCGACGGCAGTCGTACCGACAGCGTCACAGTGGTGCTCAATGAGCGGAACGTGAACGACAACGATCCGATCTTCCAGCCCAATGATGGTGACCAGTACAGCTTTGGCTACGATGAAAACAGCAGTGCCGGTCACATCATCGGCACGGTCACGGCCACCGACGCCGACAAAGACAGCGTCAGCTATCGCATCACCAGCGGCAACGACAACGGCTGGTTCGCCATCAACAGCAGCGGTCAAATCACCCTAACGGCGGCGGGCGCAGCGGCGGCGGCCAACGACTACGAAGTGCTGAACAACGTACACACCTTAGTGGTGGAAGCCAGCGACGGCAGTCGCACCGACAGCGTCACAGTGGTGCTCAATGAGCGGAACGTGAACGACAACGATCCGATCTTCCAGCCCAATGATGGTGACCAGTACAGCTTTGGCTACGATGAAAACAGCAGTGCCGGTCACATCATCGGCACGGTCACGGCCACCGACGCCGACAAAGACAGCGTCAGCTATCGCATCACCAGCGGCAACGACAACGGCTGGTTCGCCATCAACAGCAGCGGTCAAATCACCCTAACGGCGGCGGGCGCAGCGGCGGCGGCCAACGACTACGAAGTGCTGAACAACGTACACACCTTAGTGGTGGAAGCCAGCGACGGCAGTCGCACCGACAGCGTCACAGTGGTGCTCAATGAGCGGAACGTGAACGACAACGATCCGATCTTCCAGCCCAATGATGGTGACCAGTACAGCTTTGGCTACGATGAAAACAGCAGTGCCGGTCACATCATCGGCACGGTCACGGCCACCGACGCCGACAAAGACAGCGTCAGCTATCGCATCACCAGCGGCAACGACAACGGCTGGTTCGCCATCAACAGCAGCGGTCAAATCACCCTAACGGCGGCGGGCGCAGCGGCGGCGGCCAACGACTACGAAGTGCTGAACAACGTACACACCTTAGTGGTGGAAGCCAGCGACGGCAGTCGCACCGACAGCGTCACAGTGGTGCTCAATGAGCGGAACGTGAACGACAACGATCCGATCTTCCAGCCCAATGATGGTGACCAGTACAGCTTTGGCTACGATGAAAACAGCAGTGCCGGTCACATCATCGGCACGGTCACGGCCACCGACGCCGACAAAGACAGCGTCAGCTATCGCATCACCAGCGGCAACGACAACGGCTGGTTCGCCATCAACAGCAGCGGTCAAATCACCCTAACGGCGGCGGGCGCAGCGGCGGCGGCCAACGACTACGAAGTGCTGAACAACGTACACACCTTAGTGGTGGAAGCCAGCGACGGCAGTCGCACCGACAGCGTCACAGTGGTGCTCAATGAGCGGAACGTGAACGACAACGATCCGATCTTCCAGCCCAATGATGGTGACCAGTACAGCTTTGGCTACGATGAAAACAGCAGTGCCGGTCACATCATCGGCACGGTCACGGCCACCGACGCCGACAAAGACAGCGTCAGCTATCGCATCACCAGCGGCAACGACAACGGCTGGTTCGCCATCAACAGCAGCGGTCAAATCACCCTAACGGCGGCGGGCGCAGCGGCGGCGGCCAACGACTACGAAGTGCTGAACAACGTACACACCTTAGTGGTGGAAGCCAGCGACGGCAGTCGTACCGACAGCGTCACAGTGGTGCTCAATGAGCGGAACGTGAACGACAACGATCCGATCTTCCAGCCCAATGATGGTGACCAGTACAGCTTTGGCTACGATGAAAACAGCAGTGCCGGTCACATCATCGGCACGGTCACGGCCACCGACGCCGACAAAGACAGCGTCAGCTATCGCATCACCAGCGGCAACGACAACGGCTGGTTCGCCATCAACAGCAGCGGTCAAATCACCCTAACGGCGGCGGGCGCAGCGGCGGCGGCCAACGACTACGAAGTGCTGAACAACGTACACACCTTAGTGGTGGAAGCCAGCGACGGCAGTCGCACCGACAGCGTCACAGTGGTGCTCAATGAGCGGAACGTGAACGACAACGATCCGATCTTCCAGCCCAATGATGGTGACCAGTACAGCTTTGGCTACGATGAAAACAGCAGTGCCGGTCACATCATCGGCACGGTCACGGCCACCGACGCCGACAAAGACAGCGTCAGCTATCGCATCACCAGCGGCAACGACAACGGCTGGTTCGCCATCAACAGCAGCGGTCAAATCACCCTAACGGCGGCGGGCGCAGCGGCGGCGGCCAACGACTACGAAGTGCTGAACAACGTACACACCTTAGTGGTGGAAGCCAGCGACGGCAGTCGCACCGACAGCGTCACAGTGGTGCTCAATGAGCGGAACGTGAACGACAACGATCCGATCTTCCAGCCCAATGATGGTGACCAGTACAGCTTTGGCTACGATGAAAACAGCAGTGCCGGTCACATCATCGGCACGGTCACGGCCACCGACGCCGACAAAGACAGCGTCAGCTATCGCATCACCAGCGGCAACGACAACGGCTGGTTCGCCATCAACAGCAGCGGTCAAATCACCCTAACGGCGGCGGGCGCAGCGGCGGCGGCCAACGACTACGAAGTGCTGAACAACGTACACACCTTAGTGGTGGAAGCCAGCGACGGCAGTCGCACCGACAGCGTCACAGTGGTGCTCAATGAGCGGAACGTGAACGACAACGATCCGATCTTCCAGCCCAATGATGGTGACCAGTACAGCTTTGGCTACGATGAAAACAGCAGTGCCGGTCACATCATCGGCACGGTCACGGCCACCGACGCCGACAAAGACAGCGTCAGCTATCGCATCACCAGCGGCAACGACAACGGCTGGTTCGCCATCAACAGCAGCGGTCAAATCACCCTAACGGCGGCGGGCGCAGCGGCGGCGGCCAACGACTACGAAGTGCTGAACAACGTACACACCTTAGTGGTGGAAGCCAGCGACGGCAGTCGCATCGACAGCGTCACAGTGGTGCTCAATGAGCGGAACGTGAACGACAACGATCCGATCTTCCAGCCCAATGATGGTGACCAGTACAGCTTTGGCTACGATGAAAACAGCAGTGCCGGTCACATCATCGGCACGGTCACGGCCACCGACGCCGACAAAGACAGCGTCAGCTATCGCATCACCAGCGGCAACGACAACGGCTGGTTCGCCATCAACAGCAGCGGTCAAATCACCCTAACGGCGGCGGGCGCAGCGGCGGCGGCCAACGACTACGAAGTGCTGAACAACGTACACACCTTAGTGGTGGAAGCCAGCGACGGCAGTCGCACCGACAGCGTCACAGTGGTGCTCAATGAGCGGAACGTGAACGACAACGATCCGATCTTCCAGCCCAATGATGGTGACCAGTACAGCTTTGGCTACGATGAAAACAGCAGTGCCGGTCACATCATCGGCACGGTCACGGCCACCGACGCCGACAAAGACAGCGTCAGCTATCGCATCACCAGCGGCAACGACAACGGCTGGTTCGCCATCAACAGCAGCGGTCAAATCACCCTGACGGCGGCGGGCGCAGCGGCGGCGGCCAACGACTACGAAGTGCTGAACAATGTACACACCTTAGTGGTGGAAGCCAGCGACGGCAGTCGTACCGACAGCGTCACAGTGGTGCTCAATGAGCGGAACGTGAACGACAACGATCCGATCTTCCAGCCCAATGATGGTGACCAGTACAGCTTTGGCTACGATGAAAACAGCAGTGCGGGTCATGTCATCGGCACCGTGGTGGCGACGGACGCAGACAAAGACAGCGTGACCTATCGCATCACCAGTGGCAACGACAACGGCTGGTTCGCCATCAACAGCAGCGGTCAAATCACCCTAACGGCGGTGGGCGCCGCCGCAGCGGCCAACGACTATGAAGTGCTGAGCAACGTGCACACCTTAGTGGTGGAAGCCAGCGACGGCAGTCGCACCGACAGCGTCACAGTGGTGCTCAATGAGCGGAACGTGAACGACAACGATCCGATCTTCCAGCCCAATGATGGTGACCAGTACAGCTTTGGCTACGATGAAAACAGCAGTGCCGGTCACATCATCGGCACGGTCACGGCCACCGACGCCGACAAAGACAGCGTCAGCTATCGCATCACCAGCGGCAACGACAACGGCTGGTTCGCCATCAACAGCAGCGGTCAAATCACCCTGACGGCGGCGGGCGCCGCGGCGGCGGCCAACGACTACGAAGTGCTGAACAACGTACACACCTTAGTGGTGGAAGCCAGCGACGGCAGTCGCATCGACAGCGTCACAGTGGTGCTCAATGAGCGGAACGTGAACGACAACGATCCGATCTTCCAGCCCAATGATGGTGACCAGTACAGCTTTGGCTACGATGAAAACAGCAGTGCCGGTCACATCATCGGCACGGTCACGGCCACCGACGCCGACAAAGACAGCGTCAGCTATCGCATCACCAGCGGCAACGACAACGGCTGGTTCGCCATCAACAGCAGCGGTCAAATCACCCTAACGGCGGCGGGCGCAGCGGCGGCGGCCAACGACTACGAAGTGCTGAATAACGTACACACCTTAGTGGTGGAAGCCAGCGACGGCAGTCGTACCGACAGCGTCACAGTGGTGCTCAATGAGCGGAACGTGAACGACAACGATCCGATCTTCCAGCCCAATGATGGTGACCAGTACAGCTTTGGCTACGATGAAAACAGCAGTGCCGGTCACATCATCGGCACGGTCACGGCCACCGACGCCGACAAAGACAGCGTCAGCTATCGCATCACCAGCGGCAACGACAACGGCTGGTTCGCCATCAACAGCAGCGGTCAAATCACCCTAACGGCGGCGGGCGCAGCGGCGGCGGCCAACGACTACGAAGTGCTGAACAACGTACACACCTTAGTGGTGGAAGCCAGCGACGGCAGTCGCACCGACAGCGTCACAGTGGTGCTCAATGAGCGGAACGTGAACGACAACGATCCGATCTTCCAGCCCAATGATGGTGACCAGTACAGCTTTGGCTACGATGAAAACAGCAGTGCGGGTCATGTCATCGGCACCGTGGTGGCGACGGACGCAGACAAAGACAGCGTGACCTATCGCATCACCAGTGGCAACGACAACGGCTGGTTCGCCATCAACAGCAGCGGTCAAATCACCCTAACGGCGGTGGGCGCCGCCGCAGCGGCCAACGACTATGAAGTGCTGAGCAACGTGCACACCTTAGTGGTGGAAGCCAGCGACGGCAGTCGCACCGACAGCGTCACAGTGGTGCTCAATGAGCGGAACGTGAACGACAACGATCCGATCTTCCAGCCCAATGATGGTGACCAGTACAGCTTTGGCTACGATGAAAACAGCAGTGCCGGTCACATCATCGGCACGGTCACGGCCACCGACGCCGACAAAGACAGCGTCAGCTATCGCATCACCAGCGGCAACGACAACGGCTGGTTCGCCATCAACAGCAGCGGTCAAATCACCCTAACGGCGGCGGGCGCAGCGGCGGCGGCCAACGACTACGAAGTGCTGAACAACGTACACACCTTAGTGGTGGAAGCCAGCGACGGCAGTCGCACCGACAGCGTCACAGTGGTGCTCAATGAGCGGAACGTGAACGACAACGATCCGATCTTCCAGCCCAATGATGGTGACCAGTACAGCTTTGGCTACGATGAAAACAGCAGTGCCGGTCACATCATCGGCACGGTCACGGCCACCGACGCCGACAAAGACAGCGTCAGCTATCGCATCACCAGCGGCAACGACAACGGCTGGTTCGCCATCAACAGCAGCGGTCAAATCACCCTAACGGCGGCGGGCGCAGCGGCGGCGGCCAACGACTACGAAGTGCTGAACAACGTACACACCTTAGTGGTGGAAGCCAGCGACGGCAGTCGTACCGACAGCGTCACAGTGGTGCTCAATGAGCGGAACGTGAACGACAACGATCCGATCTTCCAGCCCAATGATGGTGACCAGTACAGCTTTGGCTACGATGAAAACAGCAGTGCCGGTCACATCATCGGCACGGTCACGGCCACCGACGCCGACAAAGACAGCGTCAGCTATCGCATCACCAGCGGCAACGACAACGGCTGGTTCGCCATCAACAGCAGCGGTCAAATCACCCTAACGGCGGCGGGCGCAGCGGCGGCGGCCAACGACTACGAAGTGCTGAACAACGTACACACCTTAGTGGTGGAAGCCAGCGACGGCAGTCGCACCGACAGCGTCACAGTGGTGCTCAATGAGCGGAACGTGAACGACAACGATCCGATCTTCCAGCCCAATGATGGTGACCAGTACAGCTTTGGCTACGATGAAAACAGCAGTGCCGGTCACATCATCGGCACGGTCACGGCCACCGACGCCGACAAAGACAGCGTCAGCTATCGCATCACCAGCGGCAACGACAACGGCTGGTTCGCCATCAACAGCAGCGGTCAAATCACCCTAACGGCGGCGGGCGCAGCGGCGGCGGCCAACGACTACGAAGTGCTGAACAACGTACACACCTTAGTGGTGGAAGCCAGCGACGGCAGTCGCATCGACAGCGTCACAGTGGTGCTCAATGAGCGGAACGTGAACGACAACGATCCGATCTTCCAGCCCAATGATGGTGACCAGTACAGCTTTGGCTACGATGAAAACAGCAGTGCCGGTCACATCATCGGCACGGTCACGGCCACCGACGCCGACAAAGACAGCGTCAGCTATCGCATCACCAGCGGCAACGACAACGGCTGGTTCGCCATCAACAGCAGCGGTCAAATCACCCTAACGGCGGCGGGCGCAGCGGCGGCGGCCAACGACTACGAAGTGCTGAACAACGTACACACCTTAGTGGTGGAAGCCAGCGACGGCAGTCGCACCGACAGCGTCACAGTGGTGCTCAATGAGCGGAACGTGAACGACAACGATCCGATCTTCCAGCCCAATGATGGTGACCAGTACAGCTTTGGCTACGATGAAAACAGCAGTGCCGGTCACATCATCGGCACGGTCACGGCCACCGACGCCGACAAAGACAGCGTCAGCTATCGCATCACCAGCGGCAACGACAACGGCTGGTTCGCCATCAACAGCAGCGGTCAAATCACCCTAACGGCGGCGGGCGCAGCGGCGGCGGCCAACGACTACGAAGTGCTGAACAACGTACACACCTTAGTGGTGGAAGCCAGCGACGGCAGTCGTACCGACAGCGTCACAGTGGTGCTCAATGAGCGGAACGTGAACGACAACGATCCGATCTTCCAGCCCAATGATGGTGACCAGTACAGCTTTGGCTACGATGAAAACAGCAGTGCCGGTCACATCATCGGCACGGTCACGGCCACCGACGCCGACAAAGACAGCGTCAGCTATCGCATCACCAGCGGCAACGACAACGGCTGGTTCGCCATCAACAGCAGCGGTCAAATCACCCTAACGGCGGCGGGCGCAGCGGCGGCGGCCAACGACTACGAAGTGCTGAACAACGTACACACCTTAGTGGTGGAAGCCAGCGACGGCAGTCGCACCGACAGCGTCACAGTGGTGCTCAATGAGCGGAACGTGAACGACAACGATCCGATCTTCCAGCCCAATGATGGTGACCAGTACAGCTTTGGCTACGATGAAAACAGCAGTGCCGGTCACATCATCGGCACGGTCACGGCCACCGACGCCGACAAAGACAGCGTCAGCTATCGCATCACCAGCGGCAACGACAACGGCTGGTTCGCCATCAACAGCAGCGGTCAAATCACCCTAACGGCGGCGGGCGCAGCGGCGGCGGCCAACGACTACGAAGTGCTGAACAACGTACACACCTTAGTGGTGGAAGCCAGCGACGGCAGTCGCACCGACAGCGTCACAGTGGTGCTCAATGAGCGGAACGTGAACGACAACGATCCGATCTTCCAGCCCAATGATGGTGACCAGTACAGCTTTGGCTACGATGAAAACAGCAGTGCCGGTCACATCATCGGCACGGTCACGGCCACCGACGCCGACAAAGACAGCGTCAGCTATCGCATCACCAGCGGCAACGACAACGGCTGGTTCGCCATCAACAGCAGCGGTCAAATCACCCTAACGGCGGCGGGCGCAGCGGCGGCGGCCAACGACTACGAAGTGCTGAACAACGTACACACCTTAGTGGTGGAAGCCAGCGACGGCAGTCGCACCGACAGCGTCACAGTGGTGCTCAATGAGCGGAACGTGAACGACAACGATCCGATCTTCCAGCCCAATGATGGTGACCAGTACAGCTTTGGCTACGATGAAAACAGCAGTGCCGGTCACATCATCGGCACGGTCACGGCCACCGACGCCGACAAAGACAGCGTCAGCTATCGCATCACCAGCGGCAACGACAACGGCTGGTTCGCCATCAACAGCAGCGGTCAAATCACCCTAACGGCGGCGGGCGCAGCGGCGGCGGCCAACGACTACGAAGTGCTGAACAACGTACACACCTTAGTGGTGGAAGCCAGCGACGGCAGTCGCACCGACAGCGTCACAGTGGTGCTCAATGAGCGGAACGTGAACGACAACGATCCGATCTTCCAGCCCAATGATGGTGACCAGTACAGCTTTGGCTACGATGAAAACAGCAGTGCCGGTCACATCATCGGCACGGTCACGGCCACCGACGCCGACAAAGACAGCGTCAGCTATCGCATCACCAGCGGCAACGACAACGGCTGGTTCGCCATCAACAGCAGCGGTCAAATCACCCTAACGGCGGCGGGCGCAGCGGCGGCGGCCAACGACTACGAAGTGCTGAACAACGTACACACCTTAGTGGTGGAAGCCAGCGACGGCAGTCGTACCGACAGCGTCACAGTGGTGCTCAATGAGCGGAACGTGAACGACAACGATCCGATCTTCCAGCCCAATGATGGTGACCAGTACAGCTTTGGCTACGATGAAAACAGCAGTGCCGGTCACATCATCGGCACGGTCACGGCCACCGACGCCGACAAAGACAGCGTCAGCTATCGCATCACCAGCGGCAACGACAACGGCTGGTTCGCCATCAACAGCAGCGGTCAAATCACCCTAACGGCGGCGGGCGCAGCGGCGGCGGCCAACGACTACGAAGTGCTGAACAACGTACACACCTTAGTGGTGGAAGCCAGCGACGGCAGTCGCACCGACAGCGTCACAGTGGTGCTCAATGAGCGGAACGTGAACGACAACGATCCGATCTTCCAGCCCAATGATGGTGACCAGTACAGCTTTGGCTACGATGAAAACAGCAGTGCCGGTCACATCATCGGCACGGTCACGGCCACCGACGCCGACAAAGACAGCGTCAGCTATCGCATCACCAGCGGCAACGACAACGGCTGGTTCGCCATCAACAGCAGCGGTCAAATCACCCTAACGGCGGCGGGCGCAGCGGCGGCGGCCAACGACTACGAAGTGCTGAACAATGTACACACCTTAGTGGTGGAAGCCAGCGACGGCAGTCGCACCGACAGCGTCACAGTGGTGCTCAATGAGCGGAACGTGAACGACAACGATCCGATCTTCCAGCCCAATGATGGTGACCAGTACAGCTTTGGCTACGATGAAAACAGCAGTGCCGGTCACATCATCGGCACGGTCACGGCCACCGACGCCGACAAAGACAGCGTCAGCTATCGCATCACCAGCGGCAACGACAACGGCTGGTTCGCCATCAACAGCAGCGGTCAAATCACCCTAACGGCGGCGGGCGCAGCGGCGGCGGCCAACGACTACGAAGTGCTGAACAACGTACACACCTTAGTGGTGGAAGCCAGCGACGGCAGTCGCATCGACAGCGTCACAGTGGTGCTCAATGAGCGGAACGTGAACGACAACGATCCGATCTTCCAGCCCAATGATGGTGACCAGTACAGCTTTGGCTACGATGAAAACAGCAGTGCCGGTCACATCATCGGCACGGTCACGGCCACCGACGCCGACAAAGACAGCGTCAGCTATCGCATCACCAGCGGCAACGACAACGGCTGGTTCGCCATCAACAGCAGCGGTCAAATCACCCTAACGGCGGCGGGCGCAGCGGCGGCGGCCAACGACTACGAAGTGCTGAACAACGTACACACCTTAGTGGTGGAAGCCAGCGACGGCAGTCGCACCGACAGCGTCACAGTGGTGCTCAATGAGCGGAACGTTGACGATACTCCGCCAACAATGTCATTCACCCCAAAAAGCAATCTTATCGCTTTCGAAAACTTTGAACATTTTGATAAATCAAAGGGAAGTCCTAATGGGGGGTATCGCGATGGTGCGGGTGATAGATGGGTGAGTTCAAATGGAACGCTTGCTAATCCAAATAAAGATCTTCTTGAAGGTTGGGATTTAGTGGGTGTTGATATCCATGAAGATCGACATAACGGTTATGGACAGAATACAGGTAATAACGAAGTTGGACATCATATGGATCTTGCTGGCGTTAATAATGGTGCAGCGACTCAAGTTCTGACTAATTTAATTCAGGGTAACCAATATACGCTCAGTTTGGATTTGAAAAGCCGTGGTACTAACAGTACTCCAACAGAGAGTATTGTACAGGTCATATGGAATGGAGAGTTAATTGCAACAATCAATCCACTTAATGGTGCTGGCGGTATTACTTATGCAGCTAATATAAATCCTAATGACTTTAAATTTACGGTATCCCCTGTTCCTAATGAATCTGGTTGGTATACCTATTCAATCAACTTAACTGCTAAGGGCGGTGAAAACAAGTTAACACTCAAAGAAGTTGGCGGGCTTAATGGATATGGAGGAACCCTTGTCGACAATGTCAAATGGACTACTGCTACGGATGATTCAGATGTTGGTGAAGTCGGTGTTCTTGCTGGGCAGAATGGCGCAGTTATCGGTGAGCTAACTTTGTCAGAAGCATCAAGCTTTGTTCTCAAAGTTAATGGTTCTATAGATAATCGCTTTGTAGTTGAAGCTCATCCTGACGGCAATGGTAAATACATAGTTAAGCTTAAGAGTGGTATATCACTTAATATCGATGACGATTTTACCTTGTCGATTACAGCTATTGATTCAGCTGGAAATGAATCCTCACCAATGAGTATCAATGTTCATACAACTAAACAGTTTATTACGTCGAATATCCATACTCTTGGCGGTAGTTCAGATACCATCAATTACAGTGAAGCTTCAGTATTAGATTTAAGCGGGGTAGTTAATGGAGCAGGTGCCGAAGAAGGTGACACTGTTAGAGTCATTTTGAAAATTGGTGATAGTGCCCCTGTAGAAATTTATACGACGGCAATTAAGCTTGGGAATGTTCTTGGTTGGAAGTTAGATGACCTCAATTTATATTCCATTTTTAGTGGTGCTTCCATTAGAACTAATACTCCATTATCTCTAAAGGTTCAGCTGCTAGACAGTAAAGGTGTATCAGGTCGAGGTGAGGTGATCGCAGAAAGTAATGAAGATACTGCAAACTTTACTTTTAACTATAACATTCCAGCATCATCAAACTCATTTAATCAAAGTGACGATACAGTTAACTCAGACAACGAGTCAGATGTTCAAAGTAACCTAATTCCTCAGTTTGCTATCAATAACCAGAAATCTGTAGGAGCACTTCAAAGTAGTGAAGCTCAATCTGACTTACCAACTTCAGAATTGAGTTTATCAGACTTACTCCAAGGCTCACTCATTGATAGCGCAAATTCTGAGAATGAAGAAATGACTCTAGCTGTTGATTTAAACAACCCACAACTGATTGAGCTTGATAGTCATGGCCGAGAAATCAATATTGGTAACGATTCTGCTCCTGAGCATGGAATGCATGCTGGCATGGGCAATGATACTGATCAGCAATTGCGTTTGGCTGAAACAGAAGCGGGTAGTCATGCGCAGGATGTGAGTGCTGAATCGGCAATATCGGAGCAGGATTGGGCTCATAAAATACAACCATAATGCGCTAAATGTGGCTCAGTCATGTTTTGAGCCACTTAATTTACTTGATATACATATTGTTTTAGGGAAATAGACAGGTTGTCAGAAACAACGGAAGAGAAAAAACAACAATGGACAATATCGGCGTCACAGCGAGTGTATGCCGATCCTTTGCTTGATTGTTTAGTATTACTTACCGAGCATTTTGGTAATCCTTGCTCGGCCGAATCTTTGGTTGCGGGCATGCCACTCGAAGGAGCGGCGTTAACGCCTGATTTGCTGCCACAAACGGCCGCCAGGGCAGGGTTGTCGGCTAAATTGACTCGCCGAAATTTGGATAACCTTTCAGCGGTGATGTTTCCGTGCATCTTGTTACTTCGTGATCAAAAGGCATGTATTCTTAGAGAGTTAGATGTTGAAAATGATCAAGCTGTGATCCAACTTGCCGAGTCAGGTGGAGAACACCGATTATCTATTGAAGAACTTGAAGCCATGTATGTTGGCTATTTATTCTTAGTCAAACAGCAGTATCGAGGTGATCATCGCTTTGATATGCATGAGCATAACACTTCAGGTCATTGGTTATGGGATACTGTCCGTGGTGCGTTTCCTATTTATCGAGATGTACTCATTGCCTCGGTATTAGTTAATATCTTTGCGCTCATTTCACCGCTGTTTGTCATGAATGTGTATGACAAAGTCGTTCCCAATTTGGCGTTTGATTCGTTATGGGTACTCGCTATTGGTGCGGGTATTGCGTACATCTTTGACTTGATCATGCGTCAGCTTCGTACATATCTTACCGATATTGCCGGTAAGAAAATCGATATCATTGTGTCTTCGCAATTATTCGCCAAAGCCATGGGCTTGCCCTTATCGAAAAAGGCTCCCAGTGTCGGCGGTATGGCAAAACAACTGGGTGAATTTGATCATATTCGAGACTTTCTCACTTCGGTGACTATCACTACCTTAGTGGATATTCCGTTTTCGATTTTCTTTATCGTCATTATTGCGATAGTCGCCGGTGATTTAGCGTTAGTGCCGTTAGTGGGCAGCGTGATCATCATCGGCTTTACCCTATATATTCAACCCAAGCTGAAACAAGCCATTGACGAAGGAAATAAGTTTGCCAGTTTAAAGCATGGGCATCTTATTGAAAGCTTGTCTGCGCTTGAATCCGTTAAAGCGAATGGTGCAGAAGGTGTGTTGCAAAAAAGCTGGCAGCAAATGATTGGTCATACGGCCACATGGCAGCTTAAATCGAAAAAGCTGTCTAATTCGGTGTCTAACTTAGCGAATTTTGTGGTGCAAATGACGACGGTGTCGGTCGTGGTCTTAGGAGTATATCGAGTCTCTGATAATGCCATCACCATGGGGGGGATCATTGCTGCTGTGATGTTATCAAGTCGAGCCATTGGCCCTATGTCACAGTTAGCGGGGCTCATGAATCGATCAAACTCGACTTTAAGTGCATTGAAACAGCTTGATCAGATCATGCAGCAGCAAGATGAATTTGAAGACAGAGGTAACTTAGTCAGTCAACAAAGACTTAAAGGCAACATAGAGCTACACCGTGCAGGCTTCCAATATTCAGAGGAAGAAAAGCCTGTGGTACGCAATCTTTCTTTGATGATAAAGCCCGGTGAACGAGTAGCGATTATTGGCCGAAATGGTTCGGGCAAAAGTACCTTAGCAAAACTATTGATGGGTTTATATCAACCAACAGAAGGTCGATTGCGTTACGACGGCATGGATAGCGCACAAATACACCCTAGTGATGTAAGGCGTAACTTTGGCTACTTACCGCAAGATGTCACCCTCTTTCATGGCACCATTAGAGACAATATTTTATTCGGAACAAGGCAAGTATCTGAGCATCAACTGATACGTGCCATTCAGCTTTCTGGAGTTAGCCAGTTTACTAACTTTGATAGCGAAGGCTTAGATAAACAAGTTGGTGAAGGTGGCTTGGCATTAAGCCGAGGCCAGCGTCAATGTGTTGCGCTTGCCAGAGCTTGCTTGAGCGATCCCTCCATTCTTCTTATGGATGAGCCAACGGCCAGTTTAGATGCTGGATCTGAAAAACAATTTATGCGAGCGATGAAGCAAGTCAGCCAAGATCGCACTCTGGTTTTGATCACTCATAAAATGCATTTATTGTCATTAGTGGACCGAGTGATTGTGATGGATCAAGGTCATATTGTGGCTGATGGCCCTAAAAAAGTGGTGCTAGAGCAGTTAAACAGTGGTCCTATTGCTGGGAGGGCAAGCGCATGAGTCGAAAGCTTACCAGTGAAGAACTCGATATGGTTGATGACGTTTATGGTGCCATGATGACAGATGCGCCGACAGTGCATCGACTGATTATTTGGTCACTCGCGGCGATGATGTTTTGTTTCCTTGTTTGGTCTTATTTTTCTGAATTAGATCAAGTGACGACTGGGGTAGGTAAAGTGATCCCGTCTTCACAAGTGCAGATCATTCAAAGCTTGGATGGTGGGATATTACAAGAAATGCATGTCAGAGAAGGCATGTTAGTGACCAAAGGCCAAGCGCTTGCCCGCATTGATGATACCCGTTTTCGTTCTGACTTCGCTCAGCAAGAGCAAGAAGAATTAGGGTTAAAAGCCAACCTGATCCGATTACAAGCCGAACTAGATAGCTTACAAGTTTCCAATTTAGATACCGATTGGCGTAAGCAGGTGAACATTATGCTAAAGCCAATGGTGTTTACTGAAGATCTAACTCAAAAAGAACCAGAATTAGTGGCTCGTCAGCAAGAAGAATACACGGGAAGGCTTAAAAATCTGAAAAATCAGGTAGAAATTCTGGCAAGACAGATCCAGCAGCGTCAGCAAGAAATGCAAGAGTTAAGCTCTAAGATCAAAACGCTTTCTACTAGCTATCAATTATTAACCAGAGAATTAGAGCTCACTAAACCGTTAGCTGAAAAAGGGATTGTGCCTGAAGTTGAGTTACTTAAATTAGAGCGTGGCGTGAATGATATGCAAGGTGAGCTCGCAGGTCTAAGAATTTTACGGCCTAAAATCAAAGCGGCATTAGATGAAGCGATCCTGAAACGTCGAGAAGCGGTATTTGTCTTTGCGGCAGAGAATCGCTCTAAGATAAACGAGTGGCAAACTAAACTTTCACGCATTACCGAAGCTCAAGTGGGCGCTAAAGATAAGGTCAGTAAAGCGGTGATCACTTCACCTGTAAACGGCACCATTAAAACCGTACACATCAATACCCTTGGTGGCGTTGTGCAGCCGGGCGTCGATATTATCGAAATTGTGCCTTCAGAAGATCAACTGCTGATCGAAGCCAAAGTGAGTCCAAAAGATATTGCGTTTATTCACCCAGGATTGCCTGCGGTCGTGAAAGTCACTGCTTATGACTTTGCTCGTTACGGCGGCTTAAATGGCACGGTTGAGCACATCAGTGCCGATACCACTCAAGACGAAGAAGGCAACAGCTTTTATGTCATTCGAGTGCGTACTAAAGATTCCAATTTAACTAAACAGGATGGCACCTTAATGCCGATCATCCCCGGGATGCTGACATCAGTCGATGTGATCACTGGCCAGCGCAGTATCTTAGAATACATTCTAAACCCAATTCTAAGAGCCAGAGACAGCGCGCTACGGGAAAGATAAATCATGGAGAAAATAATGAAAAACAAGCAGCGAAAAATGCATACAAGGATGTTAGTTGGCGTCGTTGCGGGACTTGTTCCGCTTTTTGCCCAAGGCCAATCCTTAGAGCAAGCAGTGGCGCATACCTTAGATACTAATCCTGATATTCGAATTGCTTACAATCGTTTTAAAGTACGTGAAGAGCAAAAGGATCAAAGCTGGAGTGGTTTTTTACCTAACGTAGAATTAACGGCGGGTTATGGTTACGAAAGTACCAACTCACCTTCTACAAGACGTGATGCCTCTGTTGATGGAGATAGAGAAGGCTTATATCGGGGCGAAGCAGGAATTACCATTCGTCAGATGTTATTCGATGGTTTTTATTCCAGCAGTGATGTAAAGCGTACCATTCATGAAATGAACGCTGAGCAGTGGAGTTTATTCGCTACTGCTGAAAATACCGCACTTGATGTGACTAAGGTCTACATTGGTTACATTCACGCAAAAAGTGTAGTGGAGCTGTCTGAGAAAAATCTTGAGACTCATAAAGAGATCTTTGATCAGATCCAACAGCGTACTAAATCAGGCTTAGGTTCGGTGGCCGATTTATCTCAAATCACAGGTCGCTTAGCGCGTGCCAATGCCAACTTAATTGCCGCTAAAAACAATTTGCTTGACGCTAAAGCTCAGTTTATCCGTGTCGTCAAACAGCAGCCAGAAAATTTAGTGTTGCCAGTGGCTGATATGGATATGATCCCAAAAACGCTGCCTGAGAGTTTAAACGCTGCGACTCAAAATCACCCAATACTCAAAGCGGCTTTGAATGACATCAATGCCGCTGAATATGAGCGTGATGCGACGCAATCGAACTATTACCCAAAGTTTGAACTCGAACTGGCAGGTAACCTTAATAACGATCTGAATGGTGAAGATGGCATCACTGGTCGTGCTGTTTTTAAGCGCGATATCGGTGGCCATAATAAGAATTACTCGGCGATGATCAAAATGCGCTACAACCTTTATGCTGGCGGTAAAGATCTCGCCCGTGAGAAGGAAAGTGCTTACAAGATCAGTGAGGCAAAATCACTACGAGAAAGAGCGCATCGTGAAGTCGTTGAAGGCGTACATTTGGCGTGGAATGCACTGGAGTTACTTGCCCCTCAAAAAGGATATATTCGTCAACATGTTGAAGCGGCTAAGCAAACCCAAATTGCTTATGTTCAGCAATTCAGTTTAGGGCAGCGCAGTTTATTAGATTTGTTAGATACAGAAAATGAACTGTTTGAGTCTCGTAAGAGTTATCTACAAACTGAGTTAGATGAACTGATTGCGAAATACCGAGTACTTAACTCAACAGGGCGTTTATTGGATTCACTGCGTGTAACCCGTCCACCAGAGTGGATTAATAAAAACGATTAATTTGGAGAACCAGAGCATGAAACTATGGATGATGTTGCTCAGTTTAGTGGTAGTGACTGGGTGTTCGATGCGTGATACACAGCCGATGACAGGAAATACGGCTCAGCTGAATAACCTTAATGATCCCGATGGGGATGGCGTCGTGCTAGCCAGAGAACGTTGCATGGGAACCGTTTCTGATGCTGAAATTGATAACTATGGTTGCGGAACCATTAAGAAGTTTCAAGAGCGTCGAGAATTGAAGATCCAATTTGCCAATGACTCATCATATTTGGCACCTAAATATTACAGTCAGATTGAGACTCTCGCGGCGTTTTTGAATAAGTACCCAGATACAAAAGTCGTTATTGAAGGCCATTGCAGTAAAGTTGGAGATTATCAGCATAATCTTGAGCTTTCACAAAGTCGTGCAGAAGCTGTAGTGAGTGTGTTGACCAAACAATTCAGCATTGAGCCGTCAAGATTGACCGCAAAAGGCTATAGTTATGATCGCCCTGTGGATGATTCCCATGACTCATACGCCCATAGTCGTAATCGTCGCGTGATGGCCGAAGTGACAGGTGAAAACAGTGCTGCCGATTATAAATGGGACATTTATACCGTTGATAAAAAGGAAAAGTATTAATGCCAATCCACATTGAGGTGCGCCTACTCAGCAAGAAAAAAGGGTTGCAGAGCAAGGTGTAGGGTTGAAGTACTATTGGGATAATATGAAAACGATCAACATAGCTATAGAAGATTTTATTCTTGCCCTTTGGGAGCTTGCCAATAGCACAATTACTGCCCAAAATTGCTTTGACGTAGAATGGCTATGCCTTCATCAATTTTGGTTGTACTTGCACTATTGGCATAGCTCTGAGTTATTCGCACCTCAATAAGGATTGGTATACGACATGTTCTCTCGAACCAGTTTGCTTTCGGTTCATTATAGAAATAAACGATGGCTCCTTATACTCATATTAATTTGTGGGGTGGGAGTCATTGCGAAGCAACCCGTTCTAAATCGTGGCAAGGCGGTATCTACCCTTGAGCAACGCTACGGTGAGCGTGCAGCACTCCGTGCCAATGCTTGGTTCGACATCATTGAGCAAGACCAAGGGAAGAGCGAGCAGCAACAGCTAAAACAGGTGAATCGCTTTTTTAATTATTTCCAGTTTGTGGATGACATCAAACTCTGGGGCGAGTCGAATTACTGGGCGACACCTATGGAGTTTATCGGGGTTAATGGTGGTGATTGCGAAGACTTTTCTATCGCCAAGTATTTCACCTTACTACAGCTGGGTATACCCGAAGAAAAAATGCGTATTACCATGGTAAAGGCGCAACAATTAAATCAGTATCATATGGTATTGGCTTATTACGAAACACCAGGTTCCATTCCGTTGATTTTGGATAACTTAGATAAACAGATCAAACCCGCTAATGAGCGTACCGATCTTTTACCTGTGTACAGCTTCAACGGTAAGCAATTATGGCTAAATAAAGAGAAAGGTCGGGGCGTGTTAGCAGGTAAATCAACGCGTCTTAAAAAATGGAACGACCTCAACCAACGCTTAGGCTTAAGTCGTTTGCGCTTGCCTAAACTGAATTTGGAGTAGCAAAACATGACCCTGTTCCGACAAATTTATGCGCTACTGTTCGGATTATTTTTACTCGTTGTATTGAGCTTAGGCTATTTGCAATTTACGGAAACTCGCAGTTTCCTGCAAAAACAAATGAGCTCAGACATTAACAACGCCAGCCACTCATTAGGGTTGATGTTAGTTCCTGCACTGGAAGCCGGTGATATGGCGCAAGCAGAAACTTTGGTTAATGTTATTTTTGAAGGTGGATTTTACAAACAAGTTAAGCTGACTTGGCTTGTGGATGGTAAAGAGCAGGTATGGCAAAACCCTCTTCAAATACAAGACGTACCTCAATGGTTTTTGGACATAGGTCTGTTTCCTGTCATTACTAAGGAAAGCACAGTAACCTCTGGTTGGTTGCAGTTGGCGAAACTCGAAATTACGGCGCATCCAGCGTTTGGGTATTATGAATTATGGCGAGTGTTTACTAATGCCATTATCATTTTTGCATTGCTATTTTTGGTTGCCATTATATCGGCTCGATTTGGGTTAACGTTTTTACTTAAGCCCTTAAATGGGCTGGCGGAACATGCCAAAAAACTTGAGCAACAGCAATTTGGACAACAGCTTAATACCCCTAAAGTAAAAGAGTTGCAGCCAGTGGTATCAGCGTTTAACAGCATGTCGGCAAAATTATCTAATGTATTTGCATCGTTAGATAATGAACTCACTCAATTGCGAAATAAAAACTTAGTCGATCATGTATCAGGATTGCCGAACCGCCAATATATGACGTCGAGACTAGAAAGTTGGACGGCCGAGCCTAGCAGTGGTGCCTTGATTCTGGCTAAGTTTGATTGGCTAGAACAAGTGCATAATCGTTATGGATACGAAGTCAGAGACGAAACGATACGTATCCTATCAAAAGCATTACACCAAGAACTCGACGAGATCTCGTCATCAGTCATTGCTCGCATCTCGGCCTTTGAATTTGCTTTTATGATCCCAGATGTAGAACATGAAAGCCTCAGTAAATACTTATACACACTTATTCGTACTTGTAATCAAGAAATCACTCGCTCCGGAGGAACCGCTAATCAAGGGATTGTACTAGGTGTCGCTGAACGGTTAGAGGACATGGATGCTTCTAAGATATTGTCACAGGCGGATAATGCTTTACAAAAAGCGATTCAGCAAGAAAAAGTGTTTGTATGGCTAGAAACAAATGAGCCACAAAGTCTTGACCGTAACCAGTGGCGAGAAAGCTTAACCGCGGCAATGGAAGCAAAGCAGTTTCATTTTCGTTGGCAACCAGTGCTGTCTATGTCAGGACAATCTGAGTTACACCGAGAGTTATATTGCCAACTGGAAATACAAAATAAAGTCATTACTGCGGCAAAGTTTATGCCATACATTGACCTATTTTCATTTGGAAGTGTGTTGGATAAATGTTTATTAAGTTCGATTAATTCGAATACCATTATTCAAGCGCATAAAGGTAAATTGGCAATCAATTTAACGAAGCAAAGTATTCAGGATCGTAGTTTTCAAACTTGGTTAGATGACTTTTTGGCTGGCTGCAATATGGTTGATAAACTTTGCTTTGAAATCCCTGAAGCCGTTATTCATTCAGATGTTGAGGCTTGTGAAAGCTTATGTCAGATATTAAAGGCCAGAGGTTGTCAGGTAGGCATTGACCATTACGGACGTCAATTAGGTTCTATGTCGTACTTACAAGCACTTAATCCAGATTATGTAAAATTGGATCAAGGCATTGCTTCTGATATTGAGCAAACAGATAACAAAAATGTTATGGCTGCATTAATTAATGTTGCGAAAGGTTTAGACATAAAGATTATTATTACTGGAATCCAGCAAGAGTCTGAATTGGAAGGGTTATCTGGTTTCAGCCTCACTGGGTATCAAGGCTTTATTGAGCCACCCATAAACTTATAAATTATCATCTTATACGGCTGCTCTATGCGGGTAGCCGCCCCTTCTCCACAACCGATTAACCTCAAATTAACTTATCTTAAGAAGATGAACTCAAGTTTAGGATTAATTGCGAATTATCCTAATTGTGACTATTTTTGGCATAGACAAATTTTTTATATGAATGTTCAAAACTGCTGAAATTTATGCAGTCCCTAGGAGTTCTTTTATGCTCGAACTAAAGCTAGTTGATGCGAATTGTCAAGAAAAATTGGCTAATGACCAAGGTATACGCTATGCAGGGAAGCAACGTAATCCTGGGGTAATGAGGGCTGCAGATCGACAAAAAGTCACAAATGCAGAAGGTTACCAGCTTATTCCTTTTGAGCATCAAAATTCATTGGGTTTTGGCCGAGAATACTGCTTTGCAATTACACCTGAGGGTGAAATTTTATCAGGTAGGGTTACAGGTTTTCTCAAAAATAAAAAGCTCACTCACCAAATAAGTTTAGGTGATGCCAGTCTTAAAAATTGTACTGAGCAAAAACTATTACACTCTGTGTTACTGGCGGGTCGATTACCGGTTGAGGTCGTTGCCAAAACGGTTTTAAAACACCCTGTGAATGGTGCCCGTATTTTGCATGAAATCCGTAGGGTAAATCCTGAAAGGTTTGAAGCCATTGTTCAGCAGGTGCAAGTAATAGAATCACAGCAACAGCGAGAGCAACAACCAGTACCAGCAGCAACACAAGCGGTGGATCTTGAGCAACCACAACTTCCACCAGAGACTCAAGAGCCCGTCGCAGCAGCCGCTCCAGTTCAAGGACAGTCGGATAGCGAAGAAGAAATTGAAGTATCACCTCGAGTTCAGGGTGAAGCAGTGGCTTTGGATGCTCAAGCTCCTCTGTTCGATGATGCGCTTGAAGTTACATTGGCATCGACGCTCAAACTTATTTCTTTTTCGACTTATGTTGATTATCTAAAAGCGATTACACCGCAAGCACCAAAACAGGTTGTAGAAGAATTGTTGAAATGTACTGCACCAGAACTTAACGATGCAGTAGACCATTTTAGTCAATCAAGAACACAACAAAGAGCGACTAGAGCTGCTCCCGTCCCCAATGAACCAGTGATAGACACTGTGATTAGTGAATGTAATGATGAGCAACTGATCCAGCTGTTTAGAAATGGGTGTCAGTTTTACCCTGTTGCCAGCAATGGCTATGGGGCACTAGACTTATTTGACGGGTTCGATACCTTGCCCATTTACCAAGAATCTACAGCTGTAAAACTCGTATTTAATCATATATCAACAGAGCGATTTGTAGCCATTTTTAACCGGCTGCCTAATTATGAAAAGCCAGTATTGATTAACTTATTGAGTAAGCAAGAGCTTGATGCAGTGTTAGCCCATGCCCCTAACTTATTTTCAGGTTTAAGTGTAACTGACCGACGAGTTATGCGTAGTGTGATGGAAACTGGACAAGTTAACATCCATGCGGCTGAAGATGTAACCGTTAAAATTGCTGAAATGCAACAGCATAAAGATATTGTCAACTTTGCATTTTCTCCCTCAACTGGAGATGGCGTTGATGATTCAATAGATGAAAGAAGAGTGCCCCAAAAAGTGACTCTTTTCGAAAAATCTGAAGAGAGCGATGTATACGAAACAGTGTTGCTTAGCTTAGACGATAATTACGTGCCTCCTAGTCTATCAACACAACAAAGGCCATTAGAAGAAGGCGCTAGGCATCTAGAAGAGGAATTGACAGAAGAACAGCCTCCAGAAAAAGTAACGGTAGTCGAAGTATACGAAAGGCATTTAGCTGAGGAAGTACCACCAAAACCACAAGAGCAAGCCACTCCTCCTCCAGCTCTAGACAGTCGAGAACATCAAGAGAGTGCAGTTACTCGTTCTCGAAGTGGTTCTCTGCAGGTCGAAGCTGAATATGAAGAAGATGAGATTGGAATAGACACCCGTAAAGTAAACAGTCTACCTCCAAGACGTAAAGACTATAGCCAGGCCTCGTCCACACAACCAAATCCATTGGAAGGGTTCCGCGTATCACCTGCGGCAACACCTGTTCCTCACCAGTTGTTCGTAGAATCTGAAGATGAAGCTTCAAGTTTTCCTCTGGTTGGGACACCTGTATCGTTAAGGCAACAAGTCTCACATACGGAAACAGAGCCTGAAGAACCAAACGAAGAGGTGACTGAAGATGATTCGGTTGTTGATGAATGGGAGTCGGTAGAAGACTTTGAGCATCAGTCTTTGATTCGAGGCTTTTTAGCTAGGGAAAGGTCGATGACGGTCGAAGAATATGAAGATTCAGATTACGACACTGATTACGAGGACGAGGACGAGGTAGCCAATCAATGGATGGGCGAACATTATCCAGACCCAACGATAAGCTTACCTTTTAGTAGCTTACCTACACAGGCACAGCAAGATCCCGTTCAAGCCAGTATTAGGCATGTACGTGCAGCCACAGAAAAAGCGGCACAAAAGTGGGTTCAGAATGATCCTGAAAAAAGTCTTCATTCTTTAAGAGCGGCAAACTCACCATCTCTTGAACAGCCTGATGAATTACCTCTAGAGCTAGCGGTTGGCACTGCTGAATACGATGAAGTAATGTTAGAAAGGCTTGAAACATTGGTCAAAACTCAGCATCTAGAAATACCTGAAGAGGTACAAGAAGCGCTTGAAGCGGGGATGGCTTGTACAGATTTTAACGAATTAGTGAACACTAAGCAGGTTGATTATCTAGTGGCTGTGCGAGAATTCAGTGATAAGCGCACACTATCCCCTGTTGAGCGAAGATGGATTCGATATGGGTATCAGATGCTATTAACTAGAATGTTTTATCTATACACATTAAGCGCTGATAATTTATTGCAGGAAGATGGAATGAAGCGGAAAGGTGGTAAGTTAACGGTTGCCACTAATGTAGCAGCCATTGCTAACTATCGTGGGGTATCGATGACGCTTGCTAAAGGCGAAGGTAATGGCGATGAAACAAGTATAATTAACAATTATATTAAGCAAGCGGTAAGTGAGTTAGCAAAAAGGGATAAGGTTAGGTTTGTTAGTAAAGAAGTGAAACAGCAAATGGAAGAGGCTGGTAAAACTCAAGGATTAACATTAGTTGCTGATATGGATGAAGTCAGTTGGGGAACCAAGTTTTTTCGAGACACAATGAATTTTGAAAAATTCTCTATCAGAGTGAAGAAACAGGATTTAAAGGGTGCAGAAAAAGTAAATACGGCGCTTAAACGTGAACTAGCAGGCGTGAGAGTCTTATCTAATTCAGCGGCTGAGATAGACACAGATCAAACTGGACAGAAAACGAAAGAAGATTATAGGCATGAAATTGAGAGGTTGGAACAAAGGATTAAATCATCTGATGCTGCGATTGAAGAACTGGAAAAAGAGATAAGGGAAATACAAGAAAAGATTGAAAATTCAGATGCTTGGGATGTAGATATTTTAGCGCGTCATGTTTATGTCGAAGGTCTGAAATTAAGGGAACTTGCACTCCAGAGGCAATTGCCAGTCGTTATTCAAAGAACACAACGCGCTAAAAATAGGGCTAAGTTTAAAGACCCTGCATTGGTTTTAGCATCAAAACAAAAGGATATTGCTTACACTGCGAAAAGAGCAACGGAAACTTATAAAAAGAAGCTAAAAAAAGATGATCCAAATATCACTGATGAAATTCTCGCAACCAAAGGGGATGCTTTTTACCTTGCTAAAGTTGCGGAAATAAATCACCGCTATGAAAATATTTATTTAGAAACCCTTTATAAAAACCGAGGAGCAGTGGTACTAGATTACCCTTGCTTTAAAGAAATGTCGGATGAAAGAAGAGCCAACTTTAGAGACCACATGATCAATCAAAGTATTGATCTTCCTGAGCATCATAAACATGTGATTGCTGAAGCCGCCAAACGAGCAGGCGTGATTACGCAAGATCAATGTAGTCTTGAGCGATTAAAATCCGATTTAGTTTCCTTCGAACAACCATACAAAAAAGCGGTGATGGTCGAAATAGCGAAAGAAGATCCAGAGGCATTTACAGTAATTCTCACAACGCTAGACTCAGAGCGTTTTGAGCAAAGAGCACAAATGCTTGCGCAAAAAGCACAAATGCTTGCGCAAAAAGCACAAAGAGCAGAAGAGACAGAGGGGGCTGAACAAGTAGAAGAGAAGGAGCTTCAGCAAAGTTGGCTTTCAGCCTTGTTCAGTGGTTGTCAGGTATTACTTAGAGGAACAGAAGTTTATGATCCCGCAGAGCCAACTAAAGTTCTAGGCTATCAATCCCCACTTATGGCGTATGAGAATATTAAAAAAGCTTGTCAGCGAACTCAAGATAAAGACTGTGATTATTTGACAGTTCCACACGATAATGGTTTGGCTATTTTTGGTACTGATGTAGATGAAGAACTATTATTGGCCGCCGAGGGTAATTTCTTCCAATACATAAAAACGCTTGCAAGAAATGATAAAACTGAAGCTATAACCAAAGGACCTGGGAAAGGCAGAGGAAATGAATTCCTCGAAATTAAAGCAACACAATATAAGGTATTTGATGCTGCTAATCCTGTGCATCAGCAATTAGCATCATTATCATTCTTATGTACTCTTCTAAGCGCCGTCAGAGGTGGAGGAGGAATATATCAAGACGAAGGATTTATAGAAAAACTAGCGGCTTTAAATAAAGAAACAGGTCCATTGATTCACATGTATCTAGATATTGGTTGTGAATTATTAAGAGAAACTCAGCCTGAACTAGCGCATGGAGATGTATGGCTTAGCCAAGTATTTGCTCATGATGGCATTCCAGGAAAAGGAGTGGTTAATAATGATACCTTCCAACCAAGAGGAGGTTGGGCATTGTTAAGAGCGGCAGATGGAGCTCATATTCCATTGTATTATAAAGGTCAGCCGCAAAATCGCTAATAGTTACGGCTCTGGATTTAGCCCTATCGAATTTAATTATTGAGAGGGCTAATTAGATTTAAGGCGAAGCGAATCGGTAATTAAGGGTATTATTTATGATATTGCCCAGAATGCTTCACTACGGAATCAATAAAGGCTTTTGCATGCTTAGGATCCACATGTTGATGGATACCATGACCAAGGTTGAATACATGACCTGAGCCATTGCCGTAGCTGGCTAGAATCGACTTCACTTCTTGTTCAATACGTTCAGGTGTTCCATAAAGTACAGACGGATCCATGTTGCCTTGTAGAGCGACTTTCTCACCCACACGACGACGAGCATCACCGATATCTACCGTCCAATCTAAGCCAAGTGCATCACAGCCTGTTTCAGCCATGGCTTCTAGCCATAACCCGCCACCTTTGGTAAATAAAGTAACAGGTACTTGGCGACCGTCTGCGTGGCGAGTCAAACCATCTACGATTTTTTGCATGTATGGCAGAGAAAATTCACGGTAGGCTTGATGAGATAAAGCGCCGCCCCAAGAGTCAAAAATCATCAGCGATTGAGCGCCGTTTGCGACTTGTGCATTCAAATACAAGGTCACTGAGTCAGCTAATTTGTCTAATAGTAAATGCAAGGCTTTTGGCTCTGAGTACGCCATCTTTTTGATTTTCTCAAAAGTTTTACTTGAGCCGCCTTCGACCATGTAGGTGGCTAGTGTCCAAGGTGAACCAGAGAAACCAATTAATGGCACTTCACCTTTTAGTTCACGACGAATAGTGCTAACCGCATTCATCACATAGCCAAGCTCATCTTCAGGATCAGGGATCGCTAGCTTTTCAATGGCTGCCATGCTATCAGCTTTACGTTCGAATTTAGGACCTTCGCCTGTTTCGAAGTACAATCCCAATCCCATCGCGTCAGGAATGGTGAGAATATCAGAGAACAAAATCGCCGCGTCTAAGTCATAACGACGTAAGGGCTGGAGTGTTACTTCACAGGCTAGTTCTGCATTTTTACACAAAGACATAAAGTCGCCAGCTTGAGCACGAGTCGCACGATACTCTGGTAAATAACGCCCAGCTTGGCGCATCATCCAAATCGGTGTGCGATCCACAGGTTGTTTCAGTAGCGCCCGCAAATAGCGATCATTTTTTAATTCAGTCATCAGGCTGGTTCCTAAACTTCGAGTCAAAATAATTGCGCGTAGTGTACCTGAGAACTGTGATCAAAGTTAGCGTTATTTAGGGCAAGATGTGCTAAATCAATACCTTTACTAAAGATAAACGCATTCAATGTGATTGAGATCAAACTCGACCGACAATGATAAAAAAGTAAACGATTTTTATTCGAAAAAGGTTGATCAAACAGTCGATTCTTTCTTACATTAGAGTGTAGGGAAAATAAACAATTGGGAAACAGGATGCTAAGCAAACTAGAACAAGCCGAACAACGGTGGGGTGGAGCTAACCAACTGATTGACCAATGGCTCAGTAATCGCCGTAATCTATTGATCCATTATTTTAAACTTGCGGGATTACCGCCATACGAAACCCAAGAGCAGTCCTTACCATCATCCGATAATGTAAAAGAGTTTTGTAACGCATTGGTCGATTATGTCTCAGAAGGACATTTCGAAGTGTATGATCAAGTGGTTTCGGCTTGTGAAAAACACGGTCCAAACAGCCAAGAACTTGCAAGACAACTCCTTCCAAAAATCAGCTCCAGTACCGATATTGTCCTCGATTTTAGTGATAAATATACCCAAGCCACCAATGACAATGTTTTATTAGAATTAGATGATGATTTATCTCGTTTAGGCAGCTCAATCGAAAACCGCTTTGGTTATGAAGATGAATTATTAGAAGTACTGCATCAGTATCATTCTTAATTTTTGTTCTTATTATCAAATAAAAAAGCCTAGGAAGTTCCTAGGCTTTTTAGTGTTCAGAATTAATTACTTTTCAATATCCAACTCTTTCAACAAATTATCGGCGTGATCTACTTTATCCATCATCCATAGGATGTAACGAATATCCACGTGAACAGCGCGAGTGATAACTGGGTTGAAGAACCAATCTTTAGTGATAGCTTCATAAGTAGAGTCGAAGTTTAGACCGACCAACTCACCTTTGGCGTTAAATACTGGCGAACCAGAGTTACCACCTGTTGTGTCTACGCTTGATAAGAAGTTAACCGGCACAGATTCAAACTTGGCAGGGTTGGCTTCACATGAGAATAGACGGCAAAGCATGCTTCGAGGGTCTGGGTAAACGGACTCAACTTCATGGCTGCCATAGTCTTTATCTTTGATGGCTTTGATAAGTTTAGCTGGAGCGTTAAATGGCTCAACTCCGGTGTTTTTCGCCACTAATCCTTCAAGCTTAGTAAATGGCTGTTTGTACATACCATCTTGAGCTTGATAGCCGTCAACAACGCCGTAAGTGACACGCAAGGTACCGTTTGCATCTGGATAAACAGGTAAGTCTAGTGATTTGTTATAAGCAATGATGGCACCCATATAAGCAGGACGAGCAATAGACAGCTTACCCGCTAAGGTCTTCGCGGCTTTTTCATTGCGCATGTTGGTGTCGTATAAAGTTACCGCTAACTGAATGAATGGATCTTGGCTGCTTTTGAAGTCTGCAACAGAAGCTTTCATCCACGCTAAACGTTTGTCGTGTTTAGTCAGTTGTGATTGCGCGTACATATCTGCAACACGTTGCTTTAATGGTGCTTTATCTTGAGCAAGCCAAGCATCTAGGGCTTTCACGCGGTTTGATTGATTTTCATAAGCCATCAAATCTTGTAGCCATAATACTTTATCAACACGAGCATCAAAGCGAGTATCTAAACGTTTTAGGCGCGCGGCAAACAGTTTCATATCGCGCTCTTGATAACCCGCTTCACGTTTAGCGTCAGGCTTTTGTCTTTCGTGAGCTAAACGATATAAGCGTTTTGCGGCTTCTAGTAAGGCACTTGATTGAGCATTATCGAAATAGAAACTTTGCTTGTAATTGGCTTGCTGCTTTTTCAACAGTGTTTCAAGGTTTGACACGATGTCACTGTTGGGTTGTTGCTTAGTCAGCCAAGCTTTGAATTCATTTTCTTTGTGCTGCTTGATACCTACGATATCAGTAGCGCGGAAACCATCTAATAAGCCGTTCAACTTTTTCATGCGGTTCGCGGTTGATGCTAGCGTGCTGGCGTATTGAATCTTGATGTCTTTATTTTCAGCGCCCATTTGCTCAATGGTATCAATACGGCGTTGATAGCGTTCAGCCATATGTGGGTATTGCCAATCATTGGCAAACTTAAGCTCCGAAGTAAGGCGATAACGACTGGTGCGCCCAGGGTAACCTGCTGCAAATACCGCATCACCCGCTTTTACTCCGTTCTCATTGATTTTAACGAACCCTTTTGGCACGTAAGGCACGTTGTCTTTGCTGTACTGTGCGGGTTTACCGTCTTTGCCTACATAAGCGCGTAAGAAGGTAAAGTCAGCGCTGTGGCGAGGATATTCATAGTTATCAATCGCGCCACCAAAAGAAGCGGCATGTTCAGATGGTGCATAGACTAAACGAACATCGCGAATGATCAATTGTTTGATCAAATAGTATTCCAAACCATTATGGAAGCTACGCACCGAGCAGCGGTAGTTGGCATCTGACTCACATTGTTTAACTAAGTCTTTACGACGTTGAGCGATGGTTTCATAGCGAGTCAGTGGGTCTTTGCCTAAATCAGCGGTCACTGTATCGGTGACGTTCTTTACATCTTCAGTGATGTAAAGACGTTCGTTAGCGCCTGCTGATAGCTCTTCGTCCATTGATTTTGCTAAAAAGCCGTCATTGAGATAATTATGGGCTTTATTACTATTGTGTTGAATGGCACCATAAGCACAATGATGATTGGTAACGACTAACCCTTTTGGCGATACAAAACTGGCAGTACAGTAGCCTAAACTTACTACAGCATTCATCGGGTATTTGGTGAGATCAGCCAGTTGTTTTGCTGGGATTTCAATGCCGCGCTGCTTGAGTTTATCTGCAATAGAGGGAAGTTGGTGAGGTTGCCATTGTCCTTCATCTGCGATGGCTGCATGATTGATCAGCAATGAGCCAGATGAAAGAGCCAAGGCGACAATGAGTGCCTTACGCATAGTTATTCCTTAATTTATCTTTCGAAGTCCACTAGAATGGAAACTTAGGATTTGGATTTATACCATATTTACCCAATCTATTGATGGTTTTGTTATAAAACTCTGTGTGTAAATAGATAAAGTTTAAATGATTTCATGAGAGCAATAGTGCGATAAGACAACCGTCCGTTACAGGATGTAACGGTTGTCAGTACATGGACGTACGTTTCTGTTGGCGTTCGTACTATTGCTCGGTAGTATCTATAGAATATTTCGCGCATAGAATACACAAAAACTCAATATTGTTAGATTGCTTTACACAGGAGCTTTAATGGCACAGCAAGGGGCAGCAAAAACACAATTTAAGGCGAAAGATGCCCAAGTCGAAGGCATTAAAATGCCGCCACATTCACTGGAGGCTGAGCAATCTATTTTAGGTGGGCTCATGCTGGATGCCGAAGCGTGGGATAAAGTATCAGAAGCCGTAGTCAGAGAGGATTTTTACTCTCGCTCACATCGTTTGATCTTTGAATCCATGTCAAAGCTGGTGGAAAGTGGTCAACCGCTGGATTTGGTGACGGTAACCGAGCAGCTTGAGCTTGAAAATCAGCTCGATGATGCTGGTGGCTTTGCTTATATTTCTGAAATCACCAAAAATACGCCAAGTGCGGGCAACATTTTATCTTACGCTGACATCGTACGTGAGCGTGCGGTTGTGCGTGAAATGATCCGTGTAGCTCATGACATTGCTGATGCTGGTTATAATCCTGAAGGTCGGGGTTCCAGTGAATTACTTGACCTTGCTGAGAGTAAAGTTTTTAAAATTGCAGAGCAGCGTGCTGATGCCAATGAAGGCCCTGAAGGCATTAAAAGTATTCTTGAAAAAACCGTTGATAAAATCGAGGAGTTATACAATAACCCTCACAATGGTGTAACAGGTGTATCGTCTGGTTTTTCCGATCTCGATAACATGACCGCAGGTTTCCAATCAGGTGACTTGATCATTGTGGCGGCTCGTCCTTCTATGGGTAAAACCACCTTTGCGATGAACCTTTGTGAACAAGCTGCACTCCATGAAGACAAGCCTGTTTTGATTTTCAGCTTGGAGATGCCTTCAGAGCAGATCATGATGCGTATGCTGGCATCCTTAGGCCGAGTTGACCAAACCAAAATTCGTACTGGACGTTTGGACGATGACGATTGGGCGCGTGTATCTTCAACAATGGGCATTATGCTTGAGCAAGGCAAGATGTACATTGATGACTCGTCAGGCCTAACGCCAACCGAAGTACGTTCTCGTGCGCGTCGTATCGCCCGTGAATACGGTGGTCTGTCGATGATCATGGTGGACTACTTACAGCTGATGCAAGTGCCAGCATTGTCAGATAACCGTACTTTGGAAATTGCCGAGATTTCTCGCTCGCTTAAAGCGTTAGCAAAAGAATTAGAAATCCCCGTAATTGCGTTATCACAGCTTAACCGCTCGTTGGAGCAACGTGCCGATAAGCGCCCAGTAAACTCAGATTTGCGTGAATCAGGCTCTATTGAGCAGGATGCGGATTTGATCATGTTCATCTACCGTGACGAAGTGTATAACGACAACTCGGAAGACAAAGGCACGGCGGAGATCATCATTGGTAAGCAACGTAACGGCCCGATTGGACGTGTACGTTTAACCTTCCAAGGTCAGTGGTCGCGTTTTGATAACTTTGCTGGCCCTCAATTCGAAGAAGATTAAGGTATCACGAGTAATAGGTAGCCTTTGACAATTCACAGTTCTAAGCAGGATAATTTTTTGAAACCTTTCCCCCGCGCAGAGGTGAGTTGTCGCGCGCTCAAGCAAAACCTTCAGCAACTGAAAATCATTGCGCCAAACAGCAAAGTGATGGCAGTGGTTAAAGCCAATGGTTATGGGCATGGGCTCATTAATGTCGCCAAATGTTTGGATGAAGCTGACGGCTTTGGGTTGGCGCGTTTAAAAGAAGCCTTGATGCTAAGAGATGCGGGGATCCAACAAAAGTTATTGCTGCTTGAAGGTTTCTTTCATGAACTCGACTTGCACAAGCTGGTGGATCACAATATCGAAACGGTAGTGCATCATGAATCCCAAGTGGAGATGCTGGAGCAAGCAACCCTGCCAAGACCAATTCGAGTGTGGTTAAAGCTTGATTCTGGTATGAATCGGTTGGGTGTTACCGCTGAAGAGTTTTCGGCTATTTATCAGCGTTTAGTTGATTGCCCAAACGTAGAAAAGCCGATCCATTTGATGACGCATTTTGCCTGTGCTGATGAACCGGAAAATAACATGACTCAAGAGCAATTACAGCTGTTTGAATCGTTAACTCAACATCTAGAAGGCGAGCGCACTTTATCTAATTCTGCTGCCACTTTGTATTGGTCACAAGCCCATGGTGATTGGGTTCGTCCGGGAATTGCACTTTATGGGGTGTCACCGGTGATGGGGGATTTAGGTACAAACCATCAACTCACGCCAGCAATGGAGCTCAAGTCACAATTGATTTCTGTGAAATCGGTAAAAGCCAATGAAAGTGTTGGTTATGGTGCTTATTGGCAAGCTCAACAGCAAACTACATTAGGTGTTGTGGCAATTGGTTATGGTGATGGTTACCCACGCAATGCCCCGGAAGGTACACCGGTATGGGTCAACGGTCGTCGCGTGCCGATTGTAGGACGGGTGTCGATGGATATGTTAACGGTTGATTTAGGCGTGAATGCCCAAGATAAGGTAGGTGACGAAGCGACACTATGGGGAAAAGACTTACCTGTAGAAGAAGTGGCTGAGCATATTGGCACCATTGCGTATGAGCTGATGACCAAGTTAACGCCAAGAGTAGCGGTATGTTTGGAATGATTTCTACTAGGGGCTGTTTATCTTTAAAGATGAAATTTTGTGCTATATGAGTGCTTTTCTGTTCAAGGCGTGAGCAATGAAGCTTAGCATTCTAAGTAAATTGCTCACAACACAGAACAGGTAGCACTCATAAGCATCGAAGACAGCGTAAATTGGTCATTTCTTCTGCGTTATCGCTTGTTTATGTGGTGCAACCACACTTCACAAGTTCCGCCTTGCATAAAATAACCAATTTATCGCTGCAAAAATCATCTCGAAAGATAAACAGCCTCTAAGCTCCTACAGACATAAACTGAAAAAGCTTCACTCCTTGTCTACACTTTCAAGAGGGAATTGTTGTGGAGATAGGCAATGAGGGAAGATCTGGTTTTTCGAGAAGCTAGCCAAGATGAAATATCACAGTTGTTTGATGGCATTATCTCTGAGGGCTGGAATCCAGGGATCCACGATATCCACACCTATCCAGATTGTGAAAGCACGCATTTTCTTGTCGCATTACACCAAAATCAGCCCGTTTCTTTTATTTCTTATATTATCTATCAGCAGCATTACGCATTTGTCGGATGTTACTTAGTTCCAGATCCCAAGCAAAGAGGGAAAGGCTTTGGTTTAGCAATAGTGAATCATCTGCATGATAAGCTGAAAAATTTAGGTGTATCGCTGATTGGCGTCGATGGTGTTGTGGCGCAATGTGACAACTATGCCAAAAAAGGGTTGATTGATGCTTATCTTCATCGACAGTTTTACTATCAAGTGCAAGGGAATGAAACGGTAGAAGAAAGTGTCAGTTTATCTTGTCCTGACATTGCTATTTTAGCTGCATTTGAAAGCAAGTTTGTTCCTGAACCAAGATTACCATTTTGGCAAACGTGGGCAGTTAACGATCCATCAAAGAAATTTGCTTGTATCCATGATAGTTATCGGGAGCTTTCAGGCTTTGCTTGTTTAAGAAAAGCAGTAAATGGTTATCGGGTAGGCCCCATTTATGCCGAGAGTGTGGATGAAGCTAAAGAATTATTACATGGTTTAGCAGTACAAGTGCCAGCAGAAAGCATACTCTATATTGATATTCCTGAAGGGAATCCCGCTGGCTTTCATTTTATTCAACAAGCCGAACTTACCGAAAACCAATTTGACTGTATGAGAATGTATCTAGGTAAGCCGCCGCAGCTTGAAGTAAAAGGGATCTTCGGTGTGTGTACGCTTGAAATGGGTTAATTTTTCACGCGTGACGGTAATAAGCTTTTTAATTTCAACCCCGCTTGAATAAACGGATTGATATAAATCCCCCACAAGGTTTCGTGTTGCTGGTATTGCTTTCCAATACCTAACTTCAATGGTGAAGTGATCTCAGAGGCTTTGATCAAGCTTCGATTTAGTCTGTCCCAAATCGATAATGCTGAGCCTAAATTGGTATCAAAATGCTTTGGATTGGCACTGTGATGTACTTGGTGCTGAGCGGGGCTAATAAACCAGTTTTCTACTTTGTCTCCCCAACTGAGCCAGATATGGCTGTGCCTCAAGTTACTACCCATGATGTTAAACGCAAATACAAATATGTTGGCACCGACAATGTCATACATTTTGAGTGATGGTCCAAAGAGGTAATAACACAAACCCACTACAAAGCCTTGAGTCAGCGCCATACGGCACGCATACAAGTAGCTTTCGACAGGATGTGAGCGATAGATGGTAAATGGCGTCAGCACTTTTGCCGAGTGATGTACTTTATGAAACTCCCACAAAAAGGGAATTCGGTGCAGCAAGTAATGCAAATAAAATCGAGTAAAGTCGTCGAAGATAAACAGCAGCAAGGTAAAGACAACCATAATACCGACTTCAGAAGTCATTAGTGGCTCATGCGTACCCAATACCCATTCAAGAGTGTCAGATACGCCAAGCGCCACAGGCACCATGGTCAGTACAATGGCAGGAAACAATGCCGCTTTAAGTAGTTTATTTAATACCAGAAGGGCATAATCATGCTTGGCTGACGTGGCTAAATAGATGTGTTTTGGAAACAGAAAACGTAAAAAACCAAAAATAGATGCCTTTTCTGCTGTTTGCTTTAGTGTGAAAAAGAAAACGGGCAGCGCGAGTAGGATGGCTGAAACAATATAACCCCAATAAATACGCTTATTGGGGTCAAACAAGTACAGTGATAGTTCCTTAAAATTACTGGTTAGAAATTCCATCACTGTACTCCACTCTATTTATCAAAACTGATATTGATAGCCCACAAACCCTTGACGAGGTTTACTTGGTCTTGCACCGTATGGACGGCGACTAACAATCTCTTGCTTACCAAATACATTATCCACTTTCAGGTACACTGAGCCGTTTTCATGTAATTGGTAACTGGCTGAGAAGTCTGCCACAGTTAGTGCTTTCGTTTCAACGCCGGACAGAGTCACTCCTGTACCTGAAGCTTCGTGCATTTTGCCTACATAGCGAGTGATCAAATTGGCTTGCCAGTCATTAGCCACTAATCCTAAATTCAACGTGAGTTGATTCTCGGGTAGGTAAGGCAATGGGTCGCCCTTTTTGATGTTACCCCATTGGTTAAAGGCTGAGTCAAAACCTTGGGTAAATTCACCATGGGTATAGGTATAAGTTACAGATACAGGGAAGTCGATGCTATCGGTCATGGCTAAGGTATATTTACCTTGTAGTTCTAAACCACGAACTTCAGCATTGCTACTATTGAATTGGATATTCGAATCGTTTCCACAGGCAGAAAAGCTGCAGGTTTCAATTAAACGCTTGAAGTCATGATAAAAAGCAACCGCTTCGATTTCGACTTTGCCATTATTAAAGCGGTAGCCTAACTCGTAGTTAAGACTACTTTCGGGTTTAATGTTTGGCTCTTGACGTGGACTGGTAGGCACAAACCCTTCATGAATACCGAATAAAATACCGGACTGTTTAGATAACTCATAAAAGCCACTAAAGCTTGGTAGCCAAATTCGAGTGCTTTTTTTCTGCCAATCGCCTTGTTTATTTGGTGCTTGGTTTTGGTAGAGTGAATCAATAAATTCACCACGCACACCAAAGGTTAATGACAAGTCATTGTATTTTACGGTGTCGACAAAGAAGACCGAAATCGCATCCGTTTTTTCTAAATTGGAGGTTGTCGCTTTTGTTTCGTTACCATCAGAAACCAAATTCCCCGATTTCATTAAAAAGCCATCTTCAGTATGGCGGCGTTTAATTTGATCTTGATGAAAGCGAGCACCAACATTGAAGGTGTGATCTAATCCAAATAACTCGGTATACCAGTAGAGTTCAGATTGAACACCTTGAGAGAAGAAGGTACGAGCATTATCACCCAAAATAATTACTTCGGATGAATCCTGAGTGTCTTTGTCACCTGTAAGGACTTGATATAAACGTTGATTGGTATCATTCCCAGTAGGGTCTGCCAGCACTCTATCTGGCTTTATACCACCACCAAAACCATTGACTTTAAACCATGAACGCTCAAAGTCATTGCGATAAACTCGAGTCGTGACATCAAAATCATCATTGCCGATAAAGTGGCTTAACATAAATTGTTTATGCGTCCAGTCCATCTTATCTTTTTGGCTAGCACGATATCGACGATTAGGACTTTTGGCGAAGTCTGCATCGGTTAACCCTAAATAGGTTTCATTGGAGACTTCATCAGCATAATCGAGCTTCAATTCGACAAGTTGGGTGTAGGATTTTGATGATAAGTCGTATTTAAATTTGGCTTGAATGTCATTCTTTTTAAAGCCAGTATCACCACCGCCATCCAGTTTTTTAAAGCCGTCAGATTGAAGGTGAACTCCTTCAACTAAATAGCCTAGCTTACCTTGAGTATCACCAAAATAACCGTGCGCTTTTTTATAACCATTACTGCCAAGGGCAACGTCGACTAAGCCTTCTTTCGCATCAGGAACATGACGAGTAGTCAGGTTAAGTGCGCCGGCTACGGTATTAGGGCCGTATTTAATAGCAGCAGGACCTTTGAACACTTCTACTGCATTGATTTTGTTCATCATTGGGAAATAATAAGCCGCTGGCGCCGAATAGGGAGCTGGACCAATCAATACCCCATCTTCCATGATGTTGATTTTTTTGCTGCGCTCAGGTGTAACACCACGAAAACCAATATTCGGACGCAGACCAAAACCGTCTTCTTCACGAATATTAACGCCAGGTACGCTGTAAAGAATGCGGTTGATGTCATCAAATTTAAATTTCTCTAGTTCTTCTTCACCAATGAGTGTGGCGGCGCCAGATTCGGTTCTAAGTTTATCGGTGTGACCTAAGATTTGAACACGCTCAATGTATTTATCACTTTTGGCTTTATCTTCAGCGAAAGCACTGTGACTGATAGAGGTCGCAATGGCAGCAGCGACTAAACCAAGTTTAAAAGTAGGTTTCATTAGTCGTTATCTCCAGCAGATGTTTTTGGTAATTCCAATGCCAAGCGATTAATAAAGTCGGTTTTAAGTTTGTCGGTGACGTTTTTTACTTTGCCATGAGTTTCGGTGACTTGATCGGAATTGTCTTGTAATGCTTTCTTTAAGCTGACTTGATAAGCTTCTGCATTAACAATGGCTTTTTGTACATCCGCCACCATGGCGTCAGCGGTATCTTTAGCACCAACGTCTTTCAAATAAGCAGTAAAACCAATACCTGACTCACCTTGTAATAAGCGGTCAAAACCACGCAAGTTATTAATGATGTGAGCCAATGATTTTTCAGCAAACTTAGATTCAACGTCTTCTGGGCAAGCTTCAGCTCCACAGGCATTGACTTGTAACCCAAGGGGCTTGCCAAGCTTGCCATCTTTGGTGGCTTTATCTAGGTAAAACATGGCATCACTTAAGCGGTTTACTGCTTCATGTTCGTTTTTAAACGGATTGCCCGTCGAGCCTGCTTCTTTCAAGGTGGGGACGTAATTATTCCATACCGTTACTAAGTTACTGGCATTATTTGCCAGATCTTTAGCGACCTCAGTGGCAAACTCACAACGGGCGATTTTCTTTTGATTGTCGGTTAAGTTAGCCCAACCATCCGGCGAGCCAGTTTTACAAGAGTGATTGAGGTTATCGTTGAACAGCAAATATTCGAGTGCGCCTAAGCCCTTTCTTGATGGTAATCGACGAGTGATATCGTAAGGGGCGCCATTAACGGTTCCAGAGCGGAAGAAGGTGACATCATAATCTACCGCACAGCTATTGATATTAGGCCATGAATAGATGCGATCTCGTAATAACTTGTCGTTATCCAGTATCGGACCGATTTGCATTAACTCTGCTTGTTGCCATACCCCCATGGCAGCTCCCCAACTGTTTTGAGCTGCTTGTTTTGCACTATCAAAAGCGGGTTGCTCAATACTGCCTGCAATCAGGGCTTTTTGTTGAGTACAAAATTGCGCGACATCTGTAGAGTGTGCTTTGGCTTTCTCGTTAAATTGAGTGAACGTCGGTGTGATCACTTTATCCACTAAATTGGCAATTAACGCTTTTTCGTTGAAATCAGTGTTATTGGTAGGAGGCTTATTAAAGTCTTTTCCTGAAGAACTAGAAGTACTTTCACCACAGCCAATGAGCGTTGTCGCTGCAAGTGCGAGCATCAGTTTGGATAACAGAGGTTTGCGATTCATTGGAGTAACCTTTTGTAGCGTTTAAAAACAGCAAAGCTTGGCATATAGCCAAGCTTTTGTTTTATTAAGTATTTTTGTTTTTATTACCAGTTTTTAACATTGTCAGCATCAAACGTTAGTGCTTGCTGAATAATGTTACGTGCTTCAAGAAGCTTAGCTTTGTAAGCGTCTCTTTCAGCTACAGTGAGAACCGGTTTAGTGCCCATTTTCTCGTGGATCATGGCAAATTGCTCATCGCTAATCTTCGAATATGGGTTGAACTGTAGACCTAATGCGAATCCTTTCATTTCTGACCAGTGCTTAGCTAAATCAGCGTGCTTGAAATCATCAGTGCCTAACTTGTCTAGATCCGCAATTGAGTCATTGATGTAGTGAACAACCGTTGCTGCAATTGCTCTTTCCCAGCCATCAACAGCCACATCACGATGCGCTTTTAGCTTAGTCATTTGCTCTGTAGTCAGTGCTGACTTCACGTTATCGTTGATGATTTTACGTCCAGCAAGGAAAGCTTCCATTGTGGTTTTCGTGAAATCAGTAGGCTTGGCATTGTCTTTTGTGCCACGGTCACGTTTAGCCGCATTAACCGATTGACCATAGTTGATTTCAGATAGTAAATCGATTTTTCCGTCTTTATTGGTATCGTGTTTACCGTTCCAGTCAGCACGACCATCAGCTGCAGTTTTTACTTTGCCAGCGATTTCGTTATCGTTGTATTCAAGGTAATCACGAGCTGCACCGAAGTAACCAAAGCCTTCGTCAAACTGGTGCTCAAGGTTAGTGTAAGCTTTACCTGCTTTCGCCTCTTTAGTGTTATCTGTAGTTAGACCTTTACCATCGGTCTCATGACCTAAGTAGTCATCGGTTGCTTGAGAGTAGGTGATTGCCATTAATAGGAATTTTTGGATCAACTGTTTAAGATCAGTACCGTCTTCGTTGATGTAAATTTCAGTAATTGGCTGTTGAGTTTCGTTAGCAACACGAGCTTCACCTTTAATTTGCTTCTCAGCATTGGTTGCTAATTGCTCGAAGAACATATCGACTAGAGTTTCAGGTGTTTTAGACCCTTTAGCTCCCCAACCTTCAAAGTCGCCGTTGTTCCAATTTTTATGCTGACCAGTTGCATCATTGCCCGCTAACTTGCCAACAAGGTTTTTGTGGCTGCTTGAAATCGCAACAAGGTTTTCTTGAAGAGGTTTGTCAGTGAAAGTAACCGGGAAGTTGTCGTACTGCTCTTCAGTGGTACGGAAGAACTTATTTAACTGATCTAGTACTGCTTGTTTGGTTGTAAGATCGCCATCTTTAAGTGCCTGCTTTAAATCAGTACCAATGAACTTATTGAGCTCTGCAATCAATACATGACGAGCCGTTTGACCTGAATAAGAAACACTTGATTTATCTTCAACTAATTTACTTTTAAAAGTGTAAGTATCAAGTAAGTCATTCACTGAAATGGTTAAATCTTTGCTGAAGCTTAGACCAGCTTTATCTTTAGCGGTAACTTTCACTTTCAGCGTTTTTGCCATTTCATAGTTAGCGCTTTTCTTTGGCGCTAGTTTTAGTGTGTTGCCTTCAACAACAAACATGTCGCCTTCAACACTAAAGGTATGAGAATCGCCTGAATTCGCATCGGTTGCAGACAAAGTACCAATGGTTGCACCCGGCATATTTTCGTCAACTTTCATTGCGCTAACACTAATGTCAGTCGGTGCTGTGTTTTTGTCTTTATTTGAACTACCGCCACATGCCGATAGAACTAATGCAGCGGATACTGCTAGAGCTAGATTTTGCTTTTTCATGCGCTTATCAAACCTTTGTGTCGTAGAGGAATGTAAATTTTGTAAAATTATTTGCGCGGATGTTATCACAATTAAATGTGTTAATACGAACTGTTCTCAGTTAGATTTACGTGCTTTTTTAGAAGTTTTTTGAATATATAAAGATCTAAAAGTTATAACCAACTAAAATACTCAAGTATTTGTTATTACTATCAATAACCTATATTTTTTAGAATAAAAGCTCTTAAATGGGGTGTTTTAAATACTCGGAATAAAATGATCTTGGTGTAAAAAGTTTCTTTTATTTTTATGGATGAGTATGTCGGTGAAGAGAAAGAAACGCTCTAAAAAAATTAAAGCTGTAATACGAAACTGAGCATCAATATATAAGAGCTTAATACCAAAAATACCTTAAAGTATGAGAAAATAGGCCAATTCAGTGACTCACTTAGCTCTAATAGAACAAGCTCAATGGCAAAAACTTCAATAACATCAACCAATAGAAAATTCAGCATTGCGCCCATGCTGGATTGGACCGACCGTCATTACCGATACATGGCACGCCTTATGTCTAAACAGGCATTGCTCTATACCGAAATGGTAACAACAGGGGCAATTTTGCACGGCAAGGGTGACTATTTAGCTTATAACGATGAAGAGCATCCATTGGCATTACAGCTTGGTGGATCGAATCCTGTTGATTTGGCAAAGTGCGCCAAAATTGCTGAAGATCGTGGTTATGATGAAATTAACCTAAATGTAGGTTGTCCGTCAGATCGTGTGCAAAATGGACGTTTTGGTGCTTGCTTAATGGCTGAGCCAGAGTTAGTTGCTGACTGTGTTGATGCCATGAAACAAGTGGTGGATATTCCGGTGACGGTGAAAACGCGTATTGGTATTGATGAGCAAGACAGTTATGAGTTTTTGACCACATTCGTTGAAACCGTAAAAACAAAAGGCTGTGAAGAATTCATTATTCATGCTCGTAAGGCTTGGCTTCAAGGATTAAGCCCAAAAGAAAACCGAGAAATTCCTCCTTTGGATTATCCTCGTGTCTATCAACTAAAAAAAGACTTTCCTGATCTGCACATAAGCATCAATGGTGGCATTTTAACGATAGATGAAATGCAGCAACATCTTGAGTATCTTGATGGGGTGATGGTGGGTCGTGAAGCTTATAACAATCCTTATATTTTGAGCCGTGTCGACAACGAATTATGCGGCCAAACTAATGAAGTGCTGACACGCGAGCAAGTAGTAGAACAGATGCTGCCTTACATCGAAGCACATGTGAAGCAAGGTGGGCGTTTAAATCATATTACTCGCCATATGATCGGTTTATTTCAAGGGCTGCCAGGCTCACGTCAATGGCGTCGTCATTTAAGTGAAAACGCTCATAAAGCAGGTTCAGGTATTGAAGTTGTTGAGCAAGCATTGTCTAAAATCGAGCTGTAATTTTATTGTTAGTGAAAATAGCTAAATTGACTGGTTATTTTCACTAACTGCCTTCATTTCTATTAAAATATCCATTCCTACCTTCTTTGCTAATATCTATTTAATTTGTTTTAAATCAGTTTGTTATGCGTAATTTTTAAAAGTTGGCACAACATTTGTTATTCCTATTGTGAATTTTACATTTATTCAATCTAAAGGGAATACACAATGAAAACGTCAGTTACGATAAAAGGAATTACTGCAGCTGTTTTGACATTAGGTTTGCTAGGAACGGCACAAGCTAATGATTTTTCTACTGAACTGAGTAAATCAGTGAAGATAGATTTTACTAAGCACACAGTTGAACTGATTGAAAACATCAAGCAAGACATGCAGTTGTCGTTTGAAGCACAACTGGCGGCGATGATGACTGAGTTACAAAAGCAAACGGCCTCCATCAACTTTGAAGAAACGACGCAAACCAAGACTGAAGTAGCGAATCTCGAGGAGCAATAATCATGGAATTATTTGCTTCTCCTTTAGCGACATTAATGATGGCTCCTGTAATGAGCTTTGTCTTGGCCGCAAGTGTGATGTTGCTATTACATACTTTAAATCTAAAAGGGCAGCAGTAATGTTAGATAAGATAATTGAGCTTTTAAAAAGCAACCGCTTGATTTTTGGTACTGCCGCAAGAGTATCTGAGCGTTATTGTTGGCCAGTGCTGTGGACTCGAATGTTATGGTTAGTGTGTGCAATATTTGCTCCGTTTTTTGCTTTACTGTCATACATAGTTGTTGCCGTATGGTTGCCTTCTAAGGAGCGAAGGTAGCCTTATGAATCGTCGAGTTTGGCCTTTCTTAGTCCATAGTGTTTCAGAAATTGGTGGAACCATTGCGTTCGTATTGGCTTTTGGTTGGCTAATATTTCCCAATGCTCAAGATCTTGCACACTGGCAAATGAGTATCGAGCAATGGACGTTTACGCTTGAATCGAGTCAATTGTTTGGATTATCGCCTTGGATTTTACTTTCGTTAGTGACATTAGCCCTTGCTGTGGTGCTATTTGAGTTATCAGGGCTTAAATTCTGGCAATCGATGATCATTGTGAGTATTGGGCTGACATTGTTAATCCTTGGTTATGGGTATAGCCCTATAGGCTTAGGTTTTGTTTTATTGATTCTGGTCGGGATAGCCTTATGCCGAATAAGCGCTTAATAAGGGTTTGTTTTCGTAACTCCTCACTTTTTTAGATTAAAGAACTTCTTATATCATCACCGCTATTATCATTGTCGAATTTACCTTGGATAAGGTATTCTGTCTGTTACAAAATTCGAAAAAATTGAAATGATAAATCGTTCTCTTAAATTGAGACATTGAAAAGCGGAGTAATACATTGATTAAATTTGTAAAACAAGCCGTTACAGCACTCGTGTTCATTGGGATTTCTAGTACAAGTTGGGCTGCAAATATTCACTTAATATCAGGACATATTAGAGCCATGCCAGCCAGTGTTCCTAATACTGCGGCGTACTTAAAAATCATGAATCATGGCAAGGCAGTAAAGTTAGTCTCAGCATCGACTCCAGTAGCTAAAGAAGTGCAATTACACACGCTGCTCACTGAAAATGGTGTCGTAAAAATGCGTCAAGTTAACGATTATGAGATTGGTACTCACCAGACTCTCGTTTTAAAGCCTTCGGGTGATCATATTATGATCATAGGCTTAAAAAAACCGTTATCGATAGGGGATAAAGTCCCACTTACATTAACTTTTAGTGATGGCAGTTCTAACACCATAACTTTACCGGTACAGAAGGTGTCAGATGAAGACTCGAACCATAGTCACCACCATCACCATTAATTGGAGATAATTGAATGACGATTAATTGGGATCGCACACTTGCTAAGCGAATCGGCTGGGTGTTAGCAGCAGTTGTACTGTTGAATGTCATTCTGAGTGTTTGGTGGAGTGTTGAGCCAGATCCAATTCAACCCAAAGTGAAAAAGACAACATCAGGGCAGTTGATTGTTGGCTACGCTACAACAACGTCGTTGATCGATACTGTAAATACGTTATTGGATAAGCCCGGAGGTTGGATATCCAACGATCCGCTACCTCCGTCGGTATTTATGGATAATATGCCTGCATTTGAATTTGGCGCATTAGAGCAAATTCGCGATTTGGCGCGCAGTTTACGAACCGATTTTAGTCGCTCTCAGTCCCAATCCATTGAAGATAAAGACTTAAACGAAGCACAAGCCAAGTTTAATATTGATCATACTAGCTGGCTGATCCCAAGACCTGAAACTGAATATAAAGATGGTGTTAAACACATCGAGTGGTATCGAGCTAAAATCAGTGATCCTAATAACCCTGATGCTCAATTTTATGCCAGAGCGGATAATTTAAATGAGTGGCTAAAACAGGTACAAAAACGCTTAGGCAGTTTATCGCAACGACTATCGGCCAGTGTTGAAACAGAACGCGAAAATACAGATCTTGCTGGTGATAGTGCGGCTACTCAAACCACGCCTACCCATGAAACACGAATCGTCAAAACCAGCTGGTGGAAAATTGATGATGTGTTTTATGAAGCTCGCGGTAGTAGCTGGGCGTTGCTAAACTTTATGCGTGCAATTGAAGTGGATTTTGCTGATGTATTGGCAAAAAAGAATGCTCAAGCAAGTGTAAGACAAATTATTCGAGAGTTGGAAGCCACACAACAAACGGTTTACAGCCCTATGATTTTAAATGGTAGTGGGTTTGGAATTTTAGCCAATCACTCATTAGTGATGGCCAATTACATTTCACGTGCCAATGCAGGAATTATTGATTTAACACATCTTTTATCACAAGGATAGCTATGAAAAAGTTATTGTTAGTTACAACATTATTGGCCTGTACTTCAGCCCAAGCAGCGACGGTTTTGGGCGCTAAAGTTGGCGTAGATGGCTGGAATGCAAAGACCACAGGTAGTGTTGCTCCAAGAAATAGCAATGAAGTCAATTACAAATTTGATGATAAAACTCAAGGTCGTATTTGGGCTGCTTTAGAGCACCCAGTTCCGTTACTTCCTAATCTAATGCTAAGTGCCAATCGCATCAAAGCTGACGGTAAGCAAGGAAACAATACAATAGACGCTGATTTGAGTAGCCTTGATGCAACGGCATACTATGAATTATTGGATAACGATATTGTGTCTTTAGATGCGGGTATCACTTTCCGTAAATTTAATGGCGAATTTGGTTTCTCACCAACGAGCAAAGTCGACTTAGATAAGCATCTATGGATGGGGTATGGTAGTGCTAGTGTAAGCCTTCCGGGTATCGATTTCTTTGCATTTGCAGACTTACAAGCCGGAATTGATGAATCTAAGGTTTATGATGGGCAAGTTGGTCTTGGTTATGAAATTGATGGACTAGCGCTGGATTACCGTTTCCGCCTTGGTTATCGCGAGTATAACTTCGATGTGAGTCGTTTTTCTGGTGTTAATGCCAACTTAAAAACCAAAGGTGTGTTTTTAGGTTTAGAAGTGGATTTTTAACATTCGTGAGTTTTACGAATCGAAAAGGGGCTTAATGCCCCTTTTTTGTTACTTTTACTTAATAACCCTTTTCAAAATCAATCGAGTAGTTAAGTGGTTTACCCTCAATCCATCGTAAGTAATTTTCTGCAAACACCTTAATTACGTCTTTTGGGGAGCTTGGGGCTGCAACGTGCGGCGTTATAATTGCGTTTTCAAGTTGCCACAGCGGATGTGACGCTAATAGAGGTTCTTGGGGAAATACATCTAAAATGGCTTTTTGCTTAGGCTGCCCCATTAATTGTTGGGCTAAAGCATCAATATCTACGGCATCACCGCGACCGATATTAAATAAAATGGCGTTGGACTTAAGTAAACTCAATCGAGTTTCATTGAGTAGATTTTTGGTTTGCGGAGTTTTAGGTAAAACACTTACTACGACATCCGCTAGCACTAATTCAGATTCTAACTCTGTTAATGGTATGGTGCTATCAAAGTGAGGGCGATCTTGCCCTGATTGATTTACGCCAATAACCTTCATACCAAAATGCTGAGCCGTTGAAGCTAAATGTTGACCAATGCTTCCTGCACCTATGATCAGTAAGCGTTTACCTGCGATCCCATCATCAATAACAGGTGACCAAATTTGCTTGGATTGACTGTCAGTATAATGCTGATGATTACGGTATATCGATAATAAATACCCAAACACATATTCGCTCATCAAAGGGCCAAACGTGCCTTGCACATTGGTTAACTGGTAGTTAGAACGATTGAATGTTGGTATTAAAGCATCAACACCAGCGTAGGTAGATTGCAGCCACTGTAATTGTTTAGCGACTGAAATTAGCGGAGTGGCGAGCGGTGGATCGGCGACCCAAATATTGGTCTGACGGATTTGATGAGGCGCATCATCTACAACTTCAAGATCGGGGAGATCGTATTGAGAGAGCTCATTTATATAAGCTTGGTTTTCAACAGTTAGTAATAGGAGTTTATTTGTCATAGTCCCTTATCCATTTCAGTGCCCTATCTGGGTAATCACAAAAAATCCCCGCTAACCCAAGATCTAAGACAGTGTTTATATCATCTTTTTCATTCACGGTGAAAACATGGACCTTGGTAATCGCTTGTAATTGTTCAAGCTTTTTTGGGTTTTGTTTGAGCATAGTTAAAGAAACATGGATGGCATCTGGTTGGAGTGTTTCAATCACCTGATTAAACGTGTCAGGAAATTCATGGTAGAGCGGTGCGATTCGAGCATTAGGCAAGGCTTGCCGAACTTGTAATAGCCCTTGATGATCAAAAGATGAAATCAATAATTGTGAAGGAGTGAGATCAAATAGATCGAGGAATGTTGGGTACATTTCGATTAGGGGCTCAGCGGTATTAGGTCCTTTGAGCTCAATATTGATCTCACAATGTTTAAGTAGCTGTAACACTTCCAATAGTGTAGGGATGGGTTCCCCTTGAATATCAAACTCTGCTAACTCATCTAAGTTGCAATCAGCTATGGCTTTATCTATTCCGGTGAGCCGTTTTAAGTTTTCATCGTGGAATACGATTAAGTGCCCTTCGACATTGTAAACGTCTAACTCAAAGCTAGTGGCACCTTGTTCAAGTGCTTTTGAAAAAGCCTTTAAGGTGTTTTCTGGTTCATAGCCACTGGCGCCTCTGTGGGCAAAAACAGTTAACGTCATTTGATGATCCCCGCTGGTTCTTTCATTGAGTTCAAATGAATTTCCAATTGTGGATACGATAACTCGAGATCGTTATCTTTCAATGATTGAGTGATACGTTTATGAAGTTCATGGCGAAGTGGCCAGCGGCTCGCCATATCGGTGGCAAACGCACGGATCTCATAGTCTTGGGTATGAGCACCAAAGCCAGCAAACCAAACTTCAGGTTCGGGTATGCTGAGAGTATGCTTACATTCTTGTACAGCTTGATAAAGTGCTGCTTCCACTTTAGCTGGATCGGAATCCCTTGCGGTAGAAACATTAATGGTCACACGAGTGATGGGATCGGACAATGACCAGTTGACTAACTGCTCAGTAATAAAGGCCTTATTGGGAACAATGATCTCTTTGCGATCCCAATCGATAATGGTGGTAGCACGGATTTGAATTTTACTGACGGTGCCAGTCAAGTCTCGAATAGTGACGGTATCACCAATGCGCACGGGTTTTTCAAACAAAATGATCAAGCCTGAGATAAAGTTGGCAAAGATCTCTTGTAACCCAAAGCCTAAACCAACGGATAAGGCCGCTATCAGCCATTGCAGTTTGGACCATTCAACACCCAGCGTATTAAAACCAATCAGCATGCCAATCAGTAATACAAAATAACGACTGACAGTGGTGATCGCAAAACCTGTACCTGATGTTAACTCTAGCCGCTGAAGGATGGTGAGCTCTAATAAGCCGGGTAAATTAGCCGCAATCATCATTGAAAAGCCAAACACAACGATGCCGTAGAGTAAGGTTTTTAAGGTCACAGGCACCGACAGTCCATCAACGTTAGAGTGCCATAATGTAATGCCATCAAAGAATGAAAATAAAGCAGAGTGGGTTTGAGTCCAAAGGCCAATCAAGCCTGCACATAACCCAAGGATCAGTAAGGAGCGTACTAAGCCAAGCGACTGACTAGAAATGGTTTCTAAATCAACGACTGGCTCTTCGTAAAATTCTGAACTATCGGGGTTTTGTGAGGTGTCACCTCGTTCACGTTGAGCTAGAATTTCAGCCCGTTTTGCTTTGGCGCGATCAAAGGCAATCCGGCGTCGTTCAATCAGCATCCAGCGTTTGATCAACTGATAAGCGAGTAGAACACCCAGTGCCATGAACACAGAAAACAGCAACTGGAACAGCATTTCATAGGCGGTAAAGTAATAGCCAGTAAACGCGAGTACTGCCGCAGCTAAGGGCGATAATTTAAGGAGTTGCCATAAAGTGCGTTGCAATAGTCTGGTATTGGTGGTTGCGGATTGTTGTTTGTAATACTCCATTAATCGGTGTTGGTGACGTACTAAACAAAAAAGCTGTAAGCAAAGAAGAATGAATGCGCCACGGCCAATGCTGTTTTTGAGCAAAGGGAGTTGTATGTATTGGCTAAAACCAATACAGGCAATCAAGCCTAAATTGAGATAGTAAAAGCGCTTGAAATATCCATAGCCACGAGCGACCATCTCGGCGGGACGTTTAAAGTGAGCCACTAATAGTCCTTCCGGTAAGCTGATGACATAAATGATCCTATGAATCAAATAAAATAGCCCGATAGCCAGCAAGGCAGCACCGCTTGCATGGATTAATGCGATGGACGATGACAGCAGTAAGTAGCCCGCTAAGATGATGGGTGTGGGTTTGATCATGCTGTAAAACACCGTGATCAAAAGCGTATGCAAGGTATAGGTAAAGCTGTCTTGAGTTACATTACCCACGCTGCCTAAGTTCTTCCTTAATAGACTGCGAAAACGATTGCGGATCAGATCCTGTGCTGCCAAGCAAACGGTAAGAACGATCAACCACCATAGCCAGTCTTGGCTTTGATGTTCGATGTTTCGGCTCAGCTGTCCAATATAATCTTGTTCTACTAACCACCGAATGCTCAGGCCGATATCAATTAACCATTGTTTGTTGATAATACTGGCATTGGGTAGCCAAAATAGCTGCTCATTGAGCATATTGGTTAATTGAGTATGTTGCTCTGCTAATTGACGATAGCTGACACTGAGTTTGTCGAGTTCTTGTAAATATTGTTCGTAGTCTTTGACTAATTGTGAGAGCAAGGATTGTTGAGCTGAAATCCCATTCTTGATGACTGTTAAGCTAGGTTTTTGTTGCCCAAGTCGCTGCTGGTTGCCATTAAGCCTTTGCTCTAATTGATAATGTTCGAGTCTTACATCGGCAATGGTTTGCTCTAGTTTGCTGAGAACGGGTGGTTTAGGGAGACTGTCTAACGTTTGGATGAAATGTTCACCAAACACTGAGTTGAGTCTCCCCCAAGACAATTGTTCTTGAATTTCGGCGATTTGCTTAGCTTGCTTTTGATATAAGCTTTCAGCGTGTTCTTGTTGTTTGACGACTTGGTTTATTTGAGTAATCAAACTGACTAATTGCTTTGCAAGGTTTTGGTTTTGCTTATTGAGCTCTAATGACAGCGGGTTTGAATGGTTATTTGGCTGTTGAATACTTTGGGCGATAGTCAATGCTGTTTGTTTCTGCCTAGCCAAAATCATGTACTGATTAAGTGATTCAATCAATTGCTCTTGGTTGTGTTGCTTGAGTTGCAGCAGTTGTAGACGTAGCTGTGCCAAATTTAACCGGTTAGGAATACTTGAAAGCTCAGAATCAAGCGTTTCTATCTGCTTTTGGTATAACTGGCGCTGAAGTTGTGCGAAGGTATTATTATTTGATAGGCGAGAGCTGGTTATTTTTTTATGTTGATTTAATCGTTCACGTGCTTGCTTAATTTCTTTGGGTAAATGGTTTCGTCTTGTAATTAATTCATTGATATCTTGAGAAAGAACACTCTCTTGCTCTTTGAGGCGACTCATTAGTAAGTTTGCAGAAATGGCTTGTTCAGGTACATTTGTGCCTGAAATCGTTGAAACCTTTTCTTTTTCCTGAATAATTTTCTGATTTATCTGTAACTTTTCTTTTTCATAACCCAGTAGAGCTTGTTGGTAGGTTTCTGTTTGTTTCGCCAACAATTGGATGTGATGATGAATATCTTCAGGTGCTTTCAAGTCCTGTGATTGTTGCGTTTGGGTTAACGAGGCTCTGGGTGAAATAGGCAGCAGATTATTAGCAATACTCGAGAAAGAACTCAGACAAAAGCTAATAATTATCAATAAACTAAGGTTACGCCACATGGTAGTGATTCAAACTAAGAAAAGTACACCTTATCTTAGTGAATAAGTGCAAGATTTGGTATGACTTTTTTGTTGCAAGTTTAATAAATGAGCACTGGATAAAGTTGGATTTTTGTAAGCATAAAAAAACGAGTCATAAAGACTCGTTTTTAGTATTGAGTAAGTAAAATTATTACTTGATGTGAGCAAAGGGTTGACCCATACGAGTGGTCGCTTTGGGCTCTACGCCATCGGCAAACTTTTCAATCGCATCTTTCTCAAAACACATCACAATCGTACTGCCGAGTTTAAAACGACCCATTTCTTCACCTTTTTGCAAAGTAATGGCGTCTTTACCTTCAGTAGGGTATTCCCATGTGAACACTTGCTTACCCGCTGGCGGAGTAACTGTACCCGCCCAAACGGTTTCGATACTAGCAACAATCGTCGCGCCAACTAACACCATTGCGATAGGGCCAATTTCGGTTTCGAAAATAGCCACGACACGCTCGTTACGGGCAAACAGTCCCGGCACGTTTTCGGCGGTTAATGGGTTAACAGAAAACAGCTCGCCCGGTACATAAGTCATTTTCGACAGCGTACCTGTGATCGGCATGTGCAAACGATGGTAATCTTTTGGCGCCAGATAAATAGTGGCAAAGTCACCGTCTTTGAATCGCTCCGCATCTTGTGGCTGGTCACCTAATAACGCTAATGTTGAATATGAATGACCTTTGGCTTGGAAGATTTCACCATCTTTAATGGGGCCAAGTTGGCTTACAGCACCATCAACTGGGTGTGCCAGTATTTTCTCATCATCACAAATTGGGCGAATACCATCTTTAAGCTCACGAGTGAAGAACAAGTTAAAGGTCTTGTAAGCTTCAGGATTAGAGTCTTTGGCCTCACTCATGTCGATTTTGTATTGCTTGATAAACCACTTGATGAAGAAAGTGGTCAATTTTCCTAATTGAGCGGCGGCTAACTTGCCCACCAGACGCGATAAAAAGTGCTTTGGAAGCATATACTGAATCGCAATCTTTACTTTATCCACGTTTATAATTCCTTGTTGCTGCTTGGCGTATATCTTGGCGTATATCTTGGCTTATTCGTTGTTAAGTTTATTCGTCTGAGCCACTTCTAAATTGACGAGCATGTCGTTGCTCATCAAGGCTGGCAATAATGCGATGAAAGTTTTCGAAACGTTCTTCATCGATGTTACCTTCTTCAAAGGCGGCTTGTAAGGCACAGCCAGGATCGTCTAAGTGCTTACAATCTCGGAACTTACAGGTACCGAGGTAATCCCTAAATTCGACAAACCCCCATGCTACCTTTTCAGGCGGTAAATGCCAAAGGGCAAATTCGCGTACACCGGGAGAATCAATTAAATCGCCACTGCCTTTAAGGTGCAATAGCTTCGCTGCAGTGGTGGTGTGTTGACCCAATCCAGAATTTTCAGAGACTTCTCCAGTGAGGAGGTCCGCATCTGGCATTAATGCGTTGATTAGTGAGGACTTACCAACTCCAGATTGCCCTACAAATATGCTTGTTTTGTTATCGAGTAGTTGTTTAACCGTGTCAACGCCTTCTGCCGTTTGGCTACTGACTTCAAACACTTGATAGCCTAATTGCTGATAAACGGCTAAGGCTTCGGTTAATAATTCACGGGTTTCTTCGTCTAGTAAATCGACTTTGTTTAGTACGATGACAGGCTTGATGCCAGTGTCTTCAGCGGCGACTAAGTAGCGGTCAATGATCTGAGTGCTGAATGCAGGCACAACAGAAGTCACAATCAAAATTTGATCGATGTTGGCAGCAATAATTTTTACGCCATCATATAAGTCTGGACGAGTTAGGCTAGAGGTTCTAGGTTCAACGGCTTCAACAACACCTGCAATGGTGCTGGTTTGCTCTTGTGCAATGCGAACAATGACGTTGTCACCGGTCACCAAACTCTGAATGGTTCGACGGATATTACAACGGATCACTTCACCAGAGTCGATCTCGATATCCACATGTTGACCGAAGCGCGAAATGACACGACCCGTTTGTTCAGGTCCTAAACTGTCGTTTTCCAGTTCAACTTCAGGTGCTTCATTTTTACGTTGTAGGCGCTTTTGATGATTCGCGCGCATGCGACGTAATTGCCCTTTACTGAGCTTCTTTTTACTCACTGCGTACCTAAGGTGTTTTTGTGTTGCGTTAAAAATGAGTATGATACACCTTTATCGCTGCCGTTGGTTGTTTGTTTTAGTTGGCAGCAACAAAAGAACACTTGGAGCGGATAAATGTCGGTAAATGACAGTAATTTAATTTGGATTGATCTTGAAATGACAGGTTTAGAGCCTGCAACGGATCGCATTATCGAAATCGCGACTTTGGTTACCGATAAAGAGCTCAACATTATCGGCGAAGGTCCAGTGATTGCCATTCATCAAAGTGATGAGGTGCTTGATGCGATGGATGAGTGGAATCAGACCCATCATGGTCAGTCAGGATTAATAGAGCGTGTAAAAGCCAGTACTTATACTGAGGCGCAAGCGATAAAAGAAACCATTGAATTTCTAGAGCAATATGTCCCAGCAGGCAAGTCACCGATGTGTGGTAACAGTATTGGACAAGATCGTCGCTTTTTAAATAAATACATGCCAGAGTTAGAAGATTACTTCCATTATCGCAATATTGATGTCAGTACCATTAAAGAGTTAGTTAACCGCTGGCAACCTGAGATCCAAAAAGGCTTTAAAAAGCAAAATACCCACCAAGCATTGCAGGATATTCAGGAGTCGATTGCTGAATTGGTCTATTATCGCGCCAATGTATTTAAAATTTAGCCAAACAGCACTTTCTTTGAAATAAAGGCTTGCGTCATTAGAAAATAGCCCTATAATGCGACCTCGTCTTTTGGGGAACACACTGTTTCTTAGAAGGTGCTTCAGGAATGCGACATTAGCTCAGTTGGTAGAGCGATACCTTGCCAAGGTATAGGTCATCGGTTCGAACCCGATATGTCGCTCCAACATTTCTGATAGTAATTGATATTGCGACATTAGCTCAGTTGGTAGAGCGATACCTTGCCAAGGTATAGGTCATCGGTTCGAACCCGATATGTCGCTCCAATATCAAACCATAGATTCAAATCTATATGCGACATTAGCTCAGTTGGTAGAGCGATACCTTGCCAAGGTATAGGTCATCGGTTCGAACCCGATATGTCGCTCCAATCTCTTTTAAGTCTCAAATAAAATCATCTAAACATTTCATTACAAGTCTGTTTTAAAGCTCGATTGCTTCTTTGCGTTGTTTCCAGAATAATGGCTAGTTTTTAATACTAACCTCAGCTCTGTATAACGAAATCAATTAGGTTCTGAAGTTAAATATGAACCTTAAATTTTTATCTACAGTGTTGCTAATTATGTGAAGTTCAAGGCAGAACAGTTCGTAATAGCGAGTCTATTTCGGGCTGTTCTAACACAGAAATACGCATAAGTAGCAGTGCTGTAGAGGTTGGCTTATGCAGAGCTGAGGTTATATATACTAGGAACAAAATTGTAATGCCAAGGATTGACTCTATCGATACCCTTAGAGGGTTCGCGCTGTTAGGACTTCCCTTAATGAACTTGTTGGTTTTTGCTACGCCAGTAGCAGCCTATATGAATCCCAATGTTCATTTATCTGATTCTCCATTAAATCATTTTATATTCAGCTTTCTACAGATTTTTGCCGATCAAAAATTTATGGGGATTTTCTCTGTGCTGTTTGGTGTTGGATTAGTTTTGCTCCATGAAAAATTGAAACAACAACAGACTGTAAAATATGGGACAGGTACCATTTATTTGAGACTATTCGTACTAATGGTGATTGGATACTTACATGTAACTTATCTCTGGGCGGGTGATATTCTATTTGTCTATGCGGTGGGTGGGATGTTGATTTATCCCTTTATAGGTGTAGGTAAAAAGTCCTTATTTGTGATATTTGGTATTATTTACGCTTTAGTGGTATTGATGTCGACATTGGGTTCAGGGTTTGACACTACAGCACTTACACCATTAGCCAAAGCGCAAATTGAGGAGAGCTTTAATCCTTCGCTTGAACAAATCCAGCAATTCCATAACATCTTTCTTGGTAGTATGGCTGACATTAATCAGTTCTATGAACAAATTACACTGGATGGGCAAGATATAGAACTTCAAGTTTTGATAACCCAGTTTATGTTTTCATTGGCTGCTATCTTTCGTGCCTATGCCATGATGGTACTTGGTATTTTCTTGTATAAAGCAGGCTTTGTTACAGGACAGGCGAGCATTGGGCAATATCGATTTTGGAGCGTCTTTGGTTTACTGGTTGGTGGCGCCATTACCGTAGTCGGTTTAGTGGTTAACTACGGACATGACTTTGATGATGTTGGTATTTTTTATAGCTACGGCAACGTGTTTGTGACATTGGGTTCGCCTTTGATGGTCGTGGGGTATATCGCTCTATTTCATTGGGTATTGAATAAAGGGCAGACACTTTGGTCAATGGCGTTAGCCAGAGTTGGACGAATGGCACTGAGCTTTTACCTACTGCAATCAGTGATCTGTGTGTCGGTATTCTATGGTGTTGGCTTTGGATGGTTTGGCAGCTTAGCGCGCTGGGAGTTAGTCTTGTTTGCGCTTGGTTTAGCAGGGCTTCAACTGGGTATCGCTAAGTTGTGGTTAACCTATTTCAAGCAAGGACCAATGGAATGGCTATGGCGCAGTATTACTTATCGTCAGCTTGCTCCACTGTTGAAATAGAACGGTCATATTTGGTCTACACTTATTCATGATGTCATACACCAGCTTACACTTGTTTGTAAGTTGGTATACCTAACGGTAAAGGAGAACGTTATGGGTATGAGTGTAATCATGTACCGCGATGATGAGAATTTTTATGTGATTTCAGGGGCGATGAAAAAGGACGTCACGACCTTGAAGCAAACGGGGGAGCACGATTTAGAAGTGCGATTATCGGATGCAAAATCCAATAATAATGCCACGTTAAATTACTTTGTGACTTATGAAGGCGGCGAGATAAATTTTGAGCCTTCGGGTGATTTAAGTCCACACTTTAAAAATGAAGAAGAACAAGAAAATATGGAGATCACTCTCAAGGAAAGCCTTGAAGAAGGAATGTAGTTGGTAAATAACAAAAAAGAAAACGCCTCGATAAATTCGAGGCGTTTTTGTATTTAACGAATGGACTGAGACTATAGCTCAGCCGCTAATTTTCTTAATGCCGCTTTAACTTTACGGCTATTCTCAGGACCCATACGGATCATCAGTTTTTGCGCATTGGGTAGTGATTCTAGCTTCTTGTCTTTAAACTTGTAGTTTACGCTGATAGAAGTCAGTTCAATCGGCTGCTCAATAATCGGCGCTTTGAGCATTTCGCGAATGGCTTGACGTAGACGCTTAGTAAAGGTGTCATTTTCGTAGCCAAGCTCTGCAAACGCATCGTTTAGCAGTGGTAAAACATAACGGTATGTTTTGATCAGTTGATCCGTATTCATGGCTGATAGCAGCTCAGCGTAAAAATCATATCTGTGGTAGCTATCCGGATCTAAGTAAATCTTGTTGTTCACTTCAAGCGCAGAGAATGCTTGTTTTGGCGCAACCAATGGGCTGGCTTTACGGGCCAGTTGACCATAAGCCAAGTTATCTACAAATACCACAAATTGTCTGGCTAAGTTGGTTCGTAGAAGCTGTTTGTCTAATGATAATCCTTTGAAGGCATTCATGGTTTGGTGATACAAAAAGTCATCACTTTGCTGCAAGCTTGGTAAAGGCGCTGGCTTAGGCGGTTCAGGCTTTTTAGCTACAGGTTGCGGCTCTGGCTGTGGCTCCACTTTCGGTGCTGGTGGCTCAGGAATCGGCTCAGTAGGTAGCGGCGTTTCAGGCAATGGCTCTGGCGCTTTAACTTCTGGTTGAGTGACTTCTTGTTCTACCTGAGGTGGCTGCGGCTCATCGCCAAGGTAGTAATAAACAGAAGCACCAATTAAGACTACCAAGCCAATGGCACTTAACAATAAGCTACGGTTGCTTCTAGGTTGAGGAGCTTGAGAAACTCGATCGTCTTGATTCGCTTGCATAAGGTTTCCTTCTGGTACTTCTGTTTTAGCATTCGCCCACTTAATGAGTACGAATGAGATTATATCTTCGCAAGATTGCTTCGCATGTCAATGCGTTTCCCTAAAAATCATACAATGTTACAAAATACAGTCTCGTGACAATAGATTTTTAAGCTTGAATATATTGGTCTTTATTTCCGAGCCAACGTTCAATAATGGCATCAACATTTTCAGGGGCTTGTTGTAATAGATGCCCTGCTAGTTTTTGGACTTGTGGCACAAGATGTTGATCTCGCATTAAATCCGCAACCTTCATTTCAACCAGTCCGGTTTGTTTGGTGCCGAGCACTTCGCCTGGACCGCGTATTTCTAAATCCTTCTGTGCAATAACAAAGCCATCGTTGCTTTGTCTTAATACGCCAAGACGTTGTTTGGCGGTTAAGGTTAATGGCGATTTGTAGAGCATGACACAATGGCTTTCGATAGCGCCACGTCCAACGCGACCGCGCAATTGATGTAATTGAGCTAAGCCTAAGCGCTCTGGATTTTCGATGATCATTAGGCTGGCATTGGGCACGTTTACGCCAACCTCAATAACGGTCGTTGCCACTAATAAATCCAATTCACCACTGGAAAACTGATCCATGATGGCTTGCTTATCTTTGCTTTTCAATCGACCGTGAACTAAACCAATTTTCAGCTCGGGTAATAATTGCTTTAACTCTTCGGCGGTATCTTCAGCGGCTTGACATTCAAGTACTTCGGATTCATCTATTAAGGTGCAAACCCAATAGGTTTGACGCTTATCGACAGTTGCAGCATGGCGAACACGTTCGATTACTTCTTGGCGACGTTGATCGGAAATGGCCACTGTTGCTACAGGTGTGCGTCCGGGTGGGAGCTCATCAATAATAGAGGTATCTAAATCCGCATAAGCTGTCATTGCCAAGGTGCGTGGAATGGGGGTGGCGGTCATGATCAATTGATGTGGGTAAAATCCTTGTTTAATGCCTTTTTCACGTAGTCCAAGTCGTTGATGAACCCCGAAACGATGTTGCTCATCAATAATGGTTAAGGCTAAGTTTTTATACTCCACTTGTTCTTGAAATATCGCATGAGTACCAATGACGATGTGGGCATCACCACTGGCAATATCGGCTAAAGACTGTTCTCTGGCTTTACCTTTTAATTTCCCTGCGAGCCAACCCACTTTGAGTCCAAGAGGGGCAAACCACTGGCCGAAGTTTTCAGCGTGCTGTTCTGCCAGCAATTCAGTGGGCGCCATTAATGCCACTTGATAGCCGTTTTCGATGGCTTGCAGTGCTGCCAACGCGGCAACTAAGGTTTTACCTGATCCTACATCTCCCTGAACTAAGCGCATCATCGGATGTTTTTGCTCAAGATCGCTGCCGATCTCAGCGACTACACGTTGTTGCGCCCCCGTTGGCTTAAAGGGTAAGTCTTTTAAAAACGGATTCAGTAATTGTCCTGTGGCAGGTAACGCAATAGCGGGATCTTGATTACTGCGCTGGCGAAGTTTCAGCATACTCAGGTTGTGAGCCAATAGCTCTTCTTGAACTAATCGTTGCTGAGCAGGGTGTTGCCCTAATTCTAACTCTTCAAGTGACACCGTATTATCTGGACGGTGAAGAACCCGAATCGCTTCAGCCAATGGTAGGTTATTGGGGCGTAAGCGCTCAGGGAGTAACTCTGTTAATCCACCTTGACTTAACATGCTTAAGGCTTGTTCTGTCAGCTTGATCCAACTGGTTTGCTTTAGTCCTTCGGTACTTGGGTAGATGGGTGTTAAGCTGGCATCCATTTCGATCGGCTGATCGGGAGCAATTACTTTATAGTCAGGGTGAATGATCTCCGCATGATGTTTACCCGCTTTTATTTCACCATAGGCTTTCATCAAGCGACCATTTTGCATACCGTTTCGCTGCGCGGCGGAAAAATTAAAAAAGCGTAGGGTGATCACGCCGCTTGCGTCTCTGAGTGTGCAAGTCAGCATACGTTTACGACCGTGGATTATCTGTGTTGATTGGATTTCACCGACGATGGTGCCGTATTGTCCAGGCAGTAAATCCGCAATTTGATAGACGCGAGTGCGATCTTCATAGCGCAGTGGAAGATGGAACAGCAGATCTTGAACCGTGCGAATGCTCAGTTTTTCGAGTTTTTCAGCGACTTTTTTTGCCACACCTTTTAATTCGGTGATAGGCACCTGTTCCAATTGCAGCAAGTGGTAGCGACCTAAAGTACTGTGAATTTATACATATACTATCAAAGTCGTTATTTATTACAACTAACTCAATTTTTGAATCATAAAATACTGAATCAAGACAGTTGGAAGTAATAGTATGGTAAGACAACCGTCCGTGACAGGATGTCACGGTCGTCAGCACATGGACGTGCGCTTCTGTTGTCGTTCATACTATTACTTCCTTTCTGCTGCCTAAACAAAAGATGATTCACAACCAACCTTTCTGCTTAGCAATTCGAGCTGCATCGATGCGGTTACTGGCGTTAAGTTTGTTTATCGCTTCGGATAAATAGTTTCTCACTGTGCCTTCGGCAATAAAGAGGCTATTTGCAATTTCTGCGGTGGACTTTCCATCAGCGGCTAAACGTAAAGCTCGACGCTCTTTATCGTTAAGGGGATCTTGCTCACCGATGGCCATCATCGCCAATTCAGGATCGATAATTCGTCGGCCATTCATGATTTGTTCTATGGCATGTTGTAGCTCATCCGTTGGTGCATCTTTTAATAAAAAGCCATCTACTCCAGCCTCTAAAGCGCGCTTAATGTAGCCGCTGCGCCCAAAAGTCGTAAGGATGATGACTTTGATCTTACTTTGTTGTTCTTGCACCCATGTAGCTAATTCGAGTCCAGTTCGACCAGGCATTTCGATATCGGTGAGCAGTAAATCGAACTCTTGGCTTTTCAAAAATGCTAACGCTTCATCACCATCCTTAGCTTCGGTTATCTCATAATTGCCTTTAATAGAGAGAAGAGCGGCAAGTGCGCCTCGTACCATGGATTGATCTTCGGCAAGCAAAATTCGGATCATTGTTCTTCCTTAGAAAAATGCATCATCTAAATTGGAGTTGGACAATAGTGTGAACGTCAACAGAAACGCACGTCCATGTGCTGACGACCGTGACATCCTGTCACGGACGGTTGCCTTATCACACTATTGCCCTCCAGAAACATCGGATGAAATTGATATTTATAAACCTAATTTAGTTTTCTAATTTAAGATTGATTGTAAAAATACAGTTTGGCGTCGTTTGGTAAGTGAATTCCCCGTTCAGAGCTTTAACACGTTCACGTATTCCAGTTATACCATTGCCTTCTGAAATAGACTCACAATGTCCATTATCCATAACAGTTACGATAAGTGATGTTTGTGTGTGTTCAAAGCTAATTTCACATTCACCGGCCTGACTGTGGCGCAAAATGTTATTGCCTAGTTCCGTTAAAATCAGGCTTAACTGGCTTTCTTCGCGAGCAGGTAGCTGACTTGGGATATCACCCGTTAGAGACACCACTAATGATTTTTCTCGTAATCGTTTACATAAATCGGTAACGGTTTTGGCCAATCCTTTGCTTTTATAATCTGATACAGTTTCACGTATTTCGCTCAGTCCATTTCTGGAGATCTCGGCTAACTCACTTAGGTGCTGCAGTGCTTCTTCAAGTCGGTTTTGTTGAATAAGCGCTTGCACTAATTCAGCTTTAAGTGAGATGGAAGACAGACTATGACCAATTAGGTCGTGTAAGTCTCTGGCGATCCGTTCTCGCTCAACGATGGTGGCGAGGGTTTTGATTTCTTCGGCTGATTGCTGCTTTTGTCGATTAGCCAGTTCTTTTTGACCTGAAGCATAACCGACTAAAGTGAGCCCTAAATAGATGGCAGATGAATAGCCAAAAAAGTAGTAATTGGGAAATAGCCAATCATTTAACACGAATAGCAGTATAAGCATGATAGGGGTGATGATGGCTAAGCGCTTTATTGAATAGTGAAAACCGCAGAAAAAGCCAACAAAGGAAAATAAGGCCATTGACCCGTAGTTAAATGGGGTTGCGAGAATAGCGAGTGAAAGCATTCCAAAAATCGGAAAATGGACGTGCTCTGCTTTACATCGGTAGGCTTGGAAATAGACGAATATAAATATAACGACAATAGCAAGGCTAATGATAGTGTCAGACAGTCCTCTTTGATTGATAAACATCGGAATAAAATAAAAGACCAGATTACACAGATATAGCCACGCAAATTTGTCTTTGGTCTTTTCAGTGTTGAGGAAATTCATTTTTATCATGCCGAGTTCCGTTCTAAGGGCTATTTTTAGTTTGAGCTGAGCTTTAAGCCAATAATGCCAACGACGATAAGTAAAATACAGATAACACGAGTCATCGAAATACTCTCGTTAAATAAGATGATCCCCGCTATTGTGATCCCAACGGCGCCAAAGCCCGTCCACACTGCATAGGCATTTCCCATGGGGATGGTTTTTAAGGCGTAAGAAAGGCAAGCAAAGCTTATCCATGCGGAAACAAAAAAGCTGACACTTGGCCACAGTTTGGTAAATCCCTCTGAGTATTTTAATGAGATTGCCCAAACCACCTCCATTATTGCAGCGAATACTAATACTATCCAAGCCATTATTTTTCCTTATTATTTCTAATACAAGAATTAAAGATATGGTCAATAAATTCAGATAGGAGTAATTGTGTGATAAACCAACCGTCCGTGACAGGAAGTCACGGCCGTCAGCACATGGATGTGCGTTTCTGTTGGTGTTCACATGATTACTCCTTATCCATGTTCAAGATGAAGCGTGTTGTAATGAACTGAAGAGGAAAATGCCGCTCATTATTGATTTTGGCTTAACAGAAATTTAGCCCAACTGTAATTAGGATTTACGCTGATGGCTTGTTTCCAGTCGGCAATCGCTTGGCGCTGCTGATTTTCTTGTTGTTTTGCCAGTCCACGCCATGTATAGGTTTCGGCTTTACCCCAACAAATGTCAGTACAGTCATCACTGTATAAGCTTAAGGCTTTATCAGCGAATTTGATGGTATTTTCCATACTGCCGCCAAACATGGCTGGTGTGTTATAAGCACTGATGGCTTTCACTAAATAGACTCTTGGGTTTGTGGCATCCAGTGATTCTGCGGTTTTAATTGCTTGCGCTGATTTACGACCTAGTGTCATTCCCTCCATTGGATCAACGGCAATTTGCATTCCATAAACTGCTGAAAGTAGCGCGTAGTTTTCTGAATCACTTTCACTCTCATTCAATTGCTCTAGTGTTTGCGCTGCTGTTTTTAGTGACGACTTGGCAATACTTCGCTGCCCTGAAATATTCGCTAAAATCGCGATACGATAATGGGCATAAGCTTTGGCGTAACCGGTTGAGTTTTTAGCAAGCTCAGATAATTCCGCTCTGCTTTTACTGTTTGACGCAATATCAATTTGTGAGATTGTATGATCAGACTCTAACGCCAATGCTGATGAAGATAAAAGTACGCTCGTAGCAAGCAGTAAAGTTTTCATGAGTTGTTTCCTTACGGTTAATGTCGAGTACGGAAACAATTATTAAAGATGGGAGTAAAAAAGGGCAGGCACAAAGGTCATCAAAACAAGATGACAAATGTCATTAGTTGATGGCTCGTATAATACAAGCCATCAAAAGAGATGCTTTTAAATCAAGGCTTCACTGACAATATAAGACATGTAAGCAAGGTAAATAATAAGTAACACCACGCCTTCCATGCGACTGATGATTTTTCCAGTGTAGGCAAAAGGTAGCATTAGCAGTGATAGGCCTAGCATAGTGCTAAAATCAACCACTTCTAAACCATCTGCTGAGATTGGATGGATTATGGCTGTAATGCCTAATACCGCCAAAATGTTAAAAAGGTTAGAGCCGACAACGCCACCAAGGGCGATATCACTCTCGCCTTTTCTTGCTGCGACTACAGAGGTGGCTAACTCAGGCATACTGGTACCAATCGCGACCACAGTGAGTCCTATGATGATTTCAGAGATTCCAAATTGGCGAGCTAAATCAACAGCACCATCAACGAATATTATGCCACCACCAATTAACATCACTAGACCAAGGATGATCAGGATTGCTGATATGGCTGGCGTGTAATTACCGTCAGGGAGCTCTTCAACATCCCCCGTCTTTTTAGCATCATAATAGCCATATACCAAATAGCAAATCAGGACTAAAGTAAGCGTTATACCATCGGCAATATCGAGTTCACCATCCAGTAATAACCCTCCAAATAATAACGTGACCGCAATCATTAAAGGAATGTCGCGTTTTACGATTTGAGATTGCACTTTTATCGGTCTAATGATGGCTGTAATGGCTAGAATCAAACCTATATTGGCAATGTTCGATCCAATAACGTTGCCCAGTGCGATACCTGAACTGCCAGCGAGCGCCGATTTTAAGCTCACGGCTAATTCAGGTGCACTAGTACCAAAGGCGACAATAGTTAGACCAATAATAAGAGGGGTAACGCCTAGGCGAAGCGCAAGTGCACTTGCTCCTCGAACGAGAGCTTCTGCACCTAAGGTGAGGATAAGGAATCCACCTACGATAGAAAGAAAAATAAGCATGAGTTGTGTAGTTGTGACCGATAAATTGTAGTGCGCTTAGGATACGCATTTTTCTCTGAGATTGACACAATATGTCAGTATTAAGTTATCAATCGTTACAACAGGCAAGGCGTGATGCCTTACCTGTCTAATGTTATTGAAAAAGGGACTCTTGGCTGTTGGCGTCGATGAAGATATTCTCGTCATCGTTATTGCCATTCACATATTCAGTGGGTTCAGTGCCTTTAATGAAATATTCAAACCGAGTCGTATAATCGGTTTTATGGGTTAATTTACCTGTCTTGAGATCGATTCGAACGGAAATAATGTTTTCAGGAGGAGGATCTGTAACTTCAGGTGTGCCTTTTAACGCATCACGCATAAATGCATTCCATGCCGGTCCTGCCGTTTTCGCTCCTGATTCAGCGCCAGAGATCTGCCCTTGGCCAGCATTGGCATTCCAAGCAGTACGTCCTAATTCTCTTGAATGATCATCAAAACCGACCCAAACGGTCGTAACCAAATTAGGATTAAATCCACTGAACCAAGTATCTTTGGATTCGTTGGTTGTTCCTGTTTTCCCAGCGATATCACGACGATTAACGACTCTTTGGGCACGCCAAGCTGTACCATTCCAGCCGTTGCCTTTACTCCAGTTACCTCCACCCCAAATGGTGCTTTTAAGGGCTTGACGGATCAAAAAGGCGGTTTGCTCACTAATCACTTTTTCAGCATAACGATGTGGTTTGCTGGTATCGCATTTACCAACGCTATCCGATTCTGATTTGTATTCAATTCCCTGTTCAGCGGACAGCGCCGCTAAGGTTGCTTCCCATTGAGCATCGGTTTCATTTTTTTCGATAGGCTCACAAGCCAGTGTAGGATGGGCTTGATGTATAACAGTATTGTCAGAATCCTTTATTTCACTAATAAAGTAGGGTTCGACTAAGTATCCGCCATTGGCAAATACACTAAAAGCACGAACTACTTGCATCGGGGTTACTGCTGGTGAACCTAAGGCAATGGATTCGTTTTTAGGTAGTTCATCTGGCGTAAAACCAAAATCCATAAGGCGATTTCGAGTAGCTGTAAGTCCTGCCATGCGTAAGGCTCTTACCGCCATTACGTTGATTGATTTCGCTAATCCTACTCGTAATCTAGTGGGGCCACCGTATACATCAGGGGAGTTTTTAGGGCGCCATGCAATACCTTGACGAATATCGGGTTCATTAATCGGGGCGTTATTAATTAATGTCGCTAAGGTATAGCCTTTTTCAAGCGCAGAAGCATAAATAAAAGGCTTAATGTTAGAACCCAATTGTCGCTGTGCTTGAGTCACTCTGTTGTACTGACTTTTACCAAAGGAAAAGCCACCGACTAATGATTCAATCGCACCGTCATGCGGGTTTAAGCTGACCATCGCACTCGCTACCTGAGGGATTTGCGATAGTTGCCAATGTTCAGCGTTTTTTCTTATCCAAATTTGTTGCCCAGCCTGTAAAATCTCATAAGCCGTTTTGGGAGCAGGGCCTTGTTTACTGTCTGAGATAAAGGGCCTAGCCCATTTTAGACCATCCCAGTTGATAACCGTGCTTTCACCATTGGCCGTAAAAACAGTAGCTTGCTTTTCATCAACCTGTGTGACCACTGCTGGGCGTAAAGACAAAACGGATGCTGTCTTTTTTAAAATAGTAATAAGAGCGTTATTTGACGGGATTTCTGAAGGAAGTGCTGTTGGTGCCCATAGTGTTGCTGTAGCGCCACGGTAGCCATGCCGTTCATCGTATGCAAACACGTTATTTCTTAATGCCGATTGCGCTTCTAATTGCAGCTTAGATGAAATCGTGGTGTAAACGCTATATCCACCGGTATACGCTTGCTCTCGGCCGTACTTGTCCACCATATAATTTCTGGCCATCTCAGAAATATAGGGCGCATACAGGTCAATTTCAGCACCATGATAAGAGGCGGTATTCGGTGCATGAATGGCTTCATCATATTGTGCTTGAGTAATGGCATTAACATCTTTCATTCTCAGCAAGACGATATTTCGTCTGGCGATAGCCCGTCTAGCCGAAGTGATTGGGTTCAGCGTCGAAGGAGCTTTAGGTAATCCAGCAATGACGGCCATTTCTGGTAAAGTTAAGTCTTTAACGTCTTTTCCATAATAGACTTGAGCTGCGGCTCCTACGCCATAAGCACGTTGCCCAAGATAAATTCGATTAAGGTAGAGTTCTAAAATTTCATCTTTGGTCAGTAATTGCTCGATATGAAAAGAAATAAAAATTTCTTTCACTTTACGGATAATGGTCTTATCACGAGTTAGAAAGAAGTTACGAGCAACCTGCATGGTGATGGTTGAAGCACCTTGCTTTTTTTGCCCAGTCGAGAGCATTACGAAGGCGGCTCTTACTACACCAATAGGATCGATGCCACCATGATCATAAAAACGTGCATCCTCAGTTGCTAGAAATGCATCAATCATGGGTTTAGGGATGTCTTTTAGCTTGAGTGGGATACGGCGCTTTTCACCAAATTGTGAAATCAATTTACCGTCTTTACTGTAGATCCTAAGTGGTGTTTGAAGCTGGACAGTCTTGAGAGTCGCAACATCTGGAAGATCGGGCGATACATACCAATAAGCTCCACCAATACCTGCAATAGCAAGAAGTAGAGAACTGATAAAGAGTACCCCTAATCGTTTGATCCATTTCACGTAGCGTATTCCAACTCATCGTTATGTCTTTAATGTGGTTAGTATAAACAGAAAAAGAGCCAATGTGGATGGCAGAAATGTGTCAAGTTCACTAGAAAGTGTCAAATTGTTGTAATTTTATTGGTTGAATAATGGTCGTTTATTCAGATCGGGAGTATCGAAAAAATATATTTATCGGTATCTTATTTTGTGGTTAATTTTTTGTTGCTTTTATTTGTATTATAAATAAAAGTATTGAGAAAATTACCAGTAGATGCATAATAACTGTACAAAATGTAGGTAATTTTTACTCTTCCACACTAATTACAATAACTTTTACGGTGAAGTGATAACAAAAATATGTTTTCAAACTTATGGAAGCGTTTAACTCCACAAATGGTCGGGATTGATATTGGTGCTCATGAAATCAAGGCCGTTTTGTTGAGCAAAACCACGGATGGTTACAAAATAAATAGCTATGCTGCCGTTCCTGTTAAAAAGGGAGCGGTAAGTGATCATCATATTCTTGATGAGGCTGCAGTGATCGATGCGCTGGAGTTAGTTAAACGTCGTTTGCCTAAAACCGTAAAAATAGCCGCTGCTTCTGTTTCCGGTTCGGCCGTATTGACCAAAGTGATTTTTATGGATGCGAACCTGAGCGAAGAAGAAATGGAAGCTCAGATTGAAATTGAAGCCGACAGTTTGATCCCTTATCCCTTAGATGAAGTCAGTATTGATTTCGAAACTCTGCAAACAAACCCAACCGATGCTAGTAAAGTCAATGTGTTACTCAGTGCCTGTCGCACCGAAAATATTGATGCCAAAGTCGATGCCCTAAATAGCGTGGATTTAGACGCTAAAGTGATCGATGTAGAAGGATATGCGTTGGGGCGTGCTCACGAATTAATATTAGGTCAACTTCCCGACGATGCCTTTGATAAATCTGTAATGATGGTTGATATGGGGGCAAATATCATGACTTTTGCCGTAGCCAAAGAAGGGGAGACCATATTTACCCGTGAACAGGCGTTTGGCGGGGATCAATTTACTCAGTCAATTCAGTCGTTTTATGGCATGAGTTACGATGAAGCTGAAAAGGCAAAAGTCACAGGTGAGTTACCCAGAGACTATATGTATGAGGTGCTTTCGCCATTTCAGGCGCAACTGTTACAGCAAATCAAAAAATCGATTCAAGTGTTTTGTGCAAATACCAACATCGATAACGTCGACTATATTGTGTTATCAGGGGGCACTGCCAAATTAGAAGGAATGGCAAATTTGATCACCAACGAGTTAGGCGTTCACGCGGTAATTGCAAATCCTTTAGAAGGTAATGTTACTGCCAGCGAAAAGGATGAACCAGTACTGAAAAATCATATCAGCAAATATATGGTTGCGTGTGGTTTAGCTTTGAGGAGTTATACCCCGTGGCGAACATAAACCTACTTCCATGGCGTGAAGAAGCCAGAGAAAAGAAAAAGCGCGACTATATGGGCGTGTTAGGTTTGGTTTTTATTGCAACGTGTGCCGTGGTGTATTTGGGTTTGATGTATATCGATTATTTAAAGGCTGAGCAACGAGATCGTAATGCCTACTTGCAGTCAGAAATTCAGTTACTTGAAGGCCAGATCAAAGAAATCCAAGGGATCAACCTTCGTAAACAAGACATTGAACGCCGTACCGATATTATTTTGGATTTACAGCAAGCCAGAAACCTTCCTACTCATGTTTTAGATGAAATGGTTCGTGTCACTCCAGCAGGTATTTATTTATCTACCATAGAAAAAAAGGGCGATTTATTGTGGATTGAAGGTCGCAGTGAATCTAATAATCATGTATCAAACATGATGCGCAAAATTGAGATTTCAAAATGGCTGCATGATGCCAGTACCAAAGAAATTACCACAAAAGACGTAGAAACAAGACAGTTCCAGTATTTCAATATGAGGGCGATCATTGCAGAAGATCCTGTAAATGGAACGGAACTTGATCTAGGAGAAAAAAGATGAACCTAGATCAATTCAATGACCTCGATTTAGAAAATATTGGTATCTGGCCCAAAGAAGTCAAAATTGTCTTTGGTGGACTTTTGTCCGTAATTGTACTGGTTTTTAGCTATTACTTTATCGTATCGGATGAGCTTAACTCTCTGAGTCGAATGCAAGATAAAGAACAGGAACTGCGTGAGTCATTTAAACTGAAATATCAAATGGCCTCGAACTTAAAATTGTATCGTGAGCAATTAACTCAGTTGGAAGATCAGTTCTCTGAACTGTTAAAGATGTTGCCGTCACAAAATGAAATGCCTGGATTACTCGATGATTTAACCTTTGTGGCGACGGATGCAGGTTTAAAAATCAATCGGATCAATTGGGAGCAAGAGATCCCAAAGGACTTTTATTTAGAGTTTCCGATCAATTTATCCGTTAAAGGCGACTACCATGAAATCGGTTCCATGGTAAGCAGTGTCGCTAAGCTTCCCCGTATTGTGAGCTTACATGATTTTGTCATAAAGCAAGCTCCTGATGGCCAATTAGAAATGGACATTTTGGCCAAAACATACCGCTTTAAAAATGCCAAAGAGCAAGAAAAAAGCAAAGGGAGCAAAAAATGAAGCGACTGATATTGCTGACGGCCTTTTTTGCTTTAACCGGTTGTTCAAAAGATCGCACCGATCTTGAGTTGTTTGTGACCACAACTAAAGCTCAGCATGTGGCTCACATCCCAGCGATAAAAGAAGCGCCTAAATTTGAACACTTTGCGTATCACGCAGAATTACTTCGAAGCCCTTTTTCTCCGCCATCTCGAGAATTAACTGAAGAAGTAATCGACTCGAGTAAAAATTGTCTGCAACCTGACTTGGCAAGAAGAAAAAGTCGATTGGAAACTTATGCATTGGACAACTTGAAGATGCGAGGATCGATCACTCAAGATGGCCGGATATGGGCGTTAATAGAAACCAGTGATGGCAGTATTTACCGTTCAGGAACTGGGCAATTTTTAGGTTTGTACCATGGGCAAATCGTAAGAATATTAGATAACAGAATTGATATTATTGAGTTGATTCCTGACGGATCAGGATGTTGGACTGAGCGTATTAGTGCCATGGAGTTGACCAGTGAGTAGCCAAGAAAGGACAAATTACTAATGGATTTTACAATCATTAACCGTATTTTAAACCTGAAGAGCTTCAGACTGAATGTCTGGATCGGGTTGTTTTCCTTGTTGGCTATGATCCCTCAAGCCATGAGTGCCAATCGTTTATTGGATGTCCAATATCATGCCGTTGTGGATCATCAATTAGAAATTGAATTTTTATTTGAAAATGATATTGCGGTACCGACTTCAGATATGAAAGCCAATCCGGCTAAGCTAGAGTTACATTTCGCCGACAGTGTTTCTGATCTTGGTAAAGATTCCATCCTAATTGATAAAGTCGGTGTTGATGGCCTACAAGTCGAACAACAAGGTTCAAGCTTGCATTTGACTTTAGCTATGGAACAAGTTTTACCTTATCAAGGCCGAGTGATAGGAAACCGCTATCGATTGACGGTGAATGATGCTGTGCAAAAAAGCGATCAAAATCAGCAAACGACACAATCCTTTGTTAATAGCATTAAGAATATCGATTTTAAGCGCTCTCAATCTGGTGGCAGTGAACTTATCGTTGAGTTTAACAACCGTTCTATTGCAGTTGATATTGAGCAAGTCGGTGCCAAGTTAGAAGTTAAGTTTTTTAATACTGAGATCAATGATGACTTACTGTATATCGTTGATGTGAATGATTTTGATACCCCGATAAAAAGTTTTGAGACTTTTCGTGACGACTTGATCTCCCGCGTTATGGTGGATGTGGATGGCGAGTATGAGTACCGCTACAACCAAGAAGGCAATACGTTAAGGCTGAATGTGGATAAGGTGGTTCGCGAAGCAGCCATAAAAAAAGAAAAAACGTATTCAGGCAAAGCCTTTACTCTAAATTTCCAAAACATTTCAGTTCGAACTGCGCTACAAATTATTGCAGACATGAATCAGTTTAACTTGATTGTATCTGACACAGTAGAAGGCGATATTACGCTGAGATTAGATCAAGTGCCTTGGGATCAAGCCTTAGATCTGATTTTGCAAACCAAAGGCTTAGGTAAGCGCATCGAAGGTAATATTTTGATGGTTGCGCCAGCGGAAGAGCTCGCTATTCGAGAGTCACAGCAGCTGAAAAATAAGCAAGAAGTCGAAAAGCTTGCGCCGCTGTTCTCTGAATATATTCAAATTAATTACGCCAAAGCAATTAATATTGCCAGCTTACTGAAAAATGAAGATTCGAGTTTGCTGACTAAGCGTGGCTCAGTAGCCGTTGATGAACGTACGAATACTTTGTTGGTGAAAGACACTGCGGACACCATTGAGAGTGTTCACCGCTTAGTTAAGATTATTGATGTGCCTATTCGCCAAGTGGAAATCGAGGCGCGTGTGGTTACCGTAAGAGACAATGTGGCCGAAGATCTTGGGGTACGATGGGGCTTTAGTGATCAACAAGGTCGAGATGGTACTTCAGGTTCTTTGGAAGGAGCGAATGCCATTGCGAATGGCCGAATCCCATCTTTGTCGGATCGATTAAATGTAAACTTACCCGCTCGAAATGATAATGCTGCCGGTATCGCTTTCCATGTAGCAAAACTGGCTGATGGTACCTTATTAGATCTTGAGTTAAGTGCGTTAGAGCAAGAGGATAAGGCTGAAATTGTGGCTAGCCCTCGATTAACGGTATCGAATCAGCAAAAGGGTTATATTTCACAGGGTATTGAAATTCCGTTTGTACAAGCAACATCAAGCGGGGCTACGTCGGTAACCTTTAAGCCAGCAGTCCTTCTTTTAGAGGTAGTCCCACAAATTACACCTGATAATCGAGTCATATTGGATTTAAAAATCACTCAAGACTCTCGAGGTGAAACCGTTCCAACAGCAGTTGGTGATGCTGTTTCTATCGACACCCAACGTATCGGTACTCAAGCGTTAGTTAAAAATGGTGACACGATTGTGTTAGGTGGTATTTATCAACGCAATCTTATTAACAATGTTAGCAAAGTGCCAATTTTGGGTGATATTCCGTATCTTGGGTACTTATTTAGAAACACTCAAGAAAAAAATGAACGACGCGAATTACTGATTTTTGTCACGCCTAAAATCGTTACTTACCAGTTATAAATCTGTTTTAATACATAAGCCTAAGTAGAGTGTGCTATGCTTTATTTGGGCTTTTTTATTACCGTAAAGTAATAATCGTGCTCATATAATCACTCATTAATCGTGCGCACTACTTGCCAAGGATAGAGCTAAACTGAGATAATCCGCAGTCAAGTCTCTTAAGAGCAAGGTAATAAATAGGTCGATTGGCACGTCCATCGGTATTGGCAAACATTTCATAAGATTCAGACGTATAAACAATGGCTGAAAAACGTAATATTTTTCTTATTGGCCCAATGGGCGCAGGTAAAAGTACTATCGGTCGCCATTTGGCGCAGATGCTACATTTAGAATTCCATGATTCCGACCAAGAGATTGAACACCGTACAGGTGCGGACATTGCATGGGTGTTTGATGTTGAAGGCGAGGAAGGTTTCCGTCTTCGCGAAACTAAAGTGATTTCAGATCTTTCTGAAAAGCAAGGTATCGTATTGGCCACTGGGGGTGGTTCAATCGAAAGTAAAGATATCCGTAACTACCTTTCTGCTCGTGGTTTTGTGGTATATCTTGAAACGACTATCGACAAGCAAGTTGCTCGCACACAGCGCGATAAGCGTCGTCCTTTACTGCAAGTGGATGATCCACGTGAAGTATTGGAAACGTTAGCTGAAACTCGTAATCCTCTTTATGAAGAGATTGCAGACGTCGTTGTTAAAACTGACGATCAAAGTGCAAAAGTAGTTGCAAACCAAATTATTGAAAAATTAGGTTTTTAATTACACTTTATTCCGCGCAGCCAAATGTTATTCTCTATACATTTTAGCTGCGCGAAATTCTCATTCTATTATCTTTAACTACTCAGGTTATACTGCGTACTCTTGGTAGGCAGGGAGCTATTATTACTTAGGATTCACCATGGAAAGTATTCTCGTTCAACTTGATAGCCGTAGTTATTCGATATTTATTGATCAGCAGGTGTTTGCAAACGCCTCGAACAATACTCAGATCATCAATGAGTTCAAAGCTCTGGCGCAGGACAAAAAGTTATTGATTGTAACCAATGATACAGTCGCGCCTTTATACCTTGAGCAAACAAAAACCTTATGCCAACAAAGTAATGCAAGTCATATTGAAGTTGTCGTTTTACCCGATGGCGAGCAATTTAAGGATATGACACACCTCAATCGCATATTTGATGCTTTGCTTGAAAAGCAATACGCTCGTGATTGTATGCTGATGGCCTTAGGTGGTGGTGTTATTGGTGATATGACGGGATTTGCTGCTGCGTGCTATCAACGTGGTGTCGATTTTATTCAAATTCCAACGACCTTATTGGCACAAGTAGATTCATCGGTGGGTGGTAAAACAGCCGTTAATCATACGCTGGGTAAAAACATGATTGGTAGTTTTCATCAGCCAAAATTAGTGCTAATTAATACTGATTTCTTAAATACTTTACCAGATAGAGAGTTTGCGGCCGGAATGGCTGAGGTGATCAAGTATGGTTTATTATGGGATCAAAGCTTCTTTGAATGGTTAGAGCTCAATCAGGAAGCACTCAAGGCTAAGCAGCCGCAAGTGTTAATTCAAGCGATTAAACGCTGCTGTGAAATTAAAGCAGAAATCGTCGCGCAAGATGAAACTGAGCGAGGTTGCCGTGCGTTATTAAACCTAGGTCATACCTTTGGTCATGCCATTGAAACCGGTTTAGGCTATGGAAACTGGTTGCATGGAGAAGCTGTGGCAGCGGGTATGGTGATGGCTTTTCAAACGTCTCAAGAAATGGGATGGGTTTCCCAGCAAGTCGTTGATCGTGTTACGGCTTTAATTTCAGCGTTTGGATTGCCGACAACGAAACCTGAAGATTTTAGTGGCGAAACAATGCTTGCTTTGATGCAACGAGATAAAAAAGTACAAGATGGTCAGCTGCGGCTCATTTTACCTCAAGCAATCGGTAATACTGTGGTGACTTCGCAAGCTCCACAATCAGTGTTATCAAAAGTACTCAGTGTCTAGTGAGATGACTCTGTACCTTACCTTCTATTTAGCAATGTAAAGTTCATCTGCAAATCATGGCGTTATTAGTTTCACAACAATCTTTAGTTGAGCGTTTATGGCATAACGCCAGTTATGTCGAGCAATTACAATTACTTTGCGGTGAGAGTGGAAGCGGCAAAACCACCATTCTTAGCACAGTTAAAGAGCAAGCTAATGAGCATTTATGCGCTTATGTCGCATGCCCTGAGTATGCTGATGATGCTGAGATCCGTCGTAAAATTTGGGTTCAATTACTTGATGAATCCGTTTTTGATGATGAACTTTCCTTATCTGATACGCTGGTTGCCAATCAGCATTTTATTCAGCAACCAATATTGATTCTATTGGATGACGCCCATCGTTTATCAATCACATTGCTTGCTGAGTTGATGACCTTGTCACAAATGCAAGTTGCGGAGCAGCCGATAGGTGTCATTGCAGCAGTATCGACGGCATTCGCTGAAATGTTAGAGAATGAGTTGGCTGCTGAGAATGAAATATTTACTACACTGCAAATTGAACCATTATCAGAAGAAGAACAATACAATTTATATTTGTTGTTGATGGGACAGCAATCGCATGGGAGAGAACAGGTATTAAGCAGGCCTGACTTTGGTGATGCAGCGGTTTACCCTAATGATATTGTCAATGCATTGATGGGAAAGCAAGAAACGCAATCTAAAAAACCTTTTTCTCTATTGATGAAATTGTGTGTTGCTTGTTGTCTAAGCTTGTTGGGTTTGTTCGCTTTTTGGCAGTTGTATAGCTCAAGTGCCATAGAGGAAAACCAAAGCATAAACTCGACAAAATTGAAAATAGTGGGTGATCCTGCAAAGTTGAAGACAAGCTCAGCCGATAATGATTCAACTAAAATCAGTACCTCTGGAAAACCAGAACCTCAGGCTACTTCTGTAGTTGAAAAGGCAAAACCTGATACTCAATCTGAGCTTATATTGCCGGAGCAAAAGTCGGTAACGGTTGTGGAAAATAAGCAACGCCAAAACCCTAAGCCAGTAGAGCCTATTATAGAAAATAAGGTCATTTCTACGATCGAAACCACGCAAGATGAGATAAGCCCAAATGTTGTACCCTCTGCGAAGGTACAACAGGCCGTTGCTAAGACAAAACCAATTGTAGATAAGCCACCGAAAACAGTTCAAACCCCAAGCAAAGTGGTGGATAAAACCGTCCCCTTGCACTTTACGCCTAAATACTCTCAAGGCTACACATTACAGCTGGCGACCATGACTCATAAAGACTCCCTTAATAAGTTGTTGAAGAAACTTGATGGTTGGCAAGACGTTAGAGTGGCTCAGTACAATCGAAAATGGGTGGTTGTATTGGGAGATTTTGCTACTCGTAGCGACGCGCAGCAAACGATAAAAAAATTAAAAGCAAAGACTAAGCTGCCAGCTCCTTGGCTTCGAAGGTGGTCAGCATTAAAAGGCTATAATTTTCGCTAATGAAATCCTTTACAAATCATCGTACAATCGTGATCTTTCTTAATCCTTCACTTGGAATAAAGCCAGTCAATGACCAATAAAAACAGAGCCTTTTTAAAGTGGGCTGGTGGTAAATTTAAGCTTGTCGATAAGCTAAAAGAATCCTTACCTGAAGGGCAACGCTTGGTGGAACCTTTTGTGGGGGCTGGTAGTGTTTTTTTAAATACCAACTATTCCTCATACTTGCTGTGTGATATAAACCAAGATCTGATCAATCTTTATCAGATTTTGCAACGTACTCCTGAGCGATATATTAAAGAATCTCGAAAGCTATTTGTACCTGAGATGAATCGCAAAGACGCTTACTACGAGATCAGAGAAGCTTTTAATCAAACCAATAATAAATTCGATCGTTCTCTGTGGTTTTTATATATGAACCGTCATGGCTTTAATGGTTTATGCCGTTATAACCGCAAAGGAGGATTCAATGTTCCTTTTGGTTCGTATAAGAAACCTTATTTCCCAGAAAAAGAGCTGTTGGCATTTGCCGAGAAAGCCCAGCAAGCTGAATTTAAATGTGTTGGATATGAACAAGCCTTTGATTTAGCCAAAGCCGGTGATGTGATTTATTGCGATCCGCCTTATGCACCGCTGTCGACGACGGCGAGCTTTACCACTTATGTTGGGGCTGGGTTTAGTTTAGATGATCAAGCATTATTGGCTCGACGTGCCCGCTTAGTGGCTCGCGAAAAGAATATTCCAGTAGTGATCAGTAACCATGACATTCCGTTAACTCGGGAGTTATATCACGGTGCCATGTTTGATCAAATTAAAGTGCAGCGCAATATCAGTCAAAAAGGCAGTGGCAGAACTAAAGTCGATGAATTGATTGCTTTATACGACGAGCATTATCACTTACCTGAAAACTAGTCGATAACAAAACGCACAATCAAAATTAAGGTTAATACCAGTAAAGCCGCTAGGACAATTCCCATCACGATAAAGGGAACGGGCGAACTCATTTGAAAATCTCGCTGCCGATTTTTATCGCTTTGTACTCCAAAGAAAGCGGCGAGGGTGCTGGTTAGGACTTGCCAGAATAATTTCAGCATTACTGGGTTGGAATGCTGTCACTGTTTTGTGGGATCTGATGGTCGCGACCACTGTGTAATAACTCAAATAAATCAAAAAAGTGGAATTGATTTGAATCGCTATCACCAGTAAGCCAGCTTCCCCAATTAACTTGTTTCGCTTGGCTGGAACAGCGGTTAACAGGATGGTTGCTAGGTAGCATCTGATTATAATCTACGGAATTATGATTAGCACAATAGGATTGTGAGTGTGTTGATTGAACCGCCAAAAGCGTCATAGCAGAGAAGGTCACTGTCAGTCCCATGGCAAGCTTGAATTTGTGTTTCTTCAAGTTTATTTTCCCTAATATCGCCACGATGTTAACCCTTTTGATAACCATACCGACTCGCGATTATAACCCATTATCGATTGTAATTTAAACAGCTAATTTAAGTCATATCTTTAGAGGGCTGATCCGGCTCAATAATTAATAGATCAAGACTAGAGCGAATGGCATTCCGAGAGTAAAATAAGGTTAAATTATCCTCTATCTTATAAAAGAGTCTTGTATGCGTCCTTTTCTGATTGCTCCTTCCATTTTATCTGCCGACTTTGCTCGCCTTGGTGAAGAAGTTGAAAACGTCATCAGTGCTGGAGCTGATGTGGTTCACTTTGATGTGATGGATAACCATTATGTGCCCAACTTAACCATCGGCCCTATGGTATGTAAGGCATTACGTGATTATGGCATTTCCGCCGATATTGATGTTCACCTTATGGTTAAGCCTGTCGATCGCATCATTCCAGACTTTATTGATGCAGGGGCCTCTATTATAACCTTTCATCCAGAAGCGTCAGATCATATTGATCGCAGCTTGCAGCTTATTAAAGATGCTGGCTGCAAAGCGGGTTTAGTGTTTAATCCTGCTACCCCCCTCCATTACCTTGACTATGTTATGGACAAAGTCGACGTGATTTTATTGATGTCAGTAAATCCTGGTTTTGGTGGACAGTCTTTTATTCCTAATACTCTTGATAAATTGCGTGAAGTTCGCCGTCGCATTGATGCAAGTGGACGTGATATTCGTTTAGAAATTGATGGTGGCGTAAAAGTCGATAACATTGCCGAGATTGCAGCCGCTGGTGCCGATATGTTCGTGGCAGGTTCAGCCATTTTTAATCAGCCTGACTACAAGACTGTGATTGATACGATGCGTGATGAATTGGCAAAGGTTGACAGCAAATGACTCGCCGATTCAAAGCCATCGCCTTTGATTTAGACGGCACCTTAGTCGATAGTGTGCCAGATCTGGCTGCCGCGGTAAATGGTATGATGATGGAGCTCAATTTAGAGCTTACTTCTGAAGATCAAGTGCGTTCTTGGGTGGGAAATGGTGCAGAAGTATTAGTCCAGCGCGCCCTAAAGTGGTCTACGGCAGAGTCTCCTCAGCCTTCGATGTTGGCTGAAGCTTTGGCGGTGTTTATGCGTCATTATGATTTACACCTTAATCAACACAGTCGCTTGTATCCGAGTGTGAAGGCTACGCTGGCACAGTTGCATCTACAAGGCTATCAAATGGCGATAGTAACCAATAAACCTCAGCAGTTTATTAAGCCGTTATTAAAAGCTTTTGGCATCGAGGCATACTTTAGTTTAATTCTTGGTGGTGATACGCTACCAAAGAAAAAGCCTGATCCGTTACCTTTGACGCATATTCTTGAGCAGTGGCAGCTGGAAAATTATCAGCTATTAATGGTTGGTGATTCGAAAAATGATATTTTAGCGGCAAAAGCGGCCTCAATTGCCTCAATAGGCTTGACCTATGGCTATAACTACGGGGAAGATATTGGCCTTTGCGGCCCTGATGCCGTATTTGATAATTTTCATCACATTGAAAACTGGGTAAACGCCCAATCTTAATTAGGAGTAAGTAAAGCAATGACCAAACCCATTGTACTGAGTGGCGCACAGCCTTCTGGTGAATTAACCATAGGAAATTACATGGGCGCACTTCGCCAGTGGGTACAAATGCAAGACAGTCACGACTGCTTGTATTGTGTGGTTGATTTACATGCCATCACAGTAAGGCAAGATCCTAAAGCATTGCGTGAAGCCTGCTTAGATACATTAGCCTTATATCTTGCTTGCGGCGTTGATCCTAAAAAGAGTACGGTGTTTATTCAATCTCAAGTACCGCAACATACCCAACTAAGCTGGGCGTTAAATTGTTATGCACAAATGGGTGAACTGAATCGTATGACTCAGTTTAAAGATAAATCACAAAAGCATGCCAATAACATTAATGTCGGCTTGTTTGGTTACCCTGTGCTGATGGCGGCTGACATTCTGCTTTATCAAGCCAATGAAATTCCAGTGGGGCAAGACCAAAAGCAGCACCTTGAACTCACCCGTGATATCGCGACTCGTTTTAATAACGCATACGGTGATACTTTTACCATTCCTGAGCCTTTCATTCCGCCTTTAGGGGCGAAAGTGATGTCATTGCAAGATCCAACCAAGAAGATGTCTAAGTCGGATGACAATAACAATAATGTGATTGGGTTATTGGAAGATCCGAAAAAAGTTCTTAAAAAGATCAAAAAAGCCGTGACTGACTCCGAAGAGCCACCAAGAGTTGCTTTTGATGTTGAAAACAAGCCAGGTGTTTCTAACTTACTCAGTATTATGTCTGGTACGACAGGTCGCTCTATTGCTGAACTTGAAGCCGAGTTTGAAGGCAAAATGTACGGTCATTTAAAAGTAGCGACTGGCGAAGCCGTTGTGGCTATGCTTGAGCCTTTACAAGAGCGTTATCGTCAAATCCGTGCCGATCAAGCGTATCTTGATGCGGTCATGAAAGAAGGTGCAGAAAAAGCGCAAGCCCGTGCTGAAGTGACGCTGAAAAAAGTGTATGAAAAGATCGGTTTAATTGTATAAATTACAATCAGATTTATCGAAAGCCCGACTGCTAATGTCGGGTTTTTTGTTTTTGTATAAAAGATATACGACTTCTTACTTAATGTAACAAAAAAACACTGATTCTAAGTGCATCTATTACCGCTTTTTGTTAACTTCTACGCTGAGTTTTGAGTAGTAATACATTAGAATGTATATTTTTTGCATGTGTGGGAAAGTTTTATCCGAGTTCATCTGTCTTTGAAAAAGATACGTTTATTCCATAAAAAAGTTTTATAAAAACTCAAATTAAAATCAGTTAAAACAATAAATTAAAGACAAGAGTGGCAACTCAGTTTAAGGGCGTAAAAATGAAGTGTGTGAAACGGTTATCAGCATGGCTGGTGTTATTGATGTTGGCACCTGTAGCTTGGGCTAGCCAAGTCACTGTTATTGATAACAATTCAAAGCCTTTAGCCAATATGGTTGTGTACCTGAAGCCATCAATCACTGTCGATTTATCTGCATTCCCTATTCCAGAAACGCCTCAGATTGTTAGACAAAAGGACAAACAATTCTCTCCTTACATTTTAGTAATGCGAGCAGGAAGTAAGGTCGCCATTACTAATGAAGATAACATTTCTCATCATGTTTATTCAGCTGCGGGTGTTAAGCGATTTTCAATCAAAATGCCGAAACAGTCGAAAAGTGATGTGCTGCAAATGACTAAAGCGGGCGAGGTTGCTCTAGGTTGCAATGTGCATGACTGGATGAGCAGTTATTTGAAAGTCGTAGATACGCCGTTTTATGGACTAACCGATAAAGATGGGAACATTCATTTTAACAGTGTTCCAAGTGGTGAATATCAATTGGTTGTATGGCATCCTCAACTTCAAGCTGAAGCTCAACAGCAAACAAGCCAAGTAACCTTGCCAAAAAAAGATCCGTTAACCATTAAGGTGACGGCGGATATTCTTCCTATTCCTCAGCAAAAAACGATAGATGAATTCGAATTTTGGGAATCATACTGATGCCTCGATTTTGGAATAAGCTACAAGCGCGGATCTTTTTATTTTTTGTTGTCTTGCTGATCATCATTCAAGGCTTTTCGTTTTGGATGTCTTATCAATCTCACAAGCAACTTGAGCAGCAACAAATCAGCAGTCGAATTTCGAATGCGGTTGAAGTATTCAAAAACCAATTTGATACGCGTAGCTTCTATCTTGGCGTTTTTTCAGAGGTGGTTTCTCAAGATTACAGCTTGAAAGAAGTGTTTATCGAAGACGACACTGGTAGCTTTCTAACGGCACTAGGCAATCACCAACGCCGCATTAAAGCGAATTTATCCATGTCGGTGAACAAAGATGGCCAAATCATTGCTCAATTGATCAGTGGAAAAAATACCAAAGGACAAACCCGCTACCGTTTAGGCCCCGAGCAAGGGGAGGCTTTTCCAATACCGCTGGACAAGAATCAATCAACGGTAAACTTACTGTATCAAGTGGGTGGCAGCCTCTATCAAATGCAGTTTTCTCGTATTACGGCAGGCGGCAATACCTTGCTTGGTTGGGTAGGCTTTGGGTTCAAAATCGATTCAATCCTTGCAACAGAGTTGATGCAGCAGACGGGATTAACAACAGGCTTTGCGCTGTTAGATCCACAGTTAAACATTTCTGAACTTCGCCAGTCGTCAACCACAGATAGCGATATGCTAAAGAACTTAGCTTACCAACTTATCGGTAAGTTTAATGATCAGCGTTATTTGTTCTGGAGTCAAAAGCTAGGTGCGATTGATGGCAAAGATCTGTATGCCTACATGTACCTGCCACGTGAGCAAGTGCTGGCGCCGTTAAAAGAGCAATGGTGGCAACAGTTATGGATAGTCATTTCGATGCTGCCTTTATCCATGCTAGCGGCTTTTTATATTTCACGAAGCATCACCAAGCCCATTAATCAGATGATAGAACAGGCGAAATTTATTGCGCGTGGAAATTACGATCATAAAGTGAAAGAAAGCTCTACGGTTGAACTGGCACAATTAGCCCATGAGTTTTCAGAAATGCAAAGTGCCATTTTGAGCCGTGAACAACGCATTGTTTATCAAGCCTTTCATGATCCGCTAACCAATTTACCCAATAGAAATGAATTAGATAGGGTAGTAACAACGTGGATGGAACAAAATAAGCAGTTTATGATCTGCTTAGTGAATGTGAGACGCATGACAGATGTGAATGCGACTCTTGGGCATGGTGTCGGTGACGAAGTCATTAAAGAGGTTGGACGTCGTCTTGAAAGCATGAAGAATGTGAGCTTCGCCTGCCGAATTTCTGGTGATGAGTTTGCCTTAGTACTAAATGATTTTCAGGTGGATGATATCGGTCTTTTGATTGCTTCATTACGAGAAAAAATGGCGCGCCGTTATCGCTACCAAGGGTTGTCACTTGAGTTGGAACTCACTATGGGCGCTGCGATCCGTAATCACTCTTCGTCCCTGTTTTCGGTATTACAACAAGCTAACACTGCGCTGCAATATGCTAAATCTAATAAGCTTGAATATCAGCTTTATGATAAACAAATCGATCAGCACACCGTAGAGCGATTAGAGTTGATTAATGGTCTTAAATCCGCCATTGAAAGTAATGAGTTGGTGTTGTATTACCAACCTAAACTGTGTTTGCAAAAAAATGCAGTGATCAAGGTCGAAGCACTCGTGCGTTGGGCACATCCAGAAAAAGGCATGATCCCGCCCGATGTGTTTATCCCGATTGCTGAAAAAACAGGGCAAATGAATGCGCTGACTCGGTGGGTGTTAGAGACAGCAATCAAACAATATAAACAATGGCGAACACAAGGCATTGAGCTGGGAATTGCCATTAATATTTCGGCTGAGAACTTAAAAGACAGCAGTTTTTGTCAATGGGTGTTGAATACCATCAGTCAGCAGCAAGTACCCATTTCTGCGTTCACATTAGAAATTACCGAAGATGCAGTTGTGTCTGATTTGGACAGTGCGATTATGCAATTAAGTTATTGGCGAGCAAAAGGGCTTAAGCTCTCCATTGATGACTTTGGCACAGGTTATTCGTCGCTAGGGCAATTAAAGCTATTACCTGTCGATGAGGTTAAAATTGACCGTTCGTTTGTGCAGCAGCTTATGTCAAATGCCGATGACCAGATCATCGTTAAATCAACCATAGAATTAGCGCATAACTTAAACCTTACTGTGGTCGCCGAAGGGGTGGAAAATCAAGATACGCTTGAGTGGTTAAGAGAGCGTGGTTGTGAAATGGCGCAAGGCTATCACTTAAGTAGGCCTATTTCAGGTTCAGCTTTGGAGTCATGGTTACTACAAAGCGAGTATTTTTACCACAGCACTTCCTCAAGTACAGATTTAGTTTAAGAATAAAAAAAAAGGGATAACATGAAGTTAGTTGTTATTGGCTTATTGTGTTTGTCGACGTCAGCTGTAGCTGTTGAACAAAAATGGTCTGGGATCATCGATGTTTCCGTTGCCAATACGGATAGCACACAAAGTTATCTTGAAGGTGGCTTGGGTAAGTTTAGAGCCAATAATGGAACTCAGTTAGCCTTATCTCAAGTTGGTCTTAGTCATCACCTTCAGCTCAATGATCATTGGTCGACTAAAGTTGTGGCTAATGGTTATTGGGATAATGTTGATAATGGTATCGGTATTACTGAGGCCATTGTTAAATATCGTGGTCTACCCAGTGAAAATGGCTATCGTGTTGAGGCGCAAGCGGGGATCATGTATCCCAATATCACCTTAGAAAATTTAGCGACGGCTTGGGCATCGCCTTACACCTTAAATTACTCCGCCATTAATGCTTGGCTTGCTGAGGAAGTCCGCCATGCTGGCATGAGAATTGGTATTACTCGTTTAGGTAAGTTTCATCAATCTCCCCATAGTTTTTCATTAAATATTGAAGCGTTTGCCAATAACGATACTACAGGCGCTTTGCTGGCATGGCATGGCTGGACACAAAGTTCACGACAAACACTATGGCATGAAACGATTCCCGTTCCAAAGCTTCCACAATTTAAGGGAGCGTTAAGCGGACAGGCGAAACAATCCGACCCATTTTTAGAGTTGGATAACCGTCTGGGTACTCATATTTCAGCGCAGTGGTCATGGCGTGGCAAAGGGCGACTTCTGGCTGGCTATTACGATAATAATGCCAACACTAAGATAGTTAAAAATGGTCAATACGCTTGGCGTACTCGTTTTCATCACCTTGGGGTAAAGTGGCGATTGCCAGCTCGAATAGAAATGATTGCACAGTATATGAAAGGCGATACTCTAATGATGGATCCTAAAGGGTTTGATGCCGTCAATAACGACTATCAAAGTGCTAATCTGCTACTAAGTCGTCGCTGGAACCAACATACGTTGAGTGGGCGGATTGAGCATTTTTCAGTGACCGACAATGACAAAGTTGCGGTGGATAATAATAATGAGTCTGGGCGCTCACTAACCCTATCTTATCGTTATCGTATTCAGAGAGGCTGGTTTATCCATACCGAATTCAACTGGATTGACAGTGAGCGGCAAGCTCGAACCAGTATTGGTTTACCTAAACACCTTATCGAAAGACAGTGGCAGTTGGCGACTCGATATTTTTTCTAATTAAAGTTCTCGTAGGTAAATGTGCCTTTGGCGGCATTGTAGATCATCAAAGGCATTTTTGATCTGGTACGTTCTTTAAAACCTTTCTGATAATAAAAGGTGCAAATATGTTGATTGCTTTCAGCTTTAGCAACAATAGTCGTTTCAGGTGAGTTAGCATTATCAGATTCTATACGAGTTATTGTCATATCTGTATTCAACAAGCTTCTCATTGTATATGCGCAATCTCGCCCATTACTGAAGTTACCATCTCTAATTGTTGATTCAGGATAGCAGCTTCCAGAACCACTTGGGCGGTTATGTAATCCTGCTGCTCTGATGGCTGCTTCAAATCGATTGCTGGCACCACTACCTCCACGATAAGCCAAACCTAACCAGCCCGATGCAACACATTTGGAGTGAAATAATTTAGCGCTTTGCTCAAATTGTTTGAAGGTATACTGAGCAGTAGCTAGATTGGCTTCATCACTAAAAGAGATGAATTTGGGGATGGCGATGACACTTATTAATCCAATAATGATAATGGTTATCACTAGTTCGATAAGAGTAAAACCAGAATGACGCATTCATACATTCCAATAACATGAATAGGATTGAATTGTATGATAAATATAGGTTTAAGAAAAGAATCCTGAGCCATATTCTGGAATAGAAACGTACTCAGGATAGCTTCTTTGGGTAAATCAAATTGAAGATTTATTAAGCCTTGGTATTAATAATATGTCCCGCATTTCCAACAGCCTTAGGTGCTGAGCTGGCAATGAGTTGCATGGCTGTTTCGCCTTCAGCTTTTTGTTGCTGCTTGGCCATTTGCATCACTTTAACATTGGTGGTTTGTTGGTTTGCTGCTGACTGAACATTTGAACCGCTGATATCCATACATCACTCTCTTGTTACATCGATTTACTATAATATCGGCTCTAATTATCATCGCTTTAGGGATTTTTTAGTGGATAATTAATTTTCAAAATGCCAAAAATAAATAAGGCTATTTATTAATAAAAAGTGAGATATCGCACAAAGTCTTGAATAAATAACTCATATAGAATTCCGCCCCAAAATAGAATAAAAAGTCTAGTTGGGGTCGCAGTCAGTATGTTTAGAAATAAAAGCATTTCGTTTCAAATTTTATCGCTTATTACCATATTAATCGTCTTAGCATTTGCGAGTACCGCTACCTTGATATATAGGCAAGCTAAAACGCTATATTTAGAGCAAACATTAAATGATCATCAAAGTAAAATTGATACCTTGGCTAAAGCGCTTAGCGAAGAATATCAAGCATTTTTACTTTCTGCTGAACACCTTGAAGGGGCGTTGATTAATGGTTATTTGTTTGGACTCGAGCCTGCCGTTGGAGTTGATCACTTAAATGATAAAACATTGGAGCGTGTTGAGCATGAGGGCAAGCCGCTTTCCAATTTGACGCCGATCATTGATCGTTTTAAAAAAGACACCGAAGCCGATGCGACAATATTTTTGCGTGATGGTGATGATTTCATTCGGGTGATCACCACTTTAAAGAACCCCAATGGTGAAAGAGTTGTAGGCAGTTATTTAGGGAAGTCACATCCTGGTTACAACAAACTCATGGCTGGCCAATCATATTCGTCGATGGTCAAGTTATTTGGTCAAAACTATTTGGCCTATTATCGCCCGCTACTTAGTAATGGGCGGATTTATGCGCTTGCTTTTGCGGCTATCCCGTTACAAAAGGCTACGGAATCCATTTTTAACGCCATTGTAGAAGTGAAGTGGGGCAAAGGTGGCGAAAGTTTTGTGATCAGTGCCGACAGCAAAGATTCTGGCATGTATTTATTGCATCCGAATACGAATTTTATTGGTAAAAATGTTCAGCAAATCTATAGCCCAGACGGTACTCGCCCCTTTGAAAACTTGATGGATAATGTTGGTGAAGTAACCTTTTATAAAGATCAAATGGCTAAGGATATTCAGAGCAAATACTTAGTTACGTCGTTTGTACCGGGCTGGAATTGGGTGATTGGTGGAGGAACCAAGGTTTCAGAAATTACCCAAGGCAGTCATTACCTACTTAAAATCATCCTTAGTATCGCGGTTGTTGTCTGCGGTACCGTGATTGTTATTTTGTATCTAGTCATGAAAAAACTGTTGGCACCCATGGCGAAAAATCATGGTTACATGAAACGCTTAGGTGACGGTGAAGTTAGCTTAGAGGTTGAGGGTGGTGATGTAACATCAAACAATGAAATGTCTCAGTTGACAGCTGTTGTCGGCAATATGGCTGGCCGTTTATATGAGTTGACGACAGATATCAAAGACATCAGTACTTCTCTGGCCACTCAAGCGGGGCAAGCAAAAGGCAATGCTGAGGGGAGCTTACTCTCTGCTGAATCGCTGCAATCCCAAATTGAACATATTGCGACGGCAACGGAAGAAATGGCTGCGTCTGCGCAAAGTGTGGCCGAGCAGGTGGAACATATAGCCGTTAGTGTACGAGAAGCGAATGATGATGCGATTGCCGGAACGAAAGTAGTTGAGAATATGCAAGTGAAAGTGGCATCGCTTTCAGAACAAATTCAATCATCCTCTGAAGCCATTCAAACTGTTGAGGTAGAAAGCAATAATATTCAAAGCGTTACCAAAATGATTGATGAAATTGCTGAACAAACCAACCTGCTAGCGTTAAATGCTGCGATTGAAGCGGCTAGAGCAGGTGAACAAGGCCGAGGCTTTGCTGTTGTTGCGGATGAGGTAAGAAGCCTTGCTGCAAGAACTCAACAGTCAGTCAAAGAAGTGGTAGGCATTATTAGTCAGTTACAAAACAGTACCCAAACTGCGGTGAAGCTCATGAAGCTCAGTAGTGACTATGGTGTAGAAGTCGATAAGCAAGCTGAAGAAACTGGTGGTGCACTTTCTGGTATTGCCACACAAATCGCAAATATTGAACAAATGGCACAAGAAATTGCAGCGACCTCTGAGCAGCAGGCTCAAGTCAGTACCGAAATTGCTTCTAGTGCTAATGAAGTGACGATTTTAAACCAAAATAATTACGCGGCTGCACAAGACACAGCACAAAGCTCACAGGAGCTAAATCAACTATCTAATCAGTTGTCTGAGAAAGTCAGCTACTTTAAATAAACAATGAAAAAGGCTGCGATTGCAGCCTTTTAAATAGAGAAAAATTACTTTTCAGCAGCAATCACTGAAATTTCAACCAATAGCTCTTCACGTGCCATATTAGCGGTCACACAAGCTCTTGCGGGAGCATGACCTTCAGGTACCCATGCATCCCAAACTGCGTTCATATCAGCGAAGTATTGCATGTCTTTGATATAAATGGTGGCAGAAAGGATATGCTCACGGTCGCTGCCAGCTTGCTCTAGCAACGCATCTACTTTGTCTAGCATAGTTTGAGTTTGTTCGGTGATCCCTTTAGTGGCGTCTGCACATACCTGACCACATAAATAGATCGTGCCATTATGCTTAACGATACGGCTCATACGTTGCTTTGTTTCAAGTCTTTCTATGGACATTACAGCTGTTCCTTGGTTGTAATTTAGAATAAGTATTCATCAGAAGATCGAGTATGGTAACAAGAAAACCCCTACCTTAAAAACTTATATTCTTATATGTCATACAAATTGTGCGTGGTTAATTTATGAGAAAAAATTAAGGGAAAGAAGCTTAGAGACCATATACGGCCTCTGGAGAAAACAAAAGCGCCCAATAAAGAAAGTGGACGCTTGATAAGGTGAAAGAGAGTTTAATCCCAACTATTTGGTATAATCAAATACCTTAATCACTTTTCTCACACCTGTGGTATGGCGGGCAACGTTAACGGCTAAATCAGCTTGCTTTGAGTTGATGACCCCCATCAGAAACACTTCGCCATTTTCGGTGATCACCTTGATACGAGTGATATCTAACCCTTTCTGGTTTAGCATTCTGCCTTTAACCTTAGTCGTGATCCAAGTGTCACTGGTTCGAGTCGTAAAGCCCGTTGGTGAGCTTATTCTTATCTGATCATAAACTTTATCGGCAATATTCATTCCCTTGATGGTATTGATAGCCTTATCACGCAACATGGTATTTGGCGCTTGACCAATCACTAACACTTTACGATTAACGGTAATCGCACGAATGTGTGTTTGATTTTTGATGTCTTGTTGCTTAGCTAATTCAGCCATGATTTTAAAATCGGCATCAGTATCATCAAGCTGAGTACCTAGACTACGCTTATCGTTGAGTGCAACAGCTCCGCCTGCTGCACCCGCAATAATTAAACCGGCACAACCTTGGAGCATAAAACAGGTTAACAATAAGGCAATCAGTTTTTTCATGCTTGTTCGTCCTGTGGGAATAGGGTTTTATCAATATTGTCACATAAGCAGTGGATGACGAGTAAGTGAACTTCTTGAATGCGTGCTGTAATGTTAGATGGAACGCGAACTTCTACGTCATTTGGTCCCATTAACCCTGCCATTGCTCCACCGTCTTTGCCTGTCAAAGCCACAATGGTCATGTCTCGACTTAATGCAGCTTCCATGGCTTTGATGACGTTACCAGAATTACCGCTGGTTGAAATTGCCAGCAAGATATCACCAGGTTGTCCAAGTGCTAAGATTTGTTTTGAGAACACTTCATCGTAGCTATAGTCATTAGCGATGGCCGTTAACGTAGAAGAGTCGGTTGTTAGAGCAATCGCGGGCAGTGGTGGGCGCTCGATTTCATAACGATTGAGTAGTTCGGCTGAAAAGTGTTGTGCATCTCCAGCGCTGCCACCATTACCACAAGCTAAGATTTTGTTGCCGTTTAATAGGCAGTTCACCATCATCTGTGCGGCTTGCTCTATCGACTCTGGCATTGCTTCTGCGGCATCAATTTTGGTTTGAATGGATTCGGTAAAACTGTCTTTAATACGATCTAGCATGGATATACCCTAAAATACGAAACTGCGGCTAGTTTGCCACAATCTTAATCAGGTCAAAAGTAAAGATTTTTGATGATGAAGCTTCTGTCCGTTGACACGTTATTTACCACCCTAAACAGCACTCGCTTAAAGCAAAACTGTGTTCCACTTCTATGACGGAATGTTGCGCTGCCCCAACAATAAAGGCGGTCATGATTTGTTGTAATTCTTTTCCTTGTTCGCTGCTCATTGGTATTTTTAGCAAGGGAAAAATAGCCGAAAATGAATTAGTCATCCCTGAAGCACCTGAAACATAAGGCTGTCCAGATTCAATAAGCTGGCATACATACGGGTTTTGAGGTGACGGATAATGTTGATATTCGACGGCATCATGACGATGAGATGAAGTATTCACGAATAATTTTTGTTGATAATTTACCTGAGTATTTCCAAAAAGATCGGGGTTTGTTTTTACTGTTTTTTTTACCGAATGCTCTCTTGTGAATGCTATGTCCTGCTTATAAACATTATTGAGTTGTGCAAGTAAAAAGGGTTGTTGATGCTCGAGTAGGGCATGTGGCAATTTCCATAAAATACACAGTAGCTTTATGTGATTGTCTCTTTCAGAACTTGTTACTTGTGTCGTTAGGTACTCAATCAAGTAGTCTTTATCGGAGGAGGCCCCACAATGATTGAAATCTACAGGAGCTGGATAAGCATCACGCTTACAATAAATGGCATCACATAATTCAGAAAAGCAGTCATCAGGATATAGCTCTGGTTTGGATTGAATTTCTTTTAACAGCTCAGTCGTAACTTTTAGCACCGTTTCTCGGTGTTCCTCAGAGGTCAGTACTTGATAAGCCCAATCATCTTCTTGTTTTAAACGCTCCCATCGTTTAACAGGATACTCACTCATGGATAAATCATCAGAAGTTTTGTGTGTCATAGTATCGAGTTGAGAGAGGAGAGCAGGTTGAAACCAATCATCTGTCAGTATTTCATTAACTGAATCGCTCACTGCTGTCCATGCGTCTTTTGTTTTAGAGCAAGCGTAGTAACGTAGACTTTTTTGTTGAGTTACGCAATCTGTGCAACAAACGGTAAGGCGAAATGCTTCTTCTGGCTCTGGAACGTAAAATAATGAGTTAATGCTGAAGATAGTTTGCACATCATTATTGATAGTCGCGTTTACGATAAAATTCATAGGGTAACGAAAATTTAGTTGGTAAGTGAATACTAACAAAAGCGCAATCGGAAAGCTGAGTAATGAAGCCAGTTTAATTTAGGGTTTATTTACCCTCGTTATAACCGTGCTTATCAGGGGCAACTTATGAGTTATCACCAGTCATTAAATAATTGCTCTGAAATAGCAAAACTGTGTTCAACTTCAATCATCGAGTGCATTGCTCCGCCTACTATGAAAGCTTTAATGATTTCTTGTAGTTTTTTTCCTTGCTCTGAATTTATTCTAATATTCAAAAGAGGAAAAATAGCGCTGAATGAATTTGCCATGCCTGATACACCAGAAACATAAGGTAAACCAGCTTCAATGAGTTTACATACATAAGGCGTTTGTGGATGCTCAGGGTATCGACATTCATCAGCGTAGTGGCAATGTTCTTTTATATTCTTAAATAGCTGTTGCTCAAAGTGCATCTGGGTATTTCCGAAGCCGCCTGAAGATGTTGTTTTGGCATCGTCATGGATATGCTCCCTTTTAGTGACAACTTGACAGTGATAAGTGTCTAATAGCGCTTGTGATTTAGCATCATCTGTTCTAGATAACATGGTTGAAGGCATCAGCCATATTAGGCACATCAGTTTGATGTGACTGTCTACCTCGCTGCTGTCTATTTGAGTATGAAGGTAATAGATTAAATATTCCCTATATGAAATATCTTCATCTCGTTTAAAATCATGGGGAGTAGGGTATCGATCGCTTTTTGAACGAATTCTTTCGTATACAAAACTCGCGAATTCTTCATCCATTAATGCGGGCTGAGCTTCTATTATGGATAAAAGCGCTTTTGCAACTTGATGTATTAAATCACGATTAAAGGGTTCTATTAAAATCTGATGTGCTTGAATATCTTCCTGTTTTAATATTTCCCATCTTTTTATGGCGTACCCATGCTGCTCAATGTCATCTGGGCGTTTTAAAGTCATAGTTGGCAGTTGAGCATGCAATGCTTCTTTAAACCAATCGTCTGTGAGAGCTTGCTCTGTAGATTGAGTCGAGAGGCACCAAGAAGCGTTAACGTAAGAGCAATTGTAAAAGAGGTTTTTTTTCACACCCGTTAACTCATCAACACAACAAATGGCTAGCTCGAACGAGTCATCTTCTAGTGGAGTAAAAAATAGAGAATTAATGCTTAAAATGCATTTTTCATTATTTCCGATGGTGCAATTTAAGATAAAACTCATATTATCTTTATGTGAAAATCGGAGGTCTAAATGTAGATGTTAGCAAACCGAACGTGCTTTCAATATGACTATAAAGTGAGTTTAATTTAGGTTTAATTAAATGAGGAGTTTAAAACGCCCCTTTGATCCACTGTACTTGTTGGTTATCAATGGCAACGACATCAAATCGACAGGGGGCTTGTATACGATTGTGTTGGATATAAGCATTGGCGGCATTACGTATACGGTGCATTTTTTTAGAGGAAATGGCACTAATCGCACCACCAAAATTTGGGTTGGTTCTCAGTTTGACCTCAACAAATACCCAGTGTTGACCATCACGCATTATCAAGTCTAGCTCGCCAAATGAGTAACGAACATTAGCGTTTATAAAACGTAATCCATGCTTTATTAAATAGGCTTTAGCTTGCTGCTCTCCTTGCTGGCCAAGGTTCATAATGGGTATAACACTCCTCGTTTATATTGCCCCCATTGAAGTTGGCGGCGAACGACACCATTGGCTTCCACAGATAAGGTACCGCTTTCTCCTTTAAATTGAAACCCGGGAAAAGCACGCATCTGAGCCAGTTGACCAATCAACCCCATCGCATCATGACCCATGGTATAGAGACGTTGTTGGTTATAGCTCCAAGTTGGCCACAATTGATGGATCGTGCGGTGCTCAGCGGTATTTTGCATTAACCACGGTGCTTCACTCATGATAATACCGTTATATTCTTGATTCTTCTTAGAGTGGCCAAGATTCGGACGACTACGGCTATTGGTATACAGAGGAACCGGTTTAGTAAATACGCTAAAACTGACATCGATAAAAGGCTTTAATAACGGTAAGTCACGGGAACCCGACAGCATGTATATAGCATCGATATCGCGTCGAGACCGAAAGTCAGCTTTCACTTTTTTGTCAATCAGGGACTTTATTTGGGCAATACGACTCAGGCTATCTGAAACTCCCATGGCTGTTTGAACCGTTTGTTTCATCTTATTGCCTTCAGCATAAAAGTGAGTTTCAGCTTCAATACCCGTTAGTTTGAGCCACTCATTATTAAAGGCCGAAGCCATATTGCGGCCGATACTATTATCGGTAGCAAACACGAGTGGGGTTTTGATGCCACTGCGTTGCATGCGCAGTGCGGCATCTTCAGCCTCTTGCTGCGGAGATAGTGAAAAAAAGTAACTGTTATCAACGTTACTTGGTTTGGCTAATTGGTTTAAAAACAGTTGTGGAACAATCAGCCCTTCTGCTTCTTGCAATTGATGCAGTTTAGCCACATTTTTGGGAAGCAACGGGCCGATAATAAACTCAGCTCCATCAGCGATCGCTTGCTGGTAAGCTTGCTGAACCTCTGTGCTTGTATCGTAAAACTGGAGTGTGGCTTGATCACTGTCACTGTAGTAGCGATTAATGATCCCAGCTTTAATGGCCTCTGCAAAGTTAGAGCCAGTACCAGTTAAAGGCAGCAGGACTGCGATTTGTTGAGGTTGATAAGGTTTGGTATTGATGGCCTTTTGAAGATCACTTGGCAGCTCAATTGCCGCAGGGTGTTGAGGGTTGTTTTTCTGCCATCGACTTAGGTTACTGATCAATTGCATGGGATCAGCACCATAAAATTTAGCAATGTAAGCCAGTTGAACCCAACCAGAAAACATCTGAGGTAAAGGCTGTTGTTTTAGAGTGACAAGTTGTTCTTGCGTTAATTGACTTAATGCCTTCCAAATATGACTATTAAGCGTTTGTGCTTCATCTTCGCTAACATACTGAGTAAGAGAAGTGTAAGACTTCAATTTATCAATCGGTTTTAGTAATAGCCCTAGCAGTAGCGCACGCTGTTGGTAATAATTTCGCCATTGCCAGCGAGGTAAAACCCAAGCACTTGGATAAGATAAGGTTTCTAAAGCAAATTGATACTCTTGTCTTTGATAAGCGATTAAAGACTGCAAATATCGATATTCAGCTTGGATTTCAGGTGTCGATGTCAGTTGAGTGGAAATCTTCTGCATCACTTTTGAGGCTTGGTCGCTTTGGTTGTTATCTAGAAATGCATGAACCGCCAGTAATTGAGCCCGTAATTGTAGATCGGTTGAACGCAATTGTTTGGCTTTTGCTAAATATTCGGCAGCAGAGAATCTAACTTCATTTAATGCGAGATCGGAAGCCGTTATGGATTGGTTGGGTGAGGAGCTACATCCAAGCAGAATTAAGCTTGTTAATAACCCGACGAAATATCCCCGAATATTTTGCAGTTTCAACACAGATTTACTCTCTGATTATGATAATATTCCCACCCATTAGGGTAGCGCTATGAACATAGTTTAACCTGCTCTTATATATGACGAAAGTCTGAAATGACGAATGAGGATATTATGGATCACGTCGCGGCGTTATATGTGGTGCCAACACCCATCGGAAACCTTGCCGATATTACCCCTCGTGCTATTGAAGTGCTTAAGCAAGTGAGTATGATTGCTTGCGAAGATACAAGACACAGCGGTAAGTTACTCAGCCACTTTGGCATCGAAACCCGTTCTATGGCGGTACATGATCACAATGAGCGTAACCGAGCGGCGAGTATCATTCATAAACTCGAGAATGGTGAGTCGGTGGCTTTGATATCAGATGCGGGTACACCGCTCATTTCCGATCCTGGTTACCACTTAGTCTCTCAAGTTCGTGAAGCTGGGTTTGATGTCATTCCCTTACCGGGCGCTTGCGCGGCGATTACGGCATTGAGTGCCTCAGGGCTACCTTCCGATCGCTTCTCGTTTGAGGGTTTTTTGCCTGCGAAGGAAAAGGGGCGTGGTGATCGTTTATCCGCCTTGGTGGATGCAACTCGAACTCTGATCTTTTACGAATCTCCTCATCGTATTTTGCCAAGTTTGCATTCTATGGCGCAGCACTTTGGTGAAGATAGACCTATGGTCATGGCCAGAGAGCTCACCAAGACCTTTGAAACCTTTTTATCAGGTTCGATTGCTGAAGTGATTCAAAAAGTGGAATCCGATCCTAATCAGCAGAAAGGTGAGATGGTTTTGATGGTGAAAGGTGCTGAGGCAAAAGAAGACGGTGAGTTATCACCTGAAGTTATCAACACGCTTACTTTGTTAAGCCAAGAGCTACCATTAAAAAAAGCGGCGGCTATTGTTGCGCAAATCTACGGCTTAAAAAAGAATGCCCTTTATAAAGCTGGATTAGAACTGGATTTATAACTCGATAATTTCGTTTTAAGCTTATCCAATAAAAACATTCAATTGGATAAGCTTATTCACATCTATTTACAATTTCTATATCCAAATTCCCTCTCAAATAACACAAAAAACCATGTGTTCAATTTACCTTCTACTCTCTTTATGTTTTAATTTGTGACCGCGAGTCACAAAATGACTGTGAGTTCTTGGTGGACGTAAAAATGATAGAGACAACACGAAAACAACGAGAGTTTGCACGCAGAGAGGAAGATATTCTGTCGGCAGCCTTGAGTTTGTTTGAAAGGGCTGATTGGCAAAGTGTTACGGTGGCACAGATCGCCAATAAAGCCGAAATTGGTAAAGGCACAGTTTACAAACACTTTGCTTGTAAAGAAGAGATTTATGCGCGTATCGCACTGTCTCATTTTGAACAATTTAGAGAGCAGTGGCCGATAAAAATTCCTGAAGAAAACCGTTTAGCGGCGGTTGAGCAGATTTTAAGGTTGGCATTTCAAATTAGCTTAGATGATCCTGTGGGAGCCAAGGTTGCGCATTATTGCCATCGTGCAGATGTGAGGAAGCGTCTACCTGAAACGGTTGCTAAAGCGTTCGAAGACATGGAAAAGCATGATCAATGTTTTTTTGAAGACTTGCTTGAGGCAGGTATGAAAAGCGGCGAGATCCCAAGACAATCGGTTGAGGAGTTAGTCATTGCGTTACATGCCAGTTTTCATGGCACATTAAGAATGATTTGGGATGGTGAAATAGCCGCGTTTGAAGGGTTAACACCAGAGCGATTTATAGAGATCAATAGTCAGTTTATGGTGGCTGGGATCTTAGGAAAAAGAAGCCACTAGTGCTTTCACGGTAGAAATTAATACAAGTTGGAAAATATGATCAAACCAAAGTTAAACTCCGTAACGATTGCGGTTTTACTGGCATTAGGTGCTGTTACTTGGATTGCCACTGGCACCATTTCGACCAGTCAAGATAGTAGTGAGCAAGCTCTGTCTCATCAAAAACAGCAAAAAGAGCAGTCACTATTTAAAGTGCAAGTCGCCGATTTTACCGCTAATGAAATGAACAACCTCCTTAAGTTACGCGGTCAAATTGAAGCACCAAAGCAGGTGTCATTAAAAGCCGAAGTCTCTGGCAAAGTGATCAAAAAGAACATCCTTAAGGGTGAGCAAGCTCAAAAAGGGCAAGTGATTGTTCAACTCGAAGTGAACAACAGAAAGCTGTCTTTGGAATCCGCAAAAGCCGATTTGCTGGTTAAGCAAGCCGATTTAAAAGCCAGTGAACGTTTGTTAAAAAAGAAGCTGGTATCATCCAACCAACATAAGCAAGCACAAGCACAATTAGCGAGTGCAGAAGCTAACGTTAAGCAGTTACAACTTAACCTGCAACACACACAAATTAAAGCGCCGTTCAGTGGCATTTTAAATGATCTTACTGCTGAACCAGGTAGTTATGTTGGTGTGGGTGATCCTATCGGTACCCTAGTTGATAACAGCTATGTACTGATTGTGGCTCAAGTGCCTCAGCGAGATATTGCGGAGATCAAACTGGGGTTGCCAGTGAGTGCTGAACTGACCAATGGCCGAAAATTGCATGGTGAAGTCAGCTATATCTCTCAATCTGCCGATCCTCATACTCGAACCTATCGAGTTGAAGCTAAAGTTACCAATTTAAAAGCGCTACCAGCCTTTGGTCAAAGTGCCAAGATCGAGTTGGATTTAAGCTCGATCAAGACCCAAAAAGTCCCAGCCTCGATGTTGGATTTAGCTACCGATGGTCGTCTACAGATCAAAGGGGTTGATAAGGACAATAAAGTGAAAACGTATTTTGTCGATCTGGTTCGTTCTGATATTTCAGGAGTATACGTAACAGGGTTACCCGATCACGTTACTTTGATCACTGTCGGTCAAGGCTTTGTTGCCAATGGGCAAACCGTTGAACCTCAGTATGTGACGTCGGAAAAGGAATAACGGGATGGGGCGAATTATTGATTGGGCGTTGGATCGAAGCCGCGCCGTTTTGTTATTGCTTTTTTGTTTGATTTTAGCTGGAGCAGTGGCTTATATCGCCATTCCTCGTGAATCTCAACCGGACGTTGCCATTCCAAACATTTACGTTTCTATGGTGCATGAAGGGATTTCGTCGTCAGATGCCGAGCGATTGCTGGTGCGTCCGATGGAAAAAGAGCTTCGCAGTATTGAAGGCGTAAAAGAAATGAAATCGGTGGCCTCGGAAGGTCATGCTTCGGTTTCATTGGAGTTTGATGCGGGTTTCGATTCTGATCAAGCCTTGCTGGACGTGCGTGAAAAGGTGGATTTAGCTAAAGTTAAATTGCCATCAGGTGGTGAAGAGCCAGAAGTTCACGAAGTGAACGTGGCTTTGTTTCCGGTATTGTCCATGAGTTTGTCAGGCCCTATTCCTGAGCGTCAAATGCTGCGACTCGCACGCGATTTAAAAGATGATATTGAAGCCTTGCCCGAAGTATTAGAAGTGGATATCGGTGGCGATCGCGAAGAAGTATTGGACGTGATTGTTGATCCACTGGTACTGGAAACCTATAACATCGACTTCATACAAGTGATCCGCAGTATCGCCAATAACAATAAGTTAGTGGCGGCGGGCGCCATTGATAATGGTGATGGTCGCTTAGTGGTGAAAGTTCCGGGTGTTGTTGAAGATATTGATGACATGTTGGCACTGCCAATCAAAACCGTAAACGATACGGTGGTGACGTTTGGTGATGTCGCTTCTATTCGTCGTACCTACAAAGATGCGCAAGGCTTTGCACGCGTAAATGGACAAAGCTCGATTAACCTTGAAGTGAAAAAGCGCGTCGGTGAAAACATCATCGCCACCATTTCAAAAGTGAAAAAGATTGTCGCCGAAAAAGAGGGGTTTTGGCCAAGCACTTTAAACTTGGATTACACCTTAGATCAATCTGAGCAAATTAATACCATGATTGGTGACTTACAAAATAACGTCATCAGTGCAGTGATCATGGTGATGATTGTGATCATTGGAGCTTTGGGTTTCCGTTCATCTTTGCTGGTGGGCATGGCAATTCCGGCTTCATTCTTAGCGGGTATTCTCGTCATCTACATGATTGGTTATACCCTCAATATCGTTGTCTTATTCAGTTTGATTTTAGTCGTGGGCATGCTTGTTGACGGTGCTATTGTGGTGACCGAATTGGCGAACCGTTATGCCGACAATGGCTTAACGCCTAAGCAAGCCTTTGGTATGGCGGCCAAGCGAATGAGCTGGCCGATTATTGCCTCAACAGCGACAACATTAGCGGTATTTGTCCCATTGGTTGGCTGGCCGGGAATGGTTGGCGAGTTTATGAAGTTCTTACCGATCACTGTGATGATTTGTTTGATCGCTTCACTATTCGTGGCGTTAATCTTTTTACCTGTATTGGGTGCGGCTATCAGTCGTAAACCTGCGAATAGTGCTCAAAATGGGTCTGTTTCTGTAGTTGATGATACCGAGCAAGCAGAAGCGCATGGTAAAGGTTGGTACTCTAAAACCTTAGCTTTGGGTTTACGTCATCCAACCAAAGTGTTTGGTTTGACCATCATGGCGATCATCATCAGCTACATGAGCTATTTTACTTTTGGCTTAGGCACCGAGTTCTTCCCAGATACTGAGCCAGATAGCGCGAAGGTATTGGTTCATGCTCGTGGTGATTTATCTGTGTATGAAAAAGACAAGCTGCTTCGCCAAGTTGAAGAACGTTTGATTGGCATGCCTGAACTTAAATCAGTATCGGCACAATCTTATAATCAAGCGCCTAACCAGTTAGCTGAAGATGTGGTGGGTACAGTTCAATTCCAATTTATCGATTGGAAATGGCGTCGTCCAGCCTCGAAAATCCTTGAAGAAATGCGCCAAAAAACAGCCGATATTGCAGGCGTTAAATTGGAGTTTCGTAAGCAAGAAGACGGCCCGAGTGCGGGGAAACCGATCCAACTTCAAGTCAGCGGCATTAGCCAAGAAAATATCTACCATTCGGTGGATATGATCCGCGCTGAAATGGAGAAAACCAAAGGCCTTATCGACATTGAAGATAACCGACCTCTACCGGGGATCGATTGGCAGGTGACGGTTGATCGCCATGCAGCGGCTCGTTATGGTGCAGACATCAATCTGATTGGTAGTGCGATTCAGATGATGACTCGTGGTTATAAGGTTACAGACTTTAGACCCGATGATGCCGAAGAAGAAGTGGATATTATGATCCGCTTTCCGCAAAACGAACGTAACTTGGATCAGTTATCGAATTTCAGCATTCAAACTCAGTCTGGCTCTGTGCCGTTATCTAACTTCGTGGAACTTAAACCTGTTGCTAAAACAGGTACCATTAAGCGTGTCGATGCCAAGCGAGTTATTACCATTCAAGCGGATATTGAAGAAGGCTTCTTAGCCAGTGAACGCTTGCAAGCCTTACAATCCAAGCTGAAAAACGAGACCTTCCCAGCCGATATTCGTATCACCGAAAAAGGCGACTCGGAAGATCAAAAAGAGACAGGGATATTTTTATCTCAAGCCTTCTTTATTTCCGTATTTGCGATGTTGATGATCCTATTAATGCAATTTAATAGCTTCTATCAGAGTTTGCTGGTACTCAGTGCGATTATTTTCTCAACCGCAGGTGTGCTGCTTGGTTTGCTCGTCGCACAACAAGCTTTCGGAGTGGTCATGGTTGGCCTTGGTATCATTGCGTTAGCGGGCATTGTGGTGAACAACAATATTGTATTGATTGATACTTATAATGTGATGCGAAAAGAGGGACATTCGGCTTATCACGCTGCCTTGATCACCGGTGAGTTGCGTTTACGTCCTGTACTACTGACAGCAGGTACCACTGTATTAGGTTTGATCCCAATGGTATTGTCGATGAACATTGACTTTATGAATCGTGAAGTGGCATTTGGTGCGCCATCTACTCAGTGGTGGACACAGCTTGCCAGCGCCATTGCGGGAGGATTGGCGTTCGCAACCGTGCTGACTTTATTCTTAACCCCGTGCTTGCTGGTATTAGGAGCCAATGTATCGAGCTGGTGGAATAATCGTCGCTCTGTTAAAACGGCGTGATATTCCATGCCTAAGCCATAGCGTAGAGTCCATGGTTTAGGTATAATTCCCCGCGAGTTGACCGAGACAATCGCTGCATCATCTTTATGGATGATGGGGAGGAAAGTCCGGGCTCCAAAGAGCAGGGTGCCAGATAACGTCTGGGCGGCGTGAGCCGACGACAAGTGCAGCAGAGAGAAGACCGCCAAGCTTGCTTGGTAAGGGTGAAAGGGTGCGGTAAGAGCGCACCGGGCCACTGGTAACAGTTGGTTGCAAGGTAAACTCCACTCGGAGCAAGATCAAATAGGTTCCCGCATGGCGTGGCTCGCGTTGGGAACGGGTAGATTGCTTGAGCCTACGAGCGATTGTAGGCCTAGACGAATGATTGTCGCTTATCCTTTTTTCAAAAAGAGTAAGAACAGAACCCGGCTTATAGCGTCAACTCACTAATTTCTAGATAAATGTCGACCTCGGTCGACATTTTTTCTTTCTAGGCTAGGCTCAATCTATGACCAATATTCGTTCATAGGTGAAGTGACTATGCCATCCGTTAGCCGTATTCTTTATAGCATTTCAGCTTTACTCACCATTTTTGCCTTTATCAGTTTTGTTTTTTGGGACAAGCCAATCGCTTTGTATTGTTATCAAACCTTCGAAGGCACATCTTTATTTGAAGTGATTCAATTATTAGGCATTAGTACAGGAAAGCTTGTCATGCTCGCTTTCGCCTTTGTGCTTGGACTCTATGTTTTGGCTTATTACCTAAAAGGAAAAACCGAGACAATTTCGGAAATTAAAGTGCTATTTGGGGGCTATAGTTTGGCGTTAGTGATAACTCATTTATTGAAGTATCTTTTAGGACGTTACCGCCCCAAGCTGTTTATTGAGCATGATTGGTATGGATTTCATGGTTTCAGCTTCTTGCATGATTACAACTCGATGCCGTCAGGGCACGCCACATTCGCGGCGGGTTTGATCATACCTGTCGGGCTGCTCATGTATCAGAAAAATAAAATGCTGGCTTTATTTACCATTGGATTTGGCATCATGCTTGGCTTAAGCCGGATCATTATCAGTATTCACTTTTTATCGGATGTACTGGTTGGAATGGCGATTGGCTTAAGCTGTTTTGCTTTTGCACTACAAAAGATCCAAAAATATTAGGGCGTGTTGACCTTTCGTGATTATTTTTGCAGCGATAAATTGGTTATCTTATGCAAGGCAGAGTTTGTGAAGTGTGGTTGACTCACATAAACAAACGATAACGTAGCAGAAGTGACCAATTTACGCTGTCTTCGATGCTTTTGAGCACTTCCTGTTCTGCGTTGTGATCAGCTCACTTAGATGACTAAGCTTTACTGCTCACGCCTTGAGCAGAAAAGTGCTCAAAGAGCACAAAATTCAATCCTGAAAGATCAACACGCCCTAGCATAAACTATACTGACTTTACTCACCGTATTTTGCTTTATACAAGAGCAATGAACCTTTTCAAGTAAGATGTCTGATTTGTTCATTTTTTAAAATCAACATAAGGATGTGGATGATGAAAAAATCACTGTTAGCAATTATTTTAGCGAGCTGCTCGACTTCGGCAATGGCCGATTGGGGGGCTGGTTTACACTACGTCAGTTTTATCAATAATGGCGATGGACCAGATGTCAGTTATGAAGGCGCACAAATCTCATTGAACTACATCTATGATGCCGGAGAAGGACTCTCTATTATCCCTCAAGCACGGTTAGTGGCTGGATTGGATACCGAAGATATAGTGATTTTAAATCGAGTGGTTAAAACGGAATTAGATTCAGCTTATGGTCTGGCGGTAAAAGGGGTTTATGAATTAGATAATGGCCTGGTGCTGTTTGCCGAACCGACTTATATGCGTTTAGATGTGACAGCATCAACGACGATAGCCGATGCTGATTTTAGTCTTTCTTCCGATACGTGGAAATTTGGTATTGGAGTGGGCGCTGGTTATCGCTTTAACGATCAATGGTCGTTTGATGCGTCCTACAATCACTCTGATGACATCAATATTACTAGCCTTGGCATTCGATTTGATTTCTAAGGAGTATAGAAAGGGCGCCTATTTTGGCGCCCTTTCTATAATATTTAACCTAAATTAATAGACATTTGAAGTATCAAAATAGATGCTGTTTCGTCCTGTCTTGTAAAATGGAATTTCAATACCCCAATTAATACCTACGTTCTCAGTATTTCCTTTAATCCGGCCATTGTTAAAGGCAAAGTTTAGTAATAACTGTCCAGTGGCAGGCGTAATTCCCGCTAAGCGGATGGTGAAGTTACCATTTGAATCGATACGTCCTGTGTAACCACGGCGCCAGTAATTGGTACCACCTTCAGGTGAGCTTTCTAATAATGTTGCTGTGTGAGCTGGATAATCGGACACTAACTTACCTGTTGCATAATAGTACCCACCTTGTTTTGTTATACGGAAATTTCTAACAGAAACGGCAGGATCAATTAAGCGATCTTGAGTTTGCTTGGTAAAGAATGGATGCTTCCATAGTAAAGCGGCAGTTAGCTTAGAAAGATGAACACGCGTTTCATAAGGATCATACTTATTAGCAAACGCTTTATTGGTTGGACCCATTAAGCTATTACCCAAGTCCTGCTCTAATCTTGGGCCAATATGACCAATACCTAATGCATGAGTTAATTCATGGATTAAGCCTTTCATCTTAATTTTAACGGCATGACCTTCATTTAAGCTTTGGTTAAGATAGATTGGACCGTCAGCTGGGATAAAGTTAGCGTGAGACTTACCACCGTAAGGAGCACTACCTCCACCACGGAACGCGCGAGCATCAGGGCCAGGATAACTGATAGTCCACCATACGTTTCCTGATTCTAGTGGGATATTATATTGCTCTGCCGCCTTAGGGATGGCTTCGTTGTTGATATCTCCAACAACCTCATAAGCACCACTGGCTTTCGTATACTGACCTTTAACATACAGAAGAACGGGATTGCCATCGGCATCGCGATTAAACAGCTTCAGATTTGAGGTTGGGTACCCCCAATAATTCATCCACTTTTCAAAAAAGTTTTCCGTGTAGTCTGCTATTTGTCTCATTTGTTCTTTATGGCCCATTGGTGGTTCGAAATCCTGAGGGGTGAAAAGAATGATACGAATGCTATCTTCAGACGTTGCTTGTTGTACCGTTTGGTTTATTGAGGGAGTTGGCTGCTCAGACGCAAAAGTCTGAGTAGTAAACGGTAACAAAAGTAGTATTGCGCTATTTATAACTTTGGTTGTAACCTTTTTTAGTTTCATTTTATGTTCCGATATTATTATTTTATTAACATTCAACCGCTTACAGAAAATTATCTTAGCTTGTTGTCAGCTGTGATAATTTGAGTTGATCATAAATTAAGCATATTTATAATATATATACTACATAAAGTGTCAAATCGACTGTGTTTTTATTTGGAAATCGTAGATCTAAAGCAGGTTGGAAGGTCGACTTTTAGGATGAACTTCCGTTAGAAAAGGGTTATACCTGAAACCTATAATTGCATAAATATGCAATCAAACTTAGAGATGTAAATCTTGATATGACTAGGTGAGTGAGTTTGATTTTACTTCAGAGCATGATGAACGAACTCAAGAAAACACCTAACTTTTACAGATAGCTGCGTTTCTCGGGCATAGTACATATAAATATTAGGAATATCACACCAATGCTCTTGAAATAATGGGATCAACTCGCCTGATTCAAATTTATCTTGCAAGACAAAGTCTATGGTCATTCCCATGCCAAACCCTTGAGAAACCATATCAACTAATGTTCCTAAGTCATTAACTATCATGGCGGTAGGAGGTTCAATATTGAGGATTTTACTTTCGCTTTTGTTTGTTTTATGTAAGCGAAGCGGTGCGAGCTTTCTGCTGCTTGGCATTCGAAACTTTACCATCGGATGGGTGGTCAGCTCAGAAATAGAAGTGGGAATATCTCTTGTTTGAGCGTAGCTTGATGAAACGAATAACGCAGCCTTAAACGAGTTGGTTTGTTTACCTGAGGGGTACAGTCGACGAGCAACCAATGTATCATCGACGCGTTTCCCATAGCGAAAGCCAATATCAAACTGTTTTTCGACTCGATTATCTAAGGTGTCTGATAAAGTTAAATCCAGTTGTATTAAAGGGAAAGCTTTTTGAAAGTCGATTAACCTGTCTTTTAAGAACCATTGATATATGGTGTTTGCCATGTTCAATGACAATATGCCAGAAGGCTTTTCATTTAAGTTGCAGATCACTTCTACAGATTTATTTAATTCTTCTATTGAAAACTGAGTATTGTCATAGAGTTGGCGACCGATATCGGTTAGGGTGATAGCGCGAGTGGTGCGGTTAAATAGCACTTGACCAATTTGTTTTTCTAATGATTTTAATGAATAACTGACTGAAGCTGAACTCACGCCAATTAGCTTGGCGGCTTTGCTGATATTTCCCGCTTCAACAATGGTTTTAAAGGTACTCAACTGATTGTAGGTAATATCATTTTTGAATTCGCTCATAATTTCGCATTATTGTTAAGTTCAACTTAATAATGATTCAATTTTAACCCGTCTTTTTTTATGTTCAATCAAATTATATAATCATTTTCATAGGTAAATAATGTCTTAATTTTTAGTTGTAGTTAGGAAGGGCAGTTACAGTGCCTACCTATTGGAGAAATAGAATGAATGCTTTATATCACCCAACAGTTCAACAGACCCTCGACGTTCTGCACGATGAAGCCAAGTTAGATTGGAAACCTATGCTGAAATACGCCCCACAAATCATTTGGGGCTTAATGAAAGGTAAAGGGCTTATGAAGGCACTCACTCCAGAAATGGCGAAAGACTCCTATATGCCCGTTTCCAAGGAGCAAGGGGAGTTTTTATACAATATGGTTCGTGCCACGAATGCTAAAAATATTGTGGAGTTTGGTACTTCTTTTGGTATCGGTACGATTTATCTAGCGGCTGGGGCACAAGATAATGATGGCCATGTCTATACATCGGAAATCGAGCCTCATAAATGCCAAGTGGCTAATCAAAATATTGCCAAAGCGGGTTTTTCTGATAGTGTAACATTGTTAGAAGGTGATGCATTGGAAACCCTAAAAACGGTAGAAGATGGCATTGACTTATTGTTTTTAGATGGCTGGAAAGATTTGTATAATGATGTATTAGATCTTATGCTACCTAAATTACGCATCGGCGCAACGGTAATAGGAGATAACATTACATTAGCTGAAGCAAGAAAGTATTTTGCTCGTGTGTCTGCTCCTGGCTCTGGTTTTGTCACTACAGTGGTCAACAAAGACACGGCACTTTCATGTTACATAGGTAAATAGGAATAATAAAACTTAACTCATGGATAAGTTTAAAAAAATTCAGATAGTAAGGTTGGCTCTAGTAGGACTAGTTGGAAGCGTCATCATTACGGGGTGCTCATTTCGCAGCATGACAGGCTTCTTCTTCGGGGTGAATGTCAACCCTGTTGAAATGCCGCTCAAACGCTCATTTGAGCCACGTAAGACCGACCAAAAAACCAAAGAAATTGTAAACATCACTCATCGTTTTATCGATTCACTGGACGCCAAACAAAAGCAAGCTTTGCTGTATGAGCTTTCAGATAACGCTCAACGTTCTAACTGGTCAAATTTTCCTGAGGGCATGATCCCTAGAGGGGGCTTAAAGCTTGGAGAAATGACGAGCAAACAACGCGAGTTGCTAGACGATGTACTCGCGCAAGTGTTAAGTGAAAAAGGCGTGCAGAACATTGAATATCAATTGGCTGCCGAAGATACCTTTGAGGCAGGTGGAATGCTTAAGTACGGCACCGATTATTTCTATGTCGCTATTTTGGGTACGCCTTCAGAAACTCAACCTTGGATGTTTCAATTTGGTGGGCATCACTTAGCCATTAATGTCACCATTTACGGGGCTGACGCTAGTTTTTCCCCAATGCTCACGGGAGGTCAGCCTCTTAATATTCGTTACAAAAATCAAGATGTATTTATTACTCGTGATGAAACCGAAGCAGCACAACGACTAATGAGTAGCCTATCCGGTGAGCAAAAAGCCAAGGCGCTTCGTGGAGAACACGCGATTGATTTACTTTTAGGTCCAGGAGAATACGGTACCGTTGTCGCGCCTGAGGGGCTCAAGGGCAGTGAATTATCTAAAGAGCAAAAACGTTTATTAGTGCAATTGATCACCACTCGCCTTGGGTTTATTAACCCTGATGATTTCAGCAGCACTATGGCCACCGTTCTAGCCGAGTTGGACGATACCTATTTTGGCTGGTGGGGACCGACGGATAAATTAGGTTTTGCTTACTTTAGAGTCACAGGTCCTTCATTGGTACTTGAGTATTCCCCCCAAGACGATGAAGGTGATGCCACAACCGAGCACGCTCATAGTATGTATCGTAATCCTAAAAATGATTATGGCGTTTCTTGGATCGGTAAACAAAATGAGATAGGCAAAAAAGATGACTAGAGTGCTGTTGGTATTGTGTTTGTTGTTTTGTTGTAATGCCTATTCTCACCCTCATACCAATGTGAAGCAGCAAGCGTTATTGTCCGTCGGATTGGATAAAGTGGCACTGACGATTCGGGTCGTGCCTTCCTTCGATGAAGGCGCTGAAATCTTTGACACCATAGATAGCAATAAAAATGGCGTGGTTTCTGATAAAGAAGCCAATGCTTTTTCGACAAAAGTTATGAATAAGGTTAGGTTGATTCAAGGTGACAAACGGGTCAAATTGAACCTTAAAAGTGTCCACATACCTTCAATGATACAAGTCAGTTCAGGGCTTGGGGTGATTGAGCTTAAAGCAGATGGAAAATTGAGCCTTAAAAAAAGTACAACCGATAAAGTCACTTTTTCGGTAAATTATGAAGACCTATCCCATGATTGGTTTATTCAGCCTTTCTATTTTAAAGATCTCACGACTCATTTTAAGCACATTGAGATTAATCGTCGGCATCACGGTACGTTCTTAGAAATGACCTTAGCGCCATAACGACTGAACGTTCTCAACGCTCTTGTAATAAGCAAATGCTGAAACGCTACAGGCCCATCCATGGGCGCTTAGCCTCGGCTTACATGCCTCGGACATTCAGCTTTTTGCTTACTCTCTCCCCTGTATAATCAATCCGTTGAATTTTTGAGGGAGCCTTCAGTGCCTGCGCAGGTAAGACGTTCAACCCTTTAACCGAACAGAATTATGTGTGAGCAGGAACAGTTTAAGGTCGCATTCTTGCCTTTATTCCCTCACATTTAATAACAGAATCACTTAGCTTGCTCTTAAATATTTTTTATTGTGTTATCCTGCATATAAAAGCAGCACATTATTCGTTTATAACCCAGCGTGAGAAAAGAATAAAAATTAACACATAACATGACAAAAACTCCTTTCACAATAACTCGTATCAATAATGCATGTGTCTTGATCAGCATTGGCGAACATCACATTTTAACTGATCCTTATTTCTTAGATGTTTCCTTTATAGGCATAACGGAGTTGGCCGCTATTGAAGTTAAAGATTTACCGCCATTAACTGCGATCCTTGGATGTCATGATGTTACCGATCATTGGCAGATGGAAGGTCTAGTCGATTACCCACACGATAAGGATGATGTTACTCTATTTGTTGCAATGGATAGTCAAGTCATCACGGCTAAAGAAGCGGGGTTTAGTCAGGTTGAAGTGCTAGAGTGGGGAGAAAAAAGAACCCTTGGGGCTAACTTAATTATTGAGTCTGTAGAAGGGCAAAATATGCTCAAGTGGACCGTCAATAATTATGTCATTCGCCTAGGTGCCACAGCCATTTTCTTTGGAGGTGAAGCCAGAGATTTATCGCCATTAGCAGAATACTACAAAAACAATGGCTCTGTTGATATCGCGATACTCCCAGTAAACGGTGTTCATTTGATGTCTTATTATCAATTGGTCATGACGGCAAAAGAAGCGGTTGAAGCGACCAAATTACTCGGCGCCAAACAGCTGTTTACGATCCATGACGCCCATCGACCTATCCCCTTTTTTATCAATATCAATAGTTCAGGTGAAGATGCTGAAATAGCCGCCAGTAAAGAGACGAATATTGAAGTGATCAGAATGCCTACTGGGCAAGTTTGGTCAAACTCTTCTTTGTCTGCTTGATAGGACTCATTTCAAAACAAAAGACCTCGCGATTGCGAGGTCTAATAAAATGATATATGTCTCTAGTATCCCCTCAGAACGGAATATCGTCGTCCCAGCCATCATCCAAGTTTGGCGTATAGCTTTGTTGAGCAGGTTGTTGAGGTGCAGATTGAGCAGGCTTAGCTTGTTGAGCAGGCGCTTGCTGTGCTGGCGCTTGTTGCTGTGACTGATAGCTCTGTTGTGGCTGCTGAGGTTGATAGCTTTGTTGAGCTTGCTGCTGTGGAGCACCATAACCAGACGTTTGTGGCTGCTGTGCAGGAGCTTGCTGGTTTTGTGCACCATAACCGCCTTGGTTGCCACCCATGCTACCACCTTGACGGCTATCTAGCATTTGCATTTCATTACCAACGATTTCGGTCTTATAACGATCTTGACCAGTTTGTTGATCTTGCCACTTGCTGGTTTGTAGGCGACCTTCAATATAAACCTTGGCACCTTTCTTAAGGTATTCACCCGCAATTTCAGCTAAACGACGGTACATAACAATGTTATGCCATTCAGTACGTTCTTGTTGCTGACCTTGTTGGTCTTTCCATGTTTCACTTGTTGCAATGGTAAAGTTGGCTACCGCATTGCCATTTGGCATATAACGTACTTCAGGATCGCGCCCTAAATTACCTACTAAAATTACTTTGTTCACACCACGGCTGGCCATGATTCTCTCCTGCGAGTCTAATATTTTTTGCTTACATGCATAACGGCTAGGGTATGCTTTTTTAACGGTTAATTCAATCAGAGGACGTTAAAATTGCTTTGGCATTTTCTAACTCAAATTGATCGGTAACCTTCAAATAGGCGGCTTGTTCTTCAGTGATCAAAATCGCTTCAGCAACACCGGGAAGCGTTGACAACTGAGCTGCAATTTCTTGGGCGTGTGCATTGTCACGGATCTTAGTTGAAAGCGTATAGCTTTTTAATAGAACAGGATTCTCCATGCCTAAAGATAATAATAGCCAAATTCCCACCAATACCAAGGCGACAATAAATACGCCATTCGCACCGACCCATTGATACATACTGCCGCCTAAGAGGCCACCACTGAATGCCCCTAAAAATTGGCTGGTGGAGTAAACCCCCATAGCAGAACCTTTGTCACCCGCTGGGCAAAATTTAGCAATTAAGCTGGGCAATGAAGCTTCAAGGTAATTAAAGGCAGTAAAGAACAGCAAGATCCCCAATGCGATTAGCCAAAATTGAGTTTCAAATAGAGCCAATATAGCGAGTGCGGCCAGCATGATGAGCAATGAAATTTGAAACGTCGCTTTGGTGTTTTTCCTTTTTACACCAATGATGATCAAAGGCACCATTAAGAAAAAGGCACCAATAAAGGTAGGGAAATATAGTTTCCAGTGGTTTTCTTTGGCAAAACCAGCATGCACTAGAACAAAAGGTAAAGCGACAAATACTGCTGTAAGGGTTAGATGAAGAATGAAGATCCCTGCATCAAGTCGAATGAGCTGAGGATTCTTTAGCATGGTGAGCAGGCGTTTTGGCGCCGCCATCGTGTCACCTTTTGGAGCGTGACGCACAGGATTGGGTACAAAAAACTGGACGATGACTACACCTAAAACAGCAAAAACGGCGGTGAGTATAAAGAGTCCTGATAACCCCAACTCGTGAGCCACAATAGGCCCAAGTAACAAGGCTAATGCGAATGAAAAACCAATGCACATACCGATAACGGCCATCACTTTAGTACGCTGTTCATCGCGTGTGAGATCGGCAGCTAAGGCGAGCACCGCTGCGGCAATAGCGCCCATTCCTTGCAAGGCTCGACCAACAATCACCATATAAATACTGGTAGCACTGGCGGCAACTAGACTACCGATGGCAAATAAGATCAAACCACCAATAATCACCGGCTTACGTCCGAATTTATCCGATAAAATTCCCATCGGTATCTGTAACAAGGCTTGGGTCAATCCATAAGCGCCAATGGCAACGCCCACTAAGAAGGGAGAAAACCCTGTTAAGTGCTGACCGTATAGGGCAAACACCGGCATGATCATGAAAAGTCCCATCATTCTCAAGCCAAATACGCTGGCTAAAGAAGCGGCTACTTTCTTTTCAACTGCAGATAAGCCGTTATTACTCATGTTAAGACCTTGAAACGATAGAAATGAAAAGTAAGATACCTATTCAAATTGACCGGTAACAGAAAGTTGCTTGTGTTCAATTCAGACAGATATGGCCAAAAGCAGCGCATCATAGCATACGGAAACTGTGAGTTTAAAAGTTTAAATAACACTTTATTTTAATAGTGTTTTTATTGTAAACGATGAGCCTTGCCATCAAAAGTTTGTAAATAAGAATTAATGGAGTAAAACCAGATTTTATCCAGAGTTCGGAGCTGTTTTGCGATACTTTAGAAAGTGACTTTAGGATATAGAGGTTACACTGAAAAATTTCTTCTGGCATACTGTATATCCTTTCAGTGTTTTCAGTACTTTTGAGAAAAAAAGAGAGCTTGATGGATAAGATCGAAATACGCGGCGCCCGGACTCATAACCTCAAAAACATTAATTTGACCATACCCAGAGACGAGTTAATTGTGATCACTGGTTTATCTGGCTCCGGAAAGTCCTCATTAGCGTTTGATACCTTGTATGCCGAAGGGCAACGTCGATATGTTGAGTCGCTATCGGCGTATGCTCGACAGTTTTTGAGTTTAATGGAAAAGCCGGATGTGGATCATATTGAGGGCTTAAGCCCTGCGATTTCCATTGAGCAAAAATCGACGTCTCATAACCCGCGCTCAACCGTGGGAACCATTACTGAAATATACGATTATTTGCGCTTACTCTACGCCAGAGTGGGCGAGCCTCGTTGTCCGACTCATCATCAACCCTTAACCGCGCAAACCGTCAGCCAGATGGTGGACAAAGTACTAGAGCTGCCTGAAGGCAGTCGTCAAATGCTACTGGCCCCCGTCGTTAATGGTCGTAAGGGTGAGCATGTTAAGTTACTGGAAAGTCTTGAAGCTCAGGGCTACATTCGTGCTCGTATTGATGGCGAAGTGTGTGATTTATCCGATCCGCCAACCTTAGATTTACATGTTAAGCACACTATCGAAGTGGTAGTGGATCGCTTTAAAGTACGTGAAGACATTAAACAGCGTTTAGCGGAATCTTTCGAAACCGCATTGGAATTGTCTGGTGGCTTGGCATTAGTTGCGCCAATGCTCGAGGATGATGAGCAAGAGTCATTGGTCTTTTCGGCTAACTTCGCCTGTCCTCATTGTGGTTACTCAATGACAGAGCTGGAACCACGGATTTTCTCGTTCAATAATCCAGCTGGTGCTTGTGGTACCTGTGATGGTTTGGGCGTACAGCAGTTTTTCGATCCTGAGCGTGTGGTCGTCAATAGTGAGTTGTCATTAGCTGGTGGCGCGATCCGTGGTTGGGACCGTCGTAATTTCTACTATTTCCAAATGCTCAAATCATTGGGTGAACACTACGATTTTGATGTTGAAACACCGTTTGAACAGCTTGATGACAAGATCAAAAAGATCGTATTTTACGGATCGGGTCGCACTAAAGTCGCCTTTAAATACGTCAATGATAAAGGGGATGTCGTACAGCGAAATCACCCGTTTGAAGGCATTTTAAATAATATGGACAGACGCTACCGAGAAACAGAAAGTAACTCGGTACGAGAAGAACTCACTAAGTTTATCAACACTCAACCTTGTCAAAGCTGTGGTGGTTCTCGTTTAAAAGAAGAAGCGCGAAATGTATTTATCGAAAAGGTGAATTTACCTGAGCTCACCACATGGTCGATTGGCGAAGCGAAAGACTATTTCGATGAGCTAGAGTTCACGGGGCAAAAAGCCCAGATTGCTGAAAAAGTGCTTAAAGAAATTCAAGAGCGTTTAGGCTTCTTGGTCAATGTTGGTTTGAATTATCTCAACTTATCTCGCTCTGCGGAAACTCTATCTGGTGGGGAAGCACAGCGCATTCGTCTTGCCAGCCAAATTGGAGCTGGGCTTGTAGGCGTAATGTATGTGCTTGACGAGCCGTCTATTGGCTTGCACCAACGTGATAATGAGCGTTTATTGAATACACTGAAGCATCTACGTGATTTAGGTAATACGGTTATCGTAGTAGAGCACGATGAAGATGCGATTCGTATGGCTGATCATGTGATTGATATTGGTCCCGGTGCGGGTGTTCATGGCGGTAGCATCATTGCTAGCGGTAAGCTTGAAGATGTGATGGGTTGTGCAGAATCGGTAACGGGGCAATATCTTTCTGGTGAAAAACAAATTCACGTCAAAGGTGATCGTGTCCCTTATGATGCTGAGCAAGTCATTGAGCTTAAAGGTGCTCGTGGGAATAATCTTAAGAATGTCGATTTAACTGTTCCACTGGGCTTGATGACTTGTATTACAGGTGTGTCAGGATCCGGTAAATCGACTTTGATCAATGATACGTTTTACAAGATCGCTCACCGTATGCTGAATAAAGCGACGGTAACAGAGCCTGCGCCTTACGATGAAATCATCGGTATGGATAAGTGCGATAAAGTGGTGGATATCGATCAAAGTCCGATCGGTCGTACGCCACGCTCAAACCCTGCCACTTATACTGGGATTTTCACACCCATCCGTGAGTTATTTGCGGGTACTCAAGAATCGAGAAGTCGTGGTTACCAAGTTGGGCGATTCTCATTCAATGTAAAAGGTGGACGTTGTGAAGCTTGCCAAGGCGATGGCCTTATTAAAGTAGAAATGCACTTCCTACCTGATGTGTATGTGCCTTGTGATTCGTGTAAAGGGCAACGCTATAACCGCGAAACCTTAGAAGTTCGCTATAAAGGCAAAAACATTCACGAAGTGCTACAAATGACCGTTGAAGATGCCAGAACTTTCTTCGATGCCATTCCAGCCATTGCTCGTAAATTACAAACTTTAATGGATGTGGGTTTGTCGTATATTCGACTTGGACAAAGCGCGACGACCTTATCAGGTGGTGAAGCCCAGCGAGTTAAGTTAGCCAAAGAGCTGTCTAAACGGGATACAGGCAAAACCTTATACATTTTGGATGAGCCAACGACCGGTTTGCACTTTGCTGATATCCAATTATTGCTTGATGTATTGCATCGCTTAAAAGCCCACGGTAATACGGTAGTAGTGATTGAGCACAATTTAGATGTGATCAAAACCGCGGATTGGATTGTGGATTTAGGCCCTGAAGGAGGCTCGGGTGGCGGTATTATTTTAACCTGTGGAACGCCTGAGCAAGTTGCTGAGCATCCGACATCTCATACGGCACGTTTTTTAAAACCTATGTTGTCATAACTTCGTTCTCACAAGGTATGAACAAAAGTTCACTGAACCTAGAATGGTGACTAGGTATAATCCCATCAATACGTCATTGATGGGATTATACTTTTGAGTTCAGTTGTTCCTTCTCACATTACGCTTGCAGGATCACGTTTGGGAGTGAGATTTGAGCGTGACATTGACTTTGAAACGATTAAATCAATGGAAAAGTGGGAGAGCTTTCAAGTCTATACTTTAGAGTCGCAGCTGCATAAACGTATCGTAGATCGTTTTTTTGGCCTGCGTACCTATGAAGCATACCTACAACTCTATACCATTATTCGTACTGATGATTTGGCTATCGCATCCAATGCTTATTATCGATTACAATCTCTATTAAGAACGCGACAATCACAATCATCTAGACATGCGCAGGGGAGTGTTCAAACATGCGCCTCACCACAATCCTTGAGTAACCCAAAAGAGCTGGTTGCGGCAACAAATATAAGTAAAAAACATCCAGACCCAGGTAGCCCAGTTTATACTTCTATTGGCGGTGTTCGATATCGTGTTGGTGCCCCACAGTTGAAGTTAAAGCAACTGTCTACTGATGGTGCTAAGGGAGACCAAGTTACTACTTCAGCCGCGATTGAAGTGTATTCTGATGTAGAGACTTTAAGGCTTGGAGCAATAAAAACTCGGCCGTCTTCAACAAACTTTGGGATCCCAGAGGAGGATTTCACTACTCCATTTAATATCGAAGAGCTTATCGAATTCTGTGACTGTCATTTTGAAAACCGAGAAGAGGCCGTTAAAGATTTCAAAATCATCTTGATGTCAGACAATGAAACAGAGTGTTTCAGAGCATTATTGAACCTTGAGGCAAATTGCTTTGATTGCCGAATTCAATTTAAACATGAGGAGAATGGCGATAGACATGCTTATTTTTTGTTAGACAAAAAGGGGAAAGCCACGTTACTCAGAAGCAGTGATTTCCAAATTCCATCGACTTGGGGAGCTCAAAGAAAGCAAGTTTTATTAGATGGAGCTTCACCATTGCAATTCCCATATATACCAAGATATTAAGAGATTATTTTCTTTATATTGTCAGTGCATTAGATAAACGATAATTCATCATCAGTACCTGATAATTTTTCTAGAATAGGAGTATTTACTGCTTGATCTCGAATCTATAAATTGGTGTGGTTGATATGTCGTTAGATTTGGTTTGGAACTGTAGTCAGCAAGAACTGGATCGTTTGGAAAACCTTAAGCCTTGTATAACTCAAAAAAAAGAGACTTCGGCGCGAATCCTGATTACAGGTATACATCGTGATAAATGCAAAGATGTTCTTTTTATTAAGTACAACCAAAAACTAAGAAAGTGGGAAGTCACTGTAAATCATAACCCTCATGAAGAGTCAAGAAAAGCCTGTAATGCATTACGCGTTTTTCTAAATGGCAAAACCGAATATCCTGACCTTACATGTAGTGAAGTTGATGGCTTTTTGTACGTTGGTTCACGACCGGTTTTATCGCAACACCCCAAAGCATGGAAAGCTGCGACGACTCAATCAAAAGGACTATCTTTAGCAGCGCTAAATGCATCAGCCACACCTTTAAACGTCGCTGCATCGTCAGTGAGCGAGCAAGCAAAACCAAAAATAAAGGAACCATCAGCTCGTCCCCATTTTGATTCACCAGAATCGCTTATTAGTCGTATACATAAACTTTTACACTCTAAATATGATGAAAGAACATACCTTGATTGCTACATCCAAGTGACCGAAACACTGTTATCGGATGAGTGGGCATCAGTGCAGGAACGAGATAAAGATGGCAGCATCAAAAGGATGAAACTCGATCCTGAAATAGAATTAGCAGTCAAGCAATTGATAGTGCAATGTGTTGAACATAAATACAGTGAATTTCTAGAACTCCAGAAAAATGGAGGCCTTGATAAACGGAAGCAAAAAGAGTGGATGGATGAAGGTAACCTTTATTCTAGTCGGTGTGCCAGTTCAGAAGAGGTACTCCCGTATGCTGCTCTGTTATCGAGTTGGACATTAATTTTAAGACAAGTTGTATTCCAACTTTCTCCATATGACTCGGCTAGTGATTTAAGGTACGAGTTAAGAGGTTTATTTAATGATCTCATTCCCACTCGACTGTTCTATAGTATTTCATTTAGTGAATACGGACCTGCTAAACCATATAGCCGAGTGACTTTCAATAAAGCTTGCGATAAATGGAAAACCGAACAGCAAGAATACTCTTATAGGCCAAGTAAGAGATGCGAAGTTAATCCATCAACTCTAGATCAGTTGGAACTCTTTCTGCATTTTGTAGAAAAAAGACCGTTAACGGGGGCAACTATCCCTCTAGTAGGCTGTCGTGTAACGTTGAGCAAGAAGCTTGGTGGGAGTAAAGATAAAGTTAAGCGAACAAGTTCAGAAGCAATTTCATTAAGGCTCACATCTGATCACAAAGTAAACCCTATGCTGCTAGAGTCCAAGCCGCTTGTACTACCACCACGCGATGACTATCAAGCTGTTCTTACCGTATTATTCCCTGAAACTGGGCATTTATATGTACTACCGAAAGTAATAGATGAAGATGAAGCCATTTTCCATCAAAGACTTGATGCGTTACTGATTAAAGAAAAGAGCAAAAAGGTAAACGTTGTTTTTTTCTCTGTTAAGCAAGGCTCTTTATCGTTATTGAGTGACTTGAGTCTTCGCTTCGGTGAGCGTACTCAGTTCAACATTATCACCCCGTTTAGACGGTTGACCAAGAATCAAGAGTATAAGCCCAAAAGTGCTAAGTGGGCACTTCAACATTACACTTTGATGGTGGAAGATCTCACTGAGGCTATGGGGAATTTTGGTTTTACTTTTTATGAGAAAGGACAGCAGTTTACTCTCACGCTTGGCGGCAATTCAAGAGCCGCAGCGGTACAAACAGAGAGTGTGAAAGCACCTTATACTTGGTCACAAGAATTAGCTACGAAGCCTTCTGACAGCTTAATGTCAATTGGGTTAGAACTTTTACAAAGCTTCTTATATCAAATGACGTGTTGCATTTCACTTGCTGGTATCACCGAAGTCAATACCCCCTGTTTAGATAAAGAGGGTCATTTTTTTGATAAAGAGTTGTTATTAATTTGGTTGCAAAAACATCAAACTAATCCTGCCAATAATGAACCTATGACAGAAAAAGATATCGTTGAAACTGGGATTTTCATCACAATGATTCACCAACTACGGGCTCGGCTGATTCTTAGTGGTAACGAAGAAATTCCAAAAGCTGACCCCCTCACAGAAAAAGTGTTGGAGGCAAAGCAAAGACAGTTAGGAAGAGATGGAGATCGCGTACAACAATTATTAAATAGAAAGATCGACCCCATTAAGGTTGTTGAGGATACTTCAAGTTCTGAAGAAGATGAAGTCGCACTAGAAAAGCAACGACTTAGACATCAGCAGCAGGAACACACATCTGATTCGAGTAGTGATGATGATACTGAATTAACAAAGCAGCAAATTCAGCGCCAACAACAAGTGCCATCTTATACAAGTGCGGTGTAAAGCCTAGTTACGGCTAAGAGCGAAGCCAAACCGAGAACCTTCTAGATAAATCATAATTCATCATATTTGCCTATTTTATTCGATAGAATGTCATTACTAATATTTTCAATGAGATCGAGAAGAAGTTCGATAGAGGTTAATCATAATGGCGATAGAAGTAGTATGGTCGGTTAATCGTCACCAATTTGTGACTTTACGCGAATTGGCTTCTATAGCCGCTTCGAAAAAGGATGTGAATGTTAAGGTTAATATTACAAAAAAACGAGTTTTATTGCATTCCGAAACAGTTGCTCTAACGTATAACAGAGCAAATGGGCACTGGGTGGTCACAATGCCAGATGTTACAAATCGTAATAGGGAAATGAGTAAGGTATGTGCGGCTTTGGTCGATTTTTTACATGATGATACGGTTCAAGGTTTTGAAATTCTTGAGTCTGATGGCAGTGAGCAATTAGCCGTAAGCTTTAAAGCAAAAAGCTCACAACTCTGTCCAGATGATGCAGCCACTTCATTCTTTGCCCCCATGAACGCTAAACCACTTCAAGGGGATATTGGCAAAGTCACTCCTCCTAAAAAAATGCGCAGCCATTTTGATACACCTCAAGCGCTTATTAAAAATATTAATGAATTATTGGAAAAAACCTACAATGAGCAAGAACATTTAGATTGTTACACCAAAGCATCTGAAACCCTTTTATCAGATGAATGGGGAATTATTCTGGAGCGTGATACCGACGGCAGCTTTAAAGAAATTTGCCTTGATATAACTATTTGCAGAACGCTTAAAGCTTTGATTGCAAGGATAGTAGAGAATAAATACAGTGAGTTTTTACGTATAAGTAATAAGCGAAATGCAACATATGGAGACATGAGAGATTGGATAGGAGATACAGTATCTGAACATGAGCATTTTTATTCCAACGCTCATATTCTGCCATATTTAGCTCAAGTTGCCAGCTGGAGCTTCATCTTAAGACGTTCAATTTTTCCTTTTTTACCACACCAATCACCAGATGTTTTTAGAGCTGAAGTATTTGGTTTATTTTACGAGTTAGTTCCAATTGAGTTTACCCAAGATAAACAGCCACGGCGCTACTGTAAGCCTGAAAGGTTTAAGCGATCGACTATTCGTGTGGCTAGCGGTAAACAGAGAAGTGGAGTTTCAAAAAACAATAGTTGCGGTTGGCGGTTAGGTCCAAGCCACCTCGATGAAATAGAATTAAATCTATATCTTTTGGGTAAAAGACCAATAGCAAACTTAACTATCCCATTATCAGGCCGTCAAATCACAGTACAAAAACAGCCTCAAGGTAACATAGAAAAAGTTGACCGTCCAAGTTCACAAACAGAAGCATTGAGGCTCAGTAAAGAAGGCAAAGTATCGCCGAGGTTTATTGAAAACCAACAATTAGTTTTACCAGCGCGGGACGATTACCAAGCTGTACTTACTGTGTTGTTCCCTGAAAGTGGGCATTTGTATATATTGCCTAAATTGCTAGGTGAGGGCGAGGCTGTATTCATTAAAAAACTTGATGTCTTACTGGCGAATGAAACCAGTAAGACAATGAATATTGTATTTTTCTCAATTCAACAAGGCTCTTTATCTTTATTGAGTAACTTGAATTTACGCTTTGCAGAGCATACTCAGTTTAATATTATTACACCATTCAGGCAGCTATCAAAAAATGCGGATATTAGGCCAAAAAATGGAAAATGGCCCTTTCAACAGTACAGTCTAATGGCTGGAGATCTTACTGAAGTTCATGGCCATTTGGGTTTTACCTTTTATGAAAGAGAGCAACAATTTCATTTTACTCTTAAAGACAATTCAGAGAGAAGTTCGACCCAAACGGAATGTGTAATAACACCTTACACTTGGTTGCAAGAGTCAGTTAAAGTTCCTTCCGATAGTTTTATGCTAATTGCTACAGCATTCACACAGAGTTTAAAGCATCGAATGATCTGTCCCTTAACGCTTGTTGATGTAACTGAAATCGAAAACCCTTGCTTGGATACATCGGGGCATGTTTTTGAGAAGTCGGAATTATTACGAGTGGTGAGAGAGAAGGGAATAAATCCGTTAACCCGAAAGTCGATGGCTGAAGAAGACATTATTGACTCAGGGCCTATAATTGCATTATTTCGTGATTTAAAAGCTGCTCTCATATTCGATGGTGTAGATCATGTTCCTGTGGGCGATCCTATTACCGATATGCTTCTGCGGCAACAACAAGATACTTTAGAAAGAGACGGAGATCGGTTAACACAATTATCCACAGGACGGAAGAACTCCGATGCTCTTGTTGATACTGCTTCTGCAAGTGCTACAGCGACTTCTAGTTCAGAAGAAGATGATTTAGATTTGATAAAAAAACAAAATAAGGAATTATCAGAAGAAACCTAGTTCTGATTCAAGTCGTCATAATAGAAAAAAGCAGTAAATTGGTATGGAACATCATTGACTGCGAAATCCAATCGCAAAGGATATTTTAACAACCCATAGCCAAGATTTAGCGAGTCTGGTATAATCCCTCGCTTCGGTGCGGGAAATCGACACGGGCGATTCTAGGTTGATTTTCTGTCTTTAGAAGTAAATAGCGCTTCCTGCGCATCCATAAGGCTACAACCTAATGTCATCCAATGAAAAAACCTTCCGTGAACTCGGTCTGTCCGATGCCCTTCTGCGCTCTCTTGACGAGCTAGGTTACGAAAAACCTACCCCAATTCAGTCTGCCAGTATTGAGCCATTAATGGCTGGCAAAGACATTCTTGGTCAAGCACAAACTGGTACAGGTAAAACTGGTGCTTTCGCTTTACCATTATTGAACAGCTGTGATGCCAAGCTGTCTCAACCACAAATTTTAGTGCTTGCTCCGACTCGTGAGCTAGCCGTGCAAGTGGCTGAAGCGTTTAATAGCTACGCCAAATACATGAAAGGCTTCCATGTACTGCCAATCTATGGCGGTCAAAGCATGGGACAACAATTGCACCAATTAAAGCGTGGTCCACAAGTGATCGTTGGTACACCGGGTCGTGTAATGGATCACATGCGTCGTGGTACGCTTAAACTTGAGCACTTAAAAGCATTAGTATTGGATGAAGCCGATGAAATGCTAAAAATGGGCTTTATTGATGATATTGAGTGGATCTTAGAGCATAAGCCAGAAGAAAGTCAGTTAGCGTTGTTCTCTGCAACCATGCCTGAGCAAATTAAACGTGTGGCTAAGAAACACCTTAATGAGCCTGTTCTTGTTAGTATCGCGGCAAGTCATACGACTGTTGAGTCAATTGAACAACGTTTTGTACAAATTTCACAGCACAACAAACTTGAAGCGTTAGTACGTGTGTTAGAAGTAGAAAACACCGAAGGGATCATCATCTTCGTTCGCACTCGTAACTCTTGTGTTGAGTTGGCTGAGAAATTGGAAGCACGTGGTTACGCGTCATCGCCTCTGCATGGTGATATGAACCAGCAAGCACGTGAGCGTGCAGTTGATCAGTTAAAAAGCGGCAAGTTAGATATCATTATTGCGACTGACGTTGCAGCGCGTGGTCTTGACGTTGAGCGTATTGGTCACGTGATCAACTTTGATATTCCTTACGATACTGAAGCTTATGTACACCGTATTGGTCGTACAGGTCGTGCGGGTCGTACTGGTATGGCAATTTTGTTTGTGACTCATCGTGAAATGCGTATGCTGCGCACCATTGAGCGTGCAACCAATAGCCGTATTGCTCCAATGAGCATTCCAAGCCCTGAAATCGTAGCTGAAAAGCGTTTATCACGTTTAGGTGAGCAAGTGGCTCAGACCTTAGCTGGCGATTTAAACTTTATGAAAGAAGCGGTGGCTGAGCTGTGTAATCAACTTGAAGTTGATACCGATTTATTGGCGGCGGCATTACTACACAAAGTACAAGAAGAGCGTCCGTTACAGTTACCGCCTATGCAAGAGCGCGTACGTGACAAGCGTGAGCGCAATGATCGTGACGGTCGTCGTAACCGCGATCGTGGTCCAATTGCACCAGGTAAAGCAGAAGGTTTAAAAGACAACCCTGACGTGAAAATGTGTCGCTACGTAATTGAAGTGGGTCGTGATAACAACGTTGGTGTGGGTAACATTGTTGGCGCAATTGCGAATGAAGCTAACATTGATAGCCGTTACATCGGTCAAATCCACTTATACGATGCAGTGACCACGGTTGATCTTCCTGAAGGTATGCCAAAAGATGTACTGCAACACCTTAAAAAGGTTCGAGTATGTGGTCGTCAGTTGAATATCCGTGAAGCCGGTGATCAAGTGATCAATGATGGTGGCAACAGCCGTCCACCACGTCGTCGTAATGGCGATCGTCGAGGTGGAGAACGTCGCGGTAACGATCGTGGTCGCTCAAACCGTCCACAAGGTGAGCGTCGTCCACGTCGCTCAAAAGAGCAAGCTTAATCTATCCCAATGTTATGTGGGGTACTTAGGAGCAATAGTGTGAACACCAACAGCAGCGCACATCCATGTGCTGACGACCGTGACATCCTGTCACGGACGGTTGTCTTATCACACTATTGCACCAGTCGATATGATTTAGAAAATCCACATAATTGATTAAGCAATTAGAATGAAAGGAGCTTCGGCTCCTTTTTTGAACGGTAGACTATTGCTTTGTATGTTCTTAATACAAAACCGATTTTTTAGCAGATAGTGTTTTGTATTCGAAGTAGTTTCGCTTACAATCTCCGTCCAACTTTTCTATCACACTTGAAACAGTTGGAATTATGGAACAAACCTCTCCCCCTTCTAATCTTCAAAATGCCCTCGCGGGATCACAAATGCTTTTTGTTGCCTTCGGCGCAATGGTGTTAATGCCAATTCTGACTGGACTTGATCCTAGTGTTGCTATGTTTGGTGCGGGTTTGGGGACTTTGTTATTCCAACTGGTTACCAAGCGTAAAGTGCCTGTTTTTCTGGCTTCATCTTTTGCTTTTATCGCCCCTATTTCTCTGAGTATTCAAAACTGGGGAATTTCTGCGACCATGGGAGGGTTAATTGCCGTTGGTATCGTTTATTTACTGCTCGGGCAATTCGTGCGATGGCGTGGAACTGAGTTGTTGAAAAAGGTATTACCAGCCGTTGTTGTTGGTCCGGTGATCATGGTGATCGGATTAAGCCTAGCGCCTGTAGCTGTACAAATGGCGATGGGTAAAACCGGTGATGGCGCGATTGAATTATTTGCATATCAAGATGCCTTAATTGTTTCGATGGCTGCATTAATTACCACATTAGCGGTAGCGACTTTAGCTAAGGGGTTATTCCGTTTAGTGCCTATTTTGTGCGGTGTTGTGGTTGGCTCAATTGTCGCAGGCTTTTTAGGCATGCTTGATGGCAGTAAGATCGCTGAGGCGTCTTGGGTTGCAATGCCGAACTTTGTCGCGCCAGAATTTAACTGGCAAGTGATCCTATTTATGTTGCCTGTGGCCATTGCGCCAGCGATTGAGCATATTGGTGATGTACTCGCTATTGGCAACGTAACGGGCAAAGATTATGTGAAAAAGCCGGGGTTACATCGCACATTATCAGGTGACGGTGTGGCAACCAGTGTCGCGGCTTGTTTTGGTGCACCGCCAAATACCACATATTCAGAAGTCACGGGTGCGGTAATGCTAACTAAAAACTTTAATCCAGCAACCATGACGTGGGCGGCTTGTATTGCCATTCTACTTGCGTTTTGTGGCAAGTTAGGGGCATTACTGCAATCTATTCCAACACCAGTAATGGGGGGGATTTTGATTCTACTGTTTGGTTCTATTGCGGCTGTTGGTATGCACAGTTTAGTGAAAGATCAGGTAGATTTAAGCAAGCAACGTAATTTATGTATTGTGGCGACCATTCTGGTATTAGGCATTGGCGGTATGTCGGTAGGTTCGGCTACATTCTCACTTACTGGTATCAGTTTATGTGGTGTTGTGGGTATTTTGATGAATTTGATTTTGCCGCAAGATAATGAGGCATCGGCTTCTTCTGAGCAAAAATCATAGTTAAAATGTTTGTAAGAAATTGAGGTATGGCTTCTTATGATAAAGAAGCCTGCCAATTGATCACTTCATCAAGTGATTCCTCTAATGGATATTCTGTTGGCTCTTGCAGAAAGCGTTGAACCTGTTCAAGGTACTCAGGTTTAATCATTTGTGTAAGTACTTGGTCCAGCATTGCTCTGTGCTCAGCGGAATTACTTTGTTCATGGAGTATTCCATGTTCGAACATGTCTTCTTCACCATGTTCGAACATGTCTTCTTCACCATGTTCAAGCGTTTGAGTTAGTGGTAATTCGTTCATAAGAGTAACGGAACTTGCTCTCAATATTGAAAGTAACATGGCATAATTGTCCGCAGCCTCAATTTGCTTTTTATCCCCCTGTGATTTAGCGAAAGCTAATTCAGTGGTCATAAAAACTGGAGTGCCACAATCTTTAGCCAAAAAACCTGTTTGCGGAGTGTACATTTCTTCTAGATCAATAAAGTGTACCTGCGGGTTATCAAGTGGAACGATTTGCCCATTTTTCCCTGTTCTTTCTTCTCGATAAACCAAATTGGCATTTTTGATATCACGAAAATAGATTTCATGTTGATGGGCTGAAGCCAAGTCTTCACAGGCGATTTTGAATGCTTGTAATGGGATAGGTCGACGAGTTCGCTGTAAAAATAATTCAGTATTTTCTCCGCCATTGACAGCCAGTCTTCTACCTTGTGGATCCATAAATCCGAGCATCCCTGGCTGAATCGCACGTCCATTAAATGAAGAATTAGGTAATGCTTGTTGTAATTCGGTAAGCGCTTCAACAAAATATTCTTGCTTTTCAAAATCATTTTCTAACCTGCTAAGGTCATAGTGGTCTATATCTACGTTCGGGTCGAGTAAGGTTTTGTCCAGCTCTCTCTCATCTACATGGGCAAACCTCAAATATTGCTCATCAGCTCTATCCAGCTTACTGCTGGCTCCAGAGACTTGTTCAGATGGTCGTGAAATTGGCCTTCTCATCATCGGAAATAAGCCATTGGGATCGACAAAATAGCGCGTACCGTCCTTACTCGTCATAACCGCATGTTTTGCGCCTGTTTCTCTTGCTCCTTCCAATGCGGCTGCTTTATTTTGTTTAAAATTTCGATAGGCTTTCTCAATTTTTCCTACTGCTTTTTGGGGAGTTAAGCCATGTGCTTGACCCTTTTGGGGAGTGGCTGAACTCAGAGTGTCATCCACTGCATCGGTTGGAGCCAACTCACTCGTTACGGGTTCTTTTTTATTGGCACGTAACATATCTTGAAACGCTGATTGGTCTTCTTCTGATACTGAGTCTGGATATATCTCATCACTTTCTAATGTTTCTGCATCAGTTGGGCTGGTTTGGTATATTTGGGTTATAACTTCTTCGGACTCTAGCTGAAGCTGTTCCATTAACTGTTGCCAACCCTCACAAGAAGTATGACGTAATAAGCGTGTACCTTGCTCAGCCAAAAACCACTGTTGTGTGATTGAAGCTGGAGTAATATTTTCAGGTAAACTGTTAAATGAAAACTCTAAAGAAAGTGGAAAATCTTGTAACTGAAACTGAAATGTGACTTTATGAGATTGCTCTCCTAACGGAGCTTGCTCCACTAACACTTTTAAGTTTGATCGGTGTTTAGGGTCTACGAGCTGAGTAAGACGATCAAAGGCTTGAGCTTTGTTAATAATATCTTCGGCATGACTGGGAGCGGTTTCTTGAAATAGAAAGTAAAGTTGTTTGTGAACTTCCGCTTTATTTCGGGAAAAAAATTTGTCCAATACACGATCAATTAGGCCGAGTTTTGTTGCTTCTTCCAGTGATTGGGCATTTCTGATGGTTTCCAGCTGTTTTTGATTAATGGTTAAATTTTTTGTGAAATTTGCACCACTTCGTATGACCAAAGACACAATTCATTCCCTAATCTGCATCTGTATTTGCTTTAACCATGGTTGAAGAAGGCTAAAAGCGCAACTGATCAAATAGTGATTGCTTCTATATTACTTATTGATAGCTAAGAATAAGCTTTCAGTTACAGTGATGTGCTTGTAATAAAATGAATGATGGGGTGAAGCTTCTCGTTCCACCCCTTGAGCGGATTAATACTTAAAAATAATAACGCATTTCAAACTTGAAACTATTGGCTTTTATGGAGTTGATTTTTTGATAGGCAAAGCTTGCCCCAAGGTTATCGGTGAACATGTATTGTAAGCCACCGCCTAAACCAAACTTAGTTTCACTGTCAGAGGCTTTGCCACTCATTGTTGGATCTGAATATTTTGCTTTTAATTTTACACGGGTGACACTTGGCATAATGAACACACTAAATTGTGGTGTAAAGTTGTATGCACCTCGTACATTAAATGCAAAATAGCTATCCATTTTTACTTTTGCAGTTCCTTTCTTAGTTGCATCTTTAGCATCGACATAGGAAAACTTATCATCACCAACACCTACAGAAGCCTGAAGCTCTGGAGTAACTGAAAAATTTTGGTTAAGTTTAAATTGGTAACCCACGTTGAATGCAATGGCGCCAAGATTGACATCACCATTACCTCCACCTCTGGTAATTTTATCGTTATCTAGCGCTTTGATGGCTTTGGCGTTATTAATATTTAAGTAACCAGCTCCGATTACTACATTCGCAAAGCAACTCGAAGACAGCCCCATAAGAGCGAGTCCAATTAATAATTGATTCTTTTTCATATCATTCACCGTTGAAATTAATGAATACTTTTATGGATTGTTAGTTGATTAGAACAGCTTTGTCGCTGTATCTTTTAGTCGAAAGAGCCAATGTAAATTGAGATGTTGAGCTGGGCTAGTTAATTATTTTTAATCTTTAGAAGCTTAGGGGGAGCTCTAATATTTCTTCGGTTTTTTGAATAAAACGAAGCTGCCATTTAACCTACGTCAATAACTTTATACAAATTTACAACCATTCATAAAAAATTAAATCTACCTCACATCACCGTTGTAACAAAACTGTAATCTTGCTCCTTAAAATACGTTCTCGCCAATTCTGGCGAAAACCAATAAACCTAGAAAACACCATTAGAGTGATACCTAGGATTAACAAGGGGTAAAAATGAAAAACTTAATGATGGTAGCTGTTGCCGTTTCGGCCGTAGGCTCTTTTTCTGCATACGCAGATAATTGTGGTCAATACGGTTGTCCAACAGGTGGTGTTGCCACTAACCAAGTCATCGAAAGACCTATCTATACGCTATCTAACAATGCTCAAACTAAGTTTGCTGATTGGGTGGCGTATCAGGTTACACCACAAACAATTGATGGTGGTAAACGCTCTCGTACATGGCGTGCTGATCCGCAATTGCCAGAAAATGCGACGTTAGAGCCAAGCGACTATAAGAGTGCTCATGCAACCATAGGTACAGATAGAGGCCATCAAGTACCTTTGGCTTCGTTCAGTAATACGCCATATTGGAGTATGACTAATTACCTAAGTAACATCACGCCACAATCCAGCGAGTTAAACCAAGGTCCTTGGGTGAAATTGGAAAATGCCGTTCGTGGTGCGGTGAGAAATGGTAATTCAGTTTATGTTATTACTGGTCCATTGTACGAGTATGACTTTGCTGCATTACCGGAAGCCGATGAAGAGCATTATGTTCCTTCAGGGTATTTTAAAGTAGTTGCCACCATTTCAAATAATGGTTGGATAAATGCGTCAGGTTTCATCATGGAGCAAACAGCAGGTCGTAGAGATGATTACTGTCGTACAGAAGTGACCATTGATGAAATTGAATATCGCTCAGGGCTGAACTTCTTCCCAACGTTGGCTCCAAATGTAGAAAATTCAGTTGAAGCAAGAACCGGTGGGTTAACGCGTTTGATGAATTGTCAGTGATCTACATATTCATCCTAGTTTAAAAGGAGCTTAAGCTCCTTTTTTTCATATCAAAGATGTGATGAGTGTCTGTTTCGTTTTCAGATGTCAGAATGGAAGTAAGTGTTTATGTTAATGAATGTTAATTGTACTGGGGTTATGAATTTTGAAACAATCTAGGCACTCGTACTCTTAATTCAGTGAAATGTTACTGATGTCTTTATACGCTGAACCTTCATTGCAATCCCCTCCAGCTGTCGATTTTCCCCAAAAAAATGATGCTGTTGAATACTGTAAAAGTGGTCATGCCTTAGGGCAAATGTCTGATTGTATGAAACCTGTGATTATGACTCAGCCACCAAAAGATTTATTCGAAAGAAAAGAGTTTACTAATGAGATTATTTACGACTTAACCAAAATTCCGCTACAGCAATTAATTTTGAAAAGTGTCGGTACACAAGTGATCCCTGATTTCCATAAGGTAAGAGATGCATTTCATGAAGAGCAACTTAAGGAGTGTTTTCGTCATCAAAATGGAGAGGCATCTCCTCTAAGCAAAGCTTACCAAAAGTATTTTTTAAAAGGCTCAAGAATCGAAGCAATATTTAAAACGTTTTTTAATGTGGGCTTTGAGTTAGTTAATCAAATGGAAGGCGAACCTAAACAAAGGTTGTTACAAAAACACAGTGATTGTCCCATGGTGAGTTTCCATGACTCTAGGCACTGTGCTTACGCTTCATCTTACAATGTGAATGTTCCTGAGTCGATTCGTAGGCAGCAAATGTTGACGGTTCCTGATTTTGATATGTGGCTCAGCGGCCCCTCAATCCACAAAGGCCGATTGCTTGATAAGATCCTCGTCAATCAGCTGAAACAGCATGGACTGCGTCACGCAAGTTTGGTTACATTCCGTGGTTATATTCACTCCAATTACGGTAATCGAGTTGCTGAAACCGCCATGTTTAACGATGCCTGTGATGTGCCATTGCTTGTTCATGGACCGAGAACTCATGCATTTCAGATAATTAACTTTCTCAGTAGTGGCTTGACACCAGATGATCTTTCCTTGGTAATTAGAAACGACAAATTTAATCAATTTTTTGATAGACGTTCTGACCGCCAGATGACCTACTGGGACTATGATGCCTTTTGGCAAAGGTGCTATTATCACGGCTTTTTTTGTCGACTGTCCACATTTAGCCCTGAAGCAGTTAATGGCTTATTGCTTCAAAAACAACTCTCTACAGCCATCGGAGAGGTTATAAACTGTGGAACAAGCGATCAAAAGTTCGAACTGTTGAGTTTGTTTGGTTTGACTAATGATCAAGCAAGCGGTGATGTAAATAAAGATTTGAGGCTGGTTGAGCTCGTCATCAAAATCTTAGAAGCGTATTCGATTCACTCTCTATACAAAGCCTTTGCTAAAGCTGGATATCGGCAGTTACCTTTCCATTGCCCAGAGGCATTTATACCGATTTTTAGTAATCCTGTACGTCGGTGTGACTTAGCGAAAATACGTACTCAGCTCATACGAGGTTATAAGGTGGCTGTTATTTTTGTAAAAGAAGGGAAAGCGAAACCAGAGCACACTATTGTAAACAGTCTTGGAGCATTTGATGTCCTCTACCCTCAGCTAGTACTTTCTTCTTCATGGGGCTATATCACCGAAAAACCTAATTTAAAAGATGAAACTTATGGCCTTAAAGCCATTTTAGATAGCGTGGCAGTACAATAAAACTTGTACATCAGTTATACAGGCGTCAAAAGATACCCTATCCCAAACTGAGAGAACCAGTAAGCACAGAAGTTTAATTGGACTGAAGGCTCAATAATGAGTGACAAGCTTTGATGTTAGCTCCATTTAAAGAAACAAAGGCAGTATCATCATGAGAAAAACAGGTTTATTAGCAATAGCCGCCGTAATCCAAAGCATGAGTTTTAATGCATTAGCTGTAACCTATCAATTCCACGAAAAACAATATCGCCAAGATGTAAAAACCTTATCTTCAACGCAATTCGCAGGACGGGCGCCATTAAGCCCACAAGAAAAACTCACTACTGATTACTTAGTTAACGCATATAAACGTATTGGCCTAGAACCCGGTTATAAAGGTCAATTCTTACAGCCTGTTCCCATGGCGAAAATCACCACAGATCAACACATGAGATTAAAAGTCGGGCATGAATCATTTAATAATGTCACTGAATTTACCGCTAGAACGGAACGTCTTAGTCAGCAAATTAACCTAAAAAATAGTGATGTTGTGTTTTGTGGTTATGGAATCGATGCGCCTGAATATCACTGGAATGATTATCAAGGAGTGGATGTAAAGGGAAAAACTGTGATCGTCTTGGTCAATGATCCTGGTTTTGCAACTCAAGATCCTAAGCTGTTTACGGGCAATGCCATGACTTATTATGGTCGTTGGACATACAAGTTTGAAGAGGCGGCAAAGCAGGGGGCAAAAGCGGTGTTTGTTGTTCATGAAACCGCACCTGCGGGCTATGGGTGGGATGTGGTAAAAAATTCAGTGGGTGGTAATCAATTATCGCTGGTGGACCAAGCTCAAAACCTAGATACCGTTGCGGTAATGGGGTGGTTACAGCATGACACTGCCAAAAAGATTTTTGCTCAAGCGGGCTATGATTTTGATAAATTAAAGCGAAAGGCCGTGTCTCGTCACTTCAAGCCAATAGATTTAAAGCTCAAAGCCAGACTTAAATTAAACAATCACATCGAGCAATCGACGTCTTACAATGTTATCGCCCAGTTGTCAGCCAAAACAAAAACGGATGAGACGATAATCGTTCACGCTCATTGGGATCATTTAGGTCAATTTAGCGATAATAAAGGTAAAGTGCATACGTTCCATGGTGCGGTAGATAATGCCTCTGGTGATGCAGCGGTGATGGATCTTGCCCGAAATCTAAAAGCGCAAGCCGATAAAATGACTTTTAAACGCAATATTATTTTTGCAGACTTTACTGGAGAAGAGGCGGGATTAATTGGCGCGAAACAATTTGCTAAAAATCCGCCTGTACCCACTAAAGATCTTGTTGCTATGGTAAATATTGATGGCATGAACACCAATAAAGCAATGAACTCCGTGCTTGATTATGGAAAAGGCATGTCTTCATTAGATCGCTATTTAGCTGATGCGGCAAAGGTTCAAGGGCGAACAGTACAAGTGGATCCTCATCCACAAACGGGATTATATTTCCGTTCTGATCACTTTGCTTTAGCTCAAGCAGGAATACCGAGCTTATTGTTTATGGGACTTGGTGATCCCGATTACGTCAAATATCGCTATCATAAAGAAGCGGACAAGTATCAGGCATCGTGGACTTTAGAAGGCGTAAAACAAGATTTGGCTTTGATGAATATGATTATCGTGAAGTTAGCCAATAACCATGATTGGCCAAAGTGGACCAAGGATTCTGCCTTTAAAAAACGTCGTTCGCAAGACGGAAGATAACTTGGTAAGGTTTAATCAGAAGTGTTACAGTCTTTAGTAACACTTTTCTTTATATTCTAAGCAGTTATGAAGCCTTCAGTTAAAGCCGCCTTATATTCAGCCTTTGTGTGCCCTGGTGCAGGACACTTACTGCAAGGGCACAAGTACAGAGGCTATGGTTTTATTGCCCTTACTTTGCTCAGTTTGATCATGTTGATCAACCCCATCTTTGATGTGGCCCAGAGGATTTCCAATCAAATATTGAATGGTGAGATTGCCTTAGATCCCACAGTCATTATGAAAGCGATTCATTTATCTGTATATAAGGATATTTTAGTAACAGCAAATATTGGAATTTTACTATTGATCGGCTGCTGGGTGTTGGCGCTTTTAGATTGTATTCGGGAAGGGGTAACGCATTCATAAAAATATCTATTCCTACGGGATGAAGACGTTTTAAAACGAGAAGGTTTTTAGAGGTTGTTACCAGTTAGATTTTTGATTGATTTAGATAACTTTCGTTTTTAAGTATGTGTCTGTTAATTTTTTCGGAACCAACTTCTACGTTTTTGTAGTGCATTTTGATTGCCATCCCAAGTACAGCGAGTACAAAAACTGTCTTCATCAAGTACTAAAATTTCAAAGGTTAGGTTAAATTGTGTATAGCAACCATGTTGTCGGCACTCTTGCAGCCGCTGCTTCTGCTCAGGCAAACCGATAACGTTATATTTGCAATTGACCGTAATGACAACAGAATTAGGAAAAATAGAAACTCGGTGTTCTACGTCTTTATTTCCGAGAGTGTTCATTTTGGGATCTAATTTTGGGGGGACAAACAAAAGTAAGTCTTGAGCGAGTAACGCTTTTATTCTGTTTAATTCAATATTAGAAGGAAGATGTTCTTGCATTGTGGCTAGAAAAGACTCTCGAACCGTTTGTTTACTGTTTTGATCCACAGAGTGCAATTCTTCATTATTTTTAAATAAAATCAGTCCATCAGAGCGTTCAAGGCAATCACGTTGATAATTAGCGTCCACTTTTTCTGGTTTTTCTGTGCAGGCTTCTTGTGCTAATTTTTTTACTTTAAAAAGGTCATCATTACGGCCATCGAAAGTAAGAAGCGTAAACTCATTATTCGGCTCTGCTGTTACTAATTTTACCTTAAAATCATTAGAGGCAGGTTCACTAGTAAACTGGATAAATTTTGTTTGTTCGTCAGTGCTAAAAAGTACCTGAAGTTCATATAACCGTTGAAGCCTCTCTCCAAACGGTAATGTTTCGTTTGCAGTCAAGCGAAACAGATCTTTTGCTTTTTCTTGTTCCTGACTCGATACATGAACATTTATCAGCTCACCAACCCAGCCATCTAGTAATTGTTCAATTTGAGCTTGGTTTTCGGGCTCTTCACTTACAACTACAAAGCTATCCAGCATCGAAGAAGTGATTTTAACTGGTGGCTCCATAAGTTTCTTCCTTGAAATCGAAATAGTGGCTTATTTAGGAGAAGACAATTAAAGGTAAAGCATAGTTGAGAGTTAGCGCCTTTTGTATTGCCAGCTTGAATCTCCTCTAAGACAATACATAGAAGTGGATATTAATCGAATTCTAATTCCACGGGGTACAATGGTCAGCATCACAAAATAATCCAACCATATCGTAGATTTTTCCATCATAAATGGTTTTGCCTGCATAAGGGTTGTAGACGGTGACATGAGTGTAGACAGTATATGTTTTTTGACTAAAACCTTTTCTTTGGAACATAGGAACAGATAGGACAGCGCCATCATCAAAGGTAACATTCATATATGAATTTGAAGACACATTTTGAAAGGGAAAGCAGTTGTTTTTAAGGCCTAACGTTGTTTGGCAAAATTCTTTTCCTGTCATAAACCTTGGGCTTAATGAAAAATTGCTTCCCGATTTGATGGGTAACGGCTTAACGTTTTGGGTTGTATCAGAGCTTTTTATTGCTATCGCTTGTGAGGATAGGCTGAATACAGATGACAAAGCCAACAGACATATTCCCACATATTTAGATGGTGTTGAGCGTTTCATGTACTCATCCTCAAATTAATTCCAAGGTTTACATTGCGTACCATCACAAATTAAACCAACCATATCACTAATTAGGCCATTATAAACTTGTTCGTTTGTGGCTGGATTATTGATGATGACTTGGGCGGGGTTTCCATAAGGAGTTAATTTAAAAATTTGATAGTGATTATTCGGCCCAATCCCTGTAAATGAATTGCCATCAAATGAAACATTAATATATGAATTTGCTGAAGTGTTGAGAATAGGAAAGCAGTTGCTCGTGAGACCGTTATTTATTCTACAAAACTCATCACCTGATTCAGACAAAATAGTGGTCGAATAGTTGTTCTCTGATTTTACCGATAATGGCTTAACGAGAATCGAGTGATATTGTGTACTACTTTTCTCAGCAGCGTGTAGTTGTGTGGTGACTATCGAAAATAATGAAACTATGAGTATTCCGGTAGATTTCCAAATAGTGGGCTTTTTCATAATATTAAGCCTTAGATTTAAGTTTGCGGTTTATATATGTTTTTAATTCCAAGGCTTACATTGTTTGCCATCACAAGTTAACCCCACCAAATCTGCAACTTCACCATCAAACATTTGTGTGTTAGTGGTGGTGTTAATGACAGTGACATGAGTTGTTGGGGTGTAATTTCTCACTTGAGTACGTACTGAAGCATTGACGTTAAGGTGTACAGATCCTCCCTCTTCGTACTTGATCATCATCAGTGAAGTAGAAGACGTATTTCTAAAAGGAAAGCAGTTTTTACTCCAGCCAGATTCTTGGTTACAAAATTCTTTGCCTGTGACTGGAGCATCGGATGCCGAAAAATTACTATCGGGTTTATTGAATGAAACAATCGGTAAATTTTGTAAACCGCTGGTTTCATTCAGCTGATTTGGCTGCGCTATAGCTGAGAACACTGAGCAAGCAGTTATTCCGATAATAACAGGAAGTTGATTGAGTAGCTTTTGTTTCATCATAATGATACCTCTTAAAATAATGTCTGATTTATCTGTCTCTGAATTCTGTTGTAGTGGCTTAATTCCACGGCTTACATTTAGCTCCATCACAAGTCAGTCCGACCATATCATTCACCAAACCGGTATAGATTAGAGAGTGAGTTTCGGGATTTGAAGCGATTACATGAGTTGATGGTGTGTAATTCATAAGTGAAATGGCATCGATAAAGTTCGTATCAATATTCAAAATGCCCGCATTATCAAATTGAATATTTACCTGTGAAGTTTTAGAGGTGTTTTGAAACGGAAAGCAGTTTTTTTCAGTTTTAAGTACTTGCTCACAATACTCTTTACCTGATTGAGAAACATAGGAAACTGAAAAACTGCTGGATAAGGTGTTAGGCCATAATTTTACAATCGGGTAAGGATGGGAGTCTTTTAGTACGCTGGCCTGTGCAGCTAAAGGCAGTGTAGACGACATCACACATAGCGATAAAATGACGAATTTATGAATGAGTTGATTCATATTAATCACCTTTAAGAAAATTAAGCTTATAACTTGCGGTTTTCTGATTAAAACAAACGTATTGCCATACTTTTCAAAAGTCACTTCCAAGGTCTACATTGATCACCATCACAGGTTAAGCCAACCATATCTTGTACAGGTCCGTCATAAATTTTGTTGTTGTTGGCTGAATTAAAGATGGCTGCACTAATGGATTTTGTGTATTGAGTTAAATGAAAAGAGCGCATACGTTGCATCGGTAGACCGTGCAGGATCCCATCACTAAAACTGATATTGATATAAACCGTGGAAGAAGTGTTTTGAAACGGAAAGCAGTTTTTAGTCACATTTTGCTCTTGAATACAATAATCAGCCCCAGTTTTAGGCATACTTGCTATTGAGAAGTTGTTACTTAATCTACGCGTGGTGTGTTTTGCTCTTGGAGTCGAGGGACTGACAGCACTGTTAACGTTGATTGGCGCAGGGGCGGCAATAATTGGAACAATTGCTAATAGGGAAATACTAAGCCTTTGATATAGAGTTTTTGATTTCATCATCAACCTCCAAAAGCAAAAAAGCTGAGCTATGGCTACAGAGTGACTTAAGGTTAATAGTGAGATAACCAGTCTAAAGATAAGCATTACTAAAGGAAGATATAAAGACTTTTTTATAATAAAACCTATGTTTTTATTATAAGTTTCAGCCAGTAAACCTTTTTAAACGCTCAGATTTACTGACTGATGAAACGCTTGTTAAGCGTTATTTGAACTCTTGGGGTGCTGGGGTAATCCCACAGAAAACAGCAGTGCGAATACCAATAAGGCCGATGATGCGATAAGGCAAGCTGTTAACCCATACATTTGATATACCAAGCCAGAAAATACCGTACCTAATAACCGACCTGCCGCATTGGCCATATAGTAAAAGCCGACATCCATTGATACGCCTTCACTCGATGCATAACTCACGATAAGGTAACTGTGTAATGATGAGTTGATGGCGAAAATACCACCAAACACTAACAAGCCTGTGATTAATACCAGAGTAGGATCAATATCATAAATTAACGCTGTAGCGATTAATGCAGGGAGAAAAATCAGCGGCAGTAACCATATTATGGCTTGTTGCCCCGTTGGAACTTTACCCGATTTTTTACCCGTAAAGTTAGGCGCGTAAGCTTGAACAACGCCATAACCAATGACCCAAGCTGCCATAAAGCTACCCACTTCCCAGCTGCTCCAATTTAATTGGGTAGCAAAGTACACCGGAAGAGCGACCACAAACCACACATCACGGGAGGCAAATAAGCATAAACGAGCGGCGGAAAGTACATTGATCTCACGGCTTTTAGAGAACATTTGGCTAAATTTAGGCTTGGCTTTCGCTTTCCCCAAATCTTGCTTAAGCAGATACAAACTCAGCAACCAAACAACAGCTAAGGCGGCCGCCATAAACGCCAGCGAACCCTGATACCCCATAGCTGTGAGTAGCAAGCCACCTAAGAAAAACCCTACACCTTTTAGAGCATTTTTGGAGCCTGTAAGCACCGCAACCCAATGATACAATTTGCCTTGAGCATCTTTAGGGATCAAAGTCTTAATGGCGCTTTTTGCACTCATTTTATTAAGATCTTTGGCAATGCCAGAAAGTGCTTGGGCTGCCATCACCCAAGGTACACCAGCAACAATAGCGGGTAGCACATTGCTTGGTACAAGCAGCATCAGCAGTGCAGCGATTTGCAGTCCCAAGCCAATGTTCATGGTGTTATTAAGGCCAATACGCGCCCCCAAATAACCACCCACTAGATTGGTTACCACACCGAAGAACTCATAAAACAAGAACAACATGGCGATTTCGAGTGGTGAATAGCCAAGCTGGTGGAAATGTAGCACCACCAACATTCGTAAGGCACCGTCGGTTAAGGTAAATGCCCAATAGTTGCCTGTTATTACAAGGTATTGTTTTATGGCATCGGGTAGGGCTTTAAGTTGAGAAATCATGGCCTAAGTGTCCATTTATATATTTCAGCTTGGGATTTAAAAAGGGAGCCATGATGCGAACGTCAACAGAAGCGCACATCCATGTGCTGACGACCGTGACGTCCTGTCACGGACGGTTGCCTTATCGCACCATGACTCCCACTTAAGTCGTTGAACTAAAACTACGCTTATTTATCCATTTCACCAACAAGGCGTACTAACTCTGCGGTACGATTCGCATAACCCCATTCATTGTCATACCACACATATAACTTAAGCTGTGTACCGTTGATCACCATAGTGGATAACGCATCAACAATGGCTGAGCGAGGATCGGTTTTGTAATCAATTGACACTAATGGTTTGGTTTCAACACCCAGTACGCCAGCAAGTTCATTATTAGCAGCACCAGTCAGTAATTGATTCACTTCTTCTGGTGTCACTTCACGCTTCATCTCAAATACACAGTCGGTAATAGAAGCATTGGCTAATGGCACACGTACAGCGTGACCGTTTAACTTGCCTTTCAGCTCAGGAAAAATATGCGTAATAGCAGTAGCACTACCTGTGGTGGTTGGGATCAAACTCATGCCACACGCACGGGCACGACGTAAATCTTTGTGCGGCGCATCTAAAATGGTTTGAGTATTGGTAATGTCATGGATTGTGGTCATTGAGCCATGAGCAATACCGATTTTTTCATGCAGCACTTTTACCACAGGCGCTAAGCAATTGGTGGTACAAGAAGCAGCAGTAACAATACGATGCTCATCGGCATCATATAAGTGGTGATTCACCCCCATTACAATGTTTAACACGCCTTCTTGCTTAACAGGGGCGGTGACCACCACTCGCTTCACGCCTTGATCTAAATAAGCTTGCAGTTTGGCTTTATCGCGCATCACACCCGAAGCTTCAATTACGACATCACAACCAGACCAATCGGTTTCAGTAATGGTTTGGTTACTGGTGAATTTGATACTGTGATCGTTAATTAAGATCTTACCTTGATCTTCGCTGACCTGATGATCCCAGCGGCCATGTACGGAATCAAATTCTAGCAAATGAGCAAAAGTAGCCGCATCACCTTGTGGATCATTGATTTGGACAAATTCGATGTTGTCCCAGTCCCACGCTGCGCGCAGTGCTAAGCGTCCCATACGGCCAAAGCCGTTAATTCCTACTTTAATTGTCATGGTTAAATTCTCTAAGTTAGTTACAGCATTGACGTTGACGTGATGGGCGATCGCCCATTGCATCGAGCCTTGTCAAAGCTTCAGTTAATCTAGAAGTATTCGGTTCTATCAGATCGCTAATCATGGTTCTGAACCAAGAAGGTAGCGCAGGATTGAGTCGATAAAACACCCATTGACCATCGCGGCGATCTAACAGTAATTGTTGTTTTTTGAGTAAAGCGAGATGACGTGAGACTTTAGGCTGGCTTTCATCTAGCGCTTCCATTAGCTCACAGACACACAGCTCTTGTTGATGTTCGATAAGTAAAATCGTATTTAGGCGTGTGTGGTCGGCAAGTGCCTTGAAGAGTGGCAATGGATCCATATCTGATCCTCGTAAATTTAATATGCGAAAAATAATATATATGAATATTCATATATTCAAGTGGTATTTTAATAATAATTCTAAAAGATGATCTGTTTCAGAAAGATTATACTTACCACAAAAATAGTGATTCTTGATGACAAAATAAATTCTTGCTCAGCTTAGATAGCACTAACCTTGTTGAATCAGTAAAATAGCTCAAAAAAATTCCAGTCCCTACAGTTAAGGAAACCCTGCAATGAGTCTTGCTGATTCTGTTCTTGCGGTGAATGATGATTTACCTATTCGCACTGATAAACCTGTTCATAGTGGTAAAGTCCGCAGCGTGTATTGGTTGACGGATGAAGATAGTCGCCGCTTGATCAAGCAAAAAAACTATCCCGTTGCCGAAGAAACTCCGTTGGCGATCATGGTGATAAGCGATCGCATCTCCGCTTTTGATTGTATTTTTCATGGTGAGGGTGGACTTAAAGGAATTCCAGGTAAAGGGGCGGCGCTTAATGCGATTTCAAACCATTGGTTCAAATGTTTTGCCGAGCAAGGGCTGGCTGATAGCCATATTTTAGATGTGCCACATCCATTAGTGTGGATTGTGCAAAAAGCACGACCAGTAAAAGTCGAAGCTATTTGTCGCCAATACATCACAGGCTCTATGTGGCGTGCTTATGAAAAAGGCGAGCGTGAGTTTTGTGGGATCACCTTGCCTGAGGGCTTACAAAAAGATCAAAAACTGCCAGAGGTTTTGATCACGCCATCCACCAAAGGGATCTTAAAAGGCATTCCGGGTGTCCCTGAGCAAGACGATGTGAATGTTTCTCGCAAGAATATCGAAGATAGCGTTGAAGCTTTTGGTTTTGAATCGGATAAGGATATTGATCTTTATGAAAAACTATTGAAAGATGGTTTTGCGGTGATCAGCAAGCAGCTTGAAAAGATCGATCAAACTTTTGTGGATACCAAATTCGAGTTTGGCTATGTGACCGATGATAAAGGTCAGTCGAAACTGATTTATATGGACGAAGTTGGTACGCCTGATTCGTCACGGATTTGGGATACTAAGGAATACCAGCTAGGTCGTGTTGTTGAAAACTCAAAAGAAAGCTTCCGCCAAATGCTGCTTAACCATTTCCCCGAACCTGATATTTTGCTTAACAAAGATCGTATGGGCGAACGCGAGGCATTGGCCCGTGATAACGCCTTGCCATTAGATGCAATGATGAAAGTATCAAAAACCTATACGCAGCTGGCTGAAAAGATTATTGGCAAGCCACTTCAAGTTTCGAGAAATCCAAAAGCGGAAATTATTGAAGTGTTGAAGCGGGATTATCAACTAGTTAACTAAAAAGCTGTTGCCAAAAACTCAGTATAGTGGGGTTTAATACCGATTTGGTGTATACCCCTCTCGGTTTCGGTGTTTGCTTCATTTTTGTAAGGGAGTTTTCGCGAATTTCTTGTTCAATTCCTCTCCCTTGAGGCAAAGTGAGTGGCATAAGGCGCTCATCATCTGCACCATAAGAGGGTATTCGGTCTTTGTTCGGAAAATCACAAGTTAATTTTACTCTTTGATCATCGGGTGTTCGAAGAAATACCACGTCGGCCGTTCCCATTGTTGTGTGTTGTACCGTCATTGCCATCGCATAATGCCCTGTAAACGTGGCATCACCATGCATCGCGCCCCTTTTCACAATGATTGAATAGCCAAAAGGTACGCTTACGCCAATGAGTTGTAGGGTTTGGTTAGACGCTATGCCCACTCGTCTTCCTAAAGTGATAAACCCACTGCTGCTCGGGGTAAGTGGAGTCATGATTTGGGTAAAGTCATGGGTTTCTAAAAATAAGCCGTTGCCATGTTTGATTTGGTAATCCGCATAACCCTCTCCAAAACAATAGCTCACGGCATCCATGGTATCTTCACGCTCTCTGGCTATGGTGAAGGGGGTGTTATTGATGACAAGTATTGCGCCAAAGGCCGATATATCTACTTGAGTGGCGTCCACATGAGGAATTTCAATTACACTATTAGGCAAGGTTAATACGCCTAAATCGGCGGTTAAGGATGCGGCTGATTGTCGGTCTAATATTTTATCACTGAGAAATTGAACGATTGCTGGAGCGGTGCATTTTCCACTATTCCATGACCATTCAGTTTGATTGAATTCGAGTATGTCACAAGCTTGGAGTGGCCTTAAATCTGAAAGGTTTTTGAGGTCGTCTTGAGATTCGTATCTGCTTTCAGAAAAGATAGGAAAACCGTTATTAATTTCTATGCTGTAGGCTTTAAGATGAATGTCTATCAAACTTCCAAAATAATGATTCGGCCCCACCATGACTTGGCTTAGTGTAAGATCGCTGGCTTTTCCTCGATATACGGCAATATTCGTCATTCGATAATGGGCGCGGGTACTGTTGATGAGTAGACCACTTTTGCCATAGCTTGGCGTGGTTTTCCAACCGTCCGCCAATTGCACAACAAAGTTACCTAGGTGGCCTTTTAGATGTAAAAAACGCATCATTTGATCGCTGGTTTCGACTCTCAGCGTTTGTTTGGATACTTCTCGTTGATTGAGTTCTCGCTGGTTACCTGAAGCACCATGAGTACCAGTGTGATCCAGCTGTAAAGGAGAATAAGTCCCAGAAGTGGCTGTAGCCATTTTCCGACCTTTGAAGCTAAAGAGGTCATGTTGGTCAGACTAGCAAATTGGGCTATTTTCCACAGTGAAATAAAGTTAATCCATAGGCTCAGGCCACCTTAATCTAACTATGAGCTTTCTATGAGCGTCTTTTGTTAACTCCACACTCATCACTTGTTCATGCTCGTCTAGCTGTTTAGATAAAAATGTACTGAGCGTATCACCGTATTCCTCTCGTCCAAATTGGATTTCAATGATGTCAGGTTTTCCTTTGTTTAATGGATCCTTTGCCACCCACCAGTTGAAAATGCCGAGTGCTGTGCGGCTGGGGATTTGCAGTTCTTCTCTGTCGGTGAAAATAGTAAAACTACTAAAACTCAATCGCAGAGTCTTTTGGTTTGGTTCATAACTTTGTAATGCTGGATATCGTTGGTAGATTTTTTTATGTACTGCGAGATCAATCGCCCATATTGCGTCTTCTAGTCGATCGGCATTGGTGTAGACAGAGACGGCTAAGTTGAAAAATTTACTATTGGGGTTTTTATTATTAATGATCGTATCTTTTGTTATCGCGGCGAGGTCGGGGCAGACAGGTAGAGTATATTGCAAGGCTTTGAGCCCGGTCATGCAATCTTCGTGATCTCCATTTCTGGTTAGATGAGCAATCACACCAATTAAGCGAAAATGAAAGTCCTCTGGGGCTTTTTCTGTAGCTTTACTTAACGCTGTAGCCCAATGTCGTTCTACTTTAAGTGTCAATCTTCCTTTTGTATTTTTTCGAAAGGATTCGCCAATTTCTTCAATGGCCTCAGGGTAGTAAAACGCCGCTTCTCCGATAAGCGCAATGTAATTCGATTTGATAATTTCAGAATAGGAAAAATGTTTGACTATCCCTGCACTATTTATGACAAGTGCCGTTACTAGCTGGGTATGTAAGGCAAATTGCTGTTCTTGTTGGCAAGGTTTGAGTTTTAGGTAGATTTGTCTGAGACAATTGATGGATTCTGCAAAGCCGTCAATTAAAGCCGAACAGGTTTGCTCTGTTTTTGCGGCTTCAGGTAGATTGACCCAGACATCCATGAGTTTCTGAATAAACCTAGGATCGTGCTTCATTTTCGCTTGGCATGCTTTTACTACCTCTAAAAACAATACAATGACTCTACTATGGATTTGTTCTTCTGGAGTGTTGTTGAGCGCATCCGCAATTTCAGTGGCAAAATTTTTTGTTAAATCATGGCCTTTTGATAGCCCAACTATCATTAACTTGTAGTGTAAAGCGGTCGTTAAACAGTCTGGGGATTCACACTGCTCAAAAATCTTCTGTGCAACTGGGATCCAATGAGGATCACGCCAGCTGGCTTCTACATAAATTTGCAAAGCTTTAGCGCAAAATGGATTATCAAATTTAAGATTTGGGAGCATAGCCAGCTCGGCAGAAAGAGCCATGGCGACTCTAGGAAAGGGGGATTTTGACATTACCGATGTGGACTTTGCTAATACATCTTTATCTTTCTTCCAACCGCGAGAATAACCAAGGCTTTCTTCTTCTATGCCATTAAAGTAAGGGAAAGCCAGATTGGCGAGAGGCACATTTGGAATAATAATGGCAAATCTGTCAGATTCTAAAATATCAGCAGTTAGCTGACTTGCAAATACATAAGGAAGGGAATGTTCAATAGCTTGATGAAGTAAGTTTAAACAGGTTTTACCTATAGGTGTATGATAATTATCAATATGAAGTTCGGCTTCTTGCTTAAAAAGCGTGTCTTTTTTTTCTTGTTCTTTTTGCTCCTTGGTTTTTTTAGGACTGAGTGGCCTTTCCTTGATTGGATGATTTATTCCAAATTGATGCTCCTTAACTTTGGAGCAGGGAGAACTTTGATGAAATACGCGAAGGCGTTGATGAGGTCTGTATACTCTTTTTACTTCGGCCAGTTGTTGTAGTGAGTAATGTATGCCATTGCTGTTCAGCTTAGTTGTTATCGGTTTATCATCTTGTTGTCTTTGAATATAACCTACTACCCTTTCTACCCGCTCTGCAACGTTACTCATGTATTTGATGTTTAAATAAATAATATTGAATTTTAATGTAAATCTTTGTTTTGTATATTAATTAATGTTTGTTGTGCAGCAATTGTTCAGCTTAGGTCCGTTGAGTGGTGATTGTGGTAATTAGGAATAAGTATCTGCAAACTTTGTTACAGAATGACTTATAACCTTAGGCAAGATATTGAATTTATAAGGTTATTCAATTACGGTATGGTGCGAAAAAATTTCAAGGAGTGACAATGAACGTTTCAGGAAAATTTGATGTATCTCTTAAGCCTGTCGATACTCACGCCACAGGTATCAATGGCAATAACCTTGCTCGAATGACTTTAGATAAAACGTTTCACGGTGAGCTTTCTGCTGAAAGCAAAGGAGAAATGCTCAGTGCGATGACTTCAGTCCAAGGCTCAGCGGGTTATGTGGCCATTGAACAAGTCGTGGGGTCATTGCAAGGCAAGAAAGGCACGTTTGTACTTCAGCATTTTGGTACCATGAATGGTGGTAAAGATCGTTTAATTTTAGAGGTGGTTCCAAGCTCTGGTACTGGTGAATTAGTGGGGCTTTCAGGTCAAATGAGCATTCGTATTGATAATGGTCAACATTTTTACGAGTTTGAATATAGCTTATAGCGGTTTCCTTTATTCGGAATTAAAGTTGAGAATATAGACGGTTTAAATTGAAACTGTCTTGGTTATTTGTTCTCTGATCCATTGGTGGGCAATATCATTGTTAAAGTATTGATTCCACATAAGCACGAATACGCCTGGCTCCATATGAATAGGAATATCAATTAAGGTAACGTCGTAGCTTTTTATCATGTCCTGAATTTGATGATATGGGGCATAAAGCAACAAATCGGTTCGCTCACATAAGCGAAAGGCACCATGAAAGTCAGGCATTTCAATGACTGTATCTCGATTAATACCCTGTTGGATCAATATTTCATCATAAAGCCAATGACGGTTACCACCGCCTGTTACTTGAATGTGTTTTAGAGCTAGGAAGTCCTCCATGCTTCGTTTGCGTTTCAAAATTGGGTGATGATTTCTCACAATACAAGTGGGGTAGTCATAACAAAGCTCTGCATATTCAAGTTCGCTGGGTAAGGTACTGATGTGGTTTTGTGAACGTTTATCTTGTTCTAAACAACGCACAGCAAAATCGATTTCACAATTGAGTAGGCGTTTCATGGTTTGCTCATTCCACGTTTGAATATCCAGTTTGATCTCTGGTGCAGAAGACAGAAGTGGAGGCATAAATTCAGGTAAAATTGCGGTATAGGCGATTTCCATCATGTCAAACCGAAATCGGCGTGAACAAGTCTCAGGAGAAAAGTCTTCGACTTCCGTAAGCTGGCTAATGTCTTGCAAAATCGATTTTAACTGAACGGCTAACGTAAGTGCCTTAGGTGTGGGTTTAAGTGACTTTCCGCTGCGGATGAGCAAAGGATCAGCAAACATATCACGTAGTCGAGCTAAGTGCTTACTTACGGCTGATTGACTTACATGGAGACGTTTAGCGGTTTGAGTCACGCTTTGTTCTTCCAGTAAAATATCCAGTACTTTCAATAAGTTTAAATCGAAGGCTTGATTCATAACATTCTTATCAGGAATAGTTACCATTACTATAAATCATTTTGAGTCATCAATGGAGGTCGTTATACTTCCAGCCGAGTTTTATATGAGGCGACAAGAAGTGAAGCAGTTTCGTTTGATAGCAGTTCTAATTCCATTGGTGATGTTCAGTCCTTTGGCCATCGATATTTTTCTACCCGCAATGCCAACGATGGCAGGTGTCTTTAAAGCTGATACCGTTCATGTTCAGTGGTCAATTACGGTATTTATATTTAGCTTAGGGTTGGGACAGTTGATTTTAGGGCCTATTTCCGATCGCATAGGGCGTCGACCTGTGGTGCTGTTCGGAATTGCTCTGTATATGTTGAGTGCATTTGTCGTGAGTCAGGTGAATACGCTGCCACTTCATCTTATGGTTCGTTTTTTTCAAGGTTTAGCCACTTGTGCCATTGTGGTTGGTGTCTTTGCTAGTGTGACCGATAGATTTAATGCGGTTGAAAGTAGCAAAGTGTACAGTTATTTAAATGGTGTGCTTTTCTGTGTGCCTGCCTTAGCGCCGATATTAGGCTATTACTTAATGTCGACTTATGGTTGGCAAAGTACTTTTATTTTCCTCGGAATGTTTGCTTTGGTGATTGGTTTTGTGGCTTATAAAGGGTTTCACGAATCCAATTTAACACTTCAGCCTAAAAAACCTATTTTTGCAGTATCAAATTATAAACCAGTACTTTTGACTCCCAGTTTTATTTATTACTCAACGATTGTCATGCTCTCTATGGCTTCAATCACCGCCTTTGTGAGCACGGCTCCTAACGTGTTTGCTGAGCGTTATCATCTGCCTCCAGAAACGTTCACATTTTGGTTTAGTATTAATGCGATAGCCATTATTGCGGTAAGTTTTGTGATGCCAAAATTGTTAGATAAATACTCAATCAATGGCATCATTAAGGTTGGAATGGCAATGGTTGTTGTATCTGGTTTTCTCTTGCTAGGGTTGAGTCACAATGACGATGTAATTTATTACATGTTACCAGTAATATTATGTTCAGCAGGTTTTGCTCTAGCAACAGGAACCTGTGTGGGTAAAGCACTCGCGCCTTTTAAAGCTAATGCTGGCGTTGCGACGGCATTGTTAGGTGTGATCCAAATGAGCGTATCGGCTTTATTAGTAACCTTATTACAAGCACTATCACTTTCAGCTGTTGAACAGATGATGGTTTATTCGTTTGCTGTTCTTCCACTGCTGATGTTAAAGCTGTTTTCACCAAAATTTAGAGCAAGCATCGGGTATTCTTAATTACTATAAGACCCAGATAGCCAGCCACAGGGGATTTGAAAAAGACTTACCCTTGTGGCTTTTCTATATCAAAACCCGTTAACCCCATAAAGTTGTATACCCCAGGTTTGCCTACAGCGTCTTTGGTTAACTGATAAGTATACTGGCCTAAATAACTAAGCTTGCCATCATCACTGTCAATGGCAAATCCACTTAGAGAATATGAGCGAAATGCACCAAGGTTATAGATGTACTTGTTATCAGGAGTCACATATAAGTCTTTACTGTCGCCCGTCGGTGCATAATCCCCTCTATTGACTACGGGATCGCTATCAATGAATTTGCCAAACGTACTATCAATGTGAACAGTCTCAATACTATTGCGATTAAAGCTAGAAACGTAGAGCGTCATTCCATCTGGGCTGAGTACTGACCAGCCATCCCCTTGGGGAGTATTAGGACCATCATTCAGCGCTATATTAGAGTTAACTTTCAGTTGGTAAGCATTTTGATATAGAGAGACAGCTTCATGATCTTGCTTTGACGTTGCTAAGTTAGAAACGGGAAAGTAGACAACATTTCCAAAATGTTTAGAAAAGTTGATACTTGAAATGCCGGATATACCACTGAGCTTCCAACTGCCATTTGGCCAGTCTGATAATCCCCCAGTTAACTTATTAAACCCTTTAAGAATAATATTACTTGGATGTTCAAGTTGGAGGTCGGAGCTTTGTGGATCAGGAATAATCTGGGCAATCCCATTGGTAGAAACGGCAATGGTTTGTCTCAGATAGTCCAAACTGATAGACGTTGGGCCACCATTATCACGATTAAAGGTTAGCAGAGGCTCAGGCTGTTTCGTTAAGGCACCCGTCTTAGTATTAAACTTAAATACAGAAATATTACGCTGTCTATCGCTCGGATCAGGAGCTGTGAGATCTTGAGAAAAATAATCTTTATTTGGATACATCTGAGGGTTTTCATCATCCCCGACAATCACTGGATTGCTTTCTTGGTTAGCGACTAAAACCCAGCGTTCATCATCATTGGCCAAACTTTCTGCCGATGCAATACTGACAGGACGCAAACCGCCAGATGGCACTTCAGATATTAAAGACAAGTTTCCATCAGATTTGTTTAATTGAAACACCGAAATGGTACTGTTGCCTGCATTAACCACAAGCAAGTAGTTACCTATTATTTTTATCGCCCCTTGTGAATTAAAGTTGCCATAGGTTTTACCGGATGAGTTTGGATTAGCTGCACCTTTTCCAGCCGTTGAAAAAACGCTTTCGTTTCCAACTGAGCCATCGCTGTAGCGAGTTAATCGAATCACTTTATTGTCCGATGAATCATTTGTACTGGTGTATATAAATCCCACCGGGGTCGGAGTGTCGAGAGAGTCATGATGAACTGAAAGCGAATGAACAATACGGCCTTCGCAAAACGCGGCACTTGAAAATAGTAAGCAGATAATGGAGCCGATGAATTTAGCTTTGCCGAGAAAAAGTGATGTTTTTGCTGACATAAGGCAACTTGAGGATAGAGTGGTAACTATTTTCATCCTAGTGAGGTTAAGCATTTCAGCAAGATGAATTTAGAATATGTTATTTTGGAACTCACTTAGACCATAAATGATGGCTGTATAAGCATCACCAGTATATTCGCAGGCCAAGAAAGCAATGCATTGGTTTAAGTAGAAGCAGATAGTAAAAGAAGCGTTATAAATAAAGACTTAAAGAAGAGGTAGGCTATCGTCATAGCCTACCAAATAGCTTTAGATTGCAAAGCGCATTGAAAACTGTGCGTAAACAGAATTGGCATCGTCTTTGTTTTCTTGGTCAATGATAAATTGCCCTACTTCAAAACCTACACTTAATGATTTGGTTATATCTGAAAACAGGTTTACACCCCATTGGCTGCGCTTGATATCCGTAATGTCAGTTTCAATCTGCCCGAAGATCACATTACTTCTTAGTGTATCAGTCCAAAAGTGGCGGTAAGCGACTAATAAAGAAGTCACTTCTTCAACTTCTTCACCAATCATATCTTTTGTAGCGCCAGCACCAATGTAACGTCCTAGTTCACCATAGTGATACTGAAATTTAAAATCATCTTTACCCCAAGTGTTAATTTTACCTGCGATAGAGCCACCGTAAGCATGATTTTTGATACCAGAAACAGACACCAATTCTCGGCCTAAAGCTGAAAGTGAAATATTACCCCAATCACCTTTGATATTATAACGAGCAATTAAGTCAGGCAGACTTTCTTGCGAAGTATCGCCGCCCCAAGTTTCTGGGTTTTCAAGGGCAATTTGAAAGCCATTTTTGCTATAGCGCAATAGACCTTGACGAATGAATGCCAAACCTACTGTCGCGCCCGCAAAGTCAGCCGTTTCAGGAATGGCGCTGGTGTTCATAAATGTGGTCCATGTTTGACCAACAGTGAATCCTTTGTAGGCAATAAAAGCATGACGAATACGAGGATGAGATGAGTTAGAAACGATCTGGTTGCCGCCACCGCCCAAAAAGTCCATTTCAATAAAACCAGTGACATCGCCATTAATATATTTCGTATTGAATCGTGTTTCATTGGCAAAGATTTTGAATTGATTTTTATCAGTATCTTCAATTTTTGCGTTACCAGTCCAAAAATCTTTGTAAGCTACATCACCGCTTACTAGGCGGCTATCAACTTTGATGTAGCCACCAAAGCTAATACTACTTTTCTTGTCAATATCAATTTTGTAAGCCGCTTGAGCAGAATAAGAGGTCATCATTGCAGCTGCAATAACGGTGCGAGTAATTATTGATTTCATGGAATATCTCTAAATTTTTATTTTAAATAGCTCTGAATTGATTAGAAAATAGCTTATTAAAAAAATGTTATTTTTTTGGGAGGGGGATTTTATATTTTCGAATTAATATTATGCAAATAAAATCTGGCTTTAAAGTTTTATTGATATTAAATAAATAGTTAATGTTTACCGTACGTTTAATCTATTAATTAAATGTGTTTTTTATGTTTGTTTTTATGGTGTATTTATATTTATTTAGAGTTTATATGTTGAATGGATATTGTTCGACTGATAGTCTGCGCCTCCTTTCTGATGTACCTGTTTTAATTAATAAAAATAAATTGAGTAAATAATAACTATTATGGTCGAAAAAAATTTGGGGTTTAAAAAAGCATTAACTCTTTCAATGCTCATTTTAATTTCTGTCATTTTGTTAATCGCAGATTGGTTGTTTTATCAGGATATTCGCGACAAAACGATCAACGAGGTTAATCATGCGTCAAAGTTAATATTAAAGTCTGAAGCGAATAAAATTGAAACCTGGTTTTCAAGTCAAGTTGTGGCTCTCAACGGTCTTGCCGCTTCATATTCAACCCGCTTGTCAGATACTCAGTTACTTGCATTAGCAAAAAACGTTAAAGCTGCAACCAATGTCGATAACGTCGTCATTAACCGTAATGATGGTTTGACCGTTTCATCTGACAATGTCACGCCTTCTGAAATGGATTGGGTTTCATTAGCTAAGCAGACATCTGGAATAGGTATTTCTTCTTTATCCAATACGCAAGCAAGAGATAAGAATACAATCACCTTATATAAGGCTGTGAATAATGGTGCTATTGCTGTAAATGCCAGTGCACAAATCTTAAACCGAGCGGTAAAGGAAATTAACTATACAGGTGCAGTAACCGTCGTTACCGATGAAAACGGGTTAGTATTAGCTTCTACTTCACAAGTCGCAGGAAAAGGACGATACCTAAAAGAGTTTGGGCTAGGTAATGTCGTTAATAAGATGGTGGTTAATGATGAAACATTGCAAAATTATGTACTCAAAGGGATTGATAAATTAGCTTTTACAAAAGCGATCCCATTGGTAAATGGAAAGAAGTGGTATTTGTTTATTGGGGTTAATAAGTCGATTGCTTATCAATCGATTAATGAGTTAAGAACCAAGTATTTACTTTTCGCTTTAGGGCTCTTAATTGCTGCTTGTTTACTTATTGTCATTGTTTTAAATCAGTTATTCAAACCTATATATCGCCTTAAAACTATGGTCGTCGATCTTTCAAAAGGCAATGGTGATTTAACCCAGCGTTTAGAGGTTCGTTCACAGGATGATTTGGGGCAAATTAGTATTGGTATTAATCAGTTTATTGAACAACTTCAAGAGATGATGTTAGAGGTTCTTAATACGTCTAAGCATATTGGTGAAAGTATCGAAAGGTTGAAGTTAGAGTCGGACGCGAATAGAAAAATTTTAATCTCTCACAGTAAAGAAACAGAACAAGTGGTTGCTGCTATTGAAGAAATGAGCTCGACGGCGAGTGATGTTGCCCAAAATGGATCGCAAACCGCCATTTTTACAAAAGATACCAGTCATCAAGTCGTTGACTCTAAAGAGCAGGTTGTTCATGCCACGACTACAGTTGCTAAATTGGTTGAGTCAGTCGAAATGACGGCTGAAAATATTACCGAAATTGATAGGGATACCACTGATATTACCAATGTATTGAAAGTCATCGGTGATATTGCGGATCAAACTAATTTATTAGCCTTGAACGCCGCGATTGAAGCGGCGCGTGCAGGGGAACAAGGAAGAGGTTTTGCTGTCGTTGCTGATGAAGTTCGAGCGCTAGCCGCGAGAACACAAACCAGTACCGCAGAAATTGAGCAGACGATTTCTAAGTTACGACAAGGTTCTAGTGCGGCTATCAATGCCATGAATGAAACCAAAGTAACGTGCGAGCAAACGGCGTTAGCAACGGATAAAGTCGCTGTAGATTTAGATGAGATTGTTAACTCAGTGACACAAATTAATGACTTAAACACGCAAATAGCCACAGCAGCGACTCAGCAGAGTTCTGTTGCTGATGAAATAAGCTGCAATATGTCGGCGATTTGTCAAATGGCTAATGAGTTATCTTCAAGTAGTGAGGCAAATGTGAAGCAAACAGAAAGTCTGTCAAAAGCGAATCAAGGACTCATTGACATTGTGAACAAGTTTAAGCTCACGAATTAAAGTTGTTAACACTAGGGTTAGAATTACATTATCCAAATTCTGACTCTATTTTTCTCTCTAGCGCTGAATTCAAGCTGACCAACTCCTTTATTTTCGTTGTCTATACCGTAACGAATTACTAGCCTGTACTACTAAATTCCTTTTTAAAAAGTACTATGGCTAGTGATAGAAAGGTTGATATACAAAGTCATCGCTTAAGTGATGATGAATACCAACAAAATTTTTCAGATGTAAAACCAGCGCTGACGGCTTATCAGGCACATATTGAATCAAATCGATGTCTTTATTGTGAGGACGCGCCCTGCATTTCTGCCTGTCCAACCCGTATCAATATTCCCTCGTTCATTCAAAAAATTGCAGATAACAATACTACAGGGGCAGCTAAAACCATTCTTGAAGCCAATATTCTAGGAGGCAGTTGTGCCAGAGTTTGCCCTACCGAAATCTTGTGTGAAGGAGTATGTGTTCGCAATAAAGAACCTGAATATGCACCAATAAAAATTGGGCGTTTACAGCGTTATGCGTTAGATAATTTTAACCCCGATGTGCATCCATTTCAGCGACTTCCCAGTAGCGGGAAAAAAGTAGCGATTGTTGGGGCCGGACCAGCCGGAATGGCTTGTGCTCACCATTTAGCTCGGCAAGGGCATAGCGTGGTGATGTTTGATAAAAAGCCGAAAGCGGGAGGGTTGAATGAATACGGTATTGCCCATTACAAAATGCAAGATGATTTCGCTCAAAAAGAGCTGGAGTTCATTCTTGAACTTGGTGGGATTGAACTTAAACCCGATGTCGCACTCGGTCAATCTCTACATTTAGATACACTTCGGCAAGAATACGATGCGGTATTTCTCGCATTAGGATTGAACAAGTGTAAAAAGCTGGGCTTAGAACAAGAAGTACAGCATGGGCTGGAAAATAGCCTTGAGTATATTACTGACATTCGGCAAGCCCAAGATTTAGCTCATATACCTGTTGGAAATAAAGTCGTAGTAATCGGGGCTGGGAATACAGCAGTAGATATTGCCTGCCAAACCAAACGGTTAGGTGCAGGGCAGGTGACTTTAGTGTATCGCCGTGGGGTCGCTAATATGTCGGCCACTGATAAAGAGTTAGAGTTCGCTCGACAAAATGATGTGGCGATTATTACATGGGCAAGACCGGTTGCACTGGTAACAAATAAAAAGCATCAGCTTACCGCAATACAATTCGAGCGTACTCAACTTGATGACGCTGGGCAACTCCGGTCTACACAAGAGCATTTTGAGTTAGCCGCTGATTCAGTTTTTAAAGCCATAGGCCAAGAGTTTGATAGTCAGTGTTTTTCTGGTAGCGAAGCGCCTGATTTTAGCAATAACCGCATTAAAGTAGACACAGATTATAAAACCTCACTGAGTAATGTGTGGGCGGGTGGAGACTGTATTCATCACGATGGAGAAGATCTCACTGTGCAATCGGTTGAGCATGGAAAGCAAGCTGCAAACTCCATTCATCATTATTTAGAGCAATAATCTCATGGCTGATCTTAGTAATAACTTTATTGGTATCAAGTCGCCAAATCCATTTTGGTTGGCCTCTGCACCTCCTACAGATAAAGCGTATAACGTTTATCGAGCATTCGAAGCGGGTTGGGGAGGCGTGGTTTGGAAAACTCTAGGTGAAGATCCAGAGATAGTGAATGTCAGCTCTCGCTATTCGGCGCATAAGCTGCAATCTGGTGCCATTTTAGGGATCAATAATATTGAGTTAGTCAGTGACAGACCACTGCAAGTCAATCTTGATGAAATCAAACAAACTAAGAAAGATTGGCCTGATAGAGCTGTGATTGTGTCGCTGATGGTGCCATGTGAAGAAAAAAATTGGCAACAGATGTTACAGCGTGTGGCTGAAACGAATTGTGATGGTATTGAGTTAAACTTTGGGTGCCCACATGGTATGCCTGAGCGCGGTATGGGCGCAGCAGTCGGACAAGTCCCTGATTACGTAGAAATGGTCACTGCTTGGTGTAAAAAGCATACTCAGCTGCCTGTTATTGTTAAGCTTACACCCAATATTACCAATATCTTATTATCTGCAAATGCGGCGCTTAAAGGTGGGGCCGATGCAGTGTCATTGATTAATACCATCAATTCCATCACCCAAATAGACTTAGATACCATGGCTGGCGCACCTGCTGTTGGCGGTAAATATACCAGTGGGGGGTACTGTGGCAGTGCAGTAAAACCCATTGCACTCAACATGGTGGGGCAGATTGCCCGAAACTCTGAAACCTCACACTTGCCTATGTCGGGTATTGGAGGTGTCACTACATGGAAAGATGCGGCTGAATTTATCGCATTAGGAGCTGGAAATGTTCAGGTCTGCACGGCTGCCATGCTTTATGGTTTTAAAATCATCAATGAATTATGTGATGGTCTATCCAATTGGATGGACAGCAAAGGTTATAAAAATACTGAAGCCTTTCGTGGTTTAGCCGTACCTAACTTAACCGATTGGAAATACCTAGATTTAAATTACAAAATTGTGGCAAATATCGATCAGAATGCCTGTATTGAATGTGGTCGCTGTTATTCCGCTTGTGAAGATACCGCTCATCAAGCGATCTCAATGGTGACAACAGAAACGGGTTCTCGTAAATTTGAAATCATTGAACCTGAGTGTGTAGGTTGCAATTTATGTCAAATCACTTGCCCTGTAACTAACTGCATTACCATGGAAAAGCGAGAAGCGGGTAAGCCTTATATGAATTGGACACAGCATCCGAATAACCCTTTTAAAGGCTAGGGTCAATTCTATAAAAAGAGTCTGTTTGCTTGTGTGCTTTTATCTGTGATGTACTGAAAATTTAAGGTGTCGTTATGAAGATTCTTTTACTATTAGCCGCATTAAGTGCCCCTGCTTTAGCCGACAAACCTGTTAAAATTTTTGGAGATTGGTTGGTTTTTCAAAAAGGTACAGAAATCGTCACAACTTCAAAGCCTTTAAATCACAGTAAGAGAAGTTTTGCCATTGGCATAAATAATGGCACTCGATTTGTTTCTTACACTTATCTCTTCAGAGAAAATTGCCAAAACGACGGAGAACATCGATATATCAATGTACGAGGTTATAACTCACATACATCCGCAACCGCAGGCTTTTTATTCTATTGCAGTAAGACCAAGCAATGGGAATTAACTGGATCTTCCTATGTATCCACCTTACTTAAATTTCTAAATCAAGGGTTTCCACTGGTGGATATTAATTACCCTGACTCGGAAAAAACCACGAATACATACAGTCTGTATGGTTTAGCGGATGCGCTTAATTACATGTTTAATAAGCAAAATAATTTTAACCAGCAAAGAGTGTTATAGAGTACCTGATATCGTAGTCTCATGATGTAGGTTCCTCCATTATAGTAATGCCAGTGATTATACCTCTGCGCCTTTTTTATCTCGAACTATGAGTATTATTTTTTTTGCTTTTTGATCTGTTGCTTTGTTTGCTTTAGTTTTATCAACTTGGTGAATTTCTTGCCTCTCTAATTGAGTCTGTGACGTTTCAATTACTGAATGCTTGTGTAGAAAGTCAACTAAATCGCTGCTTGTATGGCTTGTTACATAAAACTTTACGTTTACTTTTACTAGTCGATTTTCCATAGTAGGAATATGGTCATTTACAAATTTGACTAATGCTCTGCTAGTACGACCTTGTTCAGACAAAGGGGAAATTATCTTTCCAACGGTAGCAGAAAAACCAGTGCGCCTAGCAGAAACCGCTACACCAATATAAAAAGTGACGTGATAATCTCTTTCGAAGTAATAGGCTTTAACTCTAAAGGTTTCTTCAAAATCTGTTTTCGTCGAAGCAATGGCAAGTGTCCATAAAATTTTTTCAAACGTTTGCTGAGACATAGACAAATATTCGTTATGACTGATCATTGTAGTTACTCCTTCGCTTTGCTCAAATCAGAAAAATGCATTTATGCTTTTTTCCTTTGGATGTAGCTCTACAAGCTATGTCTAACGGGGATTTTATCATCAACCATTCTGCTTAATTGATGATTTTAAAAAAAAGCAAACACCAAAGTTATTTTGTTCAGCTTTGGTCAAGGTAACTCTTACTGAGTCTAAATGTAATGGTTGTAATTTATGTCAAATCACTTGCCCTTTACCTAACTGCATTACTATTAAAAAACGGGTTAAGTGATGTTGTAGATTAATAAATATTCACTTGAGGGCTTAAGGCCAACCTATTAAGTTAAAACGAATTTTTAAATTCGTAAGAGTAGCAGCATCATGACTGCTGAATTATCATCTGCCGCTTTAGGTGCGTATTTAACTGAACTTCAACCTGTTTCTCGGCCAGGAAGGAAGCCACTAACACAGACTGATAGAGCGTTTAGATACAAGGATGGCAATAAAAAGCTGTACGTTGAAGCAAAAAATATCAATAACCACCAACTCAGTATATGGCATAGTGAGACGAAAACAGGCTGCCGTTGTTTGGTGCCAACAACCAAGGTTCGTTTTGGTCAATGTGATTACAGCGTCGATTTTGATCGTGATAACCTATCCTGTTTATTCTATTTCAGAATCATAACTTCAGAGACTTTCCCTGTTCAAGAAGCGGCAAAAGTGATTGCTAACATGACACCTGAAAATGCTACTCAAGCCATGAATAGAATGAGCGAAAAAAGAAAATCGCAAGTGATTCATCAGCTATTGCTTCAATATAGCCATACATCCTCTACGCTCACCATTCCTTTTAAGCAGTTAATTAACTTATTAGATTCTAACCCGAACGCCAGCTTTCATGCATGTAAAGAGCTTAATCTACAACAGGTTATGTTTTTTGTAAGTAGCTCCCCTGACGCTCAAGCCGCTTTTTTAAATCACTTTGATGTCACTCGGCTGTTTGAATTAACAAGAGAATGTGGTGATACCAAAAAGAAAGAAATCCTTTTGGATGGTGCAATAAGAAACACCAAAAAACGATTAAATCAAGCGGGTGAGGAACGCGAAGCAAGACAATCCATAATGAATAACTTAGTTGTTTTTATGGGAGAGTTAAGTCAATCAGAGTCTTGCTATTTTATCTGTGGACTTACTAACTCACAGGGTGGAAGTCACAACGTTGACGACATGTTAACTAGCGAAATGTTATTGGGTATCTATCGTCACTCTCTCTCTCGTGTATGGCCATGTATTTCAAGGGCTTCGTTTCAGCAAGTTTTTTTGCATGCCTCTCCGCAGGTACGAGTTGAATTTTTCTGTTCATTATCGTCTGATCAACAACAATCTTTGGCAAAATCGGCACCCAAAAACCTTCAAAGTAAAATGCTTAAAGCTTTGATGATTTCAATATTATGTAGAGCAGAGCCAGAAGAGAAGAAGGAGCCCGACAATACAGTCAGAGCGGATTTGATTGAAATTATGCAGTCGATTATCGCTAAAACAGAACGTGGCTGTCTGCTGGATGCCTTGTCGGGATGTAATGCAGAAGAAATTGCGTTAATTTCTGATTCTTCTGAGATGATAAAACTCATTTCTGTTGCCTTATATGCTCAACGTCCATCCAAGGCTTACTATCAGCTATATGTTTCGTCTAGAACTGCACCTTTATTTGAAGCGATGTTGGTGCAGAGCACTGAGTCAGAAAAAGTACATATTGCGCAAGATACGATGATAGAAATAACCAGTACCGTCTCTGCACAACAGTTTTTGGCATTGATCGAAGCCGCACATGTTGTACATACATTGTCAAAAGTACAACCATCTACACTAGCTAACTTTATGACGAAGCTACATAAAGTCGAGCAAAATCGAATTATTAAGCTATTAGATACACATTCATTGATGCAAATGCTGGCTCAGTATCATCTCATTACCAAATCTTCAGGGTATCTCTGTTTTATTGAAATGGAGCTGTTATCAGAAGCTCAAAGACGTACCGTACATGACTGCTGTGTTTCTGCTGAGCCAAGTGAACCCTATGAGTGGTATTATCATGAACAATGGTTTGTCAGTGAGTTACCTAGGGTTTGTGAGCTCATTGATAATGGGGTGTTTCAGCATCAATTGTCTCAAATAGCATCTGTGATTTTACTGAAAACATTATTCATAGAGAGAAGATATGACAGCTTTTTAACGTATTTTTTGAGTCTGCCGACAGAACTAAAGTTGTTTTATTGTAGAGACTCAGATGTCGATGACAAAAGAATCATTCCATTAATGAATTGTGAAAGTCTCAAAAACCGTGAAAATTTAACAGCCTTTCTCGTATTCTTTGCTGACAATAAAACGTATTATTTTAAAGAGGCTATGGAAAAGTTACCAATGCCGCGAGTCCATGAATTAAAGCAACTGTTACCTAGAGATACTTTTTTCATTTACCTAGGAAGTAGTTGCGATAGGTTACAGGGGTATTTGGAATTTTGTCGTGAGCAATCAGGTCAAGATTTTACGCAGGTGCTGTCTGAGATAACTCCCAAAATGGTTGCAATGCTTTTAGGTGATAGGAGTGATCATACGTCTTTAGTTCTGCCATATTTTGAGCAATCATCCGTCGAATTACTTGGTGAAGTTATCAAGTTATCGTATTCGAGTGATTATCATCATATCTCTAAAGTTATCATACATTTACCTACCACAAAAATCACGAAGCTGTTAACTCACTTGTCGCCAGATATTCTACCCAACCTACTATATCGCTTCAGCGTCAGCTTTTTATTAAAAAACCCCAGTGTGATGAAGGAGTTATCTCAAATTCAAAAGCAAGCGGTTTTTCGTTCCATTACAGTTGATTGTGAGATAAAAAAAGCCATTTTGCTGGAGCAGCCAAGTGAAGATCGAATAGAGCTTCTTCAGTTGCATGAAGCTGCCAGTGAACAAAAGCTAACGGCATCCAAAGAAGAGAAATATTTATTGAGTACCGTAGCGTTGCTGCCTACATTATCGGTGAAGGATCAGGCAAAACAAGTTGATACGTGGTGCCAAATGGCCATCAGTGATAAATTTGGTAAAACCTATACTCATATGTTGGAGGATTTATTTACTAATACCAGCGGCAATCACTTGGTTCAAATATTCAGTTTTTGCCAACCAATGATGTTATTGCCATGTTTGAGAAGAAAACCTGAGTTGGTGACTCGGTTACGAGAGAATATCAATAAAGTGGTACTTGCCAAAAATGCTCATGCATTAAGACAAATAAAAGACGAAAGTGGCAGTTTGTCTGATTTGTTAAAATAAACAGCCCCTTATCTCCTTTATTCCGTTCAGTATTCTTTCAGTCAACTTTGATACAGTAAAAGTGATTATAGAAGGAGCCTTTATCTCAATACAGGCAAAATAGGAGGTATGTTATGGCTGTTTCTTTGGCATCTTCAGTAAGGCAAGTTGAAATTTTAAGCCCAATAGAAGAAGAACCGGCAGAACCTTCTTATGCGTCAAAATTAGCCGAGGAAACGGCGGATTTGAAGGAGTATGAAACAACAAATTTTGTTGGTAACCCCCAAGTTACCATGGAATTTATGCTGAAAAGTCATCAAAGTAAAGTGAGCGCTAGTGTCAGTAGTGTTCAAGAGTTTAAGAATGTATTCGGTACAAGAGAAGCATTGTTAAACAAGTTAACAAAAGCCAATGGGATAAATTTTTCAGCTTTACCCTTAGTTACTGAAAAACGTGTTTTACCATTGAGCTTAGACCAAGTGCTAGCCACTTGTTTTGTTGGTAATGAAACAAGTGGCTTGTTAACAAGTCCTGTTTCCACTGTTCCTAATTTTGCTTATCATTCTCATCAGTTGCTTTATTCTACAGGCTCCGCACAGTGCTTTCTGAATAACTTCAGGCTTCCCAATAATCTATCCATTGTTCAAGGTGCAGCAAAGGCAAATTGTCGCGTGGAAATGAGGGCTGAAACGGTAATGGTCGATGTTTTATTGCTCGCAATACGAAGAAATCGTCCTGTTATTTTTATTAACCCAAAACTCATGAGCAGAAGAAATTGCGTTATCCAATATCCTGATCTGCATTGCGATTTTATTGGTCTCATCGAGATTGTCGATTTAATTGAAATGGGGACAATAAAACAGCCATTTTTTGTGACTTGTGATGAAAACAATATCTACTTGTTTCAAACAAAACCTACAGCGATTTTTCAGCAAATAGAGATGATTGAACTATTGATGGAACAATTTATAGTCACAGCATTCAGTGACAGCTTCTGGCAAGACAGTTCAAGACTTGAAACTATTTTGTCTATTCAAGCAACACAAACAAATGAAAGCTGCTTGCGATTAATTCCTACGGTGCAAGGATTGGCAGTTAAAGAATTTACCGTTAATGGTAATGATTTTCTATTGGATCAGTCGAATTATGTTTGTTTTCTATTAGAAATCTCTGAGGCACTTATATGCCAATATCCGGAAAGACGAATGTCGAAGGAGCTCACCATGCATACCGTGCTCGCTGGGGTAGAGTCTGAGCATTACTTTTCCAATACCAGCAGTATATTAATCAAGGCAGGGTTTGAACCTTGGCTAGAAAGTGTCAGACTCTTGAAAGCCTATGCAGGAGGGGGGAACAATGAAGCGACAGATATGAAGGCACGCTTATGTTACAAAGAGGTCGTAGAGCAATTTGAAGCTCAATATGATGGAGAAGTAAAAAATGCGATGCTAATGAAACTTGCTGAAATTGACCATACTGAACGGATTGCACGCTTAGAAAAAAAAGATCAGTGCATTAAAAACTGGTTAGCAGAGCTGTCTGTTATCCCTGAGCTCCAAAGGGAAGAAGCTAGGGGGGATTCTGGTATCACTCAACTACCTAATGAAGTGATCGCATCGTTTAGGCGTGGTATGAGAGTTCTTGAAGACTTTGCGAAAGGTAATCTAGAAGCCAGATCGGAAAAAGTCATTGATACTTGTATTTATCAGTTAATCCAGTATTTTAAACCAGCTTCAGGGAGTGAAATCCAAGATTACGCTGGGCGGCGTCAGTATTTAGAGCCTATTCGCAGGCTTTTAAAAGAGCAATTAGTCACAATGGAACAGAGTGAAGTGGGCAATAGCCAGTTATGTGATGCGTTTGTTTCGGCTCTGGTCGATCAGGAAGTAGCTAATCCGATGAAAATAGATGCACCAGATGTTAGTCATCGATACAGGATGTTTTTGTGGTTAAAAGAAACAAAATACTGGGCTTCATTGACTAAAAAGCAGCAAGTGATGTTGCTTAATAATGGCTTCATTGTGTATGACATGCTACTTGGAAAAAAAGAACAACTGGAGGATAAATTTCAGAGAAAGAAGATGGATATAATAGCACGTGCTTATAGAGCAACAGATTGTACATTACCTGAAGAGCTTTATGGTGCATCAGACATAGATGATTTTATGTTGATTGTGCAAGATTTATATGAACTTTGCCATCACCGAACTTTGATCCCTACAAGTTGTAAAAGGTTTATAGAACGGTGTATCCCAGCGGTTAGATGTCAGCTATTGAGGCGTTGCTGGCCAGATCAAGAAAGCATGCACCAATCTTTCAATCGAGCATTCTCTGAACTTAAAACAAAAATGCTAGAAAAAGATACCACGCCTGCACCTTCAGAGGGTCGTGCTGTGGCATTAACACACTCAGAATTGCAAGTGGTACAAAGTGAGTTAAAAATGGCATTAATGAACGATGGAATGCAACTACAATATCAAAATCTATATGTTAAGTTAAAGGTGCCATTATTAGCCAATGCAGCGAAAGATAATACGAGTGCAAGACAAGCGATGATTTCTGCATTCTCACCTAACCAAAATCCTCTTCAGTTTGATATGGTTTGGGGGGGGTACTCTACTCGAGTAAAGTTGCATGGATAATATCTATTAAACCATATAAAAATTGGTAGATTTTCGAGAGCTACAAATGGATTGACTTAAAGAAAGGGTGCCGAATGGAAAACCATTCGGCATTAATAACTACAGCTAGGCAATCAAATTTACTTTAACAATAAATCCAAATGATCAGCAAAAGGCTCTGGCTTCATAAACCCAGTAACACGATATTCATCGCGGATTTTACCTGTGGTATCGAAGAAGATGAGTGTTGGTAAACCATACACATCATAATTTTCTAAAAGCTCAATATCGTCATCGTCATTTTGGGTTACGTCAGCTTGGATAAGTACCATATTATCCATTCTTTCTTTCACCTTAGTGTTGGCAAATGTGATGTGTTCAAACTCTTTACAAGCCACACACCAGTCGGCGTAAAAGTCCACCATCACGGCTTTATTTTCCGCTTTAGCTTTAGCGAGTTCTTGCTGCAACTCAGTTAAGGTTTTTACTTTAACAAAACCTTTTGATTCCACTTTTGTGGTTTGCTCAGCAACAGGAACACTAAAGCCAAGCTTAAACATCACCGATTGGAAACCGTAGGAGAAGCTGCCCATAAAACACATGGCCAGTAAAACGGCACGAGTGCTGTGCTTCCAGTCGTGCGTGGTTTTTTTGTTTTCATGTAACAGGTAACCCGCTAGGGCGACGCCCCATAGAGCCCAAATTACATCAATCACTACACCAGACCAAATGCGGCTTAGCATCATGATTGCAACGGAAATAAGCAAGAAACCAAATACGGTTTTGATGATGTTCATCCACCCTCCTGCACGAGGTAGTAGTTTACCGCCAGAGGTTCCCATAATGAGAAGCGGCAGTCCCATGCCCATACTAAGAATGTACAGAGCAAAAAAGCCCAGCACTAAATCACCGGTTTGAGCAATATAAATTAACACTCCAGACAAGGGTGCAGAGGTACATGGTGAAGCAACGAGACCTGAAATTGCCCCCATGACGAATACACCAAGGAAGTTTCCACCCTTTTGATTGTTAGAAGCCGCATTCATCTTTTCTTGCCATTTTGATGGCAGTTTCAGGTCATACAAGCCAAACATGGATAAGCTCAGTACAACAAAAAGGAGTGCGATCCCAATCAATACCGCGGGTTGTTGTAATGCAGCTTGGTACTTTAAGCCTGCCGATGCAACAATAAGCCCTAAGATGGAGTAGGTGATGGCCATGCCTTGTACATAAACCATGGATAGCGCAAAACCTTTGGAATACGACAAGCTTTTACCCTGACCGACGATGATCCCAGAAAGGATAGGGTACATAGGGAATACACATGGCGTTAACGCTAAACCAACGCCTAAACCAAAGAATATCAATAAGGTCAGCCACAGGTTATTGTTAGACAGTAATTGGCTCAGGCTGTCTTGCTCACTCACGATTGGTTTTGATTCAGTTTTTGCTGCTGGCTCTGTCGATGTTGCCGAAGGTTCCGAACTTGCCACTGCTGTTATGGGTTTTAAATCAATCGTTCGCGTTGTGGGCGGGTAACATAAGCGACCTTCTGCGCACCCCATAAAGGTTACAGAAAACGTGGCACCTTGTGTTACATTTTTTAGTGGCACGGACAGTTCTAAAAAGTCGGTATAGACTTCTTGGTTGCCAAAGTACTCATCATGGTGCATTTTGCCTTTTGGCAATAGCACAGCTCCCATCTTGGCGCCTTTGATGGAAAACTTGAGCTTATCTTTGTACATGTAGTAGCCATCTGAATCTATGACCCAGTTTAGCTTGAGTTGATCGCCTGTTTGATTCGCTTCTAAATCAAAGGCTTTTTCGACAGGCAATAGCTCAGGTTGAGTATCAAAAATACCCGCTTGAGCCGTAAGGCTATATCCCAATGGGATACTGATTAAAAGAGCAAAAAATGTGTTGATGAGTTTTTTCATGGCTGAGTCGACGTCTTTATCCAGTCCAAGTAAGGTTCTGAACTTTGATCGATCGGTAGAGCGATCAATTCAGGTGTGTCATAAGGGTGATGATTTTCTATCAATTTTTCAAGCTTAGGTATATGTTTTTGCAAACATTTAATGTGCAGTATAACTTCTTGATCTTCACAAACTTCTCCCATCCACAGATAAATTGAGCTAATTTGAGGGTAACATTGCACACATGCTGCTAATTTACTGTTAACCAATAGCTTTGCCAATGTTTTGGCTTGATCGAGATCAGCTACGCTAGTGATCAGTAAGTGTAATTGTTTATCTGTTGGTATCATAAAGAGAACTAAGGGTTATGATGATTGTCGAATAGGTTACACTATGTTTTGTTATTGAACTTGAAATAAGACCGAATAACCCCCATAAATTATTCAATGAATTTTATTTTTTGGAGATCGAATGATTTTTGCTTTACTTGGGATCTTTATCTTACTGCCCATTTTAGAAATTGCCTTGATGATCCATGTCGGTGCTGTGTTAGGTACGTGGAATACTGTGGCTTTGATCATTCTAACTACAATACTTGGTGGTTCCTTGGTACGCAGTCAAGGTATTGAGAACCTAAAGCGCGTTCGCAGTAAACTTGACCATGGTGAGTTACCCGGTTCAGAAATCATTCAAAGTATGATGCTGGCGATTGCTGGAGTAATGTTATTTCTCCCCGGTTTTATTACCGATTTTGTGGGCATTTTATTTTTAACGCCATTTACTCGAAAGCCAATTGCTCGTTTCATGTTATCTAAAATGAAAGTACAAATGGTGAATCGACAAAGTGGCTTTCATTATCAACAAGGGTTTGGTCAAAGTGACTTTAAACAAGATGGTGATGTCTTTGAAGGCGACTTTGAACGTAAAACTGATAAGGTAAAGCCAGATCATCGTTTAGATGATAAAGACGAAAATCATAAGTGATGAACGTTTATTAACTTGTTGAAGCCTGAAATAAAGAGAATACTATTTCTAATTTTTCAGGCTTTTTACTTTTATGGCTTCTAATCAAGTACCTATCCTAACTTCAGCAATAAAATCGCTAAATGACCTTTCTGTTGATTCTCCGCAGATTGGAGATGGGCCACCCGCTTCTATCGTGTTTGATAATGATTTTGTTTATGCAAAGAAGCCAAACATCCCAGCTTTTGAGCGCTTTCACGATCAACCAGAAGACGAATATTGCAGTGACGGTTGTCTCCAATGCACAGGGTGTGTGTTATACACAATCGTAGCATGGCCGATTGTGATCCCTGCGATAGTGTGTGGACTTATAGGTGAATGTGCAGGTGAGAATGATGAAAGTAAGCCTATTTTCAAAACTAAATCAAGACAAGTAATCTCAACTCAGCCCAAGCCTGAATCTAGACCCAAAAATCAAAAGGCAAACGCAAAGAAACAACAACCTAAGGACCCTACACTCTCCAGAACTTGTACACCAGTAACCATTGCAAATAGAACTCCAGTACCTCCTGAGTCGAGACCTATTGCCAATACTCAAAGGGCAAGTGGAGTGAGTTCTTATACTGTAAATTGGGTTGACACCTTGCCCTTTGAACCAAAGAGAGCCAGGACTGCTTATCGCATTAATTAATCTTGCTTAGTGCCATGCAGTAATTTTTCTAGTTCAGAAACTTGAACTTGTAATTGCTCTAATTTTTCACGGGTTTTTAATAATACATGCTGCTGAACTTCGAACTCTTCACGTGACACAAAATCCAATTTCATCAATTGATTCTGTAATACCTGCTTGCTTTTTTGCTCAAATTCGCCTGCAAATTGCTTGATGGGCTCAGGCATAGTTTCAGTCAGTTGTTTTGCGATATCTTCAATTTTTTTAGGATTTAGCATGCTGTTTGTTCTCTCAAAAACGAATGCGTTGATTCTATCAAAAAGATTGGGGTGAACGTTGATATTTAACAAAACATTCGTTTTTTCCTTAATCATCAACATCTGGTAGTGGCTTATGTTGCTGCGCGATATAAGAGTAAATCACGGGTAACACAAATAAAGTAAATAGCGTTCCGATGGCAAGCCCAGCAACAATCACTAAACCAATGTTAAAGCGAGCCGCTGCGCCAGCACCGATGGCATTAAGTAGTGGGATCAAACCCGCGATCATCGCGGCAGTGGTCATTAAAATGGGGCGTAAACGAACCGAGGCGGCATGTTTTATGGCATCTATGCGTGATAAGCCTCTGTCGATTTGCTCTTCCTTCGCCACTTCGCACATCAAGATCCCATGTTTGGTGATCAAACCGACTAGAGTGATCATTCCGACTTGAGAGTAGATATTAAGGGAAGCTAAACCTGATATGTGCGTCCAGTCTAACGCCATCAATGCACCGCTAATAGCAAGAGGCACTGAAATCAAGATCACCAATGGATCGCGAATACTTTCAAATTGACTGGCAAGCACTAAGAAGATGACAGCGATTGCTAGTAAGAAGGTCATGTATAACGCACTGCCTTCGTTAATGTACTGCCTAGCTTCGCCCAAATAACTATGTGTATACCCTTTAGGTAAATCGGTATTGGCAATGTTTTCAATGTAATTAACGGCATCGCCAATGGCAATGCCGGGAGCATTAACCGCGCTGATAGAGATAGAATTCATTTGGTTAAAATGCGGTAAAGACTTCGGAGCCGTTACGACTTTTACGTCGATCAAACTGGAAAGTGGTATCGATCGTCCGTCTGCCGCTTTTACATAGTAATTGGCCAGAGATTCTGGGTTATCCCGCAACTTTCGTTTTACTTGGGGAATGACTTCGTAAGAGCGGCCTGTAAGGTTGACTCGGTTAATATAGCCATCACTCATAAAGGTAGCCAATGTTGAACCAATGTCTTGCATAGTAACGCCATAAGCGCCTGCTAAGTCTCGCTTGATGTGTATTTTCACCGTAGCGGAGTCATATTTTAAATTCATATCTGAATAAACAAACAGTGGGCTTTTTTGTACTTTCTCAAGAATCGATGTTCCAATGGAAAAGAGGTTTTGGAAACTGTTGGCTGAGGTAATAATGAGTTGAATGGGGAGGCCTTCTCCTGCACCGGGTAGTTCTGGCATTTGGAAAGTGGTGACTGCAACGCCAGGAATTTGTTGAACTTGCTTGGTTAAAAGCTGGTTCACTTGCTTTTGGCTCTTATTGCGTTGGCTCCATGGGACGAGAGGAGAAATACCAAAGGCTTGATTTGAACTTGGGACACCAACCATAGTTAACGACTCTTCAGTATCGTCTTGAGCACCTATGATTTTCTCAACCAACGCCATATTCGCTTGTATGTAATCAAGGTTTGCATTTGATGGGGCTGTAGCCATCATCATTACAACACCGTTGTCTTCTTTGGGAGCCAATTCCGTGGGAATTTGTTTAAACATCAAAGGCAGTGATGCCATCACAAGTGCTGCAAATACAAGGATCACTGTGCGTTTTTTCATTACTGCACTGAGGGCGGAATCATATTTGTTGCTGAGCCCAGTTAAAAAGTTTTCAACTCCCTTTTCAAAACGGTTAGGCGTTATGTGTGCTTTAAGCATTTTACTGCACATCATGGGTGACAAGGTTAGCGCTACGATGCCTGAAATAAATACTGCCCCTGCTAATGTCAGCGCGAACTCTTTAAATAAAGAGCCTGTGATCCCACCCATGAGGGCAATAGGTGAATAAACCGCTGCAAGGGTGATGGTCATGGTAATCACTGGCATCGCAATTTCACGAGTACCTATAATTGCGGCTTTAAACGGTGGTTTTCCCATTTTGATATGGCGATCGATATTTTCCACGACCACAATCGCATCATCCACCACCAGACCAATGGCCAATACCATAGCAAGCAGGGTCATCAAGTTGATGGTGAAGCCAAACATACTCATTAGCAGGATCACGCCAATCAGGGACAGAGGAATCGTGACAACAGGTATAACAACGGCTCTAAGCGAGCCCAAGAATAAGCTGATCACGATGATGACAATGAAGGCCGCTTCGGCAATGGTTTGGATCACTTCATGTATTGATTCATTGATGGCTTGAGAAGAATCATATTGAACCTTCATTTTAATGGTTGAAGGTAAGTTAGTTTGTATTTCTGGCATTAACGCCCTGACATCTTTGGCAACAACAATTGGGTTGGCTTTAGGAGTGACGTCAATACCAATGACAACGGCTTCTTTACCATTCACCAAAGCACGGAAAGTATCATGGCTTTTATCTAAGCTCACATTAGCGATGTCTCCAAGACGAATCACTTTGCCTTTTTCGCTGCGGATCACCAATTGTTTCAATTCAGATATCGAAGCCGTTTGAGTATCGGCAGAGCCGTTCATTAGGGTGAAGTAGCTGTTAGTTTGCCCTACAGCGGATTGGAAATTATTGGCTTGTAATACTTGGCGGATATCACTGGCACTCAGTTTAAAGGCTGCCATGCGAGCAGGATCAAGCCATATTCTCATGGCATAAGGTATACCGCCATAAAGGTTAACTTTAGAGATACCTGTAATGGTAAACAATTGTGGTTTTATGACTCGCTCAAGGTAATCGGTTATCTGGCTTGAGTTGAGAATGTCACTGGAGAAAGCAATGTACATCACCGAGGTTGGGGAGCCCGTCGACATATCGACAGTGGGATCTTCCGCTTCTTTTGGTAATTGTGAACGCACCGAGTTCACTTTGGCGAGAATATCCGCTAAAGCACCATTAGGAGAGGTGTTGAGTTTCATTTGTACAGTGATGGTGGAAGTTCCTAATGTACTTGAGGACTTCATATAATCAATATTATCGGCTTGAGCAATTGCTTGTTCTAGTGGTTGAGTGATAAACCCTTGGATCAAGTTAGCATCTGCACCGTAATAACTGGTTGTGACTGTGATGACGGTATTGGTCATTTCAGGGTACTGACGCACTTGCATGCCTTTCAAGGCATTGAAACCTAGCAGTAATAACATCAGGCTGATACATACTGAAAATACGGGTCTGCGAATGAAAATATCGGTAAATTTCATAGCAAACTCCCGTTACAGTTGAGGCATTTTGTTAGGTAAGTCTAAAGCCACATCTGGGGTCACTTTGACTTTGCTGCCTTTACTGAGTCGAACTTGACCTGAAGTTACATAATCGGTACCAGTGGTTAAATCACCTTCAATCAAGGCCAAATTGCCGTGACGCTCAATGACGTTAACAGTAATAGGGAACACACGCTTAATTTCCTTCCCATGCTCTTTAAGATTTTTCACTATGTAGATGGAATTACCGTATAAAGAGAAGTTAATGGCCGTTTGTGGGACAACCCATTGATTGGTCAGTGGCGGTAAAATGATTTCGACATTGGAGAACATACCACTTCGCAGCTGTTCGTCATGGTTGGGAATTTCAGCTTGTACCTGCACTAAACCACTTTGGTAAAAAACCGCAGGCTCAATAGCCGAAATATGTCCTTTAAAAATTCTTTTTGGGAAAGCATCAACTTTAATATTCAACTGCTGTCCAACAGCAATCTTAGGTAATTGGTTCTGGGTAATATTGAAACGGATTTTCATGGTTTTCACGCCTTCAAGCCTTACAATATCAGTACCAGGTTGAATAAACTGACCGATATGAACATCTGTGATACCCACTAGACCGTCAAAGGGTGCACGTATAATTTTTTGAGCAATGGTCGCTCTTAACGCTTGAATATCAGCTTTCATGGCCAGAAAAGTCGCTTTCGCTTTATCTAAATCTTGCTTCGAAACTGAACTGTTTCGGTATAATTTATTTTGTCTATCAAAGTCTGCTTTAGCGGCCGGAAGTTGAGCAAGCTTACTTTTTAAATTTGCCCGTTCAATTTTGTTTTCTAAGGTGATGAGGACTTGGCCTTTTTTGACTCGGCTACCATTGTTAAATTTAATGTGAGTGATCAAGCCTGAAAGTTGATTCGAAACCGTTACCCCTTGCAGTGGTTCAATAAAGCCGATGGCTTTGATTATTGGCTGCCAGCTTGTTGGTTTAGCAGTGGCAACGGTGATCGGCATTGCTGGTTCAGGCATATTAGCTAAGGTCTGCTTTATTTTTCCTTGTACGAAAACATTAAAGCCAATGACGCTGCCAAAAATGACGGCGGTAAGGATTAACATGATGACAAACCACTTTTTCATTTTGCCCTCACAAAGATCTAAAGTATGTTGAATTCTAAAGCATAGTTTAATACCAAGTGATTGATGGTGTTTTCGAAAGCGAGTTTTATTCAGGAGCTGTTAAGAGAATAGAGGCAAACGCAAAGGCATAGTTGGCGATCGTCATTGTGAGCAATCACTAAATCATTAAATCCCTAAAGGCGTCGATATCAAGTTCATATTCAGCTTATATTCAGGAAACTTGTGAGATAAAGATATTATTAGAATATCATTCTGTATATGTTTATGAGTGCCGCATCGAAACCATTAACGCATATTCAAAACCTCTTTAAAAACCTTCAAAGTGGGAGATTCTCTTTTGCTGCGCGTTCGCCACACTCTCAGTCTCCATCAACGGATGCGGAAGGGGACGGAAGCCTTGGTGAGTTTAATCATACTCAATATAAAGCCAATGCCAACTCTGCTCAGTGTGAGGACTCAGCAGCAAGTGCATCACATTTTCATGAGCCCCATAAAACGCCCAGCTTTTCTTGCCGTGAGGCGAAGCCTGTGGCTTCAAAAGCTCAACCCGTTCGAACCGATTGGCTCCTCAAAAGAGTGAGTCAATGCCCTCCTACCAAGGTGGTATCTCATTGCGAAGAGCCGGAATTGTCATTATCTACAATCAAGTTTTTGCATGAGCAGCTTCCAATGGATGATCCCGTTTTCAAACAAATTGCAGCAGGGGATATTGAGGCGTTTGCGACGACACTATTTGATGATGAAGGTGGTGAAGTAGTTAAAAAAATGAGATCACATCATTGGCACATTGGTGTCGAGGATTTAGTTGAGAAATACATTCAAAGATGGTTGACCCACGATGAATTTATCTCAATAAGAAATTGGTCGCACTTCATTTTAGCCGTTGAAAGAGGGCGTAATACCGTACTGGCAAACCAAGTCAAACAGTATTTAGCACTATGTTCACAGCCCATGGCTGAAGTTAGAACTCAGGTTGATGCCGCTAAGCCCGCTTCGTGTTATCAAGGAAAATTGGCGGAAAAGATCAATTTGTTAAGTTTAATGAGAGAGAGAAGTTCGACAACTTACCGATTGTATGTTCAGTTAACAATATTAAGTGATGAGCAATTGTTCAGTTTCGGAGAAGAGTTATTTCCAGAAAATGGAGACTTGATGGTTCAAGAGGCATTAATTCAATGCCAAAAAGATAGAGGTGACGGTAAAGATATTTTTAAGGAACTTTTTTTATCTTGGATAAAAGATGATATATCGGAAGATAAATCATGGGGGCGTTTTTTAGATATTGTTGAAAGCTTCATACACAAAGAGCGGCATACATTTGGGGAAAACAAAGCTGTCAAGATGTTGGGGTATTGCGCTGTAATCAAAGCAGAAAAAAGTGGTGTTGTTAGCCCTAAGTCCAAACTCTCACCTATTGTTGTTACTGCGAAAATGTCTCCTCCAAAGGTGTTTTATGTTGGAGAATTGGAAAAAGCACTGACCATAATGTGTCTTAAGGGAGCAAGAGGAGAGGCCAGCGGTAGCTTATACGATTGGTTGTGTGGGTTGAATGTAGAACAGCTAAAAAGTTTGGGCGAAGAACTGTTTTCAGAGCATGGAGAGGAAAACATTGAAGTTATTGTAGCCTCTCACAGGCGTAGACAGGAAAAAAGGGAAAATGTAGTCGATGACATTTTTAAGCTATGGATAAATAATGAGTGTTCTGAAGATAAATCTTGGGGAAAATGTTTAGATATTATCGAGGGGTTTATAGAAAAAGAAAAACGAAGACACGGGCTTGAGCAACAAGAAGCGACAGAAATGCTTGATCACTGCAAAACAATTAAAATGCGCTATGGGGGAAGTGATGCAGACAAAGCTCGCAAGCGATTTAGTTGGTACCAAGCTCATAAGCCCATGTTGGATAGTAAGCCGACAATGGACGAAATTATTGGTTTCCCCTATGCAGAAGAAACACTCATAGATGGAGACTTCAATTTTGTCGACTTGTTTGCGCAATTCCCTATTTCAGAACTAGAGCAGCTGTGCAATGAGCTTACTGGAAGTTGTGCTGCTATGACAGCTTTTCAGGCAAAATCGGAAAAAGATGCGGTATGTTTTGTAACAGAACTTATTCAGCTATGGCTAGATAACACGCCTTCGGCGAGTTGGAAGCAGCTGTTTGATATATTTGATGAGTGTCGCCCTAAAATTGGTTCTCCCATTCTAACAGGGGGACTGTGCATGAAAATTCATCAGGCTCGATATTCTTTAACGACGAACAGCAAGCCTTAAAGTAGGACAAAAGTATACTCTGTAAACTCAATTTAACCTGACTACAAATACGTAGTTCAGCTTATATACAGCAACTTTATGTCATAACTCTTATTTATTGGTATGACGTTCTAAAAGCAAACTGGTTTAAGTGTGAAAGGTGACATATGGCAAGCTCATTAAGCCCTACTGCATTGTTAAATAGAGTATTCCCTTTTTTACCTTGGAAGGTTTCACGGGGCCATGGCAACAGAAACCCTCTTGTTAATCTACCTCAAAGTCAAGGTGGTGCGGTGTCACCGAATAATGGACAAGTGGTGCCGCTGGGAAATAATTCGTATTGTGTCCTTCCAAGTTCTGCACAAACTTCTGATCCACAGCCAGTTGTTATATTGGTTCAACACGATACACGAGATGTAACATGTCCACAGACTGAAGGCCAAGCAATGCCCCACTATGCATGGGAGCAAATGCCTTCGCCAGTACCTCCTATCGTTAATCAAGAGACGGATGCAAATCATCCGCTATATGGAGCTACATCTAGACACCATGAAGTAAATTCCCCTCGAAAAGAATTTACTATGCCTTCTGTGGAACGTGAGAATCTTCAAGTGGACAGGTTCCCTGTTGAGCCGCCTCATGACGTTAGAGGTAGCGTTGTAGCGGATATTCCAGCCAGATACCCTGAACTCACCTTACACACAATCAAATATATCCATGAGCAATTACCCGATGCTAAGCATCCTCTCCCAGCAGCCGCTGTTTATCGGGATGAATCAGGTTTTGCCATGACATTGTTAGAGGACGACAATGCTGAGTTAATGAACAAGATCAAACGACACTATCATTACTTAAAACCTGAAGAAATCGGAGAACAGTACATCGAAAGATGGCTCACTGATGAACGCTTTATTCACACTCGAAATTGGCCACATTTTATTTGGGCGCTTAAACGAGGAGGGCAAGCTCAAATCGCTCATCAATTAGAAGAGTATCTACAACAATTTGCTCAGCCAAGTCTCTCAAATTGGGTCGAGCACCCTAAAAAACAAACCAGAGTCAGTGATTCTGAAGCGTTAACTGAGGCCGTTACCGTTTTGGATGTATCGAATAGGGATAACAAAAATGAATATTGTTTGTTCTTAACCTTAGAGTCACTACCGAAGAAAGCATTGGAGCAGTTTGGTAAAATGCTGTTTATGGAGAGTGGTGCTCTTGAAATGGCCATTGTTTTGAAAGATTGTGCAAGTATGCATAGCGAGCCTCTATCCATCATGAAAGCGACGATACGGACATGGTTAGCGGATGAAAAGGGAGATGACAAATCTTGGGGTCAGTTTCTTGATATTGTAGAACGTTTTGTTAAAGAGCAGCGCTCCCTAATTGGGGAGAGGGCTGCTAAAAAATTACAGGACTATTACGAGAGGATCAGAGAAATAAGAGGTGAACCTTTAGTAAGACCCTCAGCCCCTACTTGGGAAGACATACACAACCCTTTCCCAACAGAAGAGGTTACACAGGATGAACAAATACACGATTTACATCCAAAAATACAAGAGACCTTTGAGTTCGTTGAAGATCAACAAGAAGTCAAAGGTGACTGGGGGACACTAGTTGAAGTGCAAGCAAAAGGGGGAGTAGGACCAAGCACTCCAATATCAATAGAAGTATTAGAAGAGTTTGGAGTTATTGATGCTCTGTCAGAATTTGATGCTGAATCATTGAACATCTTCTTTGAGAGTTTAAATACCGTCGGCTTTCAATGCCCTAAAAAACCATTTAAAGAAGATACCCCTGAGTATCGATACCCATATGTGAGAGAGCAGCTCAATCGTTGGTTAATCGGTTTTCCAATTTCTGGTAATAAAGAGCGAACATGGAAAAATATTTTGTTTAGCTTGACAGTGAGTCGTTCTCATCAAGGCTTTGGGAGAGGAGCTGGGAACGCGTATTTTGCATCTATTCTTGATAAATGCCTGAGTAAAGCGGGTAAAGTATTAAGCTAAATTGCCTATATTCGTCACGTCGTTAGCATCAAGTGTTTGTACATTGATACTAAGAAAACCGTAGCGAGTAGCACTATAAATACGCTAGGATCTACGTTTTAGCTTGGTAGATTGCAATCAATGAAACTCAACCCTGGTCAAAATGAAGCGGTACACTATGTCTCTGGCCCATGCCTGGTTTTGGCTGGAGCAGGAAGTGGTAAGACTAGGGTGATCATTAATAAGATTGCTTATTTACTTGAAAAGTGTGGTTACCGAGCCAGAAATATCGCTGCAGTTACCTTTACCAACAAAGCGGCACGTGAGATGAAAGAGCGTGTGGCGCAATCGATTGGAAAACAACTCTCTCGTGGCCTGTGGATCTCCACATTTCATACCCTTGGGCTGGAAATCATTAAAAAAGAATACAAAACACTGGGTCTAAAAGCGGGATTCTCGTTGTTTGATGATCAAGATACTTTGGCTTTACTAAAAGAACTCACTGAAAAAGAACTTCAAGAAGATAAGGATTTACTTCGCGCATTAGCGTCCGCCATTTCTAATTGGAAAGGCAATTTGATGATCCCTGAACACGCCATCAAAACGGCCAAGGGTGAACAACAGCAATTGTTTGCGTTGCTATATAAGCGTTATGCCCAACACATGAAAGCCTACAATGCCCTTGATTTTGATGACTTGATTTTACTGCCGACGTTATTATTAAGACACAATGAAGTCGCACGTGAACGCTGGCAGCTTAGGTTTCAATATTTGCTGGTGGATGAATACCAAGATACCAACTCAAGCCAATATGAATTGGTGAAGCTACTGGTGGGTGAGCGCGCGCGCTTTACTGTTGTTGGAGATGACGATCAGTCTATCTACTCTTGGCGTGGGGCAAAACCGCAAAACCTTGTGCTACTCGGTAAAGATTTCCCGCAGCTTAAACTCATTAAGCTTGAGCAAAACTATCGCTCAAGCCAGCGTATTCTAAAAGCGGCCAATATTCTGATCGCCAATAATGACCACGTTTATGAAAAATCCTTGTTTAGTGAACTGGCCTACGGTGAGCCTCTGAGGGTGGTCATGGCGGGCAATGAAGAACAAGAAGCTGAGCGAGTTGTTGCTGAAATTGTTCGCCATAAATTTGTGGGCAAAACCCGCTATGGGGAATATGCCATTTTGTATCGTGGTAACCATCAGTCGCGATTATTAGAACGAGCATTAATGACCAACCGTATTCCCTATAAGCTGAGTGGTGGTACCTCGTTTTTCGCTAGGGCTGAAATCAAAGACATCATGGCGTATCTCCGTTTAGTGGTGAATCCAGATGATGACAATGCTTTTTTACGGGTAGTTAACCTACCTAAGCGTGGGATAGGACCAGCCACATTAGAGCATTTGGGAAATTTTGCGAATCAAAGACACATTTCTTTATTCAGTGCTATTTTTGAGCCTGAGTTGAACCATGAATTGAGCCCTGCAGCTTGTAAATCGCTTTATGAGTTTGGTCGATTTATTGTTGATACAGGAGAAATTGCTAAGCGAGGTGAGGGCATAGATGCCATCAAACAGCTGATCCGAAATATCAATTACGAAGATTATCTTTACGAAAACAGTACCAGCCCTAAGGCTGCTGAAATGCGAATGAAGAACATTTCTGAGCTGTATCGTTGGGTGACTGAAATGCTCAATGGCGATGACTTAGACGAGCCTATGACCTTGCCAGAAGTGGTCACTCGACTCACGTTGCGTGACATGATGGAGCGCAACAGTGAAGAAGAAGCTGGCGATCAAGTGCAGTTAATGACTTTGCATGCGTCAAAGGGTTTGGAGTTTCCTTATGTGTTTATGGTGGGCATGGAAGAAGGATTGCTTCCACATCAAACCAGTATTGATGAAGACAATGTCGAGGAAGAAAGACGCTTAGCCTACGTGGGGATCACTCGTGCCCAGAAAGAATTGTGGTTTGTGATTTGTCGAGAACGTCGACAGTTCGGAGAAACCATGCGCACAGAGCCGAGTCGCTTTTTAATGGAATTACCACAAGATGATGTGAAATGGGAAAACCAGAAACCATTGCAAAGTGAACAGCAGCGTCAGCAAACAGGGAAAGCAAATATCTCAAATTTGAGAAATATGCTTAAAGGGTAAAATATTGTTAGCAGCCACCTAATGCGGTGGCTGATAGATTTCGTAGCGCCCACGCCCTTTAGCTTTGGCTTGATACATGGCATGGTCGGCTGAGCGTAATAAGTTTTCTGTTTCTTGAATCTCTTGAGAGCTGATAGCAATGCCTATGCTGGCACTGGAATAAAACTTTTTACCACTTAATTTATATGGGTTAGATAGCAGCTGTAAGATACGGTCGGCAATTTCTATTGCATCTTGTGGTGATTGTATGCTGTCTAGCAACACCACAAATTCATCCCCACCTAATCGACCTAGAGTGTCGTTTTGTCGGATACACATTTTTAAGCGATCGCTGGTTTCAATCAAAAACCGATCGCCCTCAATATGTCCTAGCGTATCATTGACCCGTTTGAATTTGTCGAGATCAATAAACATCAATGCAAAGACTCGCTCTGGGTGGCGATTAATTTGGCTGATCGCTTGTTCAAGTCTTTCCATAAACATGGCTCTATTGGGGAGGCCTGTGAGAGGATCATGGTTAGCATCATAAATAAGTTGCAATTCCATTTTGCGACGGAGGGTGATTTCTTTTTTGAGCTCTTTATTGGCTTTTGCTAATTCACAAGTCCGCCTTTTTACTTCACGCTCAAGGTTTTGATAGTTTTGCTGCATGATCCCTTTAGCGCGCTTACGTTCAATCGCGATGGCAATCTGTTGCGCCACAAAATTGAGCAGTTCTAAATTAGACTCGTGGTATTTTATATCAGGGTTGGAATGGTATACCGCAAGCACACCATTGATGTGTTCCTCTATATACAACGGGGCAGCCATCCACTGCGAGCACTCATCTACAGCTCTAGGAAACTTTAGTTGTTGGTAAATAAGTTTTTTGTCGATGAGTTGATAGAGGTCATTACTGTTGAGCAAGAGAGGTTTTTTATGTTTCATCAAGTATTCAGTCAGCCCATCTAAAAAAGGGCGTTCACTCGGTATATCTTGATTATGAGTATGATCATGAGCATAAAATGGAAAGAATAAGGTATTATTTTCTTTATCATATAGCGAGATATAGCAATGCCCATCTCCTAAGAACTCTTTTAAAATCTCGCTGAGCCTTTGGTAGAAATCATCGTCATCCAGATCATCATGGCAAAGATTGGCAATTTCAAATAAGGTTTTGTGTAACTTTTCAGCTTGGATTCGTTCGGCGATTTCTTGCTTGAGTTCGTCGTGAGTATGGATCAATTCATTGGTACGTATAGTAATGGCTTGTTCCATGCTGTGCTGATGTTCAATACGCTCAGATACCCCTGCAATGTGCTGACAAATAAACTTCATCAGTTCGATGTCATTATTACTGTAGCTCACATCCTCGTGGTAGCTTTGTACGACTAAAGTGCCCAGAACTTGCTCTCCACTTATAATAGGTGTACCAAGCCAAACATGGGCGATTGGACCAACCAGCTCGATTTCTTTTTGCTCAAGTAATTCCTGAAATTTGTTTTTATCACACAATAGCGTTTCTCCGGTTCTAATTACATAACCGGTTAAACCAGCTCTAAGGAGCTCTGATAAATTGCTTTGGTTTATTTTTTCTTTAGTCGGTTCGTGCTCATCAATGAAGAAAATGAGCTCAATATCATGGGTTAAAGGGCAGAGAGTCGCGACATAAAAGTTATCAGCAGCAATCACTTTTTTTAGGAGTTGATGGACGCCTTTATAGAAGTCTTTTAATGAGGATGTGCGCTCAGCGAGGTTGGAGATCTCAATTAAGACATCACGAGCAATTTTTGCTTGTTTATAAGTTTGTAAGACACCCTTAAGCCGCCGAATTCTATTTTGAAGACGGTCGTTAAGGTTTTCATTGTTGAGCTTTAGGGGATCAATAACGTCAAATTCCATTTTATACGTCAGCTCCAGTCATATTATCTTTTTCTTATATAATATCTAGAATTAACATGAATAAACTTAACTGCCAAGATAATTTTTAATCATCTTATGTATAATTATTGAGTTAAATTGCTAAAAGATGACCAATTGATTAAAAATATGAAACTAGTGCTAGACAGCGGCATCGGTTATCCCTAGTATATGCCGCGCTAACCGAATTGAGCGCCCATAGCTCAGTTGGATAGAGCGCACCCCTCCGGAGGGTGAGGCCGAGGGTTCGAATCCTTCTGGGCGCACCATTTGGAATTAAGCGGTATCCAAATATTCTGTTAGCAAATGTAAATGTGGTGATTGTAGCTCAGTTGGTAGAGCCCCGGATTGTGATTCCGGTTGTCGTGGGTTCAAGTCCCATCAGTCACCCCACTTCTCGGTGATTAGCGCAGCCCGGTAGCGCATCTGCTTTGGGAGCAGAGGGTCAGAGGTTCGAATCCTCTATCACCGACCACATTCTCTAAAGTTGAATTTTCAGCTTACCCCAATTTCGGTGATTAGCGCAGCCCGGTAGCGCATCTGCTTTGGGAGCAGAGGGTCAGAGGTTCGAATCCTCTATCACCGACCACTTATCTTTGTATAAGATGCAAAAAAGCCCCGTCGATTACGGGGCTTTGTTGTATCTGAAGTATTAATTAACCTGAGCTCAGGTTAATTAATAAACTAACCAAATACCTTCTTCGTTTTCTACTTTTTTCGCACCTTGTTTGAGATAGAGCTTTTCTTGAAGTTGACGTCGCTCTCTCTCTTGTGGTGATCCAAACTCAGTGAGCACTCGGCCTCTTATGGATTTTAATGAAGTGATTTCTTTTTTAAATTTCTTTAGTTGGCTTATCACGTCGAGCATAGCACCACGGATCCCCTCTGGTTTACTCTTACTTTCAATTTCGCAAATGGTCATGACATGATCTTCGACTCGATATATTAGACGCCAATGCTCGGTTTCCCATCTTTTACCATATTCGAACTGGCTTTCACCAAAGTAGGCAGGTTGAACAACAATACCTTGTTGCTGGAGGTGGTAGGTGACTTCATCCATGTGTAACTCCTTAATATGCAAAAACCTAGCAGTAGTGAAAATAAATCCCTACTGCTAGGTTGTGATTATTTCACCATTAATGCGTTTTCTAAACTACGGTGTAACTGGGTAAGTTCAGTTAGTGTAGACACCATATCGGTTGAAGTTCTACGGGCTCTTTCCATGGTCTCACCAAACTTTTTAATATAAGTATTGGCGTTGGTTTCATCAAATGAACCTAAGAGTTTGGCGTTTTCACTTAACTGAGTCATATAAGCGTTGGTTGCTGAACCACCACCTTCAGTCATTCGTCCTAAACCTTGACCAAAAATGCCTAGTGCCTCACTGCCTTTAAAAGCACCACCGGCACCAAACCCGACACTGAACATACCACCTGCGATACTGGCAGCTCCAGAGATCACCATACCAATCATGGCGTCTTGGATCCCTTCACGTTTTTTCGCTAGCGAAGCAAGCTGGATATCCCACGCGAGTTTTTCCTGTACAACGTTAAAATCCTGTAAGATATTACGCAGTTTTTTGAATAAGTCGGCGAGTTTAATCATCAACTGGTTAATTTCTTCAATGGCTGCGGCACCACTCATACTGGCACTTCCATCAAGCGAACCTGAATCGTAACCATCATCAATTTTCTCATTCAGTAAATCGTTAAGATCTTTTTCATCTTGATGCTTTGGATCTTTCACTGGAGTGAATTGTGATGATAGATTGCTAAATGACTTATTGATCTTGTTCATATGATGATCAATGCCTTTCAATCCATGATCTAAATGATCTAAATTTTGATGAGCATCGTCAAAGGAATGCGTTGGCATATCACTTTTGACTCCTGCGCTTCCTGATACTTGTGAAACTCCTGACATAATGATTACCTCTCTTATCCTGCTATTGAGCTGGCAATGCGAGCTCGGATTGTACCTGTTTGGCTGATGACGTCAGTGCCTCCTTGTACCGCGGTGCCTGCTTTTGAAATCAGATCTTTTGCTGACTTGGTTTCATCTTGCTTTGTTCTGTCATACCAATCACTGGTAAATTCAAGGAAGTCTTGTTCGAGAATAAGCTCTTCAATGGCTTTTTCAGTGACTGCACGTACTTCAGCAATGGTGCCTTGAGTGATTTGTTGTCCACCAGATACTGCGCCTCGACCCATATCTAGGGCAAGGTTGGTGGAGATTTTTACACAGCCTTTCATAAGCCTTTGTGTCGCTTTTTTACTGGCTAACTTGGCCATATCTTTGACTGTATCTTCGGTGATTTCCCCCCCTTCTTTGGCCGCTTGTTTAGCGGTTTCTTCAATGGCTTCTTGTACCACTTTTTGGGTCATCTCTTTAATGGCTTCCTTACCAAACTCTTTCGAAACACGCTTAAACATGCGCCTGGTAAGTTTTATCGCAATTTTGCGGCCAAGAGTGGCACCTTCTTCCGTGCCTTTTTCTGAAGCTACCTCAGCCGCCTTTGATGAAATTTTGGTGACAATACTGTCACCAACATCTGAAGCGACTTGCTCTGCGATATCTTTTGATAGCTGCTCAACAGCTTCTTTTGCTGCGAGTTTTTCGAGTTCAACCATACCTTCTGCACCTGCATCTATAGAGGCCGCAGCAGTGGTTTCGGCAAGATCTGTGGTGGTTTTTATCGCAACATCTGCGGCAATTTTAACGCCTTCTTCAACGGCAGAGGCAGCGCCTCTTGCGGCTTTAAAGGCAAGGCCAGCACCAAATATGTCGGTACACATGCCAGCGATTTCGCAACCGAGTTGAACATAACCCGCTATCTTAGCGACTTCTTCTTCGGTTTTTTTATCGCCAACACCTGCAAGCTCACAGGTTTCTGCGGCAGCTTTTACTAGACCGGCAGCTCCAGCGGCAAGATAGGTAGCACCACTGAGTACTTCGACATAGGCTTCGGCATCGGCACCAAAACTACAAATAGCAGAGGCAACACCTTCAACAATTTTTATGATGCCGTAGATGGCTTCTGCGGCACTGATGATCCAGTCAAAGATAGCAGTAAAAATACCAGCTTTTCTCGCCTTAGCCTGTTGATCTGCCCGATCCTTCATTTGTTGTTGATACTTTTTCACTTTTTGATCATTCAAATAAGCTTGGGTATCTGTCATGATTTTTTGGGCTTTTAACTTAGCTTGAGCCGTATCACTAAAGGTTGAAATACTCAGGTTTGTAGCTAATAACACCATGGCTTGCATGTTGGCTTTTTCTAAGTCTGCAATTGATGGTGGGACGTTGCCATCAAATTTAGCCAATACTTGTTTGAGGGCCTTATCTGCTTCTCTTCGTGAAATAAGACCATTACGTTTATCAATTTCATCGGCTAAGTTATAAGCATTTGCGCTTTGGTGTGCGATTTGGTCAAAAGTAGGTAACTTGGCATGATGAACACTTTGGCTGCCATGTGAACCATCCAATAGTGATGGGTCTATCATAGGTTGATGAATACTGGTATCGCCAACTCGATTAAGATCCGACATGATTATTCTCCTTAGCTAGTTGCTCAAGCGCAAACTGGGCGTTGGCTTCAAGTTCGGCAAATTGTGGGCGTCCTTCACTCCAGCGTATTGAAGCGTTGAAGCTCTTTTCAGCGAATTCGTAGTTTTTGCAGGCTAAATAACTTTGTCCAGCTTGGAAGGCGGGCATAGGGTTATCCACTTGAATCATTCCAGCACGTCCAAAGAGGTATATTGCTTCGTGGTGTTCACCTAAGTGTTGATAAACTTGAGCAAGATTGAAGCAGTAGTCATAGTTCCATGAGTCGATACGGAACAAGAGGTATAAAATCCGCTTTGCACCTTCATAATCACGGCAGCCTACAAGTTGCAAACTGTATTGATATAAAGTACCTAGCTCTTCGTCGTCCACATCGGCCAGCATTTTTAAAGTGCCACCTTGTTCGATAAAGTTTTGTAAAACATCAAACTCTTCGTGTTCCATTTAGATTCTCCTTGGGAGCCAGTATGCTGATGAATCAATTCACAACATTGTTTGTAGCAATTAGCTTGTAGCGAGAAGCCTATAGCGCGGATTTAATTATGGTTATGACATCGTTTTAAGAGTTAGGTGAGCGCAGGTTATTGGAGTATTTATCGTATTTAGTCTTTTAGTATAGACACTAAATCCGATTTATTGCTTAAGTCTTCAAAACGACAAATCAAACCTTGTGTAATACAAAGCATAAGAGATCTATCAATGATTGATATCGAAAAATAAGGAAGGGAAAATGTAACTGGTCTGATGAGTGTGGTTTTTTGTTGTATTGTCTAGGGTGAATACCTTAGATGACGATGTTTTTATGATTTACCTCGCCATATTTTTGCAACAATTTTGTCATATAATCCCTTTTTCGAATGGTGTTTACTTTTGTAGGAAACGTGTCGGTGGTCATTTCAGTTTTTAAACAGTTCTTTCTGTTAGGGTGGGTGTGCTTTGGGGGACCTGCGGCTCATATTGGATATTTTCGACGCCGCTTTGTAGACGAATTGCAATGGTTAGATGCCGATCGTTTTGCTCATATATTGGCTTTGTGTCAATTTCTTCCTGGCCCTGCTTCTAGTCAATTAGGCTTCGGCATTGGTTATCAAAAAGCGGGACTGATAGGAGCAATTGCTGCTTTTGTTGGGTTTACCTTACCTTCATTTTTTATTATGTATGGTTTGGCTTTATTGCTCAAAATGGAATATTGGTCAACTTCACCTTGGATAATGAGCATAATATCTGCTTTAAAATTGCTTGCTGTGGTGGTGGTGGCTGATGCGGTGTTGTCGATGGCGAAGAGCTTTTGTCAATCTGCCGTTCATAAAGTTTATGCGATTGCAGCTGCTGCGGTATTAGTCTTGGTGCCCTCGGTTGGTATACAAGTGGGCTTGCTTCTTATCGCGGCGGTCATAGGCTTTTGGCAATCTCGAGATGCGAAGTTTGAACAAAATGTTGAAATTAGCTTTGTACCATTAGTTATTCTCATAGGCGTATTATCAGTTCTACTATTACTTTCGGGCTCGGTTTACGGCGATACCCTTAAGCAGTTTTATTTATCGGGGACGTTAGTCTTTGGTGGTGGCCATGTGGTGTTACCGTTATTGCAAAATGGGCTTAGCAGTTATGTTGAACCACAAACTTTTTTAAGTGGTTATGGATTTGCGCAAATGATCCCCGGCCCTATGTTTACCCTGTCGAGTTTTTTAGGGGCATCCATTTGGCAAGGTAGTGCTTTCATAGGCGCATTGTTGGCCACTTTGTTTATTTTTGCCCCGGGCTTTTTAATGATGCTTGCTATGATCAACGGCTGGTTTGCTTTAGCGCAGAATCAAAAAATAAAAGCCATTGTTGGCACTGTTAATGCCTGTGTTGTAGGCATTTTAATGGCGGCTTGGATTAACCCTGTTTTCACATCTGCGGTAGAAGATTTCAGTGATGTACTTATTGCACTCTTTGGCTTTGGTTTATTACGCTTTGCCAAGTTGAATGTGTTTTGGGTTGGTCTTTGTATTATTACAAGCAATTTAGTTTTGTCATTAATATAAACGTAAAATCGGAAGATTATAACTGAGCCGTTTTGGATACTGACCGAGCACTTAGCCGACCTAAATGAGTTTGAAAGTTCTTGATTCTTTTGCTCAATAACTCATCGGTTTCTGTTGGTAGTTTCAGTTGGAGATTTTGTATTTCTTGATAAACCCTAAGAATCTCTTGATATTCGCTTTGGATTTGAGAAGACAGTTTAGCGTTTGTTTGTGCAAGTCTATGAGCTCTCTGTTTATCTTCTTTTTGTGATTGCGCTAACTTTTTATATTGAAGGTCAATATATTCCTTTGCTTCATTAGCTTGCTGTAGTTTGGCTTTAGCCGTTTTCATCAAATCGTTTGCTTTTGATTCCGTTTCTTTGGCTTTATATTGGGCGAGACGGATGATCTCTTCAGCTTGAATGTGAGCCTGTTGAATTTGGAGACCAGAACCTTGAGTAAAACCTGTAGCCGTTAATGTTTGTGATAGTTGGCTTGCTTGTTGAGATAATCGCCATTGGCTCTCTTGTTGGTGCCAATAATGCTGTATAGCAATCCTTTCTTGTTTTGATTTAACTTGTGCTTCTCTCAGGTCTTCTTTTAACGCCATAACCACTTTCTGTTGCTCCCTACTTTGATGCTGTAGAGTCATCACTTTCTGTTCTGATTCAACTAGCTGCTGTTGCAGTGATCTTAGCGTATGTTGTAGTTCGAAATTTCGTTCTTGTATTGGTCTTAGTTGTGATCTTAGCGTGGCATTTTCATTTTGTAATTCACCGTGGGTTAAAGGCCTAGTTTTACTTGGTGACGGACAATATATAAAAGTGGGAGACTCAGAAGTTACAGGTTGAGTAAGTGAAGCTGAGGGGGCTAGAGCTGTTTTTGCTAAAGGCGGAGTTGGTGCTGCTGGTTTTGCAGGCTGAGTTAACGCAACTTCATCTGATGAGAATCCATTGGGTACCAATTTCCCGCAAGAAAAATGGTGATTAGCCCAATGTTGTTTAACTTTTATTTGTCTTTCTTTTTCTGAGGCTGTACTACCTATCGAAGTACCACTATGGGATTCTAACTCTTGTTTTTTTAACTGATCGACTCTAGATGATGGTCTTGATTTAGCAGTCTCTTGCGATTTTTGCGATGGATGTTGTCGGGAAAAATATTGTCGAGGAACTTGTTTACTCGTTAAGGCATTGGGGCTCGATTGCGCTGATATTTGAGAAAAACTTGTCTGTGAACCACGTGGGTAAAGTGGCTGTGTAGCCAAGGATAAGGTTGCATCATGAGTGAATGTATGAGTATCGGCTAGACTCATTTGTGAGGCCATGGGTTCTTGAGAAAGGCATGGTTGCTCTGCCACTGATTGTGAGAATGAATGCACGAGAGGATGACTGCTTTTTACTGGCGTTGTTTGTTTCTGTGAACGTTGAGTTGTATGTCTATGAACACTTGGAGGTTGACTTGCCGCTTTTGGCGACGCAGTCTGCTTATTCAATTTATCTTGCTTTTCAGCTTCTACAGCATGGAAATGTAAAATTGTTGCTTTATGCGCTTTAACAATTTTCCTTAGATCCCTAGCGATATGATCACCCTTAGTAATTTTAGCTCTACCTATTGGAGTAACCTTGCTGTAAGTAGGAGGCTCAGTTCCAATATGCCAAGCAGATATCAATTCATTAGCTGATACATGAATCATAAAGTCGACAGTATTCGATTTCCCACCTTTGGTTTTAGTTTCGATATGCACCTTTGCTTCGGTACAGCTCCAGAATACTTGCTGATTGGATTCAGCATCCAAGTTGGGATTTTTTACATCGGAAACTTTTACAACTGCGCTTGTCATATAACTCAATAAGTTATGAACATTGTTGAATAATTATTCATAGTTTGGTTTTTCTGTAAAGAGTTGATTTAAAAGGTTAATAAAATTTAATTTACCGTCTTATTAAATTATAGATATAGCCAGTCCCTTGAAATTAAGCGCAGAGATAATATTGAATATCCGATATCGCTATTTTCAGCGACATTGGCTTAAGGTAGAATAACTGGCTTGATATTATACAGATATCTACATTTATTCATGTAGATATACACTCGAAAAAGAATCCATTTCATGTTTGAAGTAAATCCAGTAAAAACCAAAATTAAGGAGTTGTCTGAGCGGACAGATCTTCTTAGGGGGTACCTTTGACTATGATGCTAAGAAAGAGCGTCTAGAAGAGGTGACTCGTGAGCTTGAAAGCTCAGAAGTATGGGACAACCCAGACAACGCCCAAGCACTAGGTAAAGAGCGCGTTTCTCTAGAAGCCGTTGTGAAAACCATTGATGATATGGACAGCGGGCTTGAAGATATTGAAGGCTTATTGGAATTGGCTGTTGAAGAAGATGATGAAGAAACCTTCAACGATGCTAATACTGAGCTTGCGGACTTAGAAGTGCGTCTTGAAGAACTTGAGTTCCGTCGTATGTTCTCAGGTAAGAATGATGCTTCGGATTGTTACCTTGATATCCAATCTGGCTCAGGTGGTACGGAGGCCCAAGATTGGGCCAATATGGTACTGCGTATGTTCTTACGTTGGGGGGAAGCCCACGAGTTTAAACCAGAGCTTATCGAAGTGACCGATGGTGATGTTGCCGGTATTAAAGGTGCAACCATCAAGTTTACCGGTGAATACGCTTTTGGTTGGCTACGAACTGAAACAGGTGTTCACCGCTTAGTACGTAAATCACCGTTTGATTCGTCAGGTAAGCGCCATACTTCATTCTGCTCTGTGTTTGTATATCCAGAAGTGGATGACTCCATTGAAATTGATATCAATCCTGCCGATTTACGTATCGATACTTACCGAGCATCAGGCGCGGGTGGTCAGCACGTAAACAAAACAGAATCAGCGATCCGAATTACTCACTTACCAACGAACACCGTGGTGCAGTGTCAAAACGATCGTTCTCAGCATAAAAACCGTGATTCAGCAATGAAGCAGTTGAAAGCGAAATTGTATGAGCTGGAAATGCTGAAACAAAATGCCGATAAACAAGCGGCAGAAGATGCGAAATCGGATATTGGTTGGGGTAGCCAAATTCGTTCTTACGTTCTTGATGATTCAAGAATTAAAGATCTTCGTACAGGTGTTGAAAATCGCAATACCCAAGCTGTCCTTGATGGCGAATTAGATAAATTTATTGAAGCCAGCCTGAAATCAGGCCTGTAAGCCTAGAGTAAGCCATTAATGGTATGGTCTAGGCAATTTAACTTGTAAATTATACAACTACATTTTTAAGGTTTATTCGAGAGAAGAAAATGACTGAACACGTCCAAGATGAAAATAAGCTCATTGCTGAGCGTCGTGCAAAGCTTTCGCATATTCGCGAAACTTGTCCTGCTAATGGTCACCCAAACAGCTTCGATCGAAAACACAAGGCCGCTGATATTCAAGCTGAGTATGGCGAATACAGCAAAGAGCAGCTAGAAGAAATGGGTATTCAACGTTCTATCGCTGGTCGTGTTATGGCCAAGCGTGGTCCATTTTTGGTGATCCAAGACGTAAGCGGTCGTATTCAAGCTTATGCGGGTAAGCCAGTTCAAAAAGAACTGAAAGCTAAGTACCAAGGTTTAGACATTGGTGACATCATTGGTGTTACAGGACAGCTTCACCTTTCTGGTAAAGGTGACCTATACGTGAACATGGAAGAGTATCAGTTGCTCACTAAAGCACTGCGTCCACTTCCTGAAAAGTTCCACGGTCTAACTGACCAAGAAATGCGTTACCGTCAGCGTTACGTTGATTTGATCGTAAACGAAGAGTCTCGTGAAGCGTTCAAAATGCGCTCTAAAGTGGTTACGGCAATCCGTAATTTTATGGTGAAAAAAGAGTTCATGGAAGTGGAAACGCCAATGATGCACACCATTCCTGGTGGTGCTTCTGCGCGTCCTTTCATCACTCACCATAATGCGCTGGATATCGAAATGTACCTGCGTATCGCACCAGAGCTTTATTTGAAGCGTTTGGTTGTAGGTGGTTTCGAGCGCGTATTTGAAATCAACCGTAACTTCCGTAACGAAGGTCTGTCGCCACGTCATAACCCAGAGTTCACCATGATGGAATTCTATATGGCGTACGCTGATTACAAAGATCTCATGGATCTGACCGAAGAAATGCTAAGTTCAATTGCTGAAGAACTGTGTGGTTCAACTAAGCTGCCTTACGGTGAGCACACGGTAGACTTTGGTGGTCCATTTGCTCGTATGAGTATGTTAGAAGCAATTAAGCATTACAATCCTGACAATGAAACCATTCAGTCGATGACTTACGAAGAAGTGAAAGATGTCGAATTCATGCGTAAGTTGGCTAAGAGCTTGCACATCGAAGTAGAACCATTCTGGACCTGTGGTCAGCTGCTTGAAGAGATCTTCGGTGAAACGGCTGAGCCTCAACTGATGCAACCGACCTTCATAACCGGTTACCCAGCGGATATTTCTCCATTGGCTCGTCGTAATGATGAAAACCACTTCATCACTGATCGCTTTGAGTTCTTCATTGGGGGCCGTGAAGTAGCAAATGGTTTCTCTGAGCTTAACGATGCAGAAGATCAAGACAACCGCTTTAAAGCACAAGTTGAAGCCAAAGATGCGGGTGACGATGAAGCCATGTTCTACGATGCAGACTACATCACTGCACTAGAACACGGTCTGCCACCAACAGCGGGTCAAGGTATTGGTATCGACCGTTTGGTGATGCTATTTACTAACACTCACACGATTCGTGATGTGATCTTGTTCCCAGCAATGCGTCCTCAAGCACAAGCTTAATTGCCAATTAAGTAGATATTCAAAGCCCTGATTAATTCAGGGCTTTTTTATGGATTAATTTTGAGATGGCGTGGCATATTCAAATACACCCTCAACGGCAAAGTGATCGGATAGATCCCAATAGTTCCAGAGAGGTGCGATTGTGCTTCTTGGCTCAATGACGTTAAGGCTTGATGAAATAGGAAGTAAATGAGCATTGTCATACATCAGGTAGTCGACATAGCTGTGCTCATCATCAGACCATTTATTTACATCTTTATCGTACGTTAATGGATAACCAGTACTGTCGGGATGTGTGACATTAAGTAGGGTCAACATGTCTGTATAATTTTCCTGCTCATGTATCATATCAATATTAAAATCGCCTGAAATAATAATGGGTTCCTTATCCGGTACTTGTTGAGATTTGATAAATGTTTCAAGCTCAACGACTTGCTGCATACGTGCTTGAACGTCCTTAGCCGAAGTACCTGATTGAGTGTGAGTATCAAAGATATGATATTTCTGGCCATTCTTGATGATTTCTACATAAATCACGCCTTTAGAAGTAAGACACTGTAAACCGTTACATGCGTTATAAATCATTGAAGCTTGTTTTAAGATGGGGTAGCGAGAAAGAAGGTAAATTCCAGCTTGAAGTGGTTTATCCGCTTTTTTTAGTTTAGTTGTTTGATAAGGATATTCAGACTTTAATGCCTTGTGGAGTGCTTGTGTTGGCGCTACATCAAATTGTTCTTCAAATGCCAATACATCGTAGTTATGAAAGTATTTTGGCATTTCAGCAAAACGGGTTGAGACTTTTTTTGCTCCGTAAATGCTGGTTCCCCATAAGTTGTAAGTCAATATGGAGAGTTTGTTAGCATCTGTGATCAGCGACTTGTTTGGGAGGGGAGTGATGGCAAATGTTGCGCTGTCCCCACTGGCTTTGACCGCAATCTCATAATTACCATGTTGTCCATGAATATTAACTCGGCGGATCAAGTTTGAATCGGAAAATGGCAAGCTGGTATCTGGCGTTTTAATGCTTGCTTGAACTCTATTATTTTTAATCGAAAGTCCAATCCAAATTTGTACATTATCGACAAGACAGTCTTCAGATGAAGCACCATCACTAATACTAAAGAATGGCTGGGTTTTCAGAGCTGGAACGGTACAGATTTCTTTATCGGTGTTGTTGGCAATATAAGTGTTAAATAACTCAGCGTGGGCAAGGTTTAGATGGAAAAAGAAACAAACAGCTGTCATTAATCCAAATATGCGATCAAATTGAAGTTTCATCGGATGTTGCTCTTAAAGGAAAGAGAAGTCCATTAATAGCATTCATGACTTAAACTACGCTGAATAGAGCTGAGCGTTCAACCTTCTTTATCTAAAAGTCGACTTAGGAATAAATTGAAAATTATTCATTGGAGCTAAACTCGCAGAAAAGTCTATTTCATCACCGATAATTTGTGTCGAGAGTTCAAAATTGCTGTCTCTCGCAATAATCGTCATTGTTCTCAGCTCTGGCTCAGTGGCTGTAGGTATGCAGTTGCGTGGTGTGTCGATCCCAACACTAGGGATCCCTTGTATCATTTTAAGAACGAGCTTGGTATCAATTCCATCTATGCTACAACCTCGAGTATCATTACTTGTACTGCCTTTTATTATCTTACTAAGCTCGGCCTTAGTCTTAGGTTGGATACCACATACTGAAATTGGTGTGTTGTTGATAAAGTAGCTGTGAATATAGTTATCAGCATGAGCTGATGTTAGAAAAAGTGATGCTAAAAGCGCCACGATTACTTGAAATGATGCAAAATTAAAAGGTTTCATATTTAGGTACCTATGAATTAAACTTAATACTTATTACGAAATGTGTTCGTAACATTCTCTATTGAAGCTCTCTAGCCAACAGCTTTCTCAAGTAATTTTACTCTTTCGTTTAAACTCGATTGTTCGGTTTTGAGTTGAGCCACAACTTTCGAAAGTTCAGCAACTGATTTCTTCAGGCTCTTGTTTTCGGCTAACAGTATTTTAATCTGTTGCTCTGTAGTGGCTTTATCCATTGCAAAAATATGAGATGAAGCACTCGGCTCTGTCAGATAAAAGTCTTGTTCATTTCCTTGAAAGGCTTGTAAAAAGTTTTCTGCATCATGTTTGTTGATGATGTTTAGGGCTTGATGTAGATCTGAGAATCGAGCATGAGCTTGACAAGCCGTTTTGAGTACCTTTTGAAGGCAAAATTCACAGTTACCTCGTTCCTCGTCTTCATAGTTCAACAGTTCATCGACACTTATGTCTAAATGTATTCCCAGCAAACACCAATTATTTTGTTCCCCCGTAAAGTATTGAAATATTGAGTCAGGGTTTATTTGCTGTTCTTGAGGGGCTTGTTGATTTGAAGGATTTAAGTAGCTACTGGATGTTTCAAGATAGAATTGACTGCCATTAGTTTGGTGAGCATGCTCTAACTGTTCACTTTCATTAAATTTTCTAAGTGCTTTTAACGTACGGATAATACCATCAACATTGGTGCCCTTAGCCATGACGGTTGAGAGTGCTTTTAAGCCCACACAAACCGAATTGTGTCTGTACTGCTTGTCCCAGCCCTGATATTGAGAAAACCCAATTCCTAGCCGAGCAAAAAAATCGAATGAAAGTTCAGATTTGACAAAGGGAAATATGGCGGACATTCTGTACGTTTTTTGTTGCTTAGAGGGGGGTAAGGCAGGAGCCGCAGGCGGGACAGAGCTTGTTGTATCTACAGCATGAGCAGCCATAACTTTCTCACTTAATTGGTTGAGTGCGAGTGACTAAGGTTTAGGCTTGCAACTGAACTTAAGTGATTAAAATAAAGCTACTGACTTATAGCTAACGCTCTTATTAAGTGTGGCTTTCATAATTGGATACCACTTGTTGTCGCTGCCAAGGATATCCAATTATTCTATATGTTTATTGAAGCAATGCTGAACAGGCGCCAGTTAGATTTTATCTAAAATTTGTAAACAGCTTGCTTTGGCATCCCCAAACAACATTTGTGTGTTGTCTTTGAAGAACAATGGATTTTGTACACCCGCATAGCCAGTATTCATCGAGCGTTTAAATACGACGACTTGTCCCGCATTCCATACCTCAAGTACAGGCATACCGGCAATCGGGCTGTTTGGATCGTCCATTGCCGCAGGATTGACCGTGTCGTTAGCACCAATCACTAATACCACATCGGTATCAGAAAAATCATCATTGATTTCATCCATTTCTAATACGATGTCATAAGGCACTTTAGCTTCTGCAAGCAGTACATTCATATGACCTGGTAAGCGTCCTGCAACAGGGTGAATACCAAAGCGAACGTTAATACCTTTGTCTCGAAGTTTCTGAGTGATCTCTGCGACAGGATATTGAGCTTGAGCCACTGCCATGCCGTATCCAGGGGTGATAATCACATTACGAGCATTCTTCAGCATGTCTGCGACATCTTCTGCAAAGGTTTCTCTGTGTTCACTTTGTTCCTCGTCGCCACTAGATACTTGAACATCGTTACCAAAACCGCCAGCAATCACTGAGATAAAGGAGCGATTCATTGCCTTACACATGATGTAAGATAAAATTGCCCCTGATGAGCCAACCAAGGCACCGACGATGATCAATAAGTCATTGGATAACATAAATCCAGCCGCTGCCGCAGCCCAACCCGAGTAAGAGTTCAGCATAGACACCACCACTGGCATATCGGCGCCGCCTATGGAAGCCACTAAATGCCAGCCAAATAATCCCGCCAAAACTGACATGATGATCAACGTTGTGACGCTTTGCTCGATTGCAGCAAAGTGGATCAGCATGGCAAAGCTTACTAACAGAGCCAATAAATTGAGCTTATGGCGATGAGGTAGGGTTAACGCTTTTGAGTTGATGATGCCACGAAGCTTCCCAAAGGCGACAATTGAACCTGTAAAGGTCACTGCACCAATAAAGATCCCTAAATACACTTCAACGAGGTGAATGGTGTACTCAGCACCTGTTAACACATGAAGCGCTTGGCCTTCCACTGGGTGTAGATCTAAAAAGCTGTTGAAGCCAACAAATACCGCGGCTAAACCCACAAAGCTGTGAAGCATGGCAACCAATTCCGGCATTTGAGTCATTTCCACTTTGCGGGCAAGATAAACACCAATGACGGCACCTACGACCATTGCCGCGATAATCCATTCCAAGCCCAGAGTATCAGGACGAAAGACGGTGGCTAACAGTGCAATGGACATCCCTAAAACACCAGAAATGTTGCCTTGTTTTGCCGTTTCTTGCTTAGAAAGCCCCGCCAAACTGAAAATAAATAATACCGCTGCAATCAAGTAAGCGGCTGTAATGATCCCTTCAGACATGATGACCTCCGCTATTGATCTTTTCTGAACATTTTCAGCATGCGATGAGTGACGGTAAAGCCACCAAAGATGTTAATGCTGGCAATAAGAATGGCGGCAAATGCCAAAAGGTTAATGACGATTGAGCCATGACCAATTTGCAATAAAGCCCCGACGACAATAATGCCTGAAATGGCATTGGTCACCGACATTAGCGGCGTATGTAGCGAGTGAGAGACATTCCACACCACGTAATAGCCCACCACACAAGACAGCACGAATACGGTAAAGTGTGATAAAAATGCCGCTGGAGCCGTCGCTGCAATGGCGGTAAAGGCAAGAGCGCCAAGCCCTGCGAACCAATATTTCATTGAAGACGGTTTTTCTTCTTTGACTTCGGTAGGTTTTATGGTTTCTTGCTTAGGCTGAGCTGGAGCGGCTGACACAGATATAGGCGGTGGCGGGAACAAAATACTTTGTTCGTGGCTAACCGTCATATTACGAGTGACGACATCGTCAAAATCCAACTCAATCTCACCATCTTTTTGTTTGCAAAGTAGCTTCATCAGGTTGACGAGGTTAGTTGCGTAAAGCTGAGAGGACTGAGTCGGCAAACGACCCGCTAAATCGGTATAGCCAATCACCGTCACCCCATTGTCGGTAACAATTTTTCGTCCTGCGACACTGGGTTCAACATTACCGCCAGAACCTGCGGCTAAATCTACAATGACTGAGCCGGGTTTCATGGAGTCCACCATGGCTTTGCTGATCAATTTAGGCGCTGTTTTTCCTGGGATCTGGGCTGTGGTGATGATGATATCTACATCTTTAGCTTGCTCGGCAAATAGTGCCATTTCAGCGGCGATAAACTCTTCAGACATCACTTTAGCGTAGCCATCTGAGCTACCACCTTGTTCGTCACTAAAATCTAATTTTAAAAATTCACCACCCATGGATTCAATTTGTTCAGCGACCTCTAGGCGAGTGTCAAAGGCGCGAACAATGGCACCCAATGAGCCTGCTGCGCCAATGGCGGCGAGCCCTGCAACGCCTGCACCAATCACTAACACTTTGGCTGGTGGAACTTTTCCGGCTGCGGTAATTTGCCCTGTAAAAAAGCGCCCAAATTCATGAGCCGCTTCAACAACAGCACGATAACCACTGATGTTAGCCATGGATGACAAGGCATCTAGGGACTGAGCGCGTGAAATACGCGGCACCATATCCATTGCTAAAACTGTGATGTCTTTATCGGCCAGTAGTTGAACTAACTCAGGGTTTTGAGCAGGCCAAATGAAACTGACTAAAATTGTGCCAGCCTGCATCTTACTGATTTCTTCAGGAGTGGGCGCATTGACCTTAAAGATCATTGAAGCATGCCAAACATCACTTGAGACTTTCGCCCCAGCTTCAGTAAAGGCGTTATCTGTAAAACTGGAGGCGACTCCAGCTTCATTTTCAACAACAACATCAAATCCCAATTTGATTAATTGCTTGACGCTGTTGGGAGTCGCGGCAATTCGATGTTCACCGACTTGTTCCCTTGGTATTCCAATAAGCATGGCGGTTCTCTAATTTGAATGAAAATGTTACTGAGTAAAAAACAAGCGTTTTCAACAATATGGTAGACATGCTTAAAAAGCAATCACGATTAGCTTGTTATTTGTACTCTGTATATTTTGTAGACCGTAGAATGGGAAAATACATTGCATTATTGGCCGCTTTGGTGCGAATTAAGTTGGCTAAGTTGTTGCTGTAATCACAAAAATCGAAGTTACAGGTAGGAGGTGTGTGGGTATAACTGTGTATCTTAGAGTGAAATTTATCCAATGCCATTCAAGAAATGCGGTATACTGTCGATGATCTTCAATAAGAAGACGATAACAATTTCATTTATGATGCGAACATTCTTAATTTCTCTCATACTCATAGCTGCTGTTCCTGTTAAGGCTGAAATACAAGCGGTTGATATCTATTCTGTTAAACAGTTGAGTCAATTGATCCACCAAGATCGTTACTTACAGCAAGTGAAACATGATGATTGTCAGCTCGTTGAAGATATTGAAGCCAGAGCTGAAGTATTAAAAGAGCCCCTGTATCAATTTTTATGGGGTGAGATGCTGCTGACAGGTACGTGTGTCCCACAAGACAGTCGTCGCGGAATGACACAGCTAACAGCCAGTGCCAACCAAGGCAGTAATGAGGCATTATTTCGATTGGCACGCTATTATGACGAAGGTGATCGCGTCATAGAAAATAATGAAACGGCAGTCAAATACGCATTACCCGCGGCGAGTGGTGGTTATATCCCAGCGCAAATGTTATTGGTGAAATTGCTCAATGAGGGCTACGGCAGTCCTTTTGATTATGAACAGAGTTACAAGCTGCTGTATCACAATGTATTTGACGATAAAGTCAGCAAAGATAAAGCTGAAAAATTATTGAAACGATTGGCGACTAAAATGCCAGCAAGTATTGTAAAAAGGGCGCAGAAAAGAAGGTAACGTAAAATGACCCTGCGCCATAAAGGAAACTGAATGACACAAGATCCGCATTTAAAGCGAGAGCAAGAAAAGTACGAAAATCCAATTCCTAGTCGAGAATTCATTCTTGACCATTTAACCAAGCAAACTGCCCCCATGAGCCGTGAAAAAATTGCTGCGGCGCTCAATATTACTGATGAAGAACAACTGGAAGCGCTCAGAAGAAGACTGAGAGCGATGGAGCGAGACGGGCAGTTAGTATTTACGCGTAACCGTTGCTACGGCTTACCTGAGCGTATGGACTTATTATCCGGAACCGTTCTTGGGCACAAAGACGGCTTTGGCTTCTTTCAGCCCGATCAAGGTGGCGATGATCTCTATATTTCAGCCCGTGATATGCAAATGTACTTTCACGGCGATAAAGTGCTGGCACAACCAGCGGCTGAACATGGACGCGGTAAAAAAGACGCTCGAATCGTCCGCTTAACTACACAAAGAACCGCGCCATTAGTCGGCCGTTATTATCTTGATGCCGGCATGGGCTTTTTCGTGGCGGATGATAAACGCATCACGCAAGAAGTCATCATTGCCCCAGAAGATAAAAACGGCGCCCGAAATGGTGATGTGGTGGTCGTCGAGCTTACTCGTCGTCCGAGCCGATACATTAAAGCCACTGCCAAAGTGACCGAAGTAATTGGTAAAGATAAAGCACCGGGAATGGAGATTGAAATTGCGCTTCGCAATTACGAACTGCCACACACTTGGTCGCCATTGATTGAAAAGAAACTACGCCGTATCCCCGATGAAGTTACCGAAGCCGAAAAACAAGGACGAGTGGATTTACGTCATCTGCCGTTAGTCACCATTGATGGTGAAGATGCCCGTGACTTTGATGATGCTGTGTATTGCGAGCGCAAAAAAAGCGGCGGCTGGCGTTTATGGGTCGCCATTGCTGATGTCAGTCACTATGTAAGAACTGAATCGGCGATTGATAAAGAAGCGCAGGCTCGCGGTACCTCGGTGTATTTCCCATCGCAAGTGATCCCTATGCTGCCCGAAAAGCTGTCTAACGGCTTATGCTCACTCAATCCACAAGTGGATCGTTTGTGTATGGTGGCAGAAATGACGATTTCCGATCGCGGTAATTTATCTGGGTTTAAGTTCTATCCTGCCGTCATGCATTCGCACGCTCGTTTCACCTATACGGATGTAGCAGCCATGCTAGAAGGTGAAGTCAGTGATCATCCTCAGCAAGCATTACTTCCACACTTACAAAGTTTGCAAAGCTTATACCTTAAACTTGAGGAAAAACGTGCTGAACGTGGTGCTATTGGTTTTGAAACGGTGGAAACCCAGTTCATTTTCAATGAGCAACGTAAAATTGATCGTATAGAACCACGCCATCGCAACCAAGCCCATAAGATCATTGAAGAATGTATGATTTTAGCTAACGTGGCTGCGGCTAAGTTTGTGAAAAAACACAAAGGCGAAGTGCTATACCGCGTCCATGAAGCCCCATCTGATATGAAGCTCACCAACTTTAAGAGCTTTTTGGCTGAACGTGGTTTAAGCCTTGGTGGTGGATTAGAGCCACAACCGGCTGATTATCAAGCTTTGATGGAGCAAATTACCGATCGCCCTGATGCTGAGCTTATTCAAGTGATGTTACTGCGCTCTATGCGTCAAGCGGTATACAGCCCAGATAACAATGGGCACTTTGGTTTAGCACTAGAGCAATATGCGCATTTTACCTCGCCAATTCGCCGTTATCCGGATTTGATCTTACACCGAGTCATTCGTTATCTATTAGCGAAAGAGCAAGGTGACACCAAAGAGAAATGGACACCAGAAGGCGGTTATCACTACCAGCTTGATGAGTTGGATAAGCTGGCTGAAAGTTGCTCTATGTGTGAGCGCCGTGCTGATGAAGCTACTCGTGATGTGTCGGACTGGCTCAAGTGTGAGTTTATGCAAGATCATGTCGGTGATGTATTTGATGGTGTGATTGCTTCAGTCACTCATTTCGGCATGTTCGTTCGCTTAAATGACTTATTCATTGATGGCTTAGTGCATGTCTCTACCATTGGTAATGATTACTTTCACTTTGATCATGAACGTCAAAAGCTAGTGGGCGAAAGTACAGGTCAAGTGTATCAACTTGGTGATGAAGTCACGGTACAAGTTGCCAGTGTGAATCTCGATGATCGCATGATCGATCTAGTGATCCACGGTGATGCTCAGCCTAAACGCCGTAAAAGTAATAGACGTAAACCGCTGACAGCCAGAGAACGAGTTAACATTGAAGGGGCTAAACGAGGAGACGGTAAAAAGTCAGGTTCTAAGCGTAAACCAGCTTCAAGAAAGACTGACGATACAAAAGTCTCATCAAAAAAGAAAAGCAGTAAAGTTTCAGGCAAGGCAAAGAAAACCAAAACCAAAACCAAAACCAAACGTAGGCGTTAAGTCAAATTCATCTTGCTAGGTTTCAAAGCGCTCGTATTAGAGCGCTTTTTTATTTAAAAATCCCTAAATTATTAAACATTAAATTAACGATCATTAAGTTGTATTCCCATGTTTGTAACATAAACTTTTTGTATAGGTTTATGTGCAATGCACCACAATGGTACGGAATATGGCAACTCCACCCAGTAATAACAAAGCACCAGTTTTACCAATTGATAACGGTCCATTAGATGATCGTGATTCAGGAGAAAATTCGACGTTGCAGTTGGGAGAGCTTCAGCCATTTGACGTTACTGAACAAGATCCCAATGAAAGTATCAACACTTTACTGAGCAACCGCACCTTAATACCTGATGGGGAAATTAAGTCAGACTCTAGTAGTTCCAGCTCAAGAGCAGAAGGCAATGCTGAAGTGCCGCCACCAAAGCCACAACGCCGTAGAAGAAACTCAACACCTAGTGGAGAAAGTCAGGCGTATACTGATAAAAAGGGTGAAGAAGCCGAAAGCGTTTCAACCACTGGGCAACCCACTGTAAATAAACCCCAAGCCTCTTCGGAAGCAAAACAGGCAAAAGATTATAAACCTACTCATATGATTGCAGCGGGTGGTTTTGCGGCAGCAGAAGAAGAGATGGTCGATAGAGTAAGAAGGTATTATGGCAATCCTTCCATTAAACCGTTACACCTTGCCGATCCGTTATATGCACGTTATAAGACCAGTGTATACTCGTCAAAAGATACCAATGTTGAGTTGCAACCAGTGGACTATAAAGGAGGACAGATCCCTGGAGGTAAAAATATTCTACATGCCAATGAAATCGAATTACCTGAGCGCAAGCCAATAATTGCTTCTCAATACCCGTTAGATGACGAGACGGCTCAGTATATGTTTTGGGTCATGGTTAAGCAAAAAGGGGTGAGATACATCATTGATTTAACTAATTCGAGAGATGATAGTTCGGTAGGTAAACATTACTATCCTGATAAAGGTAAAAAAGTATTTAAACACGAAGAACACCCTAAAGCCCCTAAGCTTATAACCAAACGTACAGCCCACAGGTTGGATAGTACGGTTTTTCAAGTTGAGCATGATGATTTTAAGCAAGACGTTTCTCGGCTTCATATACAAAATTGGCCTGATCATGGTGTTATGAATCTTGTTGAGTTTAATCGCTTAGTGCGGACATTACATGCTCAAACAAAGAATTATCCATCAGTTATCCATTGTAAAGCAGGGGTTGGTAGAACAATGACTGTGATAGCTGCCATTGATTTATTAGATAAATTCAATCGTGGTCAACTCACACTAGAAAATTATACAAAAGAGGTTTATAACACAGTGTTAGATATGAGAGATAAACGCAGCCCTACAGCAGTTCAAACTGAAGAACAATATAAATTATTATTGGATATTTGTTACGCTTGGCTCACAAATGATCCTATGTTGAGAAGGCCTAGTACACCTAAATATTAACTTCTACTCGCGGTTAAAACTAAAAAACACTACAATCGCTACATTCTTTTTGAGTGCAGCGATTTTTTATGAAAAAGTCTGAAATCATGTACGGTCTTCATGCCGTCGAATCCTTGTTAAAACAATCCCCTGAACGTGTTCTAGAGCTGTGGCTTCTACAAGGTCGTGATGATGACCGTTTGCATAAAGTTATCAAGCTGGCACAAAATTTTGGCATCACGCTGCAGCGTGCATCTCGTAAAGTATTGGATGACAAAGCGCAATCTCATCAACATCAAGGTGTGGTAGTTCGAGTTAAACCAGCAAAGGCATTGGTTGAAAAAGACTTAGATTTACTGCTTGAAAAGACAGAACAACCTTTCTTATTGATCCTAGATGGCGTGACTGATCCGCACAACCTTGGTGCCTGTTTACGAAATGCCGATGCCGCAGGCGTACATGGCATTATCATTCCAAAAGACAACTCTGTGTCTATTACATCTACTGTAAGCAAAGTAGCGTGTGGTGCCGCGGAAGTGGTGCCGGTATTTCAAGTGACAAACCTTGCCCGTACTATGCGTCACATTCAGCAACAAGGGGTTTGGATTTTAGGTACCGCTGGTGAAGCTGACAGCGATATTTATCATGCTGATATGAAAGGCTCGTTGGCGATTGCTATGGGCGCAGAAGGCAAAGGATTACGCCGTTTAACCCGTGAAGCGTGTGATAGTTTGATTTCGATTCCGATGGCGGGAACCGTTTCGAGCTTAAATGTTTCTGTTGCTACAGGTATTTGTTTATTTGAAGCGGTAAGACAGAGATCGGAATCACGGTAATGTAACTCAAAGCAGTTAAGTCACACTTTAACCCGCCATAAACCATTATTCGCTTGTGTTTTAGGCGGGTTTTCTGTATTATCTCGCGCCTAATTCAGTCCAAATAATCCGTTCCTTGCCTCAAACTGGTTTGACTGATCCCAACAAGAGGCTAATTAACCGTAAGGAGCAATAAATGCGTCATTACGAAATCGTATTTATGGTTCACCCAGATCAAAGTGAACAAGTTCAAGGTATGATTGAGCGTTACACCGGTGTTATCACCGCTGCAAACGGTACCGTTCACCGCCTAGAAGATTGGGGCCGTCGTCAATTGGCTTACCCAATTCTTGAGCTGCACAAAGCACACTACGTTCTAATGAACGTTGAAGCAACTGCAGAAGCGATTGAAGAACTAGAAACAGCTTTCCGTTTCAACGACGCTGTACTGCGTAGCATGGTAATGCGTACTAAGCATGCTGTGACTGAAGCTTCACCAATGGCTAAAGCAAAAGAAGAGCGTGATTCTCGTCGTGCTCCAGCTGCAGAAAAGCCAGCAAGTGAAACCAAAGAAAGCGCTGAAGCAGCCGCTGAGTAACTTTCTAAGTGACCACTAACCACTTAAGCCTATCAGGTGAAATTGCTCGCTTGAAACGCTTAAAAAGTCCATCAGGCATTCCCCATTGGGTGATTCTGTTGGAACACAAATCGCAACGTTATGAAGCCGATATGCTCCGTAACATTTATCTGCAAATGAAAGTGGTATTAAGTGGCGAGCGTTTTGCGCTCATAGCTGAAAGTTTAGAAGCTGGCATGGAAGTTAAAGTCGACGGTTTTATTTCTTTACAAACCAGTCGTAACGGTCAACAAAAGACCGTACTTCATGCCGAACAAGTCGAATTGAAAACTTAGGAGACTGTCAATATGGCACGTTATTTCCGTCGTCGTAAGTTCTGTCGTTTCACTGCTGAAGGTGTGACAGAAATTGATTACAAAGATATTGCCACTTTAAAGAACTACATCACTGAAAGCGGCAAGATCGTTCCTAGCCGTATCACTGGTACTAGTGCTAAATATCAACGCCAACTAGCTCGCGCTATCAAGCGTGCTCGTTATCTTTCTCTACTGCCATACACTGATTTACATCAGTAATAGCAGTCAAAAATAGAGGATTTGATAATGTACGTAATTCTACTAGATAAAATTGCTAACCTAGGTAACCTAGGTGACAAAGTATCAGTTAAAGCTGGTTATGCTCGTAACTTCCTTTTACCTCAAGGTAAAGCGGTTGTTGCTAACGAAGAAAACGAAAAGTTCTTCGAAGAGCGCCGTCAAGAGCTTGAAGCTAAACTTGCTGGTGAATTAGCAGTAGCTAACGAGCGCGCTGAAAAGCTAGCTGCTCTAGAAGCTGTTGTTATCGCTTCTAAAGCGGGTGAAGAAGGTAAGCTATTCGGTTCTATCGGTACTCGCGATATTGCTGATGCAGTTACCGCAGCTGGTGTTGAACTGGCTAAAGCTGAAGTTCGTCTACCACACGGTGCGCTACGTCACACTGGTGAGTTTGAAATTGACGTTCAACTTCACACTGAAGTTAAAGCTATCGTTAAAGTTTCAGTTGTTGCTGAAGACTAATAACTTGCATTAACTCAAAAAAGCCTCGACTTTTGTCGAGGTTTTTTTTTGCCTATTTTAATTTTTTGAATAATACCATTCACATAGTTAATTGATACGAATGATATAAGTTGTTAACATCTGAAATCTTTTAGTAATATCATTGGGTTAGAGTAAGTTGTTTTGCAGACAATAAATGTTATAAGTTCAATGAAGATGTCCAGAGTATTTTTCTTTTTTGCGTTACTTTATGTGGTTGCATTTCCAATACAAGCTGAGCATACCACTAGCCGTATCCTCGTTAAGCAAGACGGTTTAGATTCTGCTGTTAAACAGGTCTTGTTTGATAAAAAAGGCTATGCATGGCTGGTGAAAGAAAAGGGGCTGTATCGTACTCTCAACTCTCATATCACTAAAGTAGGCGCTGGCTCTCTTAAACATCAGTCTAGAAATTCTTTTTTTGTAAAAGGAAAGGTGCTTGATAGAAATTATTTGTTAGTCAGCTCCTTAGTTAATGCCTACCGTTTCAACATCAATGAAAATCAATTTAAGCCGCTTAGCGATTTTCCTGCCTTTAAGTCTGTAGCTCAGGATGGTTTTACTGAGGTCGTGACATACGACGATAGCAGTTTTGTCATGTTAACCAGCCACGGATTAATTTATCGGGTTAAAGATTGGCAAATCCCCGCAGAAAAACTCGCACAACTTGATGACGCCAATTTTCGATTTAAAGGTATGCTCAAGTTGGGTGTTGATCAGTTACTTGTTTACAACAAGCATCAATTGGTCAAGGTTAACCCTACCACTCAGCAAATCAGTCGTTATGCTTGGCCTAGAGAATACGGCACCATCAATCAAATAATCCAAGATAGCCAAGATCACTTGTGGTTAGCCACCAGTAAAGGTACCTTCCAAGCCCAAAACCTGTTTACTACACCTATTATTGAACAGCACACTGGTCATGCGACGTTCTCCTTAAGTGAAGATAGACAAGGTCAGTTATGGTTGGCAACAGATACAGGCGTAAAGATTTATATTCCCAAGCATAGTCAATTTCATTTTGTGGAATATGATAATAGCCTTGGCACGATAAAGAAATTGTTTGCCGAACCGACGGGCTTGATGTGGGGCGTTGGGCGTTACAACGGCATTGCTGTATTCAACGAAACCCCTGAGTTTATTCGTGATTTTATTTCTAGCCGCTATCCTTATCGACTCATTTCTCAAGATATCAAAGAAATATACGCTGATGTCCACTATGTATGGGCTGCCGCAAATAACCAATTACTACAAATTGATCGAGAAACTAAGACTGCCAGTGTATTAGAGATCCCAGAATTAGATTCCGATGACACCGTAACCAGCTTGTTGAGAATTAATCAGAACTATTTATTACTAACGAGCAGTAATGGTCTTTTTATTTTAAATCTTACTGATAACAGCATCCTTCGTTTTGCTCAATGGGCAAACAGTGCTGAGTCATTGGAGAATCGTCATATCCACAAGGCGGTCAAAGATGATTCTTTAAATCGGATCTGGTTTGTTGTCGAAAACAATATTTTTTATTGGGATAGAGCAACGTCCATTATAAAGAAGCTCACCATTACTCATGATGCCTCAGTGGATCTGAGTTCTACTCGAGATCTGATGATAGCTTCGGACGGTAAAACTTGGCTTAGTGGAACCTCGTTTTTTGGTTTTATAGAAAACGGACACTTACAAAATTTACATCCTAAGAAAATAGGAGTGAGTGAATTACCCACCTATAATCAGCTTTATGAAATGTCGCCTAATACGCTTTGGTTAGGTACTTATGCACAAGGGATGTTTGAATATAATACTCAAACTCAGAAACTTCAGCCTCTCAATTCTCGCTGGAATACCAACTGCCAGAAAATCACCTTCATGGAGCAAGTTCAGCAGCACATACTCGTGGGGTGTGATGATAGGATCATCACTATCGCAACCAAAGCGCCCTATAATATTCGAGCTGTTGAGCCTGCGGATGGTTTACCTAATGCTGATTTTAATGAACAAGCGACATTTTATGATCCTAAGGCGGGATTGTATGTGGGTACCTCACGTGGCTTGTTATTACTTGATCCTAATAAGATCCAAAATCGATTAGAAAACGATGGGGTATTTCTAAGCCACATTCGAGCTTATTACCCAGATAGAGAAGAGTTAATTCTACATCCAAGCCGAAGTCATGCATTTGCTCCTGATGTGAGTTTATTAAGCTTACAGCTTGCGAGTCATGATTACCTTGAGGGGCAACTGCGTAATGTCCAGTATCGCTTCTACAATGAGGGGGTATCAACACCAGGAGCCTTTGTTAATTTAACAGGGCAATCCCAGATTAACCTATCTTCTTTGGCTGCTGGCAATTACGTTTTAGAGCTTCAAGGGCAAGTGAATGGATTGAATTATCAGCTGCCTCATAAGTATCATTTCAAAGTACTGCAAAATTGGTGGCAAGCGAATGAATTCAAAACTGGATTGGCATTTACAGCATTGATTCTTGGCCTAATATTGCTGTTGCGTCATCAAAGCCGAGCGAATCAGACCAAGCGATTAAACCATGAATTATTAACGACCCAAGAGCGTTTAGGCCAAGCATTAAAAAACAGTGAATCTGATTTGTGGGAGTGGAGAACTGACAGTTCTCAGTTAGTGCTTGGAAATTACAATAAACTATCCAATCACGACCAAATCATTGAAGTTAAGTCATTAAATGATTTGGGGATTCACCCAGATGACCAAGACAGAGTGAATATTCGCTGGAATAGGGTGCTCTCGGGTGAAAAAGAAACCTTTGAAGCGGAATATCGACAAAAAAATCAAGGTGGCGAATGGCGCTGGATCCGATCGAAAGGACGGGCTACTGATCGAAACCTTGAAGACAACTCGATATTAACGATTTCGGGTATTTACACTGATATTACCGCTACCCGAAACTTGGAAGATACCTTTAGCATTATGGTTGAAGCGTTTGAAAATACCTCCGAAGGCGTATTAATTTTCAATGCAAACCAAGAAATCATTTTAAGTAATAATGCTGCTCATTCGATTGTAGGCTTTGAAGCAAGACACTTAAACGGTCGAACGTTTTCAGAAATGATTAAGCATAGCCAAACAATGAGTTCGATGCATGAGTTGTTGGCTGAACAGCGTAGTTGGCATGGTGAGCTTGCTATTTTAACCTCTAGTCAGCGCTATTGCCCTATATGGATGAACTTATCTCAGATGCACTCTAGTTTAGGTAATGATGCCAAATTTGTAGCGGTCATTTCTGATATAACGGAACGTAAGCGCACTGAAGCGGAACTGATTCAACTGGCAAACTATGACGGCTTAACAGGCTTACCCAACCGTACTTTATTTAACCGTGAGCTGACAAAAGCTATTCATGAGGCAAAACAAGAAAATCAGCAACTTGCGCTGATGTTTTTAGATTTAGACCGCTTTAAAGATATTAATGACACATACGGTCACAGCATGGGAGATGCTGTGTTGATGGAGGCCTCGAAGCGATTAATTGACTCCATTGATGAAAATACAATTTTATGCCGTTTCGGAGGGGATGAATTTGTTGTTTTGATGAAGCAAGTTAAGGATATTCAACAAGTGGATATTTTGGCTGGCATTATTTTAAAACAAATTGAAACACCGTTTATCATCAACCGACGAGAGTTTTATATCAGTACCAGTATTGGCATAAGCTTGTTCCCAGAGCATGCTAGTACGCCAGAAGCCTTGATCAAAAATGCAGATCTGTCTATGTATCACGCCAAAGACGAAGGTCGGGGAAATCATCAGTATTACTCGTTAGAGCGATACCAAGCCAACCAATACCAATTACAGCTGGAACGCGATCTTCGCTATGCCTTTAAAAAACACGAGTTTGAGCTTAACTTTCAACCGCAGATAAGTGTGCTAGATGACGATCAGATGGTTGGTATGGAAGCTCTGCTGCGTTGGAATCATACTGTAAAGGGCTATATTCGACCAGATGTCTTTATCCCGATTGCCGAGTCTTGTGGTTTGATTGTCGATATCGATCGTTGGGTTCTATTTGCTTCACTGAGACAACTGGCAAAATGGCAGAAAAAATATCAACGTAAATTTAGGCTTTCAATTAACGTGTCAGCTGCGCATTTCCGTCAACCTGATTATGTTAGAACCGTTAAGTCTGCCATTGAGCAAACAGGAGTTCAGCCAGAAAGTGTGGGCTTGGAAATCACCGAAGGCGTGCTGATGAATGAGCTTGATATTGCACAATCGCATTTATCGGAGTTGCACGCAATGGGTGTAGAAGTCGCGATTGATGATTTCGGTACCGGTTACTCTTCTTTGGCTTATCTGCGTAACTTTAAGGTAAATACCTTAAAAATCGATCGTAAATTCATTATTGATATTGCCCAAAATCGTGCCGACCAAGCGATTGTAAATAGTATTGTTGAGCTGGCTCGAAACCTAAAATTAAAGGTGGTGGCCGAGGGCATTGAGACTTATGAACAACTTGAGCATTTGATTGGGAGAGGTTGCTACCTTATGCAAGGTTACTACTTTTCAAAACCACTTGATATTAAACATATTGAGCAATATCTTGAACATGCAGATGCCCTCGAAAGAGAAACTTAACTGATGAAAAAAGCACTAATAATAAGTCTATTGCTCGCCATTAGCCTTATGGCTCAGTCGGTCAATGCTCGCCCAAAAATTGGCTTAGTGCTCAGTGGTGGTGGCGCCAAAGGCGCTGCGCATATTGGTGTTTTAAAAGTCTTAGAAGAAAATCATATTCCTGTTGATTATATCGCTGGCACCAGTATTGGTGCTTATGTAGGTGGCATGTATGCACTGGGGTACAGTGCTGACGAAATAAAAAAAATCATGTTGTCTACCGATTGGGACAAAGGGTATTCAGATCTCATTGCTCGTAAGGATTTAAGTTTCAGAGATAAACAGAACCGAGATAAATTTAATGTACCGCTTTTTTTGGGCTACAGTGACGAAAAGCTGAAATCTCCAGCTGGTTTACTTCTCGGGCAGACCATGTCTGAGTTATTGCGTAATTCAACCGGATTAGTTCATCAATTTAACAACTTCGACCAATTACCGATCCCTTACCGTGCGGTAGCGACCGATCTGATCACTAGCCATGCAGTGGTGATCAATAAAGGAAGCTTAGTGTTTGCTATGCAGTCGTCAGCGACCGTTCCAGGTGCATTACAGCCGCTTGAATATGGTGACAAGTTACTGGTCGATGGCGGCATTTCCAACAATATGCCCGTTGATGTGGTCAAAGCTATGGGCGCCGATATTGTGATTGCGATTGATATTGGCTCTTCTTTAGCTAAGAAGTCAGATCTTAATGATGCTGTATCGGTTTTAAATCAACTGTCCACCATAATGACGAACGCGAGTACCCAAAAGCAAATTGCTTTGTTAAGCAAAAAGGACATATTGATCCGCCCGAACGTTGGCTCATTAAGCACCACAGACTTTAGTATTTTGCCAATGGCTTATAAATTAGGTGAAAAAGCGGCAAAAAAACAACTCTCAAAACTGAAGTTGTTGACGGTATCCGATACCCAATATGCCCATTATCAATCCCATAAAGCTGAAGTGAAGCAGCAAATTACATCACCGTTGAACCAGCCCATTTATAAGATTGTGCTAAAGAACAACTCAAAAACCAGTGCCAGTATCATTTTAAATGCGTTTGATATCCAAGAAGGGAAACCTGTTAAAAAGCAACAACTACAGCAAGCTGTCAAGCGGGTATATGCACTCAATAAATTTGAAAAAGTCACCACTGAGTTTTCCGATACGCCACAAGGGCGAGTGTTAACATTAACAACAAAAGCAAAGTCTTGGGGACCTAATTACTTTCAGTTTGGTTTGAATTGGGAAGATGATTTAGAGGTCGGCTCGTTTATTAGTTTAGATTTGGCTTATACCCTCACTGATATTACTCAAAATGGTGGTGAATGGCGCAACGAGCTAAAAATTGGAGATAATAAACGATTTTCGACCGAATTTTATCAACCCTTGGATGGCTCTCAAAACCTGTATTTCAGAACACGTTATACCTTTATAAAAAAGAACCAAGGCGTATTTGAAGACAATAAGCTGGCTCTTGATGTTAATCGACGATCTCACGAACTGGAATCTGGGATTGGGGTAAACATTGGGCGCGATGGTTTTGCTGAGTTAGGTATGAGAGCCCTATATGGACGAGTCTCAAACAATGCTCTCTTAAAATCCAGCTTTAATATTAGAGGCTATGGAGGGTATTTAGAGCTAGGTTATGATGGTTTAGACAGTATTAGCTTTCCTACAGATGGGGATAGGCTTACGTTTGGCTTAGAGTTTGGCCGCAATGATGTTACTCGCCCTAACGAACACTTTTCATCGGATTTTAATTTACATTACCAACTGAATTGGAAAGGCGCCGTAAATATAGGAAACCATGTTTTTGTAGGTAAACTCGATTTAGAAAGTGCAAATAACACAAAAGGTGAATTGGTTGCTGAACCTGCAGAACTCGGTGGATTTCTAAACCTTTCTGGTTATCATCGTGACGCTCTGCTTGGAAATCATAAAGTGTTGGCTGCTCTGGTGTACCAATATGATCTTGGTCGAGGTGTGTTAGGACTAAATGAATTACCTTTATACCTAGGTACGAGCATAGAAGCGGGAAATGTGTGGGTAAATCGTAAAGATGTGTCTCTCAACGATCTCATCTATGGCGGTAGTTTATTTTTAGGCACACAAACCGAGTTTGGCCCAGCCGCTTTAGGTGTTGGCGTTGCTGATGGGGGCAATACTTCTGTTTACTTCTTTTTAGGAAAAACGTTTTAAGACAGAGGTTAGGGCATAGCACGATGGCGTACAAAATGACTCTGAGAGATGCCATTGTCAAAACGAGTAGAAACTTTGCATCGAAACTCCAGAGGTTGAGGAAGTTCTCCAAATAGTGGAATACCACTACCCAGTACGATTGGGATCGTGGTGATGAGCATCTCATCAATTAAATCTTGCTTTAAAAAGTGTTGAATGGTGATCCCACCATCAATGTATAAATCGTTAAACCCTCTGCGTCTGAGTTGATTTATAAGCTCAGGTAGTTCACCGCTTATGAGCTGTATTTTGTCTTCATAACCTTCAGGCACTTGTTCTAACGTATTGCTCAGTACAAATACAGGTTTGGTATAAGGCCAATCACAATCAAAACTGATCACCAACTCCATCGTCTTTCGTCCCATGATAAGGGCATCAATACGTTGCATGTGCTCGTTAAATCCCATGTCCAAATTATCAGGATTTGGGATGGCATGAAGCCAGTCTACTTGATTGTTTTTATCTGCAATATAACCATCAAGACTTGTCGCAATGAAGACGATATTAGCCATGAAATTTTTACTATTTGATGAATGGGGTTACTTAGATTGCCATAATTTGGCTGTTTGGGTAACTGTTTATGAAAAAAGGACACCATATTGAAAGGGTGTCCTTCTTAATTCTTACAGAACCTCGAAATTTTCAGGTATCCCTGAGGAGGTTACTTGCTCTTTTTCGACACAATAATACAAGTGTTGATTGAGATGGCTTGCAGTTTGTGACGATCTCGCTCTGCTAAACGCTTTCTTTCATATGGACCCAGCTGAACTCGATACCAAGTCCATTTTTTGCCCTCAATTTTACGTATTTCAGCCGTGAGTCCCTGAAAAGCAATGTTTGCTTTCATGGTTTCAGCTTGAGCTTTCGACCTAAATGAACCACATTGCATCTGATAGCTGAGATTGGCCTTAGGCTGATGTTTAGGAACATCAACTTTAACTTCTTTATTTTCCAATAAATCTTGATAAATCCATTTATCATCGGGTTTTGGAGGCAGCTCATCTTTTTTCTTTGGCTTAACTTTTGCTGGCGTAGGCGCTGGTTTTGCAGTTTCAGCACTGTCTTTAATGTTCCATAAAAAATAGCCAAAGCCGCCTATTGCCATGAGAACAATAAGCAAAAGCAGAATAGGCAAGCGCGACGTTGGCGCTTGCTTTTTCTTGGCGCGAGGTGCGCGTTTAGTCGGTTTACGATTAGCGTAATCGCGGCTCATTACATCTTCTCTAACGTTTCAATCCCTAGAAGCGCCAGACCTTGTTTTAAAGTCTGTGCCGTGAGTTTAGCCAATTGAAGTCGGCTATGCTTTTGAGCTTCCGTTTCAGCACTTAACACAGGACAAGCTTCATAGAAGCTTGAGAATGCTCCAGCCAGCTCAAACAGATAGCCACACAGTACATGCGGCTGACCTTTAGCACTAACTCTGCTCAAGATCTCGTTAAACTGTCCAAGTTTAGTACCTAAATCTTTCTCTTTTTCATGCTCAAGCACAATTTTAGCGTCAGATAAGTCGATATCTTGTGCTTTTTTGAAAATACCCGCAACACGAGTGTAAGCATAAAGTAGGTATGGTGCAGTGTTACCTTCAAAGCTCAACATTTGGTCGAAGCTGAAAATATAGTCGCTGGCACGGTTTTTTGAAAGGTCAGCGTATTTAACTGAGCTAATGCCTACCACTTTAGCAATATGCAGAACTTCCGCTTCATCCATATCTGGGTTTTTACTACGAACCAACTCAACGGCACGCTCAACCGCTTCATCAAGTAGATCGACAAGCTTAACTACGCCACCGCTACGGGTTTTGAATGGACGACCGTCTTCACCGTTCATGGTACCAAAGCCTAAGTGCTCTAGTGATAGTGATTCTGGTACAAACTTCGCTTGCTTAGCTAGGCTAAATACTTGCTGGAAGTGAAGACCTTGGCGAAGATCAACAAAATACAGAGCGCGATCAGCTTTTAATACGTTTGCACGATAGCGCATTGCCGCTAAATCAGTGGTCGCATATAAGAAACCACCGTCGGCTTTTTGAATAATGACAGGCAGTGGCTCACCGTCTTTAGTTTTAAATTCGTCTTGGAATACGACTTTCGCGCCTTCACTTTCGGTCAGTAATCCTTGAGCATCTAAATCGGCCACCACTTGTTGTAAGTCATCGTTGTAGGTACTTTCACCACGGACATCATCACGAGTTAAGCTCACGCCTAATTTTTTGTAGACTTGGTGACAATGGCTAAGTGAAATATCATTAAATTGGCGCCAGAGTTTGTTGCAATATTCATCGCCAGATTGCAGTTCAACGACAAGATTACGAGCGCGAGTGGCAAATTCTTCTGATTCATCAAAGCGAACTTTTGCCGCGCGGTAAAAGGTTTCCAAGTCAGACAGTTCAAGGCTAGCCTTACCTTCGTCTTTGGCTTGTAACTCTTCCATGTAGGCCAGCAACATCCCGAATTGAGTACCCCAATCACCCACATGGTTTTGACGGATAACTTTATGACCTAAGAATTCTAAAGTGCGGACTACACTGTCACCGATGATACTGGAACGTAAATGACCAACATGCATTTCTTTTGCTAGGTTAGGCGAAGAGTAATCCACCACAATGGTTTGAGGCTCAGGTAGAGTTACACCTAATTTAGGGTCAACCAGTGCTTCTTGCAGTTGATTGGCAAGGGCATTGCCATCAATAAAGAAGTTAATAAAACCAGGGCCTGCAATCTCAACTTTAGCCACGTGGCTGGACTCTGGTAAATTGTTGATGATCAACTGTGCCAATTCACGTGGATTTTTACGCGCCGCTTTGGTCAGCATCATGGCTAGGTTGGTTGCGAAGTCGCCATGGTTCTTATCCTTGGTTCGGTCAACCTGAATGCGTGCCTGAATGTCTGTTGGCACAATGCCTTGTTCAATTAAGGACTGTAAGGTTTGCTCTAGCAAAGATTGAATATGTGATTTCATTGGCGGTCTTCAATTACGTCGAAAAAATTTTAGCCTGATATTTTATCCTTTTGTTTACACAAAAAACATAGTCTGTGGTGGATTTTTATGATCAGATATTTTCGTTTATCCCGTAATTAAACACTGGTTGTGTCATGAGTTAATTTATCGCTAATTTTACGGCCTGCTCTGCATGAATTTGGGTGGTATCGTACAATGGAATATGGGTATGTTGCTGTTGGATCAATAACGCTATTTCAGTACAACCCAAAATAATGGCTTCTGCGCCTTGGGCGAACAATTTATTGATGATTTGAAGGTATTTTTCTCTGGAATCGTCGTGTATTTCCCCCAAACATAACTCTTTATAAATAATTTGATGCACCAGTTCTTGGTCTTTTTCATTGGGTACAAGAACTTCAATATCGAACTGCTTTGTCATTCTGTTCTTATAAAAGTCTTGTTGCATGGTAAATTGGGTTCCAAGTAACCCAACTCGAGTAATGCCATCGGCTATCAGTTGTTCTGCGGTCGCGTCAGCGATGTGCACCAGAGGGATGGAAATGGCACTTTCAATTTTTGACGCGACTTTATGCATGGTATTGGTACAAATCAGGAGAAAGTCAGCCCCACCTGCTTCTACCGATTGTGCCGCCTGTACTAAAATTGTGGCAGTTTCATCCCATTTCCCTTGATGCTGCAGTGTTTCTATTTCATTAAAATCAACACTGAACAAGCATATTTTGGCTGAATGTAAGCCGCCTAATTTGGCTTTTACACCTTCATTTATGGCTTTGTAGTAGCTTGCTGTCGATTCCCAACTCATACCACCTAGTAGGCCAATGGTTTTCATAGCTTCCTTATTCGACTGATGTTGTTGAGTGATCACTATCCAGCATTCTTAGCTTTTCCAAGTGCAACATTCTTATGCAATGAGAAAATTTCTTTAAGAAAAGCAACATAGAAATAAGGGAAAATATTAAGCATGACAAAAACATAACTGACTTTGTGGGCAAAAGGAATGGCTGGCTTTCTAGGGGCATCGAATACGGTATAACCATTAATGAAGTAACTGATGACAACATACAAGGTCAAAACAGAGCCAATAAGTAAGTAGATCAAAAATAATAAAGTTAAGACGATTGTGAAAATTTCCATTTCAGATACTCCATGAAATTGTTTACTTATTAAGAATAGGCTTATATCCGTTAAGTTACCGATTCTACAAGATAAAATCAATGAGCTAAAGGTGAGTGCATTTGTAAAAAGTTGAAGGGAATATCGTTACTTAAACTAAACGCTGTATACTTTGCGTCCAGTAGAGTGATCAGCATGAAATTCTATTGGGGTTTGTCAGGTCTGGTATACAATTCCAATGAACTCGACAAGAGACGAAGTCCATGAAAGCCTCAATTCCAACTCCTGTTTATATTCTCCTAGCCGTATCTTCAGCCTTGATGGGACTGAGTATGTTGCTGATGGGAGATCATAGACATATCACCTTAGTGATCGATTTTTATCATTTAGAAGCGTTAGCTTCCGGCGCTGTGTTTAATGTTACGGCAGCGGTCAGCTTTTTATTAGTGACCATATTTTCTCTATTCAGTATTAAGAAAATTGAGTGCCGAAAACCGTTAGGAGTTTGGTTAACCATTATCGGTGCAGTGCCATTAATTGCCTTGTTCTCATCAAAAATGTGGATTGGATCATTAGGTGGTTTTCCTGCCATTGGTGCAGGTCAAGGTGTGATCAAATATTTTGCTCTGTTATCTGTAGGTTTATTAATTTTATTACCTCATTTAGAAAAAACGACGCAAAAAGCCATTGCCGCCTTTCCTGTGATCTTAGTATTGCTCTGGATTGGCGGTATGAAGTTTACTGAGCTCGAAGCCAAAGGCATTGAAAGCTTAGTAAACACTTCGCCATTGATGTCATGGATGTACAAGATTTGGGATGTACAGATGACCTCAAATTTGATTGGTGTCTATGACTTGATTGCCATGGCATTAGTTATTGCGGCGATTTTTAAGCGCCAATTCCTCTTGCCTGCGGTTCTAATGTCAGGTGCGGTATTTGTTGTTACTCAAACCTTTTTATTTACCGCTGATGGTGTGTTTTCTGCAGATAGCATTGTGACGACTACAGGGCATTTCTTAATTAAAGATCTATGGTTTATTGCAAACTTGGTCTGTTTGTGGAAGTTGTCTGAAGCTGAGTAACATTTATATTTCCTAAATTCATCTAAAGTCGTGGTGTTGCACACCACACCGCCCAAAGGGGAGCTCTGCAGCAAGCTCCCCCTTGGATCCCCCAATGCCGCCCCATCAAAGCTAAACGTTTCAAATCTTATTGAATAAATACCTAACGGTTCTGATGGTACATCCATGTACCTCAGAACCTAGCTCAACATCCATGTTGAGCTTACGGCATTTTATATTCAAACGATTTTCAACAGCTTTGGAGGGGAAGTGGAGCTCGTTAATTTTGATTACTTGAAAACCAATTGGATCTGACTCTTATCACCATTAAAAATCCCTATACCGTAAGCCATCAAATTTCTATTTTCTTCCCATTTAGCGACATCATTTTGATTAATAAGAGATTCATCATAGATCCACGCATGATCTTTAAATCTTACAATATATTCAGAAAAATCGGCTCGACTAGCTTCGATAACTAATTCGTTTAAATCATCAGTTAATGGCTGAATGTAACACTGACCAGTAGTTGGCTTTACAAGTTTGTATATTGGCATGATATTACTCCAAGTCTTTACTTGAAATAATTATCTCACTGTTTTTATTTGTTGTAAAATCAGTATGTTATTGACAAATAATTAAATACTAATTTTAAATTTTTTATTCATTTGTTGGTATTGGGTGATTAGACTTTGTGGTATTTGAATATCTACAACAAATCCTGCGGATCTCTATCCACACTCCAGCGGCAGCGTTTGGCTTCAGGCATTTGTTCCACTTGCGCTAAAGCTTGTTCGAAGACTTGTTGAAGTAAAGGGCGGTGTTTACTTTGGAACATTAAGTGGCGTCGGTGTTTTCCCGCTTTTCTGTCCATTGGCGCGGGCATTGGGCCGATGACTTCACATTGCTTATCTTGTGGCAGCAATTGGCTGAGTGCAGCCAAAAACGTATCGGCATCTTCAGGTTTATGCGATTCTGCACGAATTAACACCATGTGCCAGCTTGGCGGTAGTTGTGCCAGTTTGCGCTCTTCTAATTGTGTTCTGGCAAATTCACCATAACCACGATGAAGTAAATCACGCAGCAGTGGATTGTCGGCTTGGTGGGTTTGTAGCAAAACCGTGCCGGGTTTACTGGCTCGTCCTGCTCGTCCAGCAACTTGGGTATAGAGTTGTCCAAAGCGTTCCGGTGCTCGAAAATCTGCACTAAACAAGGCTCCATCAACATCTAATAAACCGACTAAAGTAACGTCGGGAAAGTGATGGCCTTTGGCAAGCATTTGGGTGCCAACTAAAATCTTGTATTCACCTTTGTGTATGGCATTTAAGTGTTGTTCCAGAGAGCCTTTGCGACGAGTGCTGTCACGGTCGATCCGCACCACTGGAAAATTTGGGAATTCTTTTGTAAGTTCAGCTTCGAGTTGCTCTGTACCGACACCATGACCAAACAACATTGTACTGCTGCACTGGTGGCATTGCTTAGGAATAGCGTATTGCTGCCCACAGTGATGACAGCGGATTTCATTTAATCCTTGATGAACCGTAAAGTAAGCATCACAGCGGTCACATTCATGTAAATGACCGCATTCGTGACAGAGTAAGGCAGGAGAGAAACCACGGCGATTCAAAAACAGTAATACTTGGTTTCCTGCATTTAGATGGATGCGAATTTCGTTAATAAGAGGTATCGAGAGTCCAGCTTTTAGTGGCTGGCTGCGAATATCGATTATGCCTTGTTTAACGTTTTCGGCGGCACCTGCACGCTTGGTAAGAACATGGTGTTGATAGCGCTCGGTTAAGGCGTTTTGCAGAGTTTCTAAAGACGGTGTGGCTGAGCCTAATATTACTGGAATTTGCTCTAAGTGACCTCGCATTACCGCTAAATCCCTAGCGTGATAGCCAACCCCCTCTTGTTGTTTAAAACTGGCGTCGTGCTCTTCATCTAAAATGATCATGCCGGGAAAAGCCATTGGTGCAAATAAGGCTGAGCGCGTACCGATAATAATGGCGGCTTCACCACTTCTCGCCAACTGCCAAGCTTCGAATCGCTGTTTATCGGTTAAGCCTGAATGAATAACCGCAATAGTAACCTGAAAACGATATTTAAACCGATTGATGGTTTGTGGGGTTAGCCCAATTTCTGGTACTAAGACTAAAGCTTGCTTACCTTGTTTTAATACGGATTCCAGTATCGAAAGGTAGACTTCGGTTTTACCTGATCCTGTCACTCCCTCTACTAGAGTACAGTGATAACCTTGTTGTTGATTAATCGCTGACACGGCAATAGCTTGTTCAGGGTTGAGACGAAGCGGTGTTTCGCCCATTTCCAATTGTTCACGCCAGCGTAAATCTACTTTATGCTCAAGCTCTAGTTTAATGACTAAGCCTTTTTCGATTAACGAATTAAGCGCAGCTTTGCTTAGTTCTAAGTCATTAATTTCAAGTGGAGATAGGGCTTGGTTTTTCAGTGTTCTGAGTATTTTTAGCTGGGCAGTTGCTCGTTTAAGAAGAGCTTCGTCTATCTCTCGGCCAGCTTGAGTGATCCTGTATTCGATGCGTTTAGCATTTTGACTATCCCCGCCGTTTCGTAATGCCACAGGTAAAGCTTGAGAAAACATCTGCCCTTGGCTACAAAAATAATAGTTAGCCGCCCAGTCACATAGCTTGGTTAAGGTTTCAGGAAGTAAGGCTTGATTGTCTAATACTTCGATGACCGTTTTAATCTTATCGGCTGGTACATCACAGTGGGTATTGATATTCAGCACAATGCCAATTAACTTTTGTCGGCCAAAGGGGACTTTTACTCGGGCGCCGATACGCACACAAGCTTGCTGAGCTTCAGAAATAGCATAACTAAAACATTGGCGCATAGGCACAGGTAGAGCGACTTCAACAAAAGCAGATGACATTTAGTATTAAGAGAAAACCAATAGAAACATGATATTTAGTTTACTTAGTAGAGTAGATAACGGCTAGGTAAAATTCACTTAATGCAACGGACTTGTATGAATTGTCTATTTCTTGTAGAATTTCGCGCCTTGGAATTTGCCTAATTGTTGTAGGTTAATCCAAAGAAACGAATTTTGAATTTAACGCATGTGGTGCCCAACTTCGGGTTGGGAGGGCGACATGGCCTTAACGCTAAAGGTAATCCAATGAAAGAAGGTATCCACCCAAAATACGAAGCAATCACTGCAACTTGTACTTGTGGTAACGTTATCAAGCTAAACTCTACCGTAGGTAAAGATTTGCACTTGGACGTATGTGGTGCGTGTCACCCATTCTACACTGGTACTCAAAAAGTTGTTGACACTGGTGGTCGTATCGACAAGTTCAACAAGCGTTTCGGTATGCTTAGCAAGAAATAATTGCTGCTTACTGATTTTTAAAAAGCGCCAATTGGCGCTTTTTTTATGCCTAACGTTAGTCAGATTAAAATGTTCAATGTCTACAGTGTGTTATTTCTGAAGAGCAAAGAAATAAGGCTATGACATTCTTAAACTCATTAAGGTTATTAAAAATCAAAGTTAGTGATTTAAAAAGCAAATTGAATAACAATGATCAAAACTTACTATTTTTGATGTGCCTGTCCATAATTTATTCGTCTAAATTTTACTTTCATTTCTAAACTGAAATCCAGTTTCAAAACTTAAATTCTTGGTGTTTTCATTAACATTTTTAACATAAATAAAACTAATATAATCAATGAGATATTATCGACATGTACGACCTGAAATTACTTGTTTGCATCTCTGCCAAAGTCTAGAATGTGCAACAATTTTTATGTGATGAAGATCGCTGTCTTTATTTTCATAAAAAATGGAATTATTTTTTATAACGTCGTATTCAGCTACACATTTTAGGACACACTCATGTCGGATTTTCGTCAGCAAGCTCTTGATTATCATGAATTCCCAGTACCAGGGAAAATGGCAGTAACTTTAACTAAGCCAGCTAAAACTAGCCATGACTTGTCCCTTGCCTATAGCCCTGGGGTGGCGGAGCCAGTGCGGGAAATTGCAGCTGATCCAGAAAATGCTTATCGCTATACCTCAAAAGGGAACACGGTTGCGGTGATTTCAAACGGTACGGCAATTTTAGGGTTAGGGAATCTTGGCCCATTGGCTTCTAAGCCTGTGATGGAAGGTAAAGCGTTACTCTTCAAAACCTTCGCCAATATTGATGCTACTGATATCGAAGTAAAGCACAACACGACTGAAGATTTTATTAATACCGTGGCAGCGATTGCTGATAGCTTTGGCGGTATTAACTTAGAAGATATTAAAGCACCAGAGTGTTTTGAAATCGAAAAAGCCTTGATTGAGCGTTGTCGCGTACCAGTATTCCACGACGATCAGCACGGTACAGCAATTGTTACCGCTGCGGGCATGATCAATGCGTTGGAAATTCAAGGTAAGAAGATTGAAGATGCAACTTTTGTTTGTTTAGGTGCAGGTGCCGCTGCGATTGCTTGTATGACCATGTTGGTTAAATGTGGCGCGCAACGTGAGCACATTTACATGCTCGATCGCAAAGGCGTTATTCATACTCAGCGTGATGATTTAAATGCGTATAAAGCGTTATTTGCTAACAATACTGACAAGCGTACTTTGCAAGATGCGATTAAAGGCGCTGATGCTTTCTTAGGTTTATCAGGTCCAAATCTTTTGGGTGAAGAAGACATTAAATTAATGGCAGATAAGCCTGTGATTTTCGCTTGTTCAAACCCTGATCCTGAGATCAAACCTGAATTAGCCCAAGCCGTTCGTCCTGATGTGATCATGGGTACGGGTCGTAGTGACTATCCAAACCAAGTAAACAATGTGCTTTGTTTCCCATTCTTATTCCGTGGTGCCTTGGATGTAAGAGCGACAGAAATCAATGATGAAATGAAGGTTGCAGCGGTTCATGCACTAGCTGAACTCGCAAAAGAGTCTGTACCTAAAAGTGTATTGGACGCTTATGAAGGTGTAGATAGCATGGAGTTTGGTGCTGAGTATGTACTTCCGAAGCCAATGGATCCTCGTTTATTGCCTCGCGTAGCTAAAGCCGTGGCTGAAGCTGCGATTCAATCAGGTGTGGCGAAAATCGCATTACCTGAAAACTATATGGCATAATTAAGTTACGAACGAAATTACACTACAAGAGGGCAAGCGCCCTCTTTTTATGCGTTGTGTTTATGCAAGATAAAAACTTTGACTCATTAGCGACTAAGTTCTCCAAAAATATCTACGGTACAGCAAAAGGGCAAATTCGTATTGAAGTGCTCAAGCGAGATTTGTTTGAAAGCATACCCAGCTTAACAACAGGTAAATTGAGAATATTAGATGCTGGTGGAGGCTTTGGTTATTTGAGCCAACAGTTAGCTGAACTCGGCCATAGTATCGTATTGTGCGATATCTCTGCTGAAATGTTGGCACTGGCTGAGCAGCAAATCCGAGAAAAGGATAAAGAATTAGATATCACTTTGATTCAATCCTCTATCCAAGATTTATCGGTTGAAGCGTTAGGTCAGTTCGATTTAATACTGTGTCATGCCGTAGTGGAGTGGTTGGCCGATGCCAAAGAAACAGTCAAAGGGCTATTGGATTTTTTAAAACCCAACGCGCACTTATCATTGATGTTTTACAACAAGGATGCTCAACGTTTTCACAGCCTAGTGTCGGGAAATTTCGATTATGTTGAAGCCGGATTAAAAGTAAAAAAGCCAGTTAGACTGACTCCACAATACCCGCTGCTTATTGAAGATGTCGAGTCATGGATGGATGAGTGGCGTTATCAAGAAGTCTGTCGAAGTGGCGTGAGAGTCATTAATGATTATCTGAAGCTAAGAAAAAACCAGACCTTAGATAATACTCAACTGATCAGAATGGAGCTGGAGTACTCCAAATATAAAAACTACATTCCTTTAGGGCGCTATGTGCATATGTTGGTTAGAACTGAATCTCAGCTGACAATATAGTAGTAGAAGTTGTATGAGTTAACTGTACTTTATCGGATCATGGGTTAAGCTTTTTGTAGCGTGATTTCTTGGCCTTTTTTAAGCGTTGGAGGAAGTATGTTACACAACAAGCACGACAGTTCAGAATGTTCAGTGTTCAGTTCACCAGAATCTCAGCATGAGCTGGAAAAGCACCGTTTACCCGAAGAAACCCATCCATGTAATGTTATTCATCAACTCATCAAAGATGAATTGATACTTGATGGAAACTCTCGTCAAAACCTTGCGACTTTTTGCCAAACTTGGTTTGAACCAGAAGTCATCGATTTAATGTCGATTGCGATTGATAAAAATATCGTGGACAGAGATGAGTACCCTCAAACTGCAGAGATTGAACGTCGTTGTGTCAATATCATTTCCGATCTATGGAACAGTAAAGAAACCAAAAACGCCATTGGCACATCAACGACAGGCTCTAGCGAAGCAGCGATGCTTGGAGGATTGTCTCTTTTAAGAAAATGGCAAGCTAAGAGGAAAGCCCAAGGGCTCTCAGTAGATACTCCCAACCTAGTGACTGGCCCTGTGCAAGTTTGCTGGCACAAATTTGCTCGCTATTGGGGAGTAACGCTGAGAGAAGTCCCAATGGAGAAAGATCAATATCACCTAACGCCAGAGGGTGCTGTGGCGCATTGTGATGAGAATACCATAGGCGTAGTGGCAACGTTAGGGCTTACTTTTACAGGAAGCTACGACCCAGTAAAAGATATTTCACTGGCGTTAGATGATTTTCAGCGGCAAACGGGTCATGACATTCCAATGCATGTGGATGCGGCCAGTGGTGGATTCATTGCGCCATTTTTGCAACCTGAACTGGAATGGGATTTTCGTTTGGACCGCGTTCGTTCTATCAATGCTTCAGGTCACAAGTTTGGTTTAACGCCTTTGGGGGTTGGGTGGATCATGTGGCATGAAGAGTGTGATTTACCCCAAGAGTTGATTTTTCATGTCAATTACTTGGGGGGAAATATGCCTGATTTAGCCCTGAATTTTTCTCGACCCAGTGGCCAAATTATCGCGCAGTACTATAACTTTTTACATTTAGGACGAAAGGGCTATTTTGCGATCCACGATAACTGCCGAAAAGTGGCGATGTTTTTGGCCGAAGAAATCAATAAATTAGGCTACTTCGATATCATTTATAATGGTGATGGTGGTATTCCTGCTCTGAGTTGGAAACTGAAACCTCATGTTAAAGACTTCACTTTATATGACTTAGCAGACAGGTTACGCAATCAAGGTTGGTTGGTACCCGCTTACTCTATGCCTGCTAATGAACAAGAAACTATTGTGCAGCGTATTCTTGTTAAACGTGGCTTTAGTTTTGATCTTGCAAGCTTACTGCTTGATGATTACAAGCAAGCCATCCAGCACCTAACGGCTCATCCTGTTAGTGTTTCGCTTAATGAAGATGAAGCGGGAGGCTTTAAGCATTAATGGCTTTTGCAAGGGCTATGGTTTTTTCCATACGCTCTTTACGTGGGCCCCTGCTTGTTTTAGATAATGATTGACGCTGTGGTCACCTTCTAGGTGGCCTGCGCCAATCACAACAAAAATAGATGTTCCAGCTTTCGTGTTTTTCATTAAACGAATTATCCCATCACTCATTGGTTTATTGCGTTTCCACACTAATTTGTCTAGCAAATCTGTATTGTTGTTTTTATTCATGGATTGCTTGATAACAGAGCTGATTTTCTCACTATCACCTTGACGCCAAGCGATAAATAGATCTTCCAGTTCATCATTTGGGGTCGTGATGGCCTCGTCTATCATCTGTCGCTGCGTTTTTTTATCAATACTGTTCAGCAGCGTTAATTGATACTCCATGCTTTCCAGCTGAGCTTTATGCTTATTTTTAGCACGGTTAATAAAGTGCATATCGATCCCTAAATCTGGGTGATAGCCAAAGTGAATGAGCCTGTATAAGGTAATTTGTGCGGCTTGCATCCACATAGGAAGGTGCTCAATCGCTTGGCAAACCAATAAGTGTAATTCACAAAATTGGATATACTTTGCTGATTTCGTTTTAGGCAAGGTACTCGCGGTTTGGCTTTTTAGAATTAAGTTGTTGGTGTTTTGATCGGGCAGAGCTTCAACCACAAGCGTATTACTCTCGTTAAACGCTTGTTCAATCTTTTTGGGAAGCGGGTAAAAATCGGGTTTGCCAAGGTGAACGGAGCCGAGTAAATAGGCGGTTTTGCCCTGATATTCAACGAGATAAAAAGGAGGCGTGTCTGTGAGTTTTGCCCAAGCAGAGCTACAAAAAAGTATAGTGCTCAACATAAGCCCAAACAGGGTCATGTTTTGACGATTCATATCAGATATAATCCCTTTTATTATTGATTAATTTAGAGCTTTCAGATGTCATACCAAAAGGTGCTTGAGCAAATCCATCAAAATTTACAATTAGCTTATCGTAAAGCCATTGATCTTGATAATCAATTGGATGGACTAAAGCAAGAAGGTAAGGGTAAGTTTTCTCAAATCTTTAAAGAAGATATGGGGTTTGTTACTAAGAGTAACCGTTTTAAGCCTTATGTACTGGAATTGGTGGAAGAGTTTGATAGCCTAAAACAAACCCCAAATCTAGCTGAATCGGATATTACCGATATTGTCGCTAGACTTGGGGTTATATTACAAATGCAGCAAGCGTTTAAACAGCAAGTTAAATAAGGTTACTTAGCTAGTTGTTTTTTCAATGTCCGTTTCAACCAGTTATTGATCAGGTTTTTCTCATAAGCAAAAGGTCTGTCAAGGTTGCTGATCAGACGATCTTGGAAGGCCAGATCGGTTAAGTTCTGAGTACCCGAAGAGACAATGTTACCGTTAACGGTGACTTTATAGCTGAACTTGATACGAGGTGGATAGATATCTTTGACGATTCGAAGATCATCACTGGTTGCGCCAAAAGTAGGTTGCATGTCACCCGCTAAGTCTAAGTTAGTAACTTTAAGCGTTAACTTTTGCTCTGGCTTTAGGAATGTTGAGGCAGTTTTGTTAACGTCTTTTGTCAGTTCATCAAACAGACGTTTTTCGAATCTGCTTTGCAATTCACCGGATGACTTAATGTCTGTGAATTTTGAAGGGTCTTTCCAGTTTATTGTTACTGGACCTGAGGTGGTTGTAACGGTAACGGGTTCTGGAACAGGTTTTGAGGCGCAACCTGAAAGTAAGAAAAGACCGGTGAATGCATAAATGAGGTGCTTCATATGGGACTCCTGTAGTTTGTTTTCTAGGTTGGGGGTATCCCATGTCACTCTCTAGTCGAGAATGTTCATGGTGGTAGCAAGGATGTACTTACTTAGAATAGTTGAGAATAGGTTAAGTTCCTAGGTATTAAGTGTATTATTGTTAATAAATTCTCCTCAAGTCACAGAGGGAAGTATGGCTAATTGGATGTAGGAAAATGAAAAATTCAACGATTTCTCTCAAGGTGCTAACAGCGCTATATATTCTGGTTTTATTGGCCGCCATTTGGCGTTTTCTTGATACCAGTCGATTAGAGTTGTTTACACTCGGTGTTATTCCGGTTTTATATGGGATATTTAAAGATAAAGCTTGGACCTTGATTTGCCTTAGGGTGTATTTAGCGATACAAATTTTGGGTGTTAGCGCATTAGCGATGACAGCGATTATCGCTTATCAAATCACGCCACAAGATGTTGCTGTTAACTTTAAAGGCATGAACATTCCACTGCTACCTTTGTCAATTTCTGTTGTTTTATTGCTGATTTTTCAGCTGTGGGTGGCTTTTTCTAAAGAAAATCGTCAATATTTTTCAAGATTTACTGCAACAGATTAAAAACTGTGTCTATACTAGGGAGGCAGCCTACTCTATGGTTGCTTCGCTTTAGTCGTTATTGAACCTGTATTCAAGTCGTTTCAGTCCAAATTATTCAATATAAAGTGCACATAAGGTGGGATAGAGAGCACTCTGCTCAGTTATCTCTTTGTTATGGGTAGTTAAGCCGAACACTGACAGTGCTTAACCATCTTGATCATCTATGGAAAGAAGAGACATAAATATGAATAAAAGTGAATTAATTGAAGTCATTGCTAAAGAAGCAAAGCTAACAAAAGCGGATGCTGGACGTGCTCTAAGTGCATTTGAAGGTGCAGTTACCAAAGCTTTAAAATCAGGCAAAAAAGTATCCATTCTTGGTTTTGGAACTTTTGATGTTTCGAAAAGAGCGGCTCGTACAGGCCGTAACCCTCAAACGGGTAAAGAAATCAAAATTCCTGCGGCTAAAGTGCCTAAGTTCAAAGCGGGTAAAGGGTTAAAAGACGGAGTTAAGTAAACAGCTCACAGTCCAACAAAGCCTCCAAATTAGGAGGCTTTGTTCGTTTTAGTTGTATACTCGTGATACTTGAAGATGCAACTTTCAGGGCTTATTCAGCGTTGTATTATTCGAGGCGTGAAAGTACAGTAATAGCGGGTTAATTCAAGCTTTCACAACAAAGAAGAATCAATGCTGAAAAGCCCACGCAGTGCGAGTTTATTTGCCATTTATACAGCGTTATTTACCCTTGAAATAGCACAACTATTCCTACGGATAAATGCCTTGCCTTAATGGCAAATAATTCTCGCTGAAATCCTGCATCTGCAAGTATCACGAGTATCTATTTTCCAGATCCAATTGCCTTTTGCACCCGCTTCACGAATAATCAGCAAGTATTGTTACAAAAGTGTCAATAATGACAATTTAGCTTATTTACTTGCTATAACACCCGCATTGGATTTTGTATGAAGCTGACTCGAGTACTCACTAAGAAGCTTGCGTTATTTTGGCTGCTGTCTTTATTGGCCGTAGCAGTCGTGTTCATGTCTAGTTCTTTAATCAGCTTTTTCCATCTTGCTAATCATTTACAAAATAAACAAGTCGATGAGTTGCAAAGTATGCTTGTTGAGCATCGGCATCAATATACTCAATGGAATTTAAATGACTGGCTCCCGCCAGTATTGATGAGCTATAACACAGTAAGCTTTGAGGTCAGAAAAGAAAATAAGGTGCTGTTTCATTATCAGGGCAATATTCAGACTCGTTTTATCAATGAATATCAATTTAGCTTAGATAAAAACAATACGATTAACGCCACTTTAAAACTCGAATCTCCTTACATGCAACATCAAATCAGTCAATTTGAACTGATTTTATTGTTGATTACTTTGGGGTTAATTGGACTATTTACCTTTTATGGCTATCGCTGGATAGAAAGTCAACTGAACGGCGTGGAAGAGTTAGCTGCGAGAGGGCAAATGATCCTTGAGAAGCGATTTGATCAAGCGCTATCGGAAAAAGGCCGAGGGCAACCTAGGATCATTAATCATGCTATGACCTTGTTGTTAGAAGAGCTCAAAGACGCCCACAAAGAAAGATCACGATTTGATAAATACATTCGAAGTAACACCTTTTTAGATCCTGAACTTGGGATAGGTAACCGACTTTATCTTAAAAATAGACTCGCCGCCTTATCTAACGAACAGGGCATGATGTCCGATGGTGTGGTCTACTTTTTGGAGATGGAAGACCTTGATTTTTTGCAGCAAGAAGAAGGTGAAGAAGCCATTCGAGGTTTTTTGACGACGTGCTTGAGTGCCATTGACGTTGCGCTTCAAAGCCAAGCAAACAGTTTTGTTGCTCGTCGGTCGTTTAATCAGTTTGCCATTGTCGTTCCTCAGCTGTCTTTGTCTGACGCCGATAAATTAGCGGGTCGAATATTAAAAATTTGCTTGCGACTGCCTTTACCGACTTCCAAAAGAATGGATGACTTTTTCCATATCGGTGGCGCATTTTTCAGTGTCGGCGATGACAGTAAATCAATCTTAGACGAAGCTGAAATGGCGTTAAGGGCCGCTCAATTTCAGGGAAACAGCAGTTGGTTTATGTATGAAAAAGAGTCTGTGATTGAAGATGTGAAAAAGGGCTCTGTAAGATGGCGTAGCTTGCTCGAAAACGCCATTGAAAAGCAAAGATTCGTCGCCTTCGTCCAAAAAGTCATAGATACTGAGCAGCAAACCCTCTATTTCGAAGTATTTTCACGGATAAAAGAGTCCAAAGACAGTTTTATTCGTACCTCCCAATATACGGCTATGGCGGCAAAGTGCGGGTTAATGCCACAGATCGACCGCTTAACCATCGAATCTTTATTGCGATTACATTTAAGTAAAAAGCAAAATCGACAATCACAATATTGTATTAATTTACATGTGGATTCCTTATTGAGTGAGCGATTTCGCAATTGGCTGAAGACTTTTCTTATTGAGCAATCGAATTACGTGCATCAACTTATTTTTGAGATTTCAGAGCCAGTTGCGGTAAAACACTCCAATGAAGTTAACCAAGTGTTTTCTTTGGTGTCCTCCTTAGGCGCGAAAATCAGTATCGACAGTGTTGGTCAACAAGTGGTTGGTAGCCAATATCTAAAGGAATTGAAAGTAAACTATGTGAAATTACATAGATCGATTGTGAGACAGATCCACCTTCGCCCTGAAAATCAGTTATTTGTAAGAAGCTTATATGGCGCTTTATATCGCACCGATGCAAAAATCATTGCTGAAGGAGTAGAAGCTTTTGAAGAGTGGCAAACACTACAAGTGCTTGGGGTGAGTGCTGGTCAAGGTAGTTTTTTTAATGATTTAACACAATTGTCATAACCATTCTTCATAATGCGGCTGAGTGAGTTTTGTTCAGAAAATGTTGTTCCATACTGTTGAAAAAAATAGTGAATTTCTACTCTAAACCGTAAGTTTTGTTCGGTTTTCCTTGACCAAATAGCGCCAATTGTTGGAAAATCGTCAAAAGTTTGCCTTATTTCACCGTCTTGAATAAGGGGCTTTGGTCAAAAATAAAAAGAAGATAAAGGCAATTAATGGGTAATGTGCTGTCCAGAAAATTGGCGTTTTGGAAGAAGCCTACAGAATCGATAAATATAGGGATTTATATAGATAGCACTCATGTATGGTGTTTTACCAAACATGGGGTTGAGCTTGATGCACCTCAACGTTTTACTCGTGATGAGGGGGGGCTCAGTATTTTCAAAACCATCAGTGAGACTTACCCACAAGCTCGACTGCATATCATCCTAGGCCAAGGTTGTTATCAACTTCTACAGGTAGACAAACCACAGATCGATGAAGCTGAACTAAAGCAAGCATTAATTTGGTCAATCAAAGATCTGGTTTCCACTCCAGTGACTCAATTACATCTTGATTACTTTTCTTATTCCATTGCGAACAATAACAAGCTGAATGTTGTTGTTTCCGAGAAAGCAATGTTACAACAAATGGTATCGGCGGCTTGCGAACAAGATCTCACTATTACTGGGATAAGTATTGAAGAAATCGTCTTATCCAATACTCAAGGTGAAGCTGAGCAAGCGCGGTTAATGTTGTGTCATCAAGAAGGGGCTGATTTACTCTTGGTGGTAATAAAGGATGGTGAATTGTGTTTACAGCGTCGAATTCGTGGGTTTCATGCATTAAACGCCATGAGCAAAGATGACTTGAGTTATGGGGCAGCAGATACCTTAAGTCTCGAAATTCAACGCTCAATGGATTTTTATGAAAGCCAATCTCGTCAAGCACCAATTAATAAAATTCAGTTAGTGTTGGGTGAACGTGGCGACGATCTAAAACCATTACTCGCACAAAATTTACAACAGCCTATTGAAAGCTTAAATATAGAAAATTACTCGCTTTGGTTGGCCGAATTGGCATTAGAAGAGTTCAGCCAAACTGAAGATACAGAGAAGGTTAACCTATGACAGTAAAAACTCGGGTTAACCTACTTTCAGAAGACTTACTCCCCAAACGGCTAAAGTTAAGTTTACCGCGTTTGTTGTCGGCTTTTGCCGTCATTTTGAGTTTATCTGTAGGGCTAAGCGTCATACTTTGGGCAAAAGATGATGCGCTATCGGCAAAGATGCAGCTACTTCAAAACCAAAGTCAGCAAATCCAAGCACAACAAAAACAACTGGAACAACAGCTGGCACTGCATCAGCCCGATCAAGCATTAGCGCAAGAAATTGAATTAAAACGTAAGCAGCTTGACATTAAACACAAGATGATTGCGGAGCTGAATAATGATAGTAAGCTTCAAAGTCGCAGTTTTGACGCCATGCTGGAAGATTTAGCTAGAGTAGCGGATGGCAGTTCGTGGTTAACCGATATTGAGGTTCATGAAGGCAAGCTAAAGTTATCAGGCGAAACTTTATCGGCTCAAAGTGTTCCTGCATGGATCCAACGCTTGAGTCAAACTCACTCATTTGCAGGGCAAAAATTCAGTGATTTACAGCTACAAAGAGATGAGAAAGGTGTGATTCATTTTCATTTAAGCACTGATTTCTCAAAGGCTCCTAGTGCAACAACAGCGGTTGCTGAGGGGAATCAATGAAATTGAACTATAGCCAATGGCAAGATAAGTTTGCTCAGTTAACCCTAAGAGAACGAGTACTGATCGCCGCTTCATCAGGTATACTGCTGCTTTGGTTGTGTTCTCTGCCTGTAGAACATTTATATCAAAAGTGGTGTGATCAAAAGCAGGCATATAAAGAGCTTGAACAACAAAACCAATTATCGAACCAGTTGATCCAAACGTATCGCCAACGACTCGAAACCGATCCTAATCAGGACTATCGAGCTCAAATTCAAGCATTAGAAGAACAACAAAATGCACTAAATGAAAGACTTGAAGGGCAACTGGTTGATATGGTGTCGGCGACCTATATGCCGACGCTACTTAAAGATATTTTAAGTAAAACAACAAATGTGAAACTTACTGGTTTAACAACAGTGGCACCAGTACCAGTTCTATCATTGGATGATAGTTCTTCAGAAAACCTTTATCGACACGGTTTGCAGTTGAAGCTCACAGGGGATTATTTCGGATTCATCAAGTTTGTTTCGGCCATCGATGCATTGCCCAACAAGTTGTATTGGAAGCGAGTCAATTACAAAGTGACTCAATATCCAAAGGCTGAAATCGAATTGGAACTTGAAACGGTGAGCATTAACAAGGAACTTATCCGTGTTGCAAATATTCAATAGCTCAATCAAAGCCAGCCTGATCATCGGTTTAAGTTGTGGTGGCCTTTCTCATGCGGCCACTTTGAATGATCCTACCCGTCCAGCGGTGATGCCAAATATTAAGCAGGCAGGCACAGTTACAGTAAAGAAAAGCCAATCAGGGTTAACCAGTATCATTTCAGGAAAACGTCCGGTTGCCATTATTAACAACGAAATCAAATCAGTAGGCGATAGCATCAATGGCAGCAGAGTGGTAGCCATCAAGCCAACCCAAGTGATTTTGGCGAACGGAAAAACAATAAAAATGTTTGAATCAATTGCTTCAGCAGAGGGTAGACACTAAAGATGAAAGCGAATGCCTATTTAATCACTTTGTTGTCTTTAGTGCTTGTTGCATGTCAAACGACACAAAGAACTCAGCCTAGGATAGCAAAAGCAGAATTGAGCCAAGCCATCTCTGCTCAAAATAATCAGCAAAAGCCACTATCCCCACCACCGGCTTTGCCAACTGAAGTCGAGCAAGAGTTAGCCAATAATCAAACGTTTGGCTCAAATCAATTGGTACCACAAGAACGTCGATTCGATGTTAATGCTAGTGATGTTGACGCTAAATTATTCTTTGCCAGTCTGGTTCAAAACACACCATTGAGCGTGGTGGTACACCCGCAAGTAACGGGCAAAATTTCATTATCACTAAAAGCGGTGACCTTGTCGGAAGTATTGCAAGTTGTTCAAGATATCTATGGTTATGAGATCAGTCGTGAAGGCCGCATTTTACGAGTTTATCCAGCAGGCTTGAGAACGGAAACCTTCCCAGTGAACTATCTGTTTATGAAACGCCAAGGCTTATCGTTAACCTCAGTGAATTCAGGGCGTTTATCAGAAAACAATAATAATAATCGCAACGGCAATTCTAATAATAACAACTCGAATAACAGCAATAACAACAGTAACAACGCTAATAATAACGGCAATAACAATGGTAATAACGCCAATGGAAATGGCTCTTCCAACGGCACCTTTATTCGCTCTAGCACTGAAACTGATTTCTGGAAAGACTTAGAAAAAACCTTAAGTACCATAGTGCACAGTGGTGAAAATGGCCGCCAAGTTGTGGTAACGCCTCAAGCAGGATTAGTGACGATTCGCGCCTATCCTGACGAATTGCGTCAAGTTCGAACCTTTTTAAATACCGCTGAATCACATCTGCAACGCCAAGTGATCTTAGAAGCGAAAATTATCGAAGTCACACTTTCTGATGGCTTCCAGCAAGGTATTCAATGGAGCAAATTAACCGATACGATAGGTAAAGGCGGAAGTACCAGAGTGAACTTTGGCACCAGCGCTCCAGCCAAAGGTATTGGGGATGCCATCAGCGGTGCATTAGGTGGTGTGACCTCATTATCTTTCACTGGTACCGATTTCTCTGCGGTAGTGAATTTACTGCAAACTCAAGGGGATGTAGATGTACTATCAAGTCCAAGAGTAACGGCATCGAATAACCAAAAAGCAGTATTAAAAGCCGGTAACGACGAATACTTTGTCACTAATGTTTCATCCAACGTGGTGACGACTGGTAATGGTGGCGCCGTATCACAGCCTGATGTTGAATTGACGCCATTTTTCTCGGGCATCGCGTTAGATGTGACCCCACAAATTGATGATAATGGTGGCGTGTTACTTCACGTTCACCCCTCTGTTGTAAACATCAATGAGCAAACGAAAAGCATTAATATTGGAAGTGATCCATTAGTCTTGCCACTTGCGCAATCTGAAATTCGAGAATCAGATACCGTCATTAAAGCCAAAACCGGTGACGTGGTCGTAATTGGTGGCTTAATGAAATCAGAAACCAGTGATCAAGTTTCAAAAGTACCATTATTGGGTGACATTCCACTTATCGGTGAAGCTTTTACCAATCGTCGAAAAGTGACTCATAAGACAGAGTTGATTATTTTACTTAAACCCACTGTGGTTGATGAAAGCACTTGGAAAACAGAACTCGAACGTTCTAAGCAATTGCTTGATCGCTGGTATCCAGAAAACTGATGTATTTACAGCATTTCGGTCTTACAGAGCTGCCATTCAGCTTAACCCCAAATACCAGTTACTTTGTTGAACTGGGGCCTCACCTTGAAGCCATGCAAGTGCTACAAACAGCACTACAAATGGGTGAAGGCTTTATTAAAGTTGTGGGTGAAGTCGGCAGTGGTAAGACCCTGTTGTGCCGTAAATTGATGAATGAGCTGCCAGACGATTTTCAGTGCGCTTATATCCCCAATCCTTATTTAACGCCAAGTGAACTCAATTGGGCTTTGGCTGCCGAACTGGAAATAGAAGCGCAATCAGAAGTTAATCAAGCCACCCTAAACAGCTTGATCCAAAATCGTCTTATCGAATTAGCTGCTGCTGGAAAAACGGTCGTGCTTGTGCTGGATGAAGCGCAAGCGATTCCTGATGACACATTAGAAGCCTTGCGTTTATTTACCAATTTAGAAACAGAGCAAAGAAAGTTATTACGCTTCGTCCTCTTTGGTCAGCCAGAATTAGATCAGCGTTTAAAGCAGGATAAATTCCGACAATTAAGGCAGAGGATCAGTTTTAGCTACGATCTGAGATTACTGACCGAAAATGAGGTCAATAACTACATTCAAAAGCGATTACGCGTGGCTGGGTTAACTGGCGCAAGTCCTGTGAGTGATAAGGTGGCGAAGTCCATCACTAAAGCGGCCAGAGGCACACCAAGACTGGTGAATATTTTGGTTCACAAAGCCCTTTTACTGGCCTATGGCGAAGGTAAGCACATCGTTACTCAATCTCATATCAAGACCGCAGTGCAAGATACAGATGATACCCAATGGGCAGGTTGGCGATCAAAGTGGATTGCAGTATTGATCGCAATGACATTGCTGATAGGTGTATCAGCAAGCTTATGGTTAAGCGGAGGTCCGTCATGAGCGTGATTAATAAAATGCTCAAAGATCTAGAGCAAAGACAGCAGCCCCATGATTTGAGTAACGTATCCAGAGTTCAAGTTACCGAAACTGAAGATAACTCTTGGAAAAAAGCCATAATCATTCTGTTGTCTCTAATATTGGTTTTAGTCACAGCGGCTTGTGGGTATTGGGTGTATTCCAATCAACAATCTAACCTTGAAGTTCAACCTAGCAAGGAAGTGAGTATTGCCAAAGCGCCTTTAAAAACTCCTTTACAAGAAGAAACGGTAAAAGCTAATGAGCCGAAAGCAACGCCCGTTGCTGCTACAAAATTAGAATCGGCAAAAATACCAAAAGTGGTGGAAGCCCAAGATAAAGCTCAGTCAAAACCTGATGTGGCTAAAGTGAGCGTTGAAAAATCCGTTTCGAAACCGATTCAGCCAGAGCCGAAACCCGTATTGCAGATCAAAGAAGTAAAGCTAACGCCAAAGCAATTAGCGGCCAAGTTTTATAAACAAGCGGTGCAAGCACAAGAAGACGGCGAGTTAAATTCAGCCATCGAGTTGTTCACCAAAGTGTTGGATTTAAATTCCGCATTTCATCAGGCAAGAGAGAAACTAGCCGCGCTCCTATACGGAAAACAGCAATACAGTGAAGCGATGCAATTACTCGGTGATGGCATCAACAAATATCCTAAATACAGTATGTTTGCACTGTTGTTGGCTAAAGTGCAGTATCAGGTAAAACAGCCTATTGAAGCCTTATATAGCCTAGAAAAAATTCCCAACAGCAGTGAACTCTCGACTCAAAAATGGGTGCAAATAGGTCGTATTGCACAGCAGCAAAAACAATATTCTCGTGCAGTTGAAGCCTATAAGCAGCTAACACATATCGAGCCGAATCAATCTCGCTGGTGGTTAGGATTAGCGTTTAACTTAGATTCACAGGCTGAGTATGCGCAGGCCAGCAATGCTTATAAACAAGCACTGCTGAGCAGCAATTTATCACCAGCCAGTGAAAACTATGTTCAACAACGGTTACAACAGTTAGCGGCTCACTCGTTAGCTTCCAAAAAGGACGGTAGCGCCCAATGAAGCCAAAATTAAAAAAGCGTCTCGGTGACTTACTGGTCGAAAACTGCATTATTTCAGAGCCTCAACTCATGCAGGCGTTGGCTGAGCAGCGAACCAGCGGAAAAAAACTAGGCCGAACTCTGATCGATCTTAGCTTTATTTCAGAAGATCAATTACTGGCGTTTTTATCGCAACAGCTGAATATTCCTTATCTAGATATCAGTCGCCGCCCCATTCCAGAAGAAGTGGTTAACCTGATCCCTGAAGTACAGGCGCGTCGGTATCGTGCTTTAGCTATCGAAGCTAATGAAGATACGGTAAAAATTGCCATGAGCGATCCCGCCGATCTGCAAGCATTAGATAGCCTAGAAGATTTATTAGCGCCTAAGCATATTTCTTTAGTGGTAGTGCCTGAGCAGCAGCTGATTACCGCGTTTGACAACTTGTATCGCCGTACGCATGAAATCGCCCAAATGGCGGGTGAGTTAGAGCAAGAATACGCATCCGATGACGTGTTTGATCTAGCTTCGCTTGGTCAGGATGACACCAACAGTGAAGCAACGGTCGTTAAACTACTGCAATCGATTTTTGAAGATGCCGTACAAATGCGAGCGTCGGATATTCATATCGAGCCGGGCAACGGTAAGCTTTATATCCGTCAGCGTATTGATGGGCAGTTGTCAGAAACGGTATTAAAAGAAGCCAATATTGCCAATGCTTTGGTATTAAGACTTAAGCTGATGGCAGGCTTGGATATTTCTGAAAAACGTATCCCACAAGACGGTCGTTTTCATATCGAAGTTCGCAAACATAAAATTGATGTGCGTATGTCAACCATGCCGATTTATCATGGTGAATCGGTAGTGATGCGTTTGTTGGATCAGTCTGCTGGGTTGTTAACGCTAGATGAAACGGGGATGCCTCCACACATCCTTAAAAAAGTTCGCCAGCAAATTAAACGTCCTCACGGCATGTTATTGGTTACAGGACCAACAGGTAGTGGTAAAACGACCACGCTTTATGGCGTATTAAGCGAGCTTAATACCGCAGAGCGAAAAATCATCACCGTTGAAGATCCTGTGGAATATCAATTACCACGCATCAACCAAGTGCAAGTTAATCATAAGATTGGTTTAGATTTCTCAAGTGTGCTTCGTACCACTTTACGTCAAGACCCCGATATCATCATGGTGGGTGAGATGCGTGATAAAGAAACCGTAGAAATTGGTTTACGAGGCGCACTCACAGGTCACTTTGTATTATCGACCTTACACACCAATGATGCGATCACCAGTGCCATGCGACTCCTCGATATGGGCGCGGCGGGATATTTGGTTGCCAGTGCATTAAGAGTGGTGATTGCTCAGCGATTAGTTCGCCGAGTTTGTCAAAATTGTGCGATTGATTACAAGCTTATCGACTCTGAAAAATTGTGGCTATCTTCCATCAGTAACCGTGATATTTCCCAAGCCAATTTGAAAGTCGGTAGTGGCTGCCAAACCTGTAATGGCACGGGATATCGTGGTCGAATTGGTGTATTCGAAATGTTGGAACTCGATGAGCATCTCATGTCGGTGATGCGTACTGGGGATATTCAAGCCTTTGCCAATGCGGCTGAGCAAAAGAAAGACTTTATTCCGTTGTCACAAGCTGCGATTGATTACTTCTTACAAGGCATGACGACGATTGAAGAAGTCGCCAAACTCGTAGAAACCGTTGCCGAATCACCACAAGACTTGAATGAATCTGCTGAACTGAATGTAGGCGCTGAAATTTAATTATGCCATGGTTCGAATATAAAGGCCGTGATAGCCAAGGTAATGAAGCTAAGGGACGAGTTGAAGCAGCCTCGGAGTCAGCTGTCGCTGATATGCTGTTGTCTCGTGGCACCATTCCGTTGCAAATTACCACAGCCAAAGAAAACTCTGGTTTTGATATCAGCCGGTTACTTCAACGTCAAATTAACCTCACTGAGCTGCAAATCTTTACTCGGCAAATGTATTCGCTGGTCAAATCTGGTATTCCGATTTTACGCGCTATTGCAGGCTTGGCAGAAAGTACTAACTCCAAAAAGCTCAAACGGGCACTGACTGCCATTCACGAGCAACTTACCTCGGGAAGACAGTTATCGACAGCAATGAACCAACACCCAGATGTGTTCGATTCTTTATATGTTTCTATGGTTCATGTTGGAGAAAATGCCGGTAAGCTTGAAGAAGTCTTTCTACAGCTGTCGTCATACATTGAACGAGAGCAAGAAACCCGACGTCGTATTAAAGCGGCAATGCGTTATCCCATTTTTGTAATGCTTGCTATCGGTATTGCCATCACGATCCTAAACATCTTGGTTATTCCCAAGTTTACTGCCATGTTCAGTCGCTTAGGTGCAGACTTACCTTGGGCGACAAAATTTCTCATTGCTACCTCTGATGCCTTTGTAAACCATTGGATGATCATGCTGGCCGTATTAGCTGGCTCTATTGTCGGGATCAAATCTTGGCATAGTACAGACAAAGGTGAGAAGCAATGGGATTTGTGGAAACTTAAATTACCTGTCGTCGGCTCTATCATCGAGCGTTCAACCTTGTCTCGTTATTGTCGTAGCTTTGCGATGATGTTGAACTCAGGCGTACCCATGACACAAGCATTAAGCCTTGTGGCTGATGCGGTGGACAATAAATACATGCACGATCAAATCGTCGGTATGCGTCGAGGCGTGGAATCGGGTGAATCTATGCTAAGAACCTCAGCCAACAGTAAACTATTTACCCCTCTGGTATTACAGATGGTGGCTGTTGGCGAAGAAACTGGCCGAATTGACGATTTGCTTACCGATGCTGCTGATTTTTATGAAGGCGAAGTGGATTACGATTTAAAAAATCTAACCGCCAAGCTTGAGCCGATTTTGATTGGTATTGTAGCTGTCATGGTATTGATTCTAGCCTTGGGTATTTACTTACCTATGTGGGACATGATGAATGCAGTTAAAGGCGGTTGATTGTGAGAATGGATACACAGCAAAAAGCCGATGCTAATGTTTCGCTACAGTTAGTAAAAATGGCGGCAATTTGCGTCGTACTGGCGGTGATTGGTTATGCAGCAGCGTACATTGAACCTGATATTGAAAAGGTAGATAACCAAGCGTTTAAGCAAGAATACTTACGGCTACAACATGTGTTAGGTGTGGTACGTAATCAATGGATTATAAGGGGTAAGCCGCAATCCATTAATTTGAATTGGCAAGATTTGAATGCAATCACTCAACCATTAAACAGTAGCAATGAAATCGTAGCGACAACAAAGGTGAAGCTGTCTAGAGATGGTTTTCCGCTACTGAACTCAAATGATGTTCAAGGCTGTAAGTTGTTATGGAATCAATTAATGGGAACAAGTCGTATAACCCTCAGGCTTGTGACTGATTACCATACATCGAAACAACACTGTGAATATAAAGTTCCCAGTGGTGGCACCATTATTTATCAGTTAGCCATTGAAAAGCTGAAATTTATTGAAGTAAAGGCTTTAAAAGAGTAGTAACTCTAGTGTCATCACTTTAAAATAAACTATTTGTAAAATTAAAGTTAATTGTACAATTGATAATGTTGTTCGGCTAAAATAGCCATCAGCAACAAGAATTGGAGTAGTAGACCGAAGTGACCGTTTTTATAAATAAGCTTCGCTTTGGTATTACGTCACGGAAGATTTTAGTTAGTCGTATAACTAATACGATTATTCGGGGTATACCGTTTGTGACTTTTTGGCAAACAGTAGGTATTAATAAATACGTGGACGTAATAAGAGAATTGAAATGAAACAAAAACAACAAGGATTCACACTAATCGAATTAGTGGTCGTAATCATTATTTTGGGTATTTTGGCGGTAACTGCAGCGCCTAAGTTTATTGATTTACAAGAAGATGCTAGAAAGTCGACATTACAAGGTGTCCAAGCTGCGCTGCAAGGTGCAAATCAACTGCTTAATTCAAAAGCACAAATACAACGGAAGGCTGGTAAAGCTAATCAAGATATCACCGTTGATGGTGGAACCGTAACCGCTAGCTTTGGTTACCTTAACTCGGTAGATGACACTGCTAAAGTTAAAGCAAATCTTGAAAAAGTTATGGATATGACTTTTGCAACAGCAACAGCAGGTACTGCAGTTAGTGGTAACGAATTTGGTGTTATTTATAAGAGTGCAACTTCTTTTTTCATTATTCCTCAAGGTAAAAAAGACTCTGACAACTGTCGCTTAGAATACGTTCCTGCAACAGCCTCAACAGCACCTACCTATACAGTTAAATCTACAGACTGCTAATTTATTTAAGGGAAAAAAAAATGAAAAAACAAAATGGTTTTACTCTAATTGAGCTAGTGGTAGTTATTATTATTCTTGGTATTTTAGCTGTAACTGCAGCTCCAAAGTTCCTTAATTTTCAATCTGATGCTTTGAAGTCAACGGTTTCTGGATTAGAAGGGGCTTTAAAGTCTGCTGATAGTTTAGTATATTCAAAATCAGTCATTGCTGGTAATGATGGAACAGCAAAAAGCTCGACGAATGGACCAGAAGTTACTTTACCTGGAAACAAGAAAGTAGCGTTAAATTATGGTCATCCAACTCCTGTTTGGAGTGGTTCTCTAGAAAATGCATTAGATATAAACGCTGCTGCAAGTGGAACGACTACTGATTGGCTTTTTAAGGTAGTAGCTTCTGAAAATGCTATTTATTTTTACCCTCAAGGTCAAAAAGATCCTAAAGCAAGTTCTGATGCTGGAAAGTGTTTTGTGAAGTATACAAATGGCCTTTCGGCAAAAGGCAGTGCTTCAGTGACGAAAGATGTAAGTGCTTGCTTATAGTAAGTTAGCAATTATTAAAGAGCCTCTGTTTTAGAGGTTCTTTAAGTAACAAATAGTTTTAATCTTTTGATTTAACTTTAATGTGGCTCCTAGAACAACTTTACCCTTCCGATAAAAACCGCTAAATTAACTTCCTCTCTTTATCTAAAGAAAAATTCATATCACGGATGATTCTCAACCGAGGTCATTGTTATGAAACAACATCAAGGTTTTACCTTAATAGAACTGGTCATTGTCATTATTATTTTGGGAATTTTGGCGGTGACGGCAGCCCCTAAATTTATCAATTTTCAAGGCGATGCTCGTGTGTCTGCGCTTAAGGGCGTAGAAGGCAGCTTAAAAAGTGCCAATGCTATGGTGTATTCAAAAGCACTGTTAGTCGGGGAAGAGAAAAAGGCAACGGGTAGTGTAGATATTGGTACGGGAACCAATGCGGCGACCAATTATGGTTATTTGCAAGCGACACAAACTGAACTAGAAAATGCGACAGATCTTAAGTTCGATGCAGGAACGTCTCCCACAGCAACGGGAACGAATGACTGGATAATTGACGCTACCACCACTACTGGACAAGCCATCATTTGGCAACGTGGCGCACCCGCTGGTTGCAGTATTACCTATACAGGGGCAACGGCTACTGCTAACCCTGTATACAGTAGCTTACCTTCAGCCAGTGATTGTTAATATTAGCGATGCTTTAGATAAGTCGTTTTATCTTGGCTGAACTTCTGAACTGGAAAATAACAGTGTTGAAACACTGTTATTTTTTTGCCAGTTAATGCACTATTGATGAGTTGCCGCAATACGATTAAAAACAATAACAATGACGCAGGTTAGCCGTATTAACAGATCATCTCACACGACCAGAGGATTTACCTTAATTGAACTGATCGCCACTATGGTGTTGATTGGTATTCTTGCTGTCAGTGTGGCCCCTAAATTTTTTGGACCCAGCAGTTACAGTGCTTATGCGGTTCGCAGCGAGTTAATCAGTTATTTACGGAATACCCAGTTACGAGCAATGAATAATACTGATCAATGCTTTCGATTTTCGGCGACCTCGCAGGGCTATCAAGCCTTAGTTGCTGATAAAAATAGCAATGGTAGTTGTGGTGTATATCGAACTTTTCTTCCAACCAATTCTTGGCCTAGTAATGTCGAAGTGACATCTCACCTTTTTACTACTCCAACAACGTTTTATTTTGATTTTTTAACCAGTGGTGCGTTACATAAAAATGGCACGTTTTCTCAGAATATTACTATAACCATAACGGCTGGGGACGCCATAAGGCTTCAGATTTCGGAGGCAGGGTACATTCGTGGGATCTAAATTCAAAAGTAAACAGGGCTTTACTCTGATTGAGTTAGTTGTGGGAATGATGGTACTCGGTATTGGCCTTGTACTAATGGCCACCATGTTATACCCACAAGCTGATCGTGCGGCTGAGAATATACATCGTATGAGGGCTGCGGAATTAGCTAAGTCACTGATGAATGAGATCTGGTCAAAACGTTACGATCCTAATTCTGGGGTTGGAGGTATTCCTGCTTGTGGTAGCCCTTCAGGAACAAGTTGCTCTAGTCCCTCCTCTTCAAGTGTAAAAAGCCGTAATAGCTTTGATAACTTGAATGATTATAATGGCCTAAACCAAAACAATTTGATGTTAGATTCCAATCAAACTTACGCTCAGCGTTATCCTAATTATCAATTAAATGTTTCGGTGAGTTCTACTAATCTAAGTGTATCTAAGACGATTGTGATCACTGTTACAACACCACTGAATGAAGCCATTCGGTTTACTGCGATTAGGAGCAATTATTGATGATCCGCTCCTTTAAGAAAGCCATAGGTTTTACTCTTATTGAATTAATCACAGTAATTGTGATTTTGGGTATTGTATTGGTTGGAGTCAGTAGCTTTATCACCTTTGGTACCCGAATTTTTGTAGATTCAACCAGTGTTGACCAAGTCTTAGGTGAGAGTCGTTTTGCAATTCAGCGAATGACAAGAGAGCTACGCACAGCTTTACCTAATAGTGTTCGTGTGAATACTGATAATGTCAGTTATCAATGTATTGAATTTGTACCAACTATAACCTCGACCAGTTATATCCAACTTCCGTTAACAGCACCTTCGAATACGGCAATCGTGTTTCGTGATGATACCAACAGTAAAATTAGCATTTTCCAACGCGCTTATGTGTATCCGATAAACGCTAACGAAATTTATATTACCAATACCCAAAACTCGATTGCAGCAATGGTTTTTGGAAGTAGAGGAACCAGTAATCCTCCAGCCTCATCTCCCTCTTTGACCGTTACATTTAATGCGCCTACTCGATTTAAATATTCATCGCCACAAAAACGAATCTATTTTACGAATTTTCCGGTCACCTATTGCATATCTGGGGTATCACATAAAGTCGAGCGTTTTGAACGTTATGGCTTTAATACGGCGTTGCCAACGCCTCAAAATCGAGGCTCAGGCAGTGTGATCGCTCAAAGCCTTGTAAACGATATAAGTAATGCTTCAGATAGACCCTTTAACTTGCTGCCATCCACACTGCAACACAGTGCCATTATTCAAATGAATTTAAGGTTCGAAGTGCTAGGGCAAAGTATGTCATATCAACATCAAGTACAGGTGCCGAATGTTCCATAACAATCATAAATTGATAAACCGAACAAAGCAGCGTGGCAGTATGCTGGTGCTGGGTATTTTTATCCTTACAGTGATGTTTTTACTGGCGGCCACCTTAATTAAGGTTTCACAAAACGAAGATCAAGCCATTACTATTGAGGTGCAAGGTGCAAGAGCTTTATTTGCAGCGAACAGCGCAATAGATTCGGGATTAGCGCGGTTATTTCCTGTTAATGGTGGTTCGGCAAGTTGTAATCTAACTAATCCTGACTGGATCAACTCTGATCCTGCACTTGCGGCATGCGATGTTACTTGGAGTTGTCAACGTTTCAATGTGCCTGCTGTTGGTACGCAATACAAGTTAACCGCCAAAGCCAAATGTGGCAATGGCGAAAACCGAGTGAGTAGAACCGTTGAAGTAATGGCGAGATAATAATGAAAATAACCAAGTTTGCTCAGTTTTACTCAGTTGTCTTATTGTTATTTGTTGGCTTATGTTCGTGGCAAAGCCATGCCATGGACGTGGAAAATTTTTTAAAGTTTGGTGCAACACAGCCCTCTAATAACTTCAATTCATGTCGAACTTTTGTTAGCCAAAGCTCTAGTGGGTGTGTGGTTTTCGCTAAACCTTTTGCGCAAGGGCAGATTCCGTTGGTTTTTATCATGCCGACGATTTCGGCCAATAATCCAAATAATGATGGACCAGCATCAATCTATATCACCAATATCAATCGATTTGGGTTTACTTGGGAGCAAAGGCAACCACCAAGGAGTTCTCAGTCAATACCAATGAGAGATGTTCACTGGTTAGCAATTACGCCAGGAGCGCACACCTTTCCCAATGGGCAAGAGTTGTTTGCTGGAACAGCGCAAGTTAATTCAGCTACAAACTTAAATCGTTCTGATTGGACAACAGTGACTAACGATGCGGTAGATTACGATGCCTTTATGACTCAGCTTCAGACAGATAACAATGACGACCGTTGTTGGGTAACTAGTGTTAGTCAAAGAGTTCAGCGGAATGGTTTAGTCAATGGTGATGTAAACCTTGAAACATCGAAAGTATTTTACAGTTCTTTTTTTGGTAACCGCTGTACAAGTAGAAGAAGCTTTTTTTTCAATGGTCATTTAGACGTCAATGAGGAAACCGTTGCGTATCTTGGGCTAAAAATTGGTAGCGGTATCGTAGATTACAATGATAGTAAACGGTTAAGGTTTCAATTTGGTAATGGGAGTAACTTACAATTTAGTGCTGTTCAAAATTTGAGACAGCAATGTAATTATACGACTCCACTTACAGGTTTCAGCAGCACACCGTTTTTAATTGCTAAAAAAATCACCCGAAAAGGGGGAGATGGTGGTTGGCTGCGTCGTTGTCGATTAAATCAGAACCAAGTGAGCGTGGTGGTGGATGAGGATACTTACGGTGCAGACCGAAGGCATACTCGTGAAGAATATAGTTTTGCTGCATTTGAGTTAATTGATAAACAGCAATCATTAATCCATCACTTTGAAATGCAATACAGTGATTCTCCTTTCACTTGTAAACCCGAACCTATAGCCATTAGAGCCTGCGCAGATCAAAGTTGTAATACCTTGTATCAAGGAGCGGTCACCGCCACTTTATCCCCAAACATTAGTAGCGCTTTTGGAGGTTGGTTGATTGATGGTAATCGAGTATCGCAAGTGAACTTTACAGCTGGCAGGGCGATGGTTGATATGAGTTACTATTCTACAGAAGCGATTCGTATTGGTATTAGTTCATCTTCTCCGCAGGCCTTAACTCCAACCTTGTGCAAAAAAGGCAATGGGGCCGCCAGTACACAAGCATGCTTAATGGATTTTTCAGGCAGTGGCTTTATATTTTCGATTGATGATGAGTACGCAAATAAATCTCAAACTGTACTAGTTGAAGCCAAACGTTTAGATAATCAAGGACGTTGTGTTCCTTTGTTTAGAAATAAGCATCGCTGGGTTGAATTTTCAAGTAAATATATCGAGCCAAGTGCACCACTTAATACAGCCAACGTCACGGTCAATGGACAGCCGATTTCAAAGCAAGCTAATAATCCCAGTGAGTTAAGATTACGTTTTAATGGGCAAGGGCAAGCCTCCATTAATGTGAATTATCCTGAAGCGGGCAAGGTTGAACTTAATTTACAATTCCAAAACAATAGATTGCAACTAAAAGGCAGCGATCAGTTTGTCCGCTCTCCCGTTGGTTTTTGTTTTAAGCCCTCAGAATCTAAGGGGGAATATAAAGGCGGTTTTGATGCAAATAGCGCATTTAAAAAAGCGGGAGAAGCGTTTAATTTAAATCTTTCAGCAAGAGCTTGGCTTCCAAATGATGATGGTAACTATTGTAATAACCCAATTACTAAGAATTATGGTCAGCAGGGGATTAAATTAACACATAATTTGGTTGCACCGACTGTAGCCGAAGGTGGAAAAATCGGGAGCATCAGTAATCTTAGTTTCGACTATCAACCATCAGTTTCAGCTAACATAGTAAAACAATCTGTTTCTGAAGTGGGCGTATTTACGTTTACCGCAACCGCGCCTAATTATATGGACAGCAATAAATCGATTGCGGTTTCGACCACAAAAAATATTGGCCGTTTTGTTCCTGCGAGTTTTGATTTAATCACGAATACGACGCTAGGAGCTTGCACAACAACGGGTGAGCCGAGTACAAATTTTACCTACTTCTCACAGCCTTTTAGTAGCAAAATTACGCTAGAAGCACGTAATGCAGATAATGTCAGAGTGAATAATTATCAAGGTGATTTTGCTAAAGCCAAATTGCTGATTACGGCTCAAGATGGCAATACCCTAAATTTCACAAGTAGAGTGAATGGCTATGAAACTCAGGCAGAGCAAACTCCTTGGTTGAGGGGGCGAAAAACGGTCTCATTAACGCCTAATATTGCTCGTGAAATTGCGACAGCTTCTAATAAACAGCCAAAGAATTCCCCTGTAAATCAAATGCAGATTGGTTTAATTGTTGATGATCAAGATGGTTTTATGGGGAAAGTTCAAGGAGAAGATCTCACTCTTCCCAATTGTACTACTGAGCCTTGTAAAGCGCGAAGATTATCGACGGAGCGATTTGTTCAAGGTCGTTTAGTGGGTGAAAATAGTTATGGCTCAGAGCACCTAGATATTCCAATGGTGGTTAAAGTTCAATATTGGAATGGAACAAATTGGATTGATCATAAAGCTGATGTTTGCACGCGACTCAACAGATCTGACATCAATTTAAAGTCTCAGGTCAATAATCCTACTTTGGGCTACTTGTTTTCTCCTACTCTATTAAATGGGCAGAGTATAGAGCGTGGCTTAACACCGTTTACCGCTTCTCAAACTCGCTTTGCTAATGGTCAATCTAAGCTTACATGGCGAGCAAACGCTTCTTCTGGCGTAATAAAATATACTGGAGAGGTTGTAGCTCCAATACCTGTCCCTGATTATTTGAAGTGGTATTGGCAATGGGATGGCGTCAATGATTTGAAATTACATGATCCAAGATCAAATGTATTTTTCGGTCGCTTCAGAGGTCATGACAGAGTGATTTACTGGAGAGAAGTTCAATAGCAATCAGCAAGGTGTAAGAGAGCTTTAAATTAGCTCTCTTTCTGGATTTATTATTGAAAATTTAATATATCCTGAAGTGTGGAATCATCGCCTTGTAAAATAGGCTCAAATCCAATCATTGAAACGTCGGTATTAGCGTGAATTTTAAACCAATAATTCGCATCAGCTTGAGTATCCTCAACGTAAGAGACCAATATACGGCCAACATCTTTTGATTTGAATACTGTGATACCGTTGAAGTCAAAATCAGACTGAGTTGGTGGACAGTCTTTGCGTTCAGTGATCGTCACATTCTCATCACTATTTTTCATTAGTCCTGCTAAAAAAGCAGGCATGCCTTTAGTATCTTTGTTAAATGCTAGATAAACGTCGGTACCCGCTTTAATAGAGTTTATGTCTACTTCTTGATCTGAAGCTAATATATAAGGGTGAGCGATACTTCCGTCTGCATTGCCATCGTCTATTATTGAAGGGATAGAAGTGCATTGAGTTTGTGTGGCTGCCCATAAGTGAGTACAAGTCATACTGGATAAAACGACAAGACTCATTGGAATAAATTTAGATAGAGAATTCATGATAAATTCCATATTAATTGTGAAGGTGTAAGTTTATCGAATGAATGCTGAATTTAAGCTAAATATAGCGTTTTTAGAGCGACAATTTGGTAAACGAATAAAAAGCAGATCCAAACTTCAGAAACGCTCGCTAAAATAAACTACATTAGACTTGATTTCGCTCTATCAGCCCTTGTGGAATTGGCAGGGCATTGATAAAGTTAACTGAATTCTTATTTTTTTACTGGTTAATAGGTTTCTCGGTTCAAAGAGCTTGAAAATGAGAAACTTATTTAGGGCGTATTTATCTTTTCTTTTGCATTTAAAGATAAATACGTCTTAGATTTATTTATGACAGGCAGGACCCATGTTCAAAAAACTGCGCGGCGTTTTTTCTAATGATCTTTCCATTGATTTGGGAACAGCAAACACTCTTATTTATGTACGTGATCAAGGCATAGTATTAAATGAACCTTCAGTCGTCGCTATTCGTGGTGAGCGTAGTGGTTCTGGTCAAAAGTCTGTGGCTGCAGTAGGTACAGAAGCGAAACAAATGCTGGGTAGAACCCCCGGCAATATTCAAGCGATTCGTCCAATGAAAGACGGTGTGATTGCCGACTTTTATGTAACGGAAAAAATGCTGCAACACTTTATCAAGCAAGTGCATAACAACAATGGTTTTTTCCGTCCTAGCCCACGTGTTTTAGTTTGTGTTCCAGTAGGTGCAACTCAAGTTGAACGTCGTGCGATTCGTGAATCGGCAATGGGTGCTGGTGCTCGTGAAGTGTACTTAATCGAAGAGCCAATGGCAGCGGCGATTGGGGCAGGTCTTCCAGTATCTGAAGCGACGGGCTCTATGGTAGTAGACATCGGTGGTGGTACTACCGAAGTTGCCATCATTTCATTAAACGGTGTGGTTTATTCATCTTCTGTTCGCATTGGTGGTGATAAATTCGATGATGCCATTATTAACTATGTTCGTCGTAATTATGGCAGTTTGATTGGTGAAGCAACCGCTGAGCGCATCAAGCACACGATTGGTACCGCTTACCCTGGTGATGAAGTTCTTGAGATTGAAGTACGTGGTCGTAACTTAGCTGAAGGTGTACCAAGAAGCTTTACCCTAAACAGCAATGAAATCCTTGAAGCCTTGCAAGAGCCATTAAGTGGCATTGTCAGTGCGGTTATGGTTGCGCTTGAACAATCTCCACCAGAGCTTGCTTCTGATATTTCAGAACGCGGTATGGTACTGACTGGCGGTGGTGGTCTGTTGCGTGACTTAGATAGACTCCTTATGCAAGAAACAGGAATTCCTGTAGTCGTAGCTGAAGATCCTCTGACGTGTGTTGCTCGCGGTGGCGGCAAAGCGCTTGAGATGATTGATATGCACGGTGGCGATCTGTTCTCAGAAGACAGCTAAGATACTAGTAACACTTGAAGATGTATCTTCAGGTATCACGAGTATATAGGACGTTTGCTATACGACTGTATTTATGAAGCCAATTTTTGTACGTGGAATTTCCCCTCAAACACGACTGCTAGTAGCAGTCGTGTTGTCGATCATATTGATAGTAGCCAATCCTTATTTAGTGCCATTTAGAAGTGCGCTTTCTGGGCTGTTAACGCCGTTTCAATATCTCGCCAGTTTACCCAATTTAGTACTGAACTATTCCGTCGAAGCGTTAGCCACTCGTGATATGTTGCAAAAGCAAAATCAACAATTGTTAGATCAGCAGCTGTTAATGAGTGAGCGCTTGCAGCGTTTTGAGCACTTACGTCAAGAAAACCAGCGTTTAAGGACTCTTTTAAAGTCTCCAGTGCGAATGAATACACGTATTAAAGTGGCTGAGGTCATTGAAGTGGCTAATGATCCGGCTCATGAATATGTGGTGCTCAATCAAGGGAAAGAAGATGGTGTCTTTGTTGGGCAGCCAGTCATTGATGGACAAGGTGTCGTCGGCCAAGTTGTCCAAGTGAACCCATACACCAGTCGGGTGCTACTGCTTTCAGATAATACTCATGCGACACCAGTTCGAATTACACGTAATGATGTGCGTATGGTGGCGAATGGTACGGGCGAGCTCGATGAGCTAGAGTTGAAATTTGTTGCCAAAAGCACCGATGTTAGAGTGGGAGACTTATTGGTCACATCTGGATTAGGTCACCGCTTTCCAGAAGGTTATCCCGTTGCTCGAGTTGTCACAGTGGTTAAAGATGACGGTCAAAAGTATGCTCAAATCACAGCCGAACCACTTGCGGCATTAGATCGAATTCGATACGTGTTACTAATTTGGCCAGATGAACAACCTCAGTCGAATTCCAGCCCAAAAAAAAATGAGGTGAAGCCATGAGTTATCGGTCTACCACTGGCAGAATTGCCGCATGGGTAACCTTTATGGTGGCCTTAGTTTTACAGATCATGCCGCTACCTACTGAATTAGAAGCGTGGCGACCAGATTGGCTGTTGATCACCTTAATTTGTTGGACCATGTATCTCCCTCACAGATACAGTATTTTCACTGGCTTTGTGCTAGGGGTGATATTAGATGTGTTGCTAGGTGCAACCATTGGTATTCGGGCTCTGAGTTTTTCGATTTGTATTTATCTTGTACTCATGTATCAACAACGACTGATGAACTTCCCACGATGGCAGCAATCATTGGTGGTGTTCGTCATCGTGGCGCTGTATCAATTATTGGTGTACTGGGTTGAGCTTATTTTAGGTGTTGGAACCTTGTCTGTTTCAATGTTTTATCCAGCGATCAGTAGTTTTGTGATTTGGCGTTGGGCTTACTGGGTGATCCGCAGCATCGCTCACAAATATCGAGTGACTTAATGAAAAAATTAGTTTTAGCATCGACATCGCCAAGAAGAAAAGAGCTATTAGGTTTAATTCTCAAGCTTTGGCCACAGCAATCGTTTGAGTGTGTTTCACCAGATATTGATGAAACTCAATGGAACAATGAAACTCCTGCTGAGCTGGTGGAGAGATTAGCGGTAGAGAAAGCTGAAGCGGGGCAGAAACTGGTTGAGGATATCAAGGCTTGCGTGATTGGTTCAGATACCATCGTTGTCATTGATGGGCAAGTGTTAGGTAAACCGACAGATGAAGCAGATGCGAAAGCCATATTAAGAAGGCTATCTGGCGAAACTCATCAAGTGTTGACTGCGGTTGCAATGGTTCAAGAATATTCTTATTACTCGCATGTCGTATCAACTCAAGTCCAGTTTTCGCAATTATCAGACGAAGATATTGATGCCTATGTGGCTTCCGGTGAACCAATGGATAAAGCGGGTGCTTATGGTATCCAAGGTATTGGTGGTACTTTTGTTGAAAAAATCAGTGGAAGTCACTCCGCAGTTATTGGCTTACCGATGGCTGAAACTCAAGATTTATTAAAACAAATACTTTAATTGTTTGTATCAAAGTATTTAAGCTCACTTGCAGGATGCTGTAGCAATCACATTGGAATACGGATGAGTGTTAAGTAGAGACCAACACAATGAATTCAGATGAAAAATCAAAAGCAAAAATCAAAACGAATAAAAGTTCTGAGCTTTTGATCAATGTTACCCCCAGTGAAGCCAGAGTTGCATTAATCGAAGATGGCTCATTGCAAGAAGTACACATTGAACGCCGAACTAAACGTGGATTAGTAGGCAACATCTACAAAGGCAAGATCAGTCGAGTATTGCCGGGGATGCAAGCCGCATTTGTGGATATTGGATTAGACAAAGCCGCCTTTTTACATGCCTCTGATATTGTGCCTCATACCGAATGTGTTGCCGAAGTAGAAAAAGGAAACTTTGTCGTTCGTGATATTGCTGAGCTGGTTAAGCAAGGGCAATTTATCATGGTACAAGTGGTTAAAGATCCGCTTGGTACTAAAGGGGCTCGTTTAACGACAGATATCACTTTGCCTTCTCGTTATCTGGTGTTTATGCCCGGAGCCAGTCATGTTGGCGTTTCGCAGCGTATTGAGTTTTCAGAGCGAGAGCGCTTAAAAGCCATTGCCGAGCCTTTTGTGGATGAAGACGGTGGCTTTATTATTCGCACTGCCGCAGAAGGTGTTGGTGAAGAAGAACTCAAGCAAGATGCGGCTTTTTTACGCAGAGTATGGGAAAAAGTAACCGAGCGCCGCCGTCGTAAAGGGGCGTGTTTACTGTATCAAGACTTACCATTACAAGTACGAATCGTACGTGATTTTGCCGGAGCCAACCTAGAGAAAGTACGGGTAGATGCTCAGCGAATTTACGAAGAATTGGTGCAGTTCGCCAGTGAGTTTATGCCGCAAATTGCTGATAAGATTGAGCATTACGATGGCTCTGAACCCATATTCGAACTGTACGATGTGGAAAATGAATCTAAACGCGCGTTAGAGCGTAAAGTCGAGCTTAAGTCGGGCGGCTATTTGATCATTGATCAAACCGAAGCTATGACAACGATCGATATCAATACGGGGGCTTTTGTTGGTCGTCGTAACTTAGAAGAAACGATTTTTAATACCAACCTTGAAGCGACCAAAGCCATTGCAAGGCAACTTAGGCTGCGTAACTTAGGTGGTATCATCATTATCGACTTTATTGATATGATCAATGAAGATCACAAGCAACGTGTGCTTAACAGTCTGCAAACCAATTTAGATAAAGATAAAGTAAAAACCAGTATCAGTGGATTTTCGGGATTGGGCTTAGTCGAGATGACTCGAAAGCGGACACGTGAAAGCTTAGAGCATGTGTTATGTGAGCCTTGTAATGTATGCCAAGGCAGTGGCAGTATGAAAACGGTTGATACGGTTTCTTATGAAATTTTTAGGGAAGTGATCCGCTTAAATAAAACCTATGATGCCGACGAGTTTATTTTATACTGCTCGCCTTCGGTGCATCAAAGTTTAACCGGTGATGAAAGCCATTTAGTGGCAGAATTAGAAGTGTACGTGAACAAACGCATTCGAGTAAATGTCGAACCCATGTACCCTCAAAATAAATACGACGTGGTGATGATTTAGTGCAATGGACAGCAATGCTTTCTCGTATCTTACAAATCAGCTGGAAAATTCTTGCTGGTTTTCTTGTGTTGTTTGCATTGCTGGTCAGCTTGATCCGAGGTTTATTACCGCAACTGGATGGTGCTCGTGATGAGTTAATAAAGCTGATTGAAGATACCTACCAAATACAAGTTTACGTGGGAAGCTTGTCGGCTCAATGGCAAGCGTATGGACCTTCAATTACGGTTGATAATCTGGTGCTACCGGAGCAAGAAAACCTTCCTTCCACTCTGATCTTGCAACAGGTACAAGTCAAATTGGATTTTTGGCAAACCCTGTTAACCTTATCTCCAAAGATTGAAAATGTGAGAGTTGATGGTGTTCATGTTGGGCTTAAGCTTGATCAATTGAAAAATGAAGAAGGAAAGCTCACACAAGATCTCACCAAAGACATTTCTCAGCAAATCAGTTCAAATGCTACACCAACACAATTAGACTGGCTCTATCAATTATTGTTTGAGCAATTGCATCGCTATTCTTTATCAGATGTCAGTATTCAGCTATTAAGCCATGACCGTCAGTATGAGCCAATTCATATTCAAAATTTTCACTGGCTAAATCGTGGTGATCGCCATCGAGGTCAAGGTGAATTAAAGTTAGATAATAATTCTGATGCCCTAGAATATCTTGCTTTAAAGTTTGATTTTCATGGTGATGGTAGCCAGCCTGAAACCATTAAAGGGCAAGTATATTTAGAAGCTAATGCATTAGATTTAGGTGAATGGAGTGCCAAACACCAAAGTACAAAAAACCAATTGGCTGAGATTAATTTACAAGGTGTAGTCAATTTACAGGCTTGGGCTAATTTTAACGACCGACGTTGGCAATCTGGCTTGATCCGTTTTAAGCCTAGTTGGCTTAAGTGGAATTTAGATGATGATGTCCAGCGCTTTGAAATCAATAAAGGTGAATTCAGTTGGCTGAATACGGATAAAGGCTTTAGGCTGAGAAGCGATCGTCTCGACTTTGTGAGTAATGATTCAAGTTGGCATGGGCTATCACTAGCCGCTGATTACCAAAATCAACAGCTACTTGCGCAGATCTCCAAGATCGATCTAGCTTGGCTGGAGCCTTTACTTCCTTTGATCCCACAATTGCCGAATCAAATGCTGACTCAGTGGCACCAACTACAACCTCAGGGGCTGATTGGCGAAACACAAATTATCTATTCACCGAATTCTGGAATAAAGCTCGACAGTCAGTTACATCAGATCAGTTGGAAATCGATCAATAATGGCTTAGGAGCAGCGCCTTTCGATGCCAATGTCCAATTGCAAGCTGATAAGTTGTTTGTAGCATTACCTGAACAAAGTTATCAATTGGATTTTGGTGACGAATTTGTTGAAGCACTGCACCTTAAAGGTGAACCATTAACCGCTTCTGTTGACCTCTCTGAGGGGCAGATTTTAGTGCCTAACTTCCGCTTTTATAATTCAGATATTGATATACAGGGCAAAGCCAAAATAGACGCTTCAGAGAAAGCGGGAATGGCTTTAGCAGCCAATGTTGGTGTGCATGATATTGGCCATGCTTTTCTGTATTTCCCACAATTAGTGATGGGTAAAGATTTGACCGACTATCTTACAGGAGCCTTAGTTGCCGGTAAGATCCCTGAAGCCAAGGTTGTTTGGAATGGAAACTTTAGTGATTTCCCGTTTAACAATCACAGTGGTGTGTTTCAGGCAGGCTTTGAGCTAAGTGATGGAACGTTCCGTTTTCAACCCGATTGGCCTGATATTGAAAAGCTATCCTTGTCAGCGTTATTTGAAAATGAACGCATGGATCTACATGTTAAAAAGGGCCAATTGATCAAAGTGCCGATTGATGGAGCCCATGTATTTATTCCTGTCATGGAAGAAAACTCCAAGTTGGGTATTCAAGCAGAGCTTTACCCTAAAGGAGAAGACGCTACAGAAGTTTTACAATCCTCCCCTTTGTCTGATTCCGTCGGTGAAGTATTAAATATTGTCCAAGTGCAAGGGAAGGTGAAAGGTGTATTAGATCTTAATATTCCGCTTTATGAAGACGGTAAAGAGCAAATTAGAGGACAAATCAGCCTTAAGAATAACCCTGTGTACGTCTCTGAGCCTGGAATTGAGCTACAAAAAGTGACGGGAGATGTACGCTTTCAAAATGATGTGGTTGAAGGTGATGGCATCACGGCTCAGTTATATCAACAACCAACGCGGATCTCATTTGATACCAAGCCTCAAGCTGATGCGACCCATTTACACTTATCACTAGGGAGTCACTGGAAGCTCAGTAAACTTCCTGCTGAATTTGAAAACCCATTGTCACCATTTTATTCCGGCAGTATGGATCTTAAAGCCAAACTAAAAATGATCTTTAGTGATTCTGGATACAGCTTACAAGGAACTGTGGGATCTGATTTAGTTGGTGTTAATTTGGATTTACCAGAAATGCTAGCGAAAAAAGCCAAAGAGGTGAAACCTCTGCAAGCAGAAATCGTTGGTGATAACAAGCAACTCTCAATGAGTGTTAAATTAGCGGATCAAGCAGAGTTTTGGGGCAGTTTTGATCCTAAATATCAAAACAGGCTTCAAGCTTACGACATACTGATAGGTCGACTGTTTCAGCCCGGAGATGTGTTGAACTCTAAGGGTGGGCAGCTACGTACAGAGTTAAAACGTGTAAATTTAGAAAACTGGATGCCAGTGATCGATGCCTTTACTGTTAACGACCAACAAGCACCGACGAATCTAGAATTACAGAGTACGAAAAAGCCAAGTTTTTTTCCTGATCTGGTTTCGATCCAATCGCAAATTGAGCAATTAGACTTTATTGGGCAACCCTTCAAACATTTACAAATGAATGCCCACCCTGAAGAAGGCAATTGGGTATTTCATACATCATCCGATAATTATGCCGGTAAGATGACTTTCCATAAAAATTGGGAAAGAGATGGAATAAGCATTGACGCGAGTAAATTGTATTTGTTTGCTGATGACAAAACCCAAGATAGCAGTGAAAACGACCCTCAAGAATCCGCTCATGTTGCTTCTAGTATTGATAGCGCAAAAAACCTTGATGTACTGCAAGGTCTTCCTGTACTCAAGATATCGGCCAAAGATTTCCAATTTAAAGGGTATAAATTAGGTAGCTTGAGCTTGCAAGGCCAGCCTGAATCACAAGGCTATAAGTTGAAGCAAATTACCTTGACCACTCCAAAAACAAAAGTCGTGGGCTCGGGTGATTGGTTGGCGCCCACTGCAAACGCGGTCGGAGCTACGCAACTTAACTTTAATATTGAAGCGCAAGAATTTGAAGCGGTATCCAAGCAGCTTGATATTAAGCCTGGGATCAAAGAAGCACCGTTAACAGTGTCACTGTCGACTCACTGGAAGGGTGCGCCTTATGACTTTGATCTTTCAAGATTAAATGGCGATGTGAGCTTTCAGTTAGGTAAAGGGCATTTATCAGAAGTGAGTGACAAAGGGGCAAGGATTTTTTCTTTATTCAGTTTGGACTCATTGTTAAGAAAACTTTCGTTTGATTTTTCTGATGTATTTGGAAAAGGCTTGTATTTCAACTCGTTTAAAGGAAATTTACGGATTGATGATGGTGTGGTCAAAACCACAAATACCGAAATGGATGCGGTAGCGGGTACTATGCGGGTTAGAGGATATACTGACTTAACCAAGCAAAGTTTGAACTATGACGTTCGTTTTTCGCCTAAGCTAGCATCAAGTGTACCTACAGTAGTCTTGCTCAGTACACCGGGCTGGGCAATCGGGTTGGGCGCATTTGCATTGACTAAGGTATTGGAGCCTGTAATTGAAGTTATTTCGGAAATTCGTTTTCGTTTAACAGGAACAATGTCTAAGCCAAAACTGGAAGAAGTTGAGCGTAAAAGTAAGGAAATTGAAATTCCAGATGCGGTATTACGTGAAGTGAACCCAAGTGCAGTGCGAACAAAAGAACCTAAGCCAGAAGCTGAGACAACGCCTGACACTTCAAGTAAGCCGTCGAAAGCTAAGCCAGAAAGTAAATCAAAACCAGCGACTAAAGAACAGCCAAAGCTCACAAAACCTATCACTGATCCCACAGGAGGCTGAGATGCAGATCAACGTATTGCAATGTCAAAGTGGACGGGATTTCGATGAAAACTTAGCCTTTTTACATGAGCAAATGGAAACACTTGATCGAGCCGATGATGAAGAGCAATTAATTGTATTGCCTGAATGTGTATTGTTGTTTGGCGGCCATGAAAGCTTACAGATAAAAGCTATGGGTGAAGATAATCAATTTGTATCTGTTCTATCAAAGCTTGCAGCTCAACATCAGGTTTATCTAGTGGCGGGAACCGTACCTGAGTTGGCAACAGATGGCCGTTATTACAGTCGAAGCTATGTGTTCGGTCCGCAAGGTCAGATTATGGGGCAATATGATAAGCTGCATTTGTTTGATGTCGATGTAGCAGACGGCACTAAGCAATACCGCGAAAGCGAAACCTTTTGCCCTGGTGAACAAGTATCTGTAGTCGATACACCGATAGGTAAAATTGGTTTAGCCATTTGTTATGATCTCCGTTTTCCTGAGCTATTTCAGGCAATGCGAGAACAAGGGGCGGATATTATTGCATTGCCTGCAGCATTTACTAAGGTTACAGGGAAAGCGCATTGGCAAACGCTTTTGCAAGCAAGAGCCGTTGAAACGCAAACCTATGTCGTTGCTGCTGCTCAGTGGGGGCAACACCCAAGCAGTCGCAGAGAAACCTGGGGACACAGTATGATCGTTAACCCTTGGGGGGAAATTGTCGCTGAAAAGCTTTCTGATACAGGCTGGGTGCAGGCGAGGCCAGATTTCGCTAAAATGAACAGTATTCGCAATGAAATGCCAGTGTTAAAGCATAAACGCTTTCAGTCGGCTACTTTGAAATCAATAGAGAATTAAATTTGATGTTAACCCAAGTGGGAAAAAGTTTACTTGGCGATAAGCTAAGTTTAGATACCCTTTCAAACTATTTAACCCTTATTCATCAGCATAATATTGATTATGCTGATTTGTATTTTCAAGGCAGCCGCCATGAATCTTGGGTGCTGGAAGATGGCATTATTAAAGAAGGTAGCTTTAATATTGAGCGTGGTGTTGGTGTTCGAGCGATTACTGGAGAGAAGACGGGCTTTGCTTATGCGGATGAAATTACCCCTGAAGCACTGGAATCGGCATCACTAGCAGCAAGAGGGATTGCAAGCTCAGGAAGCAGTTATTCAGTGCAAGCGGCCAAAGCGACTGTTCAACCTGCGTTATACAATAGTCAAGATCCTATTGAAGCGATGGAGCAATCCCGCAAGATTGATTTACTCAAGCAAGCGGATGCCTATATTCGCAGTTTAGATAGCCGTATTGCTCAAGTGGTGATCAGCTTATCGGGTGTTTATGAAGAAATCCTTGTTACGGCTAGCGATGGTACCTTAAGCGCCGATATTCGTCCTTTAGTTCGCTTTAATTGCAGCGTATTGATTGAAGAAAACGGTAAACGTGAACGTGGTGCCGCAGGTGGCGGTGGTCGTCACAGTTATGATGCGTTTTTGGAAACGGATGACGAAGGGTTACCTGTTAGCTTTAAATTTGCTCGTGAAGCGGTACGTCAAGCTCAAGTGAACTTACACGCGATTGATGCGCCAGCAGGTGAAATGACAGTAGTATTAGGCAACGGTTGGCCGGGTGTGTTATTACATGAAGCGGTAGGGCATGGCTTAGAAGGTGATTTTAATCGTAAAGGAAGCAGCGCTTTTTCTGGTCGAGTGGGTGAACAAGTTGCCTCTAAATTAGTGACTGTAATAGACGATGGTACGATTGAACATCGCCGTGGTTCTTTGACAATCGATGACGAAGGCACACCAACTCAAAAAACGACATTGATTGAAGACGGTATCCTCAAAGGGTACATGCAAGACAAGCTTAACGCTCGATTAATGGGTGAAGCGTCAACCGGTAATGGTCGTCGTGAGTCTTATGCTCATTTACCAATGCCACGAATGACCAATACCTACATGAAATTGGGTGACAGTGAGCCTCAAGCGATCATCAAGTCTGTTGATAATGGCATCTATGCGCCTAACTTCGGTGGTGGGCAAGTGGATATTACTTCAGGAAAGTTTGTGTTTTCGGCATCAGAGGCTTACCTGATTGAAAAAGGCGAGATCACTCAGGCCATTAAAGGGGCAACATTAATTGGTAATGGTCCTGAAGCCATGAGCCAGATCAGCATGGTAGGTAATGATTTAGCCTTAGATCATGGGGTTGGAGTATGTGGTAAAGATGGTCAAAGTGTCCCTGTAGGTGTGGGCCAACCTACTCTTAAACTAGACCGATTAACCGTTGGCGGTACCGCGTAATTTCATACCCCTTTGGCAGGTCCTATGTTCTTTTGGATCTGCCGATGACCTTTCCTATAAATTAATCTTCTTTTAGACTTCGAGCAATCTCCTAATAAATCACTATCTTACTGGTATTCTTGTCCCTAATACTCAGCGATTTAACCAAAATATGGCCGTAGACGCTTTAAGCAATAATCAAAGTCTAAAAACATTTTGCCAAGAGGGTTTTCCTTTAAGTGGGGAGGTACGTAAGGTACTGGAGTTGACGATTGATGGCCAAACGCACCGCTATGATGTCACTCTCCTAAACCTTCGTCCTATACATGTTTTTTACGTATCCACTTGTATGAGTGAATCTGATTCATCTGATAGTGTTGAAAGCAGTTCAGAGAGCACTGACCATGGCGATAAAACGAGATATTTTGAAAGTTTTGATTACGTAACATTTGAGCCGTATGGATGGAGTCAACCGATCAAAAAGGCATTGGATGAGCTTTTAGAGGTTCAACGTTTATGTAAGGGAGCCAGAGTATGGCAACGTGAATTATCTAAAGATGATTCTGATAATGAATGCGTATCCAGCCAGTCATCTGCAACAAGTAAATCTGGTAACTCATTCATAAAACGTAAACTTTCAGACTTTACAGAGAGTTTTATGAGTCATTCGCGTTCTACCTCCCCACTAAGTTCTCAAGTTGACCCAGAATTAGAAAGTGACTATAGCAGTGAGCCTGATCATTCATTACAGGAAAATATGCAACAACTTGAAGTATTAGCTAAAGGGAAGGCTATGGCTAAAGGTTTCACTGAGGAGTATTTAACTAAGCTACACCAATTACATAGTAGTTTTTGTGTATTAGAGAAAGAGTTAAGGGAAAAGTCATTACTTTCTCAGGAAGTTCAGGCTTCAGGCATTTCAGAAGCAAAAGCAAGCGCATCCAGTGCAATGAAATGTGAGACCGAAATAGGAATAACTGAACCTGAAAGCGAAAATTTAAAACAAGTAGGTGAAGCTCAGCGTCAACTTTGCATGATGTTGGTCGATGTGTACCTCGTCATATCTAATGAGGGGGACTCAAACTGCTTTGCTTTGTTATCAGCGATAGAGTTTTTGAAGAAAGCGCAACAATATGGAGAAGATGTTAGCAAAGCTGATGATCGAATCAAAGCCAGTTTCAAGTATTGTGTTCAGCAGCAACTTTTGACCATTGATACTCTCCAAGAGCCAGAGGAATTGGGTGAGTTTATTTCTATTTTCGTCAGATTATTAGAGCAAATAAAATTGCAGGATAACTCAGAGCTATTGCAACAATTTTATACCGTTCTGGCATTTAAATTTACCAACTTTATTGATGTGACTAAGTCGGGTTACCCTGCCTGTTCTCAAAGAAGGTACTTGTTTGATTCAGTGCCTAATTTAGAAAATATTTTAAAAGAAGTTGCGCAAGAGCAAGCAGATTGTCTTAGTTTTGAAGCACAACAAGTCATCGGTGAGTCTGAAAGCGATAGGCCCTATTATATTTGGATAAAGGAAGAGCTTCGAAAGTCGACAGACCTTATGGTATTACTTAGCCAATTAGAGAAAAAAATTGAGGATATGGCAGCGCTCGAGTCAGATGATTACAAAGAAACCGAAAAAAAAATCAAAGAGCTTGGAATTTACTTACTTGATAAACATATTCATAGAGATACCTCTGCGTATCCTAAGCAATTGCTCATGGTTCACGTTAATAACGTAGTGACATTGTCGAGAAGTGTGCGCCGAAACCGAGATCCTCAAAGCTTAGATATACTCAGTAAAACGCTTGCCCATTGTGCTGTATTGGCAAAAGACTTGGCAGAAAAAAGAACTGATACGGATCTTGAAATTTTGAAGATTTATCAAGAGTTACTGTCAGAATCAGAACTCCTTAAAGAGAGGTTGAGTCGAAAGGTGTCCACCAAAGAGCAGCTATCGGTTCGGTCTGAGGCCATGTTAAAAGTAGATACCGTACAGGACAAAGCTAGGGTATTGTCCACAAAAATGCTTAAACAAGTTAAAGCGTTTTGGCAGACTTTAAAAGTGGATAAAAATAGTTGGAGGGAAGTTGAGCCTTTGTTAATACAGCTTAAGCATTTATCTGAATGGAAGATAGTGGGAGAAAGCCAGCGTCAAGAAGCCTTTCATTTAAGTGTGGAAATGTTTTTATGTACTTCACAGGCTTTGCGTCATGATAAAAAGTTAAAAAAAATTGTAAAGCTGGAGGTAGCATTAGAGGAATGTGTATCGCTCACTCGTCAATTAATGGAGCTACAGATTTGTGAAAGCAATGGGGTTGAGGGCATAAAAGCATTAAATGAGTTGATGGTTGAGGCCGAAAAATTACAAAGCAGGATTGATGCAATTAAAGAGGCTAAAGGAACTGATGCTTGTGGTGAGAAGTCACAACAAATTGAGCAACTCCCTATTTTGGCCTTGCAATTATCCCAAAGAGTTATGGCGAGTATTTCTGTAACCCAAGCCACATTGGTCAGTAATAAACGGCTATTAGAAGAGAGCCATCAAAAATTAAATATGTTAGCTCAAATGACAATGTTGTCTGTTGATGAGCGGGTAAAAGCAACGACGTTACAAATGGATTTACCGTCGCTTCAAAGTTAGATACAGTTTATCTTTGTGGGTAACAATAATCACGAAAGATAAACTGCACCAAAAACATTAATCGTTGTTAAAAGCGATATGTCACCGTTGCCCCAATCGTTCTTGGGCGAACAATTGCAGAGTAATGTTTGGCCACCTTCGTTTTAGGATGTACTTGCACAAACTTCTTGGTGCGTTTTTCAACATCAAACAAGTTGCTGGCAAAAGCAGTAACAACCCAGTTGTCGGATTCCCAGTTCAGAGTTAAGCGAGACAAGGTATAGCCACCAGATTCTACAGACTTATCATTTTTAATATCAGCATAGTATTTACCAACATAGTGATTATTAAAGTTGACGTGTAAGTTATCTGTTAGCCAATATTTCATGGCTAGCTTAGCCGTTAGATCAGGCGCTGAACCTAATTCATTTCCTTTTAAAGAAGCGTATGCGTTATCAATTTTTTCAATTTTAGTTTTCAGTAAACCAATACCCGTTGACACTTCAAAGTTGTCAGTGATTGAAAAATTAAGGGCAGACTCTAAACCATAAGAATTGGCATTATCAATATTCACAATACGACGGTCTCTAGGGTTACCCGATGCACCAACAAGGTCGTCTTGGTAACCGTCGTAATCGTTATAGAATACGTTGGTCGTTAGGTTCATATCTGATGTCAAGTTGCTGCGAACACTAAATTCATAAGTGTTTACTTTTTCTTGCTCAAAGGTGTAATACTCTTTACGGAAGAAGCTATATGTACCACCGCCAGCATTGTAACCTTTACGTGCACTTACACCTAAAGTCGTTGAGTCAGAGATGTCGTAAGTCAGTGCGATTTTTGGTAAGAATAGGGTTTTCTCGTTATCAATCACAAAGGTCACTTTAGCGCGTTGATGATTAAAGTTACGCAGCTGAGCTTCACGCTCGATACGACCACCAACAACTAGATTCCATTTATCAGTAATGTCATAACTGACCTCACCATAGATGGCTTTTGAACTGCTTTCATCATCACCATCATAGATTTTTGGACTCATGAAGTCTTGGTCGCGTTTATACCAATACAGTCCAACAAAACCTGATAAATCACCTTGATCGTTTTTAAGATTCAATTTGGCGTCAAGTGTCTTGTCTTTTTCATCCATTTTCACAGTAATAGGGCGTGGGTAAGAATCAAAGCCCCATTCATAGGCAACGTGCGATAGTAAAACTTCGTAAGACACATTGTTGTTGATTTGATGGTCTAGCTTTAGGCTGATCGTCTTTGAATTTGTGTCTATATAGCGTGCTGAGTCAGTATCATGCTCAAATGGATCTTCGCCAACGTAGTAGTTTCGTCCTGCATCACCTTTTTCTCGGTTTTTGCTGTAGGTCAATAATGCTTTAAAGCCTTCGATGGAATCAGGGGTGTATAAGAACTTGGCACGTAATCTTTTAGACTTAAGCTCATTAGGATCAAAGTTAAGTGTGGGAGCTTTCGGACTTTTTGAAAGTAATAAGTTAGAAAACGTATCTCCATCGAGCCTTTGGCCTGCAATTCGAAACGCCAATTGGTCGTCTAAGATAGGGCCAGAAATTACTGCAGAGGTCTCTATAAATTTGTCTTGGTTACGGTATCCAACACGGGCTGCACCTTCCCAGTCTTGGGTTGGGTCTTTGGTTTTAATAAACACTAAGCCGCCGATGCTATTACGCCCGTTCGTCGTAGATTGCGGGCCACGGAATACTTCAACTTGTTCAACATCCCAAATGCCCATATCGCCAGTGCGATCAGCAACAAAAGGTTCTGCTACACCATCAATGACAGTGGTAACTCTTGGTTTGGCGCCACTGGCAAAAGAATTAAAGCCAGAAGCAGAGCCATTACCGCTTACACCACGAATATCTGGTGCTTGGCCTGAAAGTACAACTACGTTTGGTACTTCTGCAATCGCATCACCAAAACTTAAAAATTGACCGTCTTCTAGTGCGTTTTCACCAATGACTTCAACTGACGAAGTTGTGTCTTTCAGGCTTCGTTCAATTTTTTCACCGATAACGGTAATGGTTTCAATATTTGTGTCTTTCTTCTCGGCTTCATCAGCAGAAACAGAAAATGATGCGCCAAGTAGGGCTAAACAAATGGTGCTTAGCTTAAACTTAGGGTTATGCATAGTGTGCAATCCTTTGTGGGAGATTTAATAAATGGCAACAATTCAGATGGTTACCGTTAGAGCATTTATTTGGATTGCATTATATTGGATGTCATTCTGATTGCAATAAAAATGACAATTGTTATCATTTGCATTGGTTTTTTGAGTGTCAATCTAAAAATACAAACAAAAGAGCGCAAATATTTCTATGTACACCTTATTTTTTGGACTGTTGATCCTAATTTCTTCTGGGATCTTTTACCTAAGCAATAAGAACCAAATTGCCCTGAAATCGCCACTCAATAAAAGGTATCGAATGATCGCCATTGTTCTGCTCTTATTGGGAAGTCTTGGATGGTTTTCAATCATGAGTGCAGTAACCGCAGTATTTTCAATTTTTGCCATATTTATGTTGGCAATCGGTGTGTGGCCCTTTTTAAGCCATTGGTTTACATCTAAAAGAGGTAAATTGAATGGATAAGAAAAACAAAATCAAACCCGATGTGCTGTCCAAAACCCTTGCTGGTTTAGTGTTTGGTTACTTGATTGCCCTAGCGTTGGTCGGTTTGTTTGCTTGGCATGGTTATCAAGGGATCAGTGGCGAACACAAAGTTCAATTTAATATGTGGATGATCACACCGATTTGGATGCTGACCTTCAGTTTTAGTTATCTATTTCAAAGTGGCAAAAAAGCCATTTTGACCTTGTTTTCTGTCAGTGTTGTTCTGCATTTTATTCTTTATATCAGTAAAGCGAGTATCAGTTAATGAAAGTTCGTGGTGACATTTTAAGACTTTATCAATTTCTGCATACTTGGTCTGGTATAACAACGGGTATGTTACTGTTTATCGCGTTCTTTGCTGGTGCATTAACCATGTTTAAAGAGCCATTGGCGCATTGGGTGAAACCCATGCATCATCAAAGCGAGGTTTCGATAGAGCAAATGCAATCTCAGCTTGATCAGGTGTTGAACGAGCAAGCAAATGCCAAAAATCAAATTGTGGTTAACCTTGATGCTAACAATAATCATCAGCCTCATTTTACTTGGTATCCAGATGCAAAAGGGCGAACGTTAAACCTAGAGCAACAAGCCATATATGGGGTGATTGATGATAATAGCCAATTGCAAATCACTTATTCTGCTCCAACCGCCTTTTCTGAATTAGTCGATGCACTGCACCGTACGGGGGGGATTCCGGGTACCAACGATCATGGTTATTTTGGTGTGACCATAATGGGATTGGTATCGATTGCTTACTTTTTGGCGATTGTTTCTGGCGTGATCGTTCTATTGCCCACATTAGTGAAAAGCTTATTTGCACTAAGAACCAATAAAGGAAAATCACGGTTTTGGTTGGACAGTCACAACATTCTAGGTGTAACCTCATTGCCATTTCATATTGTGATTTGCTTTACGGCCATCGTTTTTGCCTTTCATGATGATATGTATGACTCGATGAAAGCGGCAATATACGGCGATCAACCCATGTTCCAACGTGCTAAGCCAACACAAACCTATCCTTTAGAGCAACTCAAAAGTATTTCTGAATTAAAAGACATTGCTTTAAGCATTAATCCGAATGCACAAGTGTTGGATATGACGTTTAGAAATCTCACCAAACCCAATGCTTCGGTGATGATGTCGGTTTATGATGAAACCCAAACCATGCATGGTGCCATTGCTGACCACTTGATTGTGCATCCGTATACCGGAAAGATTCAATTCAGCTCTATAAAGCCCGGTGAAGGTGGCATTTGGAAACGCATTGTGGCGACCTTTTTTGCGGCGCATTTTGGTAGCTTTGGTGGTCCTTATATTCGCTGGATTTACTTTGCTCTAGGGCTAGCGGGTGCCTTCTTATTTTATTCAGGCAACTTATTATGGTTGGAAAAAAGAAAAACTAAACCGACAACATCAGAGCCGAACCCAACTCAAAGCCGTTCTTGGAATAATTTGGCTAAATTAAATATTGGTGTATGTCTAGGAGCGATTGCGGGTATTGCCACCTGCATGGCGTTATCAAAGTGGTTGTTACTGTTTTTTGACAACATCAATCGTGACTATTTGACCCTCTATTATGTAGTGTTTATGGGTGCAGTCATTTCCGCTTTTGTTTGGGGGACATACAAAGCCAGTAAAGGTTTGTTGATGTATTCAGGATTGCTTTGCTTATCTATTCCAATCACGAGTGTTTTGGCATGGTTGTTCCCAAGTATGGGTATGGTCGCACCAGAAGTACTGAGTTATTACTGGGTAGATGCGGTGGTATTGCTATTTGCCGTCGTGTTTATAAGGCAGGCACGTAAGCTTAAACAGCCAGAATAGCAGAAGTAATTAGGGGCATATTGAATGCCCCTAAACGTTACCAATTCTGTCTTAAGTAGACAAATAACTCTTTATTCGATTTAGATTCAGTATCAGGATTTTTAGCCAGCTCTTTTTTTGCTTGGCGAACCAGTTGTCTTAGCTTTTGACGATCCAGCTGTGGGTGCTCTGAAATTAGCTCATGAATTTTACTGTCACCTTCAGCTAATACTTCATCACGAATACGCTCAAACTTTTGTACTTGAACCGATTCGTTACCAGTAAGTAAGTGCAGCTTCTGAAATTTCTGTTTAACTTCATCCAAATCTGCTGTACGCATCAGTTTGCCAATATATTGCATTTGGCGGCGATAAGCTTCAGTTTTGGGTTTGATGGTTTTAACTTTGACTAAGTTATCAAACAAAAACTCATCGAGTTCCATCATTTGCAACTGCTTTTTAGACAAGGCTGCTAATTGCTCACCAAATTTTTGGATTTCAGCACTTTCGTGTTTGAACTCAGTACGGCTGATGTAGTCATCATCATGATCAAATGGCTGTTTATTCAGCTGAGCTTCATCAATTACGTTCATGGTTTTCCGCAGGAATTAACAAAATATCGCTTATGATAACACGTTACTAAAAATACAAGGCGAAGTTATGCTAGGCTACTCATCATAATCGTATTAAAAGCAGAGTATTTTCGTGGCTCAACATCAATTAGATTCAGAACTTTCTCATTTGCAAGATGCTGTATCCATGGCATTAGATTGTGCAAAGCAACTAGGGACATCCGCCGCCGAAACGGCTATCAGTAAACAGCAAGGTTTTTCTGTTGGTACTCGAAATAAAGAAGTGGAAACCGTTGAGTTTAATAAAGACGGCGCGCTTGGGATCACTGTTTATCGAGATGGTTGTAAAGGCAGCTCTTCGACTTCAGATCTTAGCCCTGAGGCTATTAAGCAGGCGGTAAAAGCCGCGGATGATATTGCAAAGCTTACCAGCCAAGATCCTTGCCACGGTTTGGCTGATGCAGAATTGATGGCAACTGAGTTTAAAGAGTTAGATTTGTATCATCCACAAGAGTTAGATGCGGCTGAGCTGACCCAGTTAGCCATTGATGCTGAAACCGCGATGCTGGATTTTGATAAACGTATGAAAGCCTCTGATGGGGCTTCCGCCAATGCACATACGGGCATCAAAGTTTATGGTAATAGCCATGGCTTTATACAAGGCCGTTGCAGTTCTCGTTATAGCTTAAGCTGTGTAGGTATTGGTGAAGATGAACAAGGTGGAATGCAGCGTGATTATGATTACACTGTCGCGCGTAAGTTTAGTGAATTATGGACGCCTGAAGTGGTAGGTAAGAAGGCCGCTGAAAAAACCGTGAATCGTTTAGGCGCGCGTAAAATCGCAACAGCGAAAATGCCTGTACTACTTACACCTGATATTGCAACTGGGCTTATTGGACATCTTGTCGGAGCGATCAGCGGTAGCAGTTTGTATCGAAAGTCGACGTTTTTACTTGATGCAATTAATACTCAGATCTTTCCTGAGTGGTTCAGTATTCATGAGCAACCTCATCTTGTAGGTGGACTGGCAAGTGCAAACTATGATTCCGAAGGTGTGGCAACCACGGAGCGCAACATCATTGAAGCGGGGCAGCTAATGACTTACTTGCTTACCAGTTATTCGGCTCGAAAGTTGAATTTGCCGAATACAGGGCATGCTGGTGGCATTTATAACTGGACCGTAAGTGATAGTGGGCAAACCTTTGACGAATTAGTCAAACAAATGGGTACAGGTCTTATCGTCACTGAAGTGATGGGGCAAGGCGTTAACCCTGTAACGGGTGATTACTCTCGCGGTGCTGGTGGTTTTTATGTGGAAAATGGTGAAATTGTGCATCCTGTAGAGGAAGTCACCATCGCAGGAAACTTAAAGTCTATGTTCTCAGGGATTCAGGCTGTAGCTAAAGATCGCGATTTACGTTCCTCGGTACGCACAGGCGGTATTTTACTGGACGATTTACAGGTTGCTGGTAATTAACCTTTCTTCACATTTCATTGATGATAGGAGAGACCTGTTCTAACTTGAAAGTCATAGCATCATTTTTTTGTAAAGGCTTTTCATGGGCATAACTCCTATCTCTGCCAACCCTTATGGCGAACACGTTAAAAATCAGCGTAGGCCAGAGCAAGAGCAGTATCTCATCGATAGAGAAGGCGTTAAGGAACTCTTGGCGTCAGGTTCTATCATGACGATGGCTGAATACAAAGCCTCAGAAGAATTCAAAAATTTTGCTCGTGAATATCGCTTGCAAAAAGAAGTCATCAAACAACATATCCAACAGTTATTACCTCAATGTTCATTAGAAGAAAAAGCCGTAATGTCGTCGCTGTTAGACGGATATATAGTGAATGCTTTGGACACGAGCGCTAAGCGATTTAGCGTGTTTTCCGATGATGAATTGATGGAGTATATTTATACTGGTGTGAAAGAGGATTTTGGTGAGTTTGCTGATTTTCTAAGCCAAAACGGTGAAGAGTTGAGTAGTCAAGATATTCTTAGAGCCATGATTTTATTTTTACCTGAACGCGATAACGGAAGTGCGTGGATAGCATACTGTACTCAGATGGCGTTAGAGTGTCTTAAAAAAGCGCAAGAAAATGCTCGTCAGTTAGCGGACTATCAAGCCAAACAAGCTGAACATTCGGCATTATTAGTGGCGATTGAAGAAAACAAATTTGATGTTGCTCGTCGATTACTCAGTGTAAGTAATGCTAAATTACCCGTAACAGATCTAGATGAACTACAGCGTAATGTATTGCATTTAGCGAGCATGAAAGGGCAAGCTGATATTTGCGAACCCATATTAGCTAAAACTTCCCCTAGTATTAATCCGTTAGCTGAAGATGAAGACGGCAATACCGCTTTGCATTGGGCGGTAAACAGTGGATCACCAGAAACTGTGAATGTATTAATGGCCGCTTCAGGGGATCAGATGTTTAAGTCTAATCACAATGGTGAGACGCCAGTTCATGTTGCCGCTAAGCAAGAAAGTCTGGCAGTGATGGAGCAGCTATTAGATGCGGCAACTGTCAGAGATGTAAATCAACAAGATCATCAAGGTAATACAGCCGCTCACGTTGCTGTATTAGAGAGCAATCCCCAAGTATTCCGTATGTTGATGGGAGTGGGAACAAAGCCGAGTATTACCAACCATCAGAACCATTCGATTTTCGATTTAGTGTTGAGTCTACAGCAAAGTTTTGGTCGCTCTGAGAGTCGCTAATTTTCAGGCTTATCGTGTTCGATGGTGATCACATCAAATCCATTGTCATCTTCTACCTTTGTTTTAGTGCCTAAATCATCTTCAACAAGTTTGCTAAATTCGGCTTTATTTTGTTTTGTCGTAAAATCGAGCGGCATTCGTTTACGCTTATCTTTTTGTTCGAAATTAGCGCCTTTTTTTAGAAGCATTTCGAAAGCTTCCAAGTTGTCAGCTTGAACTGCTTTGTGTAAAGGCGTTTGCCCTGAATTATCTTGCAAATCTGGGGAAGCATTATGCTCAAGTAAAATACCAACAATTTGGTTATGGCCATATTCTACGGCAAGATGAAGCGGTGTTTGTCCTGAGTCATCCTTAGCATTTACGTCAACCTCCTCGCTAAACAGTTCATGGATAGATCTCAGTGAATTCTCTTTCGCTGCTACATGTAGAGCTGTTCTGCCATTTTTATCTATGATACTAAGATCGATGCTGGCTTTTTTTAGTGCTTGTATTGTGGTTTCTCTGTTTCTAGCCACAGCAATGTGGAGAGCTGGGGTTGGGTCTGCATCACGACCAGTTAAATGATATGACTGACTTGCTCCGCCAATTAATAAAAGAAGGGCGGCTTGGCCATCTCCAATATCACAGCAGTACTGGAGAGGCGTATATTTTTGATCCGACCACCCGTGTTGCGGGGTTTCTAAACTATGCCCTTGCTTGATGAAATCAACAAGAGTTTGATGTCTGACTGATAGTGCTGCCTCGGTGTCGCCTTTTGCTTGTAATTCAATGTCATCTGTAAGATGTCGAGTTTCTTTGGTTTTGATAATCGACCAGATAGAAAAACTGGTTTCTAGTTGCTGCTCTAATTGTTTAACCATTGCTTTATGAGCCTTGGGGGGAGAAGGCACTGGATTTAATAACCTCCCTAAAAACAATGTTGATTGAGGAAGGACATTCCAGAAACTTGTTAAAGGCCCTGGGCTAAAACTCATCTTATATTGATATGAAAAATGTTCACTGCCGTCTACGGTTTCAAGAGTGAAGGCTTGACCTCGTAGCCGAGACATTTCAGACAGCTGCTGACTGCTAATTTTATAAGTTTGGTTTCTAGAATCATACTCAAGTAGAAAATGAGGTTGAGCTTCAGCTTTGACGGCCATGATGTCTTCCATTGCCTAGACTAGTTAATAATAACCATAGCCAACAATGGAAGTTCTACAAATCTTGCTAGAAAGGCTATTTAACCTCAACTCTGTATAACGAAATCAATAACATTATGATTTACAGTACAAACCTAAAGTTTTATCTACAGTGCGGCTAATTTTGTGTAGTTCAAGGCAGAACAGTTCGTAATAGTCGGCCTATTACGGGCTGTTCTAACACCGAAATACGCATAAGTAGCTGTGCTGTAGAGGTTGGCTTATGCAGAGCTGAGGTTATTTAGTGGGTTGTAATTGTAAAATCCCTTTACCGTCAACACCTACATATAAATAGCCATCGTTGCCTTGCATCAAACTGCGTAAACGGCCGATATCTTTAAAGGCCTTAGCTTGTGATATCACTTTATCGCCTTGATAGCTGACCACAGAAACAAAACCATACTTGAGTGAGCCAACCAACAGTTTACCTTTGAGCTTTGGGTATTTATCGGAAGTAACAAACACCATATCAGAAGGCGCAATGGAAGGTGTCCATTGGGAAAGTGGTGGCTCCATCCCTTCTTTTGCAGTCAAATTGGTAAACTTGGTACCAATGTAGTTAATGCCGTAGCTCACCACAGGCCAGCCATAGTTTAGGCCTTTTTTGATCAGGTTGATTTCATCTCCGCCACGTGGACCATGTTCGTGTGACCAAATAGACCCTGTTACTGGGTTAAGCGCTAACCCTTGAGGGTTTCGATGCCCATAGCTGAAGATGGCGGGACTCACATCTTTTTGATTGATAAATGGGTTATCTTTAGGAATGCTACCGTCTAAGTGAAGGCGATAGATTTTGCCTGCGTCTTTCGTGAGATTTTGTGGGTTCACATCTCGGTTAGCGCGATCGCCGACTGAAAAGTACAGGTAGCCATTGTTATCAAATGTGATACGGCTGCCGAAATGGCGGCTGCTGGTGGTATTTCGTTTAGCTTTAAATAGAGTTTTAATATTCTCTATTTGCCGTTTTTCAGAGTTTAACCTAGCTTGAATCAGAGCCGTATTACTGCCTTTTCGTTTACCTTCTGGTGAGCTTAAGGTTAGGTAGATAAGTTGGTTTTTATCAAAATCAGGATGTAATGCGACATCTAATAACCCACCTTGACCTCTTGCAGTGATTTTAGGTAATCCAGAAATCTTAATCGCTTTGTCATTGCCTTTTTTAATAAGCTTAAGTTCGCCACTTCGTTCGGTGACTAGAATATCTTGGTTTGGTAGCTGAACCATTCCCCAAGGTACATTGACATCATCAGTGATGGTTACCACGTTTGCTTGAACAGGAATAAATTTAAGCTGTTCGTAATCGACCGCCTGACTTGAAAATGCCAGTGTAGACAGTAGCGCAAGAGTAAATGGTTTTAACATTTTTTGTCCTTATTTGGAGGTCGTTTTTTCCTTAAGCTATTTTACCAATTTAACGAGTGACTTAAACCTTTCGTTGTTTGCGCACTGTTGCAGTTCAAATAAGGCTGACTCAACATTGGTTTGAAGTGCGCCTTGCCTTAGCATCATTTGAATTCCATACTCTTTATGTTCTTGAGTGCGAGAAGAAACAGCATCGCTAACAACGTGGGTTTGATAACCTTCTAATTGCATGGCTTTGCAGGTTTGGTACACGCAAATGTGACTTTCAATACCAGCCAGTAGCCAGTTGTCTCTATTCGCATTTTTGACTGCTTGCTGAAATTTATCATTATGCCAACCACTAAAAGTGTGTTTTTCAATTGGGCTGATCTCTGGTGATAACAACTGTTTGATATCCGGGCTGGTTTCCCCCAGTTTATCGGGTAATTGCTCAACCCAAATAATAGGTATTTCAAGTAGCTTTGTTCCTTGTATCAAGGTGGATATTTGTTGATGAAGCTGGTGGCTGTTTTGCATTAAATGAGCAAGTTTTCCTTGCACATCAATAATTAATAACCCTGTATTTTCAGTCGTGATAAATGGTGTCGCTTGATTCATGGCGTACCTTCCAAATTTTGTTTCAGTGGCTTTGAAAGTAACATATTGAATAAAAAAAGATCATCACTCATTTTTCTGATTAATATTTATTCACTCGCCTAAATTGTATCAAGGGCTTATATTCGCCTGAATATAATGCAACCGGAATGAAATTGATGGCGGTATCGACAGAGGCAGCCACTAAGCTAGGCACCGAGATTTATGATGAAGGTGTCTACCATAGTGAGGGTATGAATGAAGATTTCATTATTACCCCTGAACTATCAAGTGCTAAAGGGGTTGAGCTTGAAAGTAAACCTAGCCCTGAAGTTGAGTTGTTACAAAGTACATCTCGTAAAATTGCCGATACTCTCGTTTTAGTACAACGAATGCGAGGGAGTTGCATCAAGATTGACGCCAAGTTGATCAAAACATTAGAGGCATTAAAGCGGAGTGCCGATTCAATCCTCCAGCCTTCAGCTGAGCAAGTTCGGTATTTTCAGAAGGTAATGTGTTTACTTAATAAAGCGATTAAAAAGCCATTAGACAATTACTTTTTAAATGATGTGCTGAAATTGTGGCTATCACCAACCAATCTTAAAATGAATTCAGCTTTTCCTTTCCCTGATGATGCGATTGTATTTGTATATTGGCATTCATCTTCGCGGTTAGAGTCATTAAATAAAATAAAAGGTGGACTGATTGATGAAGCGCTTCAGCAGTTAGTATCAACTAGGTTCCCCAGTCTAAGCGACAATGAAAAACGCCATTTAAGGGTGACCGCTTATGAATGTTGCATGGTGAGTGGTCCTGAAGATAAACCAGTAATGCTGTACCGTTCAACGGCATTGACCAATGCTGAAGCTATATGTCATCAATGGGCTAAAATTTGGTGTTCACCCTACCATCAATTACAGCGTCTTAATTTATTGGAGAATATAGGTTCTCTTTATGTTGAGCAAAGAGCTAACCTAGTCGATCAAGTATCATTGGAGTTCGATCTATTCTATAAATTCCCTCATACGCATATAGCAGTGCTTGCAAGAGCCCCTCAAAGCACGTTCGTCACATCGGAGTTAGTTGAAATCCTTGGGGGCTACTTTGTTAAGCAAAATGGCCAACTTAAGCAAGTAACGGCTAATGATTTAACATGTCTCGATTTATCACGTTTGTCACCGCAAGAAAGGGGGGCACTCATTGCTGCTCAGTGTGTGAATTCGTTTACTAAGTTAGCGGAGTTTGAGGTTTTTTTTGATAAGCATACCTCACTCCTTCAGTTATCTGGGGTTAATGGTGCCTATTTAACCTCAGTGGTTCGTGCTCGATTAGAATTGCTCACTAAATCAAACAAAATTACATTTATGGTTAATTGCAGAGGTGAGTCGATTGTTCGTCTATTACCGATAATGTCCTTACAGCGTATGATGGAGATTATCAAACTTAATGTATGTGTAATGGATTTAAGATCAGAACAACTGAACTGGCAGACATTATTTAGAAGAGCATCCTTTTATTTAAATATCCCAGAGTCTCGCGAATATATGCTTACCAGTCGTAAAGAGAAGTTGGCTAAAGCCTTTAAGCGTGTTTATAGCAGTAGCGAAGACTCTACAAATCAGATGCTGGAGTTGAGAAAAGCTGAAAATCGATGTGATAAATATATACTTGATGTCTTTGGGGAACATTATCTTTTCAATTTACAACAAGAGCTTGAACCAATACATAGGCTTGATCAATTACTTAACTGCTATCACCGTCGTGTTATTCCTCTCAAAGATAATCCTGAGTTAATGAGTCGAGCGTCATCAAAATTTGTAGATAAACTGAAAGAGTTCAACATCTCAGATCTAAAGCAGTTGCCGTTATTACTGAAATGGTTAGATGTAGATGCTGGTGCAACAGCAAAATCGAATATCGCACAACTTGTTCAATTTAAAATAGTCAATTTCATAAACCAAGAACATATCCAAGATATCCAACAACTATTCGAGTTGCTATCTTTACTCACAAAATATCAAAGTAAGTTATCTGAAACAGATAGAATTAAACAGCAAGTCAAACACGTATCGGATTACCTTATAGTAGAAGTTCCAGGTGCGAATGAAGAGTTAGCTACGATGCTAAAGGCTGAGACAAATATCCAATCTCTTGAATACTTCTCGCTTGGCTTTAAGTCACCGGAACTCAATGTCATTCGACTTGAGTGTTTAGCGAGTGTTGGTGCAACACCGCTTAATGATCCAAGCTACCATGATGTTGAAGTGTTGAAACAAATCTCTCCACAGTTTCTAAAGACCTGTAGCCAACAAGTCAAAGATGCTGCCTTGATTCAAGCGGCGAGAACAGTCGATAAATCATTGATGCAAAAGCTTGTCGAGATTGGCGCGGAAGTATTAGTCGTCGACCATGATAAAAATACCCTAATCCATATTGTTCTGATCCATTGCTATAACTCAGAACATGAGTTCAGTAAAAAATATGAAGCATTAACCTATTTATTGGAGCTAAACAAAATTGATGGTTCCTTAATTAATTCAAGTGGGAGAAGTATACTTTTTCTTGCAGTTAGACTGCGTGATCCGAATTTTACAAAAAGCGTATTACCGATATCTTCATCGGTAATTAATACTAAAACTCATTCAGGTAACTCTCCTCTTTCCATGGCCATTCAAGCTCAATCTACGGAAAAAGTAGAATGGCTCATTCAAGCCGGAGCCGATGTAAAAGATGTATTTAAAGATCAACATGATGTTTGTTTAAGTGCACTTCACTATGCGGCCAAAGTAAAACATCTACCTATGGTGGGTTACTTTATTAAAGATGAATTTCAGCTAGTTGAATACGCATCTTCAGACGGTAATACGCCAATCTTATTTGCCGCAGAGCATTCAGACTTTGATTGTTTCAAGGCCATAGGAAAGGCGAGGGCAACAATAAATCTTAGAAATAAACATGGCTGTAATATATTGATGCAGTCTGCAAAAAATCCTGATCAGAATGTGTTTAAAAGTGTTTGGGAAAAAGGAAATCTAGATTTAACAGAAATCACGTTAGGAACAAGAAATGTCTTGGCTGTAGCGATTGCCGCTATGCAATTACATGCTGTTACTCTCATCGTTAATAGTGGTTTTTTTACACCAACCAAGCCTATTGATGGTGAATTACCCGTTTTATTTTTTGCGGCTAGATACAGCAATAAAGAGGTCTTTGAATTCCTTAGTGAGAGATTCCTTGCTGGGTATGGTATCAATACGCCATTTGAAGTTGGCGATCAAAATATGCAGGTTACACTACTTGATGTTGCCTGTGATGATGTCAAACCTTTCCTTTTGGAAAAAGGAGCCAAAACGCATAATGAAGTTGTCGCTGAGCAACAGCAACAGTTGGCTCAAGTTACATTGGATCATGTGAGGTTGCAGAGTTTAGAGTTAGAAAATAAAAGGTTAAAACAAGACATTCAACGATTAAGATTGGCGGCATCAATGGCTTTAGCACTGGCAGGTAGGTAATATTTAATTCACAAAAGCATAGACAGCCATAAACATCTGATTTTTGAGTGTCAAAATTAATAGGAATGTAATGAAAAAAATAGGGATAGTGCTTAGTTTGCTGTTGTTCGCAGGTTTGTTGATGACTTGGGTTGTTACACCAATAAAAACAAAAAAGGAAGCGTCACAGAAATCATCAGAAAACAACAGAATCATTCAATCCAGATTAGAAATTAATACTGTTGAAAAAGACTCTGATGAGCAAGCCAGAGAAAGAGTTACTCAGTTGATAGCATTAGATCAGGAATGCAAAAATCGATATATAGACTTTAGCGATAAAGTCAGAAGTAACCACAATATCATCATTGATGCCATAGAAAGTGAACTCCAAGCAGGTAAATCCATCTGGAAGTTATTCCGTTACGCCGATCAATATCAAACCTATTATAAAAGTTACGATGACTTAGTGTTTCTTGCTTACGCAAATATCATCCAAGAACGTTATAAATTTGCCTCATCAGCGAAAATATTAACCCAGTGGCAAGGGCTTAATATTCTAGAAGGACTCAAAACCGAGCATTTAGCCGAGTTTGCTGAGCAAGTTGATTCAATGCCGAAAGGAGGAGGTTACTCGATTCAAATGGAGTTGTCGCAGCAAAATCTAGCCGCCAATTTATCCGCGCTTTTAAGCAATCAAGATAGTTTCAATACGTATTTACGCTCACCACTATCGGTTGCGGGGCAAAAATATATCTCTCCTTCATTCTTGTTTGTCTTAGGCGCTAAAACACTGCCTTTCGATGAATTCAAATCGATGATTTCAGGTCATAAATTTACCGTCAATGATATTGCGTTGGCGATCAAAACTGATATGCCTACTTCCCATATTATCGAGTTGATCAAAACCGCTGATGACCTTGATGTGACACCAATATTAGTACGTGATGATTATGAGTTCTTACATAATCTGGCTGACTTCGCGGTAAACAAATACGATGTGGAATTATTGAAAGTGTTGGCTGAAGCGGGGGTTCACCCTACCAATCAACCGGGATTGCTCACAGGAATGGATATAGCTGTTTCAGGATTATCTGAACTTAGGCACGATGATAAAGAGTTATTCCAACAATCAAGTAAGTATTATCAAACCGTCAAGTATTTACATGATATGGAATATGGAGCTCATGCATCTTTTGTAGAGGACGAAGACGGATCTCGTATTTGGTTTAGCTCTAGATATGCAGGTTTTTATGATATTGATGCTAGAGATAATAATGTAATGAGTCAATTACTGACAAAAGTAACAAGGCTTGAGAAAGAACGTAAAAATCAACAAAAGACGTCAGATGACTCACCTATTTCTCTTGCTATACAACAAGCTGAAAAAAATAAAGCAATTGAAGAGCAACGAAGTCAGCAATGCAAAAACAACAGTCTGAATCTCTTGGCTGCTCAACAACTTTTAAGTAGAGAAAAACTGGACAAGCTAATTCATGAAGTTCAACAACAAGGTGGTGATACAGAGGCAAATTTACATTCGTTAGACCCTGCTTTGGTGAATGTATGGAAGCGCTCGGATGGCTTTCAAAAGCAATATTCAACAAGAAATTTAAGTTCAGGCAGTGTTGACCAGTTGATTGAAGAAAACAACTACCAACAATTGTTAGCTCACAGTTCAACAACTCCTTTATCTCGATCTGAAACTGACTCTTTATTTTTACGAGCGTGGCAGGAACCTGAAATATACGTAGATATTTGGGAGGCTCGAACTAGCCCAATTCCTCCACAGAATTTGTTTTCATTTTCACGGCTATCGATAGAGCGTTGGAAAAAACTCAGGCAAGCAGGGTTTGATTTCACAGTAAAAGATCGTGCTGAAAATACCTTACTCGATATGGCCACGATGAATTCAAAAGAAGTGTTCGATTTCTTAATTGGTATTGGGCACAGACCAGACTTTCATAAATTGGGTATGGATGTGCTGGATGTCGCACTAGAGGATGCTTTTAACAAAGATAAAGTTAATACGTCGATAAGTTCGATTTTACCTTTTGTTAAAAAGTTAGAGCCCAATCATCGCAGTCGAATTGCACGTTTAAAGAGATTTAAACCGAAATTGTATGATGAGCTGATTAAACTAGATGAGAGATTGGTGATTCAAGAAGGTGTGAAAGTTAATCAGTACCATAACTATTGGCTGGAAATACTGTAAAGAAGGCGGCATAAATGCCGCCATTCTCTGTTGCTATTAGAAAGGCACTTTTACTCAACCTTCCAATAAAATACAAACGTTACAGCTTATAACCTCAAGCGCTTAGGTTCATTTTTTATGCTTGTTAACCTTAAATAAAACATGAGGTTAACTATGATTCATAAATGTTGAATGAAACAGAAGTTGAACTAGTTTATTAATATGAAAGTATATTTCATCTTTCTGAAATATTAAGATTAGTCCGTAATTAGGAAGGTAAGCCGTTGTGATTTCATGCAGTACGAGCTTGATGACCGTTTTCGATTATCTTTTTCCCGAGAAAACTCAGCCAGTACTAACTCAGGCCCAAATAGATAATTTCCCAATTGGGTTTGAGGCTGAAATTGGTATTGTCCGAGATCTTTGTTGTGATGATGGTGCAAGATTCGACGCTATTGATAATGATTCATTACGGAATATGTCCTTAGGATTAAGGTTTGCAGGTATCTCAACGCACAGTGAAGCGAAAGAGCTTAATATTCAGGTCATCCCTCCTGCACCTATTTTTCACATCTGGGTTTCCTTGCGCGGGGCATCATTCTTTGATGGTTATAATAACCCTCGATGCTTAGATTACGTATCACGCATAACGAAACAAGCAGACTTTTTATTACAACATGATATTCCTTTATTTCTTGTTTATACCGAAAAGAATATGTCTGATGTTCAGAAACAAAAAATGGCTTCATTGTTTACCGAACATCCAAATATTATGGTGTTGAGTGTAGAAAAACACTTGTCTCACTTACCCATGGTTTTTTCTTATTCTGAAGAATGCAGACCTAAAGACGATTATGGTGAAACGTTTGATATTGACGGTTTGAGATTGTCTGTTTTGATGGATTATCCCGAAGTGTTTGATGTTCTCGAAAAAGAAGCTATCAAGCAAGAAAAATTAGACTTTGTTTCAAGATTAAAAGCGCTTGGAAAACAAAGCCTAATTTATCACGATATTGACGATCAGTTCTTACAGCGTCCCCCATTTTTTCTGGCTGTAAAAGGAGTTATGGGAGCGACACTACTTAGTCGTGAAGCATTTGTTGAATTTCAACAACAGGTAAAGGAACTAAGGGATTATAATATACCAAGCTTTACGTATACTCGTCCCTCAGTAGAGGGATCCGTTTTGACTGCTGATGAGATCGCAATATTCCAAAAACAACGAGCTCAACTAATCCTTGATATGTTTAATAGTCATTTTGACGATGAGCTTTTTAGCTTCGTACCGACGAGAAACCTTTACGCTATAAATCACCCTGCTGTTATGAAAATAAGATCAAAACTGACTGATACTCAGTATCAAAAACTGAGATCCAGTCAGCATGATTATCACACTTTCACACAACTTGTTTATCAACCTTATCCTTCAGACGACCTGCAAATAAAAGCTCGTAAGTTAGACTTTATGCAACAGCTGAATTATACATTCTTTGGACGCGATAACAGTTGGCATTAATGAAGAACTCTTACCCAACCTTCCATCAAAATCCGAGCACTACGGCTCATAATCGCTTCTTCCACTTTCCAAACATCACCATTGAAACTCGCTGCTGCACCAACTTTTAATGTACCAGATGGGTGACCAAAACGAACACTATCTCGTTGTCCGCCACCTGCGGCTTGGTTAACTAAAGTGCCGGGAATCGCAGCTGCAGTTCCAATCGCAACAGCGGCCGTACCCATCATCGCATGGTGAAGTTTGCCCATAGATAAGGCGCGAACCAGTAGGTCGATATCCTCAGTTAAAATATTCTTTCCGCTAGAGGCTTTATAACTTCTTGGCTCAGCAACAAAAGCAATCTTTGGTGTGTGCTGACGTTGTTCGGCCTCTTTGATATCAGAAATCAATCCCATCTTCACTGCGCCATGAGCACGTAAGGACTCGAATTTTGCTAGTACTTCGACATCGTTATTGATGTCATCTTGCAGCTCGGTGCCTGTATAACCAATATCTGCCGCATTGACAAAAATCGTTGGGATACCCGCGTTGATCATCGTAGCGCTAATAGAGCCAAACTCAGGAGTGGTAAGAACATCCACCAGATTACCTGTTGGAAATAAACTCTCTGACTCATCAACAGGCTTAACAAATGAAAGCTCAATTTCGGCGGCAGGGAAGGTCACACCATCGAGTTCAAAATCACCCGTTTCTTGAACTTCACCGTTGGTCATTGGCACTTTAGCGATAATGGTTTTACCAATGTTCTGTTGCCAAATCTTAACCGTAGCAATGCCGTTTTCAGGGAGTTTTTCTTTAGCCACATAACCACTATGAATAGCAAAGGCACCAACGGCTGATGATAAGTTTCCACAGTTGCCACTCCAGTCGACAAAGGCTTTATCGATCGCCACTTGCCCGAATAGATAATTAATATCGTGTTCACCATCAGTGGCGGGGGAGACGATTACGGTTTTACTGGTGCTTGATGTTGCACCACCCATACCATCAACTTGTTTGGCATAAGGATCAGGACTTCCGATCACTCTGAGTAGTAATCGATCTCTATCTTCACCCGCTTGTTGAGCGGCTTGAGGTAAGTCTTCTAAGCGAAAGAAAACCCCTTTACTGGTGCCACCACGCATATAAGTGGCAGGTACTTTAATTTGTGGAGCAAATGTCATGTTAATTTACCCTTGGCATTCATTGATAATGACTGAGTAAATCAAGAATGAATGCAACTATTGATTTTTTCAGTATTTCTACAAAAGTAAAAGTGCGCACGACAACAGAAGCGTACGTCCATGTACTGACGACCGTTACATCCTGTAACGGACGGTTGTCTTACCGCACTTTTACTTTTATCTATATCACTGGCAGTTTTAAGTATTAGTTGTTCAGTACACAGTTGAAAGCAGATGATGAATAAGCTGACCATCCGAGGCATGGATGCCGAGGTTGAGCGCCCATGGATGGGTTCACAGCGTGTCAGCGTTTCATTGTCTGCTTTTTCTCGTCTAAATCGACTTAACTAACTAAGCATTTGCTTCTAAAAAATCTTGAGCAAAGCGTTGCAGTACACCACCTGCACTGTAGACCGAGACCTCTTCTGCGGTATCTAAACGACAAGTTACAGGGACTGTGACCGTTTCACCATTTCTGCGAGTGATGTGTAACATCAACTCTGCGCGAGGTGCTGGGGTGCCTTCAACATCGTACATTTCACTACCATCAAGTTCTAAGACTTTACGGTTCATGCCTTGATGGAATTCCAATGGCAGTACGCCCATTCCCACTAAGTTGGTACGGTGGATACGCTCAAATCCTTCGGCAACGATCGCTTCAACACCTGCTAAACGAACACCTTTTGCCGCCCAGTCACGGGATGAGCCTTGACCGTAATCCGCACCCGCTACGATGATCAGGTTTTGTCGGCGATCCATATAAGTTTCAATCGCTTCCCACATACGGGTTTGCTGACCTTCTGGTTCGATACGAGCCAGCGATCCTTGAATGATCTCGCCTTTATCATCAAGACACATTTCATTTAGAAGCTTAGGGTTAGCAAAGGTCGCACGCTGAGCGGTCAAGTGATCACCACGGTGGGTCGCATAAGAGTTAAAGTCCTCTTCTGGCAGGCCCATGTGGGCTAGGTACTCACCAGCGGCACTACTGGCAAGGATCGCATTTGATGGTGACAGGTGATCGGTGGTGATGTTGTCACCCAATACCGCAAGTGGGCGCATACCTTTTAAGGTACGTTCACCTGCCAATGCGCCTTCCCAGTATGGAGGACGACGAATGTAAGTGGATTGTGGACGCCAGTCGTACAGTGGACTTGATGCTTGCTCGGCTTCACCTAAGTCAAACATCTTGACGTAGATTTGCTTGAACTGCTCAGGTTTCACAGCACTGCCTACAACCGCATCGATCTCTTCATCGCTCGGCCATAAATCTTTTAGCGTGATCGGATTACCGTGTTGATCATGCCCTAATACATCTTGCTCAATATCAAAACGAATCGTACCAGCAATGGCGTAGGCGATTACGAGTGGAGGAGACGCTAAGAAAGCTTGCTTTGCATATGGGTGAATACGACCATCGAAGTTTCGGTTACCTGAAAGTACCGCAGTTGAATACAGATCGCGATCGATGATTTCTTGTTGGATTTTCGGATCAAGTGCGCCACTCATGCCGTTACAAGTGGTACAAGCATAGCCAACGATACCAAAGCCAAGCTTTTCCAACTCCGGTAATAAACCTGCTTCTTCAAGATACAGCTTGGCCACTTTTGAACCCGGAGCAAAAGACGTTTTCACCCAAGGTTTGCGCATTAATCCAAGCTCATTGGCTTTTTTGGCTAGCAAAGCTGCGGCAACCACGTTACGAGGATTCGACGTGTTAGTACAAGAGGTAATAGCTGCGATGATCACTGCACCGTCAGGCATTAAATCACCTTCTTGTTTCCATTCACTCGCAATACCACGATCGGCAAGATCTGAGGTTGGTAAACGACGATGCGGATTTGATGGGCCAGCCATGTTGCGACCAACGCTAGATAAATCAAACTCAAGTACACGTTCGTATTGAGCTTCAACCATATCGTCAGCCCATAAACCCGTGGTTTTAGCGTAGTGTTCAACGAGAGCAACTTGCTCTGGTTCACGACCTGTGAGCCTTAGATAATCAATGGTTTGTTCATCAATGTAGAACATGCCCGCAGAAGCACCGAATTCTGGTGTCATGTTAGAAATCGTGGCTCTGTCACCAATAGCTAAAGAGCGAGCGCCTTCACCAAAGAATTCAAGATAAGCGGAGACTACGCGTTGCTCACGTAAGAATTCAGTCAATGCTAATACAATATCAGTAGCAGTAATGCCCGGTTGACGTTGACCAACGAGTTTTACACCGACAATATCAGGCAGACGCATCATAGATGGGCGACCTAACATCACGGTTTCTGCTTCAAGACCACCAACACCTAATGCAATAACACCTAAGGCATCAACGTGTGGAGTGTGACTGTCAGTACCTACGCAAGTATCTGGGAACGCAACACCGTCACGCGCTTGAATAACAGGTGACATCTTTTCAAGATTGATTTGATGCATGATGCCGTTGCCAGCTGGGATCACATCCACATTTTTAAAGGCGGTTTTTGTCCATTCGATAAAATGAAAGCGATCTTCGTTACGTCTGTCTTCAATAGCGCGGTTTTTATCAAAGGCTTCTGGATCAAAGCCCGGCGCTTCAACAGCCAAAGAGTGATCAACAATCAGTTGGGTTGGAACAACAGGGTTAACTAACGCAGGGTCACCACCCTTTTCGGCAATGGCATCACGTAAGCCTGCTAAATCAACTAATGCTGTTTGACCAAGAATGTCGTGGCAAACCACACGAGCCGGATACCAAGGAAAGTCTAAATCTTGTTTGCGCTCGATAAGTTGGTTTAGGGAATCAGTTAGGGTTTCAGGACTACAGCGGCGGACTAATTGTTCTGCCAGAATTTTAGAGGTGTAAGGTAGGTGCTTGTAACTATCAGGCTTAATGGCATTAACCGCAGCTTGAGTATCAAAGTAATCGAGCTGAGTACCAGCAAGCGCTTTACGGTATTGAGAATTCATAGATCTTTCCACAACATTGCTAAAAGTGTGGCTGGTCAGACACGGGAAACATCTGCCAGCCACGGGGTTGGAACGCGGTGTTAACTCATTGGTGAATTATTTTTAGTTTTAACAAGGAGCAATAATGTGAACGTCAACAGAAGCGCACATCCATGTGCTGACGACCGTGACGTCCTGTCACGGACGGTTGCCTTATCACACTATTGCTCCTGTCTGTGTTATTGATGTATTTTCAATAATTCACGAATAAGGTTGTTTTTATCTTTCCGCGATTGGCTTAACTGCACGTGGCTCTTCACCGACATAATCCGCACTTGGGCGAATAATACGGTTATTCGAGCGTTGCTCCATTACGTGCGCTGCCCAACCTGTTAAGCGTGAACACACAAAGATTGGTGTGAACAGCTTGGTTGGAATACCCATGTAGTGGTACGCACTGGCGTGGAAGAAGTCAGCATTACAGAAGAGTTTTTTCTGCTCCCACATGACAGATTCACATTCAACTGACACTTTGTATAAGCGATCGTCACCAAAGTCGTCCGCTAGCTTTGCAGACCAGCCTTTAATGATGGCGTTGCGAGGATCGGATTCGCGATAGATGGCATGACCAAAGCCCATGATTTTTTCTTTGCGCTCAAGCATGCCCATTAGTGTGTCACGGGCGTGTTGCTCGTCTTTCAGATCTTCAATTAGCTCCATTGCGGCTTCGTTGGCACCACCATGCAGTGGACCACGTAATGAGCCAATCGCACCAGTGATACAAGAGTGCATATCAGAAAGGGTTGAGGCACATACACGAGCGGTAAAGGTTGATGCATTAAACTCATGCTCAGCGTAAAGGATCAATGACGAATCCATTACTTTTGCGTGTAGATCGCTTGGCTTTTTACCATGCAATAGATGTAAGAAATGCGCGCCGATATGGTCATCATCGGTTTCGGTTTCAATGCGAACACCGTCGTGGCTGTAGCGGTACCAGTAACAAATGATAGATGGGAATGCAGCGAGTAAACGGTCGGCTACATCGCCTTGCTCGTCAAAGCTGTTCTCAATTTCTAGGTTACCGAGCATGGAGCAGCCTGTACGCATTACATCCATTGGGTGTGCAGATGCTGGAATACGCTCTAATACTTCTTTTAATGCTTGAGGTAAGCCACGATTTGCTTTGATTTTAGCTCGATATTCATCTAACTGAGCTTGATTAGGTAACTCGCCTTTTAAAATAAGGTACGCGACTTCTTCAAAGCTGACGTTGTCAGCCAAATCTTTTAAGTCGTAACCACGGTAGGTTAAGCCTGAGCCTGATTTTCCAACTGTACTGAGTGCTGTTTCACCAGCGCTTTGACCGCGAAGTCCTGCGCCGCCTAGTTTTTTATCTACCATTGCAAATGCCCTTTAAGGTTGTGTTCTATGAATTTTGATCGTCTTTTTGTGACAATTCTTGTTGTGCTTAGGGCTGTATTACTTGAACAGCCCTTTAAAATCACTCTAACAATGAATTACTTATCTGAACTGAACAGTTCATCCAATTTATTTTCAAAGTCGTGATAACCAAGGTGCTCGTATAAGTCAGCACGCGTTTGCATCGTGTCGACCACATTGCGCTGATGACCATCATTCATCAGTGCTTGCATCACGTTTAATGCGGCTTGGTTTGCGGCGCGGAAGGTACTAAGTGGATAAAGCACCATATCTGCACCCGCTTCGGCTAACTCTTCTTTATTGAACAGTTGTGTCTTACCAAACTCTGTCATGTTCGCTAGAATCGGGGCATTAACCGCTGCTTTAAATTCACGATAATGATCAAGCTCAGTGAGTGCTTCAGCAAAAATCATGTCAGCGCCCGCTTCTAAATAGGCTTGTGCGCGCTCGATACCTGATTCAAGTCCTTCAACCGCTACCGCATCGGTACGAGCCATGATCACAAAGTTTTCGTCAGTACGAGCATCAACCGCGGCTTTAATGCGATCCACCATTTCCTCTGTGCTCACAACGGCTTTGTTTGGACGATGACCACAACGTTTTTGTGCCACTTGATCTTCCATGTGAACTGCTGCAACACCGGCTTTTTCGAACTCTTTGATGGTACGAGCAATGTTAAATGCGCCGCCCCAACCCGTATCAATATCGACAAGCAAAGGTAAGTCAGTTGCTGAAGTAATACGGCTGGCGTCGGTTACCACATCGTTCATTGAAGTCATACCTAAATCAGGCAGACCGTAAGAAGCGTTAGCCACACCTGCGCCAGAAAGGTACAAGGCTTTAAAGCCTGTGTGCTCAGCCATTAAGGCAAAGTAGGCGTTGGTGGTTCCTACAATTTGTAGAGGGTTTGAATTAGCTAAGGCATGACGAAAACGGAATCCGGCACTGGTCTTCATGAAATGATTTCCTTCTGGCTGTAGGGGGTAAGGAGAGAATCTTGAGCTTGTTGTTGCTCAATCAATTTTTGTTCGGTATTGCGACGACCACGTTCAATATGGCGGCGCATTAATAAGCTTGCGAGTTCACCATCACCAGTGGCAATGGCTTCAAAAATTTGTCTGTGTTCTTTGATCGCAAGCTCGGGTCGTTTCTTGCCACGGCATTGATAGCGATACATACGGATCAGGTGATAAACACCCGCGATCAAAGTTTCTTGTAAATATCGATTACCGCAGGCTTGAATGATTTGATAGTGAAAGTCGATATCACTCATAAACAGGAATTCGTCGTCACCTTTATTCAAGGCTTGTTGTTGACGATCCAACAAATCTTGCATTTGATCGAGTTGAGTTTGAGTGATGTTGTGAGCTGTCAGTTCACAGGCGGTGGCTTCTAATACACTTCGAAGTTGATAAAGCTCATTTAGCTCGCTGACGGATAGTTTTGCGACTCTGGCACCGACATGAGGAATTCGAACAACAAGTCTTTGACGTTCAAGGGCTTGCAGGGCTTCACGGGTCGGGCCACGACTGATCCCATACTTCTGTGCAATGCTTTGTTCATTAATCTTACTGCCTGCCTCAATCTCACCTGTGATGATGCTATTTTGAATTCTCGTCAAAATTTGATCCGCTAGAGTGAGTGACTTTTCGGTCATATTGGCCTGATTCCTAAACAAATCGTTCAATTAAGATGCAATTACAATATTGATTATAGATTAGATTGTCAACAATAAGTTTACGTTAACGTTAAATTGTTGTTGTGTTGTCGATATTTATAAGTGTTTTTTGAGGGTTTATGTTGTAATTGTTTACAATCGCTATGTGTGATTGTCGACAATTTTATGAAAGAGTTGTGGAATGGTTGAATGGAATAAAAGAAAAGCCTGTCACTTGGACAGGCTAGGATTCTAATCGGGTAGAAAGTTACTTGTGAGGGTTTAGTAGCTGCTCTATTTGATTGTCTTTCTTTTCCCAAATGCCATTTAGCCAGCGTTGGAACTCGACACGATATTCGCTATCACTCACGTATTTCACATGGTCAACTTCTGGCACTGGCAGCGTCTCAATTCGAATGATCACTTTTTTCAGTCTGCCGCTCATTGCTGTTTTTAATACATCTTTTTCCGCATCAGGATAAACCAATGTCATATTAAGAACATGACTGAATTGTTCCCCCATGGCTGAAATCGCAAATGCGGCGCCACCTGCTTTAGGGCGTAATAAATGCTTATACGGTGAATTTTGTCGCTTTTGTTTTTCTGGTGTGACTCGGCTGCCTTCACAGTAATTCATAATGGAAGTCGGAAGATTTTTAAACTTCTCACATGAACGTTTGGTGGTTTCAAAGTCTTTCCCACGAAGTGCTGGATTTTTCTTCAATTTAGCTGGGCTGGTTCGGTTCATAAAGGGCATGTTAAGTGCCCAGCAGCCCAACCCCATTAATGGCACATACAGAAGTTCTTTCTTTAAGAAAAACTTAAGCATAGGTATGTTATTTCGTAATGCATAAGTTTGCGCAGCAATATCAAAGCCACTGACGTGGTTACAAATGATCAAATACCATGATTCTTTATCGAGGTTGTCTAACCCTTGAATATCCCATTCAATATTTGATGTCAGCTTTAGAATACCACCGTTGCAGCATACCCAGCACCACATCAGTTTATCCATCAGTTTGCTTAGCGCGATTTGTATTGGTTTAATCGGTAAAAGAAGCTTAACTATGCCGCCAACAATGATGAGTATTGACCACATTGCCGTATTTATGGCTAACAGTAACCCACTGAGAAAAAATAAAATTGGGGCTGGTAGAAAACGCAACATAATAAAAAATGACCTTCCTATGGGTGTGTTTTAAAGTTCTGTAAAATGGTGTCTTTATGCTCCCAACGCTGACTGAGTTGCTGTTGAAAGTATTGTTTAAATGGCTTGTCGTTGGCGTAATCACCAATTAGGCTCGGATCAATATCGGACATTTCAATATAAACCTTAACGTGTTGCATCTGCCCACTGATAAATTGCCAAAAGCTCGGAATGCCTTCTGGATAGTAGATGGTGACATCAATCATCTTATTCATGCAACCTTCCATGCTGGAAAGTGCGAAGGCTAACCCACCGGCTTTCGGTCTTAATAAATGTTGGTAAGGTGACTTTTGTTGTTGATGCTTTTCAGACGTAAAGCGTGTTCCTTCAACAAAGTTCATGATACTCACAGGCTTGTGCTTAAATTTTTCGCAAGCCTTACGAGTCACCTCAATATCTTTGCCTTTCAACTTCGGGTTCTTACGAATTTGTGAGCTGGTATAGCGTCTCATAAATGGAAAGTCTAATGCCCACCAAGCTAAGCCCAATACGGGTACGTATATCAGTTCTTTTTTAAGGAAGAATTTTATAAACGGGATTTTGCGATTAAACACCCGCTGCAAGATCAAAATATCCACCCAAGATTGGTGATTCGCGGTGATCATATACCAATCGTTTTTTTGAAATTGTTGGGTGCCAGAGATATCAATTTGAACCGAGTGAAACAGGCGCTCAATAAGACCATTAACCGTGATCCAGCCTGAAGCACAATGATCGAGTACATAATTGCCCAAGGTTTTGGAAGGCTTGAATGGGATCAGTTTCAAGAGCCCGAAAGCAAGGATAGGGCACATCCAAAATAGGGTGTTGATAACGTAGCAGCTAAAGGCTAACGAACCTCGAATAATTGGCACGGATTTCACTCTTAATTTTAAAAACGACTAGTTTAACCGTTATGCACCACCCAATAAAGGTATGCTGTTCTGGTTGGAGCAATTGAATCAATATCACTGCTGATTCAAACGTGCCAGTAATTTATCCATGGCTCGATATCCCAGTGCTTGAGCAAGATGGCTTCGGCTCACTGTTGGCTCCCCTTGTAAATCGGCAATGGTTCTGGCTACGCGCTGTAAGCGATGGTAGCTGCGAACAGATAACCCAAGTTGATTAACGCTGTTTTCTAAAAACACTAAATCATCACCATTAAATCCTCCTGTTTGTTTTAATTGTTTACCAGATAATTGGCTGTTTAGTACACCTGCTCGTGTTAATTGTGTTTCTCTTGCCTTAAGTACTCGCTTGGCAATTTCAGCGCTGGTCTCATTATTGGTGGGTACTTGATTTAGCGTGCCTTTAGGAAGTTTTGGAACATCGATAGTGAGATCGAAGCGATCTAAGAATGGCCCTGATAAGCGCCCTAAATAACGTTTAATTTCATTGAGTGATGCTCGGCTGTTACCTTCGGCATCACCACAAGGGCTCGGATTAAGAGCTGCAATCAGTTGAAAGCGGCTGGAAAACTTTAACTTAGCGGCGGCACGAGAAATGATTACTTCCCCTGTCTCCATTGGTTCTCGTAAGCAGTCCAGCACCTTACGAGGAAATTCAGCCACTTCGTCTAAAAATAAAATTCCTCTGTGTGCTAAGGAGATCTCACCGGGCTTTGGAACACTACCACCGCCAACCAAAGATATTGAAGAACTGGTATGATGGGGGGCACGAAATGGACTCTGAAAAAACTGCTTAGGGGATAAATGCATTCCTGCCACCGAATGAATGGCGGCAACTTCCAATGCTTCTTCATAGTTCATTTTGGGTAGCAGCGACATAATGCGGCTGGCAAGCATGGTTTTGCCTGTGCCCGGAGGACCGAGCATTAGAAGGTTATGACCTCCAGCGGCAGTTATTTCTAACGCTTGTTTCGCTTGGTATTGCCCAATCACTTCGCTTAAACAAGTTTGAGTCGTCATTTCATCATCGGTCGATAACCAATCTGCGCCGTTCTCTATTCCCGGTAGTGGCTGCTGACCGTGAAGATAAGCCGAAATTTGACTCAACTGATGAGCAAATTTAACCCGTTGATAATCAACTAATTCGGCTTCATGGCGATTGTTTTGTGGCATTAGTAAAATATGATCGCTGTCTTTAGCGGCAATGATGGCGGGAAGAATACCGGTGCAGGCTTGAACTTGACCTGATAACGCCAACTCTCCAATAAATTCATGGTTTTTTAAGCTTTGTGGTGGAATTTGGTTTGAAGCCGCTAAAATGCCAATAGCAATCGGTAAATCGTAACGTCCACCTTGTTTGGGGAGATCGGCTGGGGCAAGGTTTACGGTGATCCTTTGCATTGGAAATTCGAAGCCTGAGTTGATCAGGGCACTACGAACCCGTTCTTTGGCTTCTCTTACTGATGTTTCAGGTAGGCCGACTAAATTAAACGCGGGTAATCCATTACTTAAATGCACTTCTACCGTCACCGCTGGCGCTTCTACTCCACAGCTGGCTCGCGTATGGACACAGGCGATCGCCATAAACATATCCTTATGTTTTTCAATTTGTTACAGGTTATGGAAAAAGAGGAGGTTTGTAAACAGTAAGCCCATTCAGTCTCTATTAAGGTGAATAAACCTTATACTCGGCCAACATATTTTAAGCGAGATAAAAATGATACCTCACGTATGCCTTTCAGATACTTCAGTGAGTGATTTGAAGGCAATTAAAGACGGTAATAAACTTCATGAATTGTCATCTAAATGGTGGACTTGTAGGTTAACAACGAACAAAGAATTTGAAGTCTTCTTTGAAGACGGAGAAGCTATATATGCCTGTTCTGAATCTCGAAAACAACGAATGATCGAACGCATTAATAAAGGTGAAAAACTGCCAGAGTTACGCTTCAATTCAGAAATTGGTCAAGTGGTTGTAGCAGTAAATGATTTTTTAAAACAAAAATGAGTTTTAATAGTGCAGGCTGTTTAGCCTGCACTCGAAGAAAGTCTTATTGAGTTTTTAATTTAGTCATATCAATACTGTAAATCGCAAAGTTCGGAACGCTACTTGTGACATCCAGTTTATTCATAGTGCGGCGTTGATTGGCTGTAATGTACGTAGCGGCTTTGTCACTATCTTGGGTTTCAAAGCGAACATCAAGCGTTGATGCTGGGGTAATGTTGACAAAATCCCAATTGTTATCTGCTTGAGTATTTATCGTTTTTGATGACTTTCCGGTAGCAGGATCAAATCCAGACTGATCTTTTATATAGTCAATGAGAACCTGACGATTTTCAATGGCATAGTCAGCAACTACATTATCTCTGCCTGTTCCAGCAAATTTACCGCCGAAAGCACGGTAGTTGTTAGTAACGACGATAAAGTTTTGTTTAGCGAAGGCATCGCCAGTAATGGGATCTCCACTGGTAGGTGTGTAAGTTAAATCTTGGATCCGTTGACTGCCGCCAGCGACATTTTGGATTTTACAGTCTCTGTCATAGTTTGAAGGCTTAGTGACATCAATTTTGTAAGTAATCCCTTTAATGGTATCGAAGTTATAGGTTGGGTGGCCTGCTCTGTTGATTAGGTTTTGAGGCGCAGTAGATGCAGGGTCGATTTTATTAAACTGGTTAGCACTACACTCTAGCCACTCTTTAACTTGTGCGCCAGTGACTTTTAACGCCACCATTGTGTTTGGATAAAGGTATAAATCGGCCGCATTTTTAAATGCTAAATCACCAGCTGCTACTTGCACATATTGGTCCGCATCATTGCTTGTTTCAAAGCGACCTCCTGCTTTAAATGGCGCCGCGGCTGCGAGAATGGGGAGGGTTCTATCGGCTTCGTTTTTGATTGCGTCTTTATTGTTTGTGGCGTACCACATTTCGGCATTCGCCACAATTTGAACGGTTGGATCATCTTGCGCCATTGATAAGAAGCTGAACATATCCGATGATCCTTTACCAATCGGAGCATTCACGTATGTACGCGTACCCGCATGTTCTTTGGCTACTGCATCGCGAATTTGTTGATCAGTCTCCACCAATGCTTTTTTATTCTTTCCATCATAAATTGGTCGAGTTGCGCTTTTTGAATCAGTAACTTTCCATTTCCCATTTTGTTTTTCTAGCGTGAGATCGATAACTCCTAAGTTATCTCCCCAACGCCCTGGCATAACCGCGGCTACGCCGTTGATAGTGCCTTTAGTTATATCGACTTGATCGACGTCTTTATATTTATCACTTGGGAAGAGCGCGTGACTGTGACCAAAAGCAATGGCATCGATCCCTGGTACTTTTGATAGTGCCCAAACGGCATTTTCCATCATTTTATTGTCGTCGTTCGGTGTCCCCATGCCTGAATGTGGAATGGCAATGATGATATCAGCGCCTTTTTGTTTCATTTCAGGCACATATTTGTTCGCTGAATCAATAATGCTGTTTGCGGTGACTTTACCGGTTAAATTTTCAGAATCCCATTGCATAATTTGTGGAGGCACAAACCCGATATAGCCAATTTTTAGGGTTTCCATATCTCCGTTTTGATCTTTTACTTGCTTGTCTTCAATGATATAAGGTGTAAAGCGATTATCACCCTTATTTTTACCGTTTACGCCACAGTCGGTATCGCAAATCACGTTTGAATTGATGTAAGGAAACTTGGCTCCTTTTAAAGCGGCATCCAAAAATCCAAGACCGTAGTTGAATTCGTGATTCCCTATATTTGCAACGTCGTAGTCGATGATATTCATCGCTTTGTAAGCAGGGTGGGTTTCTGGCAAAGAGTTATCATTTTTTTTGTAGACATCAGCCATGTAATCGCCCATAGGGCTACCTTGAAGTAAGTCACCATTATCGACAGTAACTGAGTTATCTACTTCTTTTCTTGCGGCTTTAATTAGGTTAGAAACACGTGCAAGCCCAATGGTTGGGTCATTCCCACTCTGATCACTTTTACCATCATCTTTGTAATAGTTGTAATCCATAATATTGGTATGTAGATCACTGGTTTCTAAAATTCTAAGTTTAACAACGTCATTGTGATGTTTATGGCTTTTACCGCCACAGCCTGATAGGCCTAATGCTGTCGTTACAGCCACAGCTAACAATAATCCTGTTGTTACTTTTGGTTTTATCATTGCCTTACCCTTTTGCTATTTATTGAAAAAAGGAATCGGACAATTATTGGGCTTGGTTCAAGTTGAAAAAGAGGGAAAGATCACATATCGACAATGATTAATTAAGCAGATCACATTTTAAGGTAGGAGGTGTAACTGAATGGTAGTGAGAATTCGTGGATGTTTAAGTATCCCCCTCACTCAGAAGTGAGGAGGGAGATATAAGTTCTAGATTTACTTTTCTATGATTTTCTTCATATCGATGCTGTATACCGCAAAGCCTGGAAACTTGGCTTTAGCATCTAACTTTTTCATTGCACGACGTTTGTTTTGCTCTACAAAGTCAGCCGCTTTTTTGCTGTCTTGCGTTTCAAAGCGAACATCTAATGCAACGTTAGTATCGATGTTTTTAAAATCCCAGTTATTGTCGGCAGAAGTGACAACTTCGCCAGATGATTCACCTGTATCAGGGTTATAACCTGATGTGTCTTTGATGTAATCAATCAATACTTGGCGGTTTTCGATCGCATAGTCTGCAACAATATGGTCTTTACCTGTGCCAGCAAACTTAGCGCCGTAAGCTCTGTAGTTGTTGGTTACGACAATAAAGTCTTGTGCCGCGAGTTTCTCACCTTGGAGTTTGGTATCACCTTTGGTGTAAGTTAAATTAACGATGCGCTGGCTACCACCCTCTACATTTAGCTTTTTACAATCATTGTCGTAATTGGAAGGTTGGGTTACGTCAATTTGATAGGTAACGCCTTCGATGCTATCAAAGTTGTATGTGCGGTGCTTTTCACGCTCAACAAGGCTTTGTGGTTCCGTTGAGTTAGGGTCAATTTGCTTAAATTGATTCGCACTACACTCAAGCCACTCTTTTAGTTCTGCGCCAGTGACTTTTACTGCAACCATGGTATTTGGATAAAGGTATAAATCGGCGGCGTTCTTAAAGGCGAGCTTACCCGCAGGCACTTGAACATAGCTATAAGAATCATCGGCTGAAGAGTAACGACCACCGGCTTTAAATGGTGCCGCAGCAGATAGGATAGGAAGATCCTTGTGCTCTTTTAGTACATCTAAGTTCTTTTTGGCATACCACATTTGTGCATCAGCCACGATTTGAACACTAGGATCATCCTGTGCCATTGACAAGAAACTGTACATATCGGCAGAGGCTTTGCCGATAGGAGCGTTGACATACTGACGTGTACCTTCGTGCTCAGATGAAATGGTGTCGCGCACTTCATAGTTGGTTTCTACCAGTGATTCTTTTTTGCTGCCATCGAAAATTGGGCGGGTTGTGCTTTGAGAGTCGACGACTTTCCAGTTATCGCCATCTTTTTCTAGGGTTAAGTCAACAATACCTAAGTTGTTACCCCAACGTCCAGGCATAACCGCAGCAGTACCATTGATTTGGCCTTTTTCAATGTCGGCATTTTTTACTTTTTCAAATTTAGTGCTTGGGAAAACAGCGTGGCTGTGACCAAACATAATGGCATCAATACCTTCAACGGTTGATAATGCCCAAACCGCATTTTCTGCATCTTTACTGGTGGTATCTTCTTCACCAATACCTGAATGCGGAATCGCAACGATAACATCTGCGCCTTTAGCCTTCATTTCAGGTACATATTTTTTAGCGGATTCTAAAATGTCATTGGCGGTCACTTTACCTGTTAGGTTTTTGGCGTCCCACAACATGATTTGTGGCGGTACAAAGCCAATGTAGCCGACTTTGATGGTATGGATATCACCATCGGTATCCATCACTTGTTTTTCTTTAATTATGTATGGTGTGAAGCGATTCTCGCCTTTTTTAGCTCCTTCTTTTTCACACTCAGCGTCACAAACTACATTGGAGTTGATGTAAGGGAAATCTGCCCCTTTTAATGAAGCATCCAGAAACGCAAGACCGAAGTTGAATTCGTGATTACCAATGTTACCAACATCGTAATCCAGTAAATTCATGGCCTTATAGGCTGGGTGAGTATCAGGCAGAGTGTTGCCATTTTTCTTAAACTCATCAGCCATGTAGTCACCCATTGGACTACCTTGAAGTAAATCACCATTATCGACTAATACTGAGTTTTTGACTTCTTTACGTGCAGCTAGAACTAAATTGGAAACACGTGCAAAACCAATCGTTGGATCGTCGCCGCTGTGTGAACTTTTACCGTCATCTCTGTAGTAGTTGTAATCCATGATGTTGGTGTGAAGATCTGTGGTCTCTAGTACACGTAATTTAACAATGTCTTTATGATGATCATTACTACCGCAAGCGGTTAACCCCAATGAAGCTGAAATGGCTAAGGCGAGTAGCGCTTTACCTGAATTCATAGGCAGTTTCTTTGCCTTCATGTTACACCCCTGTTTTATCGTATTTATAATGCAAATTGCTTAGCGATTATTATCTATCACTTTTTTTGTAGTTGAGACTTATATCACGAGTTATGGATGACACTATGGATATTGTATTCAATCGGATAAATACTCAACAATTGGTTGTTCAAAAGTTACGAAGATGAATTGGTAATGTATTTAAAATAAATGCTCAGTGTTACAAATCTATGTTTTGAACAAAAGCTACCCACTGCATTTTGAATGAAAGGGGGAAGTGAGGAAAAGAAAGGAAGTGTGTATTGATGGTTATTAGGGGTAATAATCGTGACTTCCTATATAAGAAGCCACGATTCAAATATTGCTATTTACTGATCTTAATATCAACCCAAACTAAGCGGTGATCAGATGATACTGATTTGGCATATCTGCTATCGTTCTCTTGCTTTTCTTCGTTGTTGTCGAATAAATAACGATAAGGTTCACCTTTAGCTTGCCAGTATACTCCGGTGTCCGTTACCGTTAGATCCGATGACGGTAAAACGTAATCTAAACGAAGTGGGTACACATGAGTCCAGTAGTCTTTTGTGCCATTAAAGACTGTTTTAGGTTTGGGTTCAAAGTTAGCCCCACCTTTAGAAGCTGGTACATTGTTACCAACAGCCACTTCTTGCGCAACACGAGGATGGTTCAATAGTTGTTTGATTGCACTTTTGTAAGAGTCACCGTCTACAGGATCGGCATTTAAGTCACCTGCTATCACAAAGGATTCTCCTGATTTCAAACCGCCGCGGTTGCCTTGATCGTCAATCAAATAAGAATTACGACTGTAATCTTCACTAACGTAATCGGCAAATAGGCGAATTTCATCATAGTTGCGTCGACCATTGCGATCTTCTGGACCATCAAACACTGGTGGAGTTGGGTGCATAGCAAGTAAATGTACGGTTTTGTCTTTTGAAACTTTGATAGGTAGATCAATATGGTTTTTTGAAGATAAACGGAAGTGTTTCAGAGTGGCTTCTGAATAATAAGGTTTACCTGTGTCCTTCTTATTTTCAAATTTGTTTGGGAGTGCTGCGTTAGGCATTTTATTCCAAAGGAATTTTTGGAAACTACGCAAATTCTTAGTATCTATTTCGTACTTAGACAGAACAACAAAGCCATACTGACCGTGATACATACCAAAACCGTAAGTGTCGGCTGGAACCGTGACTTTACCATCATCATTTAAATCGAATTCCGCTAATCCAGTATTGGTTGGAACGATGTAAAAATACGGATACTCGATAGGTTTAGCACCATTTTGAGCCTTAGCTAAGAAGTTTTTTTGGAAGTCTTTAATGGCTTTTGAGTTTTCACCAATGCCATCGTGGTCAAACTCATTTAATAGTAAAACGTCTGGTCGAGTACGCTGAATTACTTCCGCAACATTTTTGATTTGTTGATTTTTTCCTGCAGCCATTTCAGCTGGTAATTGATCGGCGGCTTTACGATCGAATGAGGCATTATAGGTTGCAAAGCGAACGGTGGTGTCTGTTGGTTCTTGTGTTTTGTGGTTATCTGAACCACAGCCTGTAAGTAATGCTGTACCAATTGCTACAGCAGCAAGACTCATTTTTAATTTCATTAGTAACCCCTTGTTTAATTCTTTGCTCATTGGCGGCAAAGTAGAGCTGGATAATAAGCGGGCATTAATGGAATTTATGTGAGCAAGGTAGCTTTTAAATCATTCTAATGTGATAAATGAGATTATTTGGTGAATAAAAGTGCAGAATGTGTGAGCTAGAATCGAGTCTAGCTCACAATATGATTGCTAAAAAGTAACATCAACCCAAACTAAGCGGTGATCAGATGATACTGATTTGCCTTGATTGCCTTTTTTATCTTCAACTAAGTAACGTAGCTTAGAGTCTTTTTCGGGCCAGAATACACCTGATCCAGTTACAGTTAAATTTGCCGATGGAAGAGCGTAATCTAGACGCAAAGGAAAAGTGTGAGTCCAGTAGGCAGGGTTGCCTTTAGTCTCTTTCTTGGTTTTATAGGTCGATCCACCTTTCGATGATGGCACGTCCACATATTGAGCCGCTTTTTGGTGAACTCTAGGATGCTTTAATAATTGAAGTATTGAGCGTTGATAAGAATCACCATCAATAGGATCGGCATTAAGATCGCCCATAATCACAAAGGCCTCATTCGGCTTTAAACCGCCTTTGTTGCCTTGATCATCAACAAGGTATTGATGGTTCTCAGTGCTGATGTAATCACTAAATAAGCGGATTTCATCATGGTTACGCCGTCCGTTGCGATCCTCTGGTCCATCAAATACAGGTGGAGTAGGGTGCATGGCTAACACATGAATGGCTTCATCTCCAATCTGCACAGGTAAGTCAATATGGTTTTTAGATGACAAGCGCATGTACTTTAGCGTGTTATCAGAATAATAATTGGAACCGTCTTCTTTCACTGGCAGAGCGGCGTTAGGCATATCTTTCCAATGGAAGGTTTGGAAACTACGCAATTGGTCAGTTTTTAATGGATATTTGGAAAGCACGATAAAACCATACTGACCGTGATACATGCCAAAACCATAAGTGTCAGCGGGAACCGTTACCTTGCCATCACCATTGAGGTCGACTTCTGCCAAACCTGTATTGGTTGGGGCAATATAAAAGTAAGGATACTCAATAGGCTTTGAGCCATTGTGAGATTTTGCCAAATAGTTGTTTAGGAAGTTTCGAACGGCTTTATCGTCTTTGCCTACGCCGTCGTGATCAAATTCATTAAGAAGTAGAACATCAGGGCGAACACGTTGAATGACTTCTGCCACATTTTTGATTTGTTGGTGTGTGCCTTGTGCCATTTCATCGGCAAGTTGAGTCGCGGTCTTACGATCAAATGAGGCGTTAAAAGTGGCAAAGCGCAAAGTAGTTTGATTCACGTTAGTTTCAGTTTCTTTTTGGTTACAAGCCGTGATGGCAGCCATTGCAAAGCAAGCGGCAGCAAGATTTTTCAGTTTCATGAGGTTGATTTTATTATTTGAATTTAGGGTATTTTATTCGAGGCCATATACGGCCTCTAGCAACTATAACAGTTTGATGATGGGCTTTACAGTTGACAATAAGAGGGGAATCCGAAAGCTCCTTAGAAGCTCTCGGATTAGTGTTAGAAATTACTTGCGGATAAAGTAAATCGCAATACCTGTAAACAAGATACTCGGTGCAATAGCCCCAATGACTGGAGGTAGGGAATACACAATACTCAATGGACCGAAAATCTGATTGCTGATGTAAAAGCTAAAGCCTGCAATGACGCCAAGTAATACTCTTGCACCCATGGTGACGGTACGCAACGGTCCAAAGATGAATGACAAGGCAACCAATAACATAACGGCTACGGTTACAGGCTGAACGATTTTACGCCATAACGCTAATTCGTAGCGGCTGGGATCTTGGCGATTATTTTTCAAATAATCCAAATAACCAATCAAACCTTGGATGGATAAAGATTCAGGCTTTACTGAAACCACGCCTAATTTATCTGGGGTGAGTGACGAGTGCCAGTCGTATTCGACCAATTCTTTCTTTGTCACCTGTTTAGGAGCAATATGAGAAAGAGTCACTTGATGCATTCGCCATGCGCCATCAACAAAATCGGCACGTTTGGCAAAGGTTAAATCAGTGAGCTTTTGTTGCTCATCAAATCGGTACAGAGTGATATTTCGGAGTCGATTAATGTCATCCACTTGACCAATATTCACAAACAAATCGCCGTCTTTTGCCCACACCCCTTGGCGTGATTTGATTAAGCTACCGCCAGAAATCTTAGTGGCTTTTAGCTCATTAGCTTTTTGTTCGGCTATCGGTGCGCCCCATTCGCCTAGTGCCATCACCAATAGCATTAGAGGAATGGCGGTTTTCATGGTCGATGCACTGATCTGCAAACGAGACATCCCTGAAGCTTGCATGACTACTAATTCAGAATTAGAAGCCAGCATACCAAGACCAATCAAGCCACCTAGCAGCACCGCCATTGGGAAGAACATTTCAATATCACGTGGGATAAGAAACAGCACGTAGATGCCAGCATCGACAAGGGTATAACTGCCGCGTCCAACCAAACGCAGTTGGTCGACCCATTTGATGATCCCTGAAAGCCCTGTAAGCACCAATAAGCATAGTGCAGAAGAACTAACGAGTACCCGAGCGATATAGAGGTCGATTATTTTCATTGTTTGTCCCCTTTCGCGTCCAGTATGCCTTTGATTTTAGCTCCAATCGGTCGTTCTTTACTGAGTAACAACACACCCATAACGAAGGCGGAGGCATGGATCCACCATAAGCCAAGATAGCTTGGAATCACTTCATCGGCGATGGCTTTTCTGCCTGCGATCATCATTCCGAAGTACCCTAGGAATAACAAAATCGCAGGGAACATTTTGGCAAATTTGCCTTGGCGTACATTGACTCGCGACATAGGAACAGCGATAAAGGTCATCATGAGAATGGCAATAGGGATCGCCAGTCGCCAGTGAAATTCGGCTGCGGCTTCAGGGCCTGGAATGGAAATAAGCTGACTGGTTGGCATGGCGGATAATTTACGACGTCTTGCTTCTACTTCCTGATCTTTAATTTGCATCTGATAACCACCAAATTCGATAACTTGGTAATCCAGACGTTGTGGCGACACTTGGTAACGTGTTCCGGTCTCTAATTGTAGTTGCTGTTGTCCATCATCAGATTCAACCACTTTTCCTTTATTGGCGACCACTATGTTGGTGGTGCCACTGGTGTCATCGGCTTTAGGGATCTGAGCTACGAATACATTAGATAAGTGGTTTTTCTTATTGATGTCTTCAACAAACAGTACCGCTTGTCCGTTAGCACTGGTTTGAAAGCGACCTTTTATCAACGCGGAAAGCCCTGCTTCTGATTGTGCTTTTTCGAGGACCACGTTTTGTTGCTCTTCAGCCCAGGGTGCGACATAGAGTGCTAAAGCGGCGGTGATGATGACGTTGATCAAGGTGACCACTAAAGTGACCCGAGTGACGTACCATTCACTGATCCCCACACTGTGAAAGATCACCATTTCATTTTCGGCATACATGCGACCGTGAGCCAGCATGATCCCCAAAAATAGACTTAATGGAAGAATAAGCATGGCAAGCTCAGGGAGGTTGAGCGCCAATAACGTCATGATCAACGAAGCTGGAAAATCGCCGTCTGAGGCATCCGCCAAAATGCGGACGAAATGCTGGCTTACAAAAATAGTAAGAAGTACGGTTAAAACGGCCAGCTGTGCCTTTGAAACTTCTCGGATTAAATATTTAAATACGATCACGTTAAGCTTGTCTTTTTACTGTTATCGGAATAAGAATCATGTAAACTGTCGACTTCCAATGTGTTCTGACCTGTGCGCATTATTAGAATTCCCTATAATTCTGTCTTTATTATGAAGCATGGGTGAATAGTATAAAATTCATTAATATCGCGCTGTAATACTAGCCGAAAAGGCTACAGTTCGACATTATCTTATAAATAAAAATATTTGTCTTTAAGAATCTAGGAGTGCTCATGGAGTTTAGCGTAAAGAGCGGTAGCCCTGAAAAGCAACGTTCAGCTTGCATTGTGGTTGGCGTATACGAACCACGTCGTTTATCAGGTATCGCTGAGCAACTTGATAAAATCAGTGACGGTTACATCAGTAACCTTCTTCGTAAGGGCGATCTCGAAGGTAAGCCGGGCCAAATGCTGCTTTTGCACCATGTACCAAACGTACTAAGTGAAAGAGTGTTATTGGTGGGTTGCGGTAAAGAACGTGAACTTGATGAGCGCCAATATAAGCAAATCATTGCTAAAACCATTAATACCTTGAACGAAACAGGTTCAATGGAAGCGGTATGCTTTTTATCTGAGCTTCATGTTAAAAGCCGTGATATCTATTGGAAAGTTCGCCAAGCGGTTGAAACCACCAATGATACGCTATACAGCTTTGATGCGCTTAAGTCGAACAAAGGTGAAACGCGTCGTCCACTTCGCAAGTTAGTCTTTAACGTACCAACACGTAAAGAGTTAACAATCGGCGAACGTGCGATTGAGCATGGTAACGCAGTATCGGCAGGTTCTCATTTATGCCGTGACGTTGCGAATATGCCACCAAACATTTGTAATCCCGCTTACTTAGCCTCTCAAGCTCGCCAAATGGCTGAAAGCTATGACTCACTTAACGTAACAACCGTAGGTGAAGAGCAAATGGCTGAGCTAGGTATGAATTCGTACCTAGCGGTAGGCCGTGGTAGTGCTAACGAATCCATCATGACCATTATGGAATACAAAGGCGCTGCTAAAACCGATGAAAAGCCAATTGTGCTTGTCGGTAAAGGTCTAACCTTTGACTCTGGTGGTATTTCATTGAAGCCGGGCGAAGGCATGGATGAAATGAAGTATGACATGGGCGGGGCTGCTGGTGTTATCGGTACTATGCGTGCTCTGTGTGAAATGAACCTTCCTATCAATGTGATTGGTGTTCTGGCTGGTTGTGAAAACATGCCTGCGGGTAATGCATATCGTCCGGGTGACATTCTAACTACGATGTCAGGTCAAACTGTTGAAGTGTTAAATACCGATGCTGAAGGTCGTTTAGTATTGTGTGATGCACTAACGTATGTTGAGCGTTTTGATCCAGAGCTTGTGATCGATACTGCAACCCTAACTGGTGCGTGTGTTATTGCGCTAGGTAAGCATGCTTCTGGTTTGTTTTCATCACATAACCCACTGGCGCACGAGATTTTAAATGCGGGTGAGCAGTCGGGTGACCGTGCATGGCGTATGCCATTGTGGGATGAATACCAAGATATGCTAGACAGCCCATTTGCGGACTTCACTAACTTAGGTGGTCGTCCAGCGGGTTCTATCACTGCGGCATGTTTCTTATCTCGTTTCACTAAGAAGTACAACTGGGCGCATTTAGATGTTGCAGGCAGTGCTTGGAACAGCGGAAAGAACAAAGGTTCTACAGGTCGTCCAGTGCCAATCTTAGCTCAGTTCTTATTGAATCGTTCTGGTGTGGAGCAAAGCGGCGAGTAAGCTGACTTGATTAGCATTTGAATTAAATGCCCGATATTACTATCGGGTATTTTTTTTGCCTATTGAACACAAGAAACACTTGGTAATTTAATCGAGTTTGAAAAGGCAAAAAAAACGATGAGATGGTCTCCTCCTCTTATCGGCATCACAATGTGCCAGACTTGGAAATAGATTATTCAAGTTAACAGAGTGAGGAGACCACTATGAAGATTACTACAGTAGGCCTGGATTTAGCAAAAAACGTAAGCCACTTTGTTGGTTGTAATCAAGCTGGAAAAATCGTTAAAAAGAAAATGCTTAGTAGGAAAGACATTTTGCCTTTCTTTGCTCAGTTACCCAAATGTTTAGTGGGGTTAGAATCTTGTGCCAGTGCTCATTATTGGGCAAGAGAGATTGAGAAGCTTGGACATATCGTCAAGCAAATCGCACCTCAATTTGTAAAAGCTTATGTTCGTGGCAATAAGAATGATTACAACGATGCTTTAGCCATAGCTGAGGCTGTTGTGCGACCAGAGATGCGATTTATTCGAACTAAAACTCGCACTCAACAAGATATTCAAGCACTTCATGTTATGCGAAAAAAATGTGAACGTGATAGAACAGCGAATACCAATGAAATTAGAGGATTACTCATGGAATACGGCATTGTTATTCCACAAGGTATTCATAACGTTTATAAGAGGTTACCAGAGCTGTTCGATGCAAATGTAGAAAACGGACTCAGCAACTTATTCAAAGAATTACTAAAACAGCATTATAAAAAATTGGAACAGCTACAAGAGCATTTGGATGTTTACACTCAAAAAATCAAAGAGCTTAGCAAAGTAGAAGCCTGTGTAAAATTACAGAGCATTCCAGGTATAGGGCCAATTACAGCTAGTGCGTTTTATCAACATGTGGGTAACGGTAGTGAATTTAAAAATGGGCGCTGCGTCTCAGCTTCACTAGGTTTGGTTCCAAAGCAACATAGTTCTGGTGGCAAAGATAAGCTTCTTGGGATAAGTAAACGGGGTGATGGTTATTTACGAACCTTGTTAATACACGGAGCGAGAGCCGTGATAAGAGCCAATGTGGGTAAAGAGACCAAGTTGGCTCAATGGATAAAGAAATTAGAAAGCACTCGCGGCCGAAATAAAGCTGCTGTTGCGTTAGCGAATAAGATGGCTCGTGTGGGTTGGGCTTTAATGATAAATGACAGTAGTTATCAGGCCGATTACGCAGCCTGATAACAAGAAACAATATTAACTATAATCATTCCAAAGGATTGCTCAATAAAAAGTAACCGATGACAAACAGGTAAGACCGACATATCGAAAACCTGATAGGGCTGATGAGTTCATAACTCGTGTCAACGATAAGGACGATATGTGCGAAGTTCATCAAGGCTCGAAACCCAAGTGTTTCAACAGAGAAGTCGGATATACGAACGCAAACCTATCCCTGTCAAAAACTATTTTTTATGTTGCAATATTGGAGGAGACCATATACAGCCCCTAGATTCCTCTAGGGGCTGTTTTATATTAGCAATTAATTAATGCTTAGCTTTGGCGGCGACGCACCCAAACTAGAGGTAGTAGCAGTGCGATAAGCCCACCTAAGCTACCTGAGCTTTTAGGCTTAGTCCAACCTGCTTCTTCCATGTTTTTCACTTTAATACTAACAGTTTTGTTGACACTTTCGCCGTCAACAGTTGCTGTAAGCTGGAATACCAAAACTTGGTCGATATTGACAGTCGGTGAAGTCACATCAAGCTTCAATCCATTAGCGGTATGAGTCGCAGTTTGTCCTGATATTTGTTTCCAGCTGTATGTGACTCCTTCTGGAGCATCTGTAACAGTCGCAGTAATGGAGGTTTTTTCACCTTCTTTGATGTCAGTGTTACCAGAAAACGCAACGTTTAGGTTTAAAGGTACGTTCATTACTTTCAGATTTACTGTTTTGGTTGTATCCAAAGTACCGTTACTGATAGTGAGTACAAAGCTCAACGTTTGGTCAGCTTTAACTTTTGGTGCCGTTAGAGACAGTGTAGCCTTATCGCCTACCACTGTTTTCTTTTCGCCAACAATTTGTTCCCACTTATAAGTAAGAGTATCATCTTTTCCTGCTTTGATTTTAGAAGCATCTAAGGTATAAGCTTTGCCTTCTTTCACACTTGGGGGAACAGCAATATCACCCTCGACTTCTAAACCTGGGTTTGGATCGTCATTACACTGTGCACCATAAACATCACGCACTAACTCCGGACGGTCAATGAACGGGTTACGGTTACCTTGGTATTTGTAAACCTCGTTGTTACGGTTTTGCTCGATGGAATCAACAGGGTCTGCACTATGCCATTTGTATAAAGTACACAAGGTACCAAACTTACGACTTTCATCATCACTTGTTGTAACACGGTCAATTAGCTCAAGATTTGGAGTACCACCGTCTTCTTTTCCCTGATAACGCGTGTCCATATAGAACATCATACGGGCAACATCACCTTTTACCCCATCACGTGGCTCCCAAACGCCTTTAGTGGTATCTAAACAGTTACCTACTGCGCCTTTGTCAGCTTGATCTTTACCGTTATCTCCACACTCTCCGAAATCGTAATTGCTGCGTGTAGAATTGACGTTTGGCTTAGAAGGGCGTAGATGATGAGCATCGGTGTAGCCCCATCTTCCATCATTTTTGTCCCCTAAACCATGACTACTAGACCAAACATGCTCGCGGTTCCAACCGTTAGGATTACTGTTCTTCGCTACTGAAGCCCCTGTATAAAGTTGGATCACATTCTTTTCATTGCTAGTATCTTGATCAGCGTGGGTCAATACAGTCCATACTTGGCTATAACTAAGTTGAACATGACCCTCTTTAATTATGTCCGATAGAGCATTTCTCAGTTCTTCGCCATATTTAGAATCACCAATTAATACGTCGTTGTAGTAGATTTCACTGTTAAAAGTAGTGGGATCTTTAACAGGAGTGATGTCTGCACAATTATTACATGGATCAGGGTTCGGAGTTGGAGTTGGGGGGGGGTTGGCTCTGGTGGAGGTGTTGTACCTGAACAAGTATCTTCTCCAATACAACCAAGACCGTCGACAGTGTTTTTAGGCTTAGAAATCCAATCATTTGCATCAAAGGTTTCTTTCGCTACCATGGAGCTACTTGTGTTTTTACGTCTTAGGGTAACGTCTTTTCCCCAGCTTTTCGGCGTAGGCACTTCACCAACTCTGTCAATGACAGCATCAGAGCTATTAAGCAAAGCAACAGCGTCACCACCATTATGGTCTAATTTGCCAATGAAAGAAGCGACATTAGATGGGAGGTTTAATTTTGCGTCTTTATGTCTAACAATTAAGATGCCTTTGGCTGGAATTTCTTGATCAGGCAAAGCAACTACTGATGAAGTTGTGGTTGCACCATCTTTATAACGAACTACTTTATAGCCTTTTAAAGATACGGCAGCATCGGTTGAGTTATAGATTTCTACTGCTTTATTAAATCCACTACCTTCTACATATTCCGTAATAAGTAAGTCAGCATTAGCCGCAGTCGAAAAAGCGCCCAAAGCCATTGCAGTTGCTGCTGCCACCGCGTTCATTTTAATTCTCATAATCATATTCCTTTTGAATTTTTGAAAAAATGCCAGCGTTTGAGCTGGCATTTATATTCGAGAACGTCGTTTATTTGCGAAGACGACGGCGCAGTGCTGCTAGTCCGAACAGAGATAGCAAGCTGATAAAGCCAGCGCTGCCCGCTTTACCATTTCCGCCTGTGTGATCTGGCTTTTCTTTGATAATGTCTGCAATCAAAGAATCACGGCTAGATACATCTGCTTTGAATGACTGTTTAGAACCCTCTAGAATCTTTCCGTTACGCTTAATGCTTACAGTTACGTTGAAGGTAGCTGATGGTGCACCAAACACTTCAAAGTTAATTAGAGCTGTGTTGTCCTTAGAGATCACCACGTTTGGAAGTACCATTTGGCTTAGATCTAAACGTTGTTCATCATCCTCAGGCTTCATGCTGATAACCGCGACATCACCTTTTTCAGTCTTAACACCAGCAGGGATTTGATAAGGAACTCTGATTAGCTTTCTTAGTTTTGGAAGCTTAAGAGCAACATCTTTATCTGCATCACCTGGCTTATAGCGAAGGCTGATCAGTGCTGGGTCGTGATCTGACGCGCGATAGATGTCGTTTTTGTAGAACTTATGGCTCAAGGTACCAATGTCAGTCGCAATGTCAGTTTTACCTTTAAAGCGAGTTTGATAATCATACAACCCCGTCTCCGCTGCATTCACATGCCAGTCAGTAGCATCGATTACGCGATCTTTTAGAGAAGGTGAAACTAAGATATGGTCAAGTGAACCAATTTCGTCACTGAACGAGTAACTCCAAGGCGTCTTGCCTTTTTCTTTGAACTTTTCACCAACAATATCGATGTAGCCGTATGTTTTAGTGATAGTGGCTGGTGAGCCATCTTTATTAAACTGAGGCTTAGGTCCAAGGAACGTGTGGCTAGCCGTAACAATAGTTTTGTTACGTGGGTTTTCGGTAAGAACTAGAACCGGATCTTCTTTTCCGTAGGCATTCAAGTCACCAAGGATGATCTTGTCGCCAGGAATGTCTTCCATTTCTTCACCTAAGTGTACGGCACCGGCAACACGGAACTCAGCACAAGAACCTTGGTAATCAAGATCTGGTGCAGTACGGTTATTCCAAGTTGTTGCATTGCCGAACTCAACACCTTGCCACTCTTCCCAACAGGTTGAGCCTTTAGACTTAAGGTGGTTTACGGCTAGGGTTAGACGCTTACCGGTTTGGTTAACAATAAAGGTTACCACTAGGGCGTCACGGTGATAGTTTTGACCGTTTTCAAGAATTTCTTGGTTTTGGTCCTTGATCACTTCGCCTAAGTCGTTAACGATAGTCGGTGCTTTTTGCTGAGGCATCTTGATAACGCGAGTACGTTCAATGCTCAACTTACTTGGACGGTAGATGATACCTGTTGCGATAGCGTCAGAACCAATCGCGTCTAGTTTATCCAGTCTTTGGTTACCATTGTTGTCAAAACCAACGAATACGTAACGGTTTTCAGTAGAGTTAGGGCCATTATAGTCACGCGCGCGCTCATCTACATACTTAACGTTAACTTGGTTCACGATTTCTGCAATCGCACTGTCATCGCCGAAACCGTTGTTTTCGATTTCCATCAACGCCATAACATCAGCGTCTTGCGCACGGATGATCTCGACCAGTTTCGCTCTTTGGTTTAGGTATTCATCGTGACTGTCAGCACCACGGCTTTGACCAAATCTGTTGTTATCGCCACCAAATGGAGAGTTAAAGAAGTTAAACAAGTTTTGACTAGAAACGCGGATAGCGAAGTCATCACCTGTTACCGTATCTTTAAGATCTGGTTTTTTAGTACGCGGCAAGTTGTGAATAAAGTTTTCACTGGTCAAATCATTAGTAATGGTCAAACTGTAGTCTTGATCGTACTTTCTAGGATTAGTGCCCGGGATCAACTCAGTTTCATATTGACTGATCACACCCTGTGCATTAACTAGGCTATCGTCGATACGAATGTAGTTTTTGTGCGGGTCAGTGTTAAAGCCTTCATAATACGGCAATGTAGTTCCGTTTGACTTGGTCGCACTCTCAATCACTAAACGATAGTCGTTGTTTTGATCATATGCGGCTTTAGACTCAGGGCTACCAGCTTCATGTAAGTGGTTAGGCTGCAAGTTAGGACGCTTATAAGCTGCGACCATATTGTTACGGCGATGACTATTCTGCAGGAAGTTATAGCTGAAGCTACGCGTAATACGCATATCTTGGTTGCCTTCAACTTCAGGATCAATATCTTTTGGCAAATTAACAAGCATACCTTCGTAACGTTCTAGCGTTTTATCGAAAGAACCGTTATCAGAAGCGATTACTTGGATATCGGTAGGTTGAGTTGGAATTACATTGGTGCTTTTAACTTCCCATCGACTTGCACTTAGTGTGGTTTGACCTTCAGCTTCGGTTATTTCACTGCCAAGACAAACTGTGTGTCCAATCATTGAAGCACTAGCGTTACCACTTTTAACAAAGATACCATCAGATGTTTCTGGGTTACCATCGACTTGAACATCACGTAGGTAAAAGCCTTTGTATGGAATTGAAACGACTGCTGTAACAATACCTTCCACAGCGACTTTCTTGCCAACTAAAGGTGAAGTAAAGCCTGTACCTTGAATTTCGCTAATCTTTGTTAAGTTTTCACAAGTAAAAGGCTCAATGTATTCAGCGTAATTGGCTTTACCTAAAGTTGCAGTGGTTAAGGGAGAAATCGCTTGCCATTGAGAAGCATCAAAGCTCGGTGAAGCTGCAGGCACTTCATCATCTTTTGCATAACGACGAACCAATGTGGTGTCTTTTGCCCAGACAGAACCATCACTTTCTTCGCCAACACGATCAATAACATTATTATCATGCGTTAGATAAAAGCCATCATTACCGCTGAGATAAAAATTTGTATATTGCGCTTTACCAGTGCCAATGACATAAGTGCCACCGTTGTCAGTGATCGCTTTTTTGAATTCGTCACTAGCACTTTTATTAATAATAACGACTGATTTGCCTGGCTCAAGTTTAACGCCTGTAAGCAATAACGAACCATCTGCTTTTTGCAGGGTATTGTTAAATCTACCGTTACCGCGAAGAACCGCCTTCGTCGCATTGGTAAAGGTAAATGCCTCTGTAGCGTGAGTGTTGGTAATTTCTACAGAACCAACTGCACCAGCTCTGTCTTTTTGGGTCATTTCGGTGATCAGCAGATCTTCAACGCCAGCGTGGGCGGTCATGCTGATGGTGCTAGCAATCGCTAGCGATAAGAAACTTTTTTTCATAATCAACTCTATAAAAATTCGGTTAGATTCGGATTAGAAATACATACGCGCATAAGCGTAAGCGGCTTCAGGCGCTTCACCTGCTCGACCTTCTACAGACAATACGATGTCTTTTGCAGGACGGAAGTTGAAACCTAAGCTTGCCCAGCGGCGGTCTTTACCGTGCTGTGGAGGCAGTTTCGTATAGTCATAGTTCGGGCTGATCAAATCCCAGCCTTCATACTCTTCGTGATTTACAGAGCTGATGATTTCCCAACGGTCATTCAGATCATACTTAGCGCTGACCGTAAGACCTTTGTTGCGGAATGTTTGATAATCTAGGAAAACCTTGCCGCTCTTACGAGTTGATAAGTCTTCATCTTCTAAGAAGGCATTGACACCAAATGATAAATTTGACATCGCTTTATAGCGAGCACCTAAACCGATTTGTTTTTGCTTACCGTATTTAGAGATACCGTCTGAGCCGCCACGAGTTTCTAAACCAATAACAACAGATATGGTGTCTGACATCCAACCAACATAACCATTGATGATGTCACCTTGCAGCTTGCCACTCTTGTGCTCACCGTCATAAGAGTATGAAGCACCAGCGATTAGGTTTTCGAATTTAGCTTGATATTTTACGGTGTTCTCTTGGTCACCCGCTTCACCTGTTTCAACGGCTTTGTTGAACGTGAAGTCACCGAAGTGATCGTAATCATCGAATGCGGTGTCGGTTAAACCAAACTCTACCCACTGTTGATCGGTGATGTTATAACCGACATACATTTTGTCGATAGCAAGTTCAAACTCACCGTCTCCACCTAGCCAGTTACGACGTTGGTAATCTAGCTCAAGACGATAAGTAAATTGTTGACGCTTACCTGTAACACCTAAAGTAGCGAAGCTATCATCGACATAACCTTTGGTATCAAAAAATTCGTCATGGTTGTATTTTGCATTAGTAGCAAAGTGACCACCTACGCCGACTTCACCAAACAAGCGAACGTGATCTCCATTTTTATCACCGTGAAGAATTACAGCGCTCGCAGAACCAGCACTAAGCATCGCGGCGATAGCGATTGCAGTTGTTGATTTGTTTAACATTACAGTTACTTCCAATTACTAATTTGACAGTTTAAAACTGATGAAAAAACTCACAATTAAATGTGTATTTAAGGGCGTGCTGATTTTTCGCGATGTGATTTAAAGTAAAAACCTGGCGTATCTTAAGTAAGCAGACTTCGCATCGTGAGGTGTTACAGTCATGGAAACTGTTGTTACCTTGTTTGTATCGAAACGCACGACACCCCTGTCAAAATAAACAGTGCATATAGTCTTTAATGCTTAAGTACTCGATTTAATCTTGAAAAATCAACACGTCCTGCAAATAGATTTAACTGCTAGTTACACGAGTGGATAGAGGATTAGGTGGCGAGAATGCCAATAGATTTAAATGCTTCATATTATCAACCCCATTATTTTATTTAATTATTGCGTCATTTTTTTAACTAGCGCGCGCATCATTTTACAGAGATATAACGTAATTAAAAGAGGTAGGAGGTGTATTATCAAACTTTTAAATATAATTTAACTTGGTTGGTAATTGAGCAACCGTACAGTATAAAAAACTTTACTTTTATAAACTTGTTATAAGTCAAATATCTTACAATTCATTTCGCTCTTAATGGGTTTTGTAGACGGCTTCACATTACATTGATTTAGCTCTACCATTATTTTACCTGTAGTCATCTGGTTATTGTTGTAGATGTGGTATCGAAAACTCTTAAGTAGTCTGTTTTTATGTGGGCTATTTCTAACTATCAATGCTCAAGCCACTCCCAAGCATCCCTCGAGTTTTAATCAAGCAAAAAAAATGGCTCGGCAGGTGTATCAAGCCTTACCGGTTCAACAGAGCTTTTACTGTGGTTGTGATATTCAAATTAAAGGTAAAAAGTGGTCGCCTAATTTATCTTCCTGCGGTTATCAGGTTCGAAAACAACAGCGACGTGCAAGCCGTATAGAGTGGGAGCATATTGTTCCAGCTTGGGAAATGGGGCATCAATTGCAGTGCTGGCAAAATGGTGGGCGTAAAAACTGTAAGCGAAATAGTGCTGAATTTAAAGTGATGGAATCGGATTTACATAACCTTGTGCCTGCCATTGGTGAAGTAAATGGTGATCGTAATAATTACCGATTCAGTCAATGGAATGGTCGCCCGAATCAATATGGGCAATGCCAAATGCTGGTAGATTTTAAGGGCAGAAAAGTCCAACCGCCATCAGAAACTCGCGGGCAGATTGCTCGTACTTATCTGTATATGCAAAAGCAGTATGGCTTTCGCCTTGCCAAACAACAGTTAAGGTTGTTTCAGGCATGGAATACCAGTTATCCTGTGACTCGATTTGAGTGTCAACGAGATACACTCATTGCCAAGAAACAAGGCAACCATAACCCCTTTGTAGCAAAGTATTGTTATACTCGTGATACCTGAAGATGCAGGATTTCAGCGAGAATTAATTGCCATTTAGGCAAGGCACTTACCCGCAGTAATAGCTATTACCGACATACAATACTGTCGTTACTTCGTTTCTATTTCAAGGGTAAGTAATGCAGTATAAATGGCAATTAAACTCGCACTTCGTGGGCTTTTCAGCATTGATTCTTCTTTGTTGTGAAAGCTTGAATTAGCCCGCTAGTTCTGCACTTTCACGCCTCGAATAATGCAACGCTGAACAAGCCCTGAAAGTTGCGTCTTCAAGTATCACGAGTATATAAAGTTAAGAATTAAAGTAGAATGAGAATTCCAAGAATTTATCAGCCTAGTGACTTGGTCGTTGGGCAGCAAACCCCATTAGATGAAGATGGTGCAGCCCATATTGGTCGTGTATTACGCATGGGAGAAGGCGAATCAATTGCATTATTTAATGGTGATGGTAACGACTATTTGTGCCAGATTACTGCAGCAAATAAAAAAAATGTCACGGTTACCGTTCAATCAAAAACGGAAAATGATTCTGAATCGCCCTTAAATATTCATTTGGGGCAGGTGATCTCTCGCGGCGATCGAATGGATTTTACTTTACAAAAATCAGTAGAGCTTGGCGTGAATACGATTACTCCACTGTTTTCAGAACGTTGTGGAGTCAAGCTTAGTGGTGAGCGATTAGAAAAGAAAATTCAGCAGTGGCAGAAGATAGTCATTAGTGCTTGTGAGCAATCAGGAAGAAGTGTTGTGCCACAAGTTCGACCAGCGATATCACTCGAAGCTTGGTGTGCTGAGCAATCAAATGCGGTTAAACTCAATCTGCATCCAAGAGCGAGCCATGGCATCAGCGGTTTGAAATTAAATGATAAAAAAGTGCGTCTATTAATTGGACCTGAAGGCGGTTTGTCTGCCACAGAAATTGCAATGACAGAGCAGTATCAATTCACTGATATTTTGCTTGGTCCACGCGTACTTAGAACTGAAACAGCGGCATTAACGGTAATTAGCGCACTTCAGCTTAAATTTGGCGATTTGTAACATCAAATTGTAATAAAACCTCATTATTCTCCCAGCGGTCATGCCGTTGGATGCCAACAAGGATATACCAATGATCAAACTCGGCATCGTGATGGATCCCATCCAAGACATTAACATTAAAAAAGATTCTAGCTTTGCAATGTTGTTAGCGGCGCAAGCGCGTGGTTATCAGCTGTTTTATATGGAAATGCAACATTTAGCCTTAGAAAATGGCAAAGCGGTCGCTCGTATGTTTCCGCTGTCGGTGGAGCAAAATGATGATAAGTGGTATGAATTAGGGGCTGCGGTCGAAGCTCCTCTTGCCGATCTTGATGTGATCTTAATGCGTAAAGAGCCGCCATTTGATACTGAGTTTATTTACGCGACTTACATGCTTGAGCGCGCTGAAATGGAAGGGGTACTTGTTGTCAACAAGCCACAAAGTCTGCGTGATGCAAATGAAAAGCTCTTTACTGCTTGGTTCAGTGAGTTTACACCAAAGACGATTGTGACCCGTGATGCAGCTCGAATTAAAGCGTTTCATGATCAAGAAGGTGATTTGATCATGAAGCCACTGGATGGCATGGGTGGTGCTTCTATTTTTAGAGTGAAAGCAGGCGATCCAAACCTTGGTGTGATCACCGAAACCTTGACCAATCATGGTCAAACTTATGCGATGGCTCAGGCATATATTCCTGAAATCACTGAAGGTGACAAGCGGATTCTGATTGTGGATGGTGAGCCTGTGCCATATTCATTAGCACGTATTCCTGCTAAAGGCGAAACACGTGGTAATTTGGCTGCTGGTGGACGAGGTGTTGCTCAGCCACTATCTGAATCAGATTGGAAGATTGCCAATACCTTAGGCCCTGAACTTAAAAAGCGCGGATTGCTGTTTGTTGGCATTGATGTGATTGGCGACAAATTAACTGAAATCAATGTAACTTGCCCAACCTGTATTGTTCAGATTGAAGCGGCTTATGATGTGGATATTACAGGTATGATGTACGAGGCCATTGAGCAAAAATTAAAAAAGAATTAGAGATCTCTTAATGAAAATTAAATCTACTCTTATTGCGCTAAGTTTATGCTTGCCACTTGTAGGGCAAGCGGCAGAGAAACCTAAAAACATCATTTTTATGATTGGCGATGGCATGGGCCCAGCCTACACTACAGCTTATCGTTTTTATAAGGATGATCCTGCTACCAAAGAAATCGAAACGACGGTTTTCGACAGGATATTGGTCGGTATGTCTCGAACTTCTCCAGCTAAGGTTGATGGTTACATTACAGACTCAGCGGCTGCCGCTACCGCGATGGCGACTGGAGTAAAAACCTATAATGGCGCGGTTGGGGTAGATGAACATAAGTACTCAGTTGAAACCTTATTTGAAAAAGCGAAAGCAAAAGGTAAGGCAACGGGCGTTGCAGTGACTTCGCAAGTTAATCATGCCACTCCAGCGAGTTTTTTAGCCCACAATGAATATCGTCGTAATTATGTTGAGATAGCAAGAGAATATTTGGATTCAGATGCTGATGTGATTTTAGGTGGCGGGCAAAAATACTTTTCAAAAGAATTGGTTAGTAAATTTAAACGTAAAGGCTACCAATATCTAAATAACATCAACAAGCTTAATGAAATCAAATCAGGCAAAGTTTTAGGCTTGTTTGCTGAAGTTCAATTGCCTTGGGTGGTGAATGAACCTAAAGCCCATGAACTCAGTCGTATGACGCAAAAAGCCTTAGATCTTTTGTCTCAAGATAATAAAGGTTTTGTGTTGTTAGTTGAAGGTTCGTTGATTGATTGGGCTGGTCATAATAACGACATTGTAACAGCTATGGGGGAAATGGATGAGTTTGCTCGTTCAATAAAAGTAGCTGAGCAGTTTGTAAAACAAAACCCAGATACCTTATTGGTGGTGACAGCTGATCACTCAACAGGTGGTCTTACTGTGGGGGCAAATGGTACCAAAGCTTGGTATCCAGAGGTACTTCGAAACGTCAAAGCATCCCCCGATCGCATAGTTGCTGAGCTTAAAGATATTAAGAGCTGGAAATCACAACTGGTTACTCAGCTTGGTTTTGAACCCAAAAAGAAAGAGTGGATTGAACTAAAAAATGCGCGGAAAAAGGATGACGATGCCTTCACTACGGCAATTAAGCATTTGATTGATGTTCGCAGTAATACTGGCTGGACGACGGGAAGCCATACTGCTGTGGATGTGCAAGTATTTGCTACTGGCCAAGGATATCAGAGTTTTATTGGTTCGCAAGACAATACTGAATTAGCTAAGAAGCTGGCAAGCTTGCTGTAATTGGTATTAATAATATTAAAAAAGGAAGCAATTGCTTCCTTTTTTGATCATTAAGGGAAAATTTAGAAAGAGTACAATAAAGTCAGAGTAGTTTCTGTATCTGTACTTTTTTTATTATCTAAAGGCTTACTTGTGTAACGAATCGTTACTCCAAACTTCATCGCTAATGCGCCAATCACTTTGGTGCTCAACGCCGATTCTGAAACGGCATCTAAACGTGTACCCCAGTCAGCAGTTACTTTTTGCGAGAAGGTGGCGCTTTCACTGATTTTCTTTTGGTATTCGGCATTAACATGCAGTACTAAGTTATTGTTATTCTTTTTATCTGCTGTATCCGTGTCTTTATCTAAAGGTCTGGTGTAAACATAACCAGGACCAAACTCAGCCTTTAGAAGGTCGCCGCCTTCATCAAAGAACTTATGACCATAACCGCCAGCGGTTGAGATTCGAAAGTCAAAACCCCTAAATCTATCATCTTCATAGGTACCATTGGCAAAGACGTAATTATCTTCGTCAAAGCGATAGTTACCTTGGGCACCTATTTGGTAACGGGATGCGGTAGTTTTACTCTCACCATCGGATTCATCTTTCTTATATAGGCCTTCGAGAATGTATTCATTTTCCCAGTTGCCAAGTTCATGTTTAAGGTCAACCTTACCTTTAATCGACGAGGTTTTGGTGTTACCTGTAGTAAGAGTGCCACCAAATTCAGTCGTGCCGCCAAAAGTAGCTGGACCAGGTACCCAATTGCTATCAGCAAAGGCACTGCAAGGTAGCAAAATAAACAAAGAACCGATGATGTATTTCATAGAGTCAATTATCCAAAGTGTGCGCAAGATCTGCATAGAGTAGTTTTTCAATGATATTTGTCAATGTTAACAGTTAAATTTGACTTTATTTCACTAAAAAATTAAGCCCATTTTCAGAATGGGCTTATGCTCTACTTTTGTTGTTTGCTTATTAAGGCTTTAATCTCATCAAGCTGTTCTTGTAAGTCCGTTAAGCTTGGTTGTGATTGTGCTTCTTTTTTGGCTTTTAAAGCTGTAATCTTTTGACGCTCGTCTTCCAGTACATTGACCACAATACCAATGATCATATTTAAGAACGCGAATGCCGTTAAGAAGATGAAGCTTAAATAGTAAATCCAGCTTAACGGATAGTGAGCCATGGTTTCATACATCACATCCGTCCAATCTTCAAAGGTCATGACACGGAATAAAGTCAGCATACTGATGGAAATATTGTCCCACAGCGCAGGGTTAATTGTGGCAAAAAATGTCGTGCCAATGGCTGCGTAAATGTAGAAAATGATGAACATCAGCAGGCCGATATAACCCAGTTGTGGTAAAGCCTTAAGTAGTGAGTTCAGTAGCATACGTAATTCTGGGATGATTGATACCATTCTCAGAACTCGGAATACACGGATCAAACGACCGATCATCGCCATTTCACTGTTTTCAATTGGCACTAAGCTCAAAATGACAATGGCGGTATCAAAGACGTTCCAAGCCGATTTGAAAAACTTGAGTTTGCGTTTTTCACCTATAAACCTGACGCTAATTTCGCAAAGGAAGAATAGGGTGATGGCAAAATCTAATACTCGAATGGCACCTTCAACCTGAACTGGGAGCTCATAGGTTTTTACACCAATCATCATGGCAGAGAGAATAATGACGCTGATCACAAAAAGCTCAAAGGCTTTGTTAGAGCGCAGTTTATAAAAACGGGCTTGGAGTCTAAGGGTATTCATATTTTGACGGCTGCGTAGCGATATTAGTTTAATCTAATTGCATAGTTTAACGACTGTGAGCCAAATCAAAAATAGCAAATGGTAAATTTGTTTGCCGAATGCTCGTGTTAAAAAGAGGTAATCACCGTTGTGCATGTCAGTAAATTAAAAATTTAATTTGGAACCTTCTCTAATATTGAGAAATATCGGGTATTAAATGTGTTTTTTTAGATTTGTAACAACTTGAGTCCTAACTTTATGGGCCATGTCATCAAAGCTGGTACCAGACGGTGAGCTTCTTAATTGTTCGAGTGTTTTGGCTTTAAGTGATGTCATTGCTTTTATTTTTGCTTGTTTAAAATTTAACTTAGCGAGGATGATACTTTCTTCTGTGTTGCTTCTCGTATTTTCGATCGCCGTCGCCGTTTTACCTCGTGATTTTGTCAGCTCTTCTAGGTCAGATTCTAATAATGCTGTAGACCTAAGCTCTATACCGAAAACTTCGATTAACACTGCAGAATTAAAGAGGTGAGTGAATTCACTTAACTCAGAGTCAGTAGAAGATGGGAGGAAATTCAAACGATGAAATACGGCTTCCGAGCTACTTACTCGAAGTCTTGGAACAATGCAACGGTGGAGTTCAAGTATATCGGCTTTCTCAAACTCACTAACTTGGGCTTTTATCGTTTGTTTGGCTTGAAATTGAATTTGGATTGGGACATTAAAATGAAACCTCGCACTCTTTAAACTGTGGAGAGTGACCTCATGAGCAATAATAGCGCAGAGTGCTTCTCGAAGTTTGTTTTGTAAATAAGGGCTAATAGTTCTTTGTTCTGAGAGTTCTTTTTTGGCTAGTAAAGTACATTGCGTTATAAATTTCTGTTTGAGTTGTTTTACTTTTTCACGGTCTGTACTCTTCGTGATATCAGAAACGATTTTTCTAAAAGGTTGTGGTAAGGCATTTGTGGCCTCAGCTTGGGTTGAGGATTGCGTTTGTAATTGGGGGTGCTGTTCTAGCTGTTTGAGTCCCAGCTCCCATGCTGCTTTATGATCTTTGGTGTAGCCAAAATAATCATTACCGACTTGCTCTGCAAACAACAAAAAAACTGTCTCAGCCTTTGTCGCATCCAGTTCAAAAAGTGTTTTACATACATCTTCAATATTTTCTATTGCCTTTTTTTTGTTTAAGTCTGGGCAGGTTGATTGCCTTTGGTAAAGTCTTACTAGATGTGAAGCTGCTGTTTTAATCGGTAGTAAGTGTATTTTCTGAGCAAAATCTGCCGGATAATCGTCAGAGCCACATTCGACGATTAGACTGTTTTGATCTTTTTGTAACGACAAAACTGCATCTTTAACAGTCTGAGTTGATGGTGCATTGTCTGGAGATTCATTTCTATCGTGGAAATACACGGTAACCAAGTGCGGTGATACAACATTTAAGTCGTATTGACAGGTTTTACCACTTTCATGCTGGAGCTCAAGAGAAACTTGCTCACCATTTGAAAGTTCGGCAAGCTTAGAGATATCTATTTTTTCAAAGTTGATCGTCCATCCTGAACCTGTCAGAGTCGTTGGTTGATATGCTGATGCCATGATGATGTTCCACTTCTATTTTAGGTGATCAGCACGAATCATATATCTGAAAAATCTAAGAGTGATCACGTTAAAGTTGTATTTCTAAATAAATTTTATACAAGGGTGATCAGTTGAGAGGTTAAATTTTGTTAACAAAAAAGCCTGCATGATGCAGGCTTTTGGATAGAGTAAGCAGTGCTTAATTAAAGATTGATCTTTGGATCAAGCTCACCCGCTTGGTAAGACTTGTACATGGCTTGTAATGATTTTGGCTTGATTTTCGATGCCATGCCCGCACAACCGAACGCTTCGTAACGGTCAACACAGATTTGAGCCATCGCTTCCATAGATGCTTTTAAGAATTTACGTGGGTCAAATTCGCTTGGGTTTTCAGCAAGGAACTTACGTACCGCACCAGTAGAAGCCAAACGTAAATCCGTATCGATGTTAACTTTACGTACACCGTGCTTGATGCCTTCAACGATTTCCTCAACTGGAACACCATAAGTTTCAGGGATCTCACCGCCGTATTGGTTGATCACTTCTAGCCACTCTTGTGGTACAGAAGATGAACCGTGCATCACCAAGTGAGTGTTTGGAATGCGTGCGTGGATTTCTTTGATGCGGTCGATACGTAGCACATCACCCGTAGGCTTTTTAGTGAACTTATAAGCACCGTGGCTGGTACCAATCGCAATCGCCAATGCATCTACGTGAGTGTCAGCAACAAAACGAGCCGCTTCATCAGGCGTAGTCAGCATTTGATCCATACTTAAAATGCCTTCAGCACCAATACCGTCTTCTTCACCCGCTTGACCCGTTTCTAAGCTACCTAGACAGCCGATTTCACCTTCTACCGACACACCACATGCGTGAGCAAAAGCAACGGTTTTACGCGTTACGTCTACGTTGTATTCATAGCTTGCTGGGGTTTTACCATCAGCCATGAGTGAACCGTCCATCATTACTGATGACATACCTAATTGGATGGAGCGCTGACAAACGTCAGGGTGAGTACCGTGGTCTTGGTGAATACACACTGGGATATCAGGGTATTGCTCAAGCGCGGCATTCATCAAATATTTTAAGAACTGAGGGCGAGCATATTTACGTGCACCCGCAGAAGCTTGCACAATCACAGGGCTGTCAGTGGCTTCCGCTGCCTGCATAATAGCGCGCATTTGTTCTAGGTTGTTTACGTTGAACGCTGGAACACCGTAGTTGTGTTCTGCTGCGTGATCTAGCATTTGTCTTAATGAGATAAGTGCCATGAGATTGCTCCATTGTTAGGGCACCATACTGATTAGCATGGGTAATTGATGTCTTTTAAATTCTTTTTTCTGCCTTTTGGCAAATTGCAGTTTCTTCTTGAGTCTGCATTTTATTCTTATTCTGCTGATTGGCTGTTTAATCAATTAAAGTCAGCGGCTTTACTTGAACTCCCGACCTTACTGGAAAGTAAGAACGGGAGCCGCTATGCGATATTATTTACCGCGCGCTTCTAGCATTTCTACCGCTGGAAGTTTTTTGCCTTCTAGGAATTCTAAGAAAGCACCGCCACCGGTTGAAATGTAAGATACTTTGTCAGCAATATCGTATTTATCAACGGCCGCTAGAGTGTCACCGCCACCTGCAATTGAGAATGCATCAGATTCGGCAATCGCTTGGGCAATGCGCTTAGTGCCTTCACCAAATTGATCGAACTCGAATACGCCAACAGGACCGTTCCAAACGATGGTACCCGCATTTTTCAAAATCTCAGCCAATGCTTCTGCGCTGTCTGGACCAATGTCGAAGATCATATCATCTTCAGCAACGTCCGCTACTGGTTTTAATGTGGCTTCTGCGGTTGGGCTGAATTCTTTACCTGTAATAACATCCGTTGGGACAGGAATATCACCGCCACGGCTTTGCGCGTTATTCACAAGGCGAGTCGCCTCTTCCATTAAGTCTGCTTCATACAGTGATTTACCTACACCATTGCCCGCTGCGGCAATAAAGGTGTTAGCGATACCACCACCAACCACAAGTTGGTCAACTTTAGTTGATAGGCTTTCAAGTACTGTCAGCTTGGTTGACACTTTAGAGCCACCAACAATTGCAACCATAGGGCGAGCAGGGTTATCTAATGCTTTACCCAGTGCTTCTAGTTCACCAACAAGCAGAGGACCTGCACACGCGATAGGAGCGTGTTGACCAACACCATGAGTCGATGCTTGAGCGCGGTGAGCCGTACCAAATGCATCCATTACATAGACATCGCACAGTGCTGCAAGTTTTTTGCTTAGTGCTTCTTCGTTCTTTTTCTCACCTACGTTGAAACGTACGTTTTCGAATACAACGACTTCACCTGCATTGGCTTCAACACCGTCAAGGTAGTCAGAAGCTAAGGTTACATTGCGATCTAGTGCATCGTTTAGGTAATCAACCACAGGTTTTAAAGAAAACTCAGCGTTGAACTCGCCTTCGATTGGACGGCCAAGGTGAGACATCACCATAACCGCCGCGCCTTTTTCAAGGGCAAGCTTGATGGTAGGAAGTGCTGCACGTAAGCGAGCATCACTGGTCACTTTGCCATCGGCAACTGGCACGTTAAGATCTTCACGAATAAGTACGCGTTTACCTTGAAGATCAAGATCTGACATACGAATGATTGTCATAAGTTTTTCCTATTTAAGCAGTTATTCTGTTAGCAGTTCTTCTGCGCCTTTGCCATGACAAGCGTGGTATCAAGCATACGGTTAGCAAAGCCCCACTCGTTATCACACCAAAGTAGCAACTTGATCAAATGACCGTCACTGACACGAGTTTGGGTGCCGTCGACAATACTAGAGCGAGGATCGTGATTGAAATCACAAGAAACAAGTGGCTCATCGGTATAACCCAGCACGGCAGAGAAATGTCCTAATGCTGCCGATTCTAAAACATTATTTACGCTTGCAATATCGACACGTTTCGCAACTGTGACCGATAAGTCAATTGCGGTCACATTGATGGTGGGAACTCGTACAGAAATCGCCTCAAATTTGTCTTTGAGGTGCGGCAAAATGCGCTCGATACCACGGGCTAGCTTTGTGTCGACAGGAATAATCGATTGTCCAGCCGCACGAGTTCGGCGTAAGTCATCGTGATAAGCATCAATAACCGGTTGATCGTGCATCGCGGAATGAATGGTGGTGATTGCGCCACTTTTAACGTCAAATTCTTTATCGAGTAAATCAATCACAGGGACTAAACAGTTGGTGGTGCATGAAGCGTTGGAAACCACTTTATCTGTATTTTTAAGTTGCTGTTCATTCACACCAAAAACAATGGTGGCATCGACATCTGGGGTTGATGGGTGACTGATCAATACCTGCTTAGCTCCCGCCTTTAAGTGAATTTCACACTCTTCACGGGTTTTGAGCTGACCTGTTGCCTCAAATACAACATCAATATCGAGATCTTTCCAAGGTAATTTACTGGGATCGGACTCTTGCAGTAACTGGATATTATCGTTATTGATGATCAGAGTGTTTTGCTGTTGGCTAACATTGCCTTGAAAGCGACCGTGAGTGGTGTCGTATTTGGTGAGGTGAACAATAGCATCGGTATTGGCAAGTTCGTTAATGGCGACAATTTCGATGTGTTGGTGTTTGTCAGATTCGTAAAGAGCACGAAGAATAGAGCGACCAATTCGGCCATAACCATTGATAGCGACACGGGTTTTCAAATCAGCTTTCCTTTGTGATTCAAAGCAGACCAATTGCACTCAAATTACCGTGGAGGCAATGATCAAAAAAAGAAGCTGGATTATAGCGTTCAATGACTTTTGACTCAAAGTTTTCTCATAATTCAATCAGATGAAAAAAGTTAAATGAAGAAAGTTTAATTCAGTTTGATGTCTATTTTATAGCCGCTTAGGTAAAGTTGGCGTTTTACATTACAGCGTGAGGAATAATCTAATGAGTACAGACAGCAGTATGGCGAGCAGTGCGTCAAGTGCAAGTCAATGGTCTGGGTTATCAGCAAGCAGTGCTGGTTCAAGTCAGCCACAGCCAGAGTTTCACTCGCCGCATGGCCCAAATTATCAGGTGAGTGCGTCCAGAAGTGGACGACCTAAACTTTCTGCTTTGAAGACTGACAAAACAATTAGGCAACATACTCACTCAAGTACTCAAGCCCCTTTAGCCCAGTGGCAAATTAACGCCGAAGCACTAGAAGTATCACTTCGAGAGCAAATTAACGAATTACAAGCATATCTAAAAACTAAAGGGAAGTCCTGGGATTATTTGCCTTGGTTGTACTCAATAGTACTTTTACGAAACTTCTCTTCTTCGCCGGGAGAGAGGCTAAATGATTTGCCTCAACAAAAACAAATCACAAAGAAACTGTATACGTTCTTTTTTAAAGGCTTGAATGAAAGTTCTCCTGTGGATGAGGTATTTACAGGCATTGTTTCTATATTAGTAGAGGAAACAGGGGCTGACCCAGCTTCTGTTAAACGCTATGTTTTTTATGCTCTAAAACACTCGGAAGAGGCTATGAAACAACAAGGTCTACCTTCTCATGACCCATCCATGTCAAATGTACTAGCGACATGTGCTACTAAATTAGAGAGGATTGCTTCGAAAGTACCTGTTATGCAAACGGAGCAAATTGATGTCTCTGCACAAATTTCACACCTTCAAATAATAGTGGCGACAGTATTATTACCAGCTACCATTGGTAATTGCTTGTCTTGTGATGACGTGAGTGATGTCATTCAACCACTTGTAGAGCCTATTTCTGGTTATTTTTTGCAGCCGAGTGAAGAAGAGTTACAGGAATTCATCGAGCAAAATAATGACGCATTCGGCGGAGGATTAACTCCAGAATTAGCGACCTCTTATATTATCGCTAGGAGGGTGACTGATCTTTACGTTCAAATGAACGGCAATTCAAAGTCATTAAAATCCTTACTTGCGTTTATCTACCAAACAATCGCCACTGAAAAGAGAATTCCAATGGAAGAAGCGCAGGCTACTGTATTTCATGCTTTCTTGAATTCTGGCATCTTACGCAGCGGCGAGGACTTTGATCCAACTTTGCGTACTAACTTTATTAGTTCTATGAGGTCAAAAATTCAGAGTTTGAACTTATTTGATAAACATGAGCTTATGGAAACACTCATTCAGCTCACTGGGGTTGGCTTCATACCTAAGCGTAGGGCTCCGATTGTTAGGATGACACAAGCCATGGCAGCAGTTGATATTGATTTAGAGTCATCTCCTAAACAGTCCATTCTAGATGCATTTGATCAAGACTTGCAGAATGTTACTTTAGTACTTCAGCTTGATAAGCAATGGATTATGGGAGCCATGCGCTCTAAACTCATTCCTTCAGCGCTTTGGAGAGAGGTGATGGGTTCCGGAAGTAATCTAGATGCAACCAATAAAGTTCTTGCCAGTATTCGTAATAAGATAGAAGCTTCCGATACCCCTGAAAAAGAAGCTAGAGATTTTGTTCATATGGTTAGGACATCGGATGGTAGTAGAAGCAATCTTTGCTCTAACTTATCTAAGGTGTTGCAATCAATGTCGTAAATTTGACTGCATTCTGAAAGGTGTAAAAGTAAAGGCGCAAATAAAATGCGCCTTTACTTTCTCAATGACTGATTGTTAGTTCAAAGAATCTACCGTGTTCACTACGTTTTCCACAGTGAAGCCAAAGTGCTTCATCAGTGTGCCGCCCGGTGCAGATTCACCAAAGGTCTGCATACCAACAACGCCACCATTCATGCCAACGTACTTGTACCAGAAGTCAGTGTGAGCTGCTTCAATTGCTACGCGTTTAGTGATAGCAGCTGGAAGAACGTGCTCTTTGTATTCAGCCGATTGCTTATCAAACTCAGTCGTAGATGGCATAGAAACCACTCGAACTTGCTTACCTTGAGCCGTTAGCTCAGCAGCTGCATCTAATGCCAGTTGTACTTCAGAGCCTGTCGCAATCAAAATGATTTCTGGCGTTTGCTCAGAATCTTTGATGATGTAACCACCTTTAGCGATATCAGCTACTTGCTCAGCACTACGTGCTTGCGCTGGCAGACCTTGGCGGCTGAAGATCAATGATGTCGGTGCGTCTTGACGCTCAATCGCGGCTTTCCAAGCAACTGCAGTTTCAGTCGCATCACATGGACGCCATACTGCCATTCTTGGGGTCATACGCAAGTTAGCGATTTGCTCAACTGGCTGGTGGGTTGGACCGTCTTCACCTTGACCAATCGAGTCATGGGTATAAACAAAAATGTTTTGAATGCCCATTAGCGCAGACATACGAGTGGCATTACGCATGTACTCCATGAACATTAAGAAAGTTGCACCATAGTTGATGAAACCGCCGTGCAGAGACAGACCGTTCATGATGCCGCCCATACCGAATTCACGTACACCGTAGAAGATGTAGTTACCATCAGCATGTTCTTGAATACCTTTAGAACCAGACCAAAGCGTTAGGTTAGAACCTGCAAGGTCAGCTGAGCCGCCCATTAATTCTGGTAGTAGTGCACCAAATGCACCAATAGCGTTTTGTGACGCTTTACGTGAAGCGATAGACTCGCCTTTGTCTTGACACTCTTGAATGTAAGCTTGAGCTTTAGCTTCAAAGTCAGCAGGCAGTTCGCCTTTGATCACGCGGCGCTCAAATTCAGCGGCAAGTTCAGGGTGTGCGGCTTTATACGCGTCAAATTTTGCATTCCAAGCTTGTTCGTTTTGGCTGCCCGCTTCTTTAGCGTCCCAACCTAGGTAAACATTAGCTGGAATTTCAAATGGCGCGGCTTCCCAACCTAGGAATTCACGTGCAGCTGCGATTTCTTCATCACCCAGTGGTGCGCCATGACAGTCGTGAGAACCAGACTTGTTTGGAGAGCCATAACCAATAACGGTTTTACAGCAAATCATGGTTGGCTTGTCAGTCACAGACTTCGCTTCCTCGATTGCTTTGCGGATCGCTTCTGGATCGTGACCATCAACGTTTGAAATTACGTGCCAGCCATAAGAATCAAAACGCTTAGAAGTATCATCAGTAAACCAACCTTCAACTTCACCGTCGATTGAGATGCCGTTGTCATCCCAAAATGCGATTAACTTACCTAGCTTTAATGTACCCGCTAGTGAACAAGCTTCATGTGAAATACCTTCCATCATGCAGCCATCACCTAAGAAGCAGTAAGTGTAGTGGTCAACTACATCAAGACCGTCACGGTTGAATTGTGCCGCTAGTGTTTTCTCGGCAATGGCCATACCAACAGCGTTACTGATACCAGCGCCTAGAGGACCTGTAGTGGTTTCAACACCTGGCGTGTAGCCATACTCAGGATGACCAGGGGTTTTAGAGTGAAGCTGACGGAACTGTTGTAGTTCAGACATTGGTAACTCATAGCCACTTAGGTGAAGTAATGAGTAAATCAACATTGAACCATGACCGTTCGAAAGGATAAAACGGTCTCTGTCTACCCAGTTTGGATTGCTTGGATTATGTTTTAGAAAATCATTCCAAAGCACTTCCGCAATATCAGCCATACCAAGCGGTGCGCCTGGGTGACCAGATTTTGCTTTTTGAACCGCATCCATACTCAGGACACGAATAGCGTTAGCGAGTTCTTTACGGGAAGACATGCTCTCTCCTGCTGCATTTGTGTGGGGGTACTGCCATATTTTTGGTTTATGGCAGAAGATTTTGCGCATATTTTCCCTTACTCGCGGTTTTGAAGCAAATGTAAATTCTATATAGATAAAGTGAACAGATGAGTTAACGGGAAGCTTGTTGATTGTTTGACTAATCTTATGGATAAAGGATGGCTAATTGTAAAGGTGCCTTTATTCATGGAGCGATTATTTAGAACCACTCCGATTGGTGAATATGGAATCATAAAAACAGAAGAGGCTGGTAAGTTCACTGTTACCAATGGCAAGAAGATATATAGCGTTTACTTTACAGAAGATAAACATGTTGAAGGCTTGTGGCGATTAAAAAAAATACAACGTGAAGATTTTGGCTGGCGAACATGGTTTAAGCCGCTGGAGTACTTTTGGACTAAACAGGATGAACATAACCGAAGCATTATAGGTGCAGCCATGCTTGGGTGGTTAAAGCCTAATGAAATGTATGATCATTTAGAGTCACACACCAAAACGGAAGGGAAAACGCCCCCAAGAAAAAAAAGAGATAGATACTACAAAAGAACCTCGTTACCTGCCGACACTCGCTTGAAGAAACATCTAGTACCAAAAACAGAACAAACCCCAGAGCAAAGTAAATTTGAAGATCCATTAGATATGTTTAAGCCCGTTGCAAGACCAACAAGTTGGGAAAAATCAGATTTTGATGATAATCCTCAGGATGAAAGTGTGATTCCTATTATGGGTGGTCGAAAATTTGTCGATAATAGAGATGGGCAAACGATTCAATTGGTTATTCTTAAGGGAAAAAGGATATTTACCGATGCTGAAATAAGACTTAATCGTTATGTGTTAAGACTTCTTAGTCCTTATAAGTCGATTTGCCCATGCGTCATCATCGATCGAAATACTGTACTAGCACCAGATGGTGGTAAAGAAGTGTTTAGGGATGTCATTGCAAAACACAAAAAGCTATCTGTTTCTCAGTTTGAACCTTTTTGTCGGCAAATGATGGAGGCTCATCATCGTGGTATTTATTTTGGCGATATAAAGCCAGATAACTTTGTGATAGCTAATGACGGTGAACCTGTTGTGCTGATTGATTTGGATAGCGTGACAACGTTTGATTTATTAAAAGATGCTCATGTACACCCTAAGGTCTATAAAAATCAAAATCTCGATAGGAATTACACTCTGGGTTATACAACAAAAAAGCTGGTTTTAAGTCGAGACTTGAAATCATTAGAGCCTCAAGATAAAAGTCGAATGAAAAAAATGAACAAGGCTACCGATGAGTATGCTTTATTATTATCAATGATGGAATCTACCTGTCACAGAAACAGACCAATACAAGTACCTTTTGATAAGCGAGAGCACATAGATTATTTTCATCGGCTGACCTACCGAGGAATACTTGAGCCGGGCAATGCTACCCGACAATGTGCTGAAAATATTCGATATTGGGTGGAGAATAACATTAAACCGGAATATCAGAGTCAAGTGAGGCTGTTGTTAAAAGACCCTGCGAAAAATCCACTTGATGTTCCGCTGTATCGAATGGTTAGGTGGTAGTTGCCTACTGTAGATAAATTATGCCTTTTGTTCAGTGTTCCCTTTCATGACTTGGCAAGTGTGTTGTAATTCTGAAAACGATTGCCGCATTTCTTGGACTTTTTTAGAAAATACTTCATATTTTTGCGTTGTTTTTTGGATATCACCTACTGTTTTACCTTTATCTTTACCTGGGTTTGTTTGATGGTAAGCCCTTAATTTTACGTTAAATTCTTTTCGTAGCTGTTGAAGCGTTTCAAATTCTTGGAGTAGCTGTAGGCATTTAACAATTTTATGTTCCATTAGTTGAATTTCATGGCGGCAGAAATCTAGGCTTTTAGGCTCTAGGGTGATATCGGAAGGGACTGCATCAATATCGGCTACATGCAGTTGAGCTTGTCTAACTCCTTCAAGTAATTGATTGGCTAATGTAGGCATTTTAGATATGCAATGATTAACCATATAGGTGAATAACTTAGGCGTCGGATGGACAATTTTTGTGTCTGGGTCAAGTTCATGATCATTTAATGCTTGACGAAAACCTTCATTAAATTTGAGCGTATTTTCATAAAAATCAAGTAATATATCTAACACCGGATTAAGTTGCTGCATGGCAGCATTTGCCTTTCCAATTCGAGCACGAATACACAACTGAGTATTGCCTGAGTGTGTAGTCAATACTTCTGTAAATCGCTCAATGGCCAATTGTGGGTCTGATTGACTCATTTTTTCAATGCCAAGTAACAGCTTATCTTCCTCTGTTACTACTGGTTCTGGCGTAGGAGTTTTATCAGTCGCTGACTCTGAAGTTGGCTTTCTTTTTATTTGCTGAGCAACTTTCGGTTTGACTACAGCTGTTGGTTTAACTTGAGCTGGTGGTAACGACTCTATATAGGCGCGGCTTTTCTGTGCCTCTTGTTCCATGCGTTGTTGCTTGCTCAGTACTTCAAAGCGAGGAAAGTGGATAATCAGTTGTAATAATGTATTACTGGTTTCGACGTTTAACGCTTCAGTCTCGGTACAGGCGTAGATATGGCGATGTAGCCAACCTTCGCTTATTGTAAATTCAATGGCATGTAACTTTTGTTGATGCTGCTTAAATTCAGCTAAGGTCTGACATTGTCTTATGGCGCTAGTGTGGACTTGATACTGTTCAGCCAAAAGCAAGCATAGGCGAAAAGTTAAAGAAGGTAAGCTGTATTGCTGGTACTCAATTGCATCCAGTGCTTGTAAATGAGCTAGAAAATTATCAGGTTCGAACAACACTTTCATCAATAATAATTGTTGATGATTTTCAGGATTAAATCGTTTTGAATTAGGCCAGACTTCAAAGATTAAATAGTTCAGCTGGCAGTGTTCACCGTGAAAGACTAGCTGAGCAAACTCATCGACAAATGCAGCATATTGTTTATCCGTTACTTTCAGCTTGGCTGCTGAAAGTAGTTCAAAGGCACTGAGCCTTTGTTGTACGGCTTGAATATATTGCTCAGCACCTACAACAAAAATTTCATCATCTGTTTCCTTGGGGTTACTCACAAAAGTATTGCAGTGAGCAACCATTAACTGGGTTTGAATAAGCTGCGTTAAATGATGATTACGTTGCTTTAGGTGACTGAGTAACTCTTGCCGCTTTTGAGCTAACTCCATGGGGGCGAGCGGGGAAACGTGGTCGTTATACAATTGCGTACTGAGGTGAACTAATTCTGCTGGGTTCTTAGCTGGATTGTATTCTGCCAATAACACTTGGAATCGTGTTTGTAAAAATACCAAGTGACTCTTCATGTATTTAGTTAATACTTTTTGCTGAGCAGCTTGAACCTTTATGTGAGGCTCAGTTAGAACAAAACGCGCAAATGGATGAGTATCTAGGTGTTCCATATACCACTTTACATGATCGGAATCCGTGCTCTTTTTGGATTTGTTAAGTGTGGCTTGATGACTTCTTATATATAGTGGGTCGTGCTTACCAAGCTTCGTGAGCTCTTCCGTTATTTCTTTCTCCTTGAAGGTTACTTTTTTCTCGAAAATAGCAATGGTTTTTAGTAAATGTTGTAGGGCTGTGTCAGACCTAAATTCCAGTGATTTTGTTTTTGGTGCTACATCAGTCGGGGTTTCTGGAAAAGGTTTCTTTTGCCGCTTTAATGGCTTTAGTTCAGGTTCATGAAGTGTGAGTAATTTGTCTTTTTTGCTGAATTGAGGATGAGCTTCACACAACGTTGTGAAGTGAGTACGAAGCCGTACCAAACTCGAATATCTTGGGGCTGGTCCTGTCATGACTTTTTGTTTCAAATGATGAATGGTGGCAGCGAGTTGTTTGTGTTGTTGAGGCCAATGTCGTTGTTTACTTAGGGATTCAATGTGCTGAGCAAGCCCCGAAAAAAGAATCTCAAGTTGGTATTGGGTTTCGACGGGTTGCCGGCATAACGCATGAAGTACTGGAATACTTTGACTAGTCTCTGAAAAAAAGTACATGAACCATAAGCAGTCTTGAATGAATAGTATCTGATTTTGTGGGAGTTCGTGTTTGAGTCGGTGCTGTTGAAAATGTTGGAACATCAAAGTTAAAGAAGTATGTGTTGCAACGTAGTCTTTTACTTCCTCTAGATCTTCCATTAAAAGTGGGGCAATTGTCGGCCTATCTTGAAGTAACTTTTTATAACTCTCCCTTATAAGGGGGGGTTGTTGAATCATAAATTGGTGAATTGTACGATAAACAGCGCCCGCATCTAGATTGGTAGGCATTGTTCCATCAGTCTTTTGTTGTGGGATTAAATTCACGGTGAGAGATCCATGAAGGATCGAAATCATATCAAATTGAAATTTTAGCCATGCAATAGCTGTGAATTGCCCTAGTCCCTGATAGATTAACTTCTCTCTATCATTCGCTAGCTCAACGCTTTCTAGATGAGACGAACAGTATAAACAAATAAAACAAATTCTTATTTCATTGCCCACATTAAACTCATGCTCAAGAAAGAGTACTTTGCTGAACAGTCCATAGCAAATATGGGTATGAAGTACATAGAGCCCGAATTCAGATTGACTATTGAATTCAGTTTTGGGCATCGATTTTAGCCACTGAGTGACCTCTGGGTGATTATTTAAATAGTCACTGTACTCTTTACTTACCATAAAATAGCGTTGGGCGAGTTCAGCCGCTTTATCCTTTACTTTTTCAATGGGAATTTGGTCTTTTATCCCGAATAGATTTTGGTATTCGCCTTCCAGTCGCATCAATTTCTGATTAATTTGAGCTAATGCATATTTAGACTTTATAGATGTAGAATCGGAATACTTAGGAAAGCAGGGGGTAGGTGTTGAAGGATCGGCAAAGTGCCGGATCAGAAATGGATTAGAGGGTAAAAATACGACTTGATATTGTTGGACTGATTTAGGTTTCGCTACGAGTGATTGCGCTTGCTCAAATTGGGTTTTAATCTCAAGGTATTGTTGCTGAAAACGCCACTTATCATTGTGTTGTTCTTGTAGGTCGAAAGAGTCGGTAGCTTGAAGAGTAGGGTTAGTGTCACTAGATACTTGCATAATATCCAAAGAAATTTGCACAGAATTGCACTATATGTGAGCTGTACTGAATACTGGCTGACTTGAATACGGCTCAATTATTAAAGCGTAAAATTAAAAGTACATCGTTTTAGATCACATTCATCGAGAAAATGGTGAAAACCTTGCCTTTTAGGGTGAAAGTTACTTGCAAATCATTTAGAATAGCCGTCTAGATGTCAACGCTTCCAGTTGTTAATTAATTGTTGTGGAAGCTTCTTTTAGTGACTGAGAGCACAAAAATAATGGCAAAACATTTATTTACTTCTGAATCGGTTTCAGAAGGTCATCCAGATAAAATTGCGGATCAAATTTCTGATGCCGTACTTGATGCGATTTTAGAGCAAGATCCCAAAGCACGCGTTGCCTGTGAAACTTACGTTAAGACAGGTATGGTTATGGTTGGCGGTGAAATCACTACCTCTGCTTGGGTTGATATTGAAGAGTTAACCCGTAAAACCGTACGCGAAATCGGTTATACCCATTCTGATATGGGATTTGATGCAGATTCTTGCGCCATTCTAAATACCATTGGTAAGCAATCGCCTGATATTAACCAAGGTGTTGATCGTGCCGATCCTGCTGAGCAAGGTGCCGGTGATCAAGGTCTAATGTTTGGTTACGCTAGTAATGAAACTGACGTGCTGATGCCAGCGCCAATTACCTATTCACATGCTTTGGTTAAGCGTCAGTCAGAAGTACGTAAAGACGGCACTTTGCCTTGGTTACGTCCAGATGCGAAAAGCCAAGTGACCTTCGCTTATGACCAAGGCAAAATCGTTGGTATTGATGCGGTTGTGCTTTCCACTCAGCACAGTGAAGATATTGCACAAGATGACTTGGTCGAAGCTGTGATGGAAACCATCGTTAAGCCAGTTCTTCCTGCAAAATGGTTAAATCAAGATACTAAGTATTTCATTAACCCAACCGGTCGTTTTGTGATTGGTGGTCCAATGGGTGACTGTGGTTTAACGGGTCGTAAAATCATTGTTGATACTTATGGTGGTATGGCGCGTCACGGTGGTGGTGCATTCTCTGGTAAAGACCCATCGAAGGTAGACCGTAGTGCAGCTTATGCAGCGCGTTATGTGGCGAAAAACATCGTTGCAGCTGGTCTTGCAGATCGTTGCGAGATCCAAGTATCTTATGCGATTGGTGTCGCAGAGCCAACGTCTATTAGCGTTGAAACTTTTGGAACTGCTAAGGTTTCAGAAGAGTTACTTATCGACCTAGTACGTCGTCACTTTGACCTTCGTCCTTATGGTTTAACACAAATGTTGAACCTAGAACGTCCAATCTACCAACAAACCGCCGCTTACGGTCACTTTGGTCGTGACATCTTCCCATGGGAAGCAACGGATAAAGCTGAAGCGTTAAAGGCTGATGCTGGTTTGTAAACGTTAGTTCAAAATTTATTTACCTAATTTTTAACTAATTAAGTCATAGTTAAAGAGTAATAGTGTAAGCGACAACAGAAACGCACATCCATGTGCTGACGACCGTGACATCCTGTCACGGACGGTTGTCTTATTACACTATCACTCTCATCCACATGTATTGCTATATCTGTAATCTAAAAGTAGGTTTTAATCCCAAAGCGAAACCGATTGAGAATCTAGTTGTTGAAGGTTATTTTTTAATTTTGTAATTTCTTTATTTTTTTCTGATTCTTTTATAGCTATTGATTCTTTCAGTCTTGCCGCTTTGAGAGTATTTTCTTCTTCTTTTAGTCTTTGTTTAATTGGGAGAATTGTTCTCTCAAGTTGAGGAAATATAACGCTTTTATATATATGGGTGTAATTAGAGCCTAAATTGTTAAGGAAATTTGCTTCCTCTAAAATTGTAATTAACCTAGAGCTATCAAGTATAACTTTCTCTATTTTTTCTTGCTTAGACTGTGTTACCTTTTTTTCTTCTTCAATTTGTATTTCTGCTTTATCAAGTGATTGCAGTAATTTTTCATAATTATCTGTAATCAGCGTTTGAGCTTTAAACTCATCTTCTAATTTTTTATTAGATGATACAAGAGAGGCCATATTGGAACTGTATTCCTCAATGTCGCTAATATACCTTTCCTTTTCTTTTGAGAGTCTTGACTTAGTTTCTTTTAATTCAAGTTCTAAGCTTTTAATTTTTTTTTCATGACTTTCACGAATTTCGCTTACTGATGATAAAGAAGTTTGTAAATTATGTTTTTCGCTTCTAAGGTAAGCTAAGTCACTTTCAAACTCTTCCCGCTTTTTATCCCAATTATCTAAATCGCGATTTAGCTTTTCTTTCCAGTAATCAATACTCGATTCAGCCTGAGCTTTACTTACAGTTTGTAGGCTCTTGAATTTCTTAAGATCATTCTCATGCTTCTTTTCGAGTCTTCTTAAATCAATAAGATCAAACTTTAAAGAATCAACAATATGCTGAATTAATGGCAACAAAAATGTGTAGGCTATTGCTAGCGTAAATGGATACACGATAACCATCAGAGGAGGAGATAAATACCATGATGGTTCAGCTATGAAGAATTCAGTACTATGTTGAAGTTGTTCTAGTTTTTTCTCTGTAGAACTAAAAAAGAATGTCAGAACAGCTTTATGATTAATGGCTAACCAAGATAATACAAATGAACCAATAATGGGTGACTTTAAACGATTGGCGGCAGTTTGTGATACCGCTGAAACTAACTCTTTCATAAACTTCCCTTGTTAATGCTTAAGGGATGTTAGCTCAAAGGTAAATTTTAAGGAATGGTGTATATCAGTTTTTTTGATGAGTGCTTAAATTTGATAGGTGGCTTGGATGACCACCTATCCTCATTTAAGTAGGACTTTATTTAGCGTCTTCTTTCAGCCACTGTGCTACGCGCTTGGCAAAGTAAGTTAAAATGCCATCGGCACCCGCGCGCTTAAAGCAAAGCAGTGATTCCATCACGATTGGTTTTTCTGCCAACCAACCGTTTTGAATGGCGGCCATGTGCATGGCGTATTCGCCACTGACTTGGTAAGCAAAGGTTGGTACTGCCAGTTCGGACTTCACTCGACGTACTACGTCTAAATATGGCATACCCGGCTTAACCATCACCATATCTGCACCTTCTTGAATATCCAATGCCACTTCATGCAAGGCTTCATCAATATTGGCTGGATCCATTTGGTAAGAATGCTTATTGCCACCTTTAAGGTTGCCTGCCGAGCCGACCGCATCACGAAATGGACCATAATAGTTTGAAGAGTACTTCGCAGAGTAAGCCATGATTTGGGTGTTTACATGACCAGCCTGCTCTAGAGCGTTACGAATCGCACCAATGCGACCGTCCATCATGTCAGATGGGCCTACCATATCAGCACCGGCTTCAGCGTGAGATAGGGCTTGTTTGATCAACACTTCAGTGGTGACATCGTTAATGATGTAACCTTCATCATCGATGATCCCATCTTGACCATGAGTGGTGAATGGATCTAAGGCTACGTCAGTCATGATCCCAAGCTCAGGATAGGCCGCTTTTAATGCGCGAACGCTACGCTGCACTAACCCTTCGGGGTTGTAAGCTTCTTCAGCCATCAATGACTTTTTATCAGCAGGAGTAACAGGGAATAGGGCAATAAGTGGAATACCTAACTCAACCAACTCTCCAGCTTCTTTAATAAGGAGATCGAGTGAGTAGCGTTTGATCCCCGGCATTGAAGCGACATCTTCAGTACGGTTTTCACCTTCCAAAACAAACATAGGGTAAATCAAATCATTTACGGTTAGTTGATTTTCTGCCATAAGGCGACGGCTAAAATCATGTTTACGCATACGGCGCATTCTGCGCTGTGGAAATGCTCCAGTTACTAAACTCACGGGATACCTCTAACTTTCTTGTACTTCGAGATGAAGTGAATAAGGCTGAACTTGATCTCGGCCTGTGTCTTTGGCGTAGTATAACGCTTTGTCAGCTTGTTCGAGTAGCTTAACGGCTTGTTCTTCATTAAAGATCACATCCGCAGCAACCCCAATACTGACGGTTAAAGAGATGCTTTGATCTTTCCATTTTATGGTGTTTTGATTAATGAACTGCCTAATATTTTCAGCCACTTTAAGTGCACCTACACGATCGGTTGCAGGAAGGATAATGGCGAATTCTTCTCCGCCATATCGAGAGACTAAATCGGTTGGGCGTTTAAGTTGCGAAGCAATGGCATTTGCAATAAATTTGAGTGCTTCATCACCGGCTAAGTGTCCATAGGTGTCATTTATCAATTTGAATTTATCGATATCCAACATCATCACCGCCAGTGGTGTTTGTTGGCGGCGACTGAGTTTGGCTTCAGCGGTGAGACGTTTATCAAAGGTGCTGCGATTTTTTACTCCAGTCAGGGTATCAATCGTAGATTGTTCTTTGAGTCTATGATGTGCCTCATTCAGTTCACGATAGGCGATTTCAAGCTCTAAAGTGCGCTCTTGCACCATAGAGCCTAACAGTTCGTTGCTCTGGGTTTCGGCTTTAAGGGCTTCTTCTTTCACTTGTCTTATTCGCTCAGCTTGCATTAAGGCTTTTTGCTGAATGCGTGACTTGGCTTTACGTTCATTGTTATAGCGTATGGCTAGAATTGAGCTGATCATGATCACTTCGACGCCAAGCCCTATCATGATTGGGAATTGAGGTTCAGTGTTAAACGAAATTACGCCTAAATAGCTCAGAGCACTGGTTCCTGCACCGAACAGAATTGCTCCCCAGCCCAAGGCATACAAACGCGCCAGTTTATGCCCTTTGATGACCAGAAGAAAGGTGATCATGATCAGCATACAGACCAGTAGCATCGCCATATTGATTTGCACTAGCAACAACCAATCATAACGAACAACAAAGGCTAATAAGCTCAATACTAAGGTAAATATCGCCCCTAAACGGCAAAATTTTACTAAATATGCGCTGTTACGTTTTAAATCTAAGATTTTCTCCGTCAGCATTAAGGCAAAAGTCATACTGATCGGAATGATCAGTGGCATGATTAAACCTTGCAAGTATGGGGAGTTTGGCCAAAGGAATTGATAACCATAACCAGAAAGGCTGGCAACTAATAAGGTCATGGCAAATACATAGCCCGAGAAGTAACCATAACTGAACGAGCCTGTGGCAAGTGCAAAGAACAGACTGAAAATGCCAACGCCAAATAACATACCGATCAAAACACCCGTCATCATTAGCTTGTTTTGATCTGACTGAAATAGTGCTTTATTACTCCAAAGAGTCATAGGAACAGCGGCACTTCCTATGGTTTCAACATGGAATAGCAGACTGTGTTGTTGTCCTTTTTTCAGATCAATTTGGTAAATGAAGTCGTTGTGTTGGATATCTCTGCTTGAAAATGGCAGGGTATCGCCTAACGATTTGGAATCAATTAATACACCGTCAATAAGGTGGTAGATTGTGATTTTATCCAATAATGGATTATTGATTTCAATGGCACGTTGTACTGTGTCTAGTTTGGTTTCAAGTTTTACTTGGAACCAAAAATTGTGTTCGCTAACTGTACGTTTATTGGCATCTTTAAACTTGACCCACTGATTATCAGGCACTTTGATTATTGAGTGAGCCGTAGCACTTTCATGATCATGCAGTACATAAATATAAGGAGTGAGATCCACTTTAGGTAAACTGGTCACTGTAGCAGCAGGGATACCTGAAGCAGCGATAGCTTGGGTGGTAAACCACAAAAAGAAACAGCAGGTTAATAAGCAAAGTCGCTTCATTAGGTTACATCCATGTCGAAAAAATTCAGCGTGTTTTTATAGCATTGCTCAGCCAAATCCTTTAATGGCTGACCTCTAAGGTCTGCAATTGTCGCTGCGATATTTGGTAAATATTTCGGGTAATTAGTACCCGATTTAGGTTTGGGTTTTAGATTCCTTGGTATTAGGTAAGGGCTGTCAGTTTCGAGTAAAATTCTGTTATCTGGTATATGTTTTACTGCTTCAGCAAGTTCTTGCCCTCGGCGTTCATCACAAATCCAGCCCGTGACTCCAATATATAAATCCATTGCTAGGCAATCTTGTAATTGCTTGGTGTCGCCAGTAAAGCAATGTAAAACCGCTTTCGGAATAGCTGAACGGTACTTGCTAAGCAATTCAATAAACTCATCATGTGCGTCACGACAATGCATATAGATAGGTTTATTGAGCTCAGCGGCAATGTGTAATTGTTGCTCGAACGCATAGAGCTGATCTTGCTTAGGAGAGTAATTGCGATTGAAGTCGAGTCCACATTCACCTATGGCTACAACCTGAGGGTGCTTTGCAAGTTCTATCAGGCGGTTCCGGCTATGACTATTCCAGCTGCTGGCATGGTGTGGATGCACGCCAGCAGTGGCAAATAATTGATTCGGATAATGGCTACAAGTGTTGATAACATCAGCAGATTCATCGAGATCACTTCCTATGATCACCATTGCCTCTACGTGATGTTGATTGGCTTCTTGTAAAACAGTATCGAGTCGGTGTTCAAGTTTACTGCCGACGAGATTAACTCCGATATCAATATACTTTTCAGGCAAAACTTACTTTTCCCTTTTTACTCGAATGGTACTGTTGCGACCTTCCATTCCTAATAAAAATGAGCCTAGAGCGCCTTTTTTGATGTAAACCGTATCGCCTTTTTTGATTCGAAAACGGCGTGAATCGATTTGTTTCCAAGTTTGATTATTGGTAAAGCTAATTTTCATTGCACCATAAGGGTTTTTAGTAACTCTTGCGACCGTTAAGGTTAAACGTTCAATGGCATCAGGTTTAGGTTTTACGCGACCAAAATCATCTTCTGGTGCAACGACTGACACTGTAGGCTGCACTATATTTGATCTAACTACTGGGGATGAATCGCTAGAGTGACTAGACGACGAATTGACAGATTTGGCTAAGTTATCGTAGCAAATTAATCTATCTAATTTGTCGTTGATGTTTTGACATTGTGAAAGTTTGGCTTCAATGCTCGCAAAACTCGGAGCTGAAAATACGATTGCTGCGAGAGCTAACCATCCGTATCGCATAGTCTGTATCCTTTTCGTTATAAGTATTAGTACTAGAACTAGAACTAGAACTATTCTCGTTGAAGACAGATACTACAACGAGAATGGGGGAACATGCACGAAAAATGCGTTAATCTTTTGGAATGATGCTATTTTCTGAATCGTCTTTCGCTTCAGCTTTGTCCCCAGTGGATTTCGGACGATAAAAACGTGCCGCAATTAAACCACCTTCAAACAGCAACAGCATAGGAACGGCCAACATGGTTTGCGAGATGATGTCTGGTGGCGTTAACAGCATACCAATGACAAATGCTGCAACGACAATATAAGGTCGCTTGGCACTTAAATCTTCGACAGAAGTGACACCCGCCCAACATAACAGCACCACAGCAATTGGGATTTCAAACGCTAACCCAAACGCAAAAAATAACTTTAACACAAAGGTTAAGTAGCTATTTATGTCGGTAGCAATTTGTACGCCTTCTGGTGCAACACTAGTAAAGAAGCCAAAGACCACGGGAAAGACGACAAAGTAGGCAAAAGCAATCCCTAAATAAAACAGCAAGGTACTGCTGAATAGTAAAGGTGCGATCAGGCGCTTTTCGTGTTTATACAACCCTGGGGCAACGAATGACCATATCTGATAAAGCACATAAGGAATGGCAATAAAGAAGGATAAGATCAAGGTCAGCTTAAAGGGAGCAAAAAAAGGCGCAGCGACTTCGGTGGCAATCATGCTACCACCGGCTGGAAGCGTGCTCATTAAAGGAACGGACACAAAGTGATAAATGTCTCTTGCCCAATACACTAAGCACATAAATACAAAGAGTATACTACCAACTGCTTTTAGAACCTTATTACGAAGTTCCAGCAAGTGGCTGATCAAAGGTTGTTGCTCTGCCATAGTTTATCCGTTGTGATCTGTCGACGGCTTAGACGCTGTTTCTGCTTTAACAGCAGGAGCCTCTTTAGGTTCTTCCTCTGAAATCGCTGGCTTTTCAACTTTTTCAGAAGAAGGAGCATCGTCATCGACCTTATAAGGTCGGTTGACGGATTCAGCCGCTTGCTTGAGCTTGTCAATTGACTCTTGTAATTCAGGAGACAAATTCGCTAGCCCTTTGCTTTCTGCTTCTTTCAGATCTTTATGCAGTTGCTCAATGTTTAACTCTTGTTCCAGTTCATCTTTCACTGAGTTAACCATGCGCTTAATTGCTTTGATCCAGCTTGCTACTGTACGAACTGCGACTGGCAGGCGCTCAGGTCCAAGTACAACGAGACCAATAATACCTATCAGCAACAGCTCCATAAAGCCGATGCCATCAAACATAGCTGGTTACGCCTGTTCTTTGTCTTTTGTTTCAGTGGTGGTTTTGGTGTCAACGTCAGCCGTTTTGTTTGCTGCGGTTTCATCGGTCAAAGACTTTTTGTCTTCTTCTGACATGGCGTTTTTAAAGCCTTTTACAGCACCGCCTAAGTCGCTACCAATGTTACGCAGTTTTTTCGTTCCAAACAGTAAAACCACGATGACGGCAATAATAAGTAGTTGCCAAATGCTAATACCAGCCATGAAATACTCCTAATTTTCTCAATTAAAATCTACGATTTAGGTCGTGTGAACCAACCAATTAACCAGACTCCGACACCTAAACCTATACAACCTTGTGCCAACATAGGATACGCACTTTGTGTAAACAAAAAGGTGCCACAAATCAATAAAACGGCCGAACTTATCAATAAATAGTGACTTTTATGTAACTGTTGTTGATGTTTAAGGTATTTATTTAGCATATCTTGCTGTGAACCTAACATCTTTCTGCCGAGTTTTAAGTTGTCGTACACCAACTCTGGCAATTCGGGTAACTTTTCTGACCAAAATGGCAAGTTCGATTTTGCCTTTTGATAAAAGGCCTTAGGCCCCACTTGCTCTGACATCCAGTTTTCTAAAAAGGGCTTAGCCGTTTGCCACAAATCGAGTTGAGGATACAACTGTCTTCCTAATCCCTCAATATAAAGCAATGTTTTCTGAAGAAGAATTAATTGTGGCTGTACAATTAATTCGAAACGTCTTGCTGTTCTAAATAGCTCAAGCAGTACATGCCCAAATGAAATTTCGTGAAGCGGTTTATTGAACATGGGCTCACACATGGCTTTAACCGCTTGTTCAAAAGCAACCACATCTGTGTCTCCAGAAATCCAACCTGACTCAATATAAAGATGGGCGATGCGTTGATAATCTCGATTGAAAAACGCCAAAAAGTTTTCAGCTAAATAGCGTTTATCAGATTCACTTAACACGCCCATGATCCCGCAATCTAAGCCGATATAATAAGGATTGTCAGGATGCTCTTTGGAGATAAAAATATTGCCCGGATGCATGTCGGCATGGAAAAAATTATCTCGAAACACTTGAGTAAAAAAGATTTCAACGCCGCGCTCTGCCAGCAGTTTAAAATTAGTACCTTGGGCGGTGAGCTCTTCAATATTAGCAACGGGAATACCGTCGATACGTTCCATTACCATTAAGCGACGATGGCATAATTCTTCATAAACGAATGGAATATAAAGTGAATCAGAATTTAGAAAGTTGTTTCTAAGTTTTGTGGCGTTATGAGCTTCTAACTTTAAATCCAGCTCGCCAAGAATGGTATTTTTATAATCCGCGATGACATCGGCAGGGCGAAAGCGGCGGCTGTTACCAAGCAGTTTTTCAAGTGTCTGGCTGACTTGCTCCATCAAGGTAATATCAGCATGGATTTGTTGCTCAATATTCGGACGCAGTACTTTCAATACCACGGGAGCGCCATTGGACTTCAATGTGGCGCAATGTACTTGCGCAATCGAAGCTGAGGCGAGTGGCGTATCGTCAAAATCATCAAAGTGAGTATCAATGCTTGTCCCAAGTTCAGCTTCAATGGCTTTTCTTGCAAGCTCTGATGCAAACGGTGGCACTCTGTCTTGTAATTTCGCCAGCTCTTGCGCCCATTCGTCACTGAGTAAATCACGGCGAGTAGACAACATTTGTCCGAGTTTAATGTAGACCGGACCCAGTTCCAGCATCGCAAGCCTGAAACGTTCACCACCGGCTAAGGATTTGTGTTTGTTTCGGATCCAGAAAAAGCTACTGCGAAGCAGACGAAAGTACCAAGGCTTAAGCTTTTTGGGTAAGAGTTCATCAAGACCGAATTGCAGTAGTACCTTGATGATGTGATATCCACGTCGGATCCCTGTGATGCTCATTAGTTAACTTGCTTCCTTAAGGTTGCAATCCGCTGAGCTAATTGCTCAGCTTCGGTTTCAAGTGTTTCTAGCCTATCTTGGAAATGAATAAATTCAATCTTGTGGGGCGCCAGCTTATATTCTTCAAGGGCTAATTCGGCAAGGTGATCTTTAGTGCGAGACATCACCTTGGTAACATCGGCTTTTAATTGTTTCAAGCCTGTTTGTAGCCAGTGAGCGGGCGCATCGCCAATCACCTTCGCCATTACTTCTGCCCAATCAAACGATAACTGTTGCAGATAGTGATTAAAGTTCTGCAGCAATGTTAAATCGCCATCGAGTTGAAGTTTATCGGCTTTGATAAGCTCGGTAAGGTTAGCGCCTTCCGTTAAGCGATATAAGGTAGTGGCATCCGCATGGACACTAACATCAGCCTCATCAGGATATTGGCTCATCACTAAGATTTGCTCACCGCCGATAAAATACAGTGGAAACGGTAATTGCTTCAGCTGGATCTTAATGACTTTGCCTTTAAGCTTACTTTGCTCGGCATTAAGGTGAGGGTTTAATTTAGCGAGTTGAGTAAGTGCCGTTTCAACGACACTCACACACACTAAGGCCAGTTGATGCGAAGACATTAGAACTTGTATCCGCGGTGTAGAGCGACGATACCGTCAGTCATATTGGTATAGTCAACTTGCTCAAGTCCGGCATCAATCATCATCTGTTTTAGCGTGTCTTGATCGGGATGCATACGAATCGATTCAGCGAGGTATTCGTAGCTGTCAGCATCATTGGTGATCAGTTTGCCCATTTGAGGAATGACTTTGAAACTGTATAAGTCATACACTTTTTTCATGATGTCATGCTGTGGTTTCGAGAACTCCAGCACCAATAACTTGCCGCCGGGTTTTAACACGCGCTGCATTGAGCGGAGCGCTGCGTCTTTATCGGTCACATTTCGAAGACCAAAAGCAATGGTGATGATGTCGAAATGATTATCAGGGAATGGTAGGGCTTCGGCATTGGCCTGAACGTAACTGACATTGCCGACAATGCCTCTATCGCGTAGTTTATCGCGACCAACTTTGAGCATAGAGTCATTAATATCAGCCAAGGTTACCGAGCCTGTAGGCCCGACAATTTGTGAAAACTTAGCAGTAAGATCGCCGGTACCTCCTGCTAAATCTAGGATTTTCATCCCCGGACGTGCAGCAGCTGTTTCAATGGTAAAGCGCTTCCAAAAGCGGTGGATACCCAATGACATGACATCATTCATGATGTCGTATTTAGCGGCAACCGAATGAAAAACATCAGCCACTAAATCGGCTTTTTTGTCGGCATCAACGGTCTTGTAACCAAAATGGGTTTGTTTTGAGCCACCATCAGACATGGTCTTGGTATCCTGTATTGTTTCACATCTTTCTAACGAGCATTATACCCACCAAAGTTCAAAAGTGTATCTTTGTAAAAGAGTTACTCTTTATTGGGAGATTAATCTTTGTGCAATCGACCTTGGATATAGGCATAGATCAATTCAGCTAAGCTTTGCCCCACTTGTTTCATTCCTTCATCGCTTGAAATAGGATGAGTTTTGGCAGCAGGCTCCGCAAAATGCACATAGCGACAATCGCTATGCTTAGCCATGTAATGGATATAATGGGCGGCATCCATCAGTGGAATACCTGCATAAGTGACGGCACTAGAAGGAAATGTCGCAATGGCGTCGACATCAAGTTCTAATCCTACGGGCAGTTTACATTGAACAAGTTTGTCGGCAATTTGAGCTAAGGCATCAGCGAGGGAGATTTCTCGTCTTACCCAAATTTGTTGCAAGCTGTGCCAGCTGCCACCAAAGTCTTTGAGTTGCTTAAGGTTAGCGGCACTGTTTTTAAGTTCGTGTAAACCCAGCACATGATAACAAGCCAGTGTTCCTTCCGATGCCGCATAACTAAAGCCATTACCACTGTGGCGACCTTCTTTTAGACGAAAATCAGAATGAGGATCGAGGTTGACCGCCGCCATTGGAGAGTCAAAACTCTGTTTTGCTGCGGTTAATAGTCCATAAGCGTTGTTGTGACCGCCACCGATAACTATTGGCTCAAGCCCTGTTTCAAAAATAGCTTTAGCTATCTCGATGACTCGTTGATCGATAACTTCTGCATTGGCTCGGAGCTGTTCAGTTGAAGCGTTTTCAACAACAAGATCACTACAATCAATTTCACCCCAAATGGCACATTCAGAGCCATTAAGATAATCATTACTTTGCAAATTGATCCATTGGCTAATGGCCGCTTTAAAACCGTCACCACTGCCACCACGACCTAAATTACCTTGTGGGCCAATATCTTCGTTAACACCAATAAGGACAAATTGGATGCCTTGTTGTTTTAGTTCGATTAGCTGGCTGGCTTGGCTAACAAAATGGATTTGGTTCCCAATACGAGTCTCTCCTTCTCGTACTGCTAACCATGGTTTTATTGTTGAAGCTGAATACGGAATAAACCATTGCATATTTTTTTATCCATTAGGGTGGTGATTATCGCATTTTTGCGCTTTTTCTGATTTAGGTCATGCTCTGCGGTAAAAGCGTTTGCTAACCTGTGAGCTAAACCGTCTGGCAAGGCTTGCCCTCTGGTCACAAAATGGTGACCTATCTACCTACATTACTACTCACATTATTATGGAGAAGAACACCATGACGAACAAGAGATTGCCTAATGAGCTATACAATGTTGAGCAAGTTCGTCAAGCAGAAATCGATGCGAGCCAAACGATAAATGGTGGCTTATATCAATTAGTTGAAAAAGCGGGAGCAGCAGCATTTCAATGGCTACAGCAACACCAAGCATCGGCAAAGCGCGTCTTGATTTTAGTGGGTAGTGGTAATAACGGTGCAGATGGATTGGTATTGGCTCGTTTGTTAGTCGAGCATGGTTATCAAGTCGATGTGATGGGACTGTTGCGCCCTGTGAATTCCAGTGAATATGGGCAAGCCTTACAAGCTTTGCAAGCTGTAAATGTACAAGTACAGTCTATTGATCTTGATATTTTCGACAAAGTTGATGTGATTATTGATGCTTTGTTTGGAACTGGGTTATCCCGCCCGTTATCAGAAGAGTTTCAGAGCCTAATCAAAGGCATTAATCGAAGTTCAGCTTTTCGTTTGTCACTGGATGTGCCTTCAGGCATTAATGCCAATTCTGGTGTCGGTGTTTTTGCCGTGGCTGCGGATGCTACCATTGTATTTGGAGCCTTAAAAAGAGGGCTATTTACTTATCAAGCGCGCCATTTTTGTGGACAAATCTTTTTTGCTGACATCGGATTAGCTGAATTTTTGCCAGAAACCGACACATTCAGGTTTGATTGTCATGATATTCAGGGGATTTTAGGTAAGCGTGCTCGTCATGCACATAAAGGTGACTTTGGGCGGGTGAATGTAGTAGGCGGTGATCTTGGTATGCCCGGTGCGGTTCGACTCAGCGCAGAAGCCTGCTTTAGAGCTGGAAGTGGCTTGGTTGCTGTAGTGAGTAGACCTGAGCATCAGCATATCGTTTTGACAGGCTGCCCTGAGTTAATGTTTTGTTCAGCAGAATTTATCGATATGGATGTTTATCACCGTTTAGGGTGGGCTGATGTTTTAGTGTTGGGACCGGGACTTGGAAGGCAAGATTGGGGACAGAATTTATTTAAAGCGACCAGCTTAAGTGGAAAACCAAGTGTGATTGATGCCGATGCCCTGAATATCTTGAGTAAAGACCCTGTAAAGCAGGACGATTGGGTACTGACTCCACACTCGGGTGAGGCGGCAAGATTACTGGATTGTAGCGTCGAAGAAATTGAACGTGACCGTTTTACTGCTGTAAAACAACTACAACAAAAGTATGGCGGAGTGGCTGTTCTAAAAGGAGCCGGAACCTTAATTTGCGATGGTAAGCAAACCATAGTCGCAACCGTGGGTAATCCGGGCTTATCCAGTGGTGGTTGTGGTGATGTTCTATCAGGGATTATTGGTGCCATGATGGCGCAGGGGTTATCACCGATGCAAGCCGCTTATACTGGCGTTATTGTTCATGGCTGTGCAGCAGATAAAGCCGCTGAAAAAGGAGAGCGAGGCATGCTCGCCAGTGACTTAATGGAGCCTATTCGCCAAGTCGTAAACAGCCTTGGCTAATACCTTGTTTTGACCGAAATATGCCATTAATAGTGTTATAACAACTCTGTTTTTTGACTACTTTACGCCCCTCGCTAAGTTACAAGAAGTGTGAACCTTCGGTTAATCTTTTTTCATTTCGATAAGATTAAAATGGGAGGTGGTTATACTGAACAGCTATTTGAGTTGGTTGAGGAAGGTATAGTGGCATCGGCATCTTCTTGGGTTATGGTCAATGGATTCGATAATACTTGTTTTGTTTCTGGTGGAAAGGTAAAGGACAGTATTAACAATACAGAACAAGCGTTCAACAATTGCTTTAAAGATGATCCAATGACAGCTGTATTATGGGTAAAATTTACAGAGCAGGTTAGCGCTTTTGTAGATAAGTACCCAGGAGAAGAAGAGCAGACTTATTGTCATCTTTCAGAAGTTAACACCTCACTTTCTAAAACAAACGATTTACAAGGGTTACACGCGAAGCGAGAATTACTCGTCCAATTGATAAGCACTATTGTTGAACTTCAGGCTAGTGAACTGTCTGAATCAGACATTCCGAAGTTTCACCGGGCTTTTTTAGATTTTACTGAGCATCTTGAAGCTGAAACTCGTCTTTCAAAGGATTCACCAGAAAAAACAGCTTCAATTCTACAATCAAAACCTAATGACGGTATTTTTCAAATAGTAATTGCAATAAAAGCTCAAGAAACGGCTATTGATCTAGTTGGCGAGCAAATAGCTCTAGATTTAGAGAAGACCATAGAAATAGCCATTTGTCATCGCTGCTGGATTTTGGCTAGTTATTGTTTTACTCGAAGCGGTTATAAAGCATTTCAGATGTTCGCTGAACCGAAGAGACAAGAAGATTTTGATAACCATATACTTTTCACCCTAGTAACGCATTATGACTCAAGTGCTTCAGCGCTTGAGTTTACTAAAACTCTGATCGAACATTTGCCTAAAGAATATATTACAAAAAAGAATCCATTTGGCTCGTCACTAGTAGGGCGATCTAGCTCTATGGATGATCTGAATGTGTTTAAAGAAATGGTCGCAAGAGCTCCAGAAGAACTATATAGCTTAGATTGTTATGGTGTTCCGTTTTTGCATTCACTTGTAAAAAAAGGTGCGAATGTTGGTCGATTTTTTAAGGCCATAACTGAAGTTGAACAAAGAATACAACAGCCTTGGCTAGCTTCAACCGAAACAGTTAGGTTTCAATGGCAAACATATAGTCAAGTAGGGGGTCAGCAAAGATTCGAACGTTCTGGTAGTGCTTTTGAAGAAATTGTTTCGGTTGGTTCATCTGCATGTGACAACAAAGAAGAAAAAGTTGGTAGGGGGGAAAGAGTGGTGGCTGTAAAAACGGCACCGCCATTTAAGGTGAATTGGCATCTACTGACTCCCGATGGCGATTCTATTTTACATCATGCTCTACACACTCAAAAAATGGAAGCACTTTGCGCCATACTTAAATTGCCCAATTTTCCAATAGATATGAAAAATGGTCTAGGAGATACAGTGTTACATACAGCAGTCAGGGAGTGTAAAATTACGGAGGCCGCTAACATTATGGGCTTTGATGGTTTAGGCAAGCATTCTGGTAAATGCCGAGATACTGATTTAAAGCATAAATTATGCGAGGCTAAGAATATAAAAGGTCAAACCGTAGTCGAGTTAATGAGGGCGTTAAAGAGGCAAAGCTTGTTAGATTTGGTGAAGAAGTAAATTTATACTCGTGATACCTGAAAGTTGCATCTTCAACTATCACGAGTATATACACTCGCATTTTGAGTTGATTTTTCAGATAATACCCAACATTAATACGGCTCTAGGAAAACATCATGCCGCGCCAAGTGCAGTACACCTTTAAGGGTGAAACCAAAGTTATTCCATTCAGTTTTAGTCAGCACCATGATCCTTATGAAGCTGTCGCGGCTGAAGAAGGAATTGATTTAACCCGTTTTTTGCAAATGGAGCAACAAATCGCCATGACCTCAAAAAAAGGGGCGAAAGCGGAACGAGATTTCAGGCGCAGCGAGTTTTCGCGTATGGGATTTGCCAATATTCATTTTGTTCAGGATGACGAGGAGTCTTAAATGCCGGTAATTAATGCCGAACACGCTAATTTTCCCAGAGCCAGTTTCTTACGACGTCTAGGTGCAATAATTTATGACTTGTTATTGGCGGTAGCGATTTATATGTTTGCTGGTGCCATAGGCTTTGGCGTCTTTGCGGTTTTATTTTCTACCGGAGTGTTGAATTCTCACGGCTATGAAATTGCTTCAGATTCATTACATAATGTCCCCGCTTATAAAGGTACGTATCAACTGTGGTTAGCCATCACAGTTGCTAGCTTTTATGCGATATTTTGGAGTAAAGGCGGGCAAACTTTAGGTATGCGTGCTTGGCGTCTTAAAGTTCAGCATCCAAACGGTCAACGCATCAGTTTGATCACCGCTTATGCGCGAGTGGTTTGGTCATTACTGGGTATTGGCAATCTGTTTATTTTACTTAATTCAGATAAACGAGCTTTACAAGATTCGATGACGCGTTCAGAAGTTGTTGAGCTATCCAAAGAAGCAAATGAAATGCGCAATTGGTAATATCTACAGCAGACTTTGAAGCCCGTTCTGGGCTTCTTCTGTTTTTTTAAGACGTCGCCAGTAAATAATACCCTCGTTCATCCATTTCAAAAAAATCCAATACCTTCATATTGTCATTTCTCGTATGGGCTCGAAAGGAACGTTCATTGTCTTCGGCAATAAAGGTCACCATGTGTTGATACTTTGATAGTGTTTGCTGTTTTATCGCTTCAAATAAGGGCTGAAAAACGTTTTTCCCCCGGTAGGCTTTGTTAACCCAGATAGGACCATATTGGCAGCTTTGCTGTTGACTAATACCGTGCATCGGCAGCTGCTGATACATTTTCTTATAAATTGGCCATTTGTTGAAAAACGACCATGGCGCGACCAGTACGTATCCAATGATGTTAGTGTTCACTTCTGCGATATAGATGAAGCCTTGACTGAGGATCGTGGCTAATTGCTCAAGGGAGAATGATTGTCCCAGTTTTGAGCTAACATCAAGCTGGTGTTCATCGTGTAGGTTATCAATTTCGAGTTGAGCTATTTGCTTAAGATCTTGCAAAGTGGCGGAGCGCACAATCATAGTGAGGTATACAGGTGAATAAAAAGTCCTGCGTATTGTTACAGCTATGATTTATGAGTACAAATTTAGTTGTAGGTTATTTGAGACATACAGGAAGGAGCAATAGTGTGATAAGACAACCGTCCGTGACAGGATGTCACGGTCGTCAGCACATGGACGTGCGCTTCAGTTGGCGTTCACACTATTGCTCCTTAGTTATTTAGAGCTAAGAAGTAAGAACTACTTAACTTTCTTTTTAATCAACTTAGCGGCAGTTAATACTAACTCTGGTTCTGCACGAACTTTGAAATTTGGATTCACGTATTGGAAGTGTACTAAGCCTTTATTGTCAGTCATAAATAACGCAGGTACAGGAAGCACTAGACGCTTTTCACCTTCAGGCGTTGTAAAGCTTGGGTTGGTGACACCAAAAGACGCATAACGTTTGGTAGTGCGCTCGCTGGTAAAGAATGCAACACCAAAGGCCTTAGCCGCTTTCATTTCTGGATCAGATAGCAACTGGTAGCCTAAATCGTTTTTGGTCATCGATTCTTTCAGCTTTTCAGGCGTATCAGGTGAAATACCAATAATTTGGAATCCCATTTTTAGCAGTTTTGGCTGTATTGACTGAATTTGTCCCATTTGCGCATTGCAGTAAGGACACCAGCCACCGCGATAAAAGAAGAAAATCGTCGGTTTTTGGTTAGCTAATTTAGCTAGGTTGGTCGATTTTCCATTGATGTCAGAAATACTGATATTTGGAATGTTTTGCCCATTGAGTAATGGTGAAACCAATTCGTCTTTGGTGGCGATGGGTTTTGCGGTAGCGCTGATAGTGAACAGCAGCGCTAAAGTAGTGAGAAGTCGAGTAAACATATCAGGCCTTAATTCATTGTAATTGTCTAGGGCACGCCCTAGAGGTCGTTCTCAATTAAAGAGTTTTTGATTTGTTACGGCCTAAAATTGGCAAAATCAAGGCACGAAGATTGAAGTTTAGTGAACTAAACGAAAACTGAGTAACACAGAGTTTGCCAATTTTAGGCGTAACCCGTAGGGCTGCGTTTCTTTTTTGTTTAAATGGCGTTGTCAAATGTTTGTGTAGATACACTACACCTCACATTTTCCGCCTTGTTTAACCTAAAAAATTAACTGCAGCAAATCAAAAATCTAATTGGGAACGACCTCTAAATAAACAAGACCTGATGGCTAGAGTATTTATTTCACTTTTTTGTTTTTTTTGTCGCATTTACTTTTACGCGACGACCCGACATGCTTTTTTCTGCCACGATTTGCTCGCGAACGTTATCGCTACGTTCACGATTTTTACTGAAGCTGCGACGTTTTTGTAGTTGCTTAAGCAATAAGTCACGGCTGCTCACTTCATAGCCCGGCACCATAATGCGCTTGAGCTTAAAGCCGATCAGTTTTTCAATGTCTTTAAGTGTGCGCTCTTCTTCACGGCTCACAAAAGAAATGGCGACACCGGTTTTACCTGCACGGCCAGTACGACCAATACGGTGCACATAGTCTTCGGCTAGAAACGGTAAATCGTAGTTAACCACGTATTCAAGGTTTGGAATATCTAAGCCACGTGCAGCCACTTCAGTAGAAACCAACACTTGGAGCTTACCTTCGGTGAACTCACGCAGTGCACGACGGCGATTACCTTGGTTTTTCTCACTGTGGATGGCTTTGGTTGGAATGCCGTCTAGGTTTAATTCTTTGGTTAAGCGATCCGTATCTTCACGAGTGGCACTGAATACCAATACTCGTTGCCAATTCTTTTTGCCGATCAACTCTGAAAGCAATTCGCGCTTACGGCGTTGCTCTACAGGGTAAACCACTTGCGAAACGGTTTCGGCGGTAGTGTTTTGCTTATCGACACTGACGATCTTTGGATTCTTCATCAGCTCATTAGCAAGACGCTTAACTGAACCATTAAAAGTGGCAGAAAACAGCATGCTTTGTTTTTGCTTGCTGGTGGCTTGTAAGATCTTATGAATATCAGTGCTAAAGCCCATATCCAACATACGGTCGGCTTCATCTAACACTAAATAATCGATATTCGCTAAGCTGATGTTGCCACCGATAAGGTGCTCTAATAAGCGCCCAGGCGTAGCAATGATGATATCGGCACCTTCTCTCAGCTTAAGCGCTTGTGGCTGCATTTTTGTGCCACCGTATACGGTAACAATACTCAGATCCAAATAGTGGGTGTAAGCATTTATGTTATCAGCAATCTGGGCAGCAAGCTCGCGAGTCGGGGTTAAAATCACCGCTTGACAGTTGGCTTTGGCGACAGCTTTAGGGTTTTCGATCAGCTTTTGTAAGATTGGTAGGGCAAATGCAGCGGTTTTACCTGTGCCAGTTTGAGCGTTAGCGATCACGTCATGACCACGACGGATCACTGGAATCGCTTTTTGTTGTATCGGCGTTAAGTTTTTATAGCCATATTCGGTTACACCTCGCAACAGTGCTTCGGGAAAGCTAAAAGATTCGAAATTCATAATATTTCCTTAATTCGCCTAAAAACAACAACGCCGATTTAACGGTCAGCTAAATCGGCGGCGGAGTATAACACTATTCTATTTAGATTGCTTCAGTAGCGCGGGTTAGCCACTCTAAGTCGCGACCTTTTAGATGTGCTGATAAGCTTTTGTGAACCTTAATGTGATACTGATTGAGCCAACGGATCTCTGATTCAGTCAGCAAGGTTTTATCGACCAAACGATAATCGATAGGTGCTAGCGTCAGTGCTTCAAACGAGTACATGTCGCGTTCTGCATTGTTAAGCTCAGAGCACTTTTGTACCGCAATCAAGTTTTCAATACGAATACCAAAATCATCCGCGCGATAATAGCCCGGTTCATTTGAAACTACCATACCTTCCAGTAATGGTACTTGATTCCCTTTGCTTGCAATGCGTTGTGGTCCTTCATGCACGTTCAGGAAATGACCGACGCCATGTCCGGTTCCGTGATCAAAATCGAAACCGTATTGCCATAGATACTGACGGGCAAAGGTATCAAGTTGTTGACCGCACGTGCCTTTCGGGAAGCGGGCACTATCAAGTGCAATATGGCCTTTAAGCACTAAAGTAAACATTTGTTTGTGCTCAGCGGTCACATGCCCAATGGCTACGGTACGGGTGATGTCTGTGGTGCCATCAAGATACTGAGCGCCAGAGTCCACAAGGTAGATAGAGTCCATTGGCATGATGGCTGGTGTACCATTCAAATGGTTGTAGTGGCACATAGCGGCATTACCACCCACGGCGGAAATGGTATCAAAGCTAGGCTGCTGATAGAGGGGATCTTGCTTTCTAAAGCTCTCTAGTTTGTCGGCAAGTGCGCCTTCATCGTAGAAGTTATTGTCTTTAACTTCATTGTCTAACCATGCCAAAAAGCGCGTTACCGCAACACCATCTCTCACATGGCAATCACGCATGCCTTGCAATTCAACTGGGTTTTTTTGTGCTTTTATCAAAGCAATGGGATCATCGCCAGCGACTAAACTTACGTTCGAGTCTTTTGCCACTATCTGTGACCATGCATTTGCAGTAGCTGGGTCGGCTAACAGGCGTTTACCTGATAGCTGTTGGATGTGATGCTTAAGCTCTTTTTCGGCATAGAAAGTCACGCCCTTGCCAACGTGCTGCTCAATGTTATCAGGCAGTTTGGTTAAATCGACGAACAGTTTCACTTGTCCTTTGCTGTCGATAAGCAGTGTCGATAACACCACTGGCAAACATGGCACATCATTACCACGAATATTAAGCAGCCACGCGATTGAGTCTAATGCGGTGATCAAAGCCACATCGGCATTGGCTTTAGATATCATATCAGCAATGGCGTTGCGTTTGTCGCTGCTGCTTTGACCTGCTTGCTGTTCACTGAACAATAACATGCTGTCTTGTGGCGGCATTGGTCGGGTTTGCCAATTGGCATCAACCGGATTAGTATCTAAGTTAACCAACTCAATATTGGCTTTAGCCAATTCTTGCTCAGCTTGTTGATACCAGCTGTAAGTATGCAAGCGCGCATCAATCCCCACTTTACTGCCTTCAGTTAAGTTCTCTTTCAACCAGTCAACTTGTGGTCTATCGGTAAGACTTTCATAGGCAAATAATGCAGGACTGACTTGCTGGCGAACTTGTACCGTGTAACGTCCATCAATAAAGATTGCGGCTTTATCTTGTAAAACGATGGCAGCGCCAGCAGAGCCCGTAAAGCCTGTTGCCCATAATAAACGCTCGTTATGAGCGGGGACATATTCTCCAAGGTATTCATCAGCGCGAGGAATAATAAAGGCATCAATACTGTGTTGTTTTAAATCCGATCGTACGGCCTTTAAGCGCTCGGCAATGACATTGGCAGCGACAGACATAAGGGGCTCCAAAATAAAATAACTTAAAACCGATTATCGCAGTGGTTAAAGGACTATTGCAAGGTTAGAGATTCTGCTCTACACAAATGCCATACTTCATTTAGGCGTGTGTTGTGTCTTTTTTTTGTTCATAAGCAGTTGTCATAAAACTCTCATCTGCTGGTGGCACTTCATCTTCTTTAGTGAATGCTGGTTGACATGTGTAGGCATCAGGGCGTTGATGCGTTGGATAGTATGGCGGAGGGGGAGGGAGAGAAGGTATATAGGTGCCTGTAACAAAACCTACAGGTAAGGTGCGATATCGATAGCTATGCTCTTCACATGTTTGTGAACGCGTACTTTTAGCATAAGTTGTCTGCGATTGTGTTGCTGTCGGTTGTGTCTTATCACCCCATTGTTCAGATACACAAAAAGTAAGTTGTTTTAAATTATGGCAGACTAGACAGTAGGGAGTCGGAGCCACTCTGGCAGTTGAAATTTTTCCGGCTGTTTCATTGACATTAATTCCATAAATTTCAATGATTCGATCAAAAACTTTAGTACAGATGAATTCAAGCCAATCGTAATTTTTTTGATTAAGTTGTTCTATTGGTAGATACGAGGCTTGAGCTAATGATAGGGGAGATAATATTGACCCTCTAGGCTCCTGTAGAAGACAAGCCATCAAATCCGTAGCAACTTGCTCTCTTTTGTGGCTGACAAAAGCGGTTTTTAATTCCGGTGTTAATTGCGAAGATAAAGTCTCTTCCTCAGTTACTTCAGATAGAACAGAATAAATGATTTCGTTTAAGGGGCAGTCAAGTAAAGAGTTTGCCCCCGTGGCGGCCTGTATTACATCATCTTTATCTTTTATTGTTTCATCGAACCAATCCCGAGACTGAGTTTTAATGGCTATGATCACCCTTAAAATGGCCGTTTCATCATTGAGTGGAAATTGTTCGCTATTATGGGGAAGGCTCGTGATTTTTATTAAGGGGCGATTTGATATGAACGCACTACATGGTCGACTACCTTTGGGGAATCGAATGAAGCTATCTTCGAATTGGTTTTTACTTTGACTAAATGCAGTCAAATCTGTCGTTGTTATTGGTTTTGCGCTTGGCTGAGTTGATTGGAGGGCAGGGGCTGCTTGCGTGTTAGTTTTCCTAGAAGTGGAGGTTAAAACAGGTTTATCCGTAGCTTGTTGCTGGGGGGACGGGGTTGTTACTACAGGAGGCGCAACGGTTGAAAAAGTAGATTCACGGCTTGTGTAAAGTGCTTGTAATGCATCTCGTTTTTCGGATTTATTCAGGGCAACATTTTCTTTTTTGTCTTTCATTAAACGTTTGGGTTTAGTGACTTCTTTAGTTAAAGAGGAATACCATGCTAAGAGCTCTGCGCAAGGCTTATTTTGAATGCTTCTAGAGCCGGGGTTTTCTAACCATGCTTGAGTTGTAGCCACTGTCATAGCTTCGCAAAAAAACACTTCTTGTTCATATTGTTCTCGTATTTCAGGAGGAGCTTTAGAAAGCACTTTGTATTCCAATGCAATATGTTCAGTTAATGTGTTACCTCTGTCAGTATCAACTTGACAAAATGAATACTGTTTTGCTCCAACTTTAATAGACTGGATTGATAGGAAGAAGCTTCTAAACTCTGGCTGCATAGCTGGACTAAGTTTAACAGACCAAACAACACTTCCCTGACTTTGCGCATTAGCGATTAACAGGAGAAGGTCGGATTGATCCACGATAAGTTGATGAGTAATGGGATCATATTCGACCATAACATCTTCACTATGTTGTGGGGTTGCTATAGCCATGGTCTTAATTTGAGCTTGGGATTACGAGCAATATAAATCGAAATAACCTTTATGGGTTGAAAATGAACGATTTTTAATGCGAAGTAATACTATTTATCTACAGTTTTATTGACTGTGTTTTTCACTTGATGACATTATTGCTTTGATTGGATATTTTATACATTGAGTCTGAAATTAATACGGGAAAAATAATGATGACAATAGGGATTAGTGGCTCAACACCTGAACAAGAATTGAGTAAATTAACTTCTTGGACAATCGATTTAAATCCGATTACATCAGATGAGATTCGACAGCGCCAGCATAAAGCACAATCGCTGATGGAAGAACATGGTATAGATGCTTTGTATTTAAATGCTGGAACCAACTTGTATTATTTTACTGGGCTAGATTGGTATGCCAGTGAGCGTATGGTTGGAGCTGTGCTGACTCGTGATGGAACCTTATTTTACATAGCCCCACATTTTGAACTCGGCACGTTAACCGATTATTTGCAGATAGAAGCTGAGATTGTAACTTGGCAGGAACATGAATCTCCTTATGAAATGTTGGCGGCTACTCTAGCGAAAAATGGTATTACTTCAGGTAAATTAACCATAGATGAATCGTCACCTTTCTTCCTCGTGGATGGTATTCAGAAGGCTTGTGTCAATATCGAGATAAGTAATGCTTTACCTATTACCCAAGGCTGTCGAGGGCAAAAATCAGCTGCTGAACTCGCCATTATGCAGCGCGCTATGAATATGACGTTAGAAGTGCAAAAAGCGGCTGCTAGAATTCTTTATGAAGGGATCACCACTCAAGAAGTGACGGAGTTTATTGATAAAGCTCATCGAAAGTTAGGTGCTGCTCAAGGCTCGTACTTCTGCATAGTGTTATTTGGTGAAGACTCATCGTATCCTCATGGGGTTAAAACACCCAAGAAGTTAGAAGCCAATGATGTTGTTCTTATCGATACGGGTTGTGAGCTCTTTGGCTATCACTCAGATATTACTCGAACCTATGTATTTGGTTCGCCAACCGACAAGCAAAGACAGATTTGGGAGCTTGAAAAACAAGCTCAGTTAGCGGGCTTTGAAGCGGCTAAGCTTGATGAGCCTTGTGGGCGAGTCGATGATGCTGCGCGAAATGTGATTGTTAATGCAGGTCTAGGACCTGATTATCAATTGCCTGGATTACCACACAGAACAGGTCATGGCATTGGGCTTGAGATCCATGAAGGACCTTATTTAGTCTCGAGTGAAACCACTTTGTTAGATGAAGGTATGTGCTTTAGTAATGAGCCGATGATTTGTGTTCCGAATGAATTTGGGATCAGATTAGAAGATCACTTCTACATGACAAGTCATGGTCCTAAATGGTTTACTGAGCCTTCTTTTTCCATTGATGATCCGTTTGGTAATCAAAAATAGATAGGATTGGCATAGTTCCAATGAGCTATGCCCTTTTCAAACAAGACTATTTATCAATACCTAATAACTCAACATCAAAAATCAATACCGAGTTCCCCGGAATTTTACCTGTAGCACGTTTTCCATAAGCCAAGTTACTAGGAATAAAAAAGCGATATTTATCACCAACAACCATCAGTTGCAGACCTTCTGTCCAGCCTTTGATCACTCGATTAAGTGGGAAAGAGATAGATTCACCACGATCAACAGAGCTATCAAATACCGTTCCGTCAATTAAGGTGCCGTGGTAATGAACTTTAACAACATTACTGGGCGTAGGGTGAACAGTGCCAGACCCATTTTCTAACACTAAATATTGAAGCCCTGAAGCTGTGGTTTGCACTCCGTCTTTTTCTTTATTTTGAGCTAAGAAGTCTTGCCCTTTGATCAGATTTTCTTGTGCGACTTTGTTGTTCACATTTTGGGTGTAAAAATAAAAAATCACTAAGGCAATAACAACAACGGCTAAAAGCATTTTCATAAATTTCGTTCGTCCTAAGTTGGTGTATAGCTGAATCAATATAAGATGGCATTCTCAGAGCTATCTGTGGAGGCACAATTTAAGGCGCATCAATGCAGTAATGTTGATACCTTATAAATTGATGCAACAAAAAAGTGTGCCTCCACAGAAGCTCCTTACAGGCTGGTCTAAAAGAAATTTATTCTGCGTTAAATTGCTTCGACGTAGGAGCAACTATGCCTACACCAATTTTCCTTGTCTAAATTTCTTTTAGTTCCAGCTGAGTGCGCCATTTTATATAGATTTAGCGATATAAGTTCTATACTCAGCTATGGTAACAAGATTGAATTTCGTCTACCATGAGAAAATCTGACATATTATGTCTATAATCTGAGGAGGAAGAGTGGACGAAAAAGTTGTAAACACGAGTAACAGCGACGATTTTATGAAGGACTTTTTTAAGTTAGAATCCGCTGGAGGCATCTTACTCTTTATTGCTGCCTGTCTAGCTATTGTAATTTCTAATACTGGGCTTGAGCCATATTACAAAATGCTGCTCTCAACTGAGGTTGAAGTTAGAGTCGGTACTTTTGAAATTGCCAAACCTATGTTGCTTTGGATCAACGACGGCTTAATGGCGGTGTTTTTCTTCTTAGTTGGTTTAGAGCTTAAACGAGAGCTACTCGAAGGTGAGCTTTCAGATAAGCGAAATATTATTCTACCCGCGGTGGGCGCGATAGGCGGAATGGTATTTCCGGCATTGATCTATGTGTATTTTAACCAAGATCCTGTGGCGATCCGAGGTTGGGCAATCCCCGCGGCAACCGATATTGCTTTTGCATTAGGTGCGCTAGCCTTATTGGGCTCAAGAGTGCCAATTTCGATTAAAATCTTTCTAACCTCACTGGCCATTTTTGATGATATTGGTGCAATCCTGATCATTGCGTTTTTCTATACCTCAAAAATCTCACTGACGGCATTATTGGTAGTGGCGGCTGGTACAGCGGTTTTATATTTACTGAACCGTCGTAATGTATGTAACAAAAGTGTTTATATCTTGGTTGGTCTGATTATATGGGTAGCGACTCTTAAATCGGGTGTTCATGCCACATTAGCCGGTGTGTTGGTGGCCATGTTTATCCCGATGCGTTCTAAAAAGAATGAGCAGGAGTCACCATTAAAAGAAATGGAGCATGACTTACATTCCGTTGTCGCCTTCTTTATTTTACCTGTATTTGCCTTCGCCAATGCTGGCGTAAATTTAACGGGTGTGACCATGGACCAAGTGCTTCACGGCGTGCCTGTGGGGATCGCTCTAGGATTATTCGTTGGTAAGCAAGTGGGGATTTTCGGTCTATGCTGGTTGGCGGTAAAAGCTAAACTTACCAAGCTTCCAGAAGGCATGAACTGGAAGAGCTTATACGGTACAGCTGCACTCTGTGGGATTGGATTCACAATGAGCTTGTTTATCGGTTCACTGGCGTTTGAAGAGACTGGCGTCAACCTACTATTTGATGAGCGATTGGGCATTATCGTTGGTTCATTAGTATCAGGTTTGGTTGGCTTCTTTATTCTGAAGCACAGTTTGAAAAAGCCTGTCGCAGAATAATTGGTAGAAGATAGGTTATGCAGGGTATCTTGAATTAAAGCATGATACCCTGCTTTATCATTTTCTTATGTACTCTCTGCGATTATGTCAGTTCCAACCCAAATTACCTTTTTTGAAAAACTTTGCCCTTTGGTCGCTTCAGGCTTAAAAACCATCACTATTCGGGATGAATCAGAAAACAACTATCAGCCTAACTCTGTCGTCGAGGTGTACACTCTCGAAACCAATCTTAAAGTGTGTGAAATTCGAATCTTATCGGTGGAACCTTTGAAGTTCGAACAAATCAATGAGTTTCATGCCAAGCAAGAAGCTTTGCCTTTGGGTGAACTTAAGACGCTTATCAAAGACGTTTACCCAAGCACCAATGACTTATTTATGATCAAATTCGAATTGGTATAGATGTGATAATTAACATTGTTCACATAAATAAAACCTTATGTTAACGTGTTGTACTATTCATTATTGAGGTCATTCTCAATTAAAGACTTTTTGATTTGTTACAACCTAAAATTTGCAAAATCAAGACGCGAAGAGTGAAGTTTAGTGAGCTAAATGAAAGATGAGTGACGCAGAGTTTGCGAATTTTAGGTGTAACCCGAAGGGCTGCGTTTCTTTTTTGTGTAAACGGCGTTGTCAAATGTTCGTGTAGAATAACTACACTTCACATTTTCCGCCTTGTTTAACCTAAAAAATCAACAGCAGCAAATCAAAAATCTAATTAGGAATGGCCTCTAACAACAATAACCGTGAATATGAATATAAATATTACGCTTAGAGATCCTATTGCTTCAGACGCCAATGTATTTTATGAACATCAAGCCGATCCTGTTGCTTGCAGAGTGGCTCATTTCGATGCTCGAACCGAAAAAGAGTTTACTCAACATTGGCAAACCATCACGTCTAGAGATGATGTAAAAATTTCGACTATTGATTCTGATGGTTCTGTTGTGGGCAACCTTGTGAGCTGGCAACAAGATGGTCAGCGATTAGTTGGTTTTTGGCTCGGGCAAAATTACTGGGGAAAAGGTGTTGCTTCACGGGCATTAGAGCTATTTACTCAATCCCTTCCTCGCCCTTTATTTGCTTATGTTCATACCTCAAACATCGCCTCGCAACGTGTGCTAGAAAAATGCGGTTTCATGCTTTGCACTCATGTGGCTTGTGATAATGAGCAAGAGTTCTTATTTCGACTGGATTAACAGAGGGAATTATAACTATGGATGAGCAACATTTTCCTTTATCTGATTTTATCGAATACCCAACCGATGAGATGCTGAAGCGGGCTCAAGATAATTACCAAGAAATAAAGCGTCGTCATTCGATTCGTAAATTCTCAGACAGACCCGTTGATAAGGCCATCATTGAGCAAGCGATTTTAGCGGCGGGTACCGCACCGAATGGAGCCAATCACCAGCCTTGGCATTTTGTTGCTATTCAAGATCCTGAGGTTAAATCGCAAATTCGTCAGCAAGCTGAAGCTATTGAACAAGCGTTTTATGGCGGTCGCGGTGGTGAAGAATGGCTCGATGCGCTTAAACCTTTAGGTACTAATGCTAATAAATCGTATCTTGATACAGCACCTTGGCTAATTGCTATTTTTAGCCAAAAACGAATGAATACTGATAATGGAGATAAAACCAATTATTACGTCCACGAATCTGTAGGTATTGCCACTGGCTTTCTTATTCAAGCTTTGCATAATGCCGGATTAGGTACACTCACCCATACCCCAAAACCTATGAGTTTTTTGACCGAGATTTGCCAGCGTAATCCTGATAATGAGCGCCCTTATATGCTCCTTGTTGTGGGATACCCTGCTGAAGATGCGACGATTCCTGAGCATGCCATCAATAAAAAGCCGCTGAATGAAATATTGACTGTTATTTAACTTAAAAACATCAGTTTGCATAGCGTTTCAGCCATTAGGTAAATGATGAAGACAGTAAAATTATTGCTAACTCAGACAGATACTAACTTAATGTGTGTTCAACTGATGTTCTTAGGTTCAATGTAGGAAGGTGGCCTCCAAGATCGTTGAAATGATTTTCGAGTAAGCACTGAGACGTCAAAGGTTATGCGCTTAAACAGCAAAAGGTGACGTATTCATCATCGGAGATTTAAATGTAAATGGGAAATACTTAAAGAGTTTCTGATTTTTCAGAAGCTGAGCTAACCACAGTCTTTAATTGGGAACGCCCTCTAGAAAGGAAGTTCATTTAATTGTGAGCACCATCAAGTTTAGAACTTTATTTTAAGTATCTATTCTAATTGCAAAATTTTTATCAATATCTAATTTTTGTTTCATTTAGACTTGTCGCGTAAAGTAAAATAACTAATTGAAAATATTTACTTTTTAATTTTAATTAGGCGCTAAGTTTACTTTGAATTAACCATAAACTTTGTAAGGTAAATAATATGTGACCCAAGTGGCGCTTTTGTTGAGGCTATTTTGGGAAGATCTCGCCCCGAAGTATTCATCAGTAATACATAAATATAAATGGGGTTGATCTAATGAAACACTTTAATAAGCTAACGGCGATTTCAATTGCAGTTACTAGCGCATTGTCGTACTCGGCTCACGCAGCTGACGAATTTACCTGCACCGATGCTGAATTTACAAAAATCAGTGCGATTCAAGGTTCGGGATTTAAGAGCCCTAAAATTGAAGATGGAAAATACGAATCTAACGAAGCATTTGTGGTTAAAGGTATTGTAACGGCACGTTCAAACCGTAATGACGGTTTCTTTATGCAATCAGCGATGGCTGATGTTGACGATAATAATAAAACCTCAGAAGGTATTTTTGTTTACTTAGGCAAAGGTAAAGATGCGCCTAAATGGTTAGTGCCTGGTTCTCAAGTTTGTGTAAAAGGTAAGGTTGAAGAAAAATTTGGGTTAACCCAAATTACTTCTGATGAAGCTCGATTAGCTAAAACTTCAGAAGATAAAGCACCGATCCCAGTAGCCACTGAATTTAAGCTTTTAGGTGATGAAACTTATACCCAAGCGATGGAACGCCATGAAGGCATGAAAATCAAGCTGGTGGCTGACAGTGAAATGGTTGTGACCAGCCCTTATGGTTATAACGGACGTTATAACAGCATGACATTATCCCATAAAACTCCCTTGTTTAAGCCTACGCAAATTCATATGGCTGGCAGCAAAGAGGTTGCCGATTTACAAAAAGCCAATGATGCTCGTCGTTTAGAAATCGAAACCGATTTAAGTGCGCCAAAAGGTCATATTCCATACTTCCCTGATTTTAATGCTGAAACTGGTTTTATGCGCGTCGGTGACACCTTACAAAATATTGAAGGTGCGATAGGGTATTCATTTGGTAAATATCGCTTATATGTCACAAACGAAATCAAGCCTACAGATTTTACTCGTACAGTTGAGCGTGCAGACATCGAAACACCGACCATTGCTGAAAAAGGTGATTTACGTGTCGCTAGCTTCAACGTATTAAACTACTTTACCAGCCACAGTGAAATTGGTGGTGCGTTAAACGCAAGCTGTAAAGATCAAGCGGATGCTGATGCTGTTCGTGGGTGTAACCGTGGAGCCAAGGCGGCTAAAGCGATTAATCAAACCGTAAAACAAGCATTTGAGTTGCAAAGAACGAAGATTGTTAAATCACTCAAAGCGATGAATGCGGACATTGTCGGTTTAATGGAAATCGAAAACAACGGCTTTGCTGATGACAGTGCAATTCATGATTTAGTGACTGAACTGAACAAAGAAATGTCGGGCGATGATGTTTACAAGTTTGTGAAAATCGCAGCAAAAGACATGAACAAAGACAAGTTCTTTGGTACTGACGCGATTATGGTCGGCATGCTTTACAGACCAGCAAAAGCGATGCTTGATGGTGATGCCATTGTTATTAAAACACCTGAGCAGCATGCACCTGCAGAAGTGGCTACTCGAACCAAAGACGATAAAACAGAGAAAAGCCCTAAATATGACAAGTTCCAGCGTTACTCTTTAGGGCAAACCTTTACCATTGGTGAAAACAAGCTAACAATAGTGGTTAACCACTTTAAATCTAAAGGTTCTGGTTGCTTAGAAGATTGGATTGATTTTGCAGATAAGTCGGATCCTAAAGACTTACAAGGTCGTTGTAATGATTTCCGTGTAAGTGCAGCTGAAGCGGTTGGTCATGCGCTTAAAACGATAAAAGGTGATGTGCTGATCATTGGTGACTTAAATGCTTATGGTAAAGAAGATCCTTTGCAAGTACTCACCAATTACTCGAAAGCTAACAATCCAGATAAAGTGATCCACACAGCCGCTTATACCACTCTAGATGGTAAAGAGTTGGATAAGACGCAACGCGAAATCACAGAAGGTTTTGGTTACATCAACCTTAACACTAAGCTACACGGAGCTGATACGTACAGTTATAAGTGGGCGGGTGAATTAGGTAATCTTGATCATGCGTTAGCGAACCAATCCCTTGCTGGTAAAGTCAAAGATATTGAAGATTGGCATATTAATTCTGCTGAATCGACCATGTTTGAATACGCGTCTAAATACACTGGTGATTTAAAGAAAGCGAAGAATGTGTTTTCATCTTCAGATCACGATCCGGTTATCATCGCGATTGATTATACAAAGCCGAAGAAAAAGAGCAGTGGTTCTCTTGGTTTCCTAGCTCTTGGTTTACTTTCATTGGCTGGAATTAGACGTCGATTAATAAAGTAACAGTGGTTAGGTTAAGTCCTAAATAACCTGTAATCGGGATGGCAATAGCCATCCCTTTTTTATGGTAAGATTTTGTGAGATAAGATAAAGATAAAGGAAGAATAATGAGCATATGGTTTGCCCCAATTACCCTAGAAGATTGTGAACGTTTGGATAAAGGCTTGCATCAAAAAGGCACCTTGATGGAAACCTTAGGCATAAAAATTACCGAAATCGGTGATGATTACTTAGTTGCAACCATGCTTGCGGAACCTTCGATTCATAATCCTATTGGTATTGTTCATGGTGGTGCCAATGTCGCATTAGCCGAAACGGTGGCCAGTTATGCCGCCAACTTTGTCGTGGATTTCACTGAGTACTATTGTGTTGGTCAAGAGATCAATGCCAACCACATTAGAGCATCGCGAAAAGGATTGCTTACCGCCATTGCTAAGCCTGTGCATATTGGTAAACGCAGTTCAGTCTGGGAAGTAAATATCACCAACAGTGGTGGTGAGCTGGTATGTGTTTCTAGAATGACAGCGGCTGTTGTAAAGCGTAAACATACCTAGGGCCGATATCAGGTGTTCACCTGAGGGTTTGTTTATTGTTTCTCTAATACACTTAGAGCATGAAATTATTTTGTATCGGAGAAACAGCCATGCGGCGCAGTCAGTTTTTTTCTAAAAAGTGGGTTCATCACTTTTTAGGTGTCATGCTGTGGGGCTTATCTTTATGTGGCTTTCAGGTGCATGCAGCACAGAAATCTGAGCTTGAGCATGCGACTCAATTAACCTCACTTTCAACCTCTCAATCAGAATCGGCTAGCAAAGACATCGATTCTGTGGCCGTTTCAGCAAAGATAAAATCAGATGTCCCAGTAAATCAGTGTGATCAACAATCCAATTTTGTAAATGATAAGAGTGGTCTTGCACTCATCGGTCGTATTTATCCCAGTAGAGATTTACAAGTCGGGGATAAAGTGACCGTAAAGGTTTATGATAAATACAATCGCTTGTTACCAGAACAACTAGTGTTAACCATAGATAAGCCTCAACAAGGTAAAGCTAAGCAGTGGGCATTTCAACTTGCTTACAACATCAATCATCAATTTGCTGGGATCAGAGCAGGGCAAAAAGACAAAACAGGTGGAGTGTCACCAAAGTACAGCTGTAACTTAGTTTATGCATCTCCGTATAGTACAGTCGGTCATATGGAAACAGTATTTACAATAGCGAACTCTCATCTTGCTGATACAGAAACCGTTGATAATTCAAATCCAATCTCACTTGCAAACTCAGCGTATCAACTACAATAGATTTTTAAATGTATAGGTGTGATATTTCAGGCAATTTTTTTAATATTTTATGCAAGGGTTCAGTTTTGCTCTTGCTCCCTTATTTCACTTCTGTTAGCTTCTTAAAAGCTTGTGAAAACACAAGCTTTTTTATATGTCTTAGGAATACCAATTTAAAATAAATTGTGACACTTATCTCCCTTAAGTGATGCTGTATTCAGTTGTGTTGTCGTCTTGCTCCTTGGACTGTGATATACGAAAAATAATAAAAAGGTAACATTGTGAATTCAAAACTTCTTGGCTCAATAGCCATTGTTTCAGGTACGGCAATCGGTGGCGGAATGCTTGCTTTACCTCTTGCCACCGCAGGTTTAGGCTCATTTTCAGCGCTCGCATTACTCGTTGTTCTATGGCTTGTTTCCGCTTATACCGCATTATTGATGTTAGAAATTAATTTACGTTCTGGGGTGGGGGACAATGTTCATGCCATCACTGGGAAAACCTTAGGTAAACTGGGACAGTTTATTCAAGGTGCATCGTTTTTAAGCTTATTGTATGCACTTACCATGGTGTATTTACTAGGTGGTTCTTCTCTGTTGGGGGCAAAGTTTGAGCTATTAACCGGTGAGCCTCTCAATCATGAAGTCGCAATCAGCGTTTTTACCCTAGTCTTTGGTGGTCTGATTGCGATTGGGATCAGCTGGGTTGATAAAGCCTCCCGCTTACTGTTTCCCATTATGGTGCTCTTGCTGGTGGTTGTGGTTTTCTTTTTACTACCTGAAGTCAGCTTTTCAACCATTGTTGCCGATACGGTCAAAGAGGGCATTAAGCAAGGTGGATTTAGCGGTGCGTTAATGGCGGCAGTGCCAGTTGTATTCACCTCATTTGGGTTTCATGTATGTATTGCGACTCTTGTCGGCTATTTAGAGGGCGATGTTAAGAACCTTAAAAAAGTGCTGCTTGTAGGCTCAACCATTCCATTATTCTGCTACATCTTATGGTTACTCGTTACCATTGGTACCGTAGGTGGTGCGACGATTTCGAGCTTTAATGGCTCACTTCCAATGCTAGTAAAAGCACTCCAAGGTGTATCGAGCTTCCCACTCATTGATAAGTGCATCAGTGTATTTGCCGACCTTGCACTTTTGACTTCATTCCTTGGCGTGACCATGAGTTTGTTTGATTTTTTAAAAGAACTTACTCGAGCAAAAGATAGTATTGCCGGACGTTTACAAACTTGGGTGCTGACTTTTATTCCGCCATTGTTATGCGCTTTATTCTATCCTGACGGTTTTGTAAAAGTTCTGGGTTACGCTGCGATCCCGTTAGTGATTATGATCATCTTCTTACCAATCGCCATGGCGTATGTTGGCCGTAAACAGACTTCTGAAGGCTATCAGGTTTCAGGTGGAAACGTTGGTTTAGGAGCTTTAGCGCTGCTTGGTTTAGGCATCATCGTTGCTCAGCTGGCGTCATAGTTAACACCTTATACATATTGTTATTAAACCGCATTCAGCTAACAAGCGAATGCGGTTTTTTTATGGGCAACAGTGTCACAGCCTTAATTGTATAAAAGTGTTACAAAGTCACTTTTTTTTATGATTTTTATGCTAGAGTCGCTGATTGTGCTAAAAAAACAACAGGATTTTCCAATGAAAAAGTGGCTAATTGCAGCAGCTGTTGCTGCTAGCTTTGGTGCTCATGCTGATGAAGGCATGTGGCAACCCTACCAGCTTCCTTCAATGGCGGCTGAACTAAAAGCGAAAGGCTTAGAGATTGATGCTAAGTCAATTTCTAAACTTACTGAGTTTCCAATGAATGCCGTTGTCAGCCTTGGTGGTTGCTCAGCATCATTTGTGTCTCCTAAAGGGCTGGTGGTGACCAACCATCACTGTGCTTATGGCTCGATTGCATATAACTCTACCGCTGAAAACAATCGTCTAAAAGATGGTTTTTTAGCAAAAAACTATAGCGAAGAGCTACCTGCTTCACCGGGTTCACGGATCTATGTGACCGAGAAAGTCACCAATGTTACCGATCAAGTGAAAGCGGGTTTATCGAATGTAACTGGCGATGCGTTTTATAAAGGCATTGAAAGCCATAGAAAAGAACTGGTTGCAGAATGTGAGAAAGAGGACGGTTATCGCTGTAGCGTATACAGTTTCCACGGCGGTTTAGAGTATTACTTGATCAAGCAAATGCAGATCCGTGACGTGCGTTTGGTTTATAACCCAGCTGCTAGTGTTGGTAAATACGGTGGTGACATTGATAACTGGATGTGGCCTCGCCATACCGGAGATTTCTCTTTTTACCGTGCTTATGTCGGTAAGAATGGCAAGCCAGCTGATTACAGCAAAGACAATGTGCCGTATGAGCCAAAAAGCTTCTTAAAAGTATCGGCTAAAGGCGTTAAAGAAGGCGATTTTGTCATGGTTGCGGGCTATCCAGGTCGTACCAATCGCTATCGTACTTCAGTGGAGGTTGAAAACCAGTTCGAATGGACATATCCACACAGCAAAGCCTTACGTGAAGATATTATCAACATCATTAAAAATACCGCACCTGAAGGCTCTGACGATCGTATTAAATACGAAAGCACATTAGCAGGTTTGGCCAACTATGCGAAAAACTACGGCTCAATGATTGAGTTTTATGCTAAGTCTCCATTACTGGCTGACCGTAAAGCGCGTGAAGCAGAGTTAACCACTTGGATTGCACAAGATCCTGCGCGTGAAGCCAAGTACGGTTCAGCGTTAACCAATCTAGATCGTTTAGTGATGCAAGCTCAACAGCATAAAGAACGCAACTTGCTTTTGGGCTATTTGGGATATAGCAGAATGCTGAGCACTGCGACTCGCTTGTATCGTCTTGCTCATGAGAAACAATTGCCTGATATGCAGCGTGAGTCTGGTTATCAAGATCGTGATATGACTCGTTTCACTCAGGGGTTAGAGCGAATTGATCGCAGTTATGCACCTAAGGTTGAAAAAGCCATTGTGTTTGATCTTTTACAACGTTATGCCAAGTTACCTAAAGCTGAGCGTCTTGCTGCACTGGATCAATTTTTTGGTTTAGAAAATGGTCTAAATAAAGATAAATTAAAGCAGCGTCTTGACGACATGTACGCGAAAACACAATTAGCGAACAGCAAAACGCGTCTTGGCTGGATGAAAAAAACAGTTGCTGACTTTAAAGCGTCGAATGATCCTTTCATTCAATATGCTGTGGCCATGTACGATACCAACATGAAGCGTGAACAAGAAAGTAAACAGCGTGCTGGTGACTTTATGAAGGCGCGTCCACTTTATATGGAAGCGATCATTGCTTATAACCGCAGTCAAGGTAAGCCAGTTTATGCGGATGCTAACTCTAGCTTACGTGTAACCGTTGGACATGTTAAAGGCTACTCTCCACAAGATGGTTTATATGCTGTTCCGTTTACTACGTTAGAAGGTATTGAGCAAAAAGACACAGGAAAAGATCCTTTTGATGCACCTAAGAAACAGTTAGAACTTATCAAACAAAAGAAATACGGTGAGTACTACATGCCTGAAATTGGCTCAGTACCGGTGAACTTCCTGTCAACGCTTGATACTACAGGCGGTAACTCTGGCTCTCCAACCTTAAACGGTAAAGCTGAACTTGTCGGTTTACTGTTTGACGGTGTATACGAAAGTATCATTGGTGACTGGGGCTATGATCCACAAACCAACCGTTCGATTCAGGTCGATAGCCGTTACATGTTATGGGTGATGAAGTACCTTGATGGTGCGGATAACCTACTTAACGAAATGGATATTGTTAAGTAATTTTAAAAAAGTAGTTTGACTGAAAATGCGGCTTAAATAGCCGCATTTTTTATTGTCTGGCTAGACTGGATAGTTGAATGAGTTCCGACTTAGACAATGGAGTAGCATAGGGGAGTATGAAGTATTTTGTAGCGCTAAAGTGATGTAGAGATGAGGTTAAGCGATCCAGTTGCCGAGCAAGGATACGGAACTTATTAGCTCCCATCTTTTTTATTAGCTCTATAGCCTCGGTTGCTCCCAAATCTTGAACAAGTTTATTTAAAAATAGGCAAGCACCATACATCAAAGGGGAGTTGAATACGAAGCGTTGAATAAAGCTTAAGAAACATTCCGATAGATGATCTGAGACGAACTCACCGTATATTGGTGGTGTGTTAAAAATGGTGTGCCTATGAATAAACCCCTTTAAAAACTCACTTCTTGAACATAAAAAATAAGCGTGTGATGAAATATCATCCCTTCCTTTTAGCTGTTGGCATAACTCAAAAAAATTGGTGTTGCAATCAAAACTAAGGCCATCAGGGTTGATACCTACGGCCTCAGCGTCAAAGGGAATTTGTGAGGGGGAATAGGATTGATGTGCAGGAGCAACTAACCAATCTACCGCAAATACAGGCTCCGAGGCTTCAGCACAGAAACCATCGGGCTCATAAGAACTGGAATCATCAACAGGACTTGGTGCGTAGGGATCTGAAAAAGATCCCGCTAAATTCGAAATGCTAGAAAACATCTTACTGAATAAAAACTCTTAAAGGTGTTTCTTAGACATCTATAAACTTAAAATACTCACAATGAATATAGCTAAAATGAGACCATTTACTACTTTCTTATAGCTATTATGACTAAAGAAACCAGTGCTAATACCATACAGTAAACAGCTTGCAAGCCTGCTTCAATCGGTGTGATTTTAAAGGTAGACGCTATCAGTAGTGCTTGAGCCCCAAATGGTACTATGCCTTGAATCACACAAGAAAAAATGTCCAATAAGCTGGCGCTGCGTTTAGGAGTGATCCCGTGTTTGTACGCCAGCTCTTTCGCAATATCACCAGTAACCACAATCGACACCGTATTGTTGGCAATACAGGTATTGGTTAATGCCACCATAAAGGCGATACAGACTTCAACCAATTTTGGGGATTTTTCTTTGGCATTTTTCGATAGGACATTTAACAGAGATTCAACTTTTTGGCAGATAAATTGAAGCCCACCTTGTTGTTGCATCAAGGACGCTAAACCACCCACCAGTAACGATAGCAAGAAGATATCTTGCATGCTGCTAAAGCCACTGTAGATATCTTTTGTGTATTGGAATAAATGATAATCACTGGTCGTAAAGCCTGTGATCCCAGCTAATAAAATACCAATTGTCAGTACCACGAACACATTTAACCCAGATACAGCTAATACCAGAATGGTTAAGTAAGGGATAACTTTAACCAGATCATAAGCTTGAGGCTTTATTTCAACTGATCCACTCCCTGCAAAGATGAAAAAAGTAAGAGTGATCAATGCGGCAGGAACGGCGAAGATTAAGTTTTCACGGAACTTATCTTTCATTTCACAGCCTTGGGTACGGGTAGCGGCAATGGTAGTGTCAGAGATGATTGAAAGGTTATCGCCAAATAGCGCACCAGACATTACTGCGCCCGCCATTAGTAACGGCGAAATATCGGTTTGACCGACGACTCCAAAGGCAATAGGCGCGACGGCTGCGATGGTTCCCATCGAGGTTCCCATTGCGGTTGCAATAAATGCCGTGATGATAAAAAAACCGGGGAGCAAAAATTCTGGTGGAATGAACGAGAGTCCAAGTCCAACGGTTGCATCAACACCTCCTGTGGCTTTTGCTACAGAGGCAAAGGCACCCGCCAATAAATAAATCAGGCACATGGTGATGATGTTGTTATGACCAATGCCTTGTATAAAGGTTTCAATCGCTTGATTCAGTTTTTGCTTTGAAAGTAATAAAGCCAGAACTATCGCAGGTAAAATGGCGACAACACCGGGTAATTGATAAAAGGCAAAGTCGACGCCTTGGTTTTGAAAATAAAGACCCGCACCTACAAATAGGGAAATAAACACCAATAATGGAATAAGTGGAACAAAGCTTGGCTTTGATGTGATGATTGTATTATCTGATTGATTCACAATGACTCTCTGTATTGTTGACATCACTATTAATGACAATTTTTTAAGCCAGTGTAAAGTTACAAAACAATTGTGTCAATCTAGACGTCTAGATGTTTCTTTGTTTTGGTAAGTGGTAGACGGTAGCGCCCCCTATTTCTGTTGTTTAACGAATATTCTGAGCGATAGACTTATTCATCTCAGCTAACATGGTTTGCATGCTGTTGATCAAGCTGACAGAAACGTTGTACGTCTGCATGATTTTTTGCAGTTGCAATTGCGCTTGAGAGACAAAATCAGAGGCTCGATTAGAGACGTTCTCAAGTGCATCTTTAACGGCTTCAAGGCTACCTTTATCCAGCTTTTTACCTTCATCACCACCTAAATAATCATCAATGTCTTTCCCGTCAATTTGCACTCCGTTGTCTTTCATATATTGAATAACATCACTAGGTAATGGCTCTGCACCTTTGTCGCCTTCTTTAGAGACTTTAGCAATGATTTCGTTAACTTCATTGGCTTTATCTTGTGCGTCTCTAGATACTTTTGCTTTCATTTGCATCTCTAAATACTTTTGGTTAGCCAGTTCGGATAACAGGTTCATAAACAAATAGAGTACTGCAATACCGCCAGATAACACAGAGTCACCATTTTGTGCCAAGGTATAGTCAATGGTAGCAGGGCTTAAGCTGGGATCACTGGGGGGCGTCGGGGCATCTTTTAAACTGGGTGGTGGAGTAACAACAGGAGGCTGATCACCTGAACCTTTAGAAGTCGAAGTAATACTGTCCCCTCTATCTGCGTAGTAACCTTGATTACCAAAGAAATAGGCTGTTGAGTCCATTTTGTTTCTCCTTATAAGATACAAAGTTTCTCTTCTGTATTTTTAAGTTTAAAAGCCTAGAAAAATAAAGATATCAGAATAAAAATACTGAACACTTAAACTGGTTCGACCAGTATTTGTGGTTTTTCTTCTTATTTATGTGATTCTTAGCAGAACTTGATTAGAATAAGGCATTATTCCGATTAAATTGAGCAATCGATATGCACGTACATATCCTAGGGATTTGCGGTACCTTTATGGGCGGCTTAGCCCTACTGGCAAGAGCCAAAGGTCATAAAGTCACTGGCAGTGATGCTAACGTCTACCCTCCAATGAGCACACAGCTTGAGGAGCAAGGTATTGAGCTTATTCAAGGCTTTGATCCTGCTCAGCTTGAAAATGAACACGGTGAAACGCCCGATTTAATTGTGATTGGCAATGCCATGTCGCGTGGTAATCCCTGTGTCGAAGCAGTGTTGGATAAAGGCTTAGCTTATACATCGGGACCTCAATTTTTATCGGATCATATTTTACCTGAGCGTTGGGTGCTCGCTGTTTCGGGTACTCATGGTAAAACCTCCACCGCGAGTATGTTGGCGTGGATCCTCGAAGATAACGGCTATCAACCGGGTTTTTTAATTGGTGGTGTTCCGCAAAACTTTGGCGTATCAGCACGATTAGGTGATTCGGTCTTTTTCGTGGTTGAAGCCGATGAGTACGACAGTGCATTCTTTGATAAACGCTCCAAGTTTGTTCATTACCAACCAAGAACCTTAGTGATCAATAACCTTGAGTTTGATCATGCCGATATTTTTGATTCTCTTGGCGATATTCAAAAACAATTCCACCATGTGATCCGCACTGTGCCTTCTACGGGTAAAGTAATATGGCCAGCTGATGTTGAAGCGGTTCAACAAGTAATCGAAAAAGGCATTTGGAGTGAACAAGAATGTTTCAATCAACAACCGAGTTCAAAAGGTTGGTATGCAAAATCATTGGCGGATGATGGTCATCAATTTGAAGTGTATTTTGATGATGAGCTTCAAGGTACACTCGATTGGATGCTGATTGGTCAGCACAATATTGAAAATGCCATCAATGCCATTGCCGCAGCACGTCATGTGGGCGTTGCACCCATTGCGGCTATTGAGTCACTCACTCGATTCGATCCGCCAAAGCGTCGTTTAGAGCTTCTTGAAAATATCAGTGGTGTATCGATATATGATGATTTTGCCCATCATCCAACTGCCATTGCGACAACCTTACACGCCATGCGCGCTAAAGTTGGTAAACAAAAAGTCACCGTAGTATTAGAACCGCGGTCTAACACCATGAAGTCAGGTGTACATAAAGCCACGCTTGGGCAATCATTGGCGCTTGCCGATAAGGTTTACTTGTATCAATCGGGCAATGTCGGTTGGTCGCTTGACGATATTCGTCAAGATATCGATGCAGAGGTTATCATTAAAGATAAGGTTGATGAACTCGTGCAACTTATTTGTCATCAAGCCGAGGCGGATGAACATATTGTGATCATGAGTAACGGTGGCTTTGAAGGCTTACATGGTCAGTTAATTGAAGCATTACAAAAGCGAGGAAGTAAAGCTTGATATCTCAAACCAATAAAACACCGATAAGTCTTGCGTGGACAGGAGCCTCAGGCGCACCGTATGGCATTAAGCTTTTAAAGTGTTTATTACAAGCAGACAAACGCGTGTTCTTGATGATATCCAGTGCTGCGCGAGTGGTGCTAGATACCGAAAGCAACATTATAATAAGTGCTAATCCTCAAAAAGCCAAACAGCAACTGTTAGCGGCGCTGAATTTGGATGAAACCCAAATGACAGGGGAACTTGTAGTACTTGGTAAAGAAGAGTGGTTCTCACCGCCGGCATCAGGCAGCGCGGCACCTAAGCAAATGGTGGTTTGTCCTTGCTCGACAGGAAGCCTAGCGGCTATCGCTACAGGCATGAGCAATAACTTACTTGAGCGCGCTGCTGATGTGGTGTTAAAAGAAAAAGGGCAGTTGATCCTAGTCCCCAGAGAAATGCCTTTAAACTCAATCCATTTAGAGCACATGTTAAATCTGAGTCGCCTTGGTGCCACTATCATGCCTGCGGCTCCCGGTTTTTATCATGATCCCACTTCGGTAGAGGATCTGGTAAACTTCGTCGTGGCTCGCATACTGGATCACTTAGGGGTCGAGCATAAACTGGCACAACGCTGGGGTTATGAGCAATAAAAAATATAATACTTATTGTTTGGAAGGTCTATGAAACACACCATTGAAGAAATGATCTCGGCTGCTGAAATCGATACCATACTCGATCGATTGGCTGACGAAATTAATGAACATTACAAAGAACATAAGCGTTTGCTTATGGTTGGGCTACTTAAAGGCTCTGCGGTGTTTATGGCTGATTTATGTCGTCGTATTCGCGGTCATGTTGAAATCGATTTTATGGCGGTTTCAAGTTACGGTAACAAAATGACCAGCAGCCGTGATGTTCGGATTTTAAAAGATATTGATTCTGACATTGCAGGTCGTGACGTACTGATCATCGAAGACTTGATTGATTCAGGTAACACCCTTAATAAAGTCAAAGAAATGTTGATGCTTCGCGCGCCAAAAAGCTTAGCAATTTGTACCTTGTTGGATAAACCTGAGCGTCGTGAAGTGAATGTCCATGTCGACTTTATCGGTAAAACCATTCCAGACGAATTTATTGTGGGCTATGGTATTGATTATGCCGAGCAGTACCGCAATCTATCCTATATCGCGAAAGTGATACCTCAGGAATAACGTAATTTTTAAAAAAAGCCCTGAACATTCAGGGCTTTTTAATCTATTAATACATTAGGAGTGACAATCGGTGACAACCCCGCTTGCCCTAGAACTGAAACAACTTAAAAAGACCTATAAAGGCGGTGTCGAAGCCGTTAAAGGCATTGATTTAACAGTTGAGCAAGGGGACTTCTTTGCTCTGCTTGGTCCCAATGGTGCGGGTAAATCCACCACGATTGGGATCATCAGCTCTTTAGTCCAAAAAACCTCAGGCACTGTCAATGTGTTTGGTTATGATTTGGATACTCAAGTGGTACAAGCCAAACTTTCTATTGGTTTGGTTCCACAAGAGTTCAACTTCAACCAGTTTGAACCCCTTATTCAGATTCTTATCAACCAAGCGGGCTATTATGGGGTTTCTAAAGCACAGGCTTTGGTCAGAGCTGAAAAGTATTTGAAGTTACTCGATTTATGGGACAAACGTAATACGGCATCAAGACATTTGTCAGGTGGTATGAAACGCCGCTTGATGATTGCCAGAGCCTTAATGCATGAACCAAAGCTGTTGATATTAGATGAGCCTACAGCGGGGGTGGATATCGAACTTCGTCGCTCTATGTGGGACTTTTTACAGACTATTAACAAGCAAGGCGTCACCATTATTCTGACGACTCACTACCTTGAAGAGGCCGAAATGCTGTGCCGTAATATCGGCATCATCGACAAAGGTGTGCTGGTGGAATGTACTAGCATGAAACAATTACTTGGTAAGCTGAATGTCGAAACCTTTGTATTTGATTTGAGAGAAGACTGTCATCAAGCACCTGATCTTGGCTCAATTCCTTGCCGTCTTATCGATAGCCATACGTTGGAGGTCGATGTAGAAAAGTCACACGCGCTAAATAAGATTTTTGCGCAACTGAGTGAGCAGGGCATATCTGTGATTTCAATGCGTAACAAAGCCAACCGTCTTGAAGAATTATTTGTAGGTCTGCTTGAGCAGGCTAAGGGCGAGAAATAATGAGAGCCTTATATTTTACCGCTTTTAAAAGTATTTTAGGTAAAGAGATCAATCGCTTTACCCGTATTTGGATCCAAACCTTGGTTCCGCCAGCCATTACTATGACCTTATATTTTCTGATCTTTGGTAATCTCATTGGTAGCCGAGTCGGGCAAATGTCAGGCGTCAGTTACATGGAGTTTATTGCGCCGGGTTTGATCATGATGGCGGTGATCACTAATTCATACTCCAATGTGGCAAGTTCATTCTACAGTCAAAAATTCCAACGCAATATTGAAGAAGTCATGGTCGCGCCAGTGCCATATTTTGTGATGATTGCAGGTTTCGTAGGCGGCGGTGTTTGTCGTGGTCTGATAGTCGGCGCGATTGTTACAGGCGTTGCCATGTGCTTTGTGGACATTCAAATGCACAACCCATTACTTGTTGTGTTAACGGTAATGCTGACGTCCATTTTATTTGCGTTAGGTGGCTTGGTGAATGCGGTATTTGCCAAAAACTTTGACGACATCAGTATTGTACCGACGTTTGTATTAACACCGCTGACTTACCTTGGTGGCGTGTTTTATTCGTTAAGCTTACTTCCTGATTTTTGGAAAGGCGTATCAGCCTTGAATCCAATCGTATATATGATCAACGTATTCCGCTACGGATTCTTAGGTGTGGCGGATATGAGTGTTCCTTTGTCGCTAACCATCATTGTTGGGTTTTGTGTAGGTTTGTGGTGTTTAGCTTACTATTTGGTTTCTAGAGGGATTGGGTTAAGAAGTTAATTTTTTTGTAGAGTGAGAATTTCTACGAAATTCTAGAAAGTCGTGGTGTTGCACACCACACAGCCAAAAGGGGAAGCCTCCAGCTGCTTCCCCTTTTGAATCCCCTGAGCCGCCCCAACGAAGCTAACCGTTTCCAACGTGATTGAATAAATGCCTAACGGCTCTGATGGTACATCCATGTACCTCAGAGCCTAGCCCAACGTCCATGTTGGGCTTACGTCATTTTTTCATTCAATCACATTTGAAACAGCTTCGAGGGGGGGAAGTTGTAGCCTGCAAGGTTTTGTTTCGTCACACCTGTGAAGACAGGTGTCCAGTGTCTTTGCTTTTTTGAAGCAAGAATTTTTGCAAAATTCTAGAAAGTCGTGGGCTTTCTGCCCACTCCCGACCAAGAAAGGGGTCACCAGTAACCCCTCTCTTGGATCTCTCCGTGCCGCCCCAATGAAGCTAAACGTTCCCAATGTGATTGAATAAATGCCTAACGGCTCTGATGGTACATCCATGTACCCCAGAGCCTAGCCCAACGTCCATGTTGGGCTTACGTCATTTTTTCATTCAATCACATTTGAAACAGCTTCGAGGGGGGGAGGTTGTAGACTGCGATGGAATATGTATTAGGTATAGATTTTTTGATTTCCAAGTGAGCAATTTCCTGCGTACATAACAAAGAATCAGTTCGTAACCCCGAGCCTATTAGTTGCTATATACCTTTAGAAGAGAGTTGTGGTTATGAGTACTCGTTTTTTCTACCATGCCCTAGTATAGTGCTTATTAATCAACAGCCTTTTAAACATAGAGTGTCATCAAAGTGATGTGTCAGGAGAGCTTAATGCAATGGATAATGGATAACAAAGAATGGGTATTTAGTGGTATTGGGGTTTTTATTTTTAGCTTGATAGCTACATTTTTCCTTAGAAGAAAAAGCACAATTACTCAGACCCAAAAATCTGGAGGTAACTCTAAAAACTATCAAGCTACAGGTGACATTAATATCGGTACTAAAGATGATTAAGGATAAGGTTCAAAAACAAGAGGCAGGAGATGACTCTACAAACCTTCAAGCACAATCCATTATTGTTAACCAAGGTATTACCTACTCTGATGCAAAAGATATTGCTCTTGATGTATATAAAGCTAATTTCCTACAGCTGTCTCAAGATGCTGCGCAAGTCGCAAGAGAAAGAGCTGAAGAGTTAACAGATAATTTTCTTCAAAAATTACAACAAGAAAATGAGCCAGCAGTAGAAGCAATGAATGATCCATCTATGCAAGCTGCGTTATATGAAGCACAAAAACAGTATGCAAAAACTGGTGACAAAGATTTAGAAGGGTTGCTTGTTGATATTTTGGTTGAACGAGCTGCTACAAGTGAAAGAACCATTCATCAAATTGTATTAGATGAAGCGCTTGAAGTAGCTGCAAAGTTAACAGCGGAGCAAATGGATGCTCTGACAATAAACTTTCTCATAACTCGAACATCCAATGGAGCTTTGAGTAATCTATCAGCTATTCCGAATTACATAACAACGCATTTAGCTCCATTTCTAACTAACCTTCGTAGCGAGACCTCTTGTTATGAGCATTTAGAGTATGTTGGTTGTGGCTCTTTGATGCATGTGGGAGGATTAAATTCTATTGAGCTAATATATCAAGCAGCGTATGGTGGTTTGTTTTCTAAAGGCTTTAATAATGAACGTTTAGAAAATGAAATTGCAGAACCTTATAGTTACCCAAAACTAATTACTAATTGCCTACATGATGCTAATTTGCTGCAAGTTAATGCTGTAAACGTTGATGTCATCAACCAGACATGTAAAAACGAGAATATTCCAGAAGATATAAAGCAGAAATTTGTAAATCTTTTCAACTCAACCCTGATGAATCCTCAAGAAATTAAGGAATACCTCATTAAAGTATCGCCAGAAATCGAACCATTGTTCAAACTTTGGGGGAACTCTGGATTGTCCAAGCTTACCCTCACAACAGTTGGTATTGCTATCGCTCAGGCAAATTTTCGAAGAAAGACAGGTATAAAGCTAGAACTCTCAATTTGGGTTATGTAAACATAATAAGTTATGCTCAAAAATCAAATTTTCAATATTGTTTAAAAAATAACAAATCGAAGAGACACCCAAGTCCCCTTGAAGCTGTTTCGGAGATAATTGAATAACAAAATGGCGTGAGCCTGACATGGATGTCAGGCTAGGCTCTGAGGTACATGGATGTACCATCAGAGGCGTTAGGCATTTATTCAATTATCTCCGAAACGCTCAGCTTCGTGGGGCGGCACGGGGAGATGAAAGAGGGGGATTGCTGGTGATCCCCCTTTTTCACGGGTGTGGGTGGTAAACCCACGACTTTCTATGCTTCGGAGAAGCTTTGCTTTTATAACCAAACTCAGACAAAGAAAAAGTCACTGGATACCCGATAAAAACATTCGGGCATGACATTCAAACCGACACTTATAAGTTGTCCGTACTTATAACCAAAATCCTGTATACTCATCCCCTTACCAACCCCAACAACAAAGGACAACAATGACTCAAGGCACTTTTTATTTAATGCAGTCCAACAGCACTGAACAAGACTTGCGTCATTTTACCTGCCAGTTGGTAAAGCAAAATTATCAGCAGCAAAAGCGTATCTATTTACATTGTGGGACACGAACTCAAGCTCATGAAATGGATGATTTACTGTGGTCATTTGAGCAAGATAGTTTTATTCCCCACAACCTCAAAGGGGAAGGGCTAAAAGGTGGATCGCCAGTTGAAATTGGCTTTGATCAACAAGCTCAAATAAAAGATTACGATATTCTGATAAATCTTGCAGACCAAGCCCCTGCTTTTGCGGTAAACTTCCCTCAAATTATTGACTTTGTTGCGGCCGATGAAACTCAAAAAGCCATCGCTCGCGACCGTTTTCGCCAATATCGCTCTATGAGTATTGAACTCAATACTCAAAATCAGAACGGTTAGCTAGGTGTGTGGCTGTAGAAGATCTCAGTCGATGCACAGAAGAGCAATAGTACGATAAGACAACCGTCCGTGACAGGACGTCACGGTCGTCAGCACAAGGATGTGCGTTTCAGTTGTCGTTCGTACTATTGCTCTTTCTAATCCGCTTAACAACACATATTGGCACGAACCCAATTAAGCTTTTAAAAGACGAACTCCCATGGAAAAAACATACGATCCTCAGTCTATAGAACAGTCTCTTTACCAAAACTGGGAAGAGAAAGGTTATTTCAAGCCGCATGGTGATACCACGCAAGGCAACTACTCCATTATGATCCCGCCTCCGAATGTGACAGGTAGCCTACACATGGGGCACGCATTCCAAGACACCATTATGGATACCTTAACCCGCTATCAGCGTATGAAAGGTAAAAACACATTATGGCAAGTGGGTACTGACCATGCGGGTATCGCAACCCAAATGCTGGTGGAGCGTAAGTTAGACGCAGAAGAAGGTAAATCTCGCCATGACTTAGGTCGTGATGCTTTCATCGACAAAGTATGGGATTGGAAAAAGCAATCTGGCGGAAACATCACTCAGCAGTTACGTCGCCTTGGTGCGTCTGTAGATTGGGATCGCGAACGTTTTACCATGGACGAAGGCTTATCAAAAGCGGTTCAAGAAGTCTTTGTTCGTTTGTATGAAGATGATTTGATCTATCGTGGTAAGCGTTTGGTGAACTGGGATCCTAAGCTTCACACTGCGATTTCTGACCTTGAAGTTGAAAACAAAGAAAAGCAAGGCAGCATGTGGCACTTGCGTTATCCACTCGCGGATAACGAATTGACCGCTGACGGTAAAGATTACCTAGAAGTGGCGACCACTCGTCCTGAAACCATGTTAGGTGACAGCGCAGTTGCGGTTCACCCTGATGATGAGCGTTATCAAAACCTAATTGGTAAGTTTATTCTTTTACCTATCGTAAACCGTCGTATTCCAATCGTTGCTGATGATTATGTCGATATGGAATTCGGGACTGGTTGTGTGAAAATCACTCCTGCTCACGACTTTAACGATTACGAAGTGGGTAAGCGTCACCAGCTACCAATGTTTAACATCATGACTATTGATGCGGCTATTCGTAGTGAAGCGGAAGTGGTGAACACTGACGGCACCATCAACAAAGACATCGACGGCAGCCTACCGCAAGAATTTGCAGGTATGGAACGTTTTGCTGCTCGTAAAGCGATTGTGGCTGAGTTTGAGCGCATTGGTCTTCTTGAAAAGATTGAGCCGCATGGTTTGAAAGTGCCTTATGGCGATCGCTCTGGCGTGGTTATCGAACCACTACTGACTGACCAATGGTACGTTGCGGTTGCGCCAATGGCGAAAACGGCCATTGAAGCGGTTGAAAACGGTGACATTAAATTTGTTCCTCAGCAGTATGAAAACATGTACTTCTCTTGGATGCGTGACATTCAAGACTGGTGTATCTCTCGTCAGCTTTGGTGGGGACACCGTATTCCAGCTTGGTATGACGAAGCGGGTAAAGTGTACGTTGGTCGAACAGAGGCGGAAGTTCGTGCTAAGCATAAATTAGCTGATTCAGTGGTGCTTCGCCAAGACGATGACGTACTGGATACTTGGTTCAGCTCGGCATTGTGGACCTTCTCAACCTTAGGTTGGCCAGACAACTTGGAAGATCTAAAAACCTTCCATCCAACGGACGTGTTGGTAACAGGTTTTGACATCATCTTCTTCTGGGTTGCCAGAATGATCATGATGACCATGCACTTCATTAAAGATGAAGACGGCAAGCCACAAGTACCATTCAAGACCGTTTATGTGACAGGTCTTATCCGTGACGAGCAAGGCAACAAGATGTCTAAGTCTAAGGGTAACGTACTTGATCCACTAGATATGATCGACGGTATCGATCTTGAGTCACTGGTAACCAAGCGTACTGGTAACATGATGCAGCCACAACTTGCGGCCAAGATTGAAAAGAGCACGCGTAAAGAATTTGCTGAAGGTATTGAAGCACACGGTACCGATGCGCTGCGCTTTACCCTAGCAGCAATGGCATCAACGGGTCGTGATATTAATTGGGACATGAAGCGTCTAGACGGTTACCGAAGCTTCTGTAACAAGCTTTGGAACGCATCACGTTATGTATTGATGAACACCGAAGGTGAAGATTGCGGCTTTGACGGCGGTGAGATGGAATTCTCACTTGCGGATCGTTGGATCTCTGGTCTATTTAATGAAACCGTGAAAACCTTTGATGATCACATCAACGCTTACCGTTTCGACCTAGCAGCAAACACCGCTTATGAGTTCACTTGGAACCAGTTCTGTGACTGGTACTTAGAACTAACGAAACCAGTATTGAACAACGGCACTGAAGCTCAAAAACGTGGTACTCGTCATACGCTTATCACTGTACTTGAAGCCATGCAGCGTCTATTGCACCCAATCATGCCGTATATCACTGAAACCATTTGGCAGCGTGTTAAGCCATTGGCGAAAGCCGAAGGTGAAACCATTATGCTAGCGGCATTCCCTGAATTTGATGAAACTCAAGTGGACGAGCAAGCGATGGCGGATCTTGAGTGGGTTAAGCAAGTGATTGTTGCGGTACGTAATATCCGTGCAGAGCTAAACATTGCGCCTTCTAAGCCGCTAAACGCATTGCTTAAGAATGTGTCTGAGGAAGATAAAGCCCGTTTAGAAGCCAACCAAGCTTTCTTCACCACGCTTGCGAAATTAGAGTCAATGACGGTTTTAGCCGCTGATGAAAAAGCACCAATGTCGACGACTGCACTTGTTGGGGAAATGGAACTGCTTATTCCTATGGCTGGTTTGGTTGATGTGGCGGCAGAAATGGCACGTATCGACAAGCAGCTTGAAAAGCTGGTAAAAGAAGTCAGCCGAATTCAAGGCAAACTTTCTAACGAAGGCTTTGTTGCGAAAGCCCCTGCTGCGGTTATCGAAAAAGAACGTGCGAAGTTAGCCGATCTTGAACGTGACATGGAAAAGCTTCAAGAAACCAAAGCAGAATTTGCTGCACTAGACGCATAAATTGTCATAAAAATCTGATATAAAGGGTAGTTCTTTCGAGCTGCCCTTTTTTGTTAGAAGAAAAATGAGAAGAAACTATAAATGGAATTTGCCACACTGACTCAAATTATACTCCCATTAGCTCTAGCCATGATGATGCTAACGCTTGGGTTGAGTCTATCTATTCGTGATTTCAAACAAGCGTTGGTGAAACCAAAGGCATTTATCCTTGGAATTACGCTTCAACTTCTTCTATTACCCTTGATTGCTTGGTTACACATTATAGTGGTTGGCAAGTTCATTGAATTGCCATTAATTGTAACTGCGGGTTTAGTGATATTGGCCGCGTGCCCGGGGGGAGCAACTTCGAATCTGATTGCTTATATATTGGGTGGCAATGCGGCACTGTCTGTGAGCATGACAGCATTGGTGAGTTTAATCATGCCGTTAATCATTCCATTTAGCTTATCTTGGCAGTTGTCATGGCTAGGTGTCGATTCGCAAATTAGCTTGCCATATTTGATTACCTTTAAGAAGTTATTATTGATCACTATTATTCCAGTGATTATTGGTATGCTGATCCGTGGGGTTTTTAGAAAAACGACCGAGAAAGCTCAGCCTTATAACTCCAAAGCAGCAACAGCCCTATTTGTCGGTTTTGGTGTGTTTTTGGCGTGGCGTTTTCACCAAGATTTACTGCAATCCGGTTGGCTGATGGTTTTGGTGTGCCTGAGTTTAGCTTTAAGCGCAATGTTCATGACTCATTTATTCTCAAAGCAAGCAAAGCTAAATTTTAGCAATCGCCGAACATTACTGATTGAAGTCGGTGTCCAAAATGCAGGCACGGGAATATTTATTGCTGTCGCTATTTTAAATCAACCAGAATGGACACTATTGCCACTGCTTTATGGTTTGGTGATGAACCTGCCTATTCTATCTCTTCTTGTTAAAGATAAATGGGTTAAAAGTCACGCTTAAGCTGAACCTCGACTTTTATAAGTGTGACATTGTTACATAAAAATGATTTGACGTATGTTCCTTTTTATCTGCACCTGTACCCGTCGTCGAGCTCCAAAAATTTCTTTGTTCTCGGAATGCATTAATATTTTCAGCATCCCTTTTTAAAAACCATAAGTTTTCCCGCTCGCCAGCTTTTAAGCGTACTTGCCCTACTTGTTCTGGAGTTTGTACATCTCGGAAAAAGCCAGTGGTAGTGGAAAGTGCTCTGAAGGCGGTTGGGGCGATCCTTGTTATTTGTTGTAGGAACATGGTATTCAGCCTCTCTTGGGGTTTAAACCAAATCATATATCCTCCCAACAAAACTCCTTAGATTGATTGAGTCTATTCAATACCTGTTATTGCGTTATATCGATTTAGCGATATCTCTTTCAGTTCGATTCAACATTTGTTTAGTGGCTTACTTCTTTTGCTCTTGATATCGGAGCTCAAATTGTATTGAGATCTGTGTTACTACATCACATGAAACTGCTTTCAACTTTACATGTTTTATGCAAGTATGCCTTTTTTGTGATTTTCAGTGATAAATAACAACGAATAATAACCATAAGGATCAATTATGGATAACAATAATTCGGCATCTGGCAATGACCTAAGAGAGGTCAAACAGCTTGGAATGTGGGCTTCTATCGCCAGCTTAAGCTATGTGTTTTGGCTTGTCGGTGGTATGGAGTTGGTTGAAAGGCTTTCCTATTATGGGGTAAAAACCACAGCTTCTCTTTATGCACAAGCGCCGGCTTCTGAAGGTGGGTTAGGTATTAGTCTGGGTGACTACGGTATCATTATGTTTTGGTTTGCGATAACCCAAACTTTTGTACCTGTATTTACTGGTGGTATTTCAGATCGCGTTGGCTACAAAGAGACGATTTTCGCTTCAACCGTCATTAAAATTGCCGCTTACTTAGTCATGGCTTTTTTCCCGTCATTCTGGGGATTTTTAATTGGCGCCATGTTACTCGCTGGTGGTACAGGTATTTTCAAACCGGGTATTCAAGGGACTTTGGTGTTATCTACCAATCGAAATAATACCTCAATGGCATGGGGACTCTTCTATCAAATCGTAAATATTGGTGGCTTCTTAGGGCCTATCGTTGCGGCTTATATGCGTCAGCTATCATGGGAAAATGTATTCTTCACCTGCGCTGCGATCATTTCTCTTAACTTCGTACTTTTACTTGCTTATAAAGAGCCGGGTAAAGAAGCTCGGCTTGCGAGAGCGAAACAAGTCAAAAGTGGTGAAGTTAAACAAGAAGTTTTGTGGAAAGACGCCCTGCGCGAATTGAAAAAGCCGATTGTGATTTATTACATGTTGGTATTTTCAGGTTTTTGGTTCTTATTCAACTCACTGTTTGACGTATTACCGATCCATATTAAAGAGTGGGTAGATACCAGCGTCATAGTCAGCAGTATCTTTGGTGGCGAAACCCCAAGTGCATTTTGGCGAAGCGTTCTAGCCATGGACTTTGCTGGAACCAAGATTTTACCTGAAGGTATGATCAACATTAACGCGGCGTTGATCATGACGTGCTGTTTCTTGGTCGCGGGTTTAACGGCAAAGTTTCGAGTTACCACAGCAATGCTCGCTGGCTGCTTGTTAAGCATTTTTGCCTTTATTCTAATTGGTTCATATCACGCGGCTTGGATCATGGCGTTTGCTATTGCTATGTTTTCTTTCGGTGAAATGATGATAAGCCCGAAAAAGAACGAATTTATGGGCAATATTGCGCCAGAGGGTAAAAAAGCCATGTACCTTGGCTTTGTTATGCTGCCACAAGGTATTGGTTGGGGATTAGAAGGTTATTTTGGTCCTAAGTTATACGAGTGGTATGCATCGAAAGAGTTGTTCTCTCGTGAGCTATTAGTCGAGCGCGGAATGTCAGTAGCTAATATGGAGAAAATTCCTCACGGTGAAGTTTTCACAACACTTGTAAGTTATACCGGTGATACGCCACAGGCTCTGACGCAATACTTGTATGAAACTCATAATATCGGAATGGCTTGGTACATCATTGCTGCGATTGGAAGTATTTCAGCAGTCGGTATTTATGTTTATGGTAAATGGTTATTGACCTTACAACGCCAGCAGGCCTGATATTACCAATAACCTTAGAAAAGCCGAGTTTTTGAACTCGGCTTTTTTCTGTATAATTATTTTCTTTTTTTGAAGTGTAAATGAATCAATGAGTCAGCGTGTTTTTCCGTTAGCCAATGAAGACGAAACGGTTGCTTTAGGGCGTCAACTTTCAACTTTGATCGCGCCTCCTTTAACTTTATATTTAACTGGAGATTTAGGGGCTGGTAAAACTACGTTTTCTCGAGGTCTGATCCAATCATTAGGTCACCAAGGAGCCGTTAAAAGTCCAACATATACATTAGTTGAGCCTTATGAACTCGCTGAAATGAAAGTGTTTCACTTTGATTTATATCGACTAATGGACCCAGAAGAGTTGGAATTTATGGGGATCCGAGACTATTTTTCTGATGACTGTTTGTGTATTGTGGAATGGCCGGATCGTGGTCACGGCTTATTGCCCGAAGCTGATATACACTTACATATTGATTACATGGAAGAAGGGCGAACTTTGAGAATGGATGCAATTACCTCTAAAGGTAAGATATTACTAGAACAATTAAAATAATATGTCGATAAAAGCTTACTGCAAACAATGGTTTTTTTTAGTGTTGTTACTGCTGCCTTTGCATGCAGTGGCGGCCAATAATTTAAAAAGTGTACGGATTTGGGCCGCTCCTGATTCTACTCGAGTGGTGTTTGATCTCAGTAGTAAGCCTAACTATAAATATTTCACACTGACTAAGCCTGATCGCTTAGTCATCGATTTATCCAGCAGTAACAATAAGCTTAATTTCAGTAAGATAAAAAACAGCAGTAAGCTCATCAAACGCATTCGCACCAGTACACCGCCTAAGAAAGGTAGTTTGAGGGTCGTAATCGATTTAAATAAATCGATTAAAGCTAAAGTGTTCTCCCTTAAACCAACAGCACCTTACGGAAACCGTTTAGTGGTTGATTTAGAGCCTACCGTTAAAACCGCTAAAAAAATCGTTCATCAACCTAAAAAAGCCTTACGAGATATTGTGATTGCCATTGATGCAGGGCATGGCGGGGAAGATCCCGGTTCTATCGGTCCGTCTGGCATGCATGAAAAGAAGGTCGTTTTGCAAATCGCTAAACGGCTTAAAGCCTTAATTGATAAAACCCCAGGTATGAGAGCGATCATGACCCGAACGGGTGATTATTTTGTCAATCTAAACCGTCGTAGTGAGATTGCTCGTAAGCAAGAAGCTGATTTATTAGTGTCTATTCACGCTGATGCCTTTACTACTCCGCAACCACGTGGCGCTTCAGTTTGGGTGTTAAGAAAAGGTCGAGCTGAAACAGAAATGGGTCGTTGGCTTGAACAGAAAGAACGTCATTCAGAATTACTGGGCGGCGCGGGTGAAATCATCCAAAACACCGACAGTGAGCAGTACCTAGCCAGAGCGCTCATTGAAATGGTTTCGGATAAATCTTTGACCATTAGCCATACTGTAGCGAGTGATGTACTTAAGCAAATGGGGCGAGTGACAAAACTTCATAAAAAGCACACCGAATCTGCTGGTTTTGCGGTGTTAAAATCTCCCGATATTCCCTCTATTTTGGTCGAAACGGGATTCATTTCTAACCCAAGAGAAGAGCGTTTATTACGTTCAAATAAGCATCAATATCGACTGGCAAATGCTATTTACAAAGGTATTTATCAATACTTTAAGATAAACGCTCCATCTGACACTTTGATGGCAAGTACGGCAACCATCAAATACAAAGTGGTGAGAGGGGATTCGTTATCTAAAATTGCTCAGCGCTATCAAGTTTCTGTGAACAGCATTAAAAAAGCCAATAAGTTAAGATCAAACACCGTTAGAATTGGTCAGAATCTCATCATTCCCCGTAGTTAACGGAACTGCTCTCTAAGGTAACCTATGTCAATCCAAATATTACCACCTCAGCTTGCAAACCAAATTGCCGCAGGGGAGGTGGTAGAAAGACCCGCTTCTGTTGTTAAAGAGTTAGTAGAAAACTGTCTTGATGCGGGCGCGAAGCGTGTCGATATCGAAATTGAGAAAGGCGGCGCCAAATTAATTCGTATTAGAGACAACGGTTGCGGTATTGCCAAAGAGCAGCTCGAACTGGCATTGGCGCGTCATGCAACATCAAAAGTAACGTCATTAGATGACTTAGAAGCCATTATGAGTTTTGGTTTTCGTGGCGAAGCCCTAGCGTCAATCAGTTCAGTAGCAAGGCTGACACTAACTTCTAAAACTGAAGCTCAAAGTGAAGCTTGGCAAGCGTATGCGGAAGGCTCACAGATGGCGGTTAAAGTTATTCCTGCTGCACACCCTGTCGGCACCACCATTGACGTTCATGATTTGTTTTTTAATACGCCTGCTCGTCGACGTTTTTTAAAAAGTGATAAAACCGAATTTACTCATATTGATGAGTGGCTAAAGCGCATGGCGTTAGTAAGAAGTGATATTCATTTTACGCTGCAACACAATGGCAAAATGGTCAGAAACTATCGTCCAGCGAGTAATGAAGACCAATACCTTAAACGTCTTGGGCAAGTCGCTAGCAATCGATTTGCCGAACATGCTGTCGCAGTAGATTGTGAACATGACGGAATGAGATTAAGAGGCTATTTACAGTCCCCAACGGTGCCTGAGCCTAGTCTTAACATGCACTATTTTTATGTGAATGGTCGTTATGTTCGCGATCGTTTAGTCAACCATGCTGTGCGTCAAGCCTTTGGTGAGTTATCTGTTGATTTACAGCCTAATTATGTTTTGCAGTTTGAGCTAGATCCGCATCAAGTGGATGTCAATGTGCACCCAGCGAAACATGAGGTGCGATTCCATCAAAGTCGATACGTGCATGACTTTATATTACAGGCGTTACAATCTGCATTGAGTCAATTAACGGGTGAGTTAGTTATTGATGATGGTACGACCGAAGAACAATATATTGAACAACACTTTGATAGCTATGCAAATGAACAAAGAAGCTGGGATCGTCCGTCACCTGCAAATTCTGGGTCTTTAACATCATCAGGTTCTGGTTATGCTCGACCTCAAAGTGGCTATCAGCGTGAGCAGTTGAATGTCAATGCCGTGAAAACCTATGCGGAGTTACTGACAACGCAAGAAGCGGCAGCTGGCTCAACGATTGCAGAGGCAGGTATTGAAGCTGAAGTAACGGTCATGCCGCCATTACTTGAAGGTGAGTATTGGTTATTTTCCGAAGATGATCATATTCGGTTGCTTGAAGTTAAAAAAGTGGCATTAGCCTGTAATAAACTGCAAATTACCCAAAAGCTAGCGACTGGATTGGTGGCGCAGCCCTTGTTAATGCCGGTTTCGATAAGTCAATTAGCCGATTGGCCTCAATTGGTCGACGAGCATCAAGTTTTATTGAGAAAATTAGGCTTAGAACTGACATTTCGACTTCAGCAGTTGATAATTAAAAAAGTGCCCTCATATCTTAGAGACTGCCAGTTAGTAGAAGTGATCCCGACGTTATTACAGTGGTTGCAAAGTGAACAGCCCAGTGACGAGGCTTTAGTGCAATGGCTGGCAGAGAACAGTATTCAGGGTTTTGTTTCAGCCAAACAAGTGTGGCTTTCATACCAGCACTTGCCAACAGCTCAACAAGACGAATTATTAAAAACAGCCATAGATTTACCATGGCGGCGTTGGCTGGATGAGCAGTAACGTTAGACTAATGTCTTATTGAATTTCAAGAGAAGTTAAGTGACAAATAGCAAGTATCCAAAAGTCGTTCTGTTGATGGGACCTACTGCATCAGGTAAAACCGCATTGGCGATTGAACTGGCGCAAAATCACAATTGTGAAGTGATTTCGGTTGATTCAGCATTGATTTATAAAGGCATGGATATTGGAACGGCCAAGCCAACGGCTGAGGAACTAGCATTAGCGCCGCATCGCTTAATTAATATTTTAGATCCGCTAGAAAGTTATTCTGCGGCTGACTTTAGAGCTGATGCTATACGAGAAATGGACGAAATCATCTCTCGAGGTAAAACACCTGTGCTCGTGGGTGGAACCATGTTGTATTTTAAGGCTCTGCTTGAGGGGTTATCACCTTTACCGGAAGCGGATCCTGAGATCAGAGCACAAATTTTAGATGAGGCAGAGCAGCTTGGTTGGGCAGCACTGCATGATGAATTAAAACGTATTGATCCTGTATCGGCAGAACGTATTCATCCTAACGATCCGCAGCGATTATCTAGAGCCCTAGAAGTATATCGAATTAGTGGTAAGAGCCTGACAGAGTTGACACAAACAAAAGCAGAAGCTTTACCTTATGATTTTATTCAGTTTGCAATTGCTCCTAAAGAGAGAGCAGAATTACATAAACTGATTGAAAAGCGTTTTAACATAATGCTTGAACAAGGGTTTGTTGAAGAAGTTGAAGTACTTAAAGCACGAAATGACCTTCATTTAAATCTACCATCAATGCGATGTGTAGGGTATCGTCAGTGTTGGCAGTACCTTGATGGTGATTTCGACTATAGTAATATGGTTGAAAAAGGCGTTGCTGCTACTAGGCAATTGGCAAAACGTCAATTAACATGGTTAAGAAGCTGGAAGGAATTAAATTGGTTGGAAACGGGTAACGCAAAAAATATTGTTACCATTGCGGAGCATCTAAATTAGCCAATTTATCATTGTTGTATCATACTGTAACTTGCTGTAACTCGAACCCAGAAATAACTTAAATTAAGATTCAATTATAAATTAAAAAAGGAAACCAAAATGGCTAAGGGGCAATCATTACAAGACCCATTCTTAAATGCACTTCGTCGCGAGCGCGTTCCTGTATCAATCTATTTGGTAAATGGTATCAAACTCCAAGGGCAAGTAGAGTCATTTGATCAATTCGTGATCTTACTAAAAAATACGGTTAGCCAAATGGTATACAAACACGCCATTTCAACAGTCGTACCATCTCGTCCATTTAACGTAAGCCCAAATCAAGCACCTCAAGCAGGATCAGAGCAACCAGAAGCTAGCGCTGAGTAATTTGAGGAGAAGTTTTTTTGTTTGATCGTTATGAGGCGGGTGAACAAGCAGTCCTTGTCCATATCGACTTTGCGGATGAAGAACGTCGAGAAGATATTTCTGAACTACAGCTTTTAGTTGAGTCTGCTGGGGCTAAGTCTGTTGGTGTGATCACCGGTAGTCGAAAATCACCAGACAGAAAATTTTTTATCGGTTCAGGCAAAGCTGAAGAACTGGCAGCAATGGTTGCTGGTACTGATGCTAATGTCGTTATTTTCAATCATGCATTGTCACCAGCTCAAGAACGTAATCTTGAGATGATCTGTAAGTGCCGGGTACTAGACCGCACTACCTTGATTTTGGATATCTTTGCCCAAAGAGCTCGAACTCACGAAGGTAAACTGCAAGTGGAGTTGGCGCAATTGCGTCACATGTCTACCCGTTTAGTACGAGGTTGGACTCACTTGGAACGCCAGAAAGGTGGTATTGGCCTACGTGGTCCAGGGGAAACTCAGCTAGAAACGGATCGACGTTTACTACGTGGACGAATTAAGTCGATCAATCGTCGCTTGGATAAAGTTGATAAACAACGTGAGCAGAGCCGTCGAGCCAGAAAACGCAGTGATTTAGCTACCGTTTCTTTAGTTGGTTATACCAATGCGGGGAAATCTACGTTGTTCAACGCACTGACGACCTCTCAGGTTTATGCTGCGGATCAGTTATTTGCCACACTTGACCCTACTTTGCGTAAGTTAGAGTTAGAAGATCACAGTGTGATTTTAGCGGATACAGTAGGATTTATTCGTCACTTACCCCATGATCTTGTTGCGGCGTTCAAAGCGACGTTACAAGAAACACGTAATGCTGATTTGTTGTTGCACGTTGTCGATTGTGCCGATGAAAATATGGGAGAGAACTTTGAACAAGTTCAAGCCGTATTAGAGGAAATCGATGCTAAAGAAATTCCTCAACTCATAGTTTGTAACAAAATAGATTTATTGGATGATGTTACGCCACGAGTAGATAGAAATGAGGATGATAAGCCATATCGAGTTTGGGTTTCTGCTCAACAAAATATAGGTTTTGAGTTACTACAAGACGCCATTGAAGAGTTAGTTGGTGAGCAAGTAGCTGAATATCAGTTAAAAATTCCAGCATCTTCGGGGCATTACCTTGGGCAGTTTTATCGTCTGGATGCGTTAAAACAGCAAGAATATGACGATTTTGGTAACTGTATTTTGTCGGTTAGATTACCGATGTCGAACTGGAATCGTTTACTAAAGCAAAGCCAAGGTGAGCTTGAGACCTTTATTATGGAATCAAGCACTGATAAAGTATTAAGTTAATTAGATTGTCGTATTGACTGTTGAGAACCTAGGTTATTAAGACGGTCATACGGCATTTTCATAGTTTCATTCTGTTACGGAGTGTTAAATGGCTTGGAATGAGCCCGGAAATAAGGGCAAAGACCCTTGGGGTAATAAAGGTAGCGGTGGTAACGATAAAGGACCACCTGATTTAGACGATATCTTTCGTGGTATGTCAAAGCGCTTTGGCGGTAAAGGCGGAAACTCAGGTGTCAGTGGCACTGCCATTGGGATTTTTCTTGTTATCGCTATCGTAGTATGGGCGTTGTCTGGTTTTTATACCATCAAACCAGCAGAACGCGGAGTGGTATTACGTTTTGGTAAGCTCCACAGCATTCAAACCCAAGGTTTACACTGGCAAGCGACCTTTATCGATAAAGTTTACCCTGTAAACGTTGAAGAAGTACGTTCAATTCCAGCTTCAGGTAGCATGTTAACCGCGGATGAAAACGTGGTTCGTGTTCAGCTTGAAGTTCAATACGAAGTTGAAGACCCGTACAAATACTTATTCAGTGTTGTTGATGCCAATGCGAGTTTAAGAGAAGCAATCGATAGTGCGCTTCGTTATGTGATTGGTCACAACAAGATGGATGATATTTTGACGACAGGTCGTGACAAAATTGTTGTCGCAACTCGAAGCGAAATTGAGCGCATCATCAAGCCATATAACTTAGGTCTTAAAATTGGTGATGTGAACTTATTACCTGCACGTCCGCCTGAAGAAGTAAAAGACGCGTTTGATGATGCCATTGCTGCGCAAGAAGATGAGCAACGCGCCATTCTTGAAGCCCAAGCTTATGCTCGCCAAATTGAGCCACAAGCTCGTGGTAAAGCAGAGCGTATTTTACGTGAAGCGAAAGCATATAAAGAGCAAGCTATCTTAGAAGCGCAAGGTAAAGTGGCTCGTTTTGAGAATCTTTTACCTGAGTATAAAGCGGCACCTAAAGTGACTCGTGAACGTTTATATCTTGAGACGATGCAAGAAGTGCTGAAAGGTAACCGTAAGGTGCTTGTTGATAGCAAAAACAGCAATAACCTAATGTATCTACCATTAGACAAAATGATGCAAAGCTCAACACACTCTGCACCAATGAAACGCTCAGCAGTACCAAATATTGAGTCAACGCCAACACATGCTTCTCAATCAAGTTCAACAAATGGTCGCAGTAGTGTTCGTATGTCTCGTGCAGAAAGCATGCGTCAAAGTGGGAGATAATGATGAATAGAATAGTACTAATTGTTATCGCCTTATTTGTTGGTCTAGGTATTTCGTCACTGTTTAAAGTGGATGAAGGTGAACGTGCTATCGTGTCACGTTTTGGTAAAGTCAATAAAGTTGAAGTTGACGGCAAACCAATCACTGAAGTTTACAAGCCAGGTTTACACTTCAAAATCCCTGTGATTGATAAAGTGCGTTATATGGATGCACGTATTCAAACGCTAGACAGTGATGCTGACCGTTTCTTGACGTCTGAGAAAAAAGACTTGATGGTTGATTCATACGTTAAATGGCGTGTGAAAGACTTTGAGAAATATTACGAAAGAACTCAGACAGGTCCTATCGTTGATAGACTGTTAGCGAAAGTAAACAATGACCTTCGTATTGAGTTTGGTCGTCGTACCATCAAAGAGATTGTTTCTGGTAGCCGTGACGAACTGCAAATGGATACCCTAAAAAATGCACAAGAAAGTGCTAAAGATTTAGGTATTGAAGTTGTAGATGTTCGTGTTAAGCAAATCAACTTACCAGATAGTGTGAGTAGCAGTATCTATAAGCGTATGCGTGCTAACCGTGAAGCGGTTGCTAAAGAGCATCGTGCAGAAGGTCAGGAGCAATCAGAAGTGATTAAAGCGACGGCTGATGCGCAAGTTACGGTTCGAATTGCTGATGCTAACCGTCAAGCTATGATCACGCGTGGTCAAGGTGATGCTGAAGCGGCAAAAATATTTGCGAACGCGTATAAAAAAGACCCTGAGTTTTATAGTTTCTTGCGCAGCTTAGAAGCTTATCGTGACAGCTTTGGTAATCATGATGACGTAATGGTTCTTTCACCAGATAGCGACTTTTTCAAGTACATGAAAGGTGCAGATAAAAAGTAATACTGCATGAGTGTTGTTAATTACAGACAACTTTCATAAAAAAAATCGTCAACTGTAAAAAAGCCCGAACAAATTCGGGCTTTTTTGTTTTTTCGATACTATGACAACTTAAAAAATAGTCAGCAGACATCGAATTTTGAGCAGTTGCCTATTTTTTAGCTGACTAAAGCGCAAAAAACAAAATATCCCTAAACACTTTATGTGTTTTCACTATGATCTATTTCTAATTTTTAGCTATAATGAGCATCGCCTCAATCTTTGATTGCTAAAATTTTGAGCAATTGTACAGATTAACGTCTTTAATTTAAGAATAATTCCAACACCCTCTGGGAGATAAGTGGATGAGCAATGCGCCAGTCGATACCGGACGTCGCAGATTTCTGACCGCCGCAACCGCCGTAGTAGGTGGAGCCGGTGCCGTCGCTGTAGCGGTTCCTTTCATTAAGTCATGGAATCCAAGTGCCAAAGCGAAAGCTGCAGGTGCGCCGGTTGAAGTTAACATCAGTAAAGTCGAGCCGGGTCAGCTGATCCGTGTAGAATGGCGAGGTAAACCTGTATGGGTTGTACGTCGTACTGATGACATTTTGGCAGAGCTGCCAAAGCACAATGATCAATTACGTGATCCAAACTCTGAAGAAGACCAACAACCTGAATACGCGAAAAATATCTATCGCTCAATTAAAGAAGAATTCTTTATTGCAGTAGGTATCTGTACTCACTTAGGTTGTTCTCCAACGTATGAGCATAACAAGTTTGAGCAATATGTTGAAGGCATTAAGTCTGGTTTCTTCTGCCCATGTCACGGTTCAAAATTTGATATGTCAGGTCGTGTATTCCAAGGCGTACCTGCTCCATTGAACCTCGTGATCCCTCCTCATCACTATGTCGACGATAACACTATCCTTGTCGGTAAAGATAAAGGAGAAGCGTAATTATGATGACCATGTTAAAGAATTTACAAGGTTGGATTGATGCGCGTATCCCAATGACGGCGACTTATAACCGTCACGTTGGGCAATATGCGACTCCGAAGAACTTTAACTTTTGGTATTTCTTCGGCTCTCTAGCTTTATTAGTGCTTGTTAACCAATTACTGACTGGTATTTGGTTAACCATGAACTATGTACCAAGTGCTGAAGGTGCATTCGCCTCTGTTGAATACATCATGCGTGATGTGGAATACGGTTGGTTACTCCGTTATATGCACTCTACAGGTGCTTCGGCGTTTTTCATCGTTGTTTATCTGCATATGTTCCGTGGTGTTATCTACGGTTCTTACCAAAAGCCACGTGAACTACTGTGGTTATTCGGTATGCTGATCTTCCTAGTATTGATGGCTGAAGCCTTCATGGGTTACTTATTGCCATGGGGTCAAATGTCATTCTGGGGCGCGCAGGTAATTATCTCACTATTTGGTGCGATTCCAGTTATCGGTGATGACATCACTCTTTGGATCCGTGGTGACTACGTTATTTCAGGCGCAACGCTAAACCGTTTCTTCGCCTTACACGTAATTGCTCTGCCGCTGGTTCTAGTTGTACTTGTATTCTTACACTTGATTGCACTACACGAAGTGGGTTCGAACAACCCTGACGGTATTGAAATCAAGAAGAACAAAGACGAGAACGGTTGGCCTGTAGATGGTATTCCATTCCACCCTTATTACACTGTAAAAGACATTATGGGTGTGGCTGGTTTCTTGATTGCTTTCTGTTGGGTTCTATTCTATCTGCCTGATGGTGGTGGTTACTTCCTAGAACGTCCAAACTTTGAGCCTGCAAACCCTCTGAAAACACCTGAGCACATTGCGCCAGTTTGGTACTTCACACCATTCTATGCAATCTTACGTGCAGTACCTAACAAGTTAGGTGGTGTTGTGATGATGGGTCTATCGATTGCAGTTCTATTTGTTCTGCCTTGGTTAGATCGCTGTAAAGTGAAATCTGTTCGCTATCGTAGCATGTTCCATAAATTGAACATCGGCCAGTTCGCTGTTTCATTTATTATCCTTGGATACTTAGGTGCAGTACCTGCAACACCTGAGCTAACGATTGCAGCACGTGTATTCACTATCACTTACTTTGCATTCTTCTTCTTCCTGTGGCTATACAGTAAGAATGAAAAGACTAAGCCAGTGCCAGAGAGGTTGACTCACTAATGAAAAAGTTACTGATTGCATTTGCCTCATTATTTCCAATGATGGCGATAGCCGCTGGCGGCGCTCCAGTTCCTTATAAAGCAAACATTGATTTGCATGATAAGGCTTCTTTAGAGCGTGGTTTGGATTTATTCCAAAAGCATTGTTCTGGTTGTCACAGCACTGAATATCAACGTTATGAGCGTGTAGCGAATGACCTAGGTATTTCTATTGATGATATGCGTGCTAAGTATATCCTTGATGGTGCTAAGCCAGGTGAATTGATGACTAACGCCATTCCTGGTAAAGAAGCGGCTAAGTGGTTTGGTGCAACGCCACCAGATCTAACGCTTGTGGGTCGTGTTCGTGGTGAAGATTGGCTTTATAGTTACCTAAAAACTTTCTATAAAGATCCAAGCCGTCCATTTGGTGTGAACAATACTGTATTCCCATCAGTGGGTATGCCACACGTTCTTCAAGACCTTCAAGGTGTTCAAGAGCAGGTTTGTAAAGAAGCGAAAGATGAAGCGGGTAACCCTATCATTGATAAAGCTTCTGGTGAGCCAAAAATGAATTGTGAACTGGTTATTCCTAAAGGAAAAGAAGGTTCAATGACGCCTGAGCAATATGACCAAGCGGTAAAAGACATTACTGGTTTCCTAGTTTATTCAGCTGAGCCAGTTCGTCTGGAACGTGAAGAATTAGGTAAATACGTACTAGGATTCTTGTTTATTCTGTTCGTGTTGTCATATTTCTTGAAGAAAGAATATTGGAGAGATGTACACTAACCGTTAATTTACGGGTAGAATGTACTGTTATCCATCGTTAACGGGGGGCTTTGCCCCTCGTTTGTTTTATTTTTCTACCTAGAATGAATGTTGTCTGTTCGTAATTTGAGCTGATTTCTGTGTTCTAGTTTTTTCGATTCTGGAGGGTATCAATGGCTGTTGCTGCCAACAAACGCTCTATCATGACCCTATTTTCTGGGGCTGATGATTTATATAGCCATCAAGTACGTATTGTTTTGGCTGAGAAAGGTGTCTCTGTTGATGTTTTACAGGTCGACCCAAATGAAATGCCGGAAGATCTATTAGAGATCAATCCATATAATTCTGTACCTACTCTCGTAGACCGCGAATTAGTTCTGTATCAATCACGCATCATCATGGAATATTTAGATGAGCGTTTTCCACACCCTCCATTAATGCCAGTTTATCCTGTTGCCCGTGGTCAAAGTCGTTTGATGATGCATCGTGTTGAAACTGACTGGTATCAATTGGTTGAGCGTATCCGCAGCAACGATAATGCGGATGAAGCGCGAAAAGAATTACAAGAAAGCTTAACTGCAATTTCCCCAGTTTTTGCAGAGATGCCATACTTTATGAGTGAAGAGTTTGGTTTGGTTGATTGTTACCTAGCACCTTTGCTATGGCGCCTACCAACTTTAGGTATCGAGTTAAACTCGCAAGCTAGTCAGCATATTCACGCCTATATGACACGTATCTTTGATCGTGAATCATTCAAAGCTTCTTTGACAGAAGCTGAGCGCGAAATGCGTATGGGGATCTAATTTATGTTAACTCCGAATCGTCCATATTTACTCAGAGCATATTATGAGTGGCTACTAGATAACGATCTAACACCGCATTTGGTTGTAGATGCATTTGTGCCAGGTACGCAAGTTCCTCAACAATATGTTAAAGACGGGCAAATTGTCTTAAATGTTGCACCGTCAGCAGTAATGAATCTTGAAATGGGTAATAGCTATGTTGAGTTTAATGCTCGATTTGGCGGCGTACCACATCATATTCTATTACCAATGGCTGCTATTGTTGCTATTTACGCCCGTGAAAACGGTGCTGGCAGTGTATTTGATATGGAAGAAGCTTTTATGGCTTCGCAAGAGGAAGATGAAGAGTTAACTCTAAGCAGCGTAGATTCTGATACGAATGAGGAAGAAGCTAAAGAGCCTATCGTTGAAGAAGCTAAAGCTGAAGATCCTAAAACGAAAAAACCACCTAAGAAGCGTGGTCATTTAACTGTGGTTAAATAGTTTAGAGTATCTATTAGAAAACCGAACCCAAGAGTTCGGTTTTTTTATGCTTGAAATTGGCTCATGAACACACTTGATTACGTCCTTGCTTCTTAGCTTTGTATAAAGCAATGTCGGCCGCTTTCAACGTTTTATCAAAATCTTGTTTACGCTGGTGTTGAGCTACACCGATGGAAATAGTTACGCTTACAGATTTATTCGTATTTGTTTTCTTATTTCTTGCACTCTTGTTGGTATTTTTACGGTTTTCATCTCGGATCATCATCTTATAATTTTGAATTTCTTCACGTACCGCTTCAAGGTGTTCTAGAGTTTGTTCGACAGATTTTCGAGGGAAAATAATGGTGAACTCTTCACCACCGTAACGAAACACCTTACCGCCTCCAGTGACTTTTGACAGTTTGCTCGCTACCAGCTTCAGTACTTGATCGCCGACATCATGGCCATAGGTGTCGTTGAACTTTTTAAAGTGGTCAATATCGGTCATGGCAACACAATACTTGTTACTTAGGGATAAAACTAAATTGTATAAGGCTCTGCGTGATGGCAGCCCGGTAAGTTCGTCCCGATAGGCCAAGCGATACGAATCAAATAAGACACTGATGAAGATTAAAATAGCCACACCGAGTAATGTAATATCAGCGGGTATTGAATGTGGCTTAAAATACAGGAGTGACCACAAAACGAAGGAAAGGGATATTGTCGTTGTGGTAAGTGTATTTTTAATAATAGTGCCAAAGCCAATAATGAGAGTCGTTGTTAACCATATCGAAATAATAATATCGCTGTAAGCTAATTTTGTTGGCATAAGTATCTTGTTGGCGTGGTTGAGAAGTATGTCTAAATTGAACGTTAGAACAGCACAAAGTGCGAACATACTTAATGCTAATATTCCGTGAATGGATGCAATGCCTCTATCTTTCATCAATAGCAACAGTACCATGCTTAAGCTACCGAATAGGAAGATTTGCTCTTTAAGTGAGAGTAAATACTGGCTATCAATAAAGAGGCTACGATTAACGCTGTAATATATGACAAGCAGAAAAGCCAAATAGGCTAAACGGCTTCGATTAAATTGAAGCGCTACTAAGCCTGCAATGGGCAACAGCCATAAAGGAAGTTCACGAGTGACTGGCCGCCATTGTTGCCAATATTCTTGAAAATTCAGTACCAGAAAAAATCCAATACAGGTGAATAACATTGGTAAAAATACTGTTCGTATTCGCAAAACTATATTAGCCAATGTTGGCTCCATTTACATCAGAGGAAGGAACAAGTTAAAACTAAAATCGTGTGTGTTGTTTACTCAAACTTGCAACCATATTCGCAACATCATTATCACCATTCTATAATGAACAAACGTTTGTCGCCATTATTGGTCAACAAATTTACTGCTTAATATCGCTTATTACAGCAAGTGGTATAGAAACATGAGGATGTAGATATGAAGTTAAGCGGAGCCCCATTACTCTTGGCCTTATTAGGTCTTTCTTTGCCAGCATTGGCAGATTCATCAAATGGAATTAGCATCAAAGCAGGTACCTTAGGTGCTGGTATCGAGTATTACCATGGTTTAACAGATAACGTGAATGTACGCCTTGGTGTGAACGCCTTTAATGTTAACGGCGAAATTGAAAAAGCATCATTAAAATACGATGCAGATCTTGAACTGCGTTCAGCTTCACTTATTTTTGACTATCATCCGTTTGATTCTTCTGGTTTCCGTCTGAGTGCTGGTGCTTTTTACAATGGCAATAAAGCCAAATTAGAAGCATTAGCTATCGATGGTGAATATAAGTTCAATGGTAAAACTTATAAAGTTGAAGATGTTGGCAGTGCTAAAGGCGAAATCACGTTTCAGAAATTTGCTCCTTATGTTGGGCTAGGTTGGGCATTTGCACCAAACAGTACCTCAAGTTGGAGTTTTAATGTTGAACTCGGTGCTTTTTATCACAACACTCCAGAAACTCAGTTAGATGTGACTTGTGGCAAATCACTCTCAACGAGCCAATGTAATGCTCTTTTAGACAACGTTGTTGCTGAGCAAAAAGAATTTGAACGTGATATTCAAGAGTACAAGTGGTATCCAGTATTTACTTTAGGTGCACATTATCGGTTCTAAATGAAACTATTCATATTATTAAATAATCAATGCCAGTCACTTAGCTTGACTGGCATTGTTCGTAAAAGAATCTGTTAAAAACCTTAAAGCTCTGCATCTTATACCAATTACAGTAATTAACTTCTCACTCAGCAAGAGCTAAAGATTTTCAGTACAAAGCGCAAGCACGAAGAACTATCGGGATAATTCAAGAGCTTGTAATGCAGTAATGGAAATCTTTAGCCTTGCCCTTTGGGAGCTTGTATGCGCCCAAATTACTACTCCAAATTGCTTTGACGTAGATGGCTATGTCTGCATCAATTTCGATTGTACTTTGACCGCATACACAGCTCTGAGTTGAGTATTTAATTGCTGTAATTGGTATTAATTACTTTTGATCATAGAATACCCCATCTGTACCCATTCTTATTTCATTTATGCAGCAACAACAAAAGGTAGCAATTCGATGCTACTGATGATTGATAATTATGACTCGTTTACCTTTAACCTTGTTCAGTATTTTCAGCAGCTAGGGCAAGAAGTAATGGTGAAGCGCAACGATGAGATCACTATTGAAGATATTGAAGCGTTAAAGCCGACCCATTTGGTGATATCTCCAGGGCCTTGTACTCCGAATGAAGCTGGGATTTCATTAGAAGCTATTAAGCACTTTCAGGGAAAGCTTCCCATATTGGGGGTTTGTCTTGGACATCAAGCCATCGCTCAAGCTTTTGGTGCTAATGTTATTCGTGCAAAGCGTGTTATGCATGGAAAAACCAGTGATATTTCTCATAATAATGAGCGTTTATTTTCTGCATTAAATCACCCTTTAACGGTGACCCGTTACCACTCGCTATTGGTTGATTCCCTACCTGAAAGCTTTACACTGGACGCATGGTTTGATGATCCAGATTATGGGTGTGAAATCATGGCGATGAGCCATAATTCCCTGCCGATTTATGGCGTTCAATTTCACCCTGAATCTATTTTGACCGAGCAAGGACTTGAGTTGCTCGATAATTTTTTAAAAACAACAAAGGAACAAGCATGAACTTGTTGACTCGAAACCTTGCCTTAGGGACATTAAGCATGGCGATTTTATCGGCATGTGCATCTGCGCCAATTACTCCCAAAACTCAGTTACAGCCTCAATTATCTACAGTCGAATTAGCGACTCCACCAAAAGTGGATCAAAAGCTTACCATGAAACAGATTATGGCTAACCCTGATTGGATGGGGATTTTAGCGAAACAAGCTTATTGGTCAGATGATAGTAATTCAGTGTACTTTGTTCGTCAGGCTTATGGTTCTCCGTTAAAAGATTATTACCAACAACCTGTTAATGGCAAAGCGAAAAAACTGAGCATTGCTGATTACCACCTAGCCGACCAACGTGGTGGTGTTTTCAACCCTGAGAAAACCAAAAAAGCGTCTTTGTATCAAGGTAATATCTTCGTAAAAAATCTTGAAACAGGTAGCGTTGAGCAAGTCACCAAGCAAAATCGACGCATCAACGGCGTTCGTTATTTAAGTAATGGTGATCTAGCATACTGGCAAGGTAATCAGATTTTCCGTATTCATGCCAATAATGGTTTAATTGAGCAGTTGGCTGACATCAAAATGGCTAACGCGCCTAAAGGCGTGCAACAACCAACAACTTATTTGGCTAAGCAACAGCAACGTTTGATCAAATATGTGGCTAAGCAACATAAAGATGCAGAGCTTAAAGAACAATTTAATGATCGATTGGCAAAACAAGATCCAACCGTCGCTTCAAAAGCATGGTACTTAGGTAAAAATAACCGAGTAGTAGAATCAAGCTTGTCACCAGACGGCCGCTATTTATTTGTGGCTGTAGTTGATAAAAATTATAAGTGGCGTAGTGAGCATGACATTATGCCAAATTACCTTGGTAAAGACGGTTATGTCGATGCCGTTCCTGCACGTGCAAGAGTGGCGGAAGATAACTATCCCGGTCAGGACTTCATGGTGCTTGATCTAAAAACGCATCAAAAACGTGCCATTACTATTGAGGGCTTAACAGGTTACAACCAAGATGTGTTAGCCAAAGTAAAAGCTGAAAATGCGAAGAAAGAAGGCAAAACTTACGACAGTGAAAAAGCGCCGCGTAAATTGCAGTTAATGGTAGATTGGGGCTGGAGCCAAAGCCCTATTCAATGGCACCCTTCAGAAGACAAACTCTTGGTGATGATCGAAGCCGTAGACAACAAAGATCGTTGGATTGCTAATGTTGATCTTAAAAATGGTCGTTTCAGTACTGAAGATCGTTTACATGATGATGCGTGGATCAATTATACCCATAATCAATATGGTTGGATTGATGATAGCGATCAATATTACTTCTTGTCAGAAAAGTCGGGTTACTCTCAACTTTACCTAAAGCAAATTGGCAAGCCTGCTAAGACATTAACTAAAGGCAAGTATGTAGTGAGCGAAGTGACCGTCGGTCCTCGTGGTCAGTACCTATACTACAAAGCCAATAAAACTCACCCTGGAATGTACAATGTTTATCGTGTGAACATCGTATCAGGGAAAAGTGAACAGCTAACCAACTGGAAGGGCGTGTTAGATTATCGCTTAAGTCCAGATGGTGAGTCGTTACTTCTAACAGCATCTACTCGAACTCGCCCGAATGAGCTTTATGTTCAAAAAATTGGTGGCGAGCTTAAGCAACTTACAAACTATACCAGTAAAGCATTTGCTGATTACAAATGGCAGGCACCTGAGGTTGTAGCTGTTCCATCGACTCATGGGGCTGGTGAAGTCTATGCACGTGTGTATCTACCTCAAGGGTTCGACAAGAATAACGCTGATAAATATCCAGCGGTGATTTTCAATCACGGTGCGGGTTATCTGCAAAACGCACATTATGGATTTTCTGGATACTTCCGTGAGTACATGTTCCACAACTTGTTAGCCCAACAAGGCTATGTGGTAATGGATATGGATTATCGTGGCTCTAAAGGTTATGGACGTGACTGGCGTACTGCAATCTACCGTAATATGGGTCATCCAGAAGTGGAAGATTTGGAAGATGGCGTAAAATGGATGGCAGCGAATGCCAACGTAGACGCTAAACGCGTGGGAACTTATGGTGGTTCTTACGGTGGTTTCTTAACCTTTATGGCATTGTTTACTGAACCTGATTTATTCCAAGCAGGTGCCGCGCTTCGTCCTGTAACCGATTGGGCACACTATAACGCGCCGTACACTTCTAACATTTTGAATACGCCAGATGTTGATCCGATTGCGTATGAACGTAGTTCACCAATCGAACATGCAGAAGGTCTTAAAAAACCGCTGCTGATCATGGCGGGTGTCTTGGATGACAACGTATTCTTCCAAGACAGTGTTCGTCTGGTTCAACGTTTAATTGAACTTGAAAAGCCAATGTTTGAAACGGCGATTTATCCAGTGGAGCCGCACGGTTTTAAACAACCATCAAGCTGGTTAGATGAATACAACCGTATTTATAAGCTATTTGAGCAAAACTTGAAAAAATAGCTTTATGAAGGCTAAAGTGAAAAAACGGCGCAGATTATCCTGTGCCGTTTTTTGGAATAGCTTACTTTTCGGTAAGCTTTTGTTTTAAAGCACTAAGAGATTCAAGCGCTCTTGATAAGTCAGCGAGTAAATCTTCATTGTGTTCAATGCCGATTGAGAATCGTAATAAAGACTCTGAAATTCCCGCTGTTTTACGCGCTTCTTCGCTGATCCCTGCATGGGTCATGGTAGCTGGGTGACAAACTAAACTTTCCACACCGCCAAGAGACTCCGCAAGTGTGAACATACTTAATGAATTAAAGAAGTGCGTTAACAGCTGTGGGTAATCTTGAGTCTCAGAGCCTAAATCCAATTCGACACTTAACATGGCACCAAAACCTGACTGTTGTTTTGCCGCTATTTCATGCCCCGAATGACTCTTTAAACTTGGGTGATAGACCTTTTTAATGGCTGGATGCTGGTTAAGGTAATCCACAACAGATTTTGTATTTTGTTCATGAATTTGAAGACGAGCATGTAACGTTCGAACACCACGTAAAGTCATATAGCTATCAAAAGGTGCCGCAGTCGCGCCAATACAGTTTGCCCACCACGCTAACTTTTCGTGAAGCTCTTGGTTTTTTGCAATCACGGCACCGCCAACTACGTCACTATGACCATTGATGTATTTAGTGGTTGAGTGGATGACGATATCTGCACCTAATTCAAATGGTTTTTGCCATAAAGGGGTCAAGAAAGTGTTATCGACGGCAACTAAGGCACCGACTTGATGAGCTTGTTGGCAAATGGCTTCAATATCATAAATCCGAAGTAATGGATTACTTGGTGTTTCGACCCATACTAGACGGGGTTGCTGCTCAAGAGCTTGTTGTAGGGCTGCAGAATCATTTTGGTCGACAATAGTTAATTTGAATAATCCACGTTTTGAAGCATGTTCAAATAAACGATAGCTGCCACCATAACAGTCATGGGGAACGAGAAGAGTATCTTCAGGTGTTAATAACTGGAGGACAAGGTTAACTGCTGCCATTCCTGTTGGTGTGATCACCGCGCCATGACCGCCTTCGAGCTCTGCTAATGCTTCTGCGAGTAGATCGCGAGTTGGATTGCCTGAACGAGTGTAATCGTATTTTCGAGGTTGATTGTAAGACTCGAAACTGAAATTACTGGATAGATAAATCGGTGGCATCACTGCACCATGAGCGGTGTCAGTATCTAAGCCAGAACGAACGGCTGATGTTTGTGTATGGGCGTAGGTGTGTTGTTGATTATTATTTGACATGGCGGATGGACTCTAACGTTTGTTGAATAAGTGGTGTTATGGCTTGAGTTTCTTTTAAAAAGGCATCATGACCGTACAGTGAAGGAAGATTGAAATGCTGACTTTTCCCTTGGCTATATTCAGCCAGCTCTTGCATCAATTTTTTAGGAATGAGTTGGTCAGTATCAAAGCTGATACAAGTTATCGGTGTTTTAATGTTTTCAGGCAGGACATGATGCAAGTCGATAGATTCTGATAAACAAAGATAGGCACGACAGCAGAAATTTTTCTTAAATGCTTCACCTCTAGAGGCTAAATATCCATTAACAGGAAATTGAAAGTAGCCATCTACGACATACGGAGCGGTTGAAAATCTTTCTTCAAACTCTACAAATGAACGATAAGTCGTCATCGCTAGCGCTCTAGCAAGCGCGATGGCTTGTTCCTCCTGCTCAGTATCTGCGCCGAGTTGTATGATTTGACGTTGTATCGAGCGCCAAGCAATACCAAGGTTACTGCTTTTATGAGCCGCACATAGAATACAAAGTTGTTTTACTTTATTTGGAAATAATTCAGCGAATGAAAGGGCGATCATTCCGCCATAGGATGCACCAATAAAGCTGTGAACCACATCAATGTCTAAATGTTCTAATAAGAGTGAAATGGCTTTTGCCTGATCTCTGGTATCAATAGCGGCGGCTTGGCTTGAATGTTCATTAGCATCTGGAGCACTGGAGTCATGGTTTCCACCCAGAAAATCGATACTTAATACTTGATAAAGATCAGTATCTATCGCTAATCCTGCTCCGACCATTTCTGGCCACCACTGCTCGGTTTCTTTCCCTGACGAAATACCCCCGAGCACAATGATTATAGGTGAATCCTTAGGACCTCGAAGGTAGTATGAAACTTGTCCTTGAGAGATATTTCCACCATGGAACAAGGGTTGTTGTTCTGGTAAATGAAAAGAGTCACGAATATCTATCCTTGGCAATGTCTCAAAGAAAGACGGCAATACTGCAGTTGTCATCCTGTTATCCCTATACATACTGAAATGAGTATTTGCATAATAAATCTTACTTAATGCATAGATAATAAACATGAGGATGTTAAAACGTCAAGATGTTTAGATGTCTAAATTGTGGGGTTGAACTTAATATGCGTTACTCGATCTCTAAAACCGTTTGCTGGGGCTCAAGATATTGTTTTTCAAATTCTTCTTGTGGAAGTGGACGACTAAATAAATAGCCTTGCCCTAAAGCGCAGCCATGTGCTTTTAGCCATTTTAGCTGCTTGGCTTCGTCAATACCTTCAGCGACAATTTCTAAACTCATTTGTTGCCCGAGCATGACGATGGTAGATGCAATCGCATCGTTTTCAGGTAGCCCTTCAACAAAAGCGCGATCAATTTTTAAAGTGTTAATAGGTAATACTTTTAGGTATGAGAGCGACGAATAACCTGTTCCAAAATCATCAATGGAGACTTTAAAACCAGATTTTCTAAGCTGCTCTATCACAGCGATGGCTAATTGAATATCATGAATAAATGAGCTTTCTGTAATTTCAATTTCTATTAGAGATGGATCAAGATGAAAACTGCTGACACAGGTTTTAAGTTGATCTACAAATTTTGGATCGATGAAGTGTTTAGCGGCGATATTGATAGCAATAGAAGGCACTTGATTAAATTCGTCACACCATTTTCTTAGTGTTTCACAGGTTTTGGTGATCACCCATTTACCTAAAGTCACGATCAACCCTGTCTCTTCTGCCACCGGAATGAAATCGCCCGGAGAGACAATTTTATCACCTTGATGCCAGCGGATTAAGGCTTCTGCGCCTTTCATTTTTCCCGTAGCTAATTCTATTTTTGGTTGGAAAAATAAGGATAGATTGTCATTACGAATCGCATTATAAAGATTGGCTTCAATACGAAGATGAGCGATGGCTTTTTCGGTCATTTTTTTATTGAAAAATGCCCAATTACCTAAGCCTTGCTTTTTGGCACTATACATAGCCATTTCAGCATGGCGGATCAAATCATCTGAGTTGTGGCCATCATCAGGATAGAGAGCGATCCCCACAGAGGCATTGGGATGAAGTTTATGCTCATTTAAAAACAGCGGCTTTTTGATTTCCTTAATTAAATTTTGTGCAAATTCTCCTGCTTGCGGAAGCGTCTGTGGCTCATTGGCTATGATCGCAAATTCATCACCACCAAGGCGCGCGACGGTGCCTTTTTCGCCTACAACTCGCTTTAATACGCGGGCGATACGCATTAAGTATCGATCGCCGAGTTGGTGCCCCAACGAATCATTAATGTTTTTAAAGCGATCTAAGTCAATATAAAACAGAGCAAAGCTACGTTTTTGTTGACTGGAACGCTGAATGCTCAGGTTAATGGTTTCAAGTAACAACACACGATTGGGCAAGCTGGTTAGTGGATCTTTCGTTGCCATTTTTCGTAGCTTGAGTTGTGTCATATCAAACTGAATCAATATCTGATTGAACTTAGTCACTACTCTGGATAATTCGTTATTGTTGTGAAAAGGAATACGCGGTAATAAATTATCTTTAGGGGTATCTGGAGTGATTTTATCTATGGCTTGACTCAAAATGAGCATTGGCTTGGTTAAAAAGAAATGAAATACACCAGTGAGTAATACCGTAAGCACAAGCGTACCGATTAAAGAAAAGATAAAGGTGCGGGTAAAATGTTTTTGAAGAGTATGGCTGATCTTTTTAAGATCATAGTGAAGATTAAGCCTCGCAAATGGTTGTGAGTTGTCTCGGTAAAGCAATCGAGTGTTATGTTGCTGATTTTGAAATAGCCACCGACCGAAATCATGCCAAATTCCATTTTCTGCATCGAGCGGCTTATTGGCTGAAAGTATGCGTCCCGTTTCTCTGAGTTCGATACTGACGCTTTGGATCCAAGGCAGATCAAAACTTTGCTTTAATAACTGCTGCGCTAAGAGAGTATTGTCGGTTAGGGAAGAAGCTTTGGCGCTTTGCTCCAAACTATGAATCAGGGTTTCCCCTTGCTGTTTGAGATGTCGTTTTTCAGTATGAACCACTGAAATAAATTCGATAAAAAGCAGTGCCACGGCAAAACAAAATACCGTTATAGACACTAAAAAAGTTTGCTTTAATGTGAGAGAACTAAAGCGTAATTTCATCCCTGAATTCAACCCTCTATGATTTTTTAAAGCTAACAAGGTCCATTTGTCAGCACATTTATACATGAAATATTTGTGATAATGGTGTTTGTGAAGTATAGACGCTTTATCTAATGACGGTTGTTAACGTATAATGCTGAGCGAAATTTAAGATAATTAATTAAGGAATTGGTCAAGTGAATCCAATTGTAAAGAGTTTTGAATACGGTCAACACACCGTAACTCTAGAAACCGGAGTGATTGCACGTCAAGCTGACGCTGCTGTGTTGGCAAGCATGGGCGACACCACTGTTTTAGTTACTGTAGTAGGCAAGAAAGACGCAGACCCAGGTCGTGACTTCTTCCCTCTGACAGTTAACTATCAAGAAAAAGCATACGCAGCAGGTAAGATCCCTGGTGGTTTCTTCAAGCGTGAAGGTCGTCCATCTGAAGACGAAACTCTGATTGCACGTTTGATTGACCGTCCGATCCGTCCACTATTCCCTAATGGCTTCAAAAACGAAGTTCAAGTGATCATCACTGTTGTTTCTGTTGATCCTAACATTGAGCCAGACATCATTTCGATGATTGGTACTTCAGCAGCATTAGCGATTTCTGGTATTCCGTTTAATGGTCCACTAGGTGCGGCGCGTGTTGGTTACACGGGTAGCGAATACATCCTAAACCCTAATGTAGATCAAATGCCAGAAAGCCAGCTAGACCTAGTTGTTGCGGGTACTCAGTCTGCGGTATTGATGGTTGAATCTGAAGCACAGGCGCTTCCAGAAGAAATCATGCTAGGCGCAGTCGTTTATGGTCACGATCAACAACAAGTTGTTGTGAATGCGATTGAAGAGTTCAAAGCTGAAGCGGGTAAACCTGCTTGGGGTTGGACTGCAGAAGAAAAAGACCAAGAGCTTGTTGCTAAAATCAAAGATTTAGCTGAAGAAGGTATGGGCGCCGCTTACCAAGTGGTTGATAAGCAAGAGCGTCGTGACGCTGTAGCGGCAGTTAAGTCTGCGGCTGTTGAAAAACTAGTTGCTGAAAACGAAGACATTGATGTGTCTGAAGTTGAAGGTCTATTAGGTAGCCTAGAGAAGAACGTTGTTCGTGGTCGCATCATCCGTGGTGAGCCTCGTATCGATGGTCGTGAGCCAGATATGGTTCGTGCGCTCAACGTTCAAGCGGGCGTACTTCCACGTACTCACGGTTCTGCAATCTTCACTCGCGGTGAAACTCAGGCTTTAGTTGCTGCAACTTTAGGTACTGAACGTGATGCACAAAAGATCGATGGCATCATGGGTGAGCGTACTAGCCGCTTTATGTTGCACTACAACTTCCCTCCATACTCTGTAGGTGAAACGGGTATGGTTGGTTCGCCTAAGCGTCGTGAAATTGGTCACGGTAAGTTAGCATGGCGTGGTATCAATGCGGTTATGCCAACAGAAGCTGAATTCCCATACGCAGTACGTGTGGTGTCTGAAATCACCGAATCTAACGGTTCAAGCTCTATGGCTTCTGTTTGTGGTACTTCTCTAGCATTGATGGATGCAGGTGTACCAATCAAGGCATCTGTTGCGGGTATCGCAATGGGCCTTGTTAAAGAAGGCGATGACTTCGTAGTACTTTCTGACATTCTAGGTGACGAAGATCACCTTGGTGATATGGACTTTAAAGTAGCAGGTACACGTGACGGTATTACTGCACTGCAAATGGACATCAAGATTGAAGGTATCACTAAAGAAATCATGGATATTGCTCTGCAACAAGCAATGGGCGCTCGTATCCACATTCTGAACGTGATGGACAGTGCAATCGGTTCTCACCGTGAAGATATCTCTGATCACGCGCCTCGTATCACTAGCATCAAGATCAACCCTGAGAAGATCCGTGATGTTATCGGTAAAGGTGGTGCAACGATCCGTGCTCTTACTGAAGAGACTGGCACTACGATTGAGCTTGATGATGACGGTACTGTGCGTATTGCTTCTTCTGATGGTGACTCTACTCGTGAAGCAATCCGCCGTATCGAAGAGTTAACCTCTGAAGTTGAAGTAGGTCGTATCTACAAAGGTAAGATCAATCGTATCGTTGACTTCGGTGCGTTCGTAAACATCCTTCCTGGTAAAGATGGTCTAGTACACATTTCACAAATCAGTGAAGAGCGTGTTGCTAACGTATCTGATCACCTAGCAGTAGGTCAGGAAGTGGACGTGAAAGTGATGGAAGTGGATCGTCAAGGTCGTGTGCGTCTATCTATTAAAGAAGCGAAAGCGAAAGAAGAAGCACCAGCAGCTGAATAATCTATTTTAGATAGTAAATCTAAGGGAGCTTTTTAGCTCCCTTTTTTTATATTATTTAAGCTTGCCCCTTGCTCTGAAAGCCCTTATCTATTGCTGAGGGATAGCTATTGAATGCAGATTGGTATGATAAATAGGCAAGTGAGATTTGTATTACTGGTAGAAGGTTAATCGTTTTCCTTTTTTGTGAGAGAATTACAATTCCACGCTATTTATATTATGTTTTCATTCTGAAAATATAATATGATTGCAAGTGTAGAGTATATTTACTCTAGAAGTTAAGTTTGACAGATCAACACGACTAATATCGATATAGAGGTGATAATGGCTAGACCCAGTATGGTGGAGCAAAGACGAACGGAAATTCTTGATGCACTAGAGGAATGCATTCTTAAGCAAGGACTTCAAGATACGTCTTTAGAGAACATTGCAGAAACCGCTGGAGTAAAGCGCACCATTTTACGTCACTATATTGGTAATCGAGATCAAATCATTGCAGCCTTGAGTGAACGCTGGCGCAATATCTATTCAGCTCAATGGAAAGAAGTTATTTCATACCTTCCTGAAACACATACTGTGGATGCATTGTTGGCAATGCTCTTCGATATTGGCTCAGAGCAAGATAATAGAGATAACATCATCAGTGATGAATTATTTACAGAGGCCAAAAGGCTTGAATCGGTTAAACGAGATCAAGAGCAAAACATGGCTGATTTTGTGACTCATTGCAGTCAAGTTTTAGCAAATGAATACCCTAAAGCAAATACGAACGATATTGAACTCGTTTGCTATGGAATTTATTCCAATTATTTAACATCAAAGTCAATGCTTTTATTGAACCTTAAAGAGGCCAATGAGAAGCTAGCTCAAAGCTCAAAACGACTTTGTGGCACCTTATCACTTTAAAGCCATTAAATTCTTGATAGCTGTTTGGAGCTGGGATTGATATGATTAACCAGTTTCCATATTTTTCAAGGGCTTGATCTTAATGATTGTAAATTGGCGCATTCTTAAAGTTGCAGTGGTCGTTTCTTTGCTTTCAGGTTGTGCATCTACCACTTCAACCACCCACTATCCTACCCGTTTATTAGTTGAGCCAGTTACTCCACTATATCAAGATGAGCTAAACCTCCTAAAAAGTTCTGACATCCTTGCTCGTGCTAAGTTGACAGATAAACAACGTGCTCGCTTTATGTATGAACGGGGAGTGATTTATGATCGTATTGGATTACCCTTGTCAGCTCGATATGACTTTAGGCAAGCCTTAAATTTAAACCCTAGACTGGCAGATGCTTATAATTTTCTTGGTATCTATTCGACTCTAGAAGGGGACTTTGATAGTGCTTATGATGCCTTCGATTCTGTATTAGAGTTAGCTCCTAAATACGAATATGCTTATTTAAATCGTGGTATAGCTTTGTATTACGCAGGGCGGTTCGACCTTGCTATTAAAGATTTTACTGAGTTTTATGAGCACTCGCCAAAAGATGCGTATCGTGCTATCTGGCTATATTTAGCACAACGTAAGCTCAACCCTAATCAAGCAAAAGTATCTTTAGATAAGTACGTTAAAATGCTTCCAGAGGGCGAGTGGCCGACCTTTATAGCTCAATACTTTCAAGGAAAAATGACTGCAGATGAACTCATTAATCGTGCCAGTCAAGATATTGAGTCTGAAGATCAGCAACGAGAATACACAAAACATTTATGCGAAGCCTATTTTTATATTGCTCAGCAAGCGCTAATGCAGGGGAATAAAGAGGCAGCTGCTCAGCTATTTAGATTGACGCTTGCAACTAATGTTTACGACTATGTTGAATATCGTGTTGCGGGGCTGGAGCTTGATAGATTAGAAGGTGAATCTGAGTAGATTCACCTTTGCATTTATCTTCAAATTTAAGGTTACTCGTCAGTCGGAGTACTCAATGAGTGATAGCGAGATTCAATTTGAGAAAACATTGCTGCTGAGTTTTCGGTTGCATAAGGTTTCATTATCAAGATGATGCGAGAAACACCATCAAATAACTCAGATGGTTTGATTTCTTTGTGATTCGACTGTACTTGCTTATGACCAATCCACGAGCCAATTAAAATTCTTATTGTATCTGCGAGGCGTTCAACATCTGTTGATGGTATGTCTAAAATTTGGTGATTCACCATTTGTTGCAAAATTTGGGTAATAGATTGAGTCGTGTTTTTTTGTAGCTTTAGATATCGCTGTTTTAAAACATCATCTTTTAACAGAATATCGTGTAGGTTTATGTAGAAAAAGCGGAACTTCCAAAGTCCTTCGAAAACGGCGTCTAAATAAGCCATCATTGAGCCAGCGTAAAACTCATTTTCTTCAGAAGGTCTGATATTTTCGTTAATGTGATTTTCAAATAAGCTGAAAATTTCTTGAATAATATCTTGCTTATTTGCGAAGTGATAATACAAATTACCCGGGCTGATCCCCATATGAGCGGCAATATGATTAGTGGTAATGGTGCGTTCTCCGTGCTCATTAAACAGCTCTAAACTGGTATGTATAACCATATCTCTTGTTTTCATTTTTTACCCCTAACACTTTATTGTTTTTTATATTGTTATTGCTCGTTTGATCACAAGAGTTTCATATTATAATCGAGCAAGAAACCTAACTATTGTTATATTGTAACGCTAATGTTGTATAAAAATTCATTAGACCAGTTTCATTTGGCATTTAGGTGTAGTTAATTTCGGTTTTTATCGCGCAGAGCTCACTTAAGCTAGAACATCATTTTGCTGATTCTTTTTTGGAATAACTTATTCCTTTTGCCTCTTGCTCATTAATTGAACTTTATAGAATTGCATTATTCAAATTGCACTAAACCGTGAAGAAAAGTGAGAATGCCTTGATATTCAGTTGGCTTGAAACTTTAAACGTTGTTGGAGGTTTATATGTGTGCTGCAGCTGTTGAAGCTAACGTTGGCGTGGTTAACCAGTTTGCTAGCCCGAATACTGAGGCCACTAAGTTACAAGTTGTTCTGTATTCTCCTTCCATACACGGTGATCTAACTCGCTATCGCCAAACACATAGTTTTACAGACTTAAAGCAGCAATATAAGCAAGACATAGAACGCTTAAGAGCCTTAGACAAAGAGTTTCATTGCCCAAGGTTCGAAATAGCTCAAGAAACATTTTGGTCACATCTTTTTGTGAAAAGTGACGATTATAAAGTCACATACATGACAGCTAAAGAATTCAGAGAGATTGCTTTTGCTGGTTTTACTGATGACTTCCGTCGCGCGATTGAGATCCTTGAGGGAAATACTCTGTCCCTACATCAAAGGAAGCGATTATTTGACAATTTAATCCATTCCATCGAGCTCTGTATGCCAGGGATTCAAGAAACTGTAAATAATATCCATGAAGCTTTAGATGTGGAAAGTAACTTTAACGTACAAGCATTGAAACTCTATAAGCGTGAAGTTATGAAAGCGGTTGCAAGGCAGCATTTAATAGGGTTCACGGATAGTGATTCTAAAGAGGCGTTATCAAAAAATCAGGTGCATATTGAAGATGGGCTGGTTAACCATTTTGCTGATCAGTTTGGTGTCCCTAAATATACTAACAGTGCGACCCAGTTTGGTTTTAAAGAAAAGTTTTTAAAAGGCTATAAAGCTAAAGTTGAAGCCGCTTTACATCCAATTTTATTGACTCAGTATGTGTTTAAGCAACTTTCATCTGAGCTCAGCAAAGCGTTGTCAGAATATCAGGCGTTAAGAGCTGAATGGGTATGTTTATCCGAGTTATCGTTATCTACACAGGAAAAGCTAAAAGAAGAATTATCAAAAGTTGGTGATGATGAACTAAACAGGCAATTAACAGGTAACTTTTGTCATGAAGCCGTGAGTTCCTTAGAAGTTTTAAGCAAGCGATTGACTCTATTAGAAGTACAAAACAGAGACGCTGTATTACTTAGCTTAACTGAAATAGTGCGTAGTGACGAACATTGGATTGAAGCGATACATATTCCACTTGATTATTTTCAAGAAGCAACTTTTGCAGAGTCTAAAGTGGCTAAGCTTCATTCCTTACAAAAAGAGTTATTCAAGCAAATTTGTGGCCCGTTACAACGTATAGCTGGAGATGAAGAGATTTGTACTGAAGCTGATCTCATGGATGCAAATACGTTAGTGAGCATTTCAGTTAAAGAAATTAAGTTAAACCTTCAGGCTATAGCGGCAAAAGCGCTCGAAAAAACAAGAACTGTATGTGAGATCAAATTAAGCCGAAAGCCCGAAAAGGTTTTGAAATATACCCCAGAGGGAAGTTTTTTTTGGATGGTCGAAGACTATGAGACTAGAGCCGTTACTATGGCTGACGTACAAGGCTTACATTTAGATAGCTTGCCGGATGAAGCGGTAAATCATCTTTTTGAATTAACAGTAGGAACGGTTGAATCGTTTGATGAACTGTTAAGTTTTTTAGCTTTGAACCAAGGTGTTAAACAGCCAAATCGATTGCAAGTAGTCGTTGTTGCTCAAAAACTGGATTGGTTAATTGATAAGAAGCCATTTTTAAGATCTCAAATTGCAGCGTCGTTGCAAATACCTCCGGCACAGCATAGCTTGAGCCAACAGTTTTGCGCTCAATTTTTTAACTATTTGACACCAGAGGAGCAGAAGGAAACAACACTGATCGTTAAATTAAAAAGCAACACTTTTTTATCAGACTCAGAAGTCGAGCAGGTGATACATAGATGGAATGAATTTGAATTACTGCAGCACCTTCAGCACATTAATCAAAGTACATTTAACCGCTTTATTGTGCACGTAATTGAGACTGATAATATAGAGGTATTTGAGAAGTTGAAGGCTAATGAATTTTTATTTTCTGAGTTTGTAAAAACAGGAATAAAACAAAGTCAACTGGCAACTCAAATGAAATTCAGGTCGAATTTACTGAGTTTTTGTTTTGAAAAAAGTGCAGTACAGATCACTATATTTTTATTTAATAGCGGTGATTTTTCGGCGGTAGCTTCTTATGGTGATACGCTTGCATCTCCTCTGTTTTTGGCTATCCATTTGCACAATGCACCCTTAGTCCTTTTAGTATTAAATCAGCAAAGTGCTAAAGCTAATTTACGTAACGCTAAAAAGGAAGTTCCTCTTCATTATGCACTTAGATTGTACAGAAATACGAGTAAATCATCAGATTTAAAGCTTGTTATTTCTGGTCTAATTAGCCATATAAAAACCGATCTATTTATGTTGAATGGCAAGCGTCAACAGTGTTTGGAACTATTGAATGTTTATGAGGAATTTCGAGGCTTAGTCAAAGATACCGTCAACAAACGTTTGGAAGAGACAGTCGAAGATTTTGAAGATGAGGGTATGAGCGGAGATGTTGAAGACGATGATTTCAGCAGTTATGTAAAAATTAGTCTGAGTGCATGTGCATAGATGCAGTAGAAAACAAAATTTAGAGCTCTTGATTGTTTCATTGGCTAATTTCAGGGAAAATGTGCGCAAAATGATTTTTCAAATTGCTAAAGAAGAAACAATTCATGTCGATGTCAGTGCCAGAGCAAGTCTCGAAGCGTCGCACCTTTGCGATCATCTCTCACCCAGATGCGGGTAAAACAACTATTACTGAAAAAGTGCTTTTGTTCGGACAAGCACTGCAAAAAGCGGGAACCGTTAAAGGTAAAAAGTCTGGTCAGCATGCTAAATCAGACTGGATGGAAATGGAGAAAGACCGTGGTATTTCGATTACAACATCGGTCATGCAATTTCCTTATGCTGATGCTTTAGTAAACCTGCTTGATACTCCTGGTCACGAAGACTTCTCTGAAGATACTTATCGTACATTAACAGCGGTAGATTCTTGCTTAATGGTGATTGATTCGGCAAAAGGTGTAGAGGAACGTACCATTAAGTTAATGGAAGTGACACGTTTGCGTGATACGCCAATTGTGACTTTCATGAACAAGCTTGATCGTGATATTCGTGATCCAATTGAATTGATGGATGAAGTTGAAGAGGTTTTGAAAATTTCTTGCTCACCAATCACTTGGCCTATTGGTTGTGGTAAAGAGTTTAAAGGTGTTTATCACATTCTTCGCGATGAAACTGTACTCTATCAAACGGGTATGGGTCATACCATTCAAGACTCTGTAGTGATCAAAGGGCTAGATAACCCTGAGCTTGATGAAGCGATTGGCTCATATGCGGATGATTTACGCGATGAATTAGAACTGGTTGTAGGTGCTTGCCCTGAGTTTGATCATGATGCTTTCTTAAAAGGTGAAATGACGCCTGTCTATTTTGGTACCGCATTAGGTAACTTTGGTGTTGACCATATTCTTGACGGTATCGTTGAGTGGGCACCTATTCCGCAACCTCGTGAGACCGAAGAAAGAAACGTAGAACCAAACGAAGAAAAGTTCTCTGGTTTTGTGTTTAAAATTCAAGCCAACATGGATCCGAAACACCGTGATCGTGTCGCCTTCATGCGTATTTGCTCTGGTGAGTACAAACAAGGTATGAAAATGCGTCATGTGCGCCTTGGTAAAGATATTAATGTCAGTGATGCTCTGACCTTTATGGCTGGGGATCGTGAGCGTGCTGAAACTGCTTACCCTGGTGATATTATTGGTCTTCATAACCACGGCACCATTAAGATTGGTGATACTTTCACTCAAGGTGAAATGATGCGCTTTACAGGTGTACCAAACTTTGCGCCAGAGCTGTTCCGTCGCATTCGTTTACGTGATCCACTTAAGCAAAAGCAATTGCTAAAAGGGCTGGTACAGCTTTCTGAAGAAGGGGCAGTACAGGTATTTCGTCCATTAGATACCAATGACTTAATTGTAGGTGCAGTTGGTGTGCTACAGTTTGAAGTCGTTGTAGGACGCTTAAAGACTGAATACAACGTTGAAGCAATATATGAGTCAGTAAGCGTAGCGACGGCTCGTTGGGTTTATTGTGATGACGAGCGTAAGCTAGAAGATTTCCGTCGTAAATGCAGTACTAACCTTGCCCTTGATGGCGGTGATAATCTGACTTACATTGCACCAACCATGGTAAATTTAAGCTTGAGTATGGAGCGTTATCCAGACATCAAGTTTGCTAAAACCCGTGAACATTAATCAATGTCATACTAAAGAGGTCGCAATAGCGACCTTTTTTGTGAAAGGAAGAAAGTCATGTTAATTGACAGTCACGCGCATTTAGATTTTGATGTTTTTGATGATGATCGCGTAGAGCTTTTTGCCAAGATGAAAGCGCAAAGGATTCGCGGTGCCTTACTTCCCGGTATTTCTCCATTGCATTGGAAAAAGCAACTGCAAGTGAGCACTGAATTTGGCTGCCCGTTTGGTCTAGGGATACATCCTTGGTTTATCGGTGAAGATGTTAGTTATGATATTGAGTTGCTGATAGAGGAGTGTAAGCGACATCTAGATAACCCAAACTTTGTCGCAATTGGTGAGACAGGACTTGATAAAATAAGAAAACGAAACTGGTCGCAACAATTAGATTGTTTTGAAAGGCAGATTCAACTTTCAATTGAGCTTGAAAAGCCTTTGATCATCCATGCCGTAAAAGCTCACAATGAAGTCATTGAGCGATTACAACGCTATCGACCAAGATCAGCGGGAGTGATCCACGGTTTTTATGGCTCTCCTCAAGTGGCTGAGCACTATATTAATTTAGGTTTTAAGCTCGGCATTGGTGGCTTATTACTTAACGAAGATGCAAACAAACTTCACCAAATTGTTAAGGTATTTCCTCTAGAAAACTTTTTAATTGAAACAGATTCCCCGTCGATGTTGCCGAAAAACAGTGATGAAGTTCGAAATTCTCCGCTTTTACTTACAGAAATCGTTTCTAAATTAAGCAAACTGTCAGCTAAACCTTCTATCCTAGTTTCAGAACAATTAGTGATAAATTTTTCTCATGTTTTTGAGTCTAAAAGAGATAAATAAAAACACTATAGGTTAAAGGCTGTTAACGCCGTGTTATTTTCACTCTGTTAGATTTCAAAAGTATGATCCACACAACGCTTTTTATTTGTTGCTTAGGTATAATCCCCCTCGAAATGGGTTGGTTAACAACAAAATAATAAACGTTAACATTTAGGGTGATGGTTCATGGATATTCTAATGAGTCTTGTAGGTATCGCTGTCCTTATGGGGATCGCATTCCTACTTTCAAACAATAAGAAAGCAATTAACTTTCGTACCGTTGGTGGTGCGTTAGCGATTCAAGCGGCTTTCGGTGGTTTTGTTCTATACGTACCAGTAGGTAAAGATATTCTTAAAGCAGTTTCAGATGGCGTTTCTAGCGTTATCGGTTACTCAAAAGATGGTATCGGTTTCCTATTTGGTGATTTAGCACATTTTAAAGTTGGTTTTATCTTCGCAATCAACGTATTGCCAGTTATTATCTTCTTCTCTTCTTTAATCGCTGTTCTATATTATTTAGGCATCATGCAGTGGGTTATCCGCATCATTGGTGGTGGTCTACAAAAGGCACTAGGTACTTCACGTACTGAGTCTATGTCAGCAACTGCGAACATCTTCGTAGGTCAAACTGAAGCACCACTTATCGTGCGTCCGTTTATTGCCTCTATGTCTCAGTCAGAGCTATTCGCTATCATGGTTGGTGGTCTAGCTTCTATCGCAGGTTCTGTATTAGCAGGTTATGCGCAAATGGGTGTACCGATTGAGTACCTAGTTGCAGCATCGTTCATGGCAGCACCAGGTGGTCTATTAATGGCTAAGCTGATGCACCCTGAAACTGACGAAGTTAAAGATGATATGGAAGATCTTCCAGAAGATCCTGACAAGCCAGCTAACGTACTAGACGCTGCTGCTTCAGGTGCTTCATCTGGTATGCACTTAGCACTTAACGTAGGTGCAATGCTTATCGCATTCGTTGGTCTAATTGCAATGATGAACGGTATCCTTGGTGGTATCGGTGGTTGGTTCGGCTTCCCACAACTTAGTCTAGAAATGATCCTAGGTTATGTGTTTATGCCACTAGCATTCCTAATCGGTGTACCATGGAACGAAGCATTTGTTGCTGGTTCATTCATCGGTCAAAAAGTAATTGTGAACGAGTTCGTAGCATACTTGAACTTCGCTCCATACATGTTAGACCCAGCGGCTGAAGGCTTCAAAGCTGTAGCACAAACTGGTCTACCAATGACTGACCGTACTAAAGCGATTATCTCTTTCGCTCTATGTGGATTCGCTAACCTTTCTTCTATTGCGATTCTTCTAGGTGGTCTAGGTGCTATGGCGCCAAGCCGTCGTCACGACCTTGCTCGTCTAGGTCTGCGTGCGGTAGTTGCAGGTTCTCTAGCTAACCTGATGAGTGCAACACTTGCAGGTCTATTCTTAGCACTGTAATGCACTTCTTGCGGCAACCTCTGGTTGCCGCTTTCTCTCCCAAATAAGTTAACTAACCGTATTTCAAATTGGCTGTGTTGAGTTCAAGGAAGACATAGCTATTTCTATCAAACTGTGCCTTTACAATATTCTAACAATTGCATATCTAAATAATTAAAAAAATAAGATATCGTTCACACTTCAGAATTTTATGTTTGTATTTTGCTTTTAAACCATTGGTTATGCTGCTGGAACTAGGTAAAATACACGTGCAAATAAAAACACTGTCATATAAGGCAGAAACTCAAAAAATGGGGTTAATGATGAAAAAAGTAAAAAGCTTTGCTTTGGCTGCAGTAGGTTTAGCAGCGCTGTCTGGTAACGCTTTCGCAGCAGACCGCACTGACGTTCACGCAACTGACTACAAGTGGATGCAAGCGAACTTAATGTATGCATTTGGTGAAAAACCACAAAACCTTAAAGGTGGTGATGAGCATAACTACCTAGAGCTTGAATTTGGTGGCCGTGCCGGTGTTATGGATTACTATGGTTATTTAGATGTATTTAACCTAACCAACCGCAGCACTAGCAAAACTGATAAGGGCCCAGGCAAGAGCAAAATGTTCTTGAAATTCAACCCACGTTTCTCTTTAGATGCTATTACAGGTAAAGATCTTTCTTTCGGTCCTGTTAAAGAAGTTTACTTCTCAACGCTATTTAACTTCGGTGGCGGTGCTATCAAAGGTAAAGCTGCTGATGGTAAGACTTATGATGGTGACGTGAATATGTCATTCTGGGGTCTTGGTGCGGACGTAATGGTTCCATGGTTAGGTAAAACTGGCATGAACCTATACGCAACTTACGACATCAATGCAAAAGACTGGAACGGTTATCAGTTCTCTGCAAACTGGTTCAAGCCTTTCATCTTCTTCTCAAACAAGAGCTTTATCTCTTTCCAAGGCTATGTTGATTATCAATTCGCTGCTACTGACAAAGGTAATGAGTTCGTACCTAAAGTAAGCAACGGTGGTACTGCTTTCCTAGGCTTCTACTGGCACTCAGACCGTTACTCTGTAGGTTATGGTCTTAAGAGCTACAAAAACATTTACACCATCAAGAACGGTGGCGGTAAAGTTGGTCTAAGAAGTACTGGTTTGACTCACTTCTTGGCTGCAACTTACAAATTCTAATTTGAATTTTGAAATTAGGAGCCGCATAATGCGGCTTCTATTTTTTAGAAGTTTTTATTTGAGTTTATTTTTGAAGTAGTTTCAGATAAAAATTTTGCTCGATATAGAGCTACCTCGCGCTAAAAAGGACTTTTCGCGGAAAGTGGAACAAACTTTTCTGGGGTAACCCAAGCTCCTCTTCTCCGGTCTTCAAGGATTCAAGTCGTGACTGAATAGTCAAGATAGCCTTACTGCTTTAGGTAAGGCATTGAATACTTATAAGTACCAACAATCCATACCAATAACAAAATCTTGGTACTGCTGTATGTAATCTTTGCTATGGCTAAGTTTCGGTGACATGCATTGATTGAATTGTTGCTGATCTTGATTACTTAGAAATGAAACAAATAACTCATTTATTTTTTATGGTGCGCCTAGCTTGATATTAGGTGTGCAGATCAGAATATTTTTTGGATGGAGAAACATCATGACTGATTTAAAACTGGCTGCAAAACGTGGCATTTCTTTAATGGATCTTACAACGCTTAACGATGACGATACCGATCAAAAAGTGATTGAGCTTTGTAAAAAGTCACAAACGGCTGCTGGTCATACTGCCGCAATTTGTATTTACCCGCGCTTTATTCCTATCGCACGTAAAACATTCCGTGAGCTAGGTGCTGAGCATATGCCAATTGCAACAGTAACTAACTTCCCACATGGTAACGATGACGTTGAGATTGCAGTAACTGAAACTAAAGCTGCTGTTGCTTATGGCGCAGATGAAGTAGACGTAGTATTCCCATACCGTGCTCTTATGGCAGGTAATGAAGAAGTTGGTTTCGAGTTAGTTAAAGCGTGTAAAGAAGCGTGTGGCGATAAAGCTATCTTGAAAGTGATCATCGAGTCTGGTGAACTTAAAGATCCCGCGCTTATCCGTAAAGCGTCTGAAATCTCTATCGATGCTGGTGCAGATTTCATTAAGACTTCAACTGGTAAAGTACCTGTAAATGCAACCATTGAAGCGGCTGAAATCATGCTAACAGTGATCAAAGAGAAAAACACTAAGGTTGGTTTCAAGCCTGCTGGTGGTGTTCGTGATGCGGCACAAACAGCTGAATTCTTAGGCAAAGCGGCTGACATTTTAGGTGACGACTGGATCACTCCACGTACCTTCCGTTTCGGTGCTTCAAGCCTGCTTAACAGCCTATTGCATACTCTTGAATTAGCTGACGCTCCAGCGGCAAATCAAGGTTACTAATAGTATCTAAAAGTGTGAATACTGGCGTCATTTGATCTCATAATGACAGATCCGATGGTGCTGGTATTTATATCTGTGATCTAACTCCCTTTTGCCCCAATAAAACTTCGATACTATTTAGAAAAATTACTACATTTTGTCTTTAATCTTGCATTTTGTATCTGCCATCAATCGGTGTGAAGGTACTTCGGAGTAGCTGTATGTTTCTAGCACAGGAAATCATTCGTAAGAAGCGTAACGGAGAAGCGTTAAGCACGGAAGAAATTCAATTTTTTGTTAACGGCATTGTCAACGGCGCCGTTTCCGAAGGCCAAATCGCCGCATTAGGTATGGCCGTATATTTTAATGATATGAACATGGATGAACGTGTCGCTATAACATCTGCCATGCGTGACTCTGGTACCGTATTAAACTGGGATCATTTACATCTTGATGGCCCGATTGTCGATAAACACAGTACAGGTGGTGTCGGTGACGTAACCAGTCTAATGCTTGGCCCTATGGTGGCAGCTTGTGGTGGTTATGTTCCAATGATTTCTGGTCGTGGTCTTGGTCACACTGGGGGGACGTTAGACAAGTTTGATGCGATCCCTGGTTACAATACCGAAGCGGATAATACACTGCTAAGTAAAGTAGTAAAAGAAGTCGGTGTTGCAATCATTGGTCAAACGGGTGATTTAGTACCTGCGGATAAACGCTTCTATTCGATTCGTGATAATACGGCTACGGTTGAGTCTATTTCATTGATCACGGCTTCAATCCTTTCTAAAAAGCTTGCAGCAGGTTTAGAATCGCTTGTGATGGATGTGAAAGTAGGTACTGGCGCATTTATGCCGACCTATGAAGCATCCGAAGAACTGGCTCGTAGCATTACCGCTGTTGCAAACGGTGCAGGTACTAAAACTACCGCTATTCTAACGGATATGAACCAAGTATTAGCGTCTTCAGCGGGTAATGCTGTTGAAGTGAAAGAAGCGATTGATTTCTTGACGGGTCGTTACCGCAACCCTCGTTTGTATGAAGTCACTATGTCACTTTGCCAAGAAATGCTTGTGCTTGGTGGCCTAGCCGCGACTCAGGCAGAAGCAAGAGATAAACTTAATGCTGTATTAGACAATGGTCGTGCGGCTGAAATTTTTGGTAGAATGGTGTCTGGTTTAGGCGGTCCAACTGATTTCGTTGAGTCATACGATAAGTATTTACCACAGGCATCAATTATTCGTCCTGTGTATGCCGATAAATCAGGATTTGCTCACAGCATGAATACTCGTGAGCTTGGTTTATCCGTTGTGTCCCTTGGTGGCGGACGTCGTAAACCGGGCGATGCGTTAGACTATAGTGTAGGTCTAACAGAGGTGTGTGCATTAGGTGATGAAATTAATGCAGATAAGCCATTAGCTATGGTTCACGCCCAAACAGAAGCTGGATTTGAAGAAGCCGCTGCTGCGGTAAAAGCTGCGATTGAAGTAAGTGATACTCAACCAGAAAAGCAAGTTGAAGTATACAAAGCCATTCGCGCAGAGGATTTATAAAATGAAACGTACTGTAATTTTAATGCTGGACTCGTTCGGTATCGGCGCTGCCGGTGATGCTGAAGCGTTTGGTGATGTAGGCTCAGATACTTTTGGTCATATTGCAAAAGCCTGTGCAGAAGGTCGTGCTAATGATGGTCGTGAAGGTCCATTAAAATTGCCAAACCTTGCAAAACTTGGTTTGGCTCATGCCGCTAAAGAAAGCACGGGTGAGTTCCCAATGGGCTTTGGTGATGATATCACTGTTACTGGTTCATACGGTTATGCGAAGGAGATCAGCTCGGGTAAAGACACCCCAAGCGGTCACTGGGAAATCGCTGGTGTGCCAGTATTGTTCGATTGGGGTTACTTCCATGATAAACAAAACTCTTTTCCTAAAGAATTAACCGATAAAATTCTTGAGCGTGCAGGGTTAGACGGCTTTTTAGGTAACTGCCATGCATCTGGCACAGCGATTCTTGAAGAGTTAGGTGAAGAGCACATGAAAAGCGGTCTACCGATTTTCTATACCTCAGCTGACTCCGTCTTCCAAATCGCTTGTCATGAAGATACCTTTGGTTTAGATAACTTATACAAGTTATGCGAAATCGTTCGTGAAGAGCTAGAGCCATACACTATCGGTCGCGTTATTGCTCGTCCTTTCAATGGCCCTGATGCAAAGAACTTTGCTCGTACTGGTAACCGTCGTGATTACTCAATCGAGCCACCTTCAAAAACCGTATTACAAAAGCTTCAAGAAGCAGGCGGTGAAGTGGTAAGTGTTGGTAAGATTGCTGATATCTACGCGCACTGCGGCATCACTCAAAAAGTAAAAGCGAATGGCTTAGAAGCGTTATTTGATGCAACGTTAGAGCAAGTTAAGCAAGCCGGTGAACGTACTATCGTATTTACTAACTTTGTAGATTTTGACTCTCACTACGGTCACCGTCGTGACGTAGCGGGCTATGCTCGTGCACTTGAATACTTTGATTCTCGATTACCAGAGCTATTAGACATTCTAGAAGCAGATGATTTGTTACTTCTGACTGCCGATCATGGTTGTGATCCAACTTGGACTGGTACCGATCATACTCGTGAACATGTACCTGTATTAGCATTAGGTGCTGGCCTTAAAGCAGGTTCATTAGGCGGGAGAGAGACTTTTGCTGATATGGGGCAATCCATTGCTTCATACTACCAATTAGAGCCAATGGAATACGGAACATCTTTCGTAGGCTAACCAAATTTGAATACTGACTGTCCAATTAACAGTAATTGGGCAGTATTTAAGTGAAAAATTTAATTAAAGTCGTTAAATTACACCAAATTAGTTGATGCTAGTTTGATGATATTAAAAATATAGGGGTTAATAACGATGGCTACACCACACATTAATGCGGCAGATGGCGCTTTTGCAGAAACCGTTCTTTTTCCTGGTGATCCACTACGCGCAAAATACATTGCAGAAACTTTCCTAGAGAATGTTGAGCAAGTAACTGACGTACGTAACATGCTTGGCTTTACAGGTACTTATAAAGGTACTCGTGTATCTGTAATGGGTTCTGGTATGGGCATTCCTTCTTGCTCAATCTATGCTACTGAGCTTGTTAAAGATTACGGCGTTAAAAACCTGATCCGTGTTGGTAGCTGTGGTGCTATCAGTACTGACGTTAAAGTTCGTGACGTTATTGTTGGTATGGGCGCTTGTACTGATTCACAAGTAAACCGTATTCGTTTCGGTGGTCAAGATTTCGCTGCTATCGCTGACTATGGTCTATTAAAAGCCGTAGTTGATGCTGCTGACAAGCGTGGCATTAAGCACCGTGTTGGTAACATATTCTCTGCGGATCTTTTCTACACGCCACAACCAGAAATGTTCGACAAAATGGAAAAAATGGGCGTTCTAGGTGTAGAAATGGAAGCGGCTGGCCTATACGGTGTTGCGGCTGAATACGGTGCAAAAGCACTGTGCGTTGTAACAGTATCTGATCACATCCGTACTGGTGAAGCGACCACTTCTGATGAGCGTCAAACTACGTTCAACGAAATGATCGAAATGACTTTAGATGCAGTTGTTGAGCTGTAATTTCTAATAGTCGAATTAAAGGCCGCATTTGCGGCCTTTATTGTTTGGATAAAAGTTAACTCAAAGTGAAATCCAGTCTAATTTTCATATTCTTGGCATCAACGGCTTTACCATTTTCAAATTTAGGGGCGTAGCGCCAGCTTTCTAGCGTTTTTTTCGCTGAGGTTTCAAATCTGTGTCCACCCTTAGAGTCTAATATTTCAATATCTTTTACTGTCCCAGTTTGTGAGATAGTGAAAGACAGCACTACATAGCCTTCTTTTCTTCTCATGGCGTAGATAGCTGGATAATCCATGGCGGTTCTATACAGTGGCACAGGATCTTGATTGTCATCCCAGGGCTTCATCTTACCAATCGCGATACAATGCTCAGTTGACTTATCGCTGTCACCTTGCTTTTCGTAGATTGAAACTAAACGAGAATGGGCGCCTAACTTAAAGGGATGACTGTAGTCTAAAGTATCAAATTGCTTAATCACGTTTAAATACAGCTTTTCTGCTTTTTCTGGCTTTTTTTCACCTTGATAGATTCGAGCTACTTGAAACTCAGCTAATACGCGATCCATGGCATTTTCGGGTAATTTTTTTTGGAAGGTATCGAATGCCTCGAGGGTAAGATCTCTAAGGTGGTGAGAAAATTTACCTCTATTTAAGGTCTCAAATGCCAGCATTTTTACTTTTGCGACAAAGACTTCATCCCCGTTTTTTCCAGCTAGTTCTAACGCTTTTTCGATTTCAGCTTTTGTTCCGCTAGGGGTAGACATCACTTTCGCTTTTTTTAGGTGGGTGTCGATCATAGCTGTGGTTTGAGCAGGCTCAATATCTTGATATAAGGCCAGTGCTTCGACAAATAATGCTTTCGCTTTTTTGAAAGTTGCTTTTCTTTTTTTCTTATCTGATTGGCGAATATTAGATAATGACGTCGCATAATTGACTGTCAGAGCAGCAAGATCTTTGGGTGAGTCTTTATAAAGGATTTTGCCTAGTTGATATGATTGCTTGGCATATTTAACGGCATTAAAGTTTTTGCGTTCAGTAATGGCCTCTTTATATTGGCTGTAAGCTTGATTAAAAAGCTCGCGTTGAGATTGAGGTGCTTCAGAAGCAAATGCTGTTTGAGATACCGCTAAAATAGCCAGTGCGCAGGCTGTCTTTGTCCAAGTTTTCATTAATGCATTCCGTTTAATGTGATGGCATTGAAAGTAACAAAGCTGAAGTGTTAAATCAATGTTATTGTCCACTGTGTTTAATAGACTGTTTTTACTATTTACATCAATATTTTGTTATTGTATTTATCTCCATCAATACCCACCATTATGCACTTGGAAAAAGCTATAAAATGAATACCACGGAAACTTACCGACTGATTTACCAAAACTGTACAGGGTTGGATGCAATTGAAGCTCAGCTATGTCAAATACAAGGTGCCAAGGAAATACACCAAGGAAAAACCCAGTCAGGGGTAGGTTATATCGATATTGTTTGTTCAAGCGATATTAATATTGAGAGCTTATTTACCCATACCGAAGTTGAAGTGGTCGCATTGTCACTAGTCACACCAAAGCTTAAACATAAAGGTGTATTACTGATGGATATGGACTCTACTGCTATTCAAATTGAATGTATTGATGAACTGGCTAAATTAGCGGGTATCGGTGACCGAGTCTCAGAAGTGACAGAGTTGGCCATGCAAGGGCATTTGGATTTTGAGGAAAGTTTACGTCAAAGAGTCGCATTGTTAGAAGGGCTTGATGCCAGCGTTATTCAGCAACTTTGTAATGAATTGCCATTGACTCAAGGCTTGGAGTCTATGGTTAAAGAGCTAAAAGCCTACGGTTGGGTTGTGGCCGTCGCTTCAGGTGGTTTTATGCCTTTTGTTAATCATTTAAAAGGAAAGTTAGGTCTAGATGGTGCTTTTGCCAATGAACTGGAAATCATTGATGGCAAGTTAACAGGCAAAGTTATCGGTAAGGTGGTTGATGCCCAAGCAAAGGCCGATATTTTAAAGGCATTAGCTGAACAGCATGAGGTTGCAATGAGTCAGACTGTGGCAGTGGGTGATGGCGCTAATGATATCCCTATGATGAAAGCCGCAGAGCTGGGTATTGCTTTTTATGCCAAACCAGCGGTGCAGCAGCAAGCTCAGGTTTCCATTAATCATTTAGGTTTGGATGCTATTACGGCAATTTTACCTTAGCTGGTTAGACCAGTTTGGTGGGGTTATTGCCTCTTTTTAAAATCTTTCTAATCTGAGATCAGCATAATGGTATAATCGTACACCAATAAGGTTATGCCATGTCTGATTCGTCTAGAGGCCCAGTGCTTGTTCATTCCAATGTTGATTATGTCAATTCACATTTTGGCGTTGGAGCTTCAGTAGGGCTTGGTATACCGAGTCCTGATACCGACTACACGCTCGCTTTTAATGGCGATTCAGTATTATCCGGTGGCATTGCGGTACTTTATTTGTTTATGGATTTACTGTCTGAATTGGCGGGGCAAAAGTATCGTGAGATGCAAGAAAAAGCCAAAGTTTCGCGTGATGCGCAGGACGAGGCGAATGAAGTTAATGAGGTCATTGCGAAAGTATCTAAGGAAGGCGATAAAGGTGCTGAACCTCTCCCTCAAGATGTAATTGATTATATGCGTAATAATGGTATTCAAGTCGACGGCAAGTCTATTGATGACTACTTGAATCACCCAACAAAACCACCTGAGCCACAAGCTCATATTTTTTTAACTTCTAGTGATGGCCAAAAGCTAGACTTGTTTCGTTATGATGATGGGACATTTCAGTCTTATGCTGAATTAGATGATGGAAAAGGTGGTGTCATTCAAGAAACGATTGATCCTGCTAAAGTTCAAGTCTCTACCGATGGCAAAGACGTTACTTATGTATTGAATGGTAAAACGTACAAAGGAAGCTTCGATGATCCTAAGCCGGATGACAGCCTAGCAACAGTTAAACTGGATAAAGGGCAGCTAGAAGCTGTAAAAGATGCCTTAGAAAATGTCTCTAATCGAGCGTCTGACTTTGTCTCTCAAGCTCAGTTACAACTTCAAAAAATCATGCAAACCTATAACGTGAGTGTAAGCCTAATCAATAGCATGCAAACCATGCTAGAAGAAATGAATAAGTCTATTGCCCAAAATATCCGTTAAAGCGCAATTAAACGCTTAAGTGCCTTGGCAATAAATCCATCACTCAATCGCTTTATGGAAAACCCTTGTTTTAAGGAGTCAGAAGATTTTGAGTCAGCATGATCTAATGACTCGTGAAAACCACCAAACTCTTGTTGAGACTGCTTATTACGACTTTGACTCTGTTCATTATCTTCATCTAATACACTTTCGATGAAGTAATCCCTACCTTCGACCAAATCACTATTGGATTTACGTCTTTTCCTTGCTTCGAGACCGACAGTTGGCTCACAAGGAGCAATGCCAGAACGTACTGAAGTCACCATAACGTATCCTTAGTAAAACCTCATGGTCTTACAATGAAACTATATTTAAGCCAATGCACTCCGGCATTTCTTAAATATCCCCCGTTTTGCAGTCTAATCAGTTTTTGATGATTTGTTGAGAAACTGTTTAGGCCTTTTACCTATGTTATATACAATATTTTCATAAATTGAAGTTATATGAATAATCATTAATTTTGAGGTAAACAACGGTGCATGACTTCAGCAGTGATATCCATGATTTCACCAACTCCTACGGTATACCAAAGTTTCTCTTCTAACATCTTGGCCTTATGTGCGGCATGTCTGGCAATATAATGCCTTTCTTGTTGGATATATTTTAAGTCTGGTTTGCCCGTTACGCCCACATAAATACGCAATGCGATAAACTTACCTAGCTTTTGACCCGTTTTAATGTATTCAACTTGCTCATCAACCGTTTTAAGTTGATTTTTTGTGATGGCTTTAAGAGTAAAAGTACCACGAGAGCCTCGGATCAGGTGCAGATAAAAGTCGATACTCATCATTTCTTGATTGGACTTAGTACGTCTGATGAAGCTGACAATCTGCTTTTTGAAGAAACCGCCTTCAAATAGCGGAGAAAGATCGTAGGTAAAGCTCTCTTTCGCTTTGGCGGCGAATAACTCGGCAACAGGATCGCGCTCAGAACTGATGGCAATCGCAGATAACTTGGCCGATTTTTGAGTTTTTTCGATAAAAATCGGCGTGGCAGGCAGTTTGCGCATGACTAGGTTTTTTAAGCCATCCGATAATTCACCAGATTGATCACCCGATTCAGAAAGTTGTTTAAGCTTTTCTTCGTTGTGAATGATCAATCGATTCATAAAGGTGACACCGCGGTGTGGCTCGTCAGATTGTGCAGCAACTAAATGAAGCTGTTGACCGTTATTGCGTTGCAGTACCAATCGATAGGGAAGATTTAATAATTGAGTCTTTCCTGCTAACGCTTGTAGCTTAGGGAAGCCAAGCAAAACAGGTTGGTCACTCATAAAATCAGTCGTGTTAGGCAACGCAAGTTGTAGTCCTTTGGTTGAAATATCTTGAGAATGACCAATCATGGTTTTACCATTCTGCTGAATGCTCACCTCAGTTTTAAAGCTATATCTTGGCTCTTGACGTCGCTCAGCGAAAGCCAGTGCGGTAAATTTAAGTTGAGATGCTTTATCTTTGGTTTGTGCAAAGACTTTCAGCAAATTTGGGGTAGATGTCGACTGCGCTTGTTGATAGCTATGGCGATCGACTTCATTAGTCAGATTAGATAAATGGAGAACATGGCTAAATAAGTTTAATTGTTGCTCTACTAAAGGTGAGTAATGGCTGTCATCACCGGGAATAATAGAAGCCTTAAAGCCACGGGCTTTATCAATTTCTAAACTTGATATTTTAAATACTCGCCAACTTGGTTTTTGAGAACCAAATTTAAAAAACAACGCTTTTAAAGCGTGGTTTTGCAGCTCGTGCAGTGTCGCTGAATAATAGTAAACATGATCTTTGGCAATATGAGTGAAACAATACAGCAAGTTATGCTCTGGGGCGTTAGGTGCTACGATATGTTTTTCTATACGCTTTGGTGTTAGTGTTTGACCTAACTGACAAACATCATTTTCGTCAGTAAAGTAACTCTTTATAGCCTGATTCTCAGGGCTAATGAGTGCGTGAGTCAGTTGATTTTTATCGGCATTTAAAAATAATGGTAAGTGGCGCAAGTGCGGCAATAAATGTCGTTCATAACCTAAACCTAAGGTATTGGTATAAACCTCATTGACATCGACTTTATAGCGATATTTAAAGTCTCTTATCAACTTAGCTAAAAGCTGAGATAGTTGCTCACTGCCACTGGCTCGCTTTAATCTGAAAATATGAAAATTGCCTTCCTCTTCAATATCGACAATTTCATATTCAATACCTTGCTGTAGCTCATCGTAATAGTATTCTTCATTTAGCTCTGTGATTTTAACCAGAATCGGCTTACGTATATCAAGGTTGTGCTTATGTGAGAGTCTAATACGCGCACCATGAACAGAAAGGTCGAGTGTAGAGCCCTCAACATCAATTTTGCCCGCTTGAGCGACCGTAATGTGGACGCTGTAGTTCATGCGCTCTTCACTGCGGTTATAGTAAGTTCCTAATACTACACCTGGAATAATAAATTCATCTCTGAGATTTTCTTTATTACCATCAACTTGGACGGTTTGTAAGCGGTGCTTATGTTCGGCCATGACCTCTTCATATGCACCAAGAGTATATTGATTTTTATAACGGCTTACAGCCGCTTTAAAGCTGGCTATAGCTGGCTCGTCTAAAAAATGAGTTTGTGTATCAAAGGTAAATGTTGAACAAGGTAAGTTCGATTTATCTCTTAGATCGATGACACGATTACACTTTGCACTTAAGCGGTTCAACTCCATTTTTAATAAAAAACGATCAGTACTATTTTCGTCCGTGGTTAACTGCTCAAAAAATTCTTCAAAGTCATCTTCCATTAAAAATGGCTTTAACTGTTCAATTAGATGGGCTTTTACTTGATCAAAACTCATGTGTCGATTCTTTGTCGTGCTAAATTAGGGTTAGCCTGTTAGTCTTACTCCTTGTGATCATTAGTAAATGATCAACTTTGTAAGGTGCTAGCTTAAGGCTTTTTTTGAATTAGAACAATCTAGCAAAACCAATGCCAGTGTTACTTTGACGGAGCTCAAGTGTAATGTATTTCTGGCGAATTTGTTACTTTTTTAACGGTTTCGAAATCCAATGGCAAAAAATAAAACGGCATTTGTTTGTAATGAATGTGGACAAGACTTTCCTCGTTGGCAAGGACAGTGTTCTGCGTGTAAAGAGTGGAATACGATCACTGAGGTTCGCTTAGGCTCAGTCAAAGCCAGTAAAGGCTCACAGTTTAGTGGATATGCCGGTGAGGGTGCCAGTGAAGTACAAACCTTAAATGAAATTGATTTAAATGAACTGCCTCGTATTCCTAGTTCTTTTACTGAGTTTGACCGAGTCTTAGGCGGCGGAATTGTGCCGGGATCGGCAATTTTGATCGGTGGTCATCCGGGAGCCGGTAAAAGTACCTTGTTATTGCAAACCTTATGTCAGTTGGCGGAAACCATGCCTGCACTGTACGTCACAGGTGAGGAGTCATTGCAACAAGTAGCCATGCGTGCCCATCGCTTAGGGCTTCCTACAGATAAACTTCGTATGTTATCGGAAACCAGTGTTGAACGTATTTGTGATATCGCGGTAAAGGAAAACCCAAAACTCATCGTTGTTGACTCAATTCAAGTCATGCACATGGCGGATGTTACCTCATCTCCCGGTAGTGTTTCGCAAGTCAGAGAGTCTGCTTCATATTTGACTCGATTTGCTAAACAACAAGGCATTGCTGTGATTATGGTGGGTCACGTTACCAAAGATGGCAGTCTTGCCGGCCCAAAAGTGTTGGAGCATTGCATTGATTGCTCGGTGATGTTCGAAGGTGACAGTGATAGCCGTTACCGAACTTTACGCTCCCATAAAAACCGTTTTGGCGCCATTAATGAACTGGGCGTGTTTGCGATGACAGAGCGCGGATTGAAAGAGGTCGCCAATCCTTCAGCTATCTTTTTATCTCGTGGAGAAGGTGAAGCATCCGGCTCATTAGTTATGGTGGTATGGGAAGGCACACGTCCTTTATTGGTGGAGTTGCAAGTGCTGGTGGACAATTCTTCAATGTCGCATCCAAGGCGAGTCGCTGTTGGTATGGATGCTAACCGTCTAGCCATGCTGTTAGCGGTTATGCATCGACATGGTGGCTTGCAAATGTCGGATCAAGATGTGTTTGTAAATGTCGTTGGCGGTGTAAAAGTGACTGAAACCAGTGCAGATTTAACTTTATTAATGGCAATGGTGTCGAGTTTTAGAAGCAACGTTCTTCCCAACGATTTAGTGGTGTTTGGTGAGGTGGGATTGTCTGGTGAAATTCGTCCTGTACCTAATGGTCAAGAGCGCTTAGTTGAAGCAGCTAAACACGGTTTTAAACGTGCGATCGTTCCTAAAGCTAATGCACCTAAAAAGCCACCAGAGGGAATGGAAGTTATCGGTGTGACCAAGCTGAGTGAAGCGTTAGCATCCTTGTAACAAACATGAATAAATGCCAATTTGCATTTATTCGTCAGGCAGTTGTAAAGTGGGTAACCTGTTATTTTTGGAGGGGATTTATGGCTGCTGAGACTCAACCATTGCTAGCTTCGACTGTAGGCTCTATTAATGCGGGAGGTGAAGAGCAACCTATCACTCCAAAGGTAGGCTTCATTCGCTTTGATAAAGCGCTATATTTTGTTTCAGTTACTCCAGATACGACAGTTTCAGAGGCCGTAACACTTTTTGTAAAGGATAACCCGAGTCATCGTACTCCGAGTGATTATAGAGAAGGACTGCAGATTCTTTTGTATTTTGAAGGTGAAGCAGGGCTGCAAGGTCTGATGTCACCTTATCGATCGGCTATTAAAGATTTAAAGATTTTAACAGTTGCTCCTGAAACGGATGACAATTACCAGAAAAAGGTCAAACAAGCCTTTTATTTTGGATATGGTGTTGATCCTGAAATGGAAAATCGAGTTCAGTCTTCTAAATGTTGTTGCATAATCGCATAAGTGGTAAGGGGAGGGAGCAGCCCCTAAGTAACTTTCTGATTATTTCCCCTGTCCATCACTGAAAACCATTTAAGATATGGTTAAGTGTCTTAAATGGAAATGCTCTTTATTTAAAGTATTTTCGCTGTAATCCTGCATCTTCAAGTATCACGAATATAAATGGTTTCACCAGAAAGATGAATCATGGTTAATTTGATATTTGTTTTGGGTTTGATCAAATATGAATAACCGAAGGCGATTCTTTTTATCGACACCTATACAGTAAAAGTACAGCTTTGTACTGCTAGGTTTAGCCGTATGGCATTGATTAACAGATCGTTTTTTATTTCAGTTTCTAAGGATAAGTTTTGAGATGAAAACATGAACTTCTGATCTTCGCGATAACGCGATAAGGAGATGGTATGAGCACGTCACTACTTTGCTCATCGTGTCAAAGCTCAAGAGACGATTCTTCAAATCAGTTAAATGGTAATTATGCTCAATGTGGCGAAGTTGAGCGAGATTCAGCGGAGCGTTCGAGTGAAGAAACCTCACTTGTGCTAATGACTGAGCAAAACCAAGAAAGCTCAACTTATCCCTACATTTTAGCCCTTTCTCGACTTGGTAGAGATGTCTTTTATCAAGTTGCTCTTCTTACAACGATTAGCCTTGTCTGCGGTAACCCTCTGGTGCCAGCCGAAATTGTTTTCACGCTATGCATGAGTCTTTTTTTTGGTGTAACTCAAAGCGTAATGACCAACTGTATGGAGAGGGCAACAAAGAATAGAGCTCCAAGCTTAGTTTTTGAGGTTCTAAATCATTCAGCATTCATCTTTTTAACCAGTTATCGTTTAACAAATCCTAGATTAATTATTACACAAAAATTTATTAGTTTTTTCGGTGCTAAAGGCGCTGTAAAAGGGGTATTCGTTGCTCTAAAGTATAAAAAAATTGAAATTGAAAATGAAAATATTAAGTGTTTGGTTAAAGTTAGTGCCGGTGTCGCCGGTGCTGCGATTGCGGGTCATGGATTTGGGTATGCGGCAGGGTATTTAGGTCTAGATGATACTAACGTGGGAAGTGATGGTGGGGACTATGAGAGTCTTAATCAAAGAGCAGAGCCAAAAGATACAAGCTCTCAACAAGATGATGGTTCAGGATCTGGTTTTACGGCAGTTGAAAACACTCCGTCTTCAACATCCACACCTTATAATGAGCAATTTTCTTCAGCTCAATCTCCCATTACACTTGAAAGCCAATCAACCACGGTTAGCCCAACCTCGTCCGTAAACGTTCTAGCTAGTTCAGGCTCCACCTCTGGTTCAGCCTCAAGCTCTTCTTCTATGACATCAAATGTAAAGCCTCAACCGACCCCAGCTTCTGAAGTCTCAACCACATCAAAACCAGTAGTACCGACGAAACTACCTAGACAAACTGTATCTTGTCAAAAGATCAATGAAACCACTGCTGGAGAATTGGAAGTAATTGTTGTTGATGTGGGAGAACAAGATGTGGCCACCTTTTTGAGAGATAAAGCGTTTCAAGCAGAAAATGGTGGCTGTCAGCTGCCAATAACCTCAACTGCAGAAGGTTGGTGCAGCAATAATTATAATGGGGAAGCACCTGAAGAAGCCCAATATCAGGTATTTGATTTTGATTGTCATGAGGAAGTCACTTGTTTGGAAGATGGTTCCCCAGGGGTTAGGGTAAAAGAGGAGTGTTTACAGCAACCAGATAAAGCTCGTTGCATTGATGTGGATATAGATCCTGAGCAATTTTGTAAACCTCGGAAAATAGTACCATCAACTACCGTTCCTGATTCTGTGGAGCTAACCTCTTTAGAATACCTACAATCCATAAGTGTGGATCAACAAATTTCATTTACCGAACAAGTTCAGTTCACAACCTTTGCTGATACCCTTAGCTCAATGGGGGCAACGATTACCCATACACCTGAGCCTTCAGTACTCACGACGACAATGACAGCAACCGGTTGGTCATTTTGGGTTATGGTTGCTGGTATACCAACTGCGGTAGTAGTTATTACGGCAACTGGAGTTACTCTAATAGTTTGTACTGTAGTTGGTTGCTCAAAGGACAAGAAACAAACTGATGGAGAAATCGAACAAAGAGAAGAGGATATCTATGAGAATTCAAACCCACTTTGGGAAGGTCATCCACAAAGAAGTCATAAAATCTCTATAGCCAGCCAAATGCCAGGTAAATATAACCGCAAGCCATCCACTACCAGTTTTACTATTTCAAATCCTGCTGTCGTAGACGAAGATGATTATGAAGTTATAAAACCACCTGCCGCAAGCAAGCAAATTAATCCGATTCAAGTATCACAACGTCAGCTTGTGATTCAAGGAAAAAAGAAAGGTATGCAGCGTTGGAGGAGTATTCCTTCTGCAACGAGTTTGCCAAATCCCGGAGCGCTTGATGAGCATTACAGTCACGTTGATGAAACCTTTTTTAGTACTCAAGAACAGGATGAAGAACAATTGCCTGCAACCTCGACTGTTTATTCAAATATTGGTGCTGAAACTGAACAGGAACAAATAGAGGTTACAGTACAAAATGGAACGTCCCAAGATTTAACTTGTGTGGCTTATAAGAACAGACCACTTGAATATGAAGAAGCTTTACCATCTTCTCAGCAAGGAAAAACTTCATCAATTACTATGAGAGACAAAAAAAGTCAGTCTTCAAGTAGGCCATTGCCAATTACTGATACAAGTTATGAAGATGAAAAGAAAGCGATGGCTAAACGCTATCACGAAACAAGGAAAGGGTATTTTAGGCAAAGCAATTCAAGTAGAGAGCTTTCTTCCGAAGCAACAGCCAGTTCTGTAGCTGATAGATTGTTACCTTTACCTGAAGCAAGCGCTGGCACAGAAATTGAGCATCTTCAAGAGAATAGTTCAGAGCAGGCGCTTGGGGAGAATCCATTATATGGATCTCAAGCAAAAAGTCCTGGGGAAAACCCGCTATATGCAACAGGTAGTTTAAATACCGATTTGTCAGATAATGCGGCAGATGTTCAGTTTCAAAACGGGGGGGATGAGCAAAGCACTGAAGTAGTGAATGATGCGCATGCTATGACACATAATATCACTTATGGCACCAGTGTTGAGACAAATATTTCGATGTTAGAACAACTACAAAACACAGAGTTAGGGCCTGATTCTATTTCAACATCAAATTCTAGCACAGACGTAGAATCAGAGTCGGAAAGTCACGATGAAGAACAGGCAAGTACAGAGGCTACAGATGGCCATATTTATCAAAAGTTACAGCGTGGAACAGGACAAAATGTTCAAAAACAAACGCTCACAGATGAGCAAATACAACAAATGATTAATGATGGCACTTATGAAGTTGCGTATAAGCTAAGGCATTAAAGGGGGCTTTTAATTGAACCGAAGCTAGTGTTCGTTTTCGTTGTCCAATTAACCCAACGCCTTGGTACGATCTCGATGTGATTTCGGCTAGATAAGCTCATCATTTATTAAGTTTTTTCATCCTCATCTCAGTATTGTCTATGGAGTTTTCTCCATAGACTTTTTTTTGCTCATTTGTTTGATATAGTTGCTACAGTATTGTTATTTTCTTTACATTTGTTTCTATGGCTCAAGATACCGAAAAACACATTTTGTCTTGGCTAAAAACTCAAGCCAAACTGTCCTCACTCCCTCTATCCATTACTGTGATTTTAGGTGTATTTCAAGGGTGCGTTTTGATTGCTCAGGCTTATGTGGTTGCCACCGTGCTTGAACAAGTCATTATTAAACAGACTACAAACGGAGTGAATAATGCTCTGTTGTGGCTAATCAGTTTAACTCTGCTTAGAGCCGCTATTGGATACGCAAAAGAAGTCTACAGTTTTCAGATTGGCCAGCAGGTGCGGCAGAGACTGCGTCACGGTTTATTAGAAAAATTACATACATTGGGACCGATTTACACACAGACTAAACCAGCGGGTGAGTGGAGTAGTGTACTGGTGGAACAAGTGGAGCAAGTACAAGAATTCTACAGTCGATATTTACCGCAAATGGCAATGGTAGTGTGTATTCCCTTGATGTTGTTGGTGGTAACCTTCCCGCAAAGCTGGATAGCGGGGTTGATTTTATTGCTTACAGCACCTTTGATCCCATTGTTTATGATCTTGGTTGGAATGGGGGCAGCCATAGCAAGTAAACAACATACGTTATCTCTTCAACGATTAAGCGCTTATTTTGCAGACAGAATAGCGGGTTTAGCGACGTTAAAATTGTTCTTTCGGTATCAATCAGAACTGTCGGTGATCAAAAAAGTGTCTGAAGATTATCGAAGCCGTACCATGTCTGTTCTTAAACTGGCATTTTTAAGCTCGGCGGTGCTGGAGTTTTTTGCTGCAGTGTCGATTGCACTGTTGGCAGTCTACCTTGGTTTTAGTTTTTTAGAATATCTGGATATTGGTTTTTATGGCGTAAAGGTATCGTTATTTGGTGCCCTGTTTATTTTGTTATTAGCCCCTGAGTTTTATCAACCATTACGAGAGTTAGGGGCCTATTATCATGCTAAATCACAAGCAGTCGCAGCCAGTGAGGCGATAGTAGAAGTGCTTGAGAAGCAAGAAACTGATCCGCAACTGATGAGCGAGTTTCCTACAGATCAAGCATTAAGTATTGTTGCGCAAGATTGGATCATTAACGATTATGCCGGTAGGACTATCCTTGGGCCTTTAAATTTCCAGTGGAAGCAAGGGACAAAAATCGCTGTTGTCGGTAAAAGTGGTAGTGGTAAGACAGTATTACTCAATGCATTGCTAGGCTTTTATCCTTATCAAGGTAGCTTGAAAGTGAATGGGGTTGAATTATCACAATTGAAATCGACTTTATGGTATCAGCAATTGACATGGTTACCGCAACAACCTCGCTTGCCATTCGGGACATTAAGAGAGAATTTTCTTTTACTGAACCCCAATATTTCAGACGCTAAAATGTGGCAACAATTAGCTAAAGTGGGGTTGGTTACGGCCATTAAGCAGCACCCTTTACAATTAGATCTCACTGTTGCAGAAAAAAATACGGGTTTATCGGTAGGGCAAGGGCAAAGATTGGCAATGGCTTTACTACTGAATAACTCTGAACAACTCGTGATTGCTGATGAACCTACGGCGTCATTGGATACTGATAGTCAAGCAAACATTTGGTCTATGTTACTTGATAAAGCCCACGAGCGAGGCTGTTTTATCAGCACTCATCATTACGAACAGCTCAAAAATATGGATGAGATCTGGGTGATGAAACAAGGTCAAATAGTTGAGCAGGGGAGTTTAAGCTTTTTAAGTAAAACTGATTCTGAGCTTGTGAAACTTGGGGCTGAGCTTATATGAAACTAATGAGCGAGCGGAAAAGCTTCCAAGCATTAAAGCCTTACCTAAAATTATGGTGCCAACATTGGCAAGGAATGGGGCTAGGGATGTTACTTGGCGCACTGACGTTAATGGCAAGTATTGGCTTGTTAATTGTCTCAGGTTGGTTTTTAACGGCTACTGCTATTGCTGGTTTTAGCGCCATTACCATTAAAAATTTCAACTTTTATACTCCCGCCGCATCAGTGCGCTTTTTAGCGATTGCCCGAACGGCGGGTCGCTATTTTGAGCGCATTGTTACTCATCAAGTGACCTTGAACATTTTAACCAAGATCAGAGTTCAAATTTGGCAGCGATTACAGGGCATAGCAACTTATCAGTTGCAAACGCTTCGGAAGGGGGATGTACTCAACAGGTTGTTAACTGACATTGATACCTTAGATCAACTGTATCTAAGAGGGCTCACTCCCATCGCCCATTACCTCATATTAAGTGTGATTGGAATTTTTGCTCTTGCTTGGTGGTCTTGGTCACTGGCATTGATATTGATGTTGGGGCTGCTAGTAATCGGCGTTGGTCTGCCAAAGCTTGGTTATCATTTATTTCGCTCAATACAACTCCAAGAACAACAGGCTGTTGTGTCTTATCGAGAGCAAGTGTTCGATATGCTCTCAACTCAAACTGAACTTACCGTAGCGTTAGCGTGGCAACGAAGATACCAACAACTTACTGACTTTGAAACTGCACTGTACCAAGCACAAATACGAATTGTGCACCGACAAGGTTTACTCCAAGCTCTTATGATCGTTATTCATGGTATTGCAGTTATTTTGGCAATCACAGGGCTGGCTAATTTTGTAATTACTGAACGAATGTCAGGTCCAATCTATGCGGCAGTGGTGATTGGCACTATGGCATTAATGGAATGGCTGATGCCGTTAATGCAATCGGGTGGGCATATTGCGGCAAGTGTATTGGCTGCAAAGCGGATAAACGATTTAAGTGATGAAAGTCGAACCTTATCTTATTCTGACTCTACAGAAATGGTAAAAAATGGTGAGATTGAATTTCGAAGTGTAAGGTTTGGTTATCTTAACGGCAGAAATGTTCTTGATGACTTTAGTTTACAGCTCGAATCAAAAGGCAAGTACTTGATAAAAGGTGAGTCAGGCCGAGGAAAATCCACGCTTTTCGCCTTAATAGCCAGAATTTATGATGTTGATTCAGGGCAAGTTTTATTGGATGGTCGTGATGTTCGAGAGTATTCAGAAAAGAGCCTATGCCAATCCATTACTTATATAGAGCAACAAGCGCAAATTTTCTCTGCTAGTTTAAGGGACAATTTAACCTTAGCTTTAGCGGACGGTGAACAGGTCAAAGATGAATGCCTGCATCAAGTGCTTGAGCAAGTCGGGCTTAGTTATTTAACGGCTGATAATGGTTTGTCGTTATGGGTAGGCGAGGGCGGTCGAGCGCTATCCGGTGGTGAAAAGCAAAGACTTAGTTTGGCTAGAGCCTTATTAAGAGATAGTCCGATAGTTTTACTTGATGAACCGACCGAGAGTTTAGACCCTCAAACCCAGCAGCAAATTTTGGCTTTAATCGATCAGATATTTATTGATAAAACTGTGTTGCTGGTGACTCATAGAACCTTGGAGTTACCTCACTATAGGACGCTTCCTTTATAAGGGCAAAGTTACAAAAAGCTTAAGTTCTTGTATAGGTGGCTTTGCTCATTTCTTCAGGCCGTTTTCCAATATTATTTTTTATTTTTGTGTTGGCTTTCAACTTGGTTAACTCCTGCACTATAGCATACCGTTGATGCAAGTAAGCAAGATGAAGCGGAGTGTCACCACGAATATCTTGTTGTTTAAGTTTCAATGTTAAATATTTTTTCTGTTCTTTCGTCGCCGCTAAGTCTGCAACAAAGGCAATCGCTTCATTGCTATTTTTTAAAACTAATATATGAAAGATGTTTTCTTTTGTTCTTGCATTGGGTGTGAATATTGCATCAAAACCATTATAAGAAACCAGTAATTCAGTAACGGGTTGATGCTGATGTATGATAGCAAGATCAATTGGGCGTAACCCTTGTGGATTTCTAACATTCCAGTCAATTGGAGCTGCAACCGCTGCAATTTCGGTGACCGCTAACCACTCAAAATCAAGGTCAGAGGTGTTAACTGCTTGGGCTTTAGTCGGGTCAGTGAAAGCACTTGTTGGTACAGAGTCTTTATCAAAGTTAAACAGACTCATATCGTCACGCTGAACCAGCACGTCTGGCTCCATACTTCTTAAAAATTTCATCGCTGTAAGCGATTCTTTTTCAACAAGTTTATGCAATAAAAGCTCTTCTTGGCTATTACAAGCCGAAACTAAGCTTTTTAGTGTACTCACACATTGTTTTTGAGTCTCAGTACTACGAGCTAACATATCTTTCCAAAAACTGCGAGATGAAGGAGTAGGAGGTAATAAAGGATCTCTATATCCCTTTTCTTTAATGTAATCGGCGATAAGTTCTAGTACGGTATCACTGCCATTTCGTATTGCTTTATCTAGTAACTCACAAAGAAATAGCTGGTCACTTAAAGCTTCATTGCGTTTGTAAACATTATATAAAGTCTCTTGGGTAACCTCTCGATGTTCTTCCGCTACTTGAATGAGAAGTCGTTTATAGCCTGTGTGTGGTGAGGGTGAACGACGTTGCTCATCTGATTGCTCAATAGTGTTTCGTATTTGCTTGGTTATTTGGCTTAAGTCTACAGTCTCAAAGCGATATAGACGAATGTTAAAAATTTGCTTGAGAATTTGTTTTTTTTCTTCAATAGTGAGTGATGGTATATGTTGTTCAAAAAAGTCTATGAGTGACTTTAAATGAGGACATAAGTCTGTTTCGATGGCTTCCTGTACAGGTCGATGATAACTGTTTGGGCTGGTCATTTTGGCAACTTCAATTAAGTATTCCAAGTTATTACGAGCAGTTTCATAGAGATCGGGGGTAAACTCCCGTAACATTTCACGTGTTACTTTCGGTGTTTCATCCTGTGCTTTTTCTGCTAGTTGACACTGTTCTTCTTTAGCTTGTTCAAGTTGTTTTTTTTCTTCTTCAGACTTCTTTATTTTTTCTAATGCTTGTTGCATAGGAGTTGGTAGAAGCTCAAAAAGCTGCTCACAATATTGTAATGCCTGCTGGCGTTCTTGCAGCCGCGTTGCTTCTGCAAGCTCTGTTGCTAAATTCGGAGCTGATGATGTTGGGGGAGTTGCACTAGCCATAATGTAAACCTTTAAAAAAAGCTATGTTATAAGGATAGTTTGTCAACAGCTAATGCATTGTTTACATTGAGTTAATTATAGTTAACTAATGTCCTTTATTACTTGTGCAATGATGTTTTGGGTATCTCCGTTACTGAAGGTTAACTTTAGAGAGATCGATTGACCGAGTTTAGGGACACCTGAGGTGAAGTCCATTAGCATACCGTGAAACCCACCCGGCGCTAGTTGAGTACTGCCTTTAGCGGATATCAATATTTGCTTAACGGGAAGCATTTTCATCATGCCATCCTTCATTGTTATTTTATGTAGCTCTACTTTGCCAGCATTGGTGGAGATGGCTTTTAAGGCTAATGGCTTGTTGTTGTGATTTTCCATGGTTAAGTAGATTGGAACAACCTTAGACGAGGCTGGCATGGCTCTTATCCACGCTTGCTTAACAACAATACCACTTGCAAAAGCGACTTGGCTTAAAAAAAATGAAGTTACTAGAAATATAAGGCTAACGGTTCTTCTCATGTGATAATTCCTTTGGATTGAAAATATGTACTCAATCCTATCAAAAGCACATTGAACCTCAGCTTATTGAGTTAGTTATAGTTTTATGGAATCCTCATCTGAAGAGCAGCACAACACTTTATGGGGTGAGGGGTAGAAGTGTTGTGCTATCTCGAATTACTGCTCATTCGTTGCTTCAACTGTTGGCTGTGGCGCAGTTGTAGGAGGCTTAGCTTTAATCGTACTCATGACGAGGGAGGCTTCATCACCTTCTTGTTCCTCTTCACTATCATCATATTCATTTTCAAGTGCTGTTGTTCTTACAAATGGTTCTACAGGCATTCTTGGTTCAGGGTTTTGTGTTCTTTCTCCATCCGCCGGAGTTAATGTCTTCTCTAGATCCTCTGGAGGTAATACTTCCTTAAATGCCTCCATTTCTTCAAGTTCATGCATTACTTGCTCACTGGTCATTGAAGTAGTGAACTGAGGATCAAAAACTTGTAAAGAGCCAAGTACATTGGGGGAAGCCGATGCTCCTTGTTGATTAACAGTGCTTTGCTGGGGAGTCGGGGTATTTGGTCGTATTGGTTGTTGCTTCGCTGTATCAGCCATAGCTGGTGTAAGAGAAAGTAAATGAGCTTGAAGTGAATTGTCTACTGACTGGGGAAAACCAGCCTGTTGCACTCTTCCTGTAAATGTAAGCCCCGGCAGTAAACTGTCAACAACTTCTGGAGAGACAATACGTTGGCCTTGCTCATTGATGTAGATAATCTCACTGGCATTCGATTTTTGAAATTGCTGTTCAGCAGTTTCGACTTTACGTTTAATGGTTACATGATTGTCACTGTTCCCAATTGTGACTACGATTGGTTTATCTAAGGTCGCAGGAGCACTAGAGTCTTCTTCATGCATTAATTTTTCGAACTCCTCTTCCAATTCAGCTGCTTCTGTTTGGGACACTGTATAAAACACAGGCTGGGAAATTTGTTGAGGTTGCGCTGATGAGGTAGCTGTTTGAGGTGAAGCAGGCGCACTCTCTCTATTTTTATTTTTTAGAGCTTGGAGTCTACGTTCTAACTCATCTTCGGATATTTCTGTAGGTTTATCGCTAGGAACAAAAGCGGGTAACCCGGTAGCAGCTTTGGTAGCTACATGCTGAGTTGGCTTTGGTCTGGCGGCCATCATTCCATTTCCTGAAGTATCACCTTGTGCCATAGCTGGCTGCTTTTTCGTTTTAGTCGCTGGTAATTTACTGGGAACAGACTCTAGCTCGCTTAACTGGTGAAGTTCTTGTTGTTCTTTAAGCTGCTGCTCGAAAGAAGAATTTTGTTGAGCTAACCATTTTGTGGTGCCTGCTATAGTGATTTTGGGCTCAGCTCCCACGATTTTGTTAAAGATGAAGTTTACTCTATCAGTTCGGACTGCATCTGTATCAAGAACAGGAAATTCATAGTCGAGTAATTCTTTGAGTAAGGTACGCTGAAGCTGAGTAAAGTGTCGAGTATCAAAGAGTTTGCAGGTTTGTGTCACCATACTGCTGTACCCTGATCTGATCCCTTTTTGTGCTGCTAAGGTTTTAAGGAGTACAGCCCTACATTGTTCACAAATTCCTTGTTTTTGATGTTGTAAACTGTTTGATAGTGTTAATTGCGCCATTAAAAGATCAAGTAACAAAATATACGCGTCGTTATCTTTGTTTGGGATCATAGCGGCAGACAATACAGCACCTGTGAATATATTTCTTGTATGTGGTTTAAGCGCTTTACTCGCTGCAATTAGAGCCACTAATTTTTGATAGTGAATTTTTGGAGGTCTATGAACCTCAGGACTGAGGGTATCTTCAATAAAATCCATAATGGTTTTTTGAATGTCAGCTAAGTCTTTAGAAAAATTAGTAGCCTGAGTGGCTTGCGTACTGCTTGACATTTTTCTTTGTCTTGGTAGGGAATCAACAGTAACTCTTTGCTGTGTTCTAGAGGCATCATCTGGTTTATGCATTGAATTTACTGCGGCAGGAGTTGGGCATCGGCTTGTAGACCAGTGGACTCCATTAGTAGTCAACCCCGCAGGATAAAGTGGCCGTGCGGATCCTGTATCCACCAAAAGAGCATTCAGCTCCCTATGAGTTGCCTGTGGTGAGCCTGAAGAAGAACTTGTTGGTGAAGGTGATGATGCCATAACGGTCTCGACTGAATTTAACTTCAATTGAGACCGAAATTAACATACTTCAAAAAATGAAGTTTTGAATTAGTATTATGATTTAATTAATGTTTGTTCACAGCTTGTTTCTTATTTGCTGCATTATTAACACACCATTGGGAACGTCCCTTAGACAAACTGCAATTTCATTTGTTGTGCGATACGTTGTAAGCCATTGGTTCTTGAAGGACTGAGTTGTTGACTAAGCCCCATAGTGTCAAAGGTATCTTCGATTGTTAGTTGAGGTAAATCACCTTCAGCCTTACCATGAAAATAGGCCAATAGAATAGCGATTAAGCCTTTGACAATTCGAGTCTCCGAATCAGCTAAAAAGTAATGTTTACCATCAATATGTTGATGATATAACCAAGCGGCACTTTCACAGCCATCAACTTGGGCTGTCTCTACACGATACTCCTCATCTAAGCTTGGTATCTTTTTACCGAGTAACATCAGGTGGCGGTACTTTTCTTGCCAATTTTTTGTATTAGTAAACAGCTTCATCAATTCATCAAAGTCAGGCGCTTGGTAGTGAAATTGTTCAGAATTTGGGGGATTCATTAATCAAGAAGTTCCTGTACTGCTTTCAAGGACGTGATGAAATTATCAACATCGGTTTTGGTTGAGTAAATGCCTATTGAAACACGACAACACCCTTTAAGATTTAAATGTTGCATTAATGGCATGGCGCAATGATGACCACAGCGAATGGCAATATTTTGCTGATCTAATAAAATGCCAATATCTTGGTGGTGTTCGCCATTTACATTGAAGGCAACGACTGCCATGTTTGACGAATGAGCGCCATATATTTTAATACCATTAAGTTGCTGTAATTGGGATTGTAAATATTGTAATAGTGCTCGTTCTTCTTCCTGTTGTTCAGGAGTAAGATGTTGTTGTAAAAATTGGATGGCTTTCCCAAGTCCAAGTACTTCGGCAATAGGGGGCGTTCCCGCCTCTAGGCGGTTAGGAAGTTCACCAAACGTCGTTTCTTCAAAACTGACGGTTTTTATCATTTCGCCGCCAGTCAATAAAGGTTGCAGCTTTTCAAGTTGTGAAAGCTTGCCGTACAGAACACCAACTCCCGTAGGTCCATACATTTTGTGGCCTGAAAACACATAAAAATCACAATCGAATTCGGCAACGTTTACTGGCCGGTGAGCAATAGCCTGAGCGCCGTCGATTAAGGTGATTGCACTAGCCTGTTTGGCTAGTTGAATGATCGTTTCAACAGGATTTTCGGTGCCTAAAGCATTGGTGATATGAGGGACTGCGACGACTTTAGGCCGCAACTTTAATTGCTGTCGATAGGCATCAAGATCAAATTGATGATCAGCCGTTAAACCTATTGCTTTTACCTCTGCGCCTGTTCGTTTAGCTAATTGTTGCCAAGGTACAATATTGGCGTGATGGGAAGCGGTATCGACCAGAATCACGTCACCTTTAGTCAATTGAGCTTCTAGTCCCCACGCCACCATATTGATCGCTTCGGTAGTGCCGTGAGTAAAGATGATTTCTTGGCGATGTTTAGCCTGAATAAAGCTTTGAACTTGATCTCGAACCTGTTCGTAATTTTGGGTTGCTTGTGCTGATAATCGGTAAGCTCCACGGTGAACATTAGCATTTTCATCTTGATAATAGGTTTGCATCCGCTCGATGACAGAGCTCGGCTTTTGGCTGGTGGCTGCGGTATCTAGATAACATAGAGCTTGCCCTTCGCTCGATTGAGCCAAGGTTGGAAACAAAGGACGAATAGCCTCGGCTAATGGAGTAGAGCAAGATTGAGTCATAACTTTCATCGTTGAACAAGCAAACCGAGATCTTCAAAGATTTTTGAATGGAATGCAAGGGGGGAATGAATACAGAGTTGTTAAGTTGAAATAAAGGAAAAAGCACAAATGAATCAACTTGATCATTTGTGCCATCGTGCTCTATTAGCTATTTGAGCGTCTTACTTGGATATCTTCAGCCAGTTTTCTTAGTACTATTTCAGTATCTTGCCATCCAATACAAGCATCGGTGATGCTTTGACCGTAAGTTAATGGTTGATCTGCCTTAAAGTCTTGTCGCCCTTCAATAAGGTGGCTTTCTATCATGACACCAAAAATGCCATGATTTCCATTGCGAATTTGTTCGCCAACGTCATTAGCCACATCAATTTGGCGCTTGAATTGTTTTGAGCTATTGGCATGACTAAAGTCGATCATCACTTTTTCTCGAGCTCCTGATGCTGCAAGAGCTGATAAAACTTGGTCGACGTCCTGTTTACTGTAGTTTGGCTGTTTTCCACCGCGTAAAATGACATGGCAGTATTCATTGCCTTTGGTCGATACAATGGCCGAATGACCAAACTTAGTCACCCCCATAAAATGGTGAGGGTGACTGGCTGAGCCAATGGCATCTGTGGCAATTTTAATATTACCGTCGGTACCGTTTTTAAAGCCAATTGGACAAGATAGTCCTGATGATAGCTCACGATGTACTTGTGATTCAGTGGTTCTTGCACCAATTGCGCCCCAGCTGATCAAGTCAGCAATATACTGAGGGCTGATCATATCTAAAAATTCAGTTGCCGTTGGCATGCCCATATGTGTCAGATCGAGCAATAACTTACGTCCAATTCGAAGGCCGTCATTTAAACAAAAGCTACCGTCCATATAGGGATCGTTAATCAATCCTTTCCACCCAATGGTTGTTCGTGGCTTTTCAAAGTACACCCGCATAACAATTTCAAGCTGATCTTTGAGCTCTTCTCGTAGTACATTGAGGTTCTTTGCGTATTCAAGTGCGGCTTTAGGATCATGGATGGAACAGGGGCCAACAACGACAAGTAGGCGGTCATCTTTACCATCAAGAATGTGTTCTATTTTCTCTCGTGTCGAACATACGGTTGTTCGGGCTTGCTCTGTAACTGAGTATTTCTCGTGTACAGCGATAGGAGGAAGCAGTTCCTCAACCTTATGGATGCGAATATCATCTGTTTGGGGAAGTTTATGGGCTTTTTGTTTTTCCATCTTGAGACTGACTCTGGTACAGCTATAAATTACGAATAAGATTATCTGTTTTATTTATTGAGTCAATTCGATAATTCGATGGTATTTGGGGTGAGCCGATTCGTTTTATGAAGAGATGAGAAATGGGCCATCGAATGAATGATAGCCCTTGGGGAGTTAAGCTTTGTCTTTTCTGGCTTTTACATCACCTGCCAGTTGGCGTAGTAGGATTTCTGTATCTTCCCAGCCTATACAACCATCAGTAATACTTTGACCATAAACAAGAGCTTGATTAGGTTTTAGATCTTGACGTCCTTCAACTAAATGACTTTCAATCATCACACCAAAAATTCCAGTATTACCATTACGGATTTGTTCCCCAACATCTTTGGCAACCTCAATCTGGCGTTTAAACTGTTTTGAGCTATTAGCGTGGCTAAAGTCAATCATCACTTTTTCACGTACGCCAGCACCTGAAAGCGCTGAAAGTACCTGATCCACATCTTGCTTGCTGTAGTTAGGTTGTTTACCGCCTCGAAGGATCACATGGCAATATTCATTTCCCTGAGTTTCAACAATGGCTGAATGACCGTATTTGGTTACGGAGAGAAAATGGTGAGATTGGCTCGCAGAACCAATTGCATCAGTCGCAATTTTGATATTGCCATCAGTACCATTTTTAAAACCAACTGGGCAAGATAGGCCAGAAGAAAGCTCACGATGCACTTGAGATTCGGTAGTGCGAGCGCCAATGGCCCCCCAACTGATCAGATCGGCTAAGTATTGCGGGGTGATCATATCCAAAAACTCTACAGCCGTTGGAACACCCATATTAGTAAGATCAAGTAATAGCTTACGTCCCATTCTTAACCCGTCATTTAAACGGAAGCTTTCGTCTAAGTAAGGATCATTGATAAGTCCTTTCCAGCCTACTGTCGTTCTGGGTTTTTCAAAGTAAACACGCATGACGATCTCTAGATCGCCCGCTAGTTCATCTCTAAGTATTTTGAGTTTTTCTGCATATTCCAAAGCCGCCTTAGGATCATGAATGGAGCAAGGTCCAACGATAACTAACAGTCGATCATCTTTATTGTCTAAGATGTTTTCAATGGCTTTTCTTGAGTTATATACAGTAGAGCAGGCCCTATCTGTGGCTCTGTGTCTTTCTAGTACTGCGACTGGTGGCAGTAACTCTTTGACTTGTTTGATCCGAATGTCATCGGTTTTGAACATTTTCCTTTCCTATTCTTTAAATACGCATTTAATTAAAACCAGATGTCACGCTCGGACATATTGGGGAATCTGTTAAATTATCGTTTTACAGAGTATTGTCAATCACTAAATGGACAAAAATAGTGAATTTATATGCATTTTATGCAGAAAAAAACCAGAGCTGTGACTCTGGTTTTAAAAGGAAATAGAAAATGTAAATTATTCGCTTAAATCAGCGCAAAAACGGTAACCTTCACCATGGATAGTTGCAATGATTTCCGGCGTATCAGGTGTACTTTCAAAATGCTTACGGATTCTACGAATCGTAACGTCTACGGTACGGTCATGTGGCTTAAGCTCACGACCAGTCATTTTGAGCAGCAAGTCAGCACGAGTTAAAATTCTGCCTGGGTTTTCAACAAAGTGAAGCATTGCTCTGAATTCGCTTCGAGGTAGCTTATATGAGTCACCTTGTGGGCTAACGAGTGAACGGCTGTTGATTTCCAGCGTCCAACCATTGAAGCGATATGCATCAACACTGCTCTTTTCTTCTGCTTCAGAGCCAACATTACTTACACGGGTAAGTAAGTTACGAGCTCGAATGGTAAGTTCACGTGGGTTGAATGGCTTAGTGATGTAGTCATCTGCACCGATTTCTAATCCTAGGATTTTATCAACTTCATTATCGCGGCCAGTAAGGAAAATCAGACCAATATTGTTGATTTCACGTAGCTCACGAGCCAGCAATAAACCATTTTTACCGGGCAGGTTGATGTCCATAACAACAAGGTTTACCTTATTGTCCTGCATTGCCTTATGCATTTCGGCGCCATCATTGGCTTCGCTTACTTCATACCCCTCAGCCTCAAAGATACTTCTTAAGGTGTTACGGGTAACAGCTTCATCTTCAACGATTAGAATGTGCGGATTTTGCATATTAATTACCTAAGTTTTATCAAATCTGTGCCAATATCAATCAGCATTGAAGTTTGATTTAACACTTCAATGCCTACTGTTAGAGGGTGTTCTACTAAATATATTCAGCCGTCTCGGTTGAACCACAAGTCCCTGAAGCGTCTTTACTGGGCAAATGTAAAAGCCATATTAAAGAGTCGCAAAGCATGTTTTTGATTCATTTCGTTAATGCATCAAAACGCGAACTGTACTGACTTCGATTAAAACAGCGGGTCTAAGTTCCTTGGCCGGAATGTTTATTTGAAGTTTCGATGTTAAAACAAATTAGATCAGTTATGTACAGGCGGTGTTAACCTGCTTAATCCTTTTGTCTAAATGTATCGAACTGTTTCCTACACAACGATATATGACAAAGCTAACGCTAACATTGTACTCGCAATCGGCATTTGTTAACAAATAAAATGTTAATAAATGGGAAGGGACACTTCTATATGCTGCAAATGTACTCATTTGTCATTGTTTTTTAACGATTTGTTTCTATATTTGTTTGGGCTTTTTTAGGCATTTATGAACGATAATTAATCTATTTTATTTCGGTTGCATTTGCTAAACTGTCGAGGATTTAAATTTTGCTAGGGGTGAACAAGGTTTAGATCAGGGTTGTGTTGTTCTTAAAGCGTAAAGTGCGAACATTATTTATTGGTTCTATTAATTTATAGAAAGGTGAAACTCATAGACTACAAGAGGGGTAGCTAGAGTTTGATTACATAAATGATGGTGTTTCGCTAAAAAGACGTTAAGAATGGTTCTACCTAAATGGAGTGGCTAAATGGACTGTTAATTTTAAGGACATAAGAGTTTACAAAATGAACCAGTCAATTGAAGAGTTGTTGAGAAACTATCAGTGTACACAGTTTCTATTAACTCAGCGCATTGCTAAACATTTGTCATTTGCCATTATAACGGCTTGTAATCCAAGAGGTGAGTTGCTTTCACAAAGTCAAAACCGTCATCTTGACAAGTTGTTACTTAATGAAATAGAACAGTTACACTGCCCTTACCGTGCTATCATGGGGGCGGCGAGTGATATGTCCCACTTTGAAAAAAGCTGGGCTGTTTTTATTGATAAATCACAAGCCGTTCGTCTAGGTGAACGATATGTGCAAAATGCAATTTTTTATGTGGAACAAGGGGAGCTTAGGTTGATCCCTATTTTGCTGAAAGCTGATGAAGTCAGCCTTGGTAACTTTCAGAATAGGATCAATTTAATCAATGACTTCCCTCCAGATGTAAGCAATGGAGAAAAGGTAAAATGCCCTTAGTGGTTGCAAAGTTTGGTGGAACTTCGGTTGCCAATTTTTCAGCAATGCAAAACTGCGCCAAAATTGTTGTAAATAATCCTGATATTCGAGTAGTAGTCGTAAGTGCGGCCAGCGGGGTAACAAACCGTTTAGTTGAACTGACTCAGCCGAGAGTAACAGACGAAGATAGAAGCCGTATTCGAAAAGAAATAATTGATATCCACAATGAGATCCTCTCTCATATTGATGCTCCAACTTCAGTCGTTGAAACTCTCGAAGCTAATCATCAGCGTATTGAGTTTTTAAGTGAAGCCCTAGTGTTAGATCGCAGTAAAATCATCATTGATGAGCTGCTTTCTCTTGGTGAGCAGTGCTCGTCGTTATTGTTTACTGAAGTGATGAAGCTTCATACACAACAAGCGGCGTTGTTTGATGTTAGAGATGTACTGGTTACCGATAGCCAATTTGGTAAAGCCAAACCAGATATTGAAGCTATCTCAGCTAAGGTTTCCTCGTTAATGGCACCAAAAGTTAGCGACCATGTATTTGTGACTCAAGGTTTTATTGGACGTGATTCTGAAGGAAGAACGACGACATTAGGTCGTGGCGGCAGTGATTTTTCTGCTGCGTTGTTAGCAGAAGCATTGGATTCGCACAGCCTTGAAATTTGGACTGACGTTGCGGGGATTTATACCACTGATCCACGTCTTGTAAAAACAGCTCGTCCGATAGCAGAAATCAGCTTTGATGAAGCGGCTGAGATGGCAACCTTTGGTGCAAAGGTACTTCACCCAGCTACGATTTTACCTGCCGTTCGACAAGATATTCAGGTGTTTGTTGGTTCAAGTAAAATGCCTGAAGCTGGTGGCACTTGGATCCGTAAAAATGCTAAGTCTCGCCCTTTATATAGAGCCGTAGCCATGCGCCGAGAGCAGACTTTGTTGAATTTATTCAGCTTAAACATGTTGCATGCTCAAGGCTTTTTAGCTGAAATTTTTGCCACTTTGGCTAAGCATAAAATCAGTGTTGATTTGATCACAACATCTGAGGTGAATGTATCATTAACCTTGGATAAGTTAGGATCTGAATCGGATGAAAAAGAGCTGTTATCTTCTGCATTGATGGATGACTTAGCGAAAAACTGTACGGTGGAAGTTGAAAAAGACTTAGCCTTGATTGCGGTTATTGGTAACGGTATTCCTAATCATGCTGGTGTTATGCGTAATGTATTTGAAGCATTGACTGATTTTAATGTCAGAATGACCAGCCAAGGTGCGAGTAAACATAATCTTTGTATCTTGGTTGATAAGACTGATGCGGATGATGTGGTTAAAGTGCTGCATCAAAAGTTGTTTGATAATGTAGCCTAATTTCTCCGCTCAAATAAATAAAAATGCCCTGAAAATTCAGGGCATTTTTGTATCCATTGCTTCAAAGTGTTTAGAACTTATAAGTACCTTTTACGTACCAATAGCCACCGTTAAATCCAAAAGGAGAGGTTTCAAAGTACTTAGCACCTAATGCTGATGTCGTTGTCTCTTCAGCCTCTTTATCCAATAGATTTTGTGCACCTACAGCCAGAGCAAAAGCATCGGTGAAGTTGTAATTTGCCTCAACATCAAGCGTAATCGCTGACGAAGCATCTTTTGAAAGTCCTAATGAATTGGCATGTACCGCGAAGTATTCACCAAAGTAGTTAGCTCTTGTAAATACACTTAGATCTTCCCAAGACTGAGACCAAGTAAAGGTCGCTCTATGCTTAGGTAATCCTTCCTCTAAACGTTTAACCTTAAAATCACCTGTAATGCTAGTGAATTTATCAACCTTCGTTTCATTCCAGTTATAGGCTAATGCAAAGGTAGTGTCACCCCCCATTAGGTTTGTTGAGTAGTTAGCAACTAAGTCGATACCTTGAGTTGTGGTATCAAAGTCATTACTAAAGAAACTAACATTGGTCAAACCTTCTACATTTGGAACGCCAGCATTCTTTAGTTTTACTTTTTGCTCATCGGTTAGCTTCTTAAAGTCAGATTGACTAATACGATCGTCCACTTGGATGTTGTAATAATCAACAGTCACAAACAAGTTGTGATTATTGTAGACAAGTCCGGCCGTGTAACTGAATGACTCTTCAGGGCTTAGCGGTTTTGCATTAAGTTCGACAGCGATTGGGTTTGTTGGTGGTAGCAGTGCGGAGTCAGATAATACACCGTTGGTCAAACGAGTTTGAACATTGGTAAAGTTTTGCTGACCAACTGTTGGTGCTCTAAAGCCGGTGTTCACAGAGCCACGTAGAGCAAACTGTTCACTTAACTGATAGTGACCCGCAATCTTATAGTTTGTGGTCGAGCCAAAGGTGCTGTAGTTCTCATAACGCAAGGCTACATCAAGTAAGAAGTCTGATGTAACAGGTAGGCTCAATTGAGTATAAATGGCTGAGTTTCTACTTGAAAACTCACCAGCGGCAGCAGGCTTATACCCAGGGAAACCATTTGAGCCAATGCTAAAGCCTTGGTCAAATAAAGGTCCGACTTTGAATGAGGCTTCATCGCCAGCAATCACTTTATACTCTTCTTTATGCCACTCATAACCGAAAGCAATACTCACATCATCGTTCAGTCCCCAATCTGAGTATTTAACGAAGTCAGCATTAAAGGTCCACTCGCTGTTGATCGCTTCACCTGGAGAAAAGTCTCTTGGACTATCTGGGCCTAATGAAGCATTAACCGTGTTGTAAATAAAGTATTTAGAACCGTTTTGACCGAATGAGCCACTAAAGTCATAAGTGATACCTTGAAGCCAATCTATTTGGAATTCACCTTTGGTTCCTGCTGTCAGAGAGGTGTCAGTGATATTACCACCAAAGTTTGGTGTAAAACCGCCAGGAATGGTTAGGTTGAATGCAAAACACTTAGCTGCTTCTAATTGGCCTAGGGCGGTAGGATCTGGGATGCCATCAGCATTAAGTTGAACTAATGGACAATCCAGTTGTTTATCTCGACCTTCTAATGAGCCAACCAAAATTGTTGCAGGTGCTTTATCCCATAGCTCTTGCAGTGCTTTTTGGTCGTCACCTGGGCGATACATTTTTTGCCCATTTACTTCACGAACAATACCACCGTACACACCACCACGATTTGTAGGGTTACGGAAGTAGAATCCACCTTTCACATCACGCTCAGAATGGTTACCAAATAAGTAAGCTTCTGAATGCTCATCAAGCTCTAGACCTAAGTTAGCAAAAATGGTTAGGTCGTCTTTAATTTTTGGCGAACCCCAGATTTGTGCAGGGTTGTTAACTGGCAAACCAGCTTTTTTTAGTGCCGCAGCATCAGGACGCTGAACACTACGACTGGTCGCATCGGCATTTTTGTATTGGAAGCTTAGATTAACAAAACCTTGCTCTGTTAACGGCATACCAATATTGCCCGAAATTTGGGTGCTGGTGCCGTCACCTTCGTAGTACTCACCATGCTTAACTTCAAGCGAGCCGCCATCAGCCGAGTCTTTTAATTGGAAGTTCACTACGCCAGCTATGGCATCAGAGCCGTATTGCGCCGCAGCACCATCACGAAGTACTTCTACTTGCTTTAATGCAATGCTTGGAATAACTGAAATATCAGGGCCTTGTGCACCATCGTTAATGCCACCACCTAACAAGGTAATAACAGAAGAACGGTGGCGACGTTTGCCGTTGAGCAGGATCAGAGTACTGTCAGCAGAAAGACCGCGAAGGTTCATAGGTCTAACTAGCGTTGCTGCATCACTAATCGGGTTTGCATGAACATTCAAAGAAGGTACTGTGCCTTTTAACAGTTCAAGCATATCGGTATTACCGGCTTTTTGCAGTTCATCACCGCCAATAATATCGACTGGGACTGGCGAGTCTCCAGAAGAACGAGGTGCAAAGCGACTACCTACCACGGCAATCTTTTCAATGCTTTCCTGTCCAGCCGCTTTAACTTCTTCAGCGGTGGCAATGTTTGTGTAAGTCAGCCCAGATAGTGCTAAGCCGACGGCCACGCCCAGTGAGCTACGGGTAAATGTACGGTTTTGTTTTCTCATCATTCCAGCCTTGTGCATCGTTGTCTAAATGTTATGTCAAAACACAACAGTGATTATTGTTATTAGTGTTTGTATGCAATAGGGGCTTCTACAGGTGCATCAATCTTTTCTTCCCCAGAAAAGTACGGCTGATGATTGCCTGAAAACTAGAAACGAATCCTTTCGCTTAGGGCGAACCCTGAGAACTCTATTAAACATAATTATTTAATTTGTGTAAATAAATTGTTAACAATAATCTGGCTTAATTTATGATTTTTTGTGCACGTATGTCAGTGAAAGCTTTGATTAAGCTACTCTTAAGTAAAATCTTAGGAAAAATAGGTGATTGGAGTAAGTATGCGTTGCTACTCATGGTGTGTTGTTGGTGCTGGACCTGCGGGTATTGCAGTGGTAGGTAACTTAATTGATGCAGGTATCCCCGCTTCTGACATTGTATGGGTAGATCCAAAGTTTGCAGTGGGTGATATCGGAGATAAGTGGTTTCGTGTTCAAGGTAATTCAAAGGTAAAAGGCTTTATGGCCTTTTTTAATGCCTGTAAGAGCTATCGATTTGATAAAGCCCCACTGTTCAAAATCCATAGTATTAACCCTGAACGAAGTTGTCGTTTATGTCATCTATTACCACCTTTAGAGTGGATTACTGAGCAGCTTATTTCCCAAGTGAGTGTTTTAAGAACAACAGTCAGGCACCTTTCTCGTGAGAATAGTCGATGGAAAATAAGTTGTGGAGAAAATGAGATTCAGGCCTGTAAGGTAGTATTAGCAACTGGAGCTGAACCCAAAACCTTACCATTATCGATTCCGACCATTCCCCTTGCTGATGTACTGAACGATAAGTTGATCCGCAACCAAGAGTTACATGATGACACCATTGCTGTATTTGGTTCTTCCCATTCAGCTATGGTCGCGTTAGAAAACTTGATGAAAACTCGGGTGAAAAAAGTGATCAACTTTTATCGAAATCCAACTAAGTACGCTGTGTACATGGATGATTATGTATTGTTCGATAACACAGGATTAAAAGAACATGCCGCATTATGGGCGAAAACGAACATAGATGGAAAACTTCCAAAGCGTGTAGAGAGAGTGCATTGCGATGATAGCGCTTGGGATGAAAAAGTGAAGCAATGCACTAAAGCCGTATATTGTATTGGGTTTGCACCACGGACGGATATTAAAATTATCGATATCCCATATCCTGTTAATTATAACCCTTATAACGGTATTATTGCTCAAGGGTTATTCGGGACGGGCGTAGGATTTCCTAACCTTGTTACTGATCCTTTTGGTTATCAAGAATGGAATGTTGGGGTAGGTAAATTCATGAATTATATCCAGCAAGTATTGCCTATTTGGTTAAAGTACTAAGCTCAATTTCCATTTGCTCTAACCACTGATAGCGCTTTTTATACATGCTGCGTTTACTGGTTGAAAGATCATCTAGGCATTTTCTTTTGGGGCTGGTGGGAATTTGATATAAGTGCTTATTGAGTAAAGTGCCTTCGTATTCTTGCCAAAACTGATCATAGTTAAAACGACAACTCTGTTTTTTTGACCCCGTATAGCGCATTGCTTGGTAGATATGTCCTTTATTTGATACGCCTGTAACTTGCTCTACTCCCCAATGTCTTGCAAGCATAAGTAACACTTCTAAAATGAGTGCTTTCGGTCTAAGTCCAAAACAGGTTCGAGTAAGCTCAACAATCACTTTTGAGCGATTTTCAACACTATCATTGGCTCCTTGTACATTTCCAATGTGCAAACAAGGCTTATCATTTCCATAGATGGTAAAAGACAATGAATAGATGGTCTGATTTAGAGTATTGGTTAATATTAGCCCCATACTGCCTTCTCGTTCTTCTCCTTGATAAAGTTTAACGGAGTAGTTTTGTTCTTTTCGGTCTTGAACATCAAATAATACTAATCCTTGCTCGGAATATACTTGATGAAGCTTATTACCCAGCTTGTTGTGAACAAAACTAAAATGATCCTCTAAATATGTCAGACGTTGCTGTTTAGACCAAGTTAAGCAGCCGTATGGTTTTAAGGGTTTTTCTATATACAAAGGGTGGGAATCAATTAACCAAAGTAGGTTAAGTTGCTCTAAATGATTAAGGTAGGCGTTAATTGTGCCACGGTAGAGGTAACACCATGCTAAAAGGCGTAAGCGCTTTAAAGGCTTTCTTTGGTAGTAATTTGCTTTTGATAGATGAGTGATTCTATTTGAGAGATCATCTTCAAAATAAAGCAACGCCATAGCTTACCCGCCTATACAACTGAATTTAAGCGGATAGTATCAATGGCTATAACACGACAGCTAATGAATTATTTTTCATGTGAAGTAAAAAAGAGCTTATCTCGACAGTGTGAAGGATAAGCTCAAGAGGGCTATATTATACCATTCGTATCAATTAACTATGTCTTAGATTTAGCCTTAGCTTTGTAACTACATCGTTGCAACTCCTCACCATAGCTATGGCTATGATTCGTCATCGCGCCTTGCATTTCCTTTGCTAAGACTCTTCTAAAAACACAGTTAATTAATGTGAATGGTATTATTTCTTAATATCAAACCCAACTAAGCCCAAGAAGTTGTGAACACCAGTATTTTTCTGGCTTTTCTCGGTTTGCTCAAACGTATATTGATTCACATATTTTAAACCTTCAGGAGTAACATCAAATCGATTCATAGTGAATGACTGGAATGCACCAATAACGTATAGATATTTATTATCAGGGGTGACATACATATCCTTGGTATCCCCCGGAGGAGCCATATTTGGTGCGACAGTAGAGCGAAGGGCAAAGGCTTGTTTTTTATCTACTGTACCGTCAGTTTTCAAGGTAAACGGAGTGATTGAGTTCGCGCCAAAACTTGAAACATAGAGTTTCTTGTTATCAGGGCTTAATACTGTCCAGCAAGCTTCATCTTGGCCCAAAGGTCCTGTTTTAAAGTTTTGGGTTTTGGTTACTGTCGTGTCCCCAACAGTAAGTTCTGTTAGCCCATAGTCAGGTAGGGTTGTTGATAAATTGAAGTTACTGGCATGAATAACCGTATTACTGTTTGGTGCCCAGTTAATGCCAATTGTTCCTGCGATTCCGTCTTTCTCAAAGAATCTAGGTTTTGTTTTCTGGGCATCCGGAATTGCACCCGTTGTTGTATTGAAGTCATACACATAAACTCGGCTTGCTCTTTGCTCACCCGCTGGTAGCTCTGGAGCTTTCGTTGCAAAATGCGCCACCCCCCATGTGGAGACGGCAAGTTTACTTCCATCCGCAGAAAATACCACATCAGTTGGGCCACCGTTTTGTCTTGGATAGGTGGCGAGTGGAGCTCCTCCTGCTTGAGTTAAAGCGCCATTACTGGAGTCAAAGCTAAACAAAGTGATGTTGCGTTGAGGATCTGACATTGGGTCGTCGGCCGATAAATCCTTGTTACTGTTTCCGTCTTTGAAGAATGCATCACTAGGATAGCGTTCAATGGCAGGTTCACCGGTTCCGCCTTTTTGAATATTAGGATTATTCCATTGATTTCCCACAACCACCCAATATTGGTCATCGCTATTCGCTTTTTTGGTATAGGTAATACTGACAGGACGAGTACCACCTGAGTCAACATTGGCCATTTGAGTGATATCACCTGTCGCTCTATCAAGCTTGAACACTGTAATATCATTACTTCCCGCATTTACGGTAAGCAGGTAATTACCAATGATTTGGATGGCTCCTTGAGAATCGAAGTCTCCGTGAGCATCTCCACCAACAAGAGGGTTTGCACCACCTAGCCCTGTCGTAACTGTGGCGACTTCATTACCAACTGAGCCATCAGCATAGCGAGATAGGCGCAATACCATATTGTCACCCACGCCATTGGTGGTGGTGTACATAAAGCCCATTAAATCTGGTTTGTTGTTATTGTTGCTGTGATGGTTACTGGAACCACAAGCCGCTAAGAAGACCAACGGAATGGAAACGGTTAATGCTTTTATTCCATTAAAAACACATTTTTTTGAAAATACCATAGTGTTTTTACCTCATAAGAATACAGAAAATTAGATTGGTATTGACCTCATTATGGTTTTTGGAGTGAAAACTTAAGTACATTCTTTCACTTTAACACACGCGGTTTTGTGAGCTGGATCATATGGTGTCAAAAGTGATTTGTGATCCCAGTGGTAAGATAGAAGGCTGAGTCGTAAAGATAAGAAACCGCCTCCGTTTTAGTGGAGGCGGCTGATGAAACCTAAGTTGTTTTAAATACAGATGAAAATTACAAAATTTTCTGCCACCAAGATAATGGTTTTCCACAATTCTGGGCGGGTTGATAACTTTTATTGTCACTAGGAAGTTGAATAACATTTTTGCAATCAGCTTCCATTGGGACACCCGTATTGATATCGAAATACCCCTGAACAATACCAGATGGTGGCGCCAAGCGTAGACCTATCGGATGACGGTTTTTCAAAAACTGCTGGTAGACCGTTAAGGCACCACTGCTACCATATAGGCCAGTTTTACTATTATCATCCTTACCTACCCACACTACAGCGACATTTCTTTCGTCAAACCCCGCAAACCACGAATCGCGATTATCATTACTTGTCCCCGTTTTACCGGCCAACCGCGTATGTGGAAATTGCTTATGTAATCGGGTGGCTGTTCCAGACTCTACCACTTGAGTCATCGCATATTGAGTTAAGTAATCAGCTTGAGGGTTGATGGCTCGCTTAGGGGGCGATCTGTATGTATCGATAAGGTTGTCGTTATTGTCCAATACATAAGTGACAGCACTGAGTGGTCGCATACGTCCAGAATCAGCAATCGTTTGATATACTTGAGCCACCATCATAGGTGAGCCATTAAGAGCTCCTAACAACATCGACGGATAAGGTGATACGGATTCATTCCAGCCAGAGTCCACCAAGGTGTCTACAACATTTTCAACACCCAGTGCCATCCCAAGGTTTACGGTTGGGACGTTGCGAGAACGTTTAAAGGCCGTCAGTAAAGGCACTTCATTTAAGAAGGTTTTATCAACGTTCTGAGGCGACCATGTTTTTCCTTTGCCATTGGTAAGGGTGATGGGTTTGTCATCTAAAGGTGAAGCCAAATTATAAGTCGTTGGTTTTGATAGTGCTGTAGCGTAGACAAAAGGCTTGATCAAAGAACCAATAGGACGACGTATACTCATGGCGCGATTATAGCCGTGATAAGTCGGGCTACTGTCACCCACCATGGCCGCGACACCAGCATTCAGTTTATCCGTCACCACCATACCGACTTGTAAATTTTTATTTCCTTGTTGTTTACGCAGTCGCTTCATACTCGATACTACGGCTTTTTCCGCGGCTTGTTGAGCCAGCGGATCAAGCGTGGTATAGACCTTTATCCCTGACATGTTTAACAGTTCAGGGCCATAACGGTCTGCCAGTTCTTGCTTTACTAAATCAAAAAAGGCTGGAAGTTTTTGGTGCACTTCTCGATTGTTGCTGCGAATGCCTAATGGCGAATTTACGGCAAGTCGATATTGGTTGGTGCTTAAATCTCCCGAATCCATCAGTAGACGAAGCACTAAATCACGACGCTCCATGGCGCGATTGGGATTGCGCCAAGGGTTATAGTAAGAAGGCCCTTTAATCACAGCAACTAAGAACGCTTGCTGATCGATGGATAGCTCGGAAATAGGGCGACCAAAATAAAATTGTGAGGCCAATCCCAAACCGTGCACAGAGCGAGCGCGATCTTGCCCCATATACACTTCATTAAGGTAGGCTTCTAATATTTCATCTTTGCTGTATCTGTAATCAACCACTAATGCCATCAATGCTTCGCGGGCTTTACGGATCAGTGAACGTTCAGGAGTTAGAAAGAAGTTTTTGGCCAACTGTTGAGTTAACGTTGACCCACCTTGCACAGTTCGCCCGGCTGAGATGTTGACGAATAGCGCACGTAAAATAGCGAGCGGATTAATACCATGATGATGATAAAAGTCTCGATCTTCGGTTTGTAATAGAGCTTTGATGATCAGTGGAGGAATTTTATCCTCAGGAACAAATAATCTATCTTGGCCGTCACTGGTGATAATGCGATCTAATAAAATAGGTTCAAGATAAAAAATGGCAAGTTGGCGTTGATCTGGGCGTAATACGCTCTGTACGCCTTGCTGGTTAAAAGAGACCATTACCCGCTGTTGATGTTGGTTTCCCTCAGGATGATGAAAAGACCGTCGCCAAATATCAACTTTAGTGCTTGACGCTGAGAACTCTCCAACTTGACTAGGATGAGCGACTTTTCGATAACCGAGCAGCTTAAGTTCATCGACGAGTTGTTGGTGACTGATGGCGGCTCCGGGGTAAAGCGCCATTGAACGACCATAAATTTGGGCGGGTAGGTGCCATTTTTGACCTTCGAATTTACGAGCAATGATTTGATCTAAATAGATGGTATAGCAGCTCAGTAAAACCAGAGCGATCACGCCGAGTTTCCAAAATATTGACCATGTTTTTCTAAGAAATGAAGAAGTTGGGGTTTTAGACTTAGAAGTTTTTTTGCGGCCGCGTGTCGTTTTTGCTTTCGTCATTATTGTCCGTTTAATTTCTTTTTCGTTAGTTTGGTCGCTTGAGTATTTTGTGGGTCATCAGGCCAAAGGTGTTTAGGGTAACGACCACGCATTTCTTTCTTTACTTCATTATATGGCCCTTGCCAAAAACTGGTTAAATCAGCAGTCACAGCGATGGGTCTTCTTGCTGGCGATAGCAGCTCCATAGTCACAACCAGTTGATTATTGGCTAATGTTGGGCTTTGAGCCAAGCCAAGCGCCTCTTGTAAACGAACGCTCATTAATACTCTATCATCGTTAGTGTAGGTTAACGGTGCTTTTGTTCCTGTCACTAAAGGCCAATGTGTTGGCAACTGTTTATCAATAGCAGATTGTTGCTCCCAGTTTAATAAACTCCACAAAATTTGATAAGTGTCTAATTGAGTTAATTGTTTAAGATTAGTGACATCTGACAAATAGGGTGTTAACCATTGGGTCATATTTTGGGTTAACCACTCTAAACTAATATCAGGCCAGTCAACTTGAGATAAATATTGTTGAGCGAGTTTTTGGCGTTGCTGCAACTGGATTGCTTTTTCAGTCCAGTTTAATTCAGAAAGCCCTTGATGCTGTAGGTAGCTCAATACGGCCTCGCTTCGCTGTTTGGTCGTCAATTGATTGAGCTTTTGTTTTGCTACAACAATACGGCCAATCCTTTGTTGCTCCTCTGCAATAAAGCGCCCTGAGGATTTATCCCAATCGCTGTGGATGTGAGTTTGAAGCAAATACTTCAGTTCACTTTCGAATAAGCTTGGGCAACATTGGGCTGCTAAAAAACCTTTGGCATCACTTTTTCCTTCCATTTCTTGTAGATCCGCAATGACTAAGTAGCTATGTTGAGCAAGCGGGTCATGCTCATCAATCATTACACCGCTACCATTGGCCATTAAAAAGCGACCTGCAGAGCGAGATTTGGCGATTCTATCTGGATAGGCGTAAGCCAGTAGTAAACCTATGGTTTGCCAGTCGGCATTGTTGATCAGATCTGGAATTGGAGTTTTTACATTAAACCGCTTAAGCCAATGTTTGGTTTGTTGGTTCAATGCGCCTTTTAGACATAAGTTTAAATAATGCTGAATGTCGCAGCCTTTTCTTGGTAAGCCGCGAGCTTCTATAATCGCCGTTAGTAAACATGCCAAGCCTAGTAGCTTGTGGTCAGATTTTACTTTCAATAGCATATGTGCAAGGCGAGGCTCTGCACCCAGCTCAAAAGCGTGTTTACCTAAGGCAGTGATTTTATGGCTATCATCTACGAACTCTAATGATTGCAGCAATTCCCACGCTTTTTTCTGATGAATAGCAGGTGGCTGTGTTAAGAGAGGCAGTTCGTCAAATTGTTTACAGCCCCAATAGCTGCAATGATGAGTCATTGCCAGTAAATCGCTATCTGCAATTTCTGGTGTATCCGTTGTCGCTCTGCGTTGATGATCTTCTTGTCGCCACAGACGTATACAATTTCCTTCAGCCGTTCGGCCAGCTCGACCACTACGTTGTGTTGCAGAAGACTGGCTGATGGGTTTTAAGCTAAGACGAGTAATTCCGTTTTTCGGATTGTAGCTAGCGTGACGTTTTAAGCCTGAGTCCACTACACATTTGATACCATCAATGGTTAAACTGGATTCAGCAATATTGGTGGATAAAACGACTTTACGAGTGTGCTTGATAGGTTTAAGAACTGCATCTTGTGCTTGATTGCCTAACTCACCATAAAGGGGAAGCACGGTTACATCTGATAAATCATAGGCGTTAAGCGCTTTTTCTAACGACAAAATTTCCCCTTTACCGGGAAGAAACACCAAAATATCGCCATCACTACCATTAGTTAATAACTGATGTACGGTTTTTTCTGTATGTGATAACCAAGCTTTAGGGTCTTTTGAAGCCGAATATTCAATGTTCACGGGAAAACTACGACCTTCGGATTCAAGATAATCCGCTTCTGGCAATAATGCTTTAAGATCATCGAAACTTAAGGTTGCAGACATCAGGATTAGCTTAAGGTCTTCTCTAAGGCTTTGCTGTACTTCAAGGGCTAAGGCGAGACCTAAATCTGTCGTAAGATGACGTTCATGTACTTCGTCAAAGATGATCATGTCAATTCCTGTTAACTCAGGATCGGCTTGGATCATTCGGCTTAATATACCTTCTGTCACAATTTCTAATTTGGTATTTGAAGAAACCTTGTTATCACCTCTTACTCGGTAACCCACCTCTGAACCTAGCGCCGAACCGCGAGATTGAGCAATAAAAGAGGCAATGCTTCGAGTCGCCACCCGTCTTGGCTCAAGCATTAAAATTTTGCCTTCAACTTGAGTCCAGTCCATCATAGCTAAAGGTAATGCTGTGGACTTACCTGAACCTGTTGGGCTTTGAATAATCAATTGGTTATTCTGAGTTAATGAGTCTTGGATTTGTGGGAAAAGAGAGTAAATAGGAAGTGTGTTCAAGTGCTGTGACAAATTAGTTTTGATTGGTTTGCATACTAGCATGTAAGTCAGAACTGGTCATTATTCAGCTGTCATTTTACCCTTAGCTGCAAAGTGCTTTCTGTGAAGAGGGAAGTGATGTTGGTCGGCAAGGCTGAAAAAGGCTTTTTGAGGGCGGTTTTCTTCTAAATCGTCAATAAGAAGGCAATCGTTCTTAGCCATCAATTTCTCATTAATAAACTTAGCTTTATTCAAATGAGGTAGGTGAGAGCGATTAAAGTAAAGGTCTTCAGAAAGAGTGACGCCATAAGAAGAAAACAGATTGGCTACTGCATCAAATAAATAGCAACCTGCAGTTACTATGGCGACCTTGTGTCCTCGTTGCTGAAATTTAGATACTGCCCGTAAAGCTTTAGCATCAACAGCAATAAAAAAGAGAACGGTCTCCCCTTTATGAGGGCAAGTAATAGCTGATTCCTCTGTAAAACGTGTGTTTTTAGCTAAAAATGCTTTCAATTGGTATTGGAATTCAAAAGCAACAAACGAAGTTTCATCAAGATCCAGTAACAAAGTTAATGCAGGGTTTTGTGGAGAAACGGAATGGTGAGCCCTTCTCAGCCATCGCTCAGAATTTCTCGGATAGTGAGGTTTTACTGAGGCTTGCTTGGATTCGGAAATAGACGGAACAGTACCATAACCCTTACTCGCAGCCTTTGTAGGTAAAGGCTGGGTTTCCTCTGCTTGATGCCAATCATTTAGAATTGTTTCTGGTTTTGCTTTTGCCTCAAAGCCACATAAAGTATGGGCGTCTTCCCCTGTATGATAACCATCGTCCTCAAGCTCTTTTGCTTGAAGCTGAGATGTATTTAAAGGAAGTGAAGCAATAACACTCAAATTCGCCATAAAAGCCACAAACTGCAAAACGTAAGTTAAGTGTGGTTTTTAACTCGAGATTTAGCTACTTAAGCTTTGTTCATCTGTAGGTAATCTAGAAAAAGCCTTTCTAGCTGCTTAAGAGCTCAGAAAGGCTTATTATTATATTGCTCAGTTTATTTAATCAATTCAGCAATGGTTAAAACGCCATGAGCTGTACCGCCTGCCGCCCAAAGCGCACTGTTGTTATCTGAAAATGCGCCAGCTAAATCAAAGTGTAACCAGTTTGCATCGTCACGAACAAAGCGCCATAAGAAAGCAGCAGCATTCGAAGCACCACCGGCACCGCCACCTTTCACAGGACGACTGTTTGCAGTATCGGCATAAGGAGAAGGGCACATATCTTTATGCCAAGGATCCATCGGCAGCGGCCACACACGCTCAGCCACAGCAGCAGCTTTTTCTTTAGCAAGATCTAGCATCTCACTTTGAGGAGAGAAAATCGCATTGTAGTTAGTACCAACCGCATTATAGGCCGCGCCAGTTAGCGTTGCGGCATTGATGATAAGCGGTGCTCCCGTTTCAGATGCTGCTTGTAAACCATCAGCAAGTACCAAGCGACCTTCTGCATCGGTGTTGACGATTTCAACGGTGGTGCCATTTTTGTAGGTTAAAACATCTCCCAGTTTATATGCGTGACCACTGATCAAGTTTTCAGCACAACATAAAAACAGCTTAACGCGCTTGTTTAAGCCATTTTTAATGGCTAAGCCTAATGCTCCTGTTACGGTTGCAGCGCCGCCCATATCGGCTTTCATTCCAAGCATTCCTTCTGAGCTTTTAATGCTATAGCCGCCAGAATCAAAAGTGATACCTTTACCCACAAGTGCGGCTTCAACTGGTGCATCTGCTTTACCTGTAGGATTGAAATCCAGTTCCAATAACGCTGGTGGACGCTCACTACCACGACCTACACCATGAATACCTACCCATTGGTGCTCAAGTAACTCTTCACCTTTAATGATGGTAAAGCTTGTTTTGGAAGGGGCTAAGGCTTGTAACCACTCAGCCGCAGCTACTGCTAAAGCTACAGGAGACAAATCTTCAGGGGTTGCATTGACGAGCTGACGGGCAAAATCAGCGGATTCTTTGCGGTTTTCTAATGCTTGTTTCAGTTTGTCTGTACCGAACCACTGAACGTTAAATCCAGCTTTTGCAGTAGCAAACCCTTGATAAAAAGCCCATTGGCTATCGATATCCCAAGAGTCGCCTTGTAGGGCTACAGAGTTAATGCCTTGTGTGCGCAGTTTACGCGCCGTCATTTGGATTTGTCTGAGATTATCCTGACCTTTTAGATGAATTTTTGCTGATTCAGAACGGAAACTAATATCAGAGTTTCCCCAGTGTGGTTCTGGTTGTTGAAGTGTCAGGTGGATATTTATCGGAGAGGTCATATTATGTACCTTGATATGAAAAACTGGAGGCAGTGTAACTGATTCTGGCTTTGATAAAAAATTTAGGTCAAACTTCACGTTTTGGATTTGAAACAAGGCGCTATGATATTTCAACCTCCTTTAGCTCGAGCTACTTTAATCAAACGTTATAAGCGCTTTTTAGCGGATATCACTCTAACCAATGGTGAAGAGACAACTTTACACGTTTCAAATACAGGAGCCATGACTGGCTGTGCTGAGCCGGATGACTATGTTTGGTACAGCACCTCTGACAATCCTAAGCGAAAATATCAACACAGCTGGGAATGTACAGAGACACAAACAGGCCACTTCATTTGTGTGAATACCATTCGTGCCAACCATCTTGTTGAAGAAGCCATTAATAATCAAGTGATTGAAGAATTAAAAGGCTATCGGACACTACAACGAGAAGTGAAGTATGGCGAAGAAAACAGCAAGATAGACTTTTTCCTTAGTGATGACGAAATGCCTGATACCTATGTGGAAGTGAAAAGCGTCACTTTACTCGAAAATGGGCAAGGTTATTTCCCTGATGCAGTAACAGCTCGTGGGCAGAAACATTTACGAGAGTTGATGCAAATGGCGCAATCTGGAAAACGAGCGGTCTTGCTGTTTGCCGTTTTACATACTGGGATTGATAGTGTAAAACCAGCTAGCCATATTGACAGTATGTACGCTGAATTGCTTTCTAAGGCAATTGATGCTGGCGTTGAGGTTATTGCGTACAAAGCGGAAATTACACCATCGCAATTGCAACTTTCTTATAAAGTCGACTTTTCTCTTTCCTAGGAAATGGAATTTTTGATGCTATTTTATACAAATGTGATGCTGTTGGTTTATAAACACGCAACTGAGAATTAAATTTGTTGCAATGTTTGATGTATTTCTAAGAAGCGTACTATACTTTTTGGCTAATTTAGCAGAGGTTGAATAAGCATTAAAAACGGACGTTGAAAGGCAAGTTTTACATTAAAAAATTTGCCTAGGTGCAAAACTTCTGATATAGATAGCGGCCGTTCTTAAAAACGCCCTTAAAACGCAAATGAAGACAGGAGATGCGTTATGCCTGAAGGCAATAAAAAACTTGGCGTACTCGCTATCGCTGGTGTAGAACCATACCAGGAAAAGCCGGGTGAGGAGTACATGAACGCCGAGCAATCGAGTCACTTTAAGTTGATCCTCGAAGCTTGGAGAAATCAATTGCGTGAAGAAGTTGATAGAACGCTCAACCACATGCAGGACGAAGCCGCCAACTTCCCAGATCCTGTTGACCGTGCCGCGCAAGAAGAAGAGTTCAGCTTAGAATTACGTGCTCGTGATAGAGAGCGTAAGCTGATCAAAAAAATTGAGAAGACATTGCAAAAAATCGAAGAAGAAGATTTTGGTTTTTGTGATTCTTGCGGTATCGAAATCGGTATTCGCCGCCTAGAAGCTCGTCCAACAGCGGATTTATGTATTGACTGTAAGACGTTAGCTGAAATTAAAGAAAAGCAAATGGCGGGCTAATCAGCACGTTAGTGTAAAGTGAGAAGGAACGATTCTTTCTCACTTTATTGATCTCTTCAGAAGGTGTTATGTCACCCTATATCGGTCGCTTTGCGCCATCCCCCTCAGGTTCACTCCATTTTGGTTCCCTTGTTGCTGCGTTAGGCAGTTATCTTAGAGCACGCTCATTAAAGGGTCAGTGGTTGCTCCGAATGGAAGATATTGATCCACCACGTGAGATCAAAGGCGCAGCGGATGACATTCTTAAAACGCTTGATGTTTTTGGATTGCATTGGGATGGTGAAGTGCTTTATCAAAGCCAGAGACAAGAAGCCTATCAAGACACGCTTAATCAACTGCTGCAACAAAATAACGCATATTACTGCCAATGCACTCGAAAAGTCGTTCGCGAAATGGGCGGGATTTATGATGGACGCTGCAAACCGCTTGGATTAGAAAGTGGGGCAATTCGATTAGTTAATACAGAAGGAGTTTCTGAGTTTGTTGATGAGCTTAAAGGTAAGGTTAAAGTTGAATCTAGCTTTGCCAAAGAAGATTTTATCATTAAACGCAGCGATGGCTTATTTGCGTACCAATTAGCTGTGGTTTTGGATGATGCCCATCAAGGGATCACAGAAGTGGTACGAGGCAGTGACTTATTAGAAGCAACTTGCCGTCAGTTGAGTTTATTTCAGAGCTTAAATTTACCCTCTCCCAAATGGCTGCATTTACCGTTAGCTTCTACCCAGCCGGGTTTTAAGTTGTCTAAACAGAATGCTGCCACAGCTGTTGATTCGAATAATCCACAAAAAAGCCTAATTCAAGCATTGGCGTTTTTAGGGCAACCTAAAGTTGCTACATCTGGCGATATCAGAGTCATGCTTGCTCAAGCTGTGGAGCAATTTCAGCTAGATGCCATTCCAAAAAATAATGAGATTTTGATTGTTTAAGAAAAAGTGCAAGCTATAGCGTATTTTTGGACATTGTTGCGTTAAAAGTACAATTTATTAGACTCGTGAAGATATGGGTAGATCATTAATTAAAAGAAGGGTACTAGATTACTCTGGTCTGATAGTTAAAGATTGCTCAGTTTTTGCTACTTCCTTTTCGTTTTAAATTTTTCGATTTACTCGAAATCTATTGTATTTACTTTAATATTTTTTCCCTCAATATGTTTTTGTATAGCCTCAACTATTTGTTCTTGGTTATCTCTAAACCCACGGGTAGGTATTGTATACGTATGAAGTTTTTTAACTAGCCGACCTTTAAGCCCTTTATTTTTCCACCATTGATTATCTTTTTTTCTTTTACGTAAATTAATATGTAATTCAGGAGTGTTAAATTTTATGAATCTATAAATTTTAATATGGCGGTTTTTTGCACTTGTAATAGATGCAATATTATCAAATGGAATCTCTCCTAGTGAGAAAGGGGAAGAGAAATCGACGATACCAGTATCTGTGAGGAGTAACCCTTTATCTTTTTTAAACAGAAAATTGAGAAAAATTATAATTAAAACAGCACAGAATATAGATACAGGAGTGAAAAATAAGTAAGCCATAATTGGATGGTATCTATCTGCATTCTGCTCAAGCTCTTCATAAGGCATAGATAAAACTAAAAGCGCTACATACTCAAATAAAAAAAGTACCGTAATCACTATGAAAAGTTTAAAATTTGAAAGCTTAAAATATGTTTGAGTTTGCATTATTCATCCATGATAAAACAAGCTGAGCAAATTCGCTCAGCTCATTGTTAATACCATTAATTAACTCGATTTATCACTTGCCCAGCTTTGAAGGCTTTTATATTCTCAACCGTAACAGCTAATAACCTTTGTCTTGCTTCAAGTGTCGCCCATGCGATATGTGGAGTAATGCTGATGTTCGGCGCAGTCAGTAATGGATTGTCGGCCGCTGGGGGCTCGGTGGAAAGGACATCAACACCAGCGTAAAGTTTATTGTGATGTAATGCCTGAGCTAAATCATCTTCATTCACTAAGCCACCTCTGGCGCAGTTAACTAACAGTGCGCCTTGTTTCATTAAGCTAAGTGTGTTGGCGTTCACTAACTTTTCTGTTTGCGAGGTTTGTGGGCATTGCAAAGATACAATATCTGATTGAGAAAAGACTTCTTCAAGGCTTACCCACTGAGTATTTTCAGGTAATGATGCGGGTTTTGTACGTGAATGGATCAGTAACTTCATTTGCATTGCTGTAGCGATAGCTGCAACTTGCTTACCTGTTTCTCCAAAACCAATCAGACCTAATGTTTTACCAACCAAAGAGTAAGTTGGGGTAAGCTGAAAACAAAAATCGTTGCAGTTTTGCCATTGCTTATCTTTCACCGCCTTGTCATGCTGTGCCAACTGTTGGGTATGGTTAAGAATATGCGCAAACACCATTTGAGCAACGGATTGAGTGCTGTAGGCAGGAACATTACTGACTGCAATGCCTCTCGCTTGTGCGGCTTTAATATCGACGACGTTGGTTCCTGTCGCTAACACACTGATAAATTCTAGCTTTGGAAGTTGCGCTAGAATAGCGGTATCTAATACCACTTTATTGGTCAGAATGATTTCTGCGTCTTTTGCTCGTTCAATAATTTGTGCGATAGAGGTTCTATCGTAAAAAGTCACATCACCCAAAGCTTTTAGCGCTGCATCGTCCAAATCACCCGAATTAAGGGTAAAATAGTCTAATACCACAATCTTCATCACTTGAATCCTCGTTCATGCTTTAGGCGATCATAGGCCGATTGAATGTCTTGAGTTTTTTTCTTTGCCAGCTCCATCATTTCTTCTGGAAGGCCTTTTGCGACCAACTTATCTGGGTGATGCTCGTTCATTAGTTTACGATAGGCTCGTTTAATGTCTCTATCGCTCGCACTTGCTTCTAATCCAAGCACTTGATAAGCATCGGCAGCAGTGGTTTGTCTAGAGCGGCCAGCTTGAGATTGTTGAAAACGAAATTCGGCTTGCCAGCGAGATAGGAGTTGCTCAAGTTGCTGTTGACTGTAATTTAGCTCTTGAGCGACCGTGGCGAGGATTTTACGTTCATTGCTATCCAGTTCTCCATCAGACAGTGCTGTCTGAATTTGGATCTCTAAGAACATTTGATTGAGTTCAGGTCGGCTTCCTGTAGCCTCTCTAAATTCAGCCAAACAAGCCTTTAGATCAAAGCTATCACTTTTGCCTTTTCTGAATGCGTTTTGTGCATCAGTTCTGGGTTGTCCATGCAAACGCATTTGATCCATCAGCATGGTGGCAATACGAATATCGGTTTCTGTGACTCGCCCTGAAGCTTTAGCTACATGCCCCATAACCGCAAAGGTTGAATTTAAAAATTGACGCTGTCGCTCAGCGGCTTTGCCTAAAAATGCTTGTGCTCCTTGGTATTTGTCATAAACATGACCAAGCCAAAGCCCAATTAAAGCACCCACAAATCGACCAAACATAAAGCCGATCATAAAGCCAAAAACTTTACCCCAAATTTTCATTGAATTTGTTTCTCTAATTGATGTAACCGCTCTATGGTACCAACATCACACCATAAGCCAGTAAAATGTTCTGCGTGGATCAATTGTTTGTCGGCGGCAGGACGGATTAATAAAGGTGTACCAAAGGCTCCTGTCGGTGCCTTGTCGAATAATTTTGGATGATAAATACCCATACCTGAAAAAGTCAGCATAGTCTCTGACTTATTTTGTAAGTAATGGTTCGAAAGTCCAAAGTCGCCACTCGGATTATGTTCAGGATTATCGACCAACCATAAATGAGCGAGACAATTATCAGGTAATTGCATATCGGCGAGTGAGTCGGGAAGATATTCAACAAACACATCACCGTTAATGACAAAGAATGGTTCATCGCCTAAAAGTGGAAGGGCATTGCAAATCCCTCCACCTGTTTCTAATGCTTCGGTTTCGTGTATGTAGTGGATGGTCAGTTGCCATTTATCACCATTACCCAGTGCTTGTGGGATTTGATGCCCAAGCCAAGCGGTGTTAATGACAACTTCTTTTATTCCTATCGCGGCTAACTTCTCTAAGTGATAGACGATGAGTGGTTTGCCGTTAACAGGGACTAACGGTTTAGGAAGTGTGTCTGTCAGTGGCCGAAGTCGTTGACCTCGACCTGCGGCTAATATCATCGCCTTCAAAGCGTTGCCTCTACTTTGGGAAGAATGTCTTGTTTTAACCAAGTGACTAATTCAGAAAACTCAGTATACCTGTTTCCTACTTCGATAAGGTAATGAAGTGATTGAGGAATATCAGTTAAGTAACCGCTTTTTCCATCTCTGTGGTGAAGTCTGGCAAAAATGCCTGCAATTTTCAGGTGACGTTGCATGCCGGTTAGATCAAACCAATACTGATATTGTTCAAATTGAGTGTTGGCTGATAATAGGCCGTGCTTAAGGCATTGTTCGAAGTGATATTTGGCTAACGCATCGACCATTGTTGACGGCCACACGACGTAACAATCTCGAAGTAAAGAAACCGCATCATAAGAAATTGGACCCATCACGCTATCTTGAAAATCAATCAGATACATTTGCTGATTATGCAGCATGATATTACGGCTGTGGTAATCTCGATGCATGGCAACTTGAGGTTGGCTGACAATGGTTTTAGTTAATGTATCGAATACTTGTAGAAGCATTTTTTGTGTCGATTCATCAAGTGAATAGCTAAGGTGTTCTTTTAAAAGCCAATCATTAAAAATAGCTAGCTCTGTTGAAATAAAGGCTTGATCAAAAGCGGGTAACTGGTGCTTGGCAGTGCTTTGTACTTTGGCAACAAGAGGCAGAAGCTCAATGGCTTGTTGGTATAACGGAATAACCGTATCCTCATTTAATGCAGAATTCAGCATGTTATCGCCTAAATCGGTAAGCACCATAAAGCCAAGTTGTTCATTTTGATGTAATACTTCAGGTGTCTTTAACCCTGATTGGTGATAACTTTGAGCTAATTCAACAAACGGCAGTATCGGCACTAAATCTGGTGGTGAGTCTACTGCGATATAGCTTTGATTATTGTGTTCAAAGCGAAAATAGCGCCTAAAACTGGCGTCTCCAGAGATGAGTTGTAATTGAATTTTGGGATCTAGGCATAAACGAACCCATTCAGTTAGCTGAAAAAATCTTTGATCGGACAATGGCATCTCATAGCTCTTAATATAAAATTGATTTATCATGTCGACTAATATTGTCCGCAGTGACTTTTTCGGACAAACAAGAATATAGTCTTCTTTTATTTGCATTTATAGACCAAGATTATAACTTAATTCATTTTTGGCATTGATTGACGAATATCTAATGAACTTTCGCTTTTTTTTGGTACTTAGCCTTACCCCTACGATAGTTTTCGCTCAGCAAGCTTCTAAACCTGAAGCGGCTTCAACACATCAAAAGACAGATGAGTCACAATGTTTGATCCTTCCCCCGACTGCACCTAGGCAAAGCCAAGCCCAAATGGGAATAACCAACAACCATATTTGGATTGAGTCAGATCACTCCGATGCCCAGATGGGAAAAAAAGCGCATTTTTCGGGTGGCGTCACCTTTAGCCAAGGTCCAAGGCATATTTATGCTGATGAGGCGACGGTAAATAGCGAAACACAACAATTATCGGCCAAAGGTGATTTAACCTTTGAAGATCCGCAAGTCACGATTACTGCGGACTCTATTGTAGGTGAAATGAAAAATAATAGTGCCAAGTTGGAAGGTGCTCAATATTGGTTGAAAGGTCAGCAGGTACATGGTGAAGCAAAGCAGCTAGAAATCACCCCTGAAAATGATTTGATTTTGAATAATAGTAGCTTTACCACTTGCCCACCAGAAAGCCGAACATGGGCTTTAGAAGCCGACAAAATCAAAATCGACAGTAAAGATGAGTGGGGAGAAGTCTGGGGAGCCAAACTTAAGATTGGTGATGTTCCCATCATGTACGTTCCTTACATGACCATTCCTGTGTCTGATAAGCGAAAATCGGGTTTGTTATTTCCTAAATTCAGTACCAGTACCGTGAACGGTGTTGAGTTGGCATTACCGATTTATTGGAATATCTCACCAGAATATGATTTGACCTTCACTCCTGATTATATGTCTAACCGTGGTTTATTGAGTAAACTTGAGTTTCGTTACTTAATGCCGGGGCAACAAAATAATAATCAAAACGGTCAGTTAAACGTCGAGTACTTACCTAGTGATGACTATCTTCCTGGAAATCCTAATCGCTATTTATATCACTGGGAACACCAAGGGCGCATCAACGAAAATTTACGCGTTTTAACTAATTTTACCGATGTGTCGGATAACAACTACCTCAATGACTTTAATTCTGATGTTCAACAAGCAACAGATAACCAATTGGTTAGAGTTGGTGAACTCAATTATTTGAGTAAAGATTGGGATTTAGGGTTAAAAGTACAAGATATTAAAGTGTTAGGGCTGTCGGAAAAGCCTTATCAAGTTATGCCACAAGTCAGCTTTGATTATCGCTTTCCTGAACTCAGCAATAACATCAATTTTGACGTGTATTCTGAAGTGACCAACTTTTCTCATGATGAAAATAGTCACAATACAGCCACTCGTTTACACATCGAGCCACGATTATTGTTACCTCTTTATGGTCCTGCTGGTTCATTTACGACTGAAATAAAGCTGTATCAAACCAACTACTGGCAACGAAACGCACAACCTAGCTTGGGGCTGGCGAAGCGAGTGAGCAGAACCATTCCATCACTGCGCTTACATGGGCAAATTAATTTAGAACGTGATACACAATTGTTTGATCACAATTATCGTCAAACGTTTGAGCCTCAAATTCAGTATTTGTACGTTGGGTATGAAAATCAATCAAATATCGCTTTGTACGATACCGCCCAGCTGCAAGAAGATTATTATGGTCTGTTTAGGGATCGCCGTTATTCTGGAATTGACCGTATTGCCGATGCGAACCAAGTTACCATAGGTTTAACTTCTCGACTATATGATGAAAATAACCGAGAAAAGTTAAAGTTCAGTTTCGGGCAAATTTTTTACCTGAAAAACAGCAGGGTTGGGTTGTTAAACAATGATGTTGAAAATCAGCCTTCGTCATCAGTATTAGCGGCTGAATTGGACTCACATATTTACAATGATTGGTATTTAAGCACTCAAGTGCAATACGACACCAAACTTAATGAAACTCGTAAACATGAAACATCGTTGGATTTCCGTCCCGCAGCCAATAAGCTTTTCCAGCTAAGTTATCGCTATGTGCCTGATCTGCTCAACAGTAACACCAACAATAAGGTGAATATTGCTCAGGCTGGAACTCGCATCGCATGGCCTATCAAGAAAGATCTCTATTTTGTCGGTAATTGGTATTACGACTTTAAGCGTAAGCGATCGATTGAGACTTTTGCAGGAGTGCAATACGAGTCTTGTTGTTGGGCGGCACGATTAAGTTACCATTACCGAATTAAAACCAATTTTAACGATAATATCGCCAATGCCCCCATTGATAGAGAGCAGTTCGAAAGTGGCATCTATCTAAACTTCATGATTAGAGGCTTAGGAGGAGCAGGCAGTCTAGGTGTGTCAGATATGCTTAATGAGAGCATCTTTAATTATAGAAAGCCTATATATTTAACGGATTAATATGGTAGATTGCTGAACCTCTGGGCATAAACACAGTCAAACGACTTTAAAGCCGTTGCAAGTCATCGTTCTTGCCACTGAAGAAGATACAGTGGCAATAATCAATGACCAAAATGTATAAAAACTAATAATCAGCCAAGGATTTTGTGGATGAGATTTTGTAAACAAGTGATTTTTGCCGTATGTGCAATGCTGTTAAGCCAAACGGTAATGGCGTTACCACAGCCATTGGATCGAGTTGCAGTTCAAGTCAATGACGGAATTATTTTGAACAGTGAGGTTCAAGATATGATTCGTACGGTTAAAGAAAACGCTAAGGCAAATAATCAAACCTTACCGTCGGATGCAGCATTAAGAACCCAAGTTATAGAAAGACTTATCTTGACTCGCTTGCAACTGCAAATGGCTAAGCGTATCGGTTTGCATATTGGTGATCTTCAATTAGATCAAACCATTAGTAACATTGCTAAAGAACAAGGCGTTACTGTTGAGCAAATGCGTAAGAAAATTGAAGAGTCAGGTTCGACTTTTGCCCAATATCGTGAGCAATTACGCGAAGAAATGACTATCGGCGAAATTCAGCGCATTCAAGTACAACGTCGTATTCAAGTGTCACCACAAGAAATTACCAACCTTGTTAACCTTATTAAAGAGCAAGGCAATAAAAATGTTGAATACCAAATTGGCCACATCCTTATTGAGGTTCCAAGTAATCCAACAAGCCAACAGTTAGATGCAGCAAGTAAGCGTGCTCAGGCTGTTTTAAAGCGTCTGAAAGATGGTGCAAACTTTAAAAGTACAGCAATTGCAGCTTCTTCTGGCCCGAAAGCACTTGAGGGTGGTATTTGGGATTATATGAACATTAATGCCATGCCAACCTTGTTTTCAGAAGTCGTAAGTGGCGCTAAAAAAGGCGATATCCTTGGCCCTATTAAAAGTGGATCTGGTTTTCATATCATCAAAGTTATGGATATCCGAGGTCAGCAGCTGAATGAAATTAAAGAAGTTAAAGCTAGACATATTCTGTTGAAGCCATCGCCAATTTTGTCTGAAGAGCGTGCAAAATCATTACTGACAGATTTGTTGAAACAAATTCGTGACGGCAAGCAAAAATTTGCTGATGTTGCTCGTAAATACTCTGAAGATCCTGGTTCAGCAGCCAAAGGCGGTGAATTAGGTTGGGCACAACCGAGTATTTATGTTCCTGAGTTTGCTAAAACCCTTGAAAACTTAAAAGTCGGTCAGATCAGCGAACCATTTAGAACCAGTCATGGTTGGCATATTGCTCAGTTAGAAGAGCGTCGTACTGTAGATGCAACGGATAAGTTCAATACCAATCGAGCACACCAGCTTATCTTCCGTCGTAAATTTAATGAAGAACTGCAAAACTGGCTTGATGAGATGCGTTCTGATGCTTATGTCGAAGTGTTTAACGATAAATAATTAAGGAAGTTTTTTGACAACTAAACGAATTGCCATCACGCCGGGTGAACCGGCGGGAATTGGCCCTGATTTAGTCGTACAACTTGCTCAGCAACCTTGGGATGCTGAGCTTGTTGTTTGTGCCGATCCAAATTTATTAACCACAAGAGCAAAGCAACTTGGTTTGCCTTTGAAGCTCAAGCCTTATCAGCCAACATTAGAGGCAAAACCACAAGAAGTTGGCACTCTGACCATAGTGCCGTTTTCATTAACAGAAGATGTGACTTGTGGAGAGCTTAACGAGTCTAACAGTGGATATGTGGTTGATACGCTAACGTATGCTGGTGAAAATAATATGAACGGTCAGTTTGATGCTGTGGTTACAGGGCCTGTTCATAAGGGGATCATCAATCAAGCGGGGATCCCATTCAGTGGGCATACAGAGTTTTTTGCTAACCAAGCAGGGTGTCGTGATGTGGTGATGATGTTAGCGGCACCAGAACTGCAAGTGGCGTTAGTCACAACTCACATTCCTCTCGCTTATGTATCTAAAGCGATTACCCCTGAACGTTTAACCAATATCATTCAGATTTTGCACAAAGATTTGACGGAAAAGTTCGCCATCAAAACCCCTAAAATTTATGTGTGTGGATTAAACCCTCATGCAGGAGAGGACGGGCATCTTGGTCGTGAAGAAATTGACATTATCATTCCAACGTTAGAAACACTAAGAGCAGAGTTAGATGCTGAGCTCATAGGTCCATTACCTGCTGATACCTTATTTCAACCAAAATACTTAGCCGATGCCGATGTCGTCTTGGCTATGTATCACGATCAAGGCCTACCTGTGTTAAAATCTCTTGGGTTTGGTAAGTCTGTAAATATTACACTGGGTCTGCCGTATATCAGAACATCGGTGGATCATGGAACAGCTCTTGAATTGGCTGGTACTGGAGAAGCAGATATTGGTAGCTTCGTTTGTGCAGTTAATAAAGCCATAGAATTAGCAAATAAACATTAATTTCACTAAGCCGACAAAACACCAGCTTCTTTCACTTCAATCAATTGATTTAAGCTTAGGGTGCATGAAGTCGTCGGCTTTTTTAGGATGAGCATGAGTAGTAAAGTTCACTTAGGCCATACGGCCAGAAAAAGGTTTGGACAAAATTTCTTAACCGATACCAATATTATTGATCGCATCGTGTCGGCAATTTCACCAGATAACGACCATGTGATGGTGGAAATTGGTCCAGGTTTGGGGGCATTGACAGAACCTGTTGCTGAGGATGTTGATACACTTACGGTTGTTGAGCTTGATAAAGATCTGGTTGAGCGTTTACAGCAGCATCCATTCCTAAAGGATAAGTTAGAAATCCATCAAGGTGATGCACTTCAATTCGACTTTAGCCAGCTGGTGCAACCTGACAAGAAGATGAAAGTGTTCGGTAACTTACCTTACAACATTTCAACGCCACTCATGTTTCATTTGTTTGAGTTTTCTTCATTAATAGAAACCATGCATTTCATGTTGCAAAAAGAGGTGGTGTTAAGGTTGTCTGCTAGCCCAGGCACTAAAGCTTATGGTCGCTTAACAGTTATGGCTCAATACTACTGCCAAGTTGTACCTGTACTTGAAGTTCCACCAGGTTGCTTTGCGCCACCACCTAAAGTAGATTCAGCGGTTGTTCGCTTATTGCCATACGAAAATAAGCCATACCCTTGTGATGATGTTGAAGTATTGCGTAAACTAACAACTCAAGCTTTTGGGATGCGTCGTAAAACGTTACGAAATAACCTTAAAGGTACGCTGAATGATGATGACTTTGCAGCACTTGAAATCGATGCTAGCTTAAGAGCTGAACAGATTTCAGTCGAGCAGTATGTCAACATGGCGAACTACCTCATAAGAAAATAGTGCAGCAGGATAGAAAATGTCGGTGCCAGAATCTCCAATTCGTGTTGAAGTAACCACAGAATATATTGATGATCAGTCTTCTCCTGATGAAGATAAATATGTGTTTTCCTATACGATTACCATTATCAATCTTGGTGATAAAAAGGCCACATTGAAAGATCGGCACTGGATTATCACTGATGGAAATGGTGAGCAAACAGAAGTACAAGGCGATGGAGTGGTTGGAGAGACACCGACCATTCCCCCTAATAGCGCTTATCAATATACCAGTGGCACACTTCTCGATACTCCGCTAGGCTTTATGGAAGGGTTTTACGGTATGGTCACTGAAGATAATAAAGACTTCAAAGCGCCCATTCCTATGTTCAGACTCGCCGCCCCTGGAGCACTTCATTAATAACGGAATTCATCTTGGCAAATTACTTCGTCGGTGATATTCAAGGTTGTTATCACGAACTTCGTCTTTTACTGGATAAAGTCGCATTTAATCCATCATTCGATACACTTTGGTGTGCCGGAGATCTTGTGGCTCGCGGGCCTGACTCATTATCCACTTTAGAATACCTATATGAATTAGAAGACAGCGTAAAACCTGTCTTAGGTAACCATGATCTTCACTTACTGGCATTAGCTGCTGGGGAAAAAAAACGTAACCCTAAAGACAAGCTAGATGCGTTATTAGAATCATCACAGTTACCAAAGTTAATTGAGTGGGTGAGAGCTCAACCCTTGATGCGTTATTTACCTGAGCATAAGTTAGTTATGACTCATGCCGGAATACCTCCTCAATGGGATATGGAAACTCTACAGTTACAGTCCGATAAAGTGTCAACGGCTCTTCAACGAGAAGATTATATATCTGCACTAATTTCAAAGATGTATCACGACAAACAGTCATACTGGCATGATGACTTACCAGAGTTTGAAAAGCTACGTTTTACTATTGATGCTCTGACTCGAATGCGCTTTTTACATGCCGATGGCAGTTTAAATTTTAACTGTAAGCAACCGCCTGAGTCATGTGAAGACCCATTACTTAGTCCGTGGTTCCAATGGCATAGCCCTATCAAATCAGAAAATAGAGTGATTTTTGGTCATTGGGCTGCACTAATGGGGGAAACCAATGACCAAAATGCTATTGCATTAGACACTGGGTGTGTTTGGGGTGGGGTCATGACGTTATGGCATTTAGAAACAGGTGAAAAAATTACGCAAAAAAGGTTAAAGAAAGTTTAAAATACGCCGACAAAATAAAAGAAGAGCCCTAGATACATAGGGCTAGGCCGTAAGAGTCGGAGTACCCATGAAAATTTCTGTTGCCAATCGCGTTATTGGTGGATTCACGCTAGTGACCGTGATGCTGATTGTGCTAGGCGTCATGTCCCATACCACCAATCAAACTTCTAAAGAAAGTACACTCACTATGCAGCAAGTCAGCCTGCCTGCATTAAAAGCAACGAGCAAGTTGTCTCGATTGGTGACAAAACAACAAAGACTATCATTATCGGCATTTCACGAAGTAAGCTCGAAACAGTTACCAGCCATAACCAGTAACTTCGAATCCAATATCAATAGCTTTAATTCAAACCTTACTAATTTAAGTGTCTTGATGGCAAAACAAGATCAATTCAGTAGCTTGCTTAGTAAAGTGAAGACTGAATACAGTCAGTATCAGAATTTAGGGAACGGGTTATTAAAGAAAAAACTGAATGCGCTGAAATTAACAGAGCAAACTACTCAACAAGCGAATCGATTGGAAAATACCGTTGAAGATGTAGGTTCAGTATTGCTTGATTTAATTGACTATCAGGACAGTGGTGATAAATCACTTCAATCTATTGCAAGTACAGCTGGTTTACTCGATCCAACAGTTAACAACTTGGTTCCACAAATTCAAGAATTACTGTCATCAGTTAATCAAAAGCAATTTATGATTGTTGAAAAAGAACTCAGTTATTCAATTAAACAAATCATTGAAAGAAAGCGCTTTTTAGAACAACAAAACAATAATTTAGTTGGTGAAACCTTAGATGAAGTTAATTCAGGCCTGACTCAAGTTATTGCGTTACTTCAAGGCAGCAACTCAATTATCAATAATAAGCGTAAACAGCTTAAAGCCATAGAAGATGTGAACAGCGCTTTTTCAGCAATGAACCGTAAATCAAAAGTGTTGAATCGAGCGTTAAATAAGTTAAATACTGATATTGAAGCTTTTAGTAATGACATCAATGCAATGGCAATCGAAAGCATTGATAATGCAAGTTTTCGCTCAATGGTAGTTGAGGCCATTGCCATCTTATTGGCTATCGCAGTGAGTTTTGCTGTTGTGCGACCATTAAAGTCTTCCTTAGACGAAGTTAACAATGCATTGAACATTCTGGCATCAGGTGACTTAACCCATAAATTGGATGACAGAGGTAACGATGAGTTTGCAAAGCTTGCAACGAATTGTAACCGCTTAGTTGATAGCTTAAGAGGGGTCATTACAGGTATTCTTGACCGTTCTACCCAGCTTGCTGCAGCTGCGGAGGAAACATCGGCTGTTACCAGCCAAACTACGTCAGGCATTAAAGATCAAAAAGACAAAGTCGATTTAGCAGCAACGGCTACTACAGAGCTAAATTCTAGTGCTCAACAGGTTGCTGCCAGTGCTGAGTTGGCACTTGAACAAATTAAGCTTGCTGATGATGAAGCTCATAATATTCGTGAAATTGCAGCGGAAAATAAACGCATTATTTTAGAGCTAGCTGATGAAGTCACTACGGCTGGTCAAGTGATCAATAAAGTACACTCAGACAGCGAATCTATTGGTTCAATCTTAGATGTGATCCGTGGTATTGCCGAGCAAACCAACTTACTTGCATTAAACGCTGCCATTGAAGCGGCTAGAGCTGGTGAGCAAGGGCGAGGTTTTGCAGTAGTTGCAGACGAGGTGAGAAGCCTAGCATCACGCACTCAAGAGTCCACCAGTGAAATTCAGCACATGATTGAAATGTTGCAGCAGGGCACTGAAGAAGCAGTACAAGTCATGGAACTTGGGCGTACTCAAGCGCAATCATGTGTCGAAAAAACAGAGCAGGCTAACCTTGCGCTTGAAGCAATCAGTCAGTCCGTTCATAAGGCTTTTGATTCTGGTACCCAAATTTCTGATGCTGCGAAAGAGCAAAATGTTGTTAGCCAAGAGGTATCGCAAAAGTTAGAAGATATTTCTGCGATTTCAGAGGAAACCGCTTTAGGTGCAGATCAAACCGCAGAGTCGAGCCATCAAGTAGCTAAGTTAGCCGAAGAGCTACAAGTATCAGTTGGTGAGTTTAGAGTTTAAAAAACGATTCAATTGAAGCTAAAAAAGCACATTCCAATCGATGGTGTGTGCTTTTTTGTATCAATTTCATTTAGTTAGAGTACAGATGGTAACAGTTAGTATCAATTCTCAACTTCATAACGAGAAACACGATGACAGCTGTATCGGGTGGAACTCAATCAATTGAACCATTAAAGTGCGGAATATCAGAAACTATTGTTGCCAATTATTGGGTTCATAGCGTGGGAGCTTCTTCTATTTCAGGCCCTTATGCTTTTGTAGTTAGTACATTATTATCACCCATTGCAACTAGTTTTGAACGCTTTTGTATGCCTGAAGAAACGGCTGAAGAGAGTTACCTTTATAAAGGCTTGAGGTGTTTTTTGAGCCCAATGAAATGGGCTGTGAAAGATGCAGACTTTGGTCTTTCTGCGTTTCAAAAATAAAAAGGTGAAACCTAAGTTTCACCTTTTTATATTAAATACCAAGTTTACCTTTTAATACGGTGCTGATAGGACTTGCGGCATGGCCATTGGCATTGGCCCAGTCCCAAACATTGCTTTGTGCTAAGGCCTTTTTAGATACACGCTTAACAATATATTCACCGGTTTCATTTGCACCAGCTTTGTATGCGGTTTGTAGCAAGTTGTCACCATTGCACTTTAAGTCGGTATAGATGTTTCTAAGTGTAAGACGGCCTTCTTTCAGTTTTTTACGAAGACGGCTTTTGTCGTTAGCTTTTACATAACTACAAACACTGATAAAAAGTTGCTCATTAGCTTGGGTTGTAGGAGTGACAAGGGAGGCTGCAATCAGAGCAACACCCGCGATTGTTAATACGCGCATCTGATAATCCTTAATTGTATAAATTAGGTTATTATTTTAATACGCTTAATTTAACATTTTTTTACTAAGTTGATAAAGCTATATTCCAACCCATCGGAGCTGATCCCTGACTCTTTTGATTCTTCTTTCCAACTGCCATCATTCCAATCGGGAAAATAAGTGTCTCCCTCAACATCAATATTAATCTCTGTTAGAAAGAGTTTGTCTGCTTTAGGAAGAAGCTGTTGGTAAAGTTGACCACCACCAATAACAAACAGCTGTTCAACATCACCTGCTGCGAGTTTCGCTTCATCAAAAGTAGCAACCACAGTTACACCATCAATTTCTAAATCAGCCTGCCTTGAAATCACAATATTATGTCGACCGGGAAGAGGGCGACCAATTGATTCATAGGTCTTTCTTCCCATTACGATGGGATAACTCATTGTTGTAGCTTTGAAGTGTTTTAGGTCTTCTGGCAAATGCCACGGCATTTGATTGTCTTTTCCGATCACACGGTTAACGGTCATGGCTGCAATCATTGAGATCTGCATGGTCTCTCCCTGAAATTAAATTATTTTTTTATTTCGGTAAAACAATAAACTTGGCATTGCCAATCCGCCTGAAAGTGCTGCAATGATAAATACGGTTTTGAGTCCGTTGCTGATCACAGCATCTGTTAGCTCATGGCTGATTTGCGATTGCGAGGTTAATTGTATCAAAGCTGTCACAGTATCGAAGGCAAATACTCCAGGAAGCATAGGAATACAAGCTGCCACACCCAACATCAGTGGGGGAGCAAGATAGCGTTTAGCAAACATAATCGCCATTATGCCGATAAAGGCGGCGGCTGCAAAGCTCGCCCATTCAATTGCGACACCATGGTGTAACAATAAGGTACGAAAGGCATGAGCAAGTGCTGCTGCCATTCCGCAGTGTGATAAAAACCGCTTAGGCACATTGAATACCATGGCAAAGCCGATAGCAGGGATAGCCGAAAATACGGCGTCATTGAGTAAAGTTAATATCAACATTTAATGTAACCCAATTAATTTACTGATTTGAAGCGCGATTGTGATACCTATAACGGAAGAAACAGTCAAAAGCGTGGCTTGTCCCCAACGTGCAATGCCGACATTCATATGGCCTTTGATCATGTCAGACATTGCATTAATCAAAGGAAATCCCGGAACGAGCAGTAATACGCTTGCCGCAGATGCTAACTCTGGTGTGGTACTGATATTGGGTAAGTAAGCCAATTGTGCCACTACGGTGATCAATAACGCGGTAAAGTGAAAATTGACTAACAGATTAAAGTGACGTTTTGCCATTAAAAGTCTAAGTGCCATGCCACAGGCGGATGCTAAAAAAGTGATCATGCTTGCCGCTAAATCACCACCAAACAAGTGACAAAAGCAAGCGCACGAAAGACCAATTGCTGGTATCAATAAGTAAGCGGGATAGCTCTTAACTTTTAAACGGTTAAGGTGACGTTCGACTTTATTCGCGTCATAGATCCCTTTTTCGGCTTTAATGCAAATACGTTGTAGCTCATAGACTATGGTCATATTCAGCCCGTGCGCTCGAATACGTCGAGTAGTGGTCACACAGCTATTGTTCACAAGGCTTGTTATCACGAGTGCGTTAGAGCTGATGGACAGCTCAATACTGTTAAGTCCTAATGCTTTTCCTAAGCGCTGACTGATATCTTCCACCAGATCCGAATCGGCACCATAGGCGAGAGATAATTGAGCCGTACGGGCAATTAAACGGGTGATATGTGTTTGATGTGATTTGCTATTCATGACACTTTTATAGCATTGGTAACAAAAGAGAGCCTTGAAGGCTCTCTCATTTTTAGAAATCAGATGTTCGAAAATTAGCGTTCGTAAACGACTTCTACATCGTAGTCGTCTTCATCAAAATCATCGTCGAAGTCATCATCATAATCTTCATTGAAATCAGTGTCTGTGGCTTGGTGATAGTTATCCCACTTAAACTCAACTTCTTTCTCAGGATCAATTGCTTCTTCCTCTGCTGGTAAGCTTTGGATAAAGTCTAGAAGCTTAATACTAAGCTCTTGTGTACCTTCACGGTTATAAGCTGAGATAGTATGCACTTCATCTTCCCAACCTAGAGCGTCAGTAACACGTTTAATTTGCTCTTCAAGCTCTTCTTCAAGCAGCAAGTCAGTTTTATTGATCACTAACCAACGCGGTTTAGAAGCAAGCTTCGGAGAATACTTCTCGAGTTCTTCCAAAATGGAAGTCGCCGCTTCAACTGGGTCGCTTTCGTCGATCGGCGCGATATCAATAATGTGTAGAAGTACACGACAACGCTCTAGGTGTTTTAAGAAGCGAATACCTAAGCCTGCTCCATCTGCAGCGCCTTCGATCAAACCAGGGATATCAGCGATCACAAAGCTTTGTCCCGATCGCGGATTCACCACACCAAGGTTTGGTACTAGCGTGGTAAATGGGTAATCAGCCACTTTTGGCGTCGCGCGAGAAACTGAGCGAATAAAGGTCGATTTACCCGCGTTTGGTAATCCTAAGAGACCAACATCAGCAAGTAGCATTAATTCTAATTTAAGACTACGAACTTCACCCGGCGTACCTAATGTCTTTTGACGAGGGGCACGGTTGGTACTGCTCTTAAACCGGGTATTACCTAAGCCGTGGAAACCACCTTTAGCAACAAGCAGCTTTTGACCATGCTTGGTTAAATCACCTAAGACTTCTTCGGTTTCTTCATCTACCGCACGTGTACCAACTGGCACTTTTAGGATCAAATCTTGACCACCACGACCAGTACAATCGCGACCGCGACCATTCTCACCACGTTCAGCACGGTGGAAACGCTCAAAGCGGAAATCGATCAGGGTATTGTAGTTTTCATCTGCCAGCAGATATACGCTACCACCGTCACCGCCGTCACCACCATCTGGGCCACCATCGGGGACGTACTTCTCACGTCTGAAGCTGACACAACCACTGCCACCATCACCCGCTTCAACTCGAATGACTGCTTCGTCGACAAATTTCATAACTACTCCTGAATCGCTTTAATACCGCGATTATACCTTTTCTAAGTAAATAGATAAAAGCTTCTATATTTATGCTCATCCCTGATGATTCAGGTATGACAAATTATTAAGGGCTTACAAAACAAAAGCCCCGCCAGAGGCAGGGCTTAACTTGTTTGCTTCGAAGTATAAATTAAGCTTCGATGCTTACAAATTTACGGTTCTTAGGACCTTTAACTTCGAACTTCACTTTACCGTCAGATAGAGCGAATAGAGTGTGGTCACGACCAACACCTACGTTGTCACCAGCGTGGAATTTAGTACCACGTTGACGAACGATGATGTTACCAGCTAATACTGATTCGCCACCGAAACGCTTAACACCAAGACGTTTACTTTCTGAATCGCGACCGTTACGGGTAGAACCGCCAGCTTTCTTATGTGCCATGAGTTAGACTCCCCTTATTAAGCGTTGATAGCAGTAATTTTAACTTCAGTGAACCACTGACGGTGGCCCATTTGCTTTTCGTGGTGCTTACGACGCTTGAACTTAACAATGCGTACTTTCTCACCGCGACCGTGGCTAACTACTTCAGCAACCACTTTGCCACCTTCAACTAAAGGTGCGCCAACTTTAACGTCGTCACCGTTAGCAACTAAAAGAACTTGATCAAATTCAATAGTTTCACCAGTAGCAACTTCTAATTTTTCTAAACGTACTACGTGACCTTCAGCAACGCGATGTTGCTTGCCGCCACTTTGAAAAACAGCGTACATAGCTATTTTACTCCGAGATCTTTAACACACCGCGTAAGATTTAAACTCTAGACACCAGTGTGCTACAAAAATTTTTAATGACAATGGGCGCGGATTCTACGCTAAGAATGTGGGGCTGGCAAGTATAAAATGCGAAACAAATGCTAAATTTAATCTAAAGGTCGGATTAGACATCAAAAGCTGTTTTACTTGGCAATTTTAGGTAAAATCAGCGCAATTTGCTTTTAATACTGGGCTAAAATTTGAAATAGCCCACACTTTCAGAGTTTACTATGGATTTACAAGCGATTCGCGCGTTAACTGAAGACGATATGCAGGCTGTTAACCAGTTGATTTATAACCAACTGGAATCAGATGTGGCTCTTATTAATCAGCTTAGTTTTTATATTGTTAACAGTGGTGGAAAGCGTTTGCGTCCATTGTTGTCAGTTCTTGCCAGTAAAGCCGTAGGCTATGAAGGCAACGATCATTTAAAGCTTGCCGCGATCGTTGAGTTCATTCATACCGCATCTTTATTACATGATGACGTTGTTGATGAGTCATCCATGCGCCGTGGTCGTCAAACGGCAAACGCCTTGTTCGGAAATAGTGCTTCAGTACTAGTCGGTGACTTCTTATACACGCGCTCATTTCAAATGATGACAGAGCTAAACAGCCTAAAAGTTCTTAGAATTCTTGCAGATACCACTAACGTTCTTGCCGAAGGCGAAGTGATGCAGCTGATGAATTTAAATGAGCCAGATACCAGTGAAGACAATTATATGCGCGTCATTTACTGTAAAACGGCAAGATTATTCGAAGCGGCAACTCAGCTGGCTGGTGTATTACAAAATGTGGATGAAGCGACTGAAAAAGCGTTAGGAGAATACGGTAAATTCCTAGGAACTGCTTTTCAGATCACCGACGATCTTTTGGATTACACAGCAGACAGTGAAGAATTAGGCAAGAATATTGGTGACGATTTAGCCGAAGGTAAGCCCACATTGCCGCTTATTTATGCGTTAGCTCATGGTGATGAGCAAGAAAAGTCTTTGATCAAGGGTGTGATCGAAAAAGCAGATGGATCAAAAGTGATCGATCAAGTTCTCGAAGCTCTTAAGCGAACCGGTGCTTTGGAGTACACGGAAAAGCGTGCTAATGAAGAAGCTCAAAAAGCGATTTCGGCACTGGAGGTTTTACCAGAAAGTGAATATAAGCAAGCGTTATTAGCGTTAGCTCATTTATCTGTCGCACGTAAGAAGTAAAATTCTCCCCCTTATTTACCGTTACTTCAGCTTTTAAAGAAGTAACGGTATCAACTTTCTATACCTGCCAGTCTATCGGTTTTTGTCCCGCTTCAACCAATAGTTGATTCACTTGAGAAAAATGACGGCACCCGAAAAATCCTCGGTAAGCTGACAGAGGTGAAGGATGCGGTGCAGTTAAGATCTTATGAACAGGGTTATCGATAAGCTTAGACTTTTTGATTGCATGACTTCCCCAGAGAACAAATACAATTTGATGTGCCTGCTCATTGAGTTTCATTAAGGCTTTATCGGTAAAGGTTTCCCAGCCGCGTCCAGCATGAGCATGTGCTTTACTTTGCTCAACGGTTAATACTGTATTGAGCAACATCACACCCTGTGTTGCCCAAGGCCGTAAATCACCATGCTCTGGAATGGTAAAGCCTTCTATATCAGTAGCGAGTTCTTTATAGATGTTCACCAATGATGGTGGGATCTTGATCCCTTTATTCACAGAGAAACACAAACCATGGGCTTGATTGGGGCCATGGTAAGGATCTTGTCCAATGATTACCACTTTGGTTTGGCTTAGTGGCGTCAGCTTAAAAGCACTAAAGACTTCATCTTGTGGTGGATATATTACCTTTCCTGCTTGAGCTTCGGTTTCTAAAAAGCTCATTAATTCAGAGTAATATTGTTGTTGAGACTCAGCTTCAATAAAAGTTTGCCACTGGTTAGGCATAGTTAAAACTCCAAAGTGAAAACAACACGAACGGCTAAAGCAATAAGAATAATACCTGATAGTTTATCAATCAGTGCTGAGTGATCTCTTAGCTTAGGCAAAATCGCTGAATGTGAAAGTACCAGTGCAATTAAGGTGTACCAAAGTCCATCGACTAACAGAGGCGTCAATACAATGATGGCCTGTGATGTATGGTCATTAGCATTTTGGACAAATTGACTGAATAAGGCTAAGAAGAATAATAAAATCTTAGGATTAAACAGCGAAATCGCTAAACCATCTCGTGCCGCTTGCAACAAAGTCGATTGAGTACCGCCAGTAAGTTTGTCGTTCATTCCACCTTTGGATTTTAAAGCGTTATAACCCAACCATGCTAAATATGCCGCACCAGCCAGTGCAATAGTGTTAAACAAAATGGGTGAGTGTTTTAACACTATGGCTAAGCCAAAGATGGTGATTAAGGCATAAAAGCCAATACCGAGAGAGTGTGCCCACGCGCAAACAATACCGTGTAAACGGCTGCTTCCCACTGTGTGGCGAATTACCATAGCAAGCGATGGACCTGGAGACATTGCTCCAAGGCAACTTATCGCAAATAAACTTAGCCAAATAGCTAATGTCATGTTGTACCTTAGAAATGAGAAAAAGATTTGGCAGTAATATACTTGATTTCAATTAGAGTAAAAACAGAGTGAGGAAAGAAAGGCTGATGTTCAATGTCACCAGCCCTGTGACAGTTACTTATAAAAACTTCTTAAATCATCCGACAGTTGTTTCAGAGAGTTCTCCTCAACATACATCATGTGTCCTGCTGGGTAATATTTCATATCAACTCGGCTAGCATCAAAGCCATTATCGGCAATGGTATTCTCAGTCGCAAAAAAGGGCGTCGCCATATCAAAATAGCCATTAGCGACAAATAGCTTAAAATCGCTGTTTTCACGTTGGGCTTTGCTTAAATAAGGTGCTACGTTAACAAAATGCAAACGATTACCACTCATGCGCCAATCCCAGCCACCAAATACCTTGCCAGATAGAACTTGAAATTGTCTGTCTAACTTGACGTTTAGGTCATTAGTTAAATAGTGATTAATGGCTGCAGTATAAGCACCGTCAATACCATAACCTGATGGATCGGCATCAATACGTTCACCGCCAGAGTCATAATCTTTACCGATATAGCGACTGTCTAAACGACCAACTGTTTTATATTGATCTCTGAGTAATTCTTTTTGAAATCGATGAGCACTGACTCTTAAATTCACAGCATCAAGGTAGCTAGGCTTTAGCCCTGTAAAGCGCGCAAGTTTTTTGATTGTTTGTTTACGCTTATTGTCTGATAAACGGCTACCTTGTAACAGTGCAAGGGCATAATCATTTAGTGCAAAGTGACGAGATGCTTCAACAAAACCTTCTAAGCCAAGATTTTTGTCTGCTTCAGAAACTTTTCCATGATAATAAGCCGTAGCCGCCATGGTCGGTAAGAAACCAATGTATGGTTGATTATTTCCTGGCTGATAGCGCGCGTGGGTTAAATCTAAAATAGAAGAGATAAGCATGACGCCGTTAAGAGATACATCAGTCCATCCACCTTGGAGTTCATTTGTTACCGCCGCCGCTCGAACTGTGCCGTAACTTTCACCCGATAAATACTTTGGAGAGTTCCAACGGTTATGCTCAGTTAACCACTGGCGAATAAATTGGGCAATGGACTTGGCATCTTGTTTCACACCCCAAAAATCTTTGTCTTTAGATTTTCCAACGGCATGGCTAACGCCTGTACCGACAGGATCGATGAAAACTAAGTCAGTAACGTCCAATAAGGAATATTGGTTATCCACTAATTGATATGGGGCGGCACCATCATCTTTAGCGTTTGATGGAACCACAACTCGCTTAGGCCCATAGATGCCAAGGTGTAACCAAATCGAGGCAGAACCTGGGCCGCCATTAAATACAAAGGTGACAGGTCTTGGTTTATCACTATCTGAGTTGGTACGTAGATAGGTGGTTGAAAAGATATTTGCGGTTGCTTCACCTTTATCATTTTTTAACAAAGTACCGCCTGCAATGGCTTTATAGCGAACGGTTTCATCAGCAATTTCGACTTTATGAGTTGTTGTTGATACTTCTGGTTTTACAATTGGGGGCTCTGGCTTTTTAGATGCAATTGCATTTGAGCTTATGAGTAGTACTGAAGCAGCCAATAACAATGGCTTACTGCGCAGCTTTATTCCTAAAGACATATTTATCTCCTATTGATTGCGAACAGCTTACTGAATTAACGAAAAAAATAAACAGCCCTTTTGTAACTAAAAATCAACAGGTCTTAATTAACAGTCGTTTAGTGCTTGAACTATGCTTTGTAGAGTTAAGTGGGAATCGAGGTGAAAGATGGCAGCTTCAAACGCATCTACTCTAGTTGAGATAAATGTTGATGAGTATAAATCCACAGCAGAGTTAACCAAATTAGCTAATGCCATAGAACGGGCTAAATCAAACATAACGGTCAGTTTTAAAGATTCTAAGACTGGGGAAACAGTGGGTTATCAAGTTTCACCTTCATATGCTGGTCAACATTACTCTTGTGAAGTTTCCTCTAAGTTTTCAGCGGTTATTGCTGAAAAATACCATGCATTTATGAATCGTTTTGCTTCAGCAACAAAAGAAGAAAAGGCTGGAAATACTGACATTCCAATGGAGGAAATTTCTGCAGCCCAACGCTTTATCAAAAAATGGGGGGCTAAAGGGCAAGCTGAAATGACGCTTAAAGAAATGGTGAGTGAGCTTAACAATTATCAACGATTTAACGACTTTTGCTCTGCTGCTACCTATGGTCATTTGGATTTACTAGAAAAATCATTACGAGCTGGGGTCAGTGTCGATAGACGTGACAGATATACCGGTGAAAATGCATTATTAATGGCCGTAAAACACAGTCAATATGATTGTGCGGAAGTTTTATTAAAACATGGTGCCTTGACCAATCGTTTGGATTCAAGAAGAAACATCCCTATCGATGTTGCGGTTACTAGAAGAGATGATCGTATGGTTGAGTTGTTATTAGCTCATGGTGCTTCAACACGGATGAAGGATGAATCTACTGAATTGGTATTCCATAAAGCTTGTAGGCGCAGCTCTGAATCAATCGTGAACAGCTTTTTATCCCGTGATAAACAGCTTGTAACCAAACTGAATCATTGGCGAACTCCACCTTTAATGTTGGCTTGTGAAAATGGAAATTTAGGCGCCGTAAAAGCTTTACTAGCACATGATGCAGATGTTATGAAAGCGGATAATTACGGTAACCTTCCTCTGCAAAAAGCAGTCGAACGTGGTGATTACGAAATTGCACAAGCACTCATTGATGCTGGGGCAGATCCTAAGTTAAGAGACGCTTCTGGAGATTCAGCTGTTGATAAAGCTAGGAATTATCAGTACGTCAGGGGGAAAGCTGATCTAATGGCTTTAGTTAACCCTGTTGATATTTCAGAGGAAACTTTACAAGAGTGGGAACAAGCTGATAAAGATTCAAAAGGCAAAGAATCCAAAAAACATCTTGAACAAGATTTAGGGGACTGGGATGACGCTTATGATATGGCAAAGGAAGAAGAGAAACATTTTAAGTTTAAGCCCGCAAAAGATCGTATAAATACTTTGAAAAAAAAGTAATGTTTTTTGGCCAAGAAGCTGTGAGAAGAGCGACTATTCATAATATATTTTGAATCAAACAGATTCGGGGTTTGATGAGAAGACCATATCTAGATGGGTTCTTTTCAATTTATCATGACAATTTTAGATTTATTTTTAAATCACGCATAAGTTATCCAGTAAAATGCAGCATTAACGAAGAGTTTTCAGTATATAATGCCCCCTCATTTGCTCCCACTGACAGATTTACCATGAACAACAATGATATTTTGCGTCGACTGCGCTTTGTTTTGGATTACGATGACGCCAAGATGCTGTCCATTTTTGCTCGTACAGAACAAACAATGACGAACGTTGAACTACATCATCTACTGAGAAAAGAAGATGATAAACAGTTTGTACCTTGTATTGATAAGGTGTTATGTCGATTTTTAGATGGGCTCATTATTGAAAAGCGTGGCTTACGTGAAGGTAGCGAGCTTCCAAAACCGACTAAGCTTAATAACAATCTTATCTTCAAAAAGTTAAGAGTCGCCTTTGAGCTTAAAGAGCAAGATATTATTGAAGTATTGGCTTTGGCTGATTTAAGAGTAAGTAAATCAGAGTTGGGTGCGATTTTCCGCAATCCAGAGCATAAGAATTTTAAACCTTGTGGTGATCAGATGTTACGCAACTTCATCAAAGGGTTATCGTTAAAGTATCAAGGGAAGTAATTCCCGTTTATAACAACCAAATTTAAAGGTCTATTCCATGGATGATAAAAAACGTCCGCTGTATCTTCCATACGCTGGTCCAACAATTTTAGAAGCGCCTTTGATCAATAAAGGCACGGCATTTACTGAAGAAGAACGTATTTCTTTCAACCTTGAAGGTTTGTTGCCGCAAGCGATTGAAACGATCGAAGAGCAAGCGTCTCGAGCCTACGAGCAGTACAGTCGCTTTGATAGTGATCTCAATAAGCATATCTTCTTAAGAAACATTCAAGATACCAATGAAACGCTGTTCTATCGCTTAGTACAAAATCACATCACTGAGATGATGCCTATCATCTATACGCCAACCGTTGGCTTGGCTTGTGAGCGTTTTTCTAAAAACTATCGTAAAAATCGTGGTTTGTTTATCTCTTATCCGAGCCGTGAGCGCATAAGCGATATTTTAAATAACTCTACTCGTCATAAAGTGAAAGTGATTGTGATCACTGACGGTGAACGTATTCTTGGTTTGGGTGACCAAGGTATTGGCGGCATGGGAATTCCAATTGGTAAGTTATCGCTTTACACCAGTTGTGGCGGTATTTCTCCAGCGCATACTTTGCCGATTACTTTAGATGTTGGAACGGACAACCAACAGCTGTTAGATGATCCTATGTATATGGGCTGGCGTCATCCGAGAATTACGGGTGATGAATACGCTAACTTTATTGAAGACTTTATGTCAGCAGTTAAAGAGCGTTGGCCTGATGCCCTTATCCAGTTCGAAGACTTTGCTCAAAAGAACGCAATGCCATTATTGGAGCGCTATAAAGACAAATATTGCTGCTTTAACGATGACATTCAAGGCACTGCAGCCGTTACAGTTGGTTCATTATTGGCGGCGTGTAAGGCGGCGGGAACTCAGCTTAGCGAGCAACGTATTACCTTCTTAGGCGCGGGTAGTGCGGGTTGTGGTATTGCTGAGGCGATTGTGGCGCAAATGGTTGCAGAAGGCATTTCTGATGCAGAAGCGCGTTCGCGCGTATTTATGGTTGACCGTTGGGGCTTGCTACTAGACAACATGCCTAATTTGTTGCCATTCCAGCAAAAGCTCGCTCAAGATGCGAATACCACTGAAAACTGGGAGAAAGCAGGCGATAACCTTTCTCTTATTGAAGTGATCAAAAATGCTAAGCCTACCGTTCTCATTGGTGTGTCTGGTGCGCCTGGTTTATTCACCGAAGAAGTGATCAAAACCATGCACCAACATTGTGAACGTCCGATCGTGTTCCCACTATCGAACCCAACAAGCCGAGTTGAAGCGACGCCACAGAACATCCTTACTTGGACAAACGGTCAAGCGTTAGTGGCAACTGGGAGTCCGTTTAATCCTGTAGTGATTGGTGATAAAACCTTTGAAATTGCCCAGTGTAATAACAGTTATATCTTCCCGGGCATTGGCCTTGGTGTAATTTCGGTAAAAGCTAAGCGAGTAACCGATTCTATGTTAATGGCATCTAGCCGTGCTTTAGCGGAATGTTCACCATTGGCTATAGACGGAGAAGGACAATTGCTGCCACCGCTTGAGAGCATTCACGAAGTCAGTAAAAAGATTGCTTTTGCCGTAGGTAAAGCGGCGATCGACGATGGTGTTGCTCGTCCAATTACCGATGAGCACATTTTAAGAAGTATCGAAAAGAGCTTCTGGAAGCCAGAATACCGTAGCTATAAGCGTACTTCTTTCTAAGGTACTCAGTTTTTAGTAACCGATAATTCAATAGCGTTACTGAACTCAAAGCATTAAACCGAACTTGATGATAAAATTAAGTTCGGTTTTTTATTATCTGATCATCCATGCTTTCATCTGACCTATTACAACAACTCGCCATCAATATAAAACAGTGGGGCAAAGAGCTTGGTTTTGCTCATGTCGGGATCTGTGATACTGATTTATCAGATGAAGAGCCTAAGTTGCAAGAGTGGTTAGACAAAGGCTACCACGGTGAAATGCACTATATGGCGAATCACGGCATGATGCGAGCAAGACCTCATGAGCTACAGCCGGGATGTCTAAGAGTGATCAGTGTTCGCATGGATTACCTACCTCCTGAAGCCGGATTTGCCACCAACCTTAAAGATCCTAATCTAGGCTATATTTCTCGTTATGCTGGTGGTCGCGATTATCACAAAATGATGCGCAACCGGATCAAAAAGTTAGGTGATAAAATTGCTGAGCATCTACAAGAACTTGGCGAAGAACTTCCTGAATACAGACCCTTTGTCGATTCTGCCCCTGTATTAGAGCGTCCTTTAGCTGATAAAGCTGGCATAGGCTGGACAGGCAAACACTCGTTAATATTAAGCCGAAATGCGGGAAGTTGGTTCTTTCTTGGCGAACTATTAATTAATTTACCTTTGCCCGTTGATTCGCCTGTTGAGAATGAGTGTGGTAAATGCGTGGCTTGTATTAAATCCTGCCCGACTAATGCCATTGTTGAACCTTATGTGGTAGATGGTCGACGTTGTATTTCTTATCTCACTATCGAACATCAAGGCTCGATTCCTGAAGAGTTTCGTCCATTAATGGGGAATCGCATTTATGGCTGTGATGATTGCCAATTAGTGTGTCCAGTAAATAGTGAGTCACAGTTGACCCAAGAATGGGACTTTCATATTCGAGATGCTATTAAGTTGCCTAAATTGGTGAATTTATTTCTGTGGACGGAAGATGAGTTCTTATCGCGAATGCAGGGGAGCGCCATTCGAAGAATTGGTCACTCACTATGGCTTCGAAATATTGCGATTGCACTGGGTAACGCACCATATTCATCTGAAATTGTTAAAGTATTAGAAGCTAAGTCGAATGCTGAAGATGTGAATGAAATGGTACAAGAGCATATAGATTGGGCGCTTGAGCAACAGAGTAATAAGCGTGAGAATGAATTTTCTCTTGATCGTAAAACAGTTCGCATTATTAAGACGGTGGAAAAAGGATTACCACGTGATCGTTAACTTTTATCTTCGCCTTCTAACTTCTATTTCTTGAAATATCTCCATTTCAGAGGACAATGGCTGAGCTGATGGGCTTTGATTTTCTTGAGTTGAATGAACATTTACATAAACAAAATCAGCAGAAATATCATTGATTGTTCGTGCTCGACTTGTTTTGATTTTCCTTACAGTCCATGCTGCCAATTTGGTTGTTAGTGTCCATCCTGCTTTTAATAAGCCGTGCTTTGTGCTTCCGATTTGCTGCGCAGCAGCACTGTTTTGTTGTGACGCGCTTTGAACTTGGGTTTGAGTTTCAGGTCGCTCAACATTGGGTAAAGGGGATGGATCGTTAATATTAATTGTTTCTGCAGTGTAACTTCGAGAGTTTCTCAATCTGCTTTCCTCTACTTTTCTTTGTTCGCTTTTTTTATATTTTTCTTGCTTATTTTTAACTGCAATATGATTACTCTTGTTATTGCAAACTCGCACCATTATTGACAGGCAATATCATTCCCTTTGACCTTATTCTCATTAGGTTTGACTCACATTCTCATTTAAATTGATTTTTCAGCTTTGTTGTAAAATGAGGTTAATTGTTAAACTTGGCAAGCTTGAATAATAGATACTGAATAACAGTAAGAAACGAGTAGAACAAACCGAACAGGACTGTGCTCATCAATGAAGAGGTATTTATTGAGAGAATTATTGATGTTTGTTATGAGCTATAACGAATACTTGTTTGCTGTTTGAGAGAGAGCTAATTATTCTAAGATCGAGTTGCTGTATGCCCTGAAAAAGCATACTCCCTAATTCACTATTGAAAGAGGTGCAACTCAATGCAATCCAACAATCATCAGCAACTAGCTTCTTTATTGGAGACCATCAACAAACTTGGTGCCGAAACAGATTTCGGATGCCATCATTCCGAACTCAAGCAATACATTGATAAAATCCGACTACTACTTCCATATAAACGATATTGTGTAGTTACAGATTGGTTCCTTTGGGGCTGAGTATTCAGTGAATAATACTTAAAGCGCTTCTTGTCTTATCGTAAAAGCAGATACCGTTATTTATTGTTTACTAAACAACTCAAAAAAATGCCCCATAGAGTTGGGGCAAATTAGGTTTTAATAAAAAATGAGTATTACTTTATTCAATCTCCATAATATCTTTCATATAAAGCCCCCAAAAAACCAAAAGATATTGAAACCCCAACAAGTAATAGACTTCCTTTTAAAATAGTTAAACTGGTCATGTTTTGAATATTACCACTTAATAATATTTTCAATAAAACAAGTAAAAACATTATCAATCCAAAAAGAATTGAAAATTTAATTGTATCCTTGGTAAGAGATTTATTTTTAGAGTTCATAGTCTCATTCCTATCTAACAAGCTTCTGTGCCTTTACAAGCTTCATTAACTGCATTTGATGCTACTCCTGATGCAACATCTCCTAGCTTATCTGCAACTTTACTACCGGATTTACCAAGGGCTCCAGCACCAACATCAACAGCAGCTTTAACATTCATACCGACTGCTTTTGCCGGACCTATGACACTGCCTACAGCGGCTTTTCCTGCGTTGTCTGAAATGGTATCAATTGAAGAACCAGATAAACTATCATTTACGGCGCTAGAGGTTGCTGCGGTTGCCGCTCCTGTTGCAACATTTGTTACATTTGCGGCAGCCTTTTCTAATGTTGAAGCAACAACTTTACCACCAACTTGCAAGGAGGATTTAGTTATAGCTGACACACCACCAGTAACAGCTCCAGCTATTCCACTGATAGTAGCTTTAGTAGCATCAAATTCCTGACCAGAGGCAACTTGAGTAATAGCTTCAACTGCAAAACCTACCGCAAACCCAACGGCAAGGTGAATAAATTCACCATCAGGGTCTGTATACTTATAAGGGTTATTATTGGCGTATGCATATCGGTTGAATCCATGCGCAGGGTTATTACCTCGGTGTAAATGACCTAGTGTATCAACAGGATCATTACTGTAAAACCGACCTATAAGTGGATCATAGTATCGTGCCTGCATATACATTTATTAGCACTACGATCCACCGAGCATTCACTAAATAACTCTCAAATTGCTCTCCAGTGTATTGGTTTTAAGCATCCTATTTACTGCTAATCACTTTTAACTTTACCCCACTCACTTCATCAATGTAGGTCGCGGTTGCTCCAAGGACTGCGAGCTGATCGTCAGATATTTTTTCTTTCGATATCGCTGGCTGTACAATATTTATACCTAAATTAAATTTTGCATACCGTGCCACTTTCGATAAATTTATTAGGTCTTCATAACGACCTTTATCTATTCTGGTACTTCGATGATTTCTCAATCTACTACGCTCACGCTCCATCAATCGTTGTAACAGTTTATCTATATCGCTAAACCACTTAACACTTTTTTCTGCCTGACCAGCAACTTGGTATACATCATCAACTCGAGAACCTGGTTTGGCCACCCCTTTATTCTTACTGCAATACTTACAGTGGAATAAATCAATAATTAACTCTTCATCATCGATGTTTTTTATACCAATAATATCCGCTACTTCTCCGGAACCATCATCGTCAAAAATCACATCATAGCCATCTTCAATTTGTCTAATGGTATGATATTGAATTGAATGAGCCAGCCTCGCCTCAGTTTGAGACTCAACAGAAATATCAATTCCATCCCAGTCCCAAGCTGTAACATTATCTTTTTCATATAAGTATGCATAATCACCCTTCGAATAGAAACGTAAGCCATTATCAATAACGGATGTATCGACTAGAAATAATGTTGGAGAGTGAGTATTAAAATATTCGGAAAGCTGAACTGTTTGTTCACCAATAGTTATATCCAGATCCTCTTTAGAATCAAAAGTCATTTCTTCAGATTTATCAATAGTGATAGTTATCTGACTCTTCTCTGAAGGTGTAGCTAAATCAATATCTAAGGTTTTCTTATCACCTGATTGCTGTTCTGAAAGTAGTAATTCGCAATCAATTAGCTTTGCTTTCCACTTACCAGAGGAGATTGTTATTTTTGACTCATTCTTCCTTAACAAGTCAATTGGCCATTCAACTGATAATACCCTGATATCTGGAAATTCTTTTAATGACTCAGTTTGCATAGCCGTTTTCAATACATCATTTGTATTGATATTATCATCTAAAAGTTTGTCTCCGATACGTTTACACCATGCAACCCATTTTTCTAACGAGTCACTATCCATTGCCCAAACTTTTCCTTTATATGAACAGCCTAAGCTTACAGGCTTTCCACCTTCGAATCCCTTGCCAAAAATATTAGATTTTGTTGCTCGGTTTGCTTCAATATCTGGGATCTGATCATTAATTTCAGTTCCTGTATGCATTGAGTATCGAAGACCTTTTTTATTTTTATTTAGGCCGACATTTTGAAGCTTAAGCCTTTTTATTCCAGCAAGTGTCCTGAACACTAACTCACCTTTTAGCTGAGTCGCATTCTTAGCTATTAGATTGGCTAACCTTTTAACGTATCCATCTTTTGCAGATGAATGAATATAGAGAAGCCCAGTTTCTTTGTCATAAAAAGCAATATACAAATCCCATAGCTCATCAAACAGCTCTTTAGAGCTAGCCCATCCCACTGATAGGTATGATTTAACACTGAAAATAAGCATATTTCGCTCATCATTTATAACAGAGTCGAAAACCCTATAGCTTGTACTTTCGAGCTTTTGAAAGTTCTCTGGAATCCACTTTTCTTCTTCGACTTTATAAACAGTTGTACTAATGCTTGGGTTCAATCCTAAGTCGAGTAACTTACTCGGGGTTGAAAATTCAGCTTTAAACTCTTGGTACTCTTTCTCATTATGAATTTTATTTGCACTGATATCGCTAATGACAGTATTCCAGTCAGCATCTTCACTATATAAAGCTTCTAGTTTTTCATTAACATTTGGATTAGCTATATTCGCAATAAATTTAGCATTACCTACATTTTTAGTCGTACGTGTAAAACGACCTGTAAATTGAAGCATGACGTTAATGCTTTTATGGATATCATGTATCGCCGAAATTTTTAATTGTGGTAAGTCAAAACCTTCGCCCAACATGCCAACACAAACAATAATTCTATGTTCTCTGTTCTTGATAGACTCCAAGACAGCTTCTTTGTTTTTGACTTTACTTGTAATTAAAATAGGCTTTAAATCAGCTTCACCTTCGTAGAGCTTAAAAACCTTTTTGGCATGAAAAATTGTATCAGCTCGTGCCATTAAAATATGATCTAGGCCATTTTTAAGGTCAGTCTTAAGAAGTTCAATCGCCTTTTCGGCGATAACTTTATCTGCATCTTCTTCTACAAATTCACGAACTGAGTGAAACTCAATTAGTTTAAAGTAGCCATCTTCTTGAGCTTGTTTTAATGGATAATTGAAAATAATTTTTCCATCTATTCGAGACTTATCTGTACGAAAGGGGGTCGCTGTAAATTGAAATACAGGCTTTCTCTCAAAGTTTGATTTTACTCTAGCCCAAGTTTTAGCTGTTACGTGATGAGCTTCATCAACAATCAAATGACTGCATTGGTTTATTAAAGACTTGATATATCGCTCTTCGAACTGTGCTAAAGAAGCGGCTGTAGCAATAATTACATTAGATTTCAGGATCTCATCTAATTCATCAGTATTCTTAATACCGTGCTTAATAACAGCAACATGTGGGTTCTCTACGTCATCACTTATCAACCCAAGGGTACGTAACAATCCTAATTTAACGAACTTATCTCTTGTCTGCTCTCTTAAAGCATCTGAAGGGACGATTACGAGTGTTCTTGGAAACTTTCCCGCTACAACAATGGACAAAATTGTTTCGGTTTTTCCTGTGCCTGTAGGCATAACAATTGTAGCGGCTTGTTTATCGTCAGAGCGTTCATATCCTAGAGCGGCATGAATAGCTCCAACTTGAGGAGGTCTTAGACCTTGAATATTATCTTCAATAATTTCTTCTTTAAAAAGGAAGTTTGATTTAGACCATGATTCCTTAACGGCTTGGTAAGACACATTATCATCAACAATTGATTGCCAGTGGATGAAGCTTTTAGCGACTTTTTTTTCAATAAATAAATTCAACTTTTGTATAATCCTTCATAACAATGTGAGAGAGTTTCCATCCTATTCTTTCAGATAAAATATCATCGTCAATTGTTATAAATCAAAAACTTATTATTCATTAAATTAAATGTTCACAAAGAATTACACAGTCAATCAAATAACCCACTTTTTTCTTGAGCCGATGGGTGTGTTGCCATATAAACAGATATCAGCTTAGCCTTACTCACATGGGTATAAATTTGAGTAGTAAGAATACTTGCATGCCCTAAAAACTCTTGGATGTGTCTTAAGCTAGCATCATTTTCAAGCATTTCTGTTGCAGCAGCATGGCGAAATAAATGACAGGCACCAGGACGCTCAATTCCAGCTAGTTTGATGTATTGGGATACCATATGCGTTAACTTACTCGGCGAGATCCGTTTTCCATTTTCACAAAGAAATAACGCATTACCTGAGTTTATTTGTGCAAATTTAGGCCTTATTTTACTTATATAAAATACAACCCATTCAAAGGCTCTACCTTTCAACGGCAATATGCGTTCTCTTCTCCCTTTACCTTGAACCTTAACTTTTTGTTCTTCAAGCCATATATCATTAAGATTAACCTTTGATAGCTCGCCACGGCGCATACCTGTTGCAAAAAATAACTCTAATATTGCTCGGTCTCTAAAGCCTTTAAACGGAAAAAGTAATGTTTGATCTAAGATCAACTCAATTTCTTGAACGCTATATAACGCCTTAGGTACTTTGAAGCCGCGACTTGGTAGTTCAATACTTGCCAGTGTATTCTCCGCAATGATCCCTTTTCGGTGTAAATACTGAATAAACGTTTTTACAAAGGTCAGCAAACTTCGCTTTTGCGCATCACTGAGCGGTTGATGATCCAGTTTTTTTCTATAGCTATTTAAATACTCTAGATAATCATCCATTAAGTCGATTGTGATTTGATCTACAAAATGAACATTCAAGTTTAAGCACCACAAAAAGAATTTTTTTAAGCCAGAACGTTTATTCCGCACGGTTTCACTGCTTTGCCCTTTGGCAAGGCATAGCGCCAAATAGTAGCGAACACAGCACCAAATTCTCAACGTCTTAGGCTTTATCATAAATAAGGCCTCGAGCTGTAGCCATAGCAATGCATTTATATGCTTCTGGTGTTGGTTTATTCCAATGAACCACTGTTGGGGCATTTCTACGTATTCGCTTCCTATAACGAAAACCTACCGCTGAAATTATTTGTTCATGGTCATCCATTACAGGAAAAATAACACAACCTCTAAACAGTTCATGTCCAGATGGTCTTACTATCCCATAGCGTTGAAGGCAACCTCGAATAGCACCACCTTCAAAGCTTCTTCTGGGGGCAATGTGTTTTCCCATCGTACGGTCACATACACCTATGAATACATTTGCTCGAAGTGCTTCACTGAGCAAAGGTGAAGTCAAAACAAACTGTTGTGCAATGTCACTTTTTAGATATTGTTGATGATAATACTCGAAAGCCAACTGAATATGAGCTTCATCAGGTGATCTTTGAATTAAGGCTTTTACTATATGTTCAGGTATTTGATTAAGAGACATGTTTCTATTTCCCCTAATCAAAAGAAGATGACTTCAAATGAAATGAATATGAGTTACCCATAAAAGCCGCTACGATTGAGTATGAGCTTGGTAGTTCTCCAAAAAATGACTTCCATTTTTTTAGAGGGTGAGGACTAGTTACAATCATCCCTCCTTTTTTTTCTCGTAACCGCAATACATTATCCAAATCCTCATACTGCTCTAGTGTTAAAGAGTGGTGACCAATCCCCCTCAAAAACAAAACATCTTGCTTAGCAAGTAAATTCATAAACTTCAAATATTGAGAGCTATTTACCGTGCATCCAGATTGTTTTAACACTTTTATTTTGTAGAGCAATTCACTGAGCTCAAAGCTTAATAATGACTTGTTTGCTTCAACTGAAGATGTTGCAATGATAGACGCGAGCTTACAAATCTCACGCTCCTCATAGCCTGAAAATATTATATTTTTGTTGCTATCTACCCAGTCACATTCTTTCAATCGATTAAACTCTATAAGATCTATTTGTCTTTTTACAGAGAGAGGTAACTCATCAAATAATGTGTTTTTGTATGGGATGTTGGCAATTTTTAACTTGCGAACAATGCTCTTTTGCGTGTTTGCCTGTATTTGAGCCTCAATAGCTCTTTTCATGTGAGTTTGAATACTCACCTTTGCCAAAGAGCTTGATGATTCTTGACTAGAGAAATATTCCGCTATTCCGTCTAACTTCAATAGCTGTAATTGCTCAATATATTTTTTAGCTTTCATCAGAAATCCCTCCAAAACGCTCAATAGGGTAAGACTGAATATTAGGCACTTGATCAAGGTAGGTTTTATTTTTTAAACAAGCTTTGATTTTTTCAAATTGAATTTGCTGAAAGCTTAGTTGATATTTGCAAGCTTGATTTAATTCAGTACAGTCATATTGATTGAGTAGGTTTAAAAGATATCCAGAATAGCGTTTCGCTTCTTTGTTGTGCTTATTCTTACCTCTGAAATATTCGTCAATAACTTGCACTACATATGTACCGACATTCTTAGCCTTATCATGTGCAATCTCATATGAATAGCCTTCCACAGCAATATGATTGCGCCGTTTGTGTTCATCTTTCATTATGACTTTGCCCTTTTCATAGCAGCGTTTATGAGTCGCCACATGAAGTCCATCAACAAAAAGTTGAACCATATCGGCATTCACCTTAGCAACACCCTTTTTATTACTGTATTCATAAGGGACGGAGTATCGATTACTGTCGAAATGCATCAGTGCATTGGAACCTATCTTCCGAGGAGGTTGTTTTATACCTAGCATGGGAAAAGGCACTGGCAATGGTTTTAATGCAGGGCTTTCTTCAGACTTGAATATATTTTTGGGCGAATCGGCACACTTCTGAGGTTTTTTGCTATTCAGCTCATCAAGTAAAGGCCTTATAGCAGCATTAACTTCATCTTTAGTGAAATAAGTGTGTTGTTTAAGTGATGCAACAATTCTGTTTTGCAAATATTTAACCGAGTTTTCTACCTTGGGCTTGTCTTTAGGTTTCTTCACCCGAGTTAAACTGAAGCAACAACCGAGTAGATTGCTTACTTCTGCAATACATTTATTAAGTTCACCTGGTTGATGACTGGTTCGTGCTTTTTTAGCCAAGGCAGAATCATTATCAGCGATGATTGTTTCAGGTATGCCACCAAAAAACAGAATCATGGCTTGAATCGCCTCAAGCCATGACTGTGTCGTTTGATCTCTGGTTGCATAAAGAAATCGATAATTAGAGAAACTTAGGGTGCCGCAAAAAAAACAGATTTTTGTTCTGTTATCGAGATGAAGAGTATCACCTGCAAAATCGATTTGAGCTTGCTCTCCAGCATAATAGTCTAGGAACATACTCTGTTTTCGACGTGCTTTTTCTTTCCTATACAGTCGATAGATATGCGCCGCAGAATATGCCTGTTCACCATATAACCTTTGATATTCTTCAATCAAAATAATGGTGGATAATTTTTTATTTTTTTCAATGAAGACATCCCAATCGGGTAGAATCTTATCGTTTGCTTCGGAGCGTTTTTTCGTAACTAAAGCAACGAGCTGTGAATCGCTAAGCTCGCTGATTTTTTCGAATGTGAGTTTTGATTCTAGAATGACTCGTAGATATTTTTTTGCCGTATTTAGACTGGCTAAATTATTAATGACAGAAGAAATCGGAAGTGGCTCTTTCTTTCTTAAGTTAAGACATAAATTTTGAATGAGTAGCCTGCAGTGTTGAATCGCCATAGTAACACCTATATTTCATATTCAGCGTTCAGGCAGAGTCGCTAGGAAGATCCTCCTAAGCTAATTGACTTTGACGTTAAAGCTCCATTCAAACATCTTTCAATTTATCATTAAGTTGCATATTCCAGTGTACAACTTATAGAACGCCACACTATATAATCCCTGCCCAAGGCAAAGGTAGCCGTCGTGAGCATTGAAAAGCAATATGACGTTGGATTAAACAACTTTCAGTAAAAAATCAATAAAACCAAGTGGTTATAGTTTTTATTTTTTCTTGAAAAAGAAGAAAAAAAATACTTTTTTTTGAAAAAAAAGATAAGTTGTTGAAAGATATCAAGAAAAAATTTTCAAAAAAAATAAAAAATTTTAAGGAACTTTAAGGGGAGATTTAGATTCACCCGATGTTAATATATATTTTTTTCTGAATTAATAGTCAATAAGATTAATTTTAATTAATAAAACAGTTAGTTATTAAGCAGCTTTAATTTAGATTTAATGTTTGTAGTAAGGGGGGCTTTGATGTTAATTGAAGCTACTTGAGCCAACCCGAAATCAACTTAGGCTGTCAAACTTAATGATAAAGAAGTTCATACCTTTTGATAATATGTTCACAGTTTTTGATAAACCTTGTCAATGTTTGGATAATTTGCATTATTTACTATTTGTGTCAATTTTTCTCTATACAAACAATGTACAGGGTCATTTAATTGCTCTAAAAGAAAGCGGCTTTTGAGTGTGGCATGACTTTCTCCATCTTGGTGGTGAAATAATGAGATTCGAGTCGGTAGTTCCAAAGAAAAGAGGTAGAAAGGTTTATTTTCGTCATTTATTTTGGTTGTGTATTCTTTAATTTCAACAACCTCTCCATGTCTAACGTATAGAAAAGGAGCTGTACTCATCCTTTCTTGAAGTAAAGGTCTACCCGCTAAATTAACTTTTGTATTAAATGGGCCTGCGACTTTATACTCAACCCTTGCCATATTTTTAGGTAAAAATACTGCAACAGATTCAATGCAAAAGTGATAGCCTTGATAGATAAAGTCGTCATGAGTTTGTTGTCTGCCTTTCTCGGCGACCTGATGAAGGTACTCTTCTAATATTTCGTCTTTTAATGGATCCGCCCATAGACAATCAGTGATTGCTTTACACCATGCCATTGCATTACCTTAATTTTTTCGATAAACATTGTTTAGCAGTAAAGCTGTTCTTTGGCAATGAGCTTAAAGCAAAGTTAACCTATAAGTAATTGATATGTTAAATAAAGGTTGTTGGTAAGTATTAGAAGGCAATTAGCTCTGTTTTCTAACAAAGCTAATCAGTCAGGGATTATTATGCGGCTTGATTATCAACATCTACCTGCCGAATCAGATAGTCGAAAGCACCTAACGAAGCCGTTGCACCACTGCCCATGGCAATAATAATTTGTTTATAGGCGCTATTGGTTACATCGCCACAAGCAAATACACCAGGAATATTAGTCTGACCTTGGTTATCGACAATGACTTCACCACGATTTGTAAGTTCGATTGAATCTAACCACTCTGTATTCGGCACTAAACCGATTTGAACAAAAACTCCTTCCAGCTCAACATGATGGCCATCGCCTGTGGCTCTGTCCGTATAGTTTAGACCCGCTACTTTGGTACCATTCCCTAGCACTTCAGTGGTTTGTGCTTGGGTAATAATGTTGATGTTGCCCATAGACTTGGCTTTGTTTTGCAGTACTTGATCGGCACGAAGCTTTGAATCGAACTCAAGCACCGTTACATGCTCAACAATACCGGCTAAATCAATGGCGGCTTCAATACCTGAGTTTCCTCCGCCAATTACCGCAACACGTTTACCTTTAAATAATGGACCATCACAATGAGGGCAATATGCTACACCTTTACCTCGGTATTCTTGTTCTCCGGGTACATTCATTTCACGCCAGCGAGCCCCCGTGGCTAATAAAACGGTCTTGCTTTGTACGCTGGCACCAGATTCAAGCTCAAGAGTAAAACCGTTATCGGTAAGCAGTTTATTGGCTCGCTGATCTTGCATAATGTCAACGTCATAATCTTTAACGTGCTCTTCTAGGTTTGCTACTAATTTAGGGCCTTCTGTAGCTTTCACTGAAATAAAGTTTTCGATGCCAACGGTTTCACTAACTTGACCGCCAAATTTGTCGGCGACGATACCCGTCTTTAATCCTTTGCGAGCGGCATAAATGGCAGCACTTGCTCCAGCAGGACCACCGCCAACAACAAGCACATCAAATTCATCTTTTTGATTAATTTTTTCTGCGGCTTTAGCCTCAGAATTTGTATCGAGTTTGGCTAATATTTCTTTGAGACTAATGCGCCCTTGACTGAAAGGTTCACCGTTTAAGAATACTGACGGTACAGCCATAATATTGCGATTATCGACTTCGTCTTGGTATACCGCACCATCGATCATCACATTGGTGATGTTTGGGTTGATAGACGACATCATATTCAAAGCTTGAATGACATCAGGGCAGTTTTGGCAGCTTAATGAGACGAAGGTTTCAAATTCGAAAGTACCTTCTAGTTGTCGAACTTGCTCGATAATGTCTTCATCTAGCTTTATTGGGTGACCACCAGAGTGAAGCAACGCCAATACTAAAGACGTAAATTCATGCCCTGTTGGAATGCCAGCAAAGATCATTCGACTTTGAGTTTCAGGAGAGTAAACGGTCATTTCTATAGCGCGTTTGCCAGATACTTCTTTAAGGCTGATCAAACTTGAAAGACTGGCTATTTCATTCGCCATTTCATTAAGTTGTTTTGCGGTAGCCGAAGAATCAACACTGACGTGAAGCTCAATTGGGCGACGCAAGTTTGATAGATAAGTGGAGAGTTGGTTTTTTAAATTGGTATCTAACATATCAAAGCCCTATAAAAATGCTGAGGGAAAAAGTGGGGCACTAAGGCTGGTGCCCCAAAAGGGTGAGATGGAAATCTAACTTAGATTTTGCCAACAAGATCTAGAGAAGGAGCAAGTGTTTCTTCACCTGGAGTCCATGCCGCTGGGCAAACTTCACCGTCATGAGTCGCAACATATTGTGCAGCTTGAATTTTACGAAGAAGCTCTTGAGCGCTACGACCAATACCTAAGTCATGAATTTCAGCGATTTTGATTTCACCTTCTGGGTTCGCTACAAAAGTACCGCGAAGTGCAACACCGTCTTCTTCAACTAATACACCAAAGTTGCGGCTAATCGCGCCCGTTGGATCACCAATCATTGGGAATTTGATTTTGTTAATGGTGTCAGAAGTGTCATGCCATGCTTTGTGAGTGAAGTGCTTATCAGTCGATACCGCGAATACCTCAACGCCCATATCTTGCAATTTAGCGTAGTGGTCAGCCATATCACCTAGCTCAGTTGGGCAAACGAACGTAAAGTCAGCTGGGTAGAAAAAAACAACAGACCATTTGCCTAGTAGATCTTGTTCAGTTAGCTCAACAAACTCACCGTTGTGGAAAGCAGTAGCTGCAAATGGTTTTAGTTTAGTGTTGATAAGAGATTGAGACATAATGTTGGCTCCAATTTATAAGTAAATTATTTGGCGAAGTGCCGTGTCGTTGAAGCAAATATTAGAGGCTTTGATTTATCTTGTATAACGGATAAAAATGATTGTTGTAATCGAGATTTTAGATTGTTGATTCTTAAAATCGATTAAGAGGAGAAAATAAGTAGCACGTCCTAGTTAGAGAAGCCAAGGGGTTTTATGCTAGATAAATTTTATCGTACTGATTATGTGAGAGTTGTTCAGACTCTGTTCGAAAAGAGTCAGTGAGTATTAAAGTAATGAGAAATATAAAACGCTAGAAAGACAAAAGCCTCGCATTGCGGCAAGGCTTTCTGGAATTTGGCAGGGGTGGCAGGACTCGAACCCGCAACCGTCGGTTTTGGAGACCGTTATCGACCCAAATTGGCTTAAACGAGCTTAGTCTAGCTCAATATGGATTTCTATACTTATCAGAAGCTTAAGTTTATATTTTTCACGGTTTCTTTTAGAGCGTTTTATGTAGGTTTTGACAAATTTTGTGGTCACAGGTTGAAATCTGGTCACACTGGTTTGTACATATTTGATACAAAAATAAGGGGGAGGAAGACGTAATTGTGCTTGGAATGATATTTTTAAACTTATTTTTTGCGCCAGAATCTTGGTTTTTGATTTCTACTTTTACCATCACGCCAGTAAATTTTCTTCAAATACGATTATAAATGTACTCTAACTTATTAAAAGCTCAAGCGTTATATGGAAAAAGATGTCATTCCCCTTCGCTATTTTTACTCGCATTACTTACGATTACACACTCATTTTGAAGTAACTTTGCGTGTACAGAAGTCAAAAATCCATGGTTTTATAAGAGACTTGAGCTGATTGACGTGCTGTAATGTTTACTTATTTTCTCCTTTTATAAAGGAGTTCTCTTGAATTGGGGCATTCCACATCATTATGCTGACCATATGTATGAAATAAAGCAGGGCGCTCGATGAGTATTTTTGCTGGTGTTTTTTTATCATGTGTTTCTCATTCGAATGTTTAAGCTCTAATCTTACAGCTCCTCTACCTTTCCTACCCTTTGGAGAAGCTATTTTCCCTACGACAGTATCAATACCAGAAAAAGCTGATGACCACTGCTTTTTTTGAGGTGAATGCTCCAGTAATAATGTAACGATACGCCATTTGCTTTTTGGGATGGCAAATGAAAAAGCACTGATAAATTGTGAGAGGTCTTCAGGAGAATTAAAGTAAACGCCGCTTCTGCTGCTACTCGTATTATCTAAACAATACTTAATTGCCTGAATAATATTTTCTCTATCTTCACTAAATTGAACCCTTGATTTAGATATTAATTTTGAAAGCCACTTGCTTTCATTTTTTTCAGTTGGCTTTGCTGGTAAAAATGAACCTTCGACAAATCTTAAACGAGGTTTTTTATATTTTGTCATTAACTGACGGAGTGCCATCGCATTGGCATACCATTTTTGAACTGTTTCTTGCTCTATCTGGAATTTATGACACACCTCAGTGGGTTCAATGCCATGATGAATATGCTGGAGTACGGCATAGCAGGTGCTTATTGATACAGTTTTTTGCTTGGTATTATTGAGTTTAATTTCACCACTAGAATGATTGTGTGGCAAAGCACTTGTTTGAGTAATATCTTGAATTTTTAGCCTTTGAATGAGGTATGGGAGAAAAAGTTTTATTGAAACGGTTTGGTTGTCAGACTGTGATAAAAGCAGTTGCCTTATGCCTCTCCTTGAACCTAGTCCCATCAATTTTATTTGCTTTTGTGTTGCAGTGAGTTTCATCTTGGATAGCTGGTGCCCTAGGATGATGTCACAAAAGTGAAAATAGTGAGAAAAGCAAACTTCAGGGCTTCCATGACCGTTAAATGCCGCAATAGCATAATATTGGTTACGTATCGTGCCTCCTATAATCAAATGGATGATTCTATCAATCTCAGTTTTTGAATACGGGACGGCTTCAGGGAGTAATTCTTGTGGATTATCAAGCTCAATCATGAGCTGTAATCTAGATATCGCACTGTGTCTGAGATGGTGAAAAACGAAGTGCTCAAGACCCGAGAGTTCTCTAAGCGTGGTACTCGTAAACCTTGATAAATGAGTTTTATCAATTAATTCGTCTTTGTTGACCCCAATGCCAAATGCCAGTGCGGAATCCGTGCGATTAATATTGGCAGCCCTAGTATTGTGAAGGACTTGTCTAACAATATTCTTTTCTAGTTCTAGCAACAGTGGGAATAGAGGAACTTTTCTCAGTGCTGCATTGCTTTTATTGTTTCCATATTGATTTTCTCTGATTTCAAGCCATCCTGTAGCAGAGGTTTCAATATCTCTAAGTCTAAGTTTGGTGACCTCTCCAATCCTTAATCCGCAGCGGTAACTAATGATCAATACGGCTTGAATGATTAACTTTTCTTGATTGTCTAAATCAATAATATTGTTTATTGTATTTAGTAACCCTCTAAATAATGTTTCGTCCACAAATCCTGCGCTAGTATGAGACTTTTCCTGTTTACCCATATGAATCGGCTCATTGAGCAATGGGAGATTAAACTCTCTAACTGCAAAGGAATGAAAGTCGTTAAGCCGATCTGACAATAAATCTTTTTGCTTTCGTCTGACGGTATTATTTATAAGTGTTTGGTATAAATCTAAAAGATCTTCATTATCAATATCCTCCAATTGATATTTCTCTGAAAAATACAACCACTTTCGTGACAATGTTGAGTGGTAGGTTCTTATGCTAGATGGCTTACATGTTTTAGACTTCATTATCAGCCAGCGGAGTAGTATCTCTTGTGCTGTTGATAACGTTAATTGTGACTGCAAATCTTCTAAAGATTTCGTTAATTGCCGAGCGCTCAGTTTTTTAACGCCATTTTCCCTAAGTGCAGTCGTTAGGTCGTTGAAAAAACTCTTTGATGGTAACAGTGAACGAGTTTTTTCCTTATCAAATTTTACGTGCGCAAAAGGTGTATGAAAGGTAATAGGGCTATAGTTATGCTTAATGGGCGTAGTTTTTAATCGGGATAAGTTTTGACTTGGCAACGAATATGATTTGTTTGTTCCTGTAGCATACTCCAACATCGCCTGATTAACAGTTACATCTGGTAGACGTTCAATTATTCGTAGTGCAGAAGCACAAAGCCCTTTTAAATTTGAAGCTAAATTTAGCTGTACTTTTGTATCACAACCTTTTATTAATGCAGTTATTCCTTTTGATGTTTCAGGAGCTATCGATGCGCTATTTTCAGGCTGACTTTTTAGGGCTAGCCATTTATTAATAAACCCTAAGGTTAAAGGAGATAGAAAGCAGTTATAAATAGTTAATACCTCTTTGTCTTGGGTAACGTTGCTATTGTAACCAGGAGCATTAATCGTTAACTCTACAAAAGGCATGTTGTTAATGTGTTTTATGTTGAGCTGATCATTCAGTTTTTTACAGAAAGCTGTGATCAGTTTTGGGTCACAACATCCTGAGTGGCAAATTAGAGATAAGACAATAGAACGGCAATTCCTGTTCATATTTTTGCTACTTTTGAGAGTCGACAACTCTTCCATCCAACTGTGATATAGTTTTTGAAATGCAGTTGCTTGGCTCACCCATGACTGAGAACGTATCGATGTGTCTGCTTTTTGTGATATCCAATATGTTGGTGGCTCAATATCACTTTGTTGTTCATCTATTCGCTTGGTTATTAGTGATACACAGTGATTAAAGCCTAATTTAATGTCTCTTGATGAGCGAAATGAGTGTGATAACTCTTTTATCAGTTCATTCCAATTGATATGGAAGATGTCTTTTTCTGGGAGCATTGATGCTAGTGGGAAGAAGCGATTTAAGATCTGCTCCGCCAGACTTTTTATACGTTTCTTGTGACGATTTCGGTTATGTTCTCTCTGTTTAACACCGATATTATTTGACATAGTTGATCACTTCGCATTTAAGTTGTGTGAGCTTATTGTTCAATGCTCTTGCCAGTTCTTTCATGTCAGCCATTGAATAAGAGCAGAATCTACTAAAAGCAGGTGAGTTGAGATTGGTATGTCCCATCCAAGCAGAAATAACATCAGGATGCATATTTTCAGATACGAAAAGTGATCGAGCAAAATGACGATGCCAATTAGGTGGGAGAGGGAATACGGCATCAAAGTGTGAAATTATAGTTTTTGGGGTGACTTCTTCGTAGCGGCCCTCAGTTCTGTAAAAGAATAGATGTTCATTACCGTTTTGGGCATTCTGATAACGTTTGATTAATTTTTGATATGGTGGGTTCACCTTCAATGAGCATGTTTGTAAATACTGCAGATATTGCTTGAGAACAAGTACAGCAATATCAGGAAGTATGATTTCTCTTCCCTTAGTGTCGCCTAACTGCTCTTTATCAGAAATCCACACTGAATGATTAGCAAGATCATAGTCAGTGATTGTTCCAAGCCAACCTGTGACAGGTCGATAACCCGATGATAGTCCAATAATCGTTTGTACATGGTAAGTAATATTGTTATGTGCTTTGGAACTAAAATTATCTTCTTCGTCTTGAATACGTTTTTGAAGGAGATGTAAAAGCAGTGAAATTACGTCGTCATTATCGTAAAACGGTGATCCTATAGGGGGCTTTTGTTCTGGTGTTTGTTGAACGTATGTAAATTTGCAATCGGCAATGTTCTCAATATACAGAATAAACTTTTGTTGAACCTCAAGTACCTGATTGGTAGTTAATTGAGTGTAGGATAACTCAGGATTTTCTACTGTAGATTCACCTTTAATTAGAGCAATGATTGTTGGATCAGTTGATTCTTGAACCAATTTTTGTTCCAAAAACTTTTTAACTTTTGTCTTGGTGATGTTAGTACCATGAGTTTTATTAATTTCAGCTAATATGCGTGTAGCTTCACCTTCCACGTCAGCTAATTGATTTTTACTGATAAGGCTTGTGTTGATCATAACAGGCAAAGGTAAAGTAAGTGTCTGACAGATTTGATTATTTACTAAAGGCGATATTTTCTTCCTTAGCTTTTGAGTTGGTAGTACATGCTTTCGTTTGACTGCGTTTTTTTCAAAATTGAATTGCGATAAGCATTCAAACGAACTACCCAATAATAAAGAGCAAAGCAAAAAAGAACGAGCACCTTCTTTGATAGAGCTATCTTCAAGTATGGTTTTTATTAGCACTCTGATTTCGAATACACTTGCACTATGGATATCACAGGGTAAAGACATCGATTTTTTTAACATTTGGTTGATTTTTGCTTTAGCCTGAAGCTTTTGAACTGCATAACCGTTGCTAGAATTTTCTTGCATAGTAACCAAAAAAGTACTTTTTCTTTTTTCGGAATGTGCTTCTTCTTGCTCCCATGGTTCAGTAACTTTTGCTATTTCATGAAACTCAATAATTGTTACTTCAGCATCATCATCTTCAATTTCATTGGTGATCAAATCGGTTGGGCGTGGTCCATAGTGCGGTCGTTTATTTCGTTTAGTACCTTCTTTTTCGTGATAACTATTATTGTATGGAACATAAAAGCGTGACAGTTGTCTGCTCAATTGTTGAGTTTGGCTGTTTTCTTTATATTGCACTCTTGCCGTATCTAACTTAGAAATTAGTTGTTGCAGTTTTGAATCAATACTACAAGGCAGATTATTGGATAAAGTATCTCTGTTACCGAGTGACCACTGCCGAATTTCGTTGCATACGGCTTCAATAGATGAGTTGTGCTTTCCGATAATAAAGAGTCTGATACAAACGAAAAACGTAATCGCTTTATACTGATCAAATTGTGTTTTATCTTGTGAGGGAGAATCCATGACTGATGCAATAAACGCAGTAAAGAAATATCGTTCTATGGACTTTTGCTTTGTAATATCTTGGTAAACAGCTTTTAGTTCTTCGTTTGTAGGTAAATGCTGTTGACCCTCTACTAGGCACTGAGCATGGATCTGAATATCATCACGCTCAGGGAAATTGGGAACATATTGTTCGTTAAGGATGTCAATTAGCCTCAACACCTCATGAGCTAACACCTTTGTATGAGCTGACAGCTTACTCGGAAATGCCTTGTTAAGAGCTGTTTCTAATGCCTTTGGGATACCGCTATCTTCTGAGCTATTTTGTTCCATCTTCCTTCAGTTCCTTTGAAATTTCCTCAAAAATAGAAAACTGGTGAGGCTTATTATCATTGGGCTTCTTTTCCCTTGATTTTTTTCGTTGAGTCGCAATACAGCTTCTAGATTTAGAGGTCATTTCGGCCAACTTCTTTTCAGAGAGTTTAGGCATATCAAACAACTCTTTTGAAATGGGCTTAGGCATTGACTCTTGAATTCTATCAAGCATGCTACCGAGCGATGATTCTCTAATTGAAAAAAATAATGTGTGTTTAACAAAGTGCCATGCGAGCTGTTCAATGTCGTTATCATCTAAATTACTAGGGTGTTCGATAATGATTGAGTTCTTAAGAATACTTTTATTTAATGTAAAAAGCGGATGCTCGAATCCAGAAATAATTTGTAAGGCGTTTTGATTGTGAATGACGTGAAGTGTGAGTGGAGGCTGAGCTATTTTGTCAGTCGACTTTATTTTTATCGAAATGATTTCATTTTCGAAAAGATATTCTGATTGTTGTATAAAATCATATGCAGCTCTCGCAGCATTATGTACTTCTATCTTAGTAACTTCATTTCGTTTCTTTTTCGATAATAAAGTAGCCATAACTCCCTCACATTTTGATCCCTATAGAAAAGCCGTTTTGTATGTTTTGTGGGCCATGAGCATATGTTATCGGATTTTTTCCATTTGGTTCTTAAAAAACAAAAAAAGTATAATCATAGTTTTTATGTGCCTTTGGTAACTTGGTGGTTAAGGTGAAATGACTCGCCAAATAGGACTTCTAAACTTCTTCTTTTATGAGAAAAGAGCAGTATGTAGAGCAGCAGGCTAAGAGCAAGAGTATTTGTTTTTTCTCCATCGAGTTCATGCCAGCCAATAATGCTTTGGTTATGTAGGGAAGGAAATATTTTTATACTAAAGAGGGAGATTGCTATTTTACAGTATTCTTATCGTGCAATACCGTTAAAAAGCTACAAGTTTTAAAAAAGAGCGCACAAAAAGCGTTTTTGAGTATTACATAAATTTACTGTCAATTTTCTCCTTTAACTTTCTTTCCCAATCCTCTAAATCGAAGGTGTGGTTATCATCGAAAGGCATTTGTCCAAGCCACTCAATCAACGCAGTTAAGTTATTAATTTGCTTTGGGCAGTCAAGTATAGCCGTAAGCTCTTGACCCTCTGGGTGGCAATAAAAACGCTGACATAAATATCGTGCCATATTCTTTCTAGTTTTGTAGTTCATTGTTTATCTCCATCTAATTTCTGGTTTAAGAATGCCTCAAAGGCACTGCCGTCTTTTCTCGTCAGATTCGGCACGTAACGAGAATAAACAGTGAACAACATATTGGTATTCGCATGACCCATTTGTCGTGCGATCCATTCCGGAGACTCACCGGATGCTAACCACAAAGTGGCAGCAGTATGTCTTGTTTGGTATGGGTTTCTTTTGGGGATTTTTGCTATTTCCAAAGTGGGATACCAAACACGATAAGACATATTTTTGTTGTTCATCGGTTTGCCGCCAGAGGTTTGGAAAACAAAATCTTGGCCATTTGTCTGTTTTCGATGCTTGACTAATGATTCGTAGACCAATGGATTCATATCAATCTCTCTTAACGATGTTTTGGTCTTAACGGGGCCCAATCGATTTCTTACCCATGATTGTCGGATGAGAATTTGGCGTCGATTAAAATCAACGTTTTCCCACTGTAGGCCGTCGATTTCTCCTGTTCTCATTCCTGTGAAGAAACGAACCAAAAAGTAACAATGAAAATCTGGCCTAACGAATTTAAGAAACTTAAAAACTTCTTCTAAGGTAAATGGATGAACAGGCTTCCGGTTCACAGAAAGTGGTTTTATTGACTTCCATGGGTTGGAGAATTCAAAGCGCTCAGAAGCATCATTAAGGATCACTCGCAGTGGAGATAAAATCTGATTGATCCTTGATGAGGATAATGTTTTAGCAAATATCTTGCCTTCAACTAGGTCAGCTCGAAATTTCAATATCTCAGCCTTAGTTATGGACTGGATAGGATGTTCACCAAACCTTGGAAGTAGATAAAGCTTTAAAATGTCTTCAATGGTCCTCAATTGTGAAGGACGCCATTCAGCCTTTCGTTCAATTAACCATTGCTCAATAAATTCAGCCATGATTATTGGCTTTGAACCATTCATATGGATAGATGTTTGAGTTGCATAAGCATCAAACATTTTTGCTCGTTTACTATTTGGAAAGTGGCGAGAGTACACAAACTGATTAAGATGAATCTCTGCCTCGATTCGCTTTAGAACAGCCGCAACTCTTTTTCGGTTAGCTGGTGTATCCGCTAGCGTTGTCATTTCACGACAACGTACACCTTTATATCTGAAGTCGAGTTGAAGTTTATTGCTTCTAACATTTATGCTTCCCATGCGAACGCTCCATTTAACGAGTAGGCAGAAGATCGGAATAACCAAATAGCATCAGCTGTTCGACACTTTCCCAAATGAAGAGGATCTTTCGACCTCCGAAGGGGCGAATGTAATGTACTCCTTCAAGAAAAATGGCATCCTTTAATTGATCACGAATGGTTCTTGCATCATATTTAATTCGAGTAGATAACTCTTCGGCTGTTAAATAAGTGTTAGACATAATATACTCTCCAAAAGTAAATTTAGTATGCTAAGAGACCCTTTTGTTCTCCTGTAGATTAAATTTAAGCTCATTTATTATCTTTTGCAAGTATTTTTTACCTGCAGGAGGTTATTGTTTATGTTGGGAGGTTATTTTGAAGTGCAATCTTTCTAGAATTCTTGGCGAAAAACGTTTAAAAGTTTCTGATGTTGCAAGAGATACAAATATAAACAGAGGAACAATAACTCGTCTCTATAACGAAACGGCAACACGTGTTGAGTTAGAAGTAATTGAAACACTTTGCCTTTATTTGAATGTAGAAATAGGAGAGCTGTTTGAGATCGAGTCTCAACCAGAACAGTCTTAAAGCGATTCAGTCGAGCATTCAGTTAAAATACAGCTTTAAAACAACTTTAAACAGGGCAAGCTTATGAAAGCCCTGTATCAACGTTTCATGTCCTTTTTTAATGATTTTCGATAAACACAGTTTAACCAAATAGGTTGGATATTACTTAATTCCCTCCACATACTGAGCCCAGTAAGGTTAATTCATTGCTCAAAGTCCCCGAATTGCAAATCAGCTAAAAAATATTTCATGAGCAGTGATTCGCTAGCTGCGATTCGCTGGTTGTGAATCAAGTGAGGTGAAAAATGGTATTATTTCAAGTAAGTATTTCTTAAATAGCGCGATTAGAGGTGAATAGGGATAGGTGAGCAGGAACCCAATTTGAAAATATAGTTCAAAAAATTGCAATTTTTTGAACTTATACCTTTAAAAAAGGTATCAATCTGTTATCTTGAATTCTTTGTTATATCAGTGTTATTTAAACAATTTTTTCGCTATAGCTTTTTTATTTTTCTTAATTTGGCGTTTATTTTTTAGCTTAAGTTTTTCCGCTGGAATACGTCTTAGATAATTAAGCTAAGTTAAGATTCTGAACTTTGAGTGATTTACTTTTAAAGAAGCTCGCGGTTATGGGTGTTGGTTTGCCCATTCTTCAATAAAACGGTAACAAAGATGCATTTTGAAAATCTAACCCCTTCACCTGCATCACTAATGCAGTCTTTACGTGATATTGGGTATTCAATTGAAACAGCATTAGCTGATGTAATTGATAATAGTATTACTGCTGAAGCGAGCGAAATTCATATAAGGTTTTTATGGAGTAATGCTAACCCTTGGTTAGCTATATCTGATAACGGTTATGGAATGTCTTATGATGAGCTGTTGTTAGCAATGAAGCTCGGAAGCTTAAATCCATTGAATGAAAGAAAAGAAACTGATTTAGGTCGATTTGGATTAGGCTTAAAAACTGCTTCTTTTTCTCAATGCAGACAACTCACGGTCATCTCTAAAAAGCACGATATAATCTCTGCAATGGAGTGGGACTTAGATCTAATCACAGAAAGCTCTGATCATGGTTGGAAACTCAAAGTACTAAATAAGGATGAAATAAAACGACTCTGTGAAATAGATCACGTATTATCTGATTTGTCTTGTCAAAATTCAGGAACCATAATTCTTTGGCGTAAGTTAGATAGAGTTGAAACTTTTGACTCTCCAGTAATTAGAGAAAAAAAACTTAACTTCTTAATCGACAGTGCAAGAAAGCATTTAGAACTAACTTTTCATCGTTTTTTAAACGCTGGCTCAGGAAAAAAATCAGTAAAGATCTTCCTTAATGGGGATTTACTGGAAGGTACTGATCCCTTTCATACTTCGAATAATGCGACTTTAGAATTACCAGTTCAATCAATTTATGTTGACTCTAAAGAAATCACCGTTCAACCATTTGTTCTTCCTCATTACACCAAAGTATCGGCTCAAGAGTATGAAAAGTATGCAGGCGAAGAAGGTTATTTACATAACCAAGGTTTTTATGTTTACCGCAACAAGCGGTTAATAATCAAAAGCACATGGTTTAGGCTCTTACCAAAAGAAGAGTTAACTAAGTTAATACGGGTTAGGGTTGATATCCCAAATTCTCTTGATCACATCTGGAAAATTGATGTAAAAAAATCTAATGCTAGTCCACCTGAAGCTGTAAGAAGAGGCTTAAAGCAAATTATTTCAGAAGTTGAATATTCAGGGAAAAAAGTATTCAAACAAAAAGGCCATAGACTTCAATCAAAAATACTAGAACCATTCTGGGATAGGACTATTGCGTCAGGAAAAGTATCTTACGAAATAAGAAAAATTCATCCACTTATCGAGTTATTTAAAGAGAAATTAAGTGATGATGCTAAAAATGATTTTGAAAATATTCTAAAATCGGTCGAATCGTCATTTCCTTCAGATCTATATTTCAATGACTTCGCGAATTCTCCTGAAAATATAGCTCCCCCTTCAATATCAGATGAAGAGTTGAAATCAATAATTAGTTTATTCCTACCTATTTATAGTCCTCTGTGCTCATCAAAAGATCAGTTAGGTGAAAAGTTAATACAAATTGAACCGATGGCCTCAAATTCGAACCAAACCCTGAAAGTATTAGAATCAATGGAATTACAACCATGAAAGACTTAACGACATTTGAATTGGCATGCCAAAATATCTTAATGGCAATGCAGGATAGTGATGACAGCTCTTTTCAATTGGATAGATCAAGTATAGTGAAGGCTGTAGAAGCCCAAGCTCAAGTTATGAGGCTTACTTCTAATATTGATATTTCTGAGCAAGATATCGAGCTAACAGTTGCAAAGCTTGAAGAAAGGTTCGATATATCCATGACGCTAGGGGTTGTTTTCAAAGCTGATAACTACAAACCTTGGCTGCACGAAAGAAGGGGGGATATAAATTGGTTTTATTGGGGGAGATATAAAAAGCACTTAATTAATTCAGGTTTTCCACCTAAAGTCGTTACCCAGTTAGATCTTGTTACGGATAAAATTCTAGATCATCTGGAATACCCTGAAAAAGAAGGTGATTGGACTAGAAAAGGTTTAGTCGTCGGGCACGTGCAATCTGGAAAGACTGCTAATTACACCGCTGTTATCAATAAGGCTGCGGATGCTGGTTATAAAGTTATCATTGTGTTAGCTGGAATATTGAGTGCACTAAGAAGTCAGACACAAGAAAGGATTGATGAGGGCTTTAGAGGGGTTGATAGCTCTAAGCAATTAAATGATATACCGCTAAAAGATAGGCTTGTTGGTGTTGGTCAGTATTCTCATGAAAATGTACCTATTTCATTTACCACAACTGTACATGATTTTAAAAACAGTATTGCCAAACAAATAGGCTCAACATTAGATAACTTCAATCAGCCTGTTGTGCTAGTTATCAAAAAGAACAAAGCAATATTGCAAAATCTAATAAGCTGGTTGAAAAACAATAATCTCAGCTTAGATCAACTTCCGTTTTTATTAGTCGATGATGAAGCAGACCATGCATCGATAAATACAAATAAAGAAGATACTGATGCGACTGCAATCAATAGCAAAATTAGAGAATTACTAAAACTATTTCGTCAAAATATGTATCTCGGTTATACAGCTACACCATTTGCAAACATCTTTATAGATCCTGATAACAGTGATGAGATGATCGGAGATGAATTGTTCCCGAGAGATTTTATTATTAGTTTGGATGCCCCCTCAAATTATGTCGGCTCCCGTAGAATCTTCAGTTCAGATAAAGATCTTGAAATCGTTAGACCAATTTTTGATTACGAAGATTTACTTCACCCTTCTCATAAGAAAGAGCATGTACCTGAAGCTTTACCTAGATCATTAAAGGAAGCAATAAGAGCTTTTGTATTGATTCGTGCAATTAGAATACTAAGGGGGCAAGAGTTTAAACATAACTCTATGCTTATAAATGTTAGTCGATTTACTGATGTGCAAAGCCACATAAAACTATTAGTTCACGATTACCTTGATGAACTAAGAATACATACAATCAATCATTATCAATTAGCCGAAAATATAGCTTTAAATGACCCATCACTTAGCAATTTAAAATCTACTTTTGATAAAGAGTTTGTAAGCTTGGAATTCAAATGGGTAGAAGTTCAAGCTGTTCTTAAAAGAGCTATATCACCGATCGAAACAATTGAAGTAAATGCGTCTAAAAGCTCAGAACCTTTAGATTACAGCAAAGGCAATTACCCTAATGGGCGCAGCATTATAGCTGTTGGAGGATTGAGTTTATCAAGAGGGCTTACTTTAGAGGGGCTGACAGTGAGTTACTTCATTAGAAATACTCAAATGTATGATACTTTGATGCAAATGGGGCGCTGGTTTGGTTATCGTGATGGCTATGCAGAGTTGTGCCGGTTATATATGCCTTCTGAAGCAATTTCTTGGTATGAACATATCTCAGATGTCACTGAGGAATTAAGGGATGAGTTCAAAAGGATGGAAAATGCCAAACTTACTCCAGAGGAGTTTGGCTTGTGTGTTAGGAGTCATCCAGAGTCATTAATAGTTACCGCAAGAAATAAAATGCGGTCAGGTTCTAAAGTTCTAAGACAAATAAGTCTTTTGGGAAGAAGCGTTGAAACCACGGTTTTAGGGACTTCTTCGAGTTTTTTAGACACTAACAAAAATGCGCTAAAATCATTAATTCAATATCTCTTACAGACTAATACACATACAGAAAATTCAGGTAGTAATTATTTATTTAAAAAACTTGATGACCAACCTGTGAGACGTTTTATCGATACTTACTTAAATCATCCAGCTTCTATCATGACGGAAGCGAAACCAATTCTGGATTATATAAATAAAATTAATTGTGATTGGGATATTCAACTAATTAGCAACTCTAAACCGCATGTTCTAAGCAAAGCTTTTACTGTTGATAGTATTATTATGCACCCTCTGATGCGTACTGTTACAAAATACAAAGATACGAGTTCAGCTATAACATCTAGTAAAAAGCGCTTTAGTTCACCGTCTTGGGAGCGAGCAGGTATAGATAAAGAAATTATTGAATCCCACTTAGATAGAATGGAAAAATCAAAGTCTTTAACAGGTAAAATTTTAAGGCAACTGAGAACTAGACCTCTACTTACCGTTTATTTATTAGATTGCCAAATTGCAGGCTCAGGCGAGCCAGCTGCTACTCAAACAGTGGTTGGCTGGAGTATAAGTTTTCCTGGTGAAGCAGGCTCTCGTAAACCTGAAAATTTAGTCGAATATGTTGTTAATACTACTTGGTGGAATCAAGAGTTTGGTGAATTGCTTGATGAAGAGGATGATTTCGAAAATGATTAATCCTTGGGAAAGCATAAAAACTCCAGCAACGGACTTATCTGCTAGACGAATAGATCATAAGCACCCATTAGATATTTTTTGGGCTAAGGATCGATTAGGCAGATATTTATTTGTTTGTAAATTAACTGATGAATGTAAATTACCATCTAAATATCCGTCTCTATTTGGCATAGAGATAACCTCTATATCAGAAACTAAACAATTAGTTTTGAGCCTTAAAAACCCTAGTGACTGGGAGCTATTTTTTTCCTTATGTAACGATATCATTTCTGCCACAAGGATTTTGGCACCAGCAGCAGTGGTTCCGGTTATTTTTAGAAGAATAGAGCGTTGGAGAGAGTTTTTAAAGAAAGATAAAGTAAAACTGCTTGCTGAAAGAACGATTAAAGGGCTGATTGGTGAATTGGTTTATTTGAATCTTCATTTGGCAAAGAAGTATGGTATTTCGCAAGCTATTGATTTTTGGACTGGGCCAGAAGGAAGTCCACAGGATTTTAATGTTAAAAATGTTGCTATCGAAGTTAAGTGCCAGATCGGTACGTCAGCCCCAAAAGTAAAAATATCTTCAGCTGAACAGTTATGTAGTCAGCTTGATGAGCTGTATTTGTTTGTTGTTACATTAGGTAGAACAGAACCCGAATCACAAGATTCAGTGTCGTTGCCATCTCTAATTTCAAATATTCAAACGACTTTAGAGGAAGAAGGCAATACACAGCAACTCGAACAGTTTCTGGATGCTTTATTGGAGATTGGTTATATTCACAATGAAGAGTACTTTAATTACAGTTATATCATTGCTTCAAAAAAGTTTTATGAAGTTACCGAAAACTTCCCAAGGATTACACTACTCGATATTCCGAACGGTATTGGTAATGTCACTTACGATTTAGAATTAACTAATTGTGAGCCTTTTTTAACTGATGAACCATGGGTATCCTTAGTATGAGCTTAGATTTATTTTACACAAATTTCATGCAAGAAATTTATAGTGAAGCTGAGTGTGGGAGTAAATTTAATGAACCTGCATTTGTTGAAAAAATTTGTGATTACTTAGTCGAGCAAGCAGTACTAGAGGACTATTCGATTTGTAGCTACAAAAAAGATTCTTTGGGATTAAAACTAGATGCTTGGTATCACAATGAAAGCAATGGAGTTCTTACACTTGTCGTTTCTCACTATAAAGATAGCCTAGAAACACTTACAACAACTGTAGCAAATCAAATCTCAAAGCGTGCAGTTCGCTTTTTTGAAAAAAGTCTTGATAGTAGTTTTTATCAAACTATGGAAGAAACCGATTTAGCTTATTCTTTGGTAAGGGAGATCTGTCTAAAATCATCTTCAATAAGTAGCGTCAAAATAATCATAATTACTAATTGTATAATTAGTAAATCATTAAAAAATATCGAATCTATTGAAAGTCACAATATTAATATCAGTTTCGATATTTGGGATATAGAGAGGTTCTACAGGATAGACTCCTCAAAGTTTGGTAAAGAAACTATAGAAATTGACTTTAAAGATGAATTTGGAAAATACCTTCCTTGCTTAAAGGCCTTTTCAGACACAGACAAATATCAGTCATACTTACTTGTACTTCCAGGGACACTTCTTGCTCAGCTTTATGATAAATACACTGAAAGGTTATTAGAGCAAAACGTGAGGACATTCTTGCAATTTAAAGGCAAAGTAAACAAGGGGATGAGGAATACTATTATTAATCAACCCAATATGTTTTTTGCCTACAATAATGGTTTGACTGCCACAGCAGAAGAAATTTCAATATTAGAACAACATGGTATTACTTTAATTTCAAAGCTAAAAAACCTACAAATAGTGAATGGGGGGCAAACTACAGCATCAATATATAACACTCTAAAGAAAGAAAAAGCTGATTTATCTAAGGTCTTTATTCAAGTTAAGTTGACGATTGTCCCTCCTGATTTTGTTGAATCAATTGTTCCTAAGATTTCAGAATTTGCAAATACTCAAAATAAAGTTAACGCCGCTGACTTTTTTTCAAATAGCCCATTTCATTGGAGATTTGAAGAACTTTCTAGACGGATATGGGCACCTTCACCTGAAGGTGGGTTACGAGAAACTCATTGGTTTTATGAAAGGGCTCGTGGTCAATACATGACTGCTAAAACAAAATTGACTCCAGCAGAACAAAGGAATTTTGAAAAGACTAACCCTAAACAACAAATGTTAACGAAAACAGATCTGGCTAAGTATTATAATTCTTGGGAAAAAATGCCACATGTTGTGAGCCTTGGAGCTCAAAAAAACTTCGGAAAATTTGCAGTTCTAATGACAGAGCAGTGGGATAAAGATGAAAAACAATTTAATGAAATGTTTTTTAAAGAATCAATAGCCAAGGCGATCCTTTTTAAAGAATTAGATAAAAAAATTATGAAGCAGCCGTGGTACGGTGGTTATAAGGCAAATATTGTAACATATACCATATCAAGGTTTAGGCATGAAATTGATTGTAAAAGAATGGCCCTTGACCTTATGAGTCTTTGGAAAAAGCAATCATTGCCAGAAGCAATTTTAGAAAACCTTATTGAGATAGCAGAAACTGTAAACGAAGTCATTAAATCAACTCCAATGCATGTTACTAATATTGGAGAATGGTGCAAGAAACCTGATTGCTGGGAAAGTTTGCTAAATACTAATATCACGCTAACCAATGCAGTAGAAAATTTACTTATTGATCGAAATGAAGTCATTCAGCAAAAAAAAGAGGCCGCTACAACTCAAAAGATAGATAACGGGATTGAGGCTCAAAAGTATATTATTGAAAAGACTCGCAACTACTGGAAAAAAATGCAAGATTGGAATAAAGCTTCATTTGTACTAAGTCACAAAGAAAAAAGCATACTAGATGTAGCGGCATCCATACCAATGAAAATTCCTTCTGAAAAGCAATCTCTCATGTTATTGGATATCGAAAAAAAAGCCCTCGAAGAAGGCTTTCACTATTCGTCTTAAGTATCTGTTATATGAACCCTAAAGTAACTATATATTTAGCAAAAACTTACTAATTAATTTAGCTATTTTGGCTGATAATAGTGGGGGGACTGCGTTACCTACTTGAACATATTGCTGAGTACGATTTCCAACAAAAAAATAATTATCTGGAAATGTTTGGATCCTTGCCGCCTCTCTGACTGTCAAGCTTCTGCACTGGAGAAAGTCAGGATGAATATAGTAATGTCCGTCTTTAGATATATGGCAAGTGATTGTAGTTGCTGGCAAGTTGTTAGGTTGTACTCTAAATCTATCTGCGAACTTGCCTGATTTGAAATTCTTATGGTTTGGTATTAATGCGTCAGGGAAATCACTAGCTCTAGGACTCAATCTTTCCCAATTATTGTCATATCCAACTTTTGCCCAAATACTACAATATAAATATCTTTGGAGATCTAGAGCTAGATGACCTCTTGTTTCATGATTGCAAACATAACGTCCTAGCTTTTTATCATAAAACCAACTCGATAATTCGCTATTCTTTATGGTACTTATCCTTTGGATCCCATGGTTTCTGCCTTGTTCCTCTTTAGGAATACCCATCTCAACTACAGCTGTTTCAAATGCGTCAGCAATTATTGATTGATCATGTTTTTTTAATGATGAAATTGTTTTTAATGCGTTGCTTTTTATTGATTTTAACCAATTTTCGCTAGTATTTTCCTCTTTGGATAAGCCGCTTCTGAGCTTAGGCAAGTCACATAAAACATCACTAACAGTGATCTTATTTTCACTGAGAGCAAGGGTTTCATTTTTCCATAAGTCAGCGATATCTTCTCTGATACCAAGAAGAATCACCCTATGGCGACGTTGAGGTATTCCATAGTTTTCACCAGCAATAACATAATCTTTGGGTTGCAGCTCGTTATCATCATCTTTAGTGGCTACGAAAGAAACTATTTTATATCTATGGCTTTTGTGAACTAAAGGCTGAAGAGAAACTGACTCTGACGGATTCTCTAGATCCTTGAAAATTGATTTATGTATTAACTTCCCATTCACTTTTGCGGACAACATACCTTTTACGTTTTCCATAACAAAAATTAATGGTTGAAATAAAGATAAGACTTTCAAATACTCTTTATAAAGGAAGTTACGATGATCTAAGGTAGGATCATACTTTTGATTGGACTTATTTCTAGCTACGCCTGCAACAGAATATGCTTGGCAAGGTGGGCCTCCAATTAATACGCATTCGTCATCACCTAGAGATTGTGATATTGCAGAATAGATAGCTTCATCATCTTTTCCGAGTTCTAAGTTTAATGCTTCTCTGTTTGCGGCTTCAACTTGAGCTTTAAATTTTGGAAGTTTATAAAGTTGCTCTTCTGGTGACTTTCCTAGTTTGCCTTTTAGAAAGTCATAATACTCCTTTGGTGCATCATCAAACTGCCTGTAAAATGCTCTAAGTTTTAGAGTTCGGTATGCACTAGGCTCTTTTTCAATAGATGAGATCAATTTAAAAACTCTAGAACCTTCATCATTTTTGATTGAGGAGAAGCCCTCTCCAAGTCCTCCAGGGCCTGAGAATAGGTCAATTACTTTTATTGGTTTGTTCATTTACTTTGATTACAATCGTTCAATGAAGATTATAATATCAATTTTTAGAATAAATAATGCAGTTTTTCGCTTTGTTCTTATTGTTGGAGGGCTTTTTTCGATTGTTTGAGTATTTCGGCTAAATGAATAAGCTATTTCCCTACCTTGTCAGAATAGTTGTCTTTGATTTTAAGGTAAAGTAGGAGACAGGATGTCAACTTCCTCTATTGCAATATCTTTTGGTTTCATTGTTCATTTTAAACGTTCGAGACAGCAACTGAACGCATCACACAGTGCATTTTAATTGTACACAAAGACCAAGCGTTGTTCGACACAGCCTATGCATTAAGGAATATTAATAGAGTTTGTGAGGGGCTATATGTAATTTTACGTTGTATGAGGAATGCAAAGTCAACCAAAGTAATAATTTTGACTGATTTTTATAGCTAAATCAATGTTTGATAGTTTTGAACTCAAATAGTCTTGAAAAAAAATAGATTCATGATAATTTGGCTCTTTGGATGAGTGCTATCAAGTAACTTACTTATTTTTTTAGCAAATAATTATGGAAAATTATGAGCTGTATTCTCCTAGCTATCATAGGCTCAAGCCCACAAGTTTTAACTGAAACTTTATACGGTATCTATAAGTCTGGTAAACCTTACCCACAAAAAGTCATTGTTGTAACTACCAAAAGTTGTAAGTCTAAACTCGAGGCAGGTTTATTCATTAATAATAAGCTCGCTCAATTAGAGCAAGAGTATTCATTACCTTCTTTAAATTCAAATGATATAGATATTCAAATTATTACTGATAAACATGGTAATGAAATTTTTGATGCTAAGTCTATTGAAGATCAAGCAACTATGGCTAATTTCATCACTGGTAAAGTGTATGAACTTACCGAAGATGAAGGAAATTCAATTCATGCGTCAATCGCAGGTGGACGTAAGACGATGGCTTTCTATTTAGGCTATGCAATGTCTCTTTTTGGACGTTCACAAGATACGCTAAGTCATGTATTTGTTAATGATGAATTTGAATTTAATGATGAGTTTTGGTTTCCTACTATTTCATCAAATGAAATTCCAAACAACAAGAAAAAAGAAGAAATTTTAAATACTCGTGATGCTGTAATAACGTTAGCAGAGATTCCATTCGTGAGAATGAGGCAGCTTGTACCTAAACAGCTGATTCAATCGTTACAAAATACGTCGTTTAGCAAAACAGTTGATACATATAATTCGATAGAATCTAATTCTTTATCAATAAAATTTAATTTCAAAGCTAGAAGGCTTTTAATCTCAGGAATACTTGTCAAGCTTACTGCTAAGGAGTGTGCATTTTATGCTTGGCTTGCTAGGAAGGGGGCGAAAGGGCTTGTTATTGATAGATATTTTGAAGATGAAGTCAGTTACAGTGAGGAGTTTTTAGAACTTTTTGAGGTACTCTCAAATGATAATAGAGTTTACTCTACATTTGGTCTCACTCCTGAGGACTTTAAGGAAAGACTAACTTCAAGCCTTAAGCCCATGGATAGACAATTTGTCCAAACTTGTAGGACGAATCTCAATCGTAAGCTTTTTAGTTTGTTCCCACCTAATATTGCTGAAAAAATCAGTATTAATTCCATTCAAGTGTCTGGTAAACAATCAACAGTTTACTTCTTAACAAATGATGTTTGTGATGCCTTGCTGGAAGGAAGTTCATAAGCTTATAAACTCCAATAGAGCAAATTAATTTGTAACTATTAAATTAGAGTTTCTTATTCGACTCTATTTCTCTGGGGGGAACTCCTCAGGTTCGGTAATAAAAACTTATAAATGGCTAAATACAGAACATGTAAATGGTATTTGGGCATAAAGCAATTTGATTTAAATATGAAACAATCAGTTCACCAACAGATTGTTTCGCTGACAAATATATTAGATGAGTTAATTCTTCCGGAGAGCTATCAATGTTTGATCCTAAAAAATTCACCACCCCAACAGCTAAACCACTTCCCGTCGTTCTACTTCTGGATGTCAGTTCTAGTATGTTCGGAGATAAAATCGAGAACCTTAACAAAGCCGTCAAGGATATGCTGGACACTTTTAAGCAGGAAGAAAAAATGGAGACTGAGACTCTTGTTTCCGTTATCACTTTTGGTAGTCAGGTTGAGCTATATGTTCCTTATACCAAGGCTTCTCACGTGCAGTGGCAAGATCTGCAGGCCAACGGAATGACGCCGATGGGAACCGCCCTTAAAATGGCTAAGGCCATGATCGAGGATAAGGAGACCACTCCGTCTCGCGCTTACCGGCCAACCATCGTTCTTGTTTCAGACGGCCAGCCAAATGATAGTTGGGAAAGACCGCTGGAAGACTTCATTTCAGAGGGACGCTCATCAAAATGTGACCGCATGGCGATGGCTATTGGACGTGATGCGGATGAGACTGTTCTGAAGCGTTTTATCGAGGGCACGCCCCACGACCTTTTCTATGCGGAAAACGGCGGGCAGCTGCATGAGTTTTTCCAGAGAGTGACCATGTCAGTGACCATGCGTACTAAGTCCAAGAATCCGAACGAGGTACCAGCATCTATTGAGCTTGACGAGAGCGCTAAATCAAATATTGCTGCGTCAATCTCTATTGAAAATGACGATCAAGGTTATTGGTAGGAGAACAAGATGGATAGGAATCAGGAGAATATGGATTTACCAACGCTTATAGCTAATGGCGCATCTGATGGAGAAGCTCAGGCTGATGCTTTAGCTGAAAAGATAAAGGTTACGCCAGAGGGGGCCAAAAATACTCGCGGTGTTATAGGTTCATTTATTCGCTCCTACAGAGATAAATCTCCTGAACTATCCAATAAGGCTTGGCTTTGTTTTGAGTTCGCTAAATATCCAGATATCTGGCGGACGGAAGAAGAGCTCGAACAAACAGCTGACGAGATTGTTGAGGAGGTGGCGGTTTTTAAATCATCTCAGCAAGAATTAGCTGAACACCACAGCAAAGGATTAAGCACAAACAACTGGTTGGCAGGAAAAATAGAGCAAGGTGCAACTGCTGTTGGTGTTACTAACATCGGAGCTTACGCTAAGGAAATTGAGTCAGCGATTGAGTCAGCAAACAAAGCAAACATTGATTTGCTTTACCGAAATGATGGCCAGCTGAACCAGCAGCTTAATTTGGATGGCTTTATTGCTGAACAACACCACGTTGATACCTTCAATCTTGATGCGGTAGCTAAAGGCAGTGAATATCGTGCCGAAGTATTACAACCCAAGCTTGGCGAGGCATATGGCAAAAATTCCGTGGATGTTGTTATTAGGAGTGGTGATGGAAAGATTGTACGTCGCTATCAGGCTAAGTATGGAGCCGACGCAGATGCGACTGATACGCTGCTTAAAAAAGGCGATTACCGTGGTCAGCGTAAGTTAGTTCCTGAAGGGCAGTCTGAAGATATTCCTGGTAGTACTGAAACAATCGAAATTGATGGAGTTGAATCGAAGCCTCTTTCTAAACAGGAGGCCAAAAAAAGGCAGCGCAAGGCCCAAGAAGAAGCTGAAGCCAAACAGTATGATTGGAACGAAGCAAGCAGTACCAATATTGTAAAAAATATCGGGAAAAAAGCTGGTGCTACGGCTCTTTTGTCTGTTGGGTTTCAAGGTGCTCGTATTCTCGGTCGGCGTTTCTGGAATGGAATAACAGGGAAAGAAAATAAGAGTGTAGAAGAAGACCTTCAAGAGTTTGTGCAAAGCTCTCTAAAATCGGCATCAACCTCGGGACTAACAGTCGCTGTAACTGGAGGCGTAACCGTAGCAGTTAAAAGCGGCTGGTTGGGTGATGTATTAAAAAATACACCAGCTGGAAAGATTGCTAATTCTGTTTGCATCGGAATCGAAAATGCGAAAATTCTATACAAATACGCAAAAGGAGAACTAACTGGAGAAGAAGCTTTGGATCAGGCTGGTAGTGCAACATGCAGCCTTGTTGGAGGTCTTGCTGGCGGAACGAAAGGTGCCAGCGTGGGAGCTGCCTTAGGAACAGCTCTTGGACCTGTTGGAACGGCTATTGGTGGCGTTGTCGGTGGTGTAGTAGGTGGAATTGCTGGAAGTACCTTTGGTGAAGCTATATATGAAGGCGGAAAGAAGATTGTGTCTACAGTCGTTGACTCCGCTAAATCGGTTGGTTCTGCAATAAGTAGTGGTGTTTCATCGTTCTGTCGTGGCGTATCTTCTCTATTAGGATTTTAAGTATGGATATAAAAGGAATTATTGAAGCTATTCGTTCTGGTGTACCAGGAATTCAGATTCTAGGGCAGGACTTCAATCGAATCGATGAAGAAATTGAGTGTGTTGCCACGCAATTGAACTTCAAAATAAAAGAGTGGAATTGGGGGTATGGTTGGGTTGATTTTAAGACCAAGAGAGCTCTGCAACCTGATCAAGAAATATCTTTATTTCAGAATCTTAAATCAATTTCTGATGACGACCCGAACAGTAGAATTTATGTCATACAGAACGTCTATTCAGCATTAAAGAACGACATTAGAGCTGCAGCTAGATTGCAACAGGAGTTATTAAGGATTAAGCGTCACTTTAAGGGGCAGGCTGCGATCTTTTTAGTATCTAAAGAGAATATAGAATCTCCAGAGCTTGCAAATCTTTTAACCTCTTTTTCATGCTCTCCTCTTTCGCTATATCAGGTGGATGAAATTTTTCACTCTCTCTTAAATGAGCATTCTATTAATATTTCTACTGCTGTGCGCAATTCTCTTAAATCCATATTTTCAGGTATGGAGAGAGACATGGTATTACAAATATTCGAAACGCTAAAAAATAAATATGAAAGCACATTTTCTCAGCAGTCTGTGAGTGACGCTTTAGCATTGAAGAAAAGAGCGTTATCTCACTCAGGATTATTGGAGTTGGTCGAGAGTAAAATTGTGATTGACCAAGTTGGAGGATTAGATCGACTCAAAAGCTGGTTGCGTAACAAAAAATACATCATTGAACACTTATCACAAGCTGAGAGCTTTGGGATTTCGCCGCCCAAAGGCGTACTTTTAGCTGGTATGCCGGGTTGTGGGAAATCAATGAGTGCAAAAGCTGCTTCCTCATTATTCAATGTCCCACTTTTTCGTTTAGATATTGGCTCATTAATGGGAAAGTTTGTTGGAGAGAGTGAATCCAACATGAAGTCTGCTCTAAAAATAGCGGAGCAAGCTAGTCCCTGTGTTTTGTGGGTTGATGAACTTGAAAAAGCGTTTTCTGGTATTAATGGAACCGGTGGGAGTGCAGATATAACCACTCGATTATTTGGCTACTTTCTAACTTGGATGCAAGAGAAGCCTGGGGCTGTATTTGTGGTGGCAACTGCCAATGACATTAGTTACATACCTTCTGAATTATTGAGGCGAGGGCGATTTGATGAAGTGTTTTACGTTAATCTACCTAGTGAGCTAGAAAGAAAGCAGATTTTCGAAGTTAAAATAAATCAACTAAACCCAACTCCTAGAGGAATTGATTTTGAAGAATTAGCTTGCTTGTCTGAGGGATTTTCTGGGGCTGATATCGAGTCTGTAATTAATGATTCGTTGGAAAACTTGTTCCGCAGTAATGAGCAAGTTCTCACCCAATCTGTCATTAAAAAGCAAATTAGTTTAATGACACCAATAAGTGCAGTTCTTGAAGAGAAAATCTCGACCTATCAAGAATTGTTTGAAAAGTTCAGCCTCAAACCTGCATCCCTGTCTGACGAAGATGTAGTGAACGTAGACGCTATGTGTGAAAGCCATGATTCGTCTGAAAGGGAAAACGCTGCGTCAAACGAATTAATTTCTCCAGAAAAATTAATTAAGTTAGTAAAAGACGATACATCTTCGGTTCGCCAAGCTGCACTAAAAAATTCTCAATGTCCAATTAAGGCCTTAATGTATGTTGTCGACAACTATGAACCTTTTGATTTTGGTAAACCGGGCTCTTGGGCTAATACGCAGATCACAAAAGATGAGTTTGAATTAGCTCTGAGACATCCAAGCTTCAGCGGAGAACACATAGTTGAACTCTTTGAACGAAAAGCTATTGATGGTCAAAAATTATTGTTACTAGCCCATAAGCTTTCTGACGAGCAACGTAATAAAACTTTAAAAACGGCAAAAGTTAAATTATCTAGCTCGATTTCATCGGCAAAGGTTCAGAATATTCATTCTATGCCTGGAGAGATTGTGAATAGTGAAGATACTCTGATTGAGATTGATAATGAAGAAGGCCATTCTCAGAGAGTAGTCGCTTCTGTACACGGCATGATATCAAAAATATACATTAAAGTAGGAGAAACCGTTAACTCTGGTGATGGATTAGCACTTTTGCTTATACCTAAAAAACAAGGAAGTCTCAGTTGAAAAAATTATTAATGACATGGTATGGAATGACCGACCTTAGGGCGTCATTGAAGTTAGAAAGCACTAAAGGACCTGTTTTGGGAGCTTTGTTATCGGAGGACTACACCGATGTTGTCATCCTTGGTTTTACGCACCCTGATAAATCAAAGTGTGACACTGAAGAATTTCAACAAAAGCTAGTAAATATTAGCGCTTTTGGAGAAGATGATTTAAGGCAGTTTATTGATTTGATCTCGAACACGACGTATGCGCATGCTCATTTCAGTGACTGGCTCAATAAGCAGCTTAAAGAAGCAGGTAAGAAGGTAGATATTAGTTTTCGTCCTGTAGTGCTGTCACACCTCAATGACACCGAAGCTATATATGAAGCCGCTACTGAATCTTTGAATGAGATTGCAGAATTTAAGGGCGATAAGCTAGTTACTCTTTATCTTAGTCCTGGTACACCTGTTATGGCTTTCGTTTGGGCTTTTGCTGCTCTCAGATATCCGACACTTAAAAAACGTCTTATTGCATCCTCGCAAATAGGTAAACCACCCGAGAAAATTAAGTTACCAAATGAATGGCTAGAATGGCACGCAAAAGCTCTCCCTGAAAAAGACAAAAACTTTGATCAGTTTGATGCAATTTTTCATCTATTTGGTGAGCAAAGAGTCCCTAGTTTACTCGGAATTAACCAGTTTCAAAGTAAAATTCATGTTTTCGTTAACTCTGCGGAGTTTCCAGCTAGTGTGATGAAGCAGTTTGTTGGTGAAAGTGATTTTTATGAACTTGCTGTTGATCCTTATGATCCTGAAGGAGTCAAAGTTGAAATACTTAATATTGTTGAAAAGCTACCTTCGAATTGCCGTATAGGCTTTAATTTAACTGGAGGTACAAAGCTGATGTATGCAGGTGCGTTAGCGGCTTGCAGAAAAGTTAACGCCATTCCATTTTACTTTGACAGTCGAAGTCATGAGACTATTTTTTTAAACGACTTTAAATCAATTCCAACTAAAACGATTAACTCTGTTGATACGTTTATTAAGTTAAATGGCTATAATCTTTGGATTTCAAAAACAGGTGACTGGGAAGGCATACCAAATGTCCACAGTTTTGAAAGAAAGCAATTAACTTTAGAGCTATGGAATGCTCGTTCAAAAATTTCAAAACTCTATAAAGAAATTGTTAAATTTAATGATTCTCCTGAACCATTTGAGATAAATAGTCATGGTGTTTATGTTCGACTGTCGAGTGATCATAAAGCAGAAATTAGGTTAAACAATAAAGCCTTTCAGTTTCATAATTGGTCTGACTTTGCTCGATACTTGTCTGGTGGTTGGTTTGAGGAATATACATATCGGCAATTAGAGCCTTTAGTTAAATTAGAGCTAATAAAAGATCTTAGGATAGGTTTGGAAGTATCTATTGATGATGAAAAAGGTTACTCATTTCTATCAGAACAACAGTTATATCAAGAGTTAGATATAACGTTTACGGATGGGAGGACACTTTATATCGTCGAATGTAAATCTGGCGGAGTGAAAAGTGAACAGGTGATGAAATTACAAAATATCGTTCGATATTTTGGTGGGATTTCTGGTCATGGAATTTTAGCTTGCTGTTTTTCTCCAAAAGACAAAGTTATTCGTAAAAAAATTGCCGACTCATACAACATACATGAAGTGACTGGTAACTCATTATCCGAGCGAGTAAAAGCAATTATTTTGAAAAATAATGAAGTGTAGTCTTATGAATAATTTAATTAATATCATTGTAGATACTTCAGGAAGTATGAATGATATGGGAAAAATTCATCTTCAACGGAATCTGTGCCGTTACGCAGATAAACTAAGAGCCATAGAATTTGAAAAATATTCAAAATTAGATATTCGCTTTTATCAATGGGCACAGAATGTTTCAGAGGTTGCTTTACAAATTGACGGAGATATTCCTGTCTTGAGTGCCAAAGGCTCCTCTAACTTATGCGAGCTTTCTGGCTTTCTCAATGAGCTTAATAAGGATAAAGAGAAAGCCAGAGTTCTCATTTTGTCTGACGGTAATTTCCCCAATTCATACATCGTAAGCTTTCAAAACCAAATGGACATATTCAGCAGCCTACTCATCCGGACTGTTGCTGTCGGCGCTGATGCTGACTTGTTAAAGTTAAAGAAAATCTCCACAAATAACACTGTTTACCTTTCGGAGAACATAGCTTCAGCGATTGAAAGTACAATCTTTGGTTCTGATGAGTCGTTGAACGTACCAATATCCACTGCCCAGATTGTGGAACCCGCACCGGCTGAAACAGAAGAGGCTGAGGAGGATTGGGATGCTTGATCAACTCTGGAACAGCTGGGGGGCCTCAGTAATCGGTCCCCTACATGTTAAAGCCGGAATTCCAAATCAGGATTCTTGGATGGCACGCCGGTATAAATGGGGGAATGTCGTTGTTGTATCGGACGGACTGGGCAGCAAGGCACATTCAGATCACGGTTCAAAAGCCGCCTGTCTGGCTGTGTTTGAGGCTGCCAAGAGCTACCAGAATACTCCCGACGCCAATATCGTTGATATTTTAAGGCTCATTCATGCCAACTGGCTTGTGAAAATAGCTCCGTACTCTTCAACAGATTGTTCGGCCACATGCCTTTTCACTATCCAGAATGAAGGAATTATTACTCTTGGACGCCTTGGTGACGGAATGATAGCCGCTATTGGAGAAACTGGTGAAAACCACCTTATCCTCAGTGACAACAAACGGGATTCCTTTTCAAACTACACAAACAGCCTTCAAAAGGAGTTTAAGCCCGAACAGTGGGAAACTGCGACGATTGAAAGTGCGATATGCAATGCAGTTGTGTTATGTACGGATGGAATATCCGATGACCTGTTACCTGAAAAACAGGAGGACTTTGCACAGGAGCTCTACTCCACTTATGCAAACTTGGAGTCGGAAGAAAGAACGAGAGATGTCAAACGCTGGCTCAATGAATGGCCGGTTCCGGCGCACTCCGATGACAAGACGATTGCTTGCTTGGTTAAGAAAGGAGGTTCCCAATGAGCCAAAGATTCGACGAGTATGTGGATGAATATCAGAATGTACATATCCTTGGCGATCAGCTTGCGCCTCCTGGTGGCCAAGGGATTGTTTACAGAACCAAAGATCCCGATTTAGCAATCAAACTTGTTATTGATTCTGAAGGTAACCCTGTTACCGATCAAAAATCAGTAGAGAAATACTCGAAACGCTTTAAGCGCGTTCGGCTTTTACCAATTCCAATGGACATGAATATAGCGCTACCAGCTGTAGTATTGGAAAACAAAGCAGGTTATGTGATGCAACTTTTGAGTGAGATGGTTCCGTTCAGTCATTTTTGGCTCGATGGCAAATCTGCAGAAAAAATTGGCTCCAACGATATCCCAGTATGGCTTTCTGAACTGCCTGAAAACGAAGCTAAAAAATTGTTCATTACTACAGAACCGGAGGGCTTAGACGCAGACTTCATGCGCTATACAAATGTGCATCATTGCTGGCTCGTCTTCATGGCAATGGTATGGTTTATGGTGATATATCTCCCAATAATATTTTTATTTCAGAAGGGCTTGATGATTCAACAGTTTGGCTGATTGATGCCGACAATATTCGATTTGAAATAACCACAGGCGGAAGTGTTGTATACACACCAAAATACGGAGCCCCCGAGCTTGTTCAGGGCAAAGACAGTGGCAGACCTTCAAGCGATTGTCATGCGTTCGCAGTCGTGGCTTTCTATCTTCTTTCGCTGATTCACCCTTTTGTAGGGAAAAAAGTGGATAGTACGGATGATGGTGACTGGGCTGATGCAGAAAATGATGGCGAGGATATTGAAGGTAAAGCTTTTGCAGGACTGTTCCCTTGGGTTGATGATCAAGATGATGATTCCAACTCTTCCGGCAGTGGCCTGCCAAGATCCCTTCTCCTTACAGAGAAACTGGCTATGTTGTTCGAGGGCACATTCGGGCTAGGTAGGACTACACCATTGCTGCGACCGACTATCTATCACTGGCCTGAAGCTCTTGCTCAAGCGGCAGATATGACCGTCACGTGCTCGGGCTGCTCAATGAGCTATTACTATGATTTCATTCACCCTGAAACAGAGGATTACAACTGCCCTTACTGTAAAACGCAGAGGCCGCAGGTGCTCATTCTTGAGTCTTACAGATGGAATGGACCCAATAAACCCTTAAACGCACCATGCTGGCGGTATGTACGTGAGATATCTCAGGGCACCGAACTCACGATTCCAAGGCGAGTCTTTGATGAGTTTGCAATGCTTGATTCTGATACAGCAGAGGTGCTCACATCTTTAAGCGATAATGGCATTCTGATTAAAAAGTCAGACCATGGACAAGTCAATTTGTCCGTTGCTGTTGGTTGTCATCCGCAAAGTGGTTTTCAAAAGCTCTATTCACAGATGAAAATAGACGGATTAACGCCGGATATTCAGTTCTGGATGTTCGCACATTTAAATAGTCCTCGGTTGGTTAAGTGCGTGATCATCGGAGGTGGCAAATGAAACTAAAAGATATAAATGCTGAAATCACCTTTGAATTATGGATGAGGTCTGAGCTGTCTGGAGAGACGCCAAACATAGGTGTTGGATATATCGCACCCAACAGTACTGGGCAGGCATACAGATTAAGAATCGATGGCCAGCAGTGGAACGTGCTGCTTCGTGATCCGTCGGCTGGGAAGGATCTGGATTTTCATTTGAAAAGAGGTTGTGCGCATCTTGCCGAGGTAATGCAGGTTGCCAAGGACGGCAGTACACTTGTTAAAATCATCTTTTTCAATGGTGAAATCGTCGAAATTGGGGATGTGGAAATCGGTATTGATGAGCACATAGAATCGACGGCTAGAAGAAATGGCATTCGCTTTAATGGTGCTGAAGGCCTGGGGAGCGTATTAAACGATAAATGCAAAATCAGTGTTGGCTGTGAAGATTTCTTTCTGCTTATGAGTGGCCCATCCGCCAATGCTGACTTTGAAACGAATCGTCCCGAGGATGAAGACTCGCCTGAATCGGGGGACGTTGTGCAGGAGAAATACCGAGAATTCTCTATCTATGGTGAGAGGGTTCGTATTCCGGTTGAAAGGCGCAATGTTGGTAAATTCAAGGACATCTATTTTGCAACTAAAGCGGTCTTTAAAGATAGTCAGAAGTGTGAAGGAACATTGCGTCTAGCAAGAGGGGGGGTTAAATTTTCTGACTACACCAAGACAGGTCAAATTCGTGCTGTAGCAGCAGGAGCGATGAGTCAGCTTACAAGGGAGGCTGGGAGCTACCTGAAACAGTGGGATGAATATGGAAATATTGAAGGTGAAATACTCTTAGCAAGAGCGAAAGTAGTAGGTCGAATAGATTATCATGGCACAGAAAAGGCAGACAAAGGAGTGAAGTTTTTTGTGTCATCCATCCCAGATCAGCTTACCGAAGGTGATGAGATAGAGCTCACCTCTGAAGAGCCTTTATATCTTCAGGATACTGATCTTACATGGGAAGCATACACCCAAGCTCTGGAAGAAGAATTTATATCCAAAAAGGATCAGAAAAAGGTTGATTCTGAAATGGCATCTTCTGTTTATGCCCCGATCCTTAAACTTTCCAAAAACAGCATCGAATTAGATTTACCGTCAATCCCGCTTGGTCCAATGTTTATGATTCTGTCCATTAATGGAAACAAAATTCAGGTAGAAAGACGAATGCGGGCTCGCTCAGCTATTCAGGAAGGACGATGTGCTAACCCTCTTCTTGGGCCATTGATTGAAGAAGGAGGTACGCTTCCAGAAATACAGCGAGTAACCAAGTTAAAGCCTTTAACGCCCTTTGTGAAAGAGAAAATTTTTAAGCATCCACCAACCGATAGGCAGATGGAGGCCATCGATGTTGCATTAAACACCCCAGATATTGCTCTTATTCAGGGGCCTCCAGGAACAGGCAAAACAACTGTAGTTACAGCCATTCTTGAAAGGCTCAATGAGGAATATGATAAAACCAAGTCGATAAGAGGTCAGATACTGGTTTCCGGTTTTCAACATGATGCAGTTGAGAATATCGTTGCAAGGCTGAGTGTTAATACCCTTCCGGCAGTTAAATTTGGCAGAAGATCCGTTGATTCGGAATTTACGGAAGATGCAGTCACTGAAAAAATTAACAAGTGGTGTTCCAAGGTCGCCGAAAATATTCGAAATAAGAATCCTCAAATTGCTCAGACTGAAGATCAGATAAGGTTGGCAGAGCTGTTTATAACATATTCAATGTGCCCTTCTAAGAACAACACAGTCAGTTTAATGAAGCGTATTCTGGTTTTGCCCAGAGACGTAATTTCTGAGGATATCACCAGTGAGGCTGAAGACATCATCAATTCGTTGCAAACGGAACTGAAGCCTAATGATCCTTCCAACCTGCGACTTGTTCGATCCCTGCGTGTCAGTGAGGAGGCCTTTGAAGACGACGGTGCCGCGAGAGCTATCGATTTGTTAGATACAATTGCAGACGGACCTTTAAACCCAGATTTATGTGTTCTTGAAAAAGCGGCCCGTTGGCAAAGTGGTAATTCACTGAGTTTTCTTCCAGAGCTCAAAGAGTTGAAAGAATCACTGCTCTATAAATATCTGCCTTCTCCCGATTTCAGGTCTGAAAAACCAAGAGAAGATGTCTTGAGGTTAGTTGCAACTGTATCTCAGCTACTGGAGAAAAAACACAATTCAATCAATAAACGTGATGCAATACTGGCTGAGTTTTTACATGAGCTAGAAGACAATCCTGATGGTATTCGTGAGGCCATAGAGGATTACAACTTTGTGTATGCTGCAACCACTCAACAGGCGGTCGGGAAAGATATTATCCGTTCAAAGAATAAAAATGTCCGATATGATCAGCGAACGGAAATGGTCAAGTACGATACGGTGATCATAGATGAGGCAGCCCGAACCAGCCCGCGAGACTTGCTTATTCCGATGTCTCAAGCGGAAAAAAGGATAATCCTTGTCGGGGATCACAGGCAGTTGCCACATTTGATTGATGAGGAGGTTGCGAGGGCTTTGGAGGGAGAGAATTCTTCCAGTCCGCCAGTTGATGCCGATTTTGTGAAGAAAAGTATGTTTGAGTACCTGTTCAACCGCCTGAAAAAACTGGAGGAGAAGGATGGTATTAAACGAACAGTGACACTGGATGCTCAGTACCGAACACATCCGCTGTTGGGAGCTTTTGCCAGCAATAATTTTTATCAGAAATATAACGAGGGTTACCGGTCTCCATTATCTGATAGTCACTTTGAGCAACGCCTTCAAGGCATAGAACACAAAGCCGCTGTCTGGATTGATGTTCCTAACAGTCAAGGGAAGGAAACTATTTTGCCCAACCGAAGCAGGCAGAGAGTATCTGAAGCAAAGGTTATAGCAGAGCATGTGAACAAATGGATTGACTCTGAAGAAGGCTCTGGGCTGAGCTTTGGTATAATCAGTTTTTATAAGGCCCAAGTTTTTGCTGTTTATGAAGCCCTCAAAAAATTCGGTATAACGGAGCGAGCACAGGATAACTCATGGCAGATCTGTCAGAGGTTCCGCTCTTTTAAAAATGGCGAAGAGAGATTCCGCATCGGTACTGTTGATGCCTTTCAGGGCATGGAGTTCGATATTGTGTTTCTTTCCATGGTGAGGTCTCAGGATATGGAGGCCTTGCCGCCTCATATACACAATGAGGAGGATTACAAAAAGAAGCTGCAAAAACTATTTGGCCATCTCATGTCGGAAAACCGCTTATGTGTGAGCATGAGTCGCCAGAAGAAGGCTTTAGTCATTGTGGGAGATAGCGCCCTAGCAAACACTCAAGTGGCTGTGGATGCAATTCCAGCTCTGAAAAATTTCTATGATTTGTGCCATGAAAAGGGGGTGATCCTATGAGTGCGCCTTCTACAAAAAAATCAGCAAAAGACCATCGTCCTAAAGTAATCAGTTTTCGCACAGGATTGGATGGATTGAACATCGCCGCCAGACAAAGTGTTCTATGGCCATGTTATGCCTTCAACATATCTATTCCGCAAAAGAAAAAGAGTGGCCTCAATGTGTTTGAAGAAACTGTCTTGAAGATAACAGAGATTGAATTCGGCGACACAGAAAAGATTGCGCTGGTCACTTGTCTGGAAAAGGAGCTGGTGGCCTTCATTCAGAATCGCCTCAACCAGCTCGGCCTTTTGAATGATCGCTATGAGTTGACTCAGCAAGGACATGAGCTTCTGAACGAGTGGCAGAATAAATCAGACGGAAATCTGGAATACACCGTGGCCACAATGTTTGTAGATCTGCTGTCCGGGAAGCTTCTTCCCTATGTCAGCACGGAGCAGTTGAACTATAAAAAAATAGAGAATCTATACTCAAAAGAGAATCCTCAGAAAAAAGGTGAGTTTGAACACTATGTAAATTTTTTCATTAACCCTACTGATGAAAAATGGATTCGTTCAATTCAGATACTCCCAGCAAAAGACTCTTTCTGGAAAACAGTTCCTGATTCCAATGAGATTATCAGAGCTATCAGGGAGTTTAAAAAAAAATATAAACGGTACGCTCTGTTGAACCAAGGTATCGCTCAGTACCCACCTCCAGTGCCAATAGCTGAAGCCATATCCTTACATGAGACTCCAGAATTGGTTTATTTGCATTGTGAAGCACTTATCCAGGTAGGCAATTCTGACCTTTTGGTGACAGATGGGTGCGGCTTTGGCTTCTCCGAGAGCTTTGCTAATTACCTTACTTCTCAGGACTGGAATTGGGTCATAGACTTGAAGAATAAAGGTGTTATCGAAAGGTTGAGCACCGAACAAATGAGTGAAGAGGCTGGGGAGGAGTCTTCGGCGGCGGATGGGGTGAAGAAATATCCACGGATAGCACGCCCACTTCAACGCGCACAAAACTATCTGTCGGGTGCTAAAAAAATTGAGGTTGATTCATCTAATACTGAGCAAGAAATTAACCGTTTGACCGGTTTGGCGGTTGTAGCCTTGTATGAGGCCATAGAATGGGCGCTACGATTTGTTGTGTCTGACAATCCTGTGAATCACTGGGAAAGACTGTTTTCATCACAGTCTTACCGAGAAAGTAACAAGATATTACACTCGTTTGCTAACAAGGTTGGGTTTGATGTTTCGGATAGAGTGAAGACCCTGCTTCAAGTTAAACCAGGCAAAGTTAGAGCCGTTGACCGTGGTGATTCTGAGATGCAGCCGCTACTGGCACTAGCAATAGCTGGGGCAATAAATGATCCCAGCCATCCGCTGAATCATCTGGCAATCGAAGACTCTGGATGCCTCTCTTTTATAAATGAGCTGAAAAAAGTCAGGGATCCTGTTTCCCATGGAAACGCAACAAATGTCGAAATTTCACTGGAAGTCATTGAATTTTATCATAATAGAGCTAATCGGCTCATCCAGTCGCTAATACCAGATATAATCGATGATGCTTATACAATTAAGACAAAGCAGAAAAGAGATATTAATCAGGTTAGATTGAAGGCTAGGATTGAACTGGACAAGTCATTGGGACTTGGGTTTGTTCAAGCTGTCCCCCCATCGTTACGGGAAGAGTTGGTCAAAGTAACGATTTTAAGCCAGAGAACGACTCTGGATAACGAGCAGTTTCAGCGCTACATAAATTTACTGGCGTCAATTGCTCAACTGTCATTGCTTGATGCCAGTAAGGAGCGAATAACATCCGACGAAAACAAAACAAACCTGAAGAATCAAGCTCTTGAAAAAATCGTTCAATCTGATTTTTATCCAGAGCTTGATTTGATACCAAAGCAAATTAGTACGGTAAATACCAATCGGCTCTATCTTGCAGTTCAAGGCTCAAGCTCAACTCTTGGAGCTCAACTTCTTGCTTTTTGTTTATTGGCATCAGAAAACGAAATGGTAGTACTCAAAAGGTCTTTGCCGAAATGTATTGAGCTTATCGCCAATTTAATAAAACTTCGTGGACACGGCAATCAACAAAAAGTTGACTTTTCAAGGGAAAACTTGGAGTCATTAAAAGTAAATGTGTTCAAATTCATCAAAATAATTATGGAAGAATTCTAGTGGGCTCTAAAAAAAATAACAGCGTTCAGTTTACTGCGGATAATGAAAAAGTAGGTCACACTGATAAAACAATGAACCTCACAGAGATTCGTCTGCTTAATAAACAGAAGGAATTGGAAGACTCTCTGACTCAAAAAGAAAGAGATATTGCCCAAAGGGAACAGGCATTAAAGGCCGCGAAAGATGCGATAGCCAAAAAAGAAGCGGAGCTGAATGACAAAAGTATTCAGCTTGAAGAAATGGAGCTTGAGGCAAAAAACGGCTTTCCCCAACTCTTTGAAGAAAAGTTCGCAGCATTCAAAAAACAATTGGAGCAGCGGGAAGCCAAGTGCATGGATGAGCTGGAATCTCTTGAAGGCGAAAAGGAAAAATTGCGGCAGAGAGAGGTGGCGGTACAAAAGGCTGAACTCCAAAGGGACAATGGGTATGCAGATGCTCGGGCAAAGCTTGATGACGAGCTTTTCAGCCTTAGGAAAGAACAGGAAAAGGAGCTGGAATCAAAACGGGCAAACGCACTGACTGCCATTGAAAAAGAACTTTCGGAGGAGAGGACATCCAGAATAGCAAGCTTGGAGAAAGAGATAGCTGATAGATTGAAAACTCATGAGGCGGCTATTCAACAGGAAAAGGATGAGCTCGAACAAAAAAGAAAAGCTTTCCTGAAGGAGCAGGCAGAGCTTGATGACCTCAAGGATGAGCTTGAGTACCAAAAGCAGCGCCTTCAATCCAGCAAAGACCGCCTTGAGGAACGAGAAATTAATTTGAACGTTGAGGTGGGTACCAAAGTTGTTGAACGGAAGCAATCTTTCGAGAATGAGAAGTCTGCGCTTAATGATGAAATTGCCCGTTTGAGAGAATCTATCAAAACGAGTAGTGCTCTAATATCAAACTTTGAAGAATTGAAGCATAAACTCGGTGATGAAGATCCAGCTACTGTTTTACTGAAACTGAAAACCCATGAAGAGGAAATTAAAAAGCTGCGCGATGACCTTGCTACACGACCAACAAAGGAGATGCAAGAAGTATTTGAACGCTTGACGTCCGAACAAACCCAACTGCAGCAGGCCTGTGAACGACTCTCTGAAGAAAATGAGGCTCTCAGAAGTTCAGCACGTGTACAGTCGGATCTTGAAATGCAGGTAGCTGAACTGACCGATAAAAACAAATCTCTACTGAGGAGGTTTGAGTCTGTTGATGCCGATAATAACCGATTAATAGAGGAACTTAAGCGTTTACAGTCCTCGTACGAACGAGAAAAGGATCGAGAGGCAAGGGTTCGGGATATTGAAACTCCATACATCCAAAAAGAATTACCTCGTGCTGTCGATAAAATTGAAGAGCTTCAATGGTTGGACGAGATCAATAAATCCTGCATCAATTATGGACTGAGATTCCCAAGGCGAATTTTACATGCATTTCACACAGCTCTAAAAACTTCAGAGTGGTCTCCAATGACTATTCTGGCTGGTGTAAGTGGAACCGGAAAATCCGAACTGCCGAGACTATATTCACATTTTGGTGGTATAAACTTTTTGAATCTGTCCGTGCAACCGAACTGGGACAGCCAAGAATCCATGCTTGGTTTCTTCAATTCTATTGATAACAAGTTTGATGCACAGCCAGTTCTGCGCCTATTGGCGCAAACACAAAACTTACCAAATGATCTGCGAGAAAAGTTTATTAAGGGGAAACTATCTGATTCCGAGAAGAAGTTAGTTTTTTCAATCATGGGTAATGTAAACCTCGAATTAGAAAAGAGTAAACTTGATGATTCATACCCTGGTCTAGGGGATGCAATGAGCCTGATATTGATGGATGAGATGAATCTTGCTCATGTCGAACTCTATTTTGCGGAATTTTTGAGCAAGCTCGAGTTGCGACGCGGCCGTAAAGGTAATGAAGTCCCCAGCCTCGAAGTTAAACTTGGTGCAGGTGTTCCACATTATGACCTGCCTCTAGGAAGAAATGTCCTCTGGGCTGGAACAATGAATCAGGACGAGACAACTAAATCCCTCTCAGACAAAGTCCTAGATCGTGGAATTGTAATCAACTTTCCTCGACCGACTACTCTAGAAAGACGACGTGAACTGAAACCTTTGAGCGACCAAGCTCCATTATTGTCTCGTAAACTGTGGGAGAGTTGGTGGCGCAGAGAAAGTAAATTCAACGATGATCAGATTTTGCCATTTAAAAGGTTTGTTGAAGAAATGAACAGTTCTCTTTCTAAAGTAGGAAGAGCACTAGGGCACAGGGTCTGGCAATCAATTGAGTACTATATGGCAAATTATCCTGACGTACTCGAAGCCCAGAGAAAAAACGACGATATAGGCTTGGCCAAAGCAATGAAGGTCGCTTTTGAGGATCAGCTTGTTCAGAAAGTCATGCCTAAACTGCGCGGCATTGAAACTCGAGGTAAATCGAAATCAGACTGTCTAGATAAAATTCGAACTCAGCTGGTTAATGACGACTATACAATAATCGATGACTTTGATTTGGCTTGTGAGTTTGGTTATGGGCAGTTTATCTGGAGTAGTGCTAATTATTTGAAAGATGACGAGCTATCAAATAATAGTAACAATTTGAAAGAAGCAAGTGTGGTTTCTCCTAAGCAAGTAGAACTTCATGATAGTTCCTCAAAGACATCAAACAACATTCCTAATGAAATCATGAAATTTGCAAGTAATAACAACAAAATGGCATGGGAGTTGACAACACACGAGATCAAGAAAGTGATGGGGTGTGATGCTAAGGCTGCAAGCTCACTAAAGAACTTGTGTAACGAGACAAAGGAATCATAGATGATGGATGATTCCTTCCAAATAGATTCTATTGAATCTGTTTACAATGGCTTGAATGATAACGGTGAGATAAAGAAACAGGTTCAATTGATGCTTTGGGTTCGCAACTGGTTGACTCAGGCATCAAGCTTCGATCCTGTTTCAGGGCATGCCCTGAATACCGACATTGTTGACTTTTTGGATGTTGTTTCGAAATTTGTGGGGAATGCCTCACCCGAGGATGAGATAAAAGACCGTATATATCGACTTGTATCGCATACGAAAGAAGCTGTTCTGGCAATTATGGAGCATACTCGGGATAAAATATTACGTGAACATGCCATGCTGCCAATACATGCGGCAAGAGAGGTTGACAGCAATAGTGTACAATGGCTTAGCCGTCAGCCGGGAAGAACACTCCGAGAGAAGCTTTCCGGCAAGCCTTATATGAAGGCTGTCAGACGGAGCAACAGTGTTGATACGGCAGAAAACCGACTTTTGAGAGCTTTTCTATTCCGGCTGGAACAAATTCTGGTTGAAAGACAGAATGTTTTATCTGTAGCGACAAAAGATAGCTGTGAGGAACTGCTTGTTTCCCTCCAGCGCTGGTTTAAAACAGAAGATGCTGCTGAAATTGGCAATTGGGGCAATCTTCCGCCCAACAACACGCTTCTTCAAGATAAGCGTTATCGAAAAGTATGGGATGCATGGCTTTGGCTTCAGTCAATAGATGAGAAGATCATAGGGGACAGTAAAAGACTACAAAGAGATATCTTAGCCGTTATCTATTGGAGTACCCTTTCCTTGCTTAACAGAAGTGGTCGCTTTCGGGCTGCTCAGCAACCAATTGTTCTAGATTATGATGATTTTTCTCTAGCCCCCCAATTACCCGTTCGGGGGTATTTGTTCCCTTTAAGTGACTCAAAGAGTAAAGGGAAGATAAAGTTCATCAAGCCTGATAAATTATTCGGATTTATCACTTCTGAAGATGGCTCAGATTTATTTTTTCACAAAAACAATTTATCTAGAAAATTAGATATTTGCTCACTAACCGCGGGAGATGAAGTTTCCTTTATTATTGGGAACAACCAGCAGGGCGAATGTGCAGACGACATAACCCTTCCCGCAGGAATTATCTTTGTAGATTTCAATTTGAAAGAGGATAAATGGACGATAACGGTCGGTTCGGATAAGTATTTATTACAGGTTGTCTCAGGGAGTCTACTTATTGAGAAAACTCAGGACGTAAAAAAGATATTAAAAATAGAATCCTCGACTCTCAAAGGTATCCCTAATGAAATATTGTCATTCGTAATGGATTCTCAGCTTGAGTACTCTGATTCGATTAATTCTCAAAGTGGTCCAATATGGGTGGAAAGCTCTGTTGTAGATCTGTGCTCTATCCGTCCTAGGTTCACGAATAATACTGGATCTCAGACACATTTGCCGTTCAGATTGCTTCAGCAGCACTGGCCTTTAAAAATTAATGGAGAGCTGGAAATAGACTGCGGTTATGCAAAATCAATCGTACTGCATTCCGATATTGAAACGGTCAGCATGAGAAGCCTCTTTTCACATAGCTCAACACTACCCGATGCTACTAAAAGCAGTGCATCGATGTTTTTTACTAAAAAGTTAAGTGACTATATCAAGGCAGACAAATTGACCTATCTAGTTCCTGATTGGGGGAATGACTTCGCTCTGGAAGGAATTAGAAGAAGCATCAATTTTTATTTCAATGAGGCGACACCGCTTCCCAAAAGCATAGCCACTATCTTTGCATGGCAATCATCGAAGAAATTTGTACAGGACAGAGTTCGAGAGAAAGATTTTGTGCTGGTAGTTGATTCATTTGACGGCGGAATTTCAATAACCCCAGTTAAAGCAATATATCAAAAAGAGCTGCATGAAATATTACCTGAGACACAAGGCATTAGCTGGGAAAGACATCCTACGGTTATAGTGCCAAATAAAAGCATTCATGATGCAGTGGTTCGTAACCTTGCCAGTAATGGTTGCCAGACACCTCAAGAACTATTCGATTTGTTCGGTTTCGATGGTTTAGCGAGTGATGCAGGGAAAACTTCGTTTGTGAACGATAATGACTGGTATCACTTACCTAGTTCTATTCGGGAGATCCTGACACAAGGTTTAGAACTCAACCTACTATCAAACAAAGTTATCCAAGACAGCCTGAACTATACAAAGGGGAATTGTCGGGGAGTTGGTGTCTTTATCCTGCCTCTTGAGGATATAATCAGAAAACCTAATGTACGAATGGGCTACAAATGGCTGGGGTCCGCATGGTCACCAATTAAAGGCTGTCAGACTTTAAACAGATGGCAGGACGAAGTTGATGACATTGCCCTTTGGTGTGATCATTTGCCAGAGCTATCGGTCAGAATTGTACGTGATGGGCACTTTGAAAATTTCTATCTAGTAAAAGATGCAACAGTAACATCGCAAAGTGGAAGAACTGTGAATATCCCGCTAGAAGAGTTATTTACTCTTCCTGCCGGACAGACGCATTATAGTTTTCCTCTACAGCAGGGAAAAGGCAATGAAGAGCTACAGTTTGTTGCATACCTGAAATCGCCTGCATTACCTTTAAAGAAAGACACAGTCTGCAAACTAAAGATGACTTATACATATGGAGCGGATGAACCATATGAACTGAAATTCATACCGTTGGATTCTGCGGAAGCAGGTTTTAAATCTATTCGAGTTGAATGGCGCTCGGTATCAGAAGGTAAGGAAACTGTTCTTGAGAACTTACCAGTTCCAGATTTCCCAAACCGAAAAAGCTGGCTTGATTTTCAGAAGTTTCCTAAACCTAAAGAAGACGGTAAAAAGTTCTCTGACCTTCTGGGCTGGTTAGAAAAAGAAATGGAGCAAGTTTCAAATATTTTCGACTTCCTTGAAGGGAATAGAAGCACTCGAATCTATGATGATGACGTTGTTGAACATTGGGAATGGAAAGAGGATCGCAATGGGAAACAGTTTTGTGTTTTGAGATATGATTTCGGAGATGCTTTCTTTCACGAAAGCAACTTCGAGCAGTTTGATCCTGAGGCTGATGAAATTTCATTTGACCTTGAAGAGCAACGGAGCCGTGAAGGTTATGTTGCCCGTAACATCACATTGGGTAAGTCCGTTTCGAAAAGAACCGTAGAGCACTTTAGAAAAAGTCTCCGATTCCCAGCATTAACCATCTGGAATCATGACCACTCCCTTTCAGATTCAGATGTGCCTGAGCATTTTAGAAAAGCGATATTCAAAGGCACTAAAAACATCATATCAATAATTGAGTCAGAAATTATGCCGGACACCCTTAAAGAGGAGCTTTTCTTCTTTCTGTGTTGTCTTCATAAGGATGCCCCTGAGATTGTTTATTCAAGACTCCTTGAAGCTGTGAAAGATAATACACTTTTAAAAAATTACAGAAGGCAAATTGCTCTCGCTATTGGTAATGCAGAAATGTCATGGCAACAAGAGTTGTTAGCGAGTGTTATAAACCCCATTGATAATAAAGGGCTAACCATATCAATTACCATGGAAATTTTATCTATAGCTCTTTGGCGTTCTCGTGCATTGATAAACAAGTTCTCCTACAAGGAATTAGAAAAACTAAATAAAGATCTATATTGTTGCTTAGAGTTCGATATCAAAAACATAATGATTGAAGCCAAAGGCCACCGTCATTGTCGTCGAATTGAAACACTTTGTAGGCATCTAGAAGCTCTTCTTGCTTTTTTAAGAACTCGTGAAAATGATGATGAAGAAATTAGAAGAATAATGACTCCAGACAGGAAGCTAACGAAAAAGTACGTGAAATTGATAGATGATTTTTCAAAAATAGTCAAAGAAAATAATATCTTGCTTAATTCCCGTATCAATTTACAAGTAGATAAGCCTGAAATATTTAGTAATTCACCGGATTTACTCTATGCATTAAGAATGTTTCTGACAGGTGAGAAAGGTGCAAATTCTATTTCAATCACTTCAATTCAGGATGATTAAAGTATTATTTCTAGTGGTCGCTTAAATTGGCGGCCTCTGCCTATTACGTGAAGTACACTTAAGCCTTTATAACGTAGTCGTTGTCACGAAATGGTCACGTTTTGGTCACAGTGAAGGAGTAAGTGTCAAATTATGAGGAGATGATAAACACAGTTAGGACAGATAAAATTTAAAAAGTCCTTAAAAAACAAAAGCCTCGCATTGCTGCAAGGCTTTCTGGAATTTGGCAGGGGTGGCAGGACTCGAACCCGCAACCGTCGGTTTTGGAGACCGCTGTTCTACCAGTTGGAACTACACCCCTGTGGACGAGGTGCATTATGCTCAAAGCCTTTATAAAGGTAAAGGACTTTTTTACTCTACCGTACTTAATTGCAGTTTTTTCAAACAAGTGGGGGCACTAAGTTATTTTTAGGATTAACATTTGGACAGTTCTATACAGAACATCGGTCAATTAGGTACACTGCTCGCAAAAGTTAATTTAGAGGTAACCCATGTTTATAATCCGCTGGATACTTGGTCGTTTGATCTTATTATTCAATTTCATTTTTGCACCAGCAAAACCAAATCATGATGCTGTAACCCAAGCAAAGTTAGATGAACTCACTAAAAATCTAAAGCTATACCAATATAATGCTTGTCCTTTTTGTGTGAAGGTACGTCGCGCGATTCGTCGCTTGGGATTAAACATTGAACTTGTAGATGCTAAACAAGAGCAACACCAACAAGAGCTAGTTACCCAAGGGGGTCGTTCAATGGTGCCATGTTTACGCATTGAGGAAGAAGGGAATGTGACGTGGATGTATGAATCGTCGGATATCATCACCTACTTAGAAGATTTAGCATCTAAATAATAGAGGACGCTACTGTGACAGCACTTAGACTTGTACCTTTTATCTTTGCTGTTGGTTTAACTGCATGCAGCAGTAGCAAACCAAGTATTTCTGATGCTGATTATGCAGGGCAGGTAAGGGATAGTTTTACTACCGAAACTCGAACAGGTGGTTTAAAGCTCTTTACCTATAAGGTGTGGAGAACAACACCTTTAGTTGGAAAAAGTGAACTTCCCCATCAAAAGCGTTTGGATGCCAAGATGAAGTCTCGTTCTGAGTTAATTCGTGAGCAACGTGCTAGAGAAAGACGAATTGCTCAATGGGAGGCGGCTGTTGAATACGGATTAAAGCATACTTTGGAGCAAAGTCGCTATTGTAAAGAAGGCTACATCGAGTTAGATCGAACTGTATTAGATAACGAAGTCATGATTCGTGGTGAATGCCGAGATGGTGAAGAATAGCTCCAACTCGTTATATTGCAGTTTGTTTAATCGAGATCAAACTTCGGAGAGATAATACTTGAGTGAAATAGTCGGGATTGATAGTCTCGCTTCATCTATTGAAAGAGGTAATCCCCATGACACAGAAAGAAAACACTGAAGCTCAAAATCAAGAAGCGACTGAACTAGAACAAAGCCCTGAGCTTGAGTCAGCACAAACTGAAGAGAAAGAAGCACCGTCATTCTGCTGTGGTTCTTGTTCTTAATAATACCATTCGTACCAATAAACTATGCCATAGATAAAGCCTTAGCTTCACAACCACATCGTTGCAATTCCTCACCATAGCTATGGCTATGATTCGTCATTGCGCCTTGTTTTTGCTTCGCTAACGCTCTTCTATAAACACAGTTTATTGATGTGAATGGTATAATCATCTGGATACAGATACGAAAAAAGGCGCTCTAAGCGCCTTTTTTGATCGAGAGTTTCGATTGAATGATTACTTATCTGAAATCATCTTTTTGAAGTAATCCATTGCCTTACTAAATACACTTCCTTCTTTTACTTCGTTTAATGTAACCAGAGGGAATTGAGCGATTTCTTTTCCGTTAACTTGGAAGTAAAGGCGACCAACGGTTTCACCTTTAGCGATAGGAGCTTCAATTGGCTTAGTTAATTCAAACTTTGCTTCAACGTTTTTAGCGTTAGCACGGCTTACCGTGATTGGGGTATCCATGTTGACACCTAAATCAACGTTTGGACGATCACCGTACCAAATCTTTTGAGTAACAAAGGTATCGCCAGCCTTATATGGAACCAGTGTTTCATAAAAACGGAAACCATAGTTAAGTAGTTTTTTGCTTTCAGCACGGCGAGCGGTACTGCTACGAGTGCCCATTACTACCGAAATTAAACGCATGTTACCTTTGGTTGCTGAGGCGACTAGGTTGAAGCCTGCGCCTGATGTGTGACCGGTTTTAATACCGTCCACATTCATGCTTTTATCCCACAATAAGCTATTGCGGTTATATTGTTTGATGCCGTTAAATTTGAATGATTTCTCTTTGTAGATAGCGTACTCGTTAGGCACATCTCGAATTAAAGCAGCACCTAGCAATGCCATATCATAAGCGGTGGTTTTGTGTAGGTTTGAATCTAAACCATGTGAATTCTCAAAATGGCTGTCTTGCATACCCAGCTGTTTTGCCCATGAATTCATTAAATCAACAAACGCATCTTCTGTTCCAGCGATATGCTCGGCCATAGCTACACAAGCATCGTTACCCGATTGGATGATAATGCCACGGTTTAGGTCTGCGACACTGACTTTTTTGCCGACTTCAATAAACATTTTTGATGAATCAGGGAAGTTCTTAGACCATGCTTTTTTGGAAATCGTTACTTCATCAGTATTTTTAATATTACCCACTTTCATTTCGTGACCAATCACATAACTGGTCATCATTTTGGTTAAGCTTGCAGGATTGAGAGACTCATAAGCGTTTTCTTCGGCAATGATTTTGCCTGTATTGTAATCCATCAATACATAGGCTTTGGCGGCAACTTTTGGAGCATCTGGAATGACAACGGGGGCTGCTAATGAAGAGAATGATACGAAAGAGAGCAGCAAGGCTTTACAAGAAAATTTAGAAAAATTCATCATCAATAAGACACGTAATTAGTTAAAAAAATGAAAAAGAAGATTAGGGCGTATTGAACTTTCGTGATTATTTTTGCAGCGAAAAATTGGTTATCTTATGCAAGGCAGAGTTTGTGCTGTGTGGTTATTCCACATAAACAAACGATAACGCAGCAGAAGTGACCAATTTACGCTGTCTTCGATGCTTTTGAGCACTTCCTGTTCTGTGTTGTGATCAGTTTGCTTAGGTGGCTAAGCTTCACTGCTCACGCCTTAAACAGAAAAGTGCTCAAATAGCACAAAATTTAATCCTGAAAGTTCAATACGCCCTATAGTATAACATTAATCCAGTCATATATGACCGTCAAAAAGTTATAAGGTTCAGCGAAATAACAAATAAATCGTTCTATTTTACTCTGAAAGAATAAAACTTTTAGGGTAGCCGTCAGCTTTCAGTTTTTCGAGTACCTTTTCTGCCAATATTGATTCACTCATTGGGCCAAGTTGTAATCGATAAAACCCTTTTACGGCTTGTAGCCTTGTCGATAATTGGTATTTTGTCTCTAGCCTCTTTGCTAAAGACGACAGTTTTATTTTATCTTTAGAAGCGACAAGTTGAATGAATAATTTGGCTTGAGTCGAAGAAGCTATTTGTGGATTGAGTGCCGATGGTGACTCGAAATGAATGGCCTCTATTTTCACATTAGCTACGCCTTGTTTGAGCATATCTAATTTGTATGCGGCTGCATAAGATAAATCGATGATCCTATCTTTATGAAAAGGCCCTCGATCATTCACACGCACTATCACAGATTTATTATTTGCTAGATTAGTGACTTTGACATAGCTAGGCAACGGCAAAGACTTATGTGCTGCAGACATGGAGTACATATCATAAATCTCACCATTTGAAGTGTGATAGCCGTGAAATTTCTTCCCGTAATAAGAAGCTTTTCCTGTTTCCATATAATCTTTAGCAGAAGGTAAAACCTGATATTGTTGGTTTAACACTTCATAAGTACGATTTCCTTGGCGTGAATGAGGTTCATACCTAGGATGGGCATCTTCGATTTGTGACAAATCAGGTGGATTAGTTGGCGCTTTATCATTACTTAACTTATAGCGACTACTGCTACAGCCTGTGATCAGCAAAGATAATATGACGGAAAATAACAGGCTATTTCTTATCATGAGCTTGCTTCAGTTGTTGGCTGAACTGGTACACTGCCATGGCGTACAATGGACTGCGGTTATAGCGTGTAATCACATAAAAGTTATTAAGACCAAGCCAATATTCTTTTGCTTTTGGTTGATCTAATGCGATAAGCATCGCGGGTTGAGATACATCAATATCCAAATTGTGTTTTAAAAAAACTTGTGATGACAAAATATCACTGGCTTTTAGTTTTAATCGTTCGCCACTCCAAACTTTCGCTTTTGGAGCAACATTGTTGTCGGTATTAAGCTCTAGAGCTACAGGTTGGCCTAATTGCCATTTATGCTTGTGTAGATAGTTCGCAACGCTTCCTATTGCATCAATTGGGCTACCAATAAGATCACGGCTGCCGTCTTTATCAAAATCCACAGCATAATGACGGTAGCTTGATGAAATGAATTGACCATATCCCATCGCGCCAGCGTATGAGCCTTTAAGCTTATTAATATCTAGATGCTCTTCCTTGACTAGCTGCATAAGGTTGCTAAGTTCACTGCGGAAAAATTTACCCCTAGGAGGATAATAAAACCCAAGCGTATATAGGGAATCTAAAACGGAATAACGCCCTAAGTAATTACCATAAAAGGTTTCAATACCAATAATGGCGACAATGACCTCGGGATCAACTTGAAATTGCTTAGAGGCTTTAGCAATTGTTTTTTCGTGTTCCTGCCAAAACTTCAATCCGGCATTTAGGCGTTTTTCAGTCAGAAAAAGTGGGTAATACTTGTACCAAGGTTTGGCTTCCCATGGTTTAGTAATGGCATCTATGACTTCTTGATTGTATTTGGCTTGTTTTAGAAGTTGAGCTACTTCGGCTTTATCCATACCTTTATTCACTTGCTGATGAATAAAGTCATTTTTTAGCTTTAATTCTGGTGCTGGTGGTACTGATGAGGCTGCACAGCCAGATATGCTTAACGCTAAAACAGTGCAAATAGAATGAATAAAGCGCATAAAATAATCCTTTATGGAAGCTTAAAATATCAACGGTTAATAAAGCGGCGGTGAGTACTTACACTCATTAAAATACCAAAGCCGATCATCAAGCTAATCATAGAAGTTCCACCATAGCTGATCAACGGCAATGGCACACCTACAACAGGTAAAATACCAGAAACCATTCCAATATTTACAAAGATATAAACAAAAAAGGTCAGTGTAATACTGCCAGCCAATAAGCGGGCAAAACTGGTTTGAGCACGTGATGCGATAACAAGCCCTCTTCCTATCACGTAGAGGTAAATGGTCAATAGGATAAGACTTCCAATTAAGCCAAACTCTTCGCCAATAACCGCAAAAATAAAGTCGGTGTGACGTTCAGGTAAGAACTCTAATTGAGATTGTGTGCCTTGAAGCCAACCTTTCCCCCATAAACCACCTGAGCCAATAGCGATTTGAGACTGAATAATATGATAGCCTGCACCAAGGGGATCTTTTTCAGGATCAAGTAACGTCAGTACTCGAGTACGTTGGTAATCGTGCATCAAATAAAACCAAAGTACAGGCAGAAAAGCGAGCACAGTACCTATGAGGCTAAACACGATTCTCCAGCTCATGCCTGATAAAAACAGCACGAAAATACCAGATGAAGCGACCAGAATCGAAGTACCAAGATCAGGCTGTTTGGCAATGAGTAATGTTGGAATTAGCAAGAGTATTGCGGCACCAGCTAGGTACCGTTTTTTAGGCGGTAACGGGAATTTACTGATGTACCAAGCCATAGTAATGGGAAAGGCCAACTTCAATAATTCTGATGGCTGAAACTCCATAAAACCAATATTTAACCAACGTTGAGCCCCTTTATTCACTTCACCAAAAAAGTGAACACCTAAAAGGAGTACGACACCCGTGAGGTAGATGGGTAACGCCCATCGCCTTAGTACTTCAGGATTGATCTGCGCCATAAATAACATGGCACCTAACGCTAAGCCCATACGTACGGCTTGTCTCTCAACCATGGCAAAATTGGTACCACTGGCGGAATATATTGCAAATGCACCATAGACCATTAACGCTAAAAGGCCGATCAACAGCGGTAAGTCAATGTGCATGCGACGCCAGATATTTTGGCGATAGTGTCGTGAATTCATTTGCTCTTACCTGATGCTTTTGGTCGTAATAGATATTCGTCTAACACTGCTTTAGCCACAGGCCCAGCGTTTGTTCCACCCCAGCCTGCATTTTCTATTACCACTGAAACCACGATGGTCGGGTTTTCATAAGGTGCGTAGGCGACGATAAGCGCGTTATCTCTGTGTCTTTCTTTTATGTTCTTTTCATCATATTTAGCATCTTGGGCGACACTGACGACTTGAGCCGTACCTGTCTTCATTGCCGCTTTATAAGGAGAATGTTTAAAGCGCATTTTATCTGCGGTTCTAAACATAGAATCATTAACGATTTCCCAATTATGCTTATCTTTAAGTGCAATGGGTGGAAGCTCATCTACAGGTGCAGGAACATTAGTCTGGCTATTTTGCATCGCCCGTAATAAGTGGGGTACATAACGACGACCGCGATTGGCGATAATGGCCGTAGCATTGGCCATTTGCAGCGGTGTTGCTGTCCAATAACCTTGGCCAATACCGATGGAAATGGTATCGCCGATATACCAAGGTTGTTCATACTTGAGCTGTTTCCAATCTCGGGTCGGCATGTTACCAGGAGACTCTTCAAAAATGTCGATACCTGAGTTTTCGCCAAAACCAAAAGGCATCATGAAATCAGAAATTCTGTCTATGCCTAATTTATACGCCATCTCATAAAAGAAGGTATCGCAAGAGTCAATGATGGCATGATGAACATCTACCCAGCCGTGTCCCCAACGTTTCCAGTCGCGATATTTGTGCTCAACATTAGGGATTTGCCAAAAGCCGGGATCCCATATTCGGGTTTTTTCATCAATCACATCATCTTCAAGCCCGACTAATGCCATTAAAGGCTTAATGGTGGAGGCGGGAGCATATTGTCCTTGGGTTGCACGGTTGATAAGAGGGCGAGACTTATCATTCAAAAGCGAACCATAAGCCTTGCTTGAAATCCCATGTACAAATTGGTTGGGATCATAACTAGGGCTGGAAGCGAGAGCTAAAATTCCGCCATCTCGAGGATCGATTGCCACAACAGAACCACGACGTCCTGCCAACATTTCCATGGCTTTTTGTTGAAGCTTTATATCAATGGTAAGGTAAATATCTTGCCCTGGTGTTGGCGGATTACTTTTTAGGGTGCGAATCGTTCGGCCGCGATTATTCACTTCTTCTTCTAAGTGGCCGGGGGTACCGTGGAGCAAGCTTTCATAATAACGCTCGATACCTTGTTTACCGATATCTTTGGTTGCAGCATAGTTTTTCCAGTCATCACTGGCTTCAAGTTTGGCTCTGTCTCTTTGATTGATTTTTCCCACATAGCCCAAGACATGGGTCATCATTGAGCCATAAGGATAAAAGCGCTTTAGACCTGCTTCGACATAAACACCGGGAAATTTGTACTGATTAACACTGAATACGGCGACTTGTTCTTCGCTTAAACGTGTTTTAAGAGTCAGTGGCTTAAAGCGGCGTTGATACTTCATCGATTCATTGAACGTATCAACTTCATCTTTCGATAACGGGATGACTTGCTGTAATCGCTCAAGCGTATCAGGGAGATTTTTGACTTTTTCTGGCAGCACTTGTAACGAATAAAACGGTCGGTTTTCCGCCAACAATACGCCATTTCGATCGTAGATTAAGCCGCGATTAGGGCCAACAGGAACGACCCGAATACGGTTGTCGTTGGAGCGTGTGGAGTAGTCTTTGAAGCTCTCGACTTGAAGGTGATAAAGGTTATACAGCAGAATGCTGATCATGGCGAGCACGCAAAAAAATGTGAATAAGGCTCGCCGCTTAAACAGTGAGGCCTCAGCGGCGTGATCATGGATGGTCATTCGCTTTTTAGGCGACACAGTGCTCTCCGGCAATTAAAAATAGAATGTATTATTCGCGATGATAAGGGTGGTTGTTATTGATGCTCCAAGCTCGATATAAACTTTCTGCCACCACAATTCTAACTAATGGATGTGGCATGGTTAGAGCAGACAAACACCAGCTTTGTTGTGCAGCCTGTTTGCAAGCAGGCGCTAACCCTTCTGGACCGCCAATTAATAAACTAACATCACGACCATCAAGTTGCCATTTATTGAGCGTGGTTGCAAGATCTGGTGTGGTAAAATTTTTACCGGGTAGATCTAGAGTAACGATATGATTCCCTTTAGGAATTGCAGCTAACATTTGCTCACCTTCTTTATGAAGAATGCGAGAAATGTCAGCATTTTTTCCACGCTTTCCAGCAGGAATTTCGACTAACTCTAGCGGCATGTCTCTTGGGAAGCGGCGTTGATATTCTTGAAAGCCTTGTGTTACCCAAGATGGCATTTTAGTGCCAACAGCAATGAGTTGTAATTTCATACGATTAAGCGTGGTTATCTGACCAGAGTTTTTCTAACTGGTAGAAGTCGCGAGTGTGATCTTGCATAACATGCAAAATAACATTGCCCATATCTACCAACACCCATTCACTTCCGTCACGGCCTTCAATGCCAAGTGGTGGAATGCCAGCATTTTTACTTTCTAACGCTACGTGTTCTGCAATAGATTTGACGTGAGTTTTTGATGTGCCAGAGCAAATCACCATGTATTCAGTAATGGTGGATTTTTCTTTAACGTCTAGTTCAACGATATCTCTCGCTTTAAGATCTTCAATTTTATCAACAATAAATGCTTTTAACTCTGTGCTCTGCACGCCATATACCTCAATGAAAACGGAGTAGCCGCGCAGTATAGCAAGAAACAAGGGGGAAATATATTCGGGTCTTTGAGTAGGCTGATGAGAATATGACATAAGATTTTTTTCTATCCAAACTCTTAGCTTCATACGTAAACAACAATGAATTCAAATTCGAATGTTGAGGTTCATATGCGTATTAAACATTTACTCGCCATAGTGGTGCTACCTATGTTTCTAAGTGCTTGTTTAGGTACTCCCAAAGGCATTAAACCTGTGGAAAATTTCGATATTGGAAGTTACAGCGGACAATGGTACGAAATTGCAAGGATGAAGAATGGTTTTGAAAAAAACTTGGATCATGTCACCGCTAATTATTCATTGAACGATGATGGGAGTATTAAAGTCATCAATCAAGGCATGAATCATCAAAATGGAGAAATGAGCAATATTGAAGGCTCTGCTACGTTTGCTAAAACAGACGATATTGGATATCTAAAAGTATCGTTTTTTAAACCTTTTAGTGCATCTTATGTGATCTTTAAACTCGATTCGAATTATGAGTATGCGTATGTGACCAGCTATAACAAGGACTATTTATGGTTGTTATCACGAACACCAACCGTATCAAAATCTGTACTCGATGATTTCTATACCACAGCCAAAGAAAAAGGGTTTAAAGTGGAGAATCTCATTCAGGTGGATCAACAATAAAATACCGAATTTAACAATAGGCGTAATCTTTTAGAAGTTACGCCTCAATTATATAAACACCAGCTGAATACAAGGTCAAATTTACTTTTCGTGAATGAGATTGCAACGATAAACTGATTACTTTTATTGCGTTATCATTTGCTTACATGGAAAGGGAGGATGACAGTTTTTTATATGTCAATAATATCCACACCGCACAAACTCTGCTTTGCATAAGAGATAACCAATTTATCGTTGTAAAAATAATAATGAAAGATCAGTTTGCCCTAACAATTTTTAAATGAAGATTGTTACCTATAAATACTATTAACTGAGGTTTTATATGACAATCCAAGTGCCACAAATTGAAAGCCAAGTTGTGTTTAGGGAAAAGGGTGCAGGGTTAACGGATATTTCTACGTCTACATGGGAAGCATGCGCGGTAGGGTTAGTTCAAGCCAAGAAGTTGCATTTTTCCTATAAGGTTCATACAGGGGAGACTCGGACTCTTCAATATGACCTGACCCAAAAACATGGATGCTGCAGTGTAAGTTATCTTTTTCATTATAAAGGCAGTTTGGAAGAGGTTAATGAAAGAGACTATAAAGTAGACGCAGAAAATATAGAAGTGGGCTTAAATCGTTCTTTAAAAGATGCCATTTCGTCAAGTCGAAAACTAAAAAATGATCTTGCTATGGTAAGTTTCGAAACTTCTGATAATTGGCTCGCGGATAATAGACCCTCCGATACTCAACCTTTGTTACAGCAGTGAAACTGTTTGAAGGCCATCGTGGCATTTTCCCGCGATGGCTTAACTTGATCAGCAACCTGTTGCTAAAGCCAGCTTCATCATATCGTTAAAGCCGTTTTGTCTCTCTTCGCTTGAGGTTTCTTCCCCAGTGATCACATGATCTGAAATGGTCAAAATACTCAATGCCTTGATTTTGTGCTCCATGGCTAAGGTATATAATGCCGCCGTTTCCATTTCTACGGCTAGGATATTCATTTTTAGTAAAGCTGGAACCAGATTTTTATCACAACCGTAAAATAAATCGTTGGTAAAAATATTGCCGAATTTAACATCAAGCCCTAGCTCATTGGCTTTTTCATGACAGCGAAGCGCTAAGTTAAAATCAGGCGTAGCAGGACAATCGTAGCCTGCAAACTTGGCTCGGTTGGTTGCCGATGCAGTGCCAGCACCCGTTGCGACAATAATGTCACGTACCTTTGCGTCTTCAGCAATTCCGCCAGCGCTACCGACTCGAATGATGGTTTTAACATTGTAATGAGTGATCAGCTCATGCACATAAATAGAAACGGAAGGCACGCCCATACCGTGTCCCATCACCGACACCTTCTTGCCTTCAAAATATCCTGTGTAACCAAACATGTTGCGAACATCGGTCACAAGTTTGGCATCAGTTAGATAGTTTTCGGCAATGTGTTTGGCGCGAAGCGGATCGCCAGGCATAAATACGATGTCTGCGAAATCATCTTGTTGTGCGTTAATGTGTGGGGTCATGATTATTCCTCCTCATCAAAGATGTGGGCATAATAGAAAGTCGTCATCAAAAACATGAGGACAATTGTCCTCAATAGAAAAAAGAAAAAGGCTGATGCTAAAAAATGAGAGTTTGATCGGCGAAAGCAAACTGATTGAAAAGCTATCTGAGCAAAGCTTTAAATCGGTATGCTTTCAAAAAGGTGATTATGTATTGCGTCGAGGACAGGAGCTTAAGTTCTTTTACTGGTATCAACAGCAGCAACAAGGTGAATGTGCGATACAGTACTTGGCGGAAAATGGGCGTAGTATCAAGTTACCACTTGGCAGCAACCAAAATCGCTTTTTCGGGGAAATCGAAGCTTTAACGTCTCAACCTTGTCAGTTTGATGTAATCACCAATTCTGTATTGCACCTCAAGATCATACCAGCAAAGCTGCTAGCCGAGCTGATCAAGCAAGACAGTCAAATAGCTATTTGGTATGCCAATACCATGGCTCATCGTTATCAAAATATGGTGGAAACCTGTTTTTTCTATATGCTTCATCCTCTTGCCATCAATATTGCACAAGATATTTTAAAGCGTCATCAAAACGGCAAGCCTGTAAAGCACTTCGAAAATCAATCCGATGAAGCTGCACGCTTTGGCTGCTCTGAACGAGTATATCGACGTGTGATCAAACAGCTACTTGAGTTAGAGATATTGAGAAAGCGAGAAGGTCACTTAGCTGTGTTGGATATCGCGAAGTTAACTCAATTTCTTCAAGGTTAAATTAGGGAGTCGATATGGTTACTCCTTGATGTTGGGATAGTGTCCTAATTCTAATTGACTGTTTTTATTAACTAAGATTAACCCGCCGCTTTCTTTGTCCATCTATATTTAAACTATGGAATGCTAAATATGCGAATGGACTTATGTTTGAAGTTTACTCTTATCGTGAATCAAGCAACGACTATTTAGTTCAGAAAATGGATGAAACGGCTTTTAAGCAAATCGCCCCACAAGAGTGTGCAATTTGCTTGGGTTCATTCGAGCATGAAGATAAGTCTTACCAAGTTCTCAAAACCAATCCTTGTATCAAACCTCATTATTTTCATTTGCATTGCATGAAACATTGGTCAAAAGCAGAAGACCACATCAGAGCTAAACAATTTAGCTGTCCAACTTGTCGTGCCGACTTAGGCTCATTGCGGTTGGGCATAAATACTAAGGTGGTAGAGTATCAAGTTCATTTAGCTGAAAAACAGGATGCTAATGATGACGTTAACCAAACAAATGCAACTGCAGACGAAAACCGAGTTAGAGAGAATAAGCACAACAGTACCAGCAGAAATGTTTCATTCGTTGAGCAAATGGCGGGCTATTTCAAAGAGTGGTTCAGGCAAGGGGTAATCGGTAATATTGGCGGTTCTGAATTTGACAGAAATGAATAGGTCATAAAACAATGAGGCTGATTATCGACCAGCCTCATTGGTATTTTCGATTAGTGACTATGACCGTGCTTCGCTTCAAAGTTAATTTTATTTTGAACGTCGACCAAAGCACCTGAATTAGAAATGGTAAAAACTAAAGTTTCTTTTGTGGTTTGGTTCGTCGCTGACACAATGTAACCCTGCTCCGTCTTTTCGGTTAATTTGAAGCTATTTTTGTCCACACTTCCCCATGATTTATCAAGCTTGCCGATTTTCAACCCGGTGTCTTTAAAGCTCATTTTTTTAGCAACCATATAAGCAACGGTTTTGGCTTTTTGGACTGATATTATTTTGCCGTGACCATGTCCATCACCATGAGCGAATACCGAGCCAGAGATAAATAGTGTTGCCGCTGCGAATAGTGAAATTAATGTTTTCATTTTTATTTCCTTTATTTTTTCAATTAGTTGTTAATGTTTACTGCTTTAAGCCTTGGATAGCGTATTTACCGCTAAACAGCAGTTGAATTTGGATGTCTTTGTCAGACTTATTTCTAAAATACCAACCGTGAGAACCAGCAAATGGCGCAGTGAAGCTGCCCTTCATTTCAGGTACGGTGGCAATGGTGTAGCTTTCAAAGTAACCCGTAGTATCGCCTTCTGGCTCGCCATGAAGATCGACATAAATAGCATTGCCATCGGTTAACCACTCATAAGTCACTTTGTCGAATTGATTCATTGCCAGTTTGTATTCCACGCCACGACCTGCTGGAACGGTTATGGTTACGGCGTCTTCATTATCACCAATGGCTTTTACAGGCTTTGGTGCTGCGGGTTCTTCAACGTTTAATACGTTTACCCCTAGTGCTTTACCAACACCTGTTGGATCGATGTTGTACTCAGCAGGCATAACCACGGTGACTAAAATAACGCCAGCAGCAACAAATGAGGCTAAGGTTGCTTTTATTAAAGAAGAAGTCGATAAGTGTGCGTTCATAAAAATATCTCTTATTAGAATTAGTTAACGAAATAGCCAGTCATTTGCATGCCGACGAGCAGGAAGCCACCAAACATTAAAGCTGTGTTGGTTAATGCTGCGAATTTTAAGTAGCTGCTGTGCTTACGCCAGAAGTTGATGATCAACAAAATAAACATCAGTGCTAAAATCTGCCCAATTTCAACACCTAGGTTGAACGCCAACATATTAGTGAACAGTCCATCTTCTGGAAGCTTGAATTCTTGGATTTTTGTGGCAAGACCAAAGCCGTGGAATAAACCGAAGATCAATACCGCAGCTTTGGTGTTTGGCTGTTTACCAAACATTTTTTCAAAGCCGCCCAAGTTATCGAAGCCTTTGTAGACCACTGATAAGCCAATGATGGCGTCAATCAAATACGGGTTCATTTGAATGTTGGCAAGTACGCCAGTCATCAAAGTTAAGCTGTGACCAATGGTGAACATACTGACGTACAGCAGTACGTCTTTGCCACGGTATAAGAAGAACAACACACCAACCAAAAACAGTAAGTGGTCATAACCGGTTACCATGTGCTTGGCACCGATATACATAAACGGGATAAATTGAACCCCAGTATTGTTCTCTAGAAATATGCGAGTACTGTCGTCAACACCATGAGCCAAGGTTTCAAATGAAACGATGGCTGCAAGGGCTAAGAGCAAGTATCGCAACTGAGATAATTTCAGCTTTAACAGCATTGAGTTTTCCTTTTTTGTTATAAGACTCCTGCCTTTTCAATAGGCAGGAGCAATTCGAAAGTTAGTTGGTTTTTACTTCAGAACGGCTATGCAGCATTCGATAAAGTGCTGGCAGTACAAACAGAGTCAGAATGGTGGATGAAATCACGCCGCCAATGACTACGGTTGCTAATGGGCGCTGCACTTCAGAGCCAATACCTGTATTTAGTGCCATTGGAATAAAACCAAGTGATGCCACAAGTGCAGTTGTGATCACAGGACGAAGTCGAGTGAGCGCACCAGTCATGATTGCTTGATCTAATGGCATCTTGTCGGCACGTAGCTGTTTGATGAAAGACACCATTACCAAGCCGTTAAGAATGGCTATCCCCGAAAGGGCAATAAATCCAACCGCTGCTGAAATCGAGAACGGAATGTCTCTAAGTAACAGGGCGAATACACCACCAGTTAGCGCTAAAGGCACACCGGTAAAGATGATGAATGAGTCTTTAAATGATCCTTGAGCCAGTAGAAGCAGACCGAAAATCAATATCATAGTTACAGGTACAACAATACTTAGACGCTTTGATGCTGATTGAAGCTTCTGGTATGTACCGCCGTACTCAACCCAATAGCCTGATGGTACTTCAACCTTGCTGTTAATTGCCGCTTGAACGTCTTTAACAAAGCTACCTAAATCACGTCCACGTACGTTTGCGGTAACCACAACTCGGCGTTTGCCGTTTTCACGGTTCACTTGGTTAACGCCCAGATTGATTTTAACGTCCGCTACCATGCTTAATGGAATGTAACCTTGTCCTTTCAATTGAATTGGCAGTTTTTTCAGTCCATCAATATCAGTACGCTGCTTTTCATCAAGACGAGTGATGATGTCGAATCGTTGGTCACCTTGGTAGAACTTACCGACTTTCTCACCACCGATAGCCGTGGCAACTTGCTGTTGAAGATCGGCTTTGGATAACCCGTAACGAGCAAGACGTTCATCTTTAGGTTCTATTGTGAGTACAGGTAAACCTGCGGTTTGCTCAACGGAGATATCAGCAATTCCATCAACGTTGGCAATGGCTTTGCCTATTTCAGCGCCGACTTGTTCTAAGGTTTCGAAATTGTCCCCAAAGACTTTAATCGCAAGCTCAGCACGCACACCAGCCAGTAGCTCATTAAAGCGCATTTGGATCGGCTGCAAGAACTCATAACGGCTACCCGGAACGGTATTTACCACTGCTTCAAGCTCTTTTACTACATCAGCTTTAGGCTTGCTGGGATCTGGCCATTGGTCACGAGGTTTAAGCATTACGAAGTTATCCGCCACGTTTGGTGGCATAGCATCAGTGGCAACATCTGGCGTACCGATTTTGGCAAATACACGTTCTACTTCAGGGATGTTTTTAATGCGCTTTTCAAGCTCTTCTTGCATGTGGATGGCTTGAGTCAGAGAGGTACCTGGAATACGCAAGGCGTGCATGGCAATGTCGCCTTCATCCAAGTTTGGTGCGAATTCACTACCTAACTTGCCTGATAAAATTACCGTTAGCACAACTAAAGCTGCTGCAACCGTAACCACTAATACACGAGCTTTAAGCACAAACCCTAAGATTGGTTTATAGACTTTACTTGATGCCTTAAGAATGAAGGTTTCTTTTTCTTCAACTGGCTTTTTGAATATAAGTGCAATCGCTGCTGGAACGAAAGTCACCGACAGTACCATGGCACTTAATAGTGCGATAACCACTGTGATCGCCATTGGGTGGAACATTTTACCTTCAACTCCTGATAGAGCGAAGATTGGCAGATATACAGCGGTGATGATGAACACACCAAACAGAGCAGGACGGATCACTTCACGGGTGGCGCTATAAACCAAGTTCAGTCGTTCTTGCAGTGGTAAGGCTTTCACTTTTGAAGCTTGACTCATTCGTCGAATACAGTTCTCTACAATGATGATGGCACCATCAACCAGTAGACCGAAATCCAAAGCGCCAAGGCTCATTAAGTTGGCACTGACTCGAGTTTGCACCATACCTGTAATGGTCATCAGCATGGCAAATGGAATAACTGCCGCCGTTAATAGTGCTGCACGGATATTACCTAAGAGTAGGAACAGAATGACCGTAACCAGTACTGCACCTTCTATCAGGTTGGTTTTTACCGTATCTAAGGTTTTGTTGACAAGCTTAGTTCGGTCGTACACTGGTGTGGCAACAATACCATCTGGCAAGCTGGCATTGATTTGTTGTAGGCGTTCACCTACGGCTTTTGCTACCTTCTGGCTGTTTTCGCCAATCAGCATGAATACTGTACTCAATACTACTTCGTGACCGTTTTGGGTAGCAGCACCAGAGCGCAGTTCTTTGCCTTCTTTGACTTCAGCAACATCTTTGATCTTAATGACATGACCTTGATGTGAAGCGACAGGAATGTCTGCCAGTTTTGCTAACTCACCCGCTTGCCCCGGGATACGAACCAAATATTGGGCGCCATTGTATTCAATAAAGCCTGCACCACGGTTTTGGTTATGCTCGCCAACGGCGGTGATGATGTCTTTCTGAGTGAGCCCATAAGCCAGTAATTTTTCTGGTTTTAGTGCAATCAAAATTTCACGTTTAAAACCACCAATTGGGTTAACTTCAACCACTCCTTCAACTTGCACCAATTGTGGACGAATGATCCAATCATGAACGGTACGAAGCTGGGTTGGCGTAATGGCACTGCCATCAGGATTTTTAGCCCCCTCTTTGGCATCAACCGTGAACATGAAGATCTCACCAAGCCCAGTTGAAATCGGTCCCATTTCAGGCTGTAACCCCTCAGGGAGTTCTGATTTCGCACTGCCAAGCTTTTCATTAACAAGTTGTCGAGCAAAGTAGATATCGGTGCCGTCTTTAAAAATGGCAACTACTTGCGACAAGCCATAACGAGACACTGAGCGAGTGTTAACCAGATTAGGAATACCGGCTAACGCGGTTTCCAAAGGATAAGTCACGCGCTGCTCGACTTCTAAAGGCGTATAGCCACGAGCTTCGGTGTTAATCACAACCTGAACATTGGTGATATCAGGTACGGCATCAATCGGCAGGCGATTGAAGTTCCAGATCCCCAGCGCTGCAACGGCGAGCACTATGATCAAGATGAGCTTACTGCGCTCAATGGAGAATTTTAATATCGAATCTAACATACTGTTTTCCTATTGCTTCAAACACGTTTCACTGAATTTCATCGAATTAGTGATCGTGTGAGGCACCGGATTTCTCGATGTCTGCTTTGATCAAATAGCTGTTGCCAACCACGTAATCAGCCCCTGATTTTATACCGCCCAATACCTCAACCCACGGACCAGATTCACGTCCAAGTTCAAGCATTCTGACTTCATATTCGTCGCCGATTTTGCGATATACCACAGTAAAATCACGGAAGGCTTGTAAGCCGACTTTTTTCACCGCCATTGGGACTTGGTAGCTTGATACTTCAACATCTGCTGAAATGAATTGCCCTGGGCTGAATAAGCCTTGTTTGTTGTCTACATCGATACGGAATACTTTGGCTTGCTCAGGCGTCATGGCATATAAGCTGTCTTTGATTTCACCTTGGAATTGAATGCCGGTATCTACGGCTTTAAAGTCAACCCTCATGCCCGGTTTGATCTTTTGAATTTCAGCACCAAACACATTGATTTTGGCGGTAAGTTTACTGGTATCCGTAATTGTCAGCAGTGACATTTCACCAGTCTGTTCGCCTGCACGAATGTTTTGAACCGTGATAACGCCTGAAATCGGCGCTTTGATGGTGTAAGGCTGTAGGCTGTCATTACTGATCACCGTCATTAAGGTTTGACCTTTTTCGACAACTTCGCCTAATCCTACTTTTAGCGATGATACTTCGCCAGCAAAGCGGGCAGAGACATCACGCATCGCATTCGGTGACACTTCCAAGCGACCGTAGGCGTTAACAAGGTCGTGCATCGTTTGTGGACCCACTTTTTCAGTGGTAATGCCCATGGCATCCGCAACGTCTTTCTTCAGTTCAACACGACCTTCAAAGTTGTCATAAGACCATGTATGAGTTTTTCCTTGATAAGTAGCGCTTAGGGTAACGATGAATGAATGTGGCTCATAAATTTCCATATCACCACGCAGGTAACCGCCTTCTGGGAAGAAGTTAATGTCATCAATGACATTGCCAAGGCGAGTCAGTTTAACGTTGATCTTGACGTCTTTTGCTGACACAGGTTTACCATCTTGAGTAATGAAAGTACGAAACTCTGGCGGCACACCGGTTTCGAAAATACTCAGCTCAACGGCAAAGTTACCATCACGAAGCATGCGCCCATTATTTGGACCTTTTTCAGCTTCCTGTTTTTCTTCCGCATGGTGATCAGATGCCACAGCAAAGTTAAATGCAGTTGTGCCAGCTAGGGTTAGTTGGCTGAGCAAAAGTGCGGTAAATATGGGTTTTAGTTTCATCTGTATTCACCTATTTAGTAGCGTAGTTAGCGGTTAAACGCTGAATTTCGATATTGTTTAATTGAATATTGGTGTAGGTCTCAATTAACTGTTTTTGGTTGTCGAGTAACTCTTGTTGGATCAAGTACCAGTCGCTGTAACTGTAACGTCCTTGTTTGAACGCTTGCTCAGCCAGCTTGTTAGCATCGTTAAGTGTTGGGATGATTTTGTCGCTTAAGGTCTCAATCACATGTTGATTATGGCTAAATTGCACACTCACTTTGTAAAGCTCTGCTTTAGATTGATTAAGCCAAGACTGAGCGTGGGTTTGCTCAATTTTTTGCTGTGAGGTTAGGGCAATGATTTGTCCACGATTACGATCGTTGCCACCTAAAGGAATCGAGATCCCTGCATTAAAGCCAAAGTCATCAACGGCTTCATTGCGGCTGATCCCAGTCTTTACTTCCCAAGCGGGTGCTGCTGTTGCTTTAGCAAGCTGAACTTTGGATGTAGTGATCGCTTGTCTAGCTGAGTACAGTTGATAAGCTGGGCTTTGTGTTAGCTTGGTTTCGAGTGTCTTTTGAGCAGCAATTTGAGGTTCAACAAGCAGTTCGCCATCAATTGTGAAGTTCGCAGAGCCACCCCAAAGTGAAGCAAGTGAGTTTTTAGCGACAACAATTTCGTGTTCTAAATCTTCGACTACTAAAGTTTTTTGAGCTAAATCAGCCTCAGCTCTTAGTTCAGTAATACGGTTTAGTTTGCCTCGTTTTACTAAGGTTTTGATCTGTTCTAGTGCTGTCTCAGCTTGAGATTCAGCTAGCTTGGAGAGCTTGAATTGCTCTTTCAAAGATAGCACTTCAATAAAATATTTCGCAGTTGTCGCCGCTAAATCGATGGCATCAGAATCCCTTTCAAGCTGGATAAGCTTGGTCTTGCTACTTGCAACTGCAACTTTAGAATCCAAAATCGATTGCTCAAGTAACCATGAGAGTGAGACCGTGGTTTTTGCCCCTTTGATACCTGAGTACGACCCTGTACCTAACGCATCTTCAATCCCAACTGATAGCTTTTTAGCTTGCCCCACACCAGCTTGTTGCACTAATCCCTCATTAGCTTCAGCCTTATGGGCGTAACTCTGTAGTTCAGGATTTTTTGAGAGGGTAAGATTAATGGCATCATTCATCGTTAAGCTTGTAGCCAAGCTATTAAAGCTGGCACAGCTTAAAGCAAGCGCAATTATGCGACTTAATCGCTTTGTTGATGTTTGATTTATGTGTCTATTCATAAATTCTGTTTCCCAAACTAAAACCGATAAAAGCTCGGTTTTGATTTTATGTTTAAACCGATATCGAGTCGGTTTTATTGTTGTTGCTTATACCGATTTGAAGTCGGTTTTAATATTAAAAGTTAATACTTATAAATTCTGTTTAGTGGTTGAACAATACTTCGACTAAGTGATGAATGCTATCCAAAGATAACAAACAGCAAGCAGTAGTGATAGCTAATAAAGTGAATGAAAACGTCTTACTTATGCGTTTATTTTCTAGCTGACCCAGTAGGAATAATACTCGTTGTTCTAGCGCATTAGCACCAAAATTAGTGATGCACTCTTGTTCTAATTTTGGATCTGTATTTTGATTAAGGCGTGCTACTTTGATCAGTGTTGAAGCGACATCGGTTTTTGAAGCATGGTGAAATGGAATGGCATCATCTGCCATTTGCTCCATGGTTAATGACATGTGCAGCTTCATTTTGATCGCAATGGGCTGAAGGTAAAAACTCGCCAATAAGCTGAATAGCCATTTTTTAAATGGATCATAGTTTTGCGCATGGGCTAACTCATGCTGAAAAATCACTTGTTGTTCGGTTTGTGATGTTTTATCCAGCATACCATTAGAGACATAACACTTTGGTGAAACCATACCACTGGTAAATGCGGTCATGCTGTCTGAATCTAACAAGTAGATATCTTGCTCATTCTTTGAAGAAAAGCGCTCTAAAGATGCAACTTGTTGCTGGTGGCGAAATAGCTTCAGCAATTTTGTTGAAATGATAAATACAGTCGCCGTTACCCAACCTAAAAGCAGTACGCCATGCCAACTCGTAAAGGTAAATGTCGAAATGTGATGCCAATGAGTGACAAAAGTGCCGATGTTTTCCATGTCACGCAACATGGCAAAGGTGAAATCACAAAAAACACAAATGGCGGTGACCCAAGGCGCTATCGCCATGAGCCATAGAATAAAGCGACGACTGATAGGACTAATGTTAAATAGTTTGTGTTGGGTGAACGAAAATAAAGTAGATACAGCAAAGTTCGCCAATATAAAACTGATGATGGCGATGGTCGTTAGGTTTAACCAGACTGCAGTATCGTTTTCGAACATGGATTATTTACCTTGTTGTAACTTTTGCTTTTGCTCTTCAATCAAACTTTCAAGTTTTAAAAGTTGATCTTCATTAAGCTCACTTGAGATTGATGAGAAGGCTGCAATCAACCCATTTTCTTCATCAGAAATAAAGTCACTGGTGACGGATTTGATCAATTGAGCTATCAACTGGTTTTTCTCTACTTTAGGCTCATATTGCCATGCATAGCTCACTTTATGGCGAGTGAGTAACCCTTTTTTATATAGACGGTCTAATGTACTTTGAATGGTATTCAATGTACCGCCACGCTTGCTTTCAAAGTAAGCGAATACTTGCTTTGCATCTGCTGTTTTATATTGCCAAAGATAATGCAACACCTGCTTTTCGAGTTCACCAAGCTGCACTTTGTAGCCCTCAAATTATTAAAACCGATTAAAGGTAGGTTTTATAGCATTAACTTGGGGTTCACGGCAACATAAATTGAGTGTGATATTTAAATTTAATCTTGAGTACTATAAAGAGAGAAGGCTATTCCATAGTGAAGTAGCCTGAAAATGGGTTGTACTTATGCTGAGTTCAGGTTAGTTAGTGTTTACTTGATTTTGAGCGTCAACTTTTGGCTGAACATCGGCGCCATAATCAAAGGTCACAGCTAATACGAGCACAATAGCAGCAGCTGCCATTAATTTGCCAATCAGTGGTAAACAGAACCTAAACCAAAGGTGGTATGGGACTCCTGCTACACCAATAATGCCCATTAATACAGCATTGGTAGGGATAATCATATTTGAGAAGCCATCACCAAATTGATAAGCCAAAACAGCAATTTGGCGGTTAACGCCAATAATATCTCCAATAGGAGTCATCAAAGGCATGGTGACATAGGCTTGACCACTACCCGAAGGAATAAACAGGTTCAGTAAGGTTTGTATGATAAACATACCGATAGCTGCGAATTCAGCACTTAGATAAGATAGAGGCGTCGACATAGCGTGGACGAGAGTGTGTAAAATTTGCCCGTCATCCATAATAAGGGCAATGCCTCTTGCAAGCCCAACCAATAGTGCAGTGCTGGCTAAATCTCTTACACCTTCAATAAATTCGTTTGCGGCTCGGTCGGCACTGAGTTGCCCTACAATAGCGGTAAAAATCCCCCAGCAAATAAACACTGCGCCTAGCTCATACAAATACCAACCGTTTTGAGAAATCCCCCAAACTGCGGTGCAAATCGTGGTGACGAGCCCCAATAAAATCAATTTATGGCGAGTATTAAGGGTTGGATAGCCTGTTTTTGTATGATCGGCGAGTGGGCATGGTAGATGGTTTGTAAGTGATTGTGACGGATCGGCATAAACTTTTTTGGCGTAGCTCCAAACATGATGAAAGCCAATCAATACAAATGGGATGAAAATCGCCAAGCGTAGTTCAATACCGGAATAAACCGGAATATCTGCCACGTTTTGTGCCACCATCACGGTAAATGGATTGAATGCCGAAACGCCATAGCCTATGCCATAACCCGCGATCATCATTCCTACAGCCGTCATGGCATCTAATCGCATGGCTTTACATAAACCGACAAGAATTAATACAAAGGGAATGTATTCTCCAGCCGTTCCGATGGCGCCTGATGCCATCGCAAAGCAGAATACCACCATAAAAATAAGTAGGTTTGGTTTATGACCAAACTTTTCTAATAATCGACCAATCAAAGCATCAATGGTACCGGTAGCCCGAGCAATGGCCAGTACACCACCAATGATCAAAACGAAGAAGATCACATCTTGTGCCGCCGCGAAGGCTCTTGGAATTGCAACAAGAAAATCCATCGGAGTTAAGTGAGTAGAGGACTCGGTTAGCGCATAAGTGCCTGGGATCACCGCCTGTCGACCATTGTCTAAAGTGGTGGTTTCGAAAAAGCCTTGAGGGACTATCCAAGTAGCGATGTAGGCAAGCAACATCATAGATAGCAGTAACACTAAGGTGTGAGGTACTTTAAATCCTTCTTTCATTGGAATTATTTTTATTGGCAAAAAATTCGTACCAATGTACAGAAAGAAATTTAGTAGGGCAATCAAGGGCTGTTAAAATAACAGCCTTAGAGATATGATTACTGCATTAGTTGTCTTAATCTTTCTTCAAAGTTCTCACGGATTTTTCCCCAGAATTTACCCAGTACTAGCGCCTGCTCGGCATCGTTTCCGTTGTATTTGTAGGCAACTAATGTAATTAGGCTGGCATTACGGTTTGCTGACTTACAATGAACCAAAAAAGGCTGCCCTTTAACTATTTGAAGGAGCGATTCAAATTTTTCTGCATTGCCAAAAGTAATATCTTCGACTCCGCTGATTGGCAACCGATGAAAGCTTAAGCCTAATTCAGCTGCTTTAGCTACTTCATTTTTATCGATTTCACCATCAGGAAGTAAGCAAATAATACTACAAACTCCAACTTGCTTAATTGTTGCTAGTTGCTCTGCAGTGATGAAACCTGAAGAAAATTCAATATCAGAAATTTGCTTCAGATTTTGGATTCCGAGCTGATGAAGACGTTCAACGTCTACTTTGTAAGGTGTCACAGTTGATTTATGTTCGGGAAGAAATGGCAAAATTGAGTGTTCATAGGTTTGAATTACTCTAAATCTCTGAAACTCATTTTGAGGAGCTAATGGCTTTTCAAAAGACACAGGGTCTTTTATTGGCGTTATGGTTTCTTTTTCAATCATGTCAATTCTAGCCTTGACTATGCATTTTCTGTATCTTCATCGTCAGACTCTTTCTCTATGGCAGGATCCTCAACTGAGTTCAATTGATCGTTTTGTTGCTCAGTTGATTCGGTTGTCGTTTTCATTTTTGTATCTGCTGCTTCAGTTAACGGCTCTACAGGAAATACGGAAGCCAAGGGGCTGACAGGGGGGGGGACTGGAGTTGATGGTGTAGTAGATATTGTTCTTTCAACGAGTGAAGGTAAGCGATTAATATAGGACTCAACTTTTGCTTCATCTGCTGTGGACTGTTGTTCAGGGATATCAGGCTTAGTATTTAACAACCAATCTGTCACTCCTGCGTCTAGTACAGGTCTTAGGTGAACTTGATAGCCTGTATCCTCATACCCTTTAAAAATATCACAAATATTAGCCAAAATAAGGTAGGGTTCTAGTTGGCGACAATAGTCATCATTATGAGTTTCGCTTATTTCACTTCTGGCCTGCTGGGTATTTTTTAATTTCTGCTCTCTAAGACTTTCTAGATGCCCTAATGCTATTTTTTTGCTTGCTATTTGTTGTTCTAGCTTCTGTATTTGGTCAGTGAGTGGTGTTAGCTCTCTTTGTAGTTGCCGCTCTCTTTGACCAGCATCCGTGATCTGTAACCTATGTGCTAATCTGGTGTTTGCATCAGGGATTGGTTTCACCTGCTGAGTCAGATTGAAGGAAGGCTGTTTTTCTTGCTTATTTTCTTCCTCGGCTTCTTTTTTGGCTGTTTGTAACCTTTTCAATTCAGTTGAAAGTTGGCTTTTAGCTCGCTTCTGCACTTCAAGTTGGCTCTGCAATTGAGCTAATTCATGCTTAGTATTATCCAGCTTGATGCTGACTTCGGAAAGTGCATTGTAAGCGATGATAAAATCTCTGAAGTGACGATTTTTATTGCACAGTCCTAGATAATGCTTAAGGCTGGTTTCACGATCTTGCTGATTCCAAACATCGACCTCGGGGAGTTTTTGACGAAACAGTAATCCCGTCAATTCTCGCTCAAGGTCTTTGACCTCATTGGTAAATCGTGCTTTTGAGTGTAAATGAGGTTCTAGTTCCCTCAATGCAGAATTATATGCCTCTCTAGCTCTTTGCTCTGGAGTTCGCATAAAGAAGTCATAACCACCTTCTACCGCTACAGTTAACAAGCCAGCTGCAGCCCCTAAAATAACAAACCATTTAACTTCATCCTTTGATGGTTCTTCTTTAATGGCAAATGCTTTTCTCACGGAATAAGGTGCTGACGCGATAAAGACACCGACTGCTGCTCCATGCCCTAATGTTGTTAAGTCAACAGAATCTGTTACGCCATGAGTATGTTTTTTTCTAGCAGCAGAAGTGAGGCTTTCTAGGTTATTTTCTGCCACTTTTTTATTAAAGGCCACTAGGATTTGGCGGTGCAGGTTATGCTTTTCTTCTTGAGCGTAGCTTTGACCATTAAGCCAGAGCGTTCTTTCTTCATATCGACTTTCTAGGTTGGTGTCTGTATGTGCGTGGGTCGTGCTGTGGCTTTGAATTGCTGCGGCTTGAGCAGACATACATACCTCGTCAATCAAAATTGAATAAATGGGCTTTTACACGTTACCAAAAAAATGCGGGGAAAAAATAAAGATAAATAATTGTTAATGAAGAAGTATTGGTATCAGACTCGGTTTCTATTACTAATGCCTGACATTAGGTTGTTTGCTCTTGGTGTAGCAAAAAGAAATGCAAGTATACAATATTGCCGCATTTGTTGTTGGTCGAATATTTCATGCTTGCCAGTAGACGCCTCAGGTGTGGGGAACAGTGTTATAGATGAAATGAAGGGGAGAGGAGTTAATGACTCATATTCATCAATTTAATTTATTCATCATTCCCCACTTATGAATGGGGAGCGATGAATTTAAGCTGATAAGAGTTGGGTTATGCGTTATTCTCTGCTCTGGGCATAATGACTATAATACCTCTACTGATATTCTCTTGTTCCTCACGAGTATGGGTTGTGTACATATCCATTACTGCCTCATGGACTTCTCTGGCTGAACGTTCCAGCGTTAAGTCCAGATTTGTTGGTGCTAGCTCTTCTCTAACTTGCTCTGAAGAAGGTATTGAAATCGAATTATTTAAAGCTTTTAAAGTGCCATTAAACGCTTCTTGAGCTGCTTTTCTCCGTAGAGAAACAAGTCGCTGAACTTTATCACTAGCAATTTCAGCCCCTAGAAAGGTTTTAATCACTATGTCGTTTTCTTGTTTGCAGTTTGTACCACACCATTGCTTATCAGAGCATTTTCTTAACTCTTTACTGTCTGGAATGGCGTGAAATGTCGATGCTTCCATGCATTGCATATCAGATGGATTATCAGAACCTAAGGAGAGTTGATAATGAAGTACTCGTTTGGCGTTACCTGAAGAGTCATGTACCTTTATTGCTAGAGTTCCGCTAAAAAAACCATTTTTGAATGCCTTTTCTTTTATTTCTACAAAAGCTTGAATAACTTCTGACGAAACTTGTGCAATCATGGTTTGACCATCGGCCAGTTGGTAAGTTAATTCTAATGACATCATTCCCCCTTTATAACAGCTCTAATGCATTACTACTCCTTGAATTAATGCTTGTGATAACTAAATTCAAACTAAAAATCTTCATGAGCATAGCCATCTACACAACTGGTATTGATATTGAGTGTTGTTATAGTCATGGCATAAGACTCACTAAGGATAGTGAGTAAAACATCAATAGAAAAGAAAGGTAAAGCATTGTTAATTTTCAGGTTAATAAAGTGTTGATTAGTAATGTTGTTTTGTTTTGCTTGATGACTGGTAAACTTTATTTCTAGAACGGGAAAACGCTTGCATTCATGGTATTAGGAAGGCATGGTTATTAAGACCCATTAATAACTAAACCACTTTTTGGACGAGAAATAGTGACTGAAATCCAACAAGAATCGATATTTTTACCCTATAAGGATGGGAAGCTTCATATAAGAAAGATTGCCCCTTCAAATAGCAAAAAGCAGCTTACTCCTTTTTTAATGCTTCATGGGTCGATTTCAAATGGCAAAGTATTTTATACGAAGTCAGGTAAAGGTTTGGCTTGTTCAATGGCAAAAGAAGGCTATGAAGTTTATGTGTTGGATATGCCGGGTAGGGGATTAAGTACACCTAAAATCGCACGAGGAGTGAACCCCAGCCAAACTGAAGTCGTACGTGATGTAATCCCTAGTGTTCAAGCGTTTATTTTAGAGGCAAACCCATTGGCAGATAAAGTGCATTGGTTAGCTCACTCTTGGGGAGGCGTGCTGATGGCAGCGACCATGTTGCGGTATTCCGAATTGCAAGATCAAGTCGCTTCATTTGTCACTTTTGGAACTAAGCGTCGTGTTCAAGTTAAAAACTTACATCGAACTTTAGTTTTGGAGTTAATTTGGAAGCGATTATCTATCCCTCTAATGAAGCTAAAAGGCTATTTCCCAGCCATTGGTTTAGGTGTTGGGATGGATAACGAGAGCTATTTGAGTGTCACCCAAACCTTTCCTTGGCTCGAAGGAGAGTGGATAGACCCAGAAGATGGCTTTGATTATAGCGCCAAGTTACCAAGTGCTCAGTTACCGCCAGCTTGGTTTTTCGCTGGAAAAAATGATCCGATCCTCGGTAACCCAAGTGATGTGAAGTCTACTTTTGATGAATTGAAGTTTAAACAAGGAAAGTTTGTGCTGTTAAGCAAGCAAAATGGCCATAAACATGATTATGACCATGCCAGCATGCTTACCCACGCAGATGCTGAAGGTGACCACTTTTCTGAGCTTAAATCTTGGTATAAAGTCGGTTGTTTTTAATATAATTCGCTATTGAATTCGGAAGAAAAGGAATAGTCGACTTAGGTTCCTCTAATTGCTCACGTAATTGAGTGGATGAGATAGGTTGTGGAGTGACTGGAATATCAAAAATATGCCCTATGTTACCTATAGCTTTATCTTTGTTAGTTAAGCGAGCTTTATACCACTCTTTAACGATAAAAGTCGGATTGAGTTGGTAATCTGGTCGATGCGTCACTGCTATATTGCATAGGTCAAATAATCGTTGCCATTGATACCATTTCTCTAATGACAAAAGTGAGTCCATTCCCATAATAAAAGTGAACTGATGCTCAGGATACTGCTCGGTTAACTCTTCTAGGGTTTTAACGGTATAACTTGGGGTCTCACGTTGTAATTCAATATCACACAATTCAAATTCGATATGATCTTGGCATACCAAATTAACCATATTCAGTCGATGTTGCGATGTAGTGTGGGTTCCTTGTTTATGAGGAGGAATATGGTTGGGCATCAACCAGATTTTATCAAGCCCGAGTTTTTCGCGAACTTCAAGCGCAGGGCGTATATGTCCGTAATGAATGGGATCGAAGGTACCGCCAAGAATGCCTATCTTCATAACGTTAGTTCAACTTTATATGAGCCAGTGAATTATGGGCAACAGGATCAAATAGCAAACATAAATGGCTGGTGGCAGTCCAATCTTCAATACCATGTTGCTTCAAGTTGAGCTCAATTTCCGAAGCCATTGCCTGCATGTGTTCAATATTAGACAGACTTAAGCGGTTGAGAGCATCTTGGTACATGGGCTTGCGTTTATCCCATATACGTAACTTTTTCCAAAGGTTAGTTAAATTTTCTCGATTCTTTTGCGCTTGTTTGAGTTGCTGTAAGGTGGATAACTCTTTGAACAATGCCCACAGAATGATCGGCATGGCTGTATCTTCAGCTTTTAACTGTGCCAGCATGTGCATGGCTTTTTTCTTTTTATTGATCAGTAATGCATCGACGAGTTGAAATACCGTAAAGCGAGATTGATCTTCAAAATATTGGTTTAATTGCTCGGCGGATACAGGATCTTTATCAGAAAGCAGTTGTAATAACTGCAATGCTTGATCTGCGGCTAACAGGTTACCTTCATATAAAGTGACCAGCATAGCTCTGGCATCGGGTTGTAAACGCAAACCAAAATAATTAATTCGACCGTCAAGCCAGCGTTGAAATTGCGGGCCTTCAGGTGTGTTACAGGGTAAATATAACCCGTTAGCATCAAGGGCTTTAAACCACTTACTATTAGTTTGCTCGGCAGTAACTTTTGGACCGTGAATGATAAGCAAGGTGTCAGGGTTTGGCTGTGCCATTAACTCTTTCAGTACATTGGCGCCTTCCGTCCCCGGTTTTGACGTTGGTAGCGATAATTCAATGATCCGGCGACTGGCAAATAAGCTCATGGCTTGCCACTCATTGACTAAGTCATTCCAATTAAATTGGTTTTCTTGATGGAGCTGAATTCGCTCTTCAAACCCTTGTTTTCTTGCTTCGTTGAGAATTTGGCTTTTGCAATTTTCGATAAGCCAAGGATCGTCACCAAATAACAAGTAGACAGATTTAAAAGGAGAAAGGTTTTTATATAGCTGATCAGGAAACAGCTTCATCTTTTCTCCTTAGTTATTGCTTGAATGCGGCAATGGCTTGAACGATTTTATCTGCGGCCTGTATACGCATTTCGTTAACCAGCAAATTCATTTCACGACTTTTTGCCAATGCGGTACGAGGGTCATCGAGGTAATCTCGACGAATTTCTACTTGAAACGGCTTGGCTTCTTCATTTGGCATTTGAATAGTAAAGTTAACATGGTACATCAACTCATACTCAGCAACGTTACCCGTAGGGTAGAAGGATAGCGTTGAGCGTTCTAATGAATCAGAAATCAAATTGAGCCTAGGCGTTGATTTATCTAATTCAACAATTTTTATGTTATTGAGTCGCATGCGTTCATTCACTAAACGAGTCAGTTTACTGTATTTATCTTGACTGGTTAGCGCCATGGTTTGCAGCTTTGATGGGATCAAGTAACTTCCCTGAAGCCTTAGACCACATCCGGCAGTGAGCATAATGCTCAGCACTATCATGGAGAAACCTATGCGTTTGATTAGCATTCGTATCAACTGTCCTTAAAATATTTAAGCTCGTCGCTCCTGCGAAGGCAGGAGCCTAGTGCCTTTTAATTTATAAAAAAGTCACTGGACACCTGCCTTCGCAGGTGTGACGGTATAATTAATTAGCAACAATGTTTAGCAGTTTGCCTGGAACATAAATCACTTTACGCACCGTTTTATCATCGGTGAATTTCTTCACGTTTTCATCGGCTAAACCCGTCGCTTCAACTTCTTCTTTGCTGGCATCAGCTGCAACAGTGATTTTAGCACGCAACTTACCGTTTACTTGAACAATGATAAGTTTGCTGTCTTCAACTAATGCTGATTCGTCAACTTCAGGCCAACGGCTGTCTTCAATCGCACCTTCATTACCTAGTTGATTCCACAATTCAAAACTCATGTGTGGAGTGATTGGGTAAAGTAAACGTACGATAGCCGACAGTGCTTCACCGATGATAGCACGATCTTGCTCACCGTCTTTTTTCGCCTTTTGTAGATGGTTCATCAATTCCATTACCGAAGCAATAGCGGTGTTGAACATCTGACGACGACCAATATCATCAGTGGCTTTTTGAATCGTCTTATGAAGCTCACGACGCAGTGCTTTTTGATCGCCAGTTAAGCTGTCTTTATTCAACGCTGGAGTCTCACCCGCAGCAATATGATCGGCGGCTAATTTCCATAGACGACGTAAGAAACGGTGTGCGCCTTCAACGCCAGACTCTTGCCATTCAAGCGTTAGTTCTGGTGGTGCTGCAAACATCATAAATAGACGAACTGTATCAGCACCGTACTTTTCAACCATAACTTGAGGATCGATACCGTTGTTTTTCGACTTCGACATCTTGCTCATGCCAGTGTAAACCAGCTCGTTACCGTCTTTGTCTACCGCTTTGGTGATACGACCTTTTTCATCGTGTTCGATTTCAGCTACATCGAGTGGAGAAACCCAAACGCGACCGCCTTTCTCGTTGGTATAGTAGAAGGCTTCGGCCAATACCATACCTTGAGTTAGCAGTTGTTTAGCAGGCTCATTTGAATCAACTAAACCAGCATCACGCAATAGTTTGTGGAAGAAGCGGAAGTACAGTAAGTGCATACACGCGTGTTCGATACCACCAATGTACTGATCGACAGGCAGCCAGTAGTTGGCTTTAGCTGGGTCTAACATTTGATCGGCTTGCGGGCTACAGTAGCGAGCGTAGTACCAGCTTGATTCCATAAAGGTGTCGAAGGTATCGGTTTCACGCAGCGCGTTTTGACCATTAATTTGGATTTTCGCCCACTCTTTGTCGGCTTTGATTGGGCTTTGAACACCGTCCATTACCACATCTTCAGGCAGTACAACTGGAAGTTGCTCTTCTGGAATTGGCATTACCGTGCCATCTTCCAAAGTCGCCATCGGGATTGGTGCGCCCCAGTAACGCTGACGAGATACGCCCCAGTCACGTAGGCGGTAGTTAACTTTACGAGTACCTTTGTTGTCGGCTTCAAGCTTAGTCGCAATTGCATCAAAGGCTTTGTCGAATTCTAGACCATCGAACTCACCAGAGTTGAACAGGACGCCTTTGTCAGTGAATGCAGCTTCGCTGATGTCGAGATCGCTATCCGTTGGCTTGATGACGGCTTCGATGTCTAAGCCGTATGCGTTAGCAAATTCAAAGTCACGTTGATCGTGTGCTGGAACTGACATTACCGCACCAGTACCGTAGTTCATCAATACAAAGTTGGCAGCCCAAATTGGCACTTGCTTGCCTGAAATTGGGTGAGTGGCGTAAAGACCTGTAAATACACCTTTCTTTTCGATAGTGGCGATATCAGCTTCTGAGCTTGAAGCGTTTTTGCACTCTTCGATAAAAGCAGCCAGCTCTGGATTATTCGCAGCCGCTTGCTCTGCCAGTGGGTGACCTGCTGCAATGGCAACATAAGTTACGCCCATTAAGGTATCTGGACGAGTCGTATAGATATCAAATGACTCTTCACTGTCTGTCACATTGAAGGTGATTTCTAACCCTTCACTACGACCAATCCAGTTGCGCTGCATGGCTTTAACTTGATCAGGCCAATCTGGAAGATCGTCTAAATCATTCAGCAGTTCTTCTGCGTATGCGGTGATTTTAATGAACCACTGTGGAATGTCTTTTTGCTCTACTGGAGTATCACAGCGCCAGCAGCAACCGTCTTGTACTTGCTCATTCGCTAGAACGGTTTGGTCATTCGGACACCAGTTTACTTGTGCGGTCTTTTTGTAAACTAAGCCTTTTTCGTAAAGCTTAGTGAAGAACCATTGTTCCCAGCGGTAATACTCTGGGGTACAAGTTGCTAGCTCACGGCTCCAGTCATAACCAAAGCCCAGCATTTTTAGCTGGTTTTTCATGTAATCAATATTTTCATACGTCCAAGGTGCTGGCGCGGTTTTGTTATTGATTGCGGCATTTTCAGCGGGAAGACCGAAAGAATCCCAACCAATCGGTTGGAGTACGTTTTTACCTTGAAGTTTCTGGTAACGAGCGATCACATCACCAATGGTGTAGTTACGCACGTGACCCATGTGCAGTCGACCTGATGGGTATGGGAACATAGATAAGCAATAGAATTTCTCTTTGCTTGGATCTTCGGTGACTTCAAAGGTTTTTTGTTCAGCCCAATGTTGCTGAACTTTCGATTCGATATCTGAGGGAGTATATTGCTCTTGCATCAATTTCTTCCGGCAATGCTGATTAATTTGATCTAACACTAGGTTAGCGTTAGGAAATAGGCATAGGATAAACTATATATACCCGTGATACCACAATATGTAGCGCTTATAGGGTATGACTTTGCTTGAACAATATTTTGATGAATTCCTCTAATTAAGGAGAGAAGACGATGACAGAAAAAAGCCAAGCATTATTGGATTTATACCAGCAACTCATTCAGCAGGTTAAACAAGAGTATGAAAACGATACTTCATTAACCGTAAATGACTTGATGCAATCAGTCGAACAAGGCGCAACTTTTTTGTCGATGAAGGACGATATTGATGAAACTGAGTTGGATCTGGTTAAGGCATTTTTGCATCGTGAAATCTCTGAGTTTGTTAAACATCAGCATGAGCAAGACATCAGTACGAGCCCAACATTTTTAATGCTAGAAAATAGCCTGTTTCATTGGCTGGGTGAGATAACGGATCGAAGCCAAGTTGAGTGGCATGAATTGTCAAAAGAGTTGAAGCAAGCAGGCACTTATAAAGCGGGTGAGATAGTAAGCCAAGGTCGCATGATATGTGAAGATTGCGGTCATGGAATGGATATCGAATTTCCATCGATCATCTCCAGTTGCCCGGAGTGTGATAGTACTGAGTTTATCAGACAGCCCTTAAATCCATAAGGGACAAGTTAAATAAGAGTTAACTTGCTTAATCTCTACTTTAAGTTTAAATCTTACCTCAATATAAGCATATATTGAGGTAAATATGGCTGGTTTGGTTGATAGGTGTGCTGATTTAACGTTGCAAGCTGGTACTGCATTAGATGAAAACATTCAAGAGCCTGAAAAACCGTCATTCACTGCCGATGAAACTCAATATCAACTTAACACTCAAGGCTCTGAGGTTGAAAATCATAACCAGCTGGTGAGTGATTATGTTTCGCTGGCCCCCGAGAACCATGCCGCTCCAGAGAATACCTCAATTTCAGATGCAAAATCAGAAGCACTTTTAGAAGCATTTTCTAAGAATAATGTTGATAAAGCGATTGAATTTATCAAAATGAATGGGGTTGACACTTTGTATCAAAAACAACCACTTTTAGTGTTAGCTTGTCGGCATCAGGCATCAAAAAAAATGATCAAAGCGATTGTTGATTGCGCACAACGTCAAGGTTCACCGATAAAAGAGACGGCTAATGAAACCTATGTCGAATTGTGCTCTCAATTACACTTTCCTACTCAATTAGAGGCAATCTTAAAGGCTGGGTTTTGCCCTAATACCTGTAAGTCAGATGTTAATACGCCATTAATAAGGGTGATGTTAAGCCGCCCTACTAATCGAGAGCAGCTTGTTACATTATTAGTGACGCATGGTGCTTCCGTTGATGTAATGGAAGAACTGACGGGCATCACTCCTTTAATGTTTGCAGCCCAATACCAAAACCCTGCTGTACTAAGGCTTATCTTGGAAAAAGGAGCTAATCCACTTGTGACAGATAATCAGGGTAATACTGCACTTCACTTTTCTCTGGCTAGTGGTTGTATAGATAATGCCGCAATATTAGTTAAAAATGGGGCTAAATTAGACACAAGAAATTTGCAGGGTAAGTCCGCTTTTCAGGTTATAGGGCAGAAGTTGGTTATAGGAAGCTATCATGAAAAAAGTAAAGGTTATATGGAAGCTTTTGGACAGCAATTGATTCCGCCGAGATTACATGCATTTGAAGATGTATCTTGTGAAATGTTGATCTTTGATGCCGCTCAAAAGAGAAACTGGGCTTTAGTGTTAAAGCTATGTATTGATAATTATGAGTTGCTGCAACCTGTGAATTTGGCTTCGGATGAAGTGAAAAAGTTAAATGGATTCTGGACGGTCACAGAGTTTCTCCCTTTAGCTGGCTTAACAAGCATTGATGAGCGACCTGATGCTTTATCACTATTTTCTTTGTATCGCTTATTGCACGAAAGTAAATTTGACATCATTGATGGTGCGTTGGAAGGCGATTATTCGCTGCTAAACACGCTTATAAAAGATGAAGCGATTAGATTAAAGCTCAATAGTGTCCCTGAGATACAATCATTTTTAGCTCAACGGTGTGAAAACTAAGACTCGGAATATACCGAGCCTTAATTTTTGATTTTTACGATTTAATAAACCCAAGCGGTTTGTCACTTGAAGTTACATTATAAAAATTACCCAAATTAGGGAAAAGTTTTGGTAGCGTGGCTTTTTCTGCGCCAAACCACATGGCGAGTTCTGCATAAACTTCATCGGTTGATGTCGTTGGGATCAGTACACCACCACCCACATCTAACTCGTTAGCATCACCTAGGTTGAGTGCAGGGTATTGTCCAAATACTTCACCACCTTTAACGGCATTACCCATTACTAAAGTATTACCACCCCAGCCGTGATCAGTACCATTACCATTTGAGGTTAATGAGCGACCAAAATCAGAGCCTGTAAAGGTAACCACTTCATCCGCGACTCCTAAGTCATCCAACGCTTGTTGGAAGCCAGAAAGCGCATCATCAACAATGCCTAGCATCTTGTTGTGGGTTTTGAGTAGCTCACTGTGATGATCCCAGCCGATGTAGCGCACAAAGAAGGTTTGTTGCTGACCAGCCATTCCCAGTGCCGCTCTTGCTTTAATGGTTTTCGCCACCATTTCAAGTTGTTGGGCTAGCTCAGAATCACCGCCTTTCCAATCTACAGTAATAGTTTTAGTAGCTTCCTCAAACTTCTCAAATTGAGCTTGAGAGTATTTCACACCATTGACGTAGGTTTTATCAAAGCTTGAACCTGAAGTTGATTCAAGCATGTCGTTGAATCCTTTTAATAGAACATCATTCAGATCTTTAAGTGCGGGGTTGGCATTATCTTTAACAGATAAACCGACACTACCAGATTTGGTGATGGCGTACTCACGGCTTTTCACACCATTTTGCATGATGTTACTGCCCGCGAGTGAGATATTCATTGATATATCATCATTGGCTTTATTTGGTTGAACCACATCAGCGATGCTTCCAAACCAACCTGAGTTTAAGCGCTCGCTAGGGCGAGAGGTTTGCCAATGCTTAAATTGATCAGAGTGTGACATTAGACCTAAAGGCAGAGGCTTAGAGTTGGCTCTGTATTCGGCTTTAGTCACTCTTTCTACCATAGGGCCAACGTTGGCGATAAATGATAGTTTTTTATCGTTAAACAACTTCTGAGTTTTTGGTAGTGCAGGGTGCAAACCGAATTGTTTACCCTGCTGATTACTTACGTCATTCAAGTTATGCAGTTTGCTTTTATCAATGCTTAATGCTCCACGCGTGGCTTGGTACTGTGCATAATCAGCAGCTGTACGTGGCACTAGCATATTGAAGCTGTCGTTACCGCCATCAAGCATAATGAATACAAGACTCTTAGCTTGTTTGGCTACTTTCAACGGTCCAGCCACAGGCGGATTTACAGGCGGGTTCACTGGTGGATTTACAGGAGGCGTTACAGGCGTACCTGCAGAGCTGCCTCCACCGCCACAGCCTGTGAGCATTGCAGTTGTCCCCACCATAAAGACTGTGGAGGTGTGTAAAAACTGACGTCTAGTATAATTTTTGTTCGACATGATTAAGCCTCCAGAATAGCAAAGTCAGGTGATACGGCGATCATAAATACCACTGTTTGAACAATCCAAAGGCTGTTTTTTGGATTACTTGTATCGTTTTGTTTATCGAGTGCATCGAGGATGTTTGCTTTTACTGAGCTTTGCTCTTTGCCAGTTAACACCAGAGAAACACGCTCAATAAGTTGTGACCACTTGTTTTTATCAGCAGCCAATGGAAGCTCGGCATCGAAATTGAGATTTAAACGGCTTTGTGCATTTCGTAGCAAAGTTTCAGTATCTAACTCCGGCACGATATGAGGTGGGGTTGCCACTTTAATTTCAGTACTGACAAGTGGAAGTGCTTCACCAAACAACCAACGATAAACCATGTTTACGTAACTGATAGAAGTGTGGGCGTTATAAAGTTCGAACTCAGGGGCAACTTTGTTTTCTTTTTCAACATCCCCGTGAGGAATAAAGTCAGGCTTGTAGAAGTTAAATACCGTAGGCGAAGAAAGAATATGATGATTTAAATCCTCTTTAATATCGCTACCGATCATCCATAAACGCTTTTGCTCATTACTAACATTAAATGCACGTAAAAGTTGAGTGACGCGCAATAATGGCGACTTTAACTTTTGAATGTTACCGACTGCTGAATCCCCAATAGTCACAGCATTGCTTAGTGGGTAAGTCAAAATGGTTTTTACCGCTGCTTTTAAATCACCCTTTGTGCCAAAAGAACTAGCCACAGCTTGAATATATGCTGGAGTCGGGTTTGATGTTACTAATTGCTGAATGAGCTTTTTAGCGATAAATGGGGCAGTGTTTTTATGTTCTACAAGGCGTTTAACCGCTTCTTTAATATCAGCTAGTGTCGCCGCTCCACCGTTTGCAGTACGCTTAGGTAAGTTAATCCAGCCATTGAGCAGTTTTTTAGGCTCAAGATCATGGAAGGCATCCTCTGTGGTCATAGGCTTTATCATGGACACATATGGGAGCATTTTTACTGTGTTACTGACGCCGTCGGCAAACTCAATCGGGTCACCTTCGATGGTACTTAAATCAATGCCATTGATGGTGGCGTTTGGATATTCATAACTGTATTCCGAGGCTTTTATTCCAGTGAAAACACGAGCCATTTCTTTAATGTCATCGTTGTTATAAGTCGGAATATCTTTACCATTCGCTTGTTGATGGCTGCCATCGGCATTCAATTCAAATAATCCGATGGTAAATAGCTGCATGATTTCACGTGCGTAGTTTTCATCAGGGTGAATGTTTTCAGCAGGCACGGCTTTACGGTTGTTTATGTGAGTCAAATACACGCCCATACAAGGATGCAGCGAGACGTCAGTTAATAAATCCGTGTATGAACCAAGCGCATGTTTATATAGCAAGTCGTAATAGCTCGCCATGCCTTCAGCGTCTAACTCTAGAATCGAGTTATCAGAAATAACGAGAATTTCACTTAATGCTTGGGCAACTCTATGACGAACCAGATTATCCGAACTGGCTTCAGAAGCGGAAATTTTGGGCTGCTCTGTAAAGTCAGTATCAAGAGTCGAGTCTTCAGGCAAGTTACCCTGTACTAGGGTTTTGTGCCACCACGCTTGTCTAAAGTAATAATTATAAGGAAGAGCAGGGTTACTTCCGCTTTCACCGTTGATTGGAACATTAGGATAGGCTGCGTTAATTTTTGCTCTGAAGCCTTTAGTTTTCGACTTACCACGCCAGATATCATGCGTTTTTTGATAAAAACCGTCTTTTACAAAACCGTTTTCAACCTGTACTTGATGATTTAATTGCTCATCAAGCCAAGCACTAATTCCATCTTGACTGACCTTTTCTATCAGCTGGTGATTTGCTCCCAATGTAGCTTGCATTAAAAAACGGGAAGCTTGCTCTTTTGTATTCATTTTCTGCGACTCTGTTTGTAACAATGCATTTTGTGATGATCAAAGTTACAACATTTATTTAAATTTTCAAGTTGAAAATTTATGTTTTAGTTGATAAATATCAATCAAATTAGAATTTGAAAACTTATCTTTATGATTTTAACGAATATTTTCTTTTTGAAAATTTATTGCTGTAGCTTCAATCTGTGAAGCATGTTGAGTGCTATTGGTGTGTCTTTCAAAAAATGACCCATAACGCTGACATTATGGGTCATGATATTGAGGTTAATCAGTTGCAGTTTTTTTGCGACTGTAAACAAACCCTGCGACGACAAGTAGTCCACAAAACAGCAAAACTGGTAATTGGCCGAGTCGATAAAATAGAGTTTCCCCTTTCATTAACGGAACTTCTGCTTGCAAAACACCGGTTTTAAATTGAGGCAATTGTTCTGTGATTTTGCCTTGAGGGTTTACGATTGCAGTAACGCCGTTATTCGTGGCTCTTAGTACAGGCTTACCCAGCTCAATCGCTCGCATTTGAGCGATTTGCATATGTTGCAATGGACCGATTGAAGTCCCAAACCAAGCGTCATTAGATACAGTTAGGATCACATCACTATTGGCTTTAAGGTTATCTCTTACCTGTTCAGGGAAGGTAATTTCAAAGCAAATGGCGGGTGTAATGTGATAACCCAAAGCAAGTAAATCTGGCTGAACATAACTCCCACGAGTGAACGAAGACATGGGTAAGTCAAACAGAGGTGCTATGGGTCTTAACCAATCCTCAAACGGGACAAATTCACCAATGGGTAATAAGTGATGCTTTTTATATTCGTTACTTCCATGCAGGACATAATCACCGTGAGCTTGCTGCTTTTTATGCATATTGCCCAGTACAATTAAGGCATTGTAAAAGGTAGTTTCAGAGGTTTGACTAATAATGCCTGTTACAATCGCGCTATCGTTGAGGTTGGCGGATTTATTGGCTGTAACTAAAAAATCATCAACTAAATGCTCGGGAGCAGGAACTGCGGCTTCTGGCCAAATTATCACATCAGCATCGTAATTCTCTCGGGTTAAATCCATGTACTTGATCATGGTTGGCCATAGCATTTCAGGATGCCATTTAGTGCTTTGGGGAATATTCCCTTGCACCATTGCCACCTTCATGGTTTTGCCACTTGCGGTGACATTCGAAAATTGAGGCGAAATGAAGATAAGAACCACAGCTAAAGGCAAACAAATCGCCGTCGATTGCCAACGCTTTTTAAATAGTTGTGCCAATGCACCAGCGATAAAGATGATAAGGAAGCTTAAGCCAATGGCACCAAAGCCCGCGGCTATTGGAGCAAGTGGACCTTCAGTTTGGCTGTAGCCCGCCCAAAGCCAAGGGAATCCGGTTAATACCCAGCCTCTTGCCCACTCCATCAGTCCCCATAATGCTGGAAAGAGTAAAACATCATGTTGCCAACCACTTTTTGGAGAAAGTCGACGGCTTAGGTATCCAGTTAGTGCGGGAAACAGTGCCAAATACAGTGCAAGTAACGCCATTAATAGCAGCGAGGCGATTAGTGGCATTCCGCCATATTCCGCCATGCTGACATGAACCCAGCTAATGCCGACAACAAAGTAACCGAAACCAAAACTGAGCCAATGTACAAAGCTTTGCTTAGCATTGAGAGAGTGACCTAGGTATAAAGCGATAGCAAATGCTACGGGCAATACACCCCAAAGATCATAAGGAGCGAATGCAAGAGTACAACTGCTACCAGCTAAAAAAGCGGCCACTAAGCGTGTCCACTTGTGGCCGTGTAATTTAGAAATAAAACTCACTTAAGTTTGATCCTTCAAAAACTTAACTCTTAATTGATTTAAACGGCGAGTATCAGCACTGGTGACTTTAAAGTTAATGTTACCTATGGTGATGTCTTCGTCACGCTCAGGTAAATGACCGAAAGCATGAGAGACTAAACCGCCAACGGTATCAAATTCTTCATCACTGAACTCGGTGCCAAAATGCTCGTTGAAGTCATCAATTGGCGTTAATGCTTTGACCATATAAGCCGAGTCATTGATTTTGCGAATTTCGCATTCTTCTTCACTGTCGTGATCAAACTCGTCTTGGATTTCACCGACGATTTCTTCAAGAATATCTTCAATGGTCACTAAGCCTGAAACACCGCCATATTCATCAACAACGATGGCCATGTGGTAACGCTCACTGCGGAATTCTTTTAATAGAATATCAACGCGTTTTGACTCAGGAACAACAACCGCAGGACGAATCACTTTACTGAGATCAAATGGTTCATCACTTTGATTAAAGCCGTATTTGAGTAAATCTTTGGCTAGGAGAATACCTTCGATGTGATCCTTATCATCATTGATCACAGGAAAGCGTGAATGAGCAGAGGAAATAACGGTATTGAGAAGCTTTTCAATGGAGTCATCAATGTCTAAAGTGACGATTTGAACGCGCGGGATCATAATATCGCGCACTCGTAAATCCGACACTTCTAAAACACCTTTGATCATTTCTCGAGTGTCTTCGGTGATTAAATCGCGTTCTTCAGCGTCTTCAATCACATCAACGAGTTCTTCTCGGTTTTGAGGTTCGCCCTGAAACAGTTGGCTTACTTTATCAAACCAGCCCTTTTTCTGGGCGTGGGTACTCGGGGGGATATCGTCATTCATAGTCTTTCATTAGGTCGATAATAGACCTATTATTGTTCCTTATAAGGGTTTTCAAATCCTAAGCTTTCAATCAGCTCAGTTTCTAACGATTCCATTTCTTCGGCTTCGTCGTCGTCAATATGGTCATACCCTAGCAAATGCAAACAGCCATGTACAACCATGTGTGCCCAATGGGCTTGTAGTGGTTTATTTTGTTCTTCAGCTTCTTTTTTTACCACATCAGCGCAGATTATTAAATCACCAAGTAGTGGTAAATCAATACCTTCTGGTGCTTCAAATGGAAAAGATAACACATTAGTGGGTTTGTCTTTTCCCCGGTATTGATGGTTTAGCAGCTGACTTTCATCCGATTCAACAATGCGAATTGTCAGTTCTGCAACCGACATATGGGGTTGGATAGCTGTGCTCGCCCAAAGTTCAAACTCAACTTGCGATGGTAAATTGGGCGCATCACAAGCCAGTTGTAAATCGACATCAAGCTTCATTTATGTCGCCTTCTGCTTGTTGCGCTTTCTTTTCGGCTTGTTCGCGACGTGCTTTAGCGGCTTGCTGGTTCATGTCGTGTTCTTCGTAAGCTTCAACAATACGAGCCACAACAGGGTGACGAACCACATCGTGTGATGCAAAGAAATTGATGCTGATTTCATTGACCTTACTTAGCACTTCAATAGCATGACGCAGACCAGACTTAGTGTTGCGAGGTAAGTCGATTTGGGTAACATCACCTGTGATCACTGCGCGAGAATTAAAGCCAATACGGGTTAGGAACATTTTCATCTGCTCAACCGTGGTGTTTTGGCTTTCATCCAAAATAATAAAGGCATCGTTTAGAGTACGGCCACGCATGTAGGCCAGTGGTGCGACTTCGATCACGTTACGCTCAATCAAACGTTCCACTTTTTCAAAGCCCAGCATTTCAAATAAAGCATCATAAAGTGGGCGAAGGTAAGGATCGACCTTCTGGCTTAAATCACCCGGTAGAAAACCGAGTTTTTCGCCAGCTTCAACTGCTGGACGAGTAAGAAGAATACGACGCACTTCTTGGCGTTCTAGCGCATCTACTGCGGCTGCAACTGCTAAGTAAGTTTTACCCGTTCCCGCAGGACCGACACCAAACGTTATATCGTGACGGACAATGTTAGCCACATATTGGCGTTGGTTTGGGTTTCTTGGTTTGATGACACCGCGCTTGGTTTTGATAAACAGCTCTTTATCGTCAGCACTGTCGTAGGCTTCAACTGAAACCGCTTCTTGAATCGCAATATGCACTTGCTCAGGTTCGATATCAGGCGTGCTGCCACGAACAGGCTGAGTTTCAACGTACAAATCACGCAATAAATTATTAGCAGTTAAGGTATTTTGCGGTTGCCCAACAATAGTGAAATGGTTATCACGATAGCTGACTTCTACACCAACTCGGCGTTCGATTTGTTTGATGTTATCGTCAAAAGGACCACAAAGTGAAGCTAGACGGCGTGGTTCGGCAGGTTCTAAGTACAGATTTAACGTAGTCAGTTTACTGGACAAGCAAGGCTCCAAAAGTCGTTTGTGTTCGCGTTGTTATCTTATCAAAGTTGATAAAAAAGGGCAGTGTTACTGCCCTTAAGTTTAGTTAATTTTTTTATCACTGACTTGATAAGTAAATAATTTAGTAAACGGTTAAGGAACAATAGTGTGAACGCCAACTGAAACGCACGTCCATGTGCTGACGACCGTGACATCCTGTCACGGACGGTTGTCTTATCACACTATTGCTCCTATCAGTAATTCGTTGGAACTTACTTCAATCACTCATCAAGTACAGAAATAATTTAAGGCTGAAATGTTCCAACACCTAAATCATCTTCGGTTTTATGCTTTGCCAGCACGTCAGATGGACGTAGTTCACGGCGAAGATCCATATCTTCTTCAGCGCGCACAAACTTACCACGAAGCGAGTTGGTGTAGACATCAACAATTTCAACATCTACAAACTTACCAATGTGCTGAGGTTGTCCTTCAAAGTTAACCACGCGGTTGTTTTCAGTACGACCACGAAGTTCCATTGGGTTTTTAACCGATGGACCTTCAACCAAGATACGCTGCACTGTTCCCATCATGTGGCGGCTGTAGCGCATGGCTTGTTGAGTTATGCGGTCTTGTAGAATAGTCAGACGTTGTTTTTTCTCTTCTAAATCGACATCGTCAGGTAAATCAGACGCTGGTGTACCTGGGCGAGCGCTGTAAATAAAGCTAAAGCTGTGGTCGAAGTTAACATCTTCAATCAGCTTCATGGTATCTTCGAAATCCTGCTTAGTTTCACCCGGGAAACCAATGATGAAGTCAGAGCTGATTTGAATTTCAGGACGAGCTTTGCGCAGACGGCGAATAATCGACTTATATTCAAGTGCCATGTGACCACGCTTCATTGCCGCAAGAATACGGTCTGAACCCGACTGAACAGGTAAGTGAAGGAAGCTGACCAGCTCAGGGGTATCGGCATACACATCAATGATGTCCTGAGTGAACTCGATTGGGTGGCTGGTGGTGAAGCGAATACGGTCGATACCATCAATCGCGGCAACATAGCGTAGTAATTCTGCAAAAGTACAGATATCACCATCAAAGGTTGCACCACGGTAAGCATTTACGTTTTGACCAAGTAGGTTTACTTCACGTACGCCTTGTTCGGCAAGCTGAGCCACTTCAAGAATTACGTCATCTAAAGGACGACTGACTTCTTCACCACGCGTGTATGGCACTACGCAGAATGAGCAGTATTTACTGCAACCTTCCATGATAGAAACAAATGCGGTTGGCCCCTCTGCTTTTGGCTCTGGTAGGCGGTCGAACTTCTCAATTTCTGGGAAGCTAACATCAATAACCGCTTTTTCACCACGCTTAACTTGGTCAACCATTTCTGGTAAACGGTGCAAGGTTTGTGGGCCGAAGATTAAATCAACACATTGAGCACGCTCTTTAATGTGTTTACCTTCTTGTGATGCTACGCAGCCGCCTACACCAATGATCAAGCCTGGTTTTTTGTCTTTTAGGTTTTTCCAACGTCCTAACTGATGAAACACTTTTTCCTGTGCTTTTTCACGGATAGAACAAGTATTCAGTAGCAGCACGTCGGCTTCTTCTGCTTCGTCGGTTAGGGTATAACCTTCGTATTCATCCATTAAATCGGCCATCTTAGCTGAGTCATACTCATTCATTTGACAGCCCCAGGTTTTAATGTGGAGTTTTTTACTCATCAGTTTGTGTTACTCATACCTCAAAAAATAGCGGCATATTTTACCGCCAGATTTCCCGCCTGACCAGCTTTTGTACGCAGTAGAGTGTGATTTAGCTAAAAATACTTGAGTTGAATGCTCAGATTTAACTTCTGATTTTATTTATCGCTATGAATTTTAATTAATTTGAAAATGACGTAACTAAGTATAAATTCAAAGTTATTTGACGCTCTAAACCTAATTTAAGTGGATGTGCTATGTCTGAAGCGATAGCTGCGAGATTAAACGAAAACTTAACGGTTGCTTATAACCTGTTGAGTGCTGTATGCAAAAGAGGCTCGATTCAGGATGGAGATATAGTACAAATACAAACCCGACATGGACTCACTTCCTATCGGATGAGGATGATTGGCAATCGTTGTTGTGACGTTAACAGACAAAGTGATTCTATGCCGGAAGCTTTTCCTTTAAGGGTTGCAGATATTATTTCTACTTCCATTTGTAAGTATTTTGAAATAAGGACATCAGATACCATTATGTCTGTATACAATCAGTGTGATGGTAATCTTTTTCGAACAGTTAAAATGTTAGGTGGTTTAGAGTCATTGGCAAAAGAGGATGAATCTGATCTTAGAACTCCTCTACAACACGCGATTATGGCTATAAATGAGGCTGGTAGCGAGGATGAAAAACAAAGAGCTAGGGAAGGGATGCAATTTGTTCTTAGCAAAGGTAAGTGCTGTCCAGAGAGAATGGATCAATTCGGACAAACAGAGCTTCATACAGTAGCGGAGCATGGCTACAGCCAACTGATACCAACATATAGAAAGATACTAGAGCCACATAGACTGTCCACATATAACAGGGAAGGCCTTACTCCTTTACATCTTGCTGTTTGGAATGGGCATACTGAAACGGTAATAAGCTTGCTGGAATGTGGTGCTGATGTTAATGCAAGAACTAACCCTAATATCCCTGGTTTTAATGAAAGTGCCGTTGATTTCGCGATAAGTAAGCTTGACTATAAAATGCTACAAGTTCTTTTATCGTATGGGGCAACACCTACCTTTTCTGTTTCTGAAGGTTGCCGCTACTCTCCAATGGAAAGGCTAGAGAGAATATACTCACTCAAAATAGAAGAGCGTCATTTAAATCGAGCACAAAAAGCACAATTACTTGATGCTTATCGACATATTAAAAAACAATTGAAAGAACACTTTCTTAACAAGGTATTCGCTGAGGTGTAAACTAAGCCAAATTTCCTAAGGCTTGAAACTGATGACAACTGATTCTCAACTTAAATACAAAGATGCCATTGTGATTGGTGGTGGCATGGTGGGTGCTGCAACAGCGCTTGGGTTAGCACAGTTGGGACTCTCTGTTTCAGTCATTGAAAGTGTTGCACCGCAACCCTTCGAGGAAAATCAGCCATTAGACGTTAGAGTGTCGGCGATTAGTGCGGCGTCTGAAAAATTACTGAATCGTTTAGGTGCTTGGGAAGGCGTATTTAATAAGCGCCATGCGGTTTATCGTGGATTAGAAACGTGGGAGTTGGATGGGTTCATCACTCAGTTTCATTGTGAACAAATTCATGAAGAACATTTAGGGCATATTGTTGAGAATCGAGTTATCCAGCTTGGTCTGTGGGAACAGCTCCAACAAATGGATAATGTGGAAATGCTTTGTCCTGAAAAAGTCAATCAATTTGAATACCAGCAAGGATCGTTTCAGCAGGTTAAGGTCAGCCTTGAATCAGGAAAACAGCGCATTGCCAATTTATTGATTGGTTGTGATGGGGCTAATTCGAGTGTACGTCAATGGGCTGGTATCGGCATTACTGGTTGGGACTATAAGCAATCTTGTATGCTGATTAACATTGAAACTCAAACAACACAACAAGATGTGACATGGCAGCAATTTACGCCTAATGGTCCTCGCAGTTTATTACCTCTGCCGGGTAATCATGCTTCGTTGGTCTGGTATGACTCTCCACAAACCATCGCCAAATTAATGCAATCAAATCCTGTGCAATTGGCTGAGCAAATTAGAGCTCATTTCCCAGAGCGATTAGATCCTAATTTTATTGTATTAGATAAAGGTGCCTTTCCATTAACACGTAGACATGCCAACCAATATTATGCCGATAATGTAGTGATATTGGGAGATGCAGCGCATACCATCAACCCGCTTGCAGGGCAGGGAGTGAATTTAGGTTTTAAAGACGTCGATGCCCTATTGTCAGTGGTAGCCAAAGCATTAGGGGACAATCAAATCTGGTATCAAAGCTCAGTATTATCTGAATATCAAAGCTTAAGATATAAAGATAATTTGATGATGCAAACCGGTATGGATGTGTTTTACAAAGCCTTTAGTAATAATGTTATGCCTATTAAAGCGATAAGGAATTTGGCATTGAAGGTGGCAAATATCGACTCACCAATTAAACAGAAAGTGCTCAAGTATGCCTTAGGTTTTTAATTTTTAAGCCAGCACTCTTCATTTCGACTACAGAAATAGCAGTTCAATATAGGACCAATAGGATTCTATACACCTATTGGTTCACTCTCCCAAGCTTCAACTTTTGATAACTCCTTTATCTATGTCTTTTATGAAAGAAAAATTTCACATTGAATATTAGTTTTTTCTAATGTAATTTATATTAGAAATATCTAATATTGGTATCCCATGAAAGATCTCATTACCAACATAGCGTTACACAGACCAAAAACGATTTACGTCATTATGTTATTGGTCACTGCACTTAGTTTAGCCATGTTTCCAAAGATACAGATTGATACCGATCCTGAAAACATGCTATCTGCAAGTGATCCTGCACGTTTGTTCCACAATCAAGCGAAACAAGCATTCGCCATGTATGACATGATTGTGATTGGTGCTGTAAGTCATAGTAATTCTGGAATTTACAACCCTAACTCACTGGCTGAACTCAATAAATTATCCCGCTTTATTCAGTCCATTCAGCATGTAAGAGCCAGCGATCAACTTTCACTCGATACCGTCGATAACATCACTCAGGCTGAGCAAGGTGGCATACGATTTCAGTGGTTGATGAAAACTGCGCCGAAGACTCAAGAGCAGTCAAATCAAATACGAAAAGCGGTGGAGCGCTTGCCTTTACTGGCAAATACCTTAGTGTCAAATGATGGCAAAGCCGCAGCCATTTATGTCGCAGTTGAAAATAAAAAGTACAGCTATCAAATTGCTGAGAACATTCGTCAATTCCTGCCAAGTTTGAATTCCTCTGACGAGTATTACATCACGGGCTTACCGGTTGCCGAAGATCAATTTGGCAGTGAAATGTTTGTACAAATGGCAATAGCCGCCCCTTTAGCTGGTGTGGCTATTTTTATTTTGATGTGGTGGTTTTTTAGAAGCTTGCCGTTAGTGATAGGTCCAATGATTGTGGCGATGGCAACCGTGATCATCACTATGGGCGCTCTCATTGGCATGGGCTTTACCGTTCATATAATGTCGTCAATGATTGCGATTTTCTTGATGCCCATTGCGGTGGTGGACTCAACCCACATTCTTTCTGAATTTGCCGATCACTACAGAAAAGATCAAGATGCTAAAAATGTCATTAAGAAAGTGATCAAAGAGCTGTATAAGCCGATATTGTTTACGTCGTTAACTTCGGCCGTGGGCTTTTTATCCTTGACGTTAACGCCAATTCCGCCTGTAAAAGTCTTTGGTAGTTTTATCGCCTTTGGGATTTTATTGGCCTTTATTCTGACGATTTTCTTTATTCCTGCCTATATCGGTCGAATGTCTCCTCAAGCGTTAGCCAATTTGCAACAAGCCATGAATCGTAAGGGAAAATTAGATAGTGTTGTTGCTAAAATCGGAGCTGGGGCTGTTGGCAAGCGTAAGTTGATACTGGTTACATTTGTGAGTTTATTTGCCATTAGTCTTATTGGGATAAGTAAAATTCAAGTTAATGACAATCCGATCAATTGGTTTAAACCCAGTCATGAAATTCGCGTTGCCGATAAAGCTCTGAACCAGCATTTTGCAGGCACTTATGATGCTTGGTTGGTACTTAATTATGATGATGACAATAAGCAACAGTCGATAAATCAATTACGTAGGCTGCTACAAACTCAGCAGTTGAATGACGAAGATATTCATCAAGCACTGAACCATGCGCGTCGCGATAATGATCCACAATGGTTGCAATCGTTAGCGACCTTGATTGACGACAAAATGTTTGATACCGAAGGTGAGCAGCTTGGTAAATTGGAGTCATTGCTAGCGACTGTCGATAAACTCAAATCACAACAGCAACAATTCTTATCGCCCAAAATTCTTAATTGGATGGAAGGGCTAAATCAGGCTTTGGTTGATTCGCCTTTAGTCGGCAAAGTCAACGGACTGCCAGATATTATCAAAACAGTTAATCGAGAACTAAAAGGTGGCGAGCCGCATCACTTTGTTTTACCAAGTACTCAACCTGCAATTGCCCAAACACTGTTGCAATATCAATCGTCGCATCGCCCACAAGATCTTTGGCATTTTGTCACTCCGGATTATCGCTCAAGCTTAATGTGGTTGCAGCTTACCAGTGGTGATAACCAGCATATGTCAAAAGTGATTGATTTTGTGGATGGCTATGTAAAGCAACGCCCATTACCTGAAGGGATTTCCTTAAATTGGGCGGGTAAGGCTTACATCAATGTGATTTGGCAAAAAGCCATGGTCAACGGAATGTTGGAGAGCTTGCTGTCATCGTTTTTGGTGGTGTTTTTGATGATGGTATTGCTGTTCCGCTCAATAAAGTACGGACTATTGGCCATGCTGCCACTCACACTCACCATTACCATGATATACGGGCTGATTGGCTGGATTGGTAAAGATTATGACATGCCTATTGCGGTACTTTCAGCTTTGACATTAGGCTTATCGGTGGACTTTGCTATCCACTTTATTGAACGGTTTAGAGTGAACTTAGCCCAGTTTGGCTCAGTTTCTGAAGCCCTAAAAGCCATGTTTGAAGAGCCCGCTAGAGCCATTTCTCGCAATGCCATCGTAATTGCTGTTGGGTTTACTCCGCTGTTATTTGCCCCTTTAGTTCCATACATCACCGTTGGTTTATTCCTCGCCAGCATCATGGCGGCTTCTGCTTTAGTGACTTTATTAGTACTGCCAGCCATTCTCTCATTCAAAAGGAGCAAAGTATGAAAATGATTCAATTATTAGGTTTTGCCTTGCTTTCATTGGTTAGCTTTACAAGCAGTGCCGAGAAGTTAACGGCGGATGAGATCATTCGTAAAGCGAACTTAAGTTCTTATTATGCGGGGGACGATGGTCGAGCTGAAGCCAGAATGAAAATCACGGATGCTCAAGGAAGAACACGATTACGCCAATTCACTATTTTACGAAGAGATGATGAAGATGGTGGTCAACAACAAATGTTGGTGTTTTTCTCGCGTCCAACGGACGTTAAAAATACCGCTTTTCGAGTGATCCGCCAACCTGAAACGGATGATAGTCGTTGGTTGTATTTACCAAGCTTAGACTTGGTAAAACGCATTTCATCGGGAGACAAACGGACATCGTTTGTGGGGGCAGATTTCTTTTACGAAGACATTTCTGGTCGTAACACCAATGCTGATACTCACAAATTACTGAAAGATAATGGTGAGCAATTCCATTTATCGAGCACACCGAAAGATCCATCATTGGTTGAATTCAGTCGTTATGAGTCATGGATTGATAAGCAAACATTCTTACCTATGTTGGTTAAGTATTACGACCAAAATGGCAAGCTATACCGCCAAATGAAAGTGCTAAAAACCAAAGTGATTCAGGGACACCCCATTGCAGTGAGTGCCGAAATGAAGAACTTTGACACTGGCAGCACTACCTTAATGCAAATGCGTCGGATCAAATTTGATTTGGGGTTACCACAAGCCATTTTCTCTGAACGTAGCATGAAAAATCCTCCGATTAAGTGGTTGAGGTAAAAGCCATGAATAAGTTTTGGTTATCACTCATTTTGATTTTGGGCAGCGGTACATTTACTGCCTATGCAAATGATGTAGAAGTGAGTGAAAGCAATGATGAATGGGAAGATTGGGATGACGAGGCAGAGACAAGTTCATGGGAGTATTATGGTTTCTTAGAAGGTGCCTACGGTCGTAGAACTAAAACGGATCCAGCTATCGAAAAGAGCTCAACGTTAAAGGAAATCCGTGGTCGATTAGCGCTGAATTATCAAAATCCAGAGCATCCAGAATGGCGCTTTGAATCTCGAACAGACTTGCTGTTTGATAATGTGATTAATAAAACCAAGCTTAATGTTCGAGTCGCGAGTGTAGATCACAAACTCAATTCTTCGATGGATATCAAATTAGGTCGTCAGGTGCTGACTTGGGGAACGGGAGATTATGTCTTTCTCAATGATTTATTCCCTAAAGATTGGCAATCCTTTTTTTCTGGTCGTGATGATGAATATCTGAAAGCCAGCTCTAATAGTATCAAAGCCAGTTGGTATCACAATGATGTCAGCATTCACCTTGTGTCGACACCAGAGTTTACCCCAGATGAATATATCAATGGTGAACGATTCTCGTATTTTTCACCGCGCACTGCAGCTCAAGCAGCAAACAAACTTAGTGTAGATGAAGCCAGTGATCCTACTTGGGCAATGAAAGTCGCATCAACTCATAACAATGTGGAATATGCGCTCTATGGCTATTGGGGAAGATGGAACACGCCTGTTGGCGTTAATACGGTTGGTAAACCTTATTTTCCAAAGCTCTCTGTATGGGGAGCCAGTATTCTAAGCCCACTCGCATCTGGCGTATTTAACTCCGAAATTGCTTGGTATGACAGTCGAGAAGATCGCTCAGGTAATAATCCTGCGATTGCTAATTCCCAATTTCGAGCGCTTATCGGTTATGAAAGAGAGTTGATCTCTAATTTAACCTTGTCTGGTCAATATTATTTAGAGCGAACCTTAAATCACAAAAGGCTGACTGAACACAGCCGTTTTCCTCAATTTGAACCTAAACAAAACCGCCAACTGATGACGATGAGACTGACTTGGCAAACTCTACAGCAAACCCTTACTTGGAAACTCTTCAGTTTTTGGTCGCCAACGGATAAAGATTTTTATCTCAAGCCTAGTGTGATTTATCAAATGAATGATCAGTGGCAAATAAACCTTGGAGCCAACGTATTTGGCGGCTCTAAAAGTTACAGCTTTTTTGGACAACACAGAGATAACTCCAACGTATGGTTACGAATACGGGCGAGTTACTAACAAGATGGAAATATAAGGAAGAACACAATGAGTATAGAAAAAGCCATTTATCGATTTGCCGGTTTTATGGTGCTGTTATCAGTGGCATTAACCGTCTATGTCAGTCCATATTTTATTTGGTTTACCGTTTTTGTGGGAGCCAACCTTTTTCAATTCAGCTTTACTGGGTTTTGTCCAATGGCACTTGTTTTCAAGAAAATGGGAGTTAAAACAGAAAGGCAGTTAGCTATGGAAAAAAATTGCTAATTTTTGTCTGGAGGGACGCTCTAATCAAAACGCTTTGATTAGGGGCACCCTCTAGGTTTTCTTTCCATACTTTGGGAACTATGAATTATTGGTTGAAGTTGTTGGAAGTCCCTAATATAAACTTCATTGCATGAGCAAAGCCATTGGTTCGGTAAGTATTTTTGGTATTTGGATAGTCGGGTAAATTAATGGTAATAGCCTGAGCATCAAGAAGATTTAGCTTTATCACTTTCATAAAATCACTGGAACTTTGAACCCACTCATGGTCTTTGCAATCGAAAGGTGACTCGATTGAATGATAGTTTGCCGTGGCTCTGAGATGGTTAGATATACTCGTATTACACTTTAATGATGGAACAGTATAAGAAACAAAACAATGAGCGTGATAGGTACAGGCCATTGAAAAAATACGATCAGATGAATTGGTTGGAGTAGCAGTCATCACTTGCGCTCCATTATCACTAATGACCTTCCAATCTCCAAAGACTTTGATAGAACCACCTGCAAATGCTGGCGCACTGAGTACAGCTAAAAGAATTAATGCTTTCATTGTTACGGCTCTGCTAGTCTCATCGGCACTTTAATAATTTAATTTATCAAATTAACCTGTATGTTCATTGAATATGAACTTTCTTAGTCAAAAGTAAAGAGTTGTAAAGCTACTCGACTTCTCTGACAAATTCTCTATGGTCAAATAAACAGCCATTTTTGCGGAGAATATCATCATGTCTGCGGATGCCGTTATAGCGGTCAATCGTTTTGGTATGGGAGCCAGAAAAGGGGAATTGGAAAAAGCCAGTCGCGATCCGGTTCAATATCTCATCGACCAACTACAGCCAATCAGCTTTAATGAAAAGCTCCCTAATTCTGATCAACTCTCTATTCATTTAGCCAATTATCAACAACAAAAGCGCTTGATGAAGAAAGAACCTGACTCTGAACAAGCGAAAGATTTCGCCAAGCAGCAAAAGCAAATCCGTCGATATCTTGGTGGAAATTTTAGAGCCTTATGTTGTGACACTTTACAAAGAGCGATTCATTCAGAGCAATCATTAGCGTGGCGGTTACTGGATTTCTGGTCGAATCATTTTAGTGTGACTGCCAAAGGCCAAATGATGCGAGTATTAGCGCCAACGTTAGAACGTGAAGCCATTGCACCTCGCATGTTCGGTCCTTTCCATGAAATGGTGCTGGCGGTAATGCATCACCCTGCGATGCTGGTTTATTTGAATAATGATAAGTCGTTTGGTCCCAATTCTAGAATTGGCAGACGTGGTAAAGGTCTCAATGAAAATTTAGGTCGCGAGTTGATGGAGCTACATACCATGGGCGTTGGCTCTGGTTACACTCAAGCCGACGTGATTGAAATGGCCAAAGGTATAACAGGCTGGAGCGTGGCAAGACCACAGCGAGACGATACGACTGGGTTTATGTTTAGAGCCAATGGTCACGAACCCGGTCATCGAGTGTTACTAGGTAAAACCTATCGTCAAGGTGGAGAAGCACAAGGAGTTGCCATGATCAAAGCGGTTGCTCGTCACCCCGCAACAGCAAAGCATGTTTCTACTCAACTTGCTCGTCATTTTGTGTCAGATAATCCACCCGAATCGCTTATTAAAAAAATGACTGATCGTTGGCTGGACACAGATGGCAATCTGAAAGAAGTTATGATTACTTTAATAAAATCAGATGAAGCTTGGCATCAAGAACGTCAGAAATTTAAGTCTCCGCGGGAGTACGTGATCTCAACTTGCCGGGCTTTGAATTTTCAACCTAAAAAGCAGCAAGCGTTTTTGTGGTTTTTGAAGAGCTTGGGGCAAAGCCCGTTTCAAGCTAATTCCCCTGAAGGCTATGGCGATATTGAAGCCGATTGGAATGGTCCTAGTGCAGTTATGTCACGGGCAAATTGGTCATCACAAATAGCGAAAAGCCGTGGTTTTCTCGATCCCGTATACACAATGAGGCAATTGTTGGGAGAGCAAGTGAGTAACACCACTGAATTAGCGGTGAAACGTGCTGAAAGTCGCCCACAAGCTCTGACCGTGATGTTAATGAGTCCTGAGTTCTTGCGCCGCTAATGAGGAGAGTAATATGAAACGTCGTGATTTTTTTAAAGTCGTTGGTGGCACTATTTTATTGATGCAAAGCCCTAGATTGGTGTTTGCTTCTCCCTCAATGGCGACTGATCGCAACAAAAAATTTATTTGGATCATTTTACGTGGGGCTATGGACTCATTACATACAGTGATACCTGAGTTTGACAGCGAGTACACCAAACTGCGTCCAAGGCTCTCAAAACAAATCACTGAACCTACTTTGAAAATTGGTAAAGGCTTTGCCTTTAATCCAGCCATGCAAAATATGTATAAGCTTTATCAACAGAAAGAGTTATTACCCATTGTAGCTGTAGGTAGTGGTTATCCGAGTCGTTCACATTTTGATGGGCAAGATTTTTTAGAAGGTGGAACCGGTACTCAAAATATTAAATCGGGTTGGTTAGCTAGAGCTGTCGATCAAAAACAAGTTGAGGCGGTAGCGATTGATTACGCTAAGCCAGTAAGTTTACGAGGCTCAAGTAAAGTTACCACTTGGTACCCCTCTAAGCTTAAAGAAGCTGACAACGATGTGTTTTCCACCCTTGAGAAACTTTATCAAGGAGATAAACGTCTTACTGCAAGCTTGAAGGGCGGGTTAGAGCTCAAAGCCAATGCGGGTGGAATGAAAGACAGTAAAGCCAAAAAAGGCTCGTTGTCAGAATTAACCGCTGACTGCGCCAATCTACTATTAAAAAGTAAAACTATGGATTGTGCGATGCTAGAAACCGTAGGCTGGGATACTCATAATGCTCAACATAGTCGCTTAGATCGGCAGCTAAGAGAGTTAGATGCTGGTTTATTATCGCTAAAACAAGCGATGGGCAAAGAATGGAAAAATACAGTTGTAGCGATTGCCACCGAGTTCGGTCGAACAGCGAGAGAAAATGGAACTCAAGGCACCGATCATGGCACCGGCGGAGTCATGTTTTTAGCGGGTGGCGGTGTGAAGGGAGGTCAGGTACTTGGTAAATGGCCTGGATTGAAAGATGACCAGTTATTCCAAAACCGAGATTTAATGCCGACGACCAATACCTTTGATTGGCTAGCAACAGCTCTATCACAACATTGGCAACTTAACTCTGAGCAAATTAAGCACGTATTTCCAACAGGGAAAATTTATCAGGATAGAGTGGTTTAATTTGATATAGCCAAAAAAACAAAAGGCTGAACTTTTGTTCAGCCTTTTGGTATTCAAGATTGGTATTAATTACTTAATACGATCCCAACGTTGATTCGCATTACCATGTACATGGTGCATGATTACGTTAGCACTGTTATGGTTGCCGATAGAATCAAATGCAATTCTTGGGTTGGCTTTAGAGTGAATCAAATGACCATTAAGAATAAAGCTCTGGTTTTTCATATGAGGGTGTCCATAAGGTAAACATTCCCATGTTTTTAAGTTTGCACCACTATTATGATTACCACCAATATCTAAACATTGGTTACCAAGCTTAGTTTTGATCTGACCTGTAGTTGGATTAAATACCCACTTCTGGTTATTACCACCGTGACACTGATAACTCAGTACATTGGTGTTATTGGCTAAACGGAAGTGAGCTACATCTAAACATTTGCCTGATGCATGACCACGAATACGGAAAACATTATTCTCTTGGAAGCCTGTAATTTCAGCAATGCGGTTATTCGCATTGTTTAAGTTAGCTTGAAGCGTGTTTTTCTCAGCATTTAGGCTGTTGTTACGTTGCTCAAGTTGTTGCTTCTGTTGCGTTAGCTGTTGCTTTTGCTGTGTTAACTGCTCAGAGAGTGTATTGGCTTTGTTCACTTGGTTGGTTAATAGGTTAACTTGATTAGTACGAGCCGTAAGTTGGTTATTAACCGAGCTTAATTGAGTACTAAGATCAGCATTACGTGTGGTTAACTGCTTGTTTTCTTCTTTCAGTTCAGCATCTGCAGCAGAGCCTGCTCGGGCTTTGTAGTCCAGCTCACTTAGGCTATGTGCTTTTAAGGTAGGAATATTTGTAAGTTCATCATCAAAAAGTCCCATTGAAGCAGTAAAACCACGGCTTAATGCTGCGTGAGGAATACCATTTAGCATGCGCATAGCATTCTTCAATTCAGCTGAATAGTGATTTGCATTGTTATCAGTTTCACGCGGCGTTGCTTCTGCTTCCTTGATATCATTCACAACCCAATGCCAATAGGTGCGACCTTCAGAAAATTCATCTTTACCGATAAGTGGGTTAATGGTTAAGAAGTAGTTGCCTTTTTTCAGTTTAGTTACCGGAACGTTGGCTGAAAATTCCATTAGATAAACGCGAGTGGTAGGCCAAAAGAAGTCCCCAGGCTTGTTTGAGCGAACAAGAGTGGTATTCTCATGAACTTCATCTGTTACGTTATAGTCTTGTGGCACTGGGAAAACCCACTCGCGTACGACTTTGGCTGCAGGTTTACCAACAAATGAGTAATCATTGTGAATGCCTGTTGCAATCACATCACTGATTTGACTTGGATTTGAACCAATAAAGGTATGTGGTGCTTGTTTTCTAAGAACCACTTGGAAGTTCATTTTTAAGTAATCAGCGTAGTTTTTACTGCGGTCGGCAATGGCTTTTTCATGCCCGTTTATGCCAAAATCTCTAACAAGAATTCCGTACCATTTGACTGACTTCCATTCTTCTTCGAATTTATTTGAATGTTTTAAATCAACATGTTGCCACATTGGACGGTCAGCACTAGAGCGAAGTGGACGGCTGAAATTGTTAGCGATGTTATAGTGTGTTTCTGCTACATAATTATCTGGCTGTACGAAGTTTTTAAAATAACTAATTTCTTCAGCATTAGCAGCAGTTGTTGTCGCAAGTAAAATGCTAAGCGCAACGCGACTTTTTAAAATGGTTTTAAACATGTGTCCCCTCAAACTATGTTTAATGAATGTATCGATTACCTTATTTAAAAATTGCATTTACATTGATTACCAGTACGATAAAAACTAAGCGCCAATCACTTACTGAAATGTTAGCAATGTAATAAATAGGCTGATTAATTGATTTATTTCACAAGATTTTATCATTGGTTTTAAAGAGCAATCACACTAGAAACGGAACTTTATTAGAGCTGAAATACTAAGAAAAAGCCTTATTTAGTCATGACAAGGAGTTAGGTTGTTTTTAAAAGTGAAAATAAATTTTGCTAAGTTTAAATTCTCAGCGTTAATTACCATTTATAAGTGTTAAATCCACTACATTGTTAAATGAATTAACATTATGAAAAGATGTTTTTACATTTTAAAGCTTGTTCTAAATTGAATTGATCCAACCTTCCCTTATGTCCATAAATGGAAATCAAAGATTAAATTGTCAGTTCAATGAAATGATTCTCAATAGAAAAAAAGTATAGGGCGTGCTGAACTTTCGGGATTATTTTTGCAGCGACAAATTGGTTACTTTATGCAAGGCAGAGTTTGTGCCGTGTGGTTGCTCCACATAAACAAAAGATAACGCAGCAGAAGTGACTAAATTTACGCTGTCTTTGATGCTTTTGAGCACTTCCTGTTCTGTGTTGTGAGCAGCTTACTTAGATGGCTAAGCTTCACTGCTCACGCCTTGAACAGAAAAGTGCTCAAATAGCACAAAATTCAATCCTGAAAGATCAATACGCCCTAAATTTGTAAGCAAAAGTAAAGCTACTTGCGTGCGCTATCGGGTTCAGTAAAATTGAACAAAATCTCACTCTTTTTTTCGTATAGGATTTTATGAAAAAGCTCTCTCTAATTTCTCTTGTGGTTGCACTTTGTGTTTTGGGATATTACATCTTTAATCCTGAATCTCAGTCTCCTCAACAAAAGCGTTTCGGTAATATCATCACCCCAGTGGTTGTCACTAAAGTTGAAACAAAACAATTGACTGACGAGCTTGAAGCTTTGGGCAATATTAAAGCCAATGAATCGATTGATTTGACGTCTAAGGTCAGTGAATTGGTTACCCATTTGTATTTTGATGATGGTGCAATGGTACGAAAAGGGAAACTACTCGTTCAGCTAAGAGATGCTAGCCAGCAAGCGGCATTACGACAAGCAAGAGTGGCGTTGGCCAATGATGAAAGAGATTTGCGCCGTATTGTGCAATTGGTAAAAGATAAATCCATTGCGGAAACCGAAAAAGACCAAGCTCAAACTCAAATTGATACTGCAAAAGCTCAAGTGAAAAGTGCGATTGCCGATGTTAGGGATCGTAAGATTGTTGCGCCATTTTCTGGCCGTCTAGGCTTAAGACAAGTGAGTGTTGGGGCGTTAGTGACGCCATCGACTGTTATTACAACGTTAGATGATTTGTCTACGGTAAAACTCGATTTCTCAGTACCAGAGCGTTACCTGCAGACCTTACAAGTTGGCAAAGAAGTTGAAGCCAAAGCTATCGCTTATCCGGGGAAAACTTTCAAAGGAAAGGTTAAATCGATTGATAGTCGCATTGACCCTGAAACTCGTGCCGTGGTTATCCGCGCGGTGTTGAAAAATCCCAATATGAAATTATTGCCGGGCATGTTGATGACAGTGAATCTAATTAGAGATCACAAAACGTCATTAGTGTTACCCGAAGATGCCATTATTCCTCGACAAGACCGCCATTACGTTTATGTCGTTGATGACAATAATAAAGTTGTGCAAAAGCAAGTTGCCGTAGGTATACGTAAATTTGGTATTGTTGAAATCACCTCTGGCTTGAAAGAGGGCGAGTCGGTTATTACACGTGGTCAACTTAAAGTGAGACCGGGGATGACGGTGCAGCCTCATACTCAAGAAAACTTTACCTTTAAGCAAAACGCCCAAGGGGAAGAAGCATGATACTGACCGATCTCTCTGTTAAGCGTCCGGTTCTCGCTTCGGTTATCAGTTTGCTTTTGGTGGTTTTCGGTTTGGTTGCTTTTGATAAGCTACCATTACGTGAGTACCCAGATATTAATCCTCCTGTTGTTTCCATCTCTACCAGTTACCGTGGTGCCAGTGCGGCAGTTGTAGAAAGCAGAATTACTCAAGTTATTGAAAACCGCATTAGTGGCGTTCAAGGTTTAAAAACCATTACCTCAAACAGTCAGGATGGTCGTTCTCGTATTACGCTGCAATTTACGGTGAAAACTGATTTGGATTCTGCGGCCAACGATATTCGTGATCGTATATCGGGATTGCGAAACCGCTTGCCTGTTGAAGCCGATCCACCTGAAGTAGAAAAAGCGGATAGTGGTGATGAAGTCGTGATGTGGTTGAACCTCGTTTCCGGCAGCATGAATACGCTTCAGTTAACCGATTATGCAGACCGTTATCTAAAAGACCGATTTTCCGTTGTTGATGGCGTGTCTAATATCATCATTGGTGGTGGAAAAAAATATGCTATGCGTGTCTGGTTAGACAGAAAAGCATTAGCGGCGCGTAACCTAACCGTCAATGATGTTGAGAATAAGCTGAGATCGGAAAACGTTGAACTTCCAGCAGGGTCGATTGAATCAAAAGATCGTCAATTTACCGTTCGATTGCAAAGAGGATTCAGAACGGCGGATGACTTTAAAGGCTTAGTACTGAAAAAAGGCAGTGACGGTTACCTTGTTAAATTAGGTGATGTGGCCAAAGTTGAAGTTGCGGCGGAAGAAAATCGGTTGATGTTCCGCGGTAATGGTCAGAACATGGTGGGACTTGGTGTTGCCAAGCAGTCTACTGCTAACACTTTAGGCGTTGCACGCCAAGTGAATAAGTTGGTTGATCAAATCAATCCAACCTTGCCTGAAGGGATGAAGATCATACGTTCATATGATAGTTCGGTGTTCATCGAAAAGTCAGTGCAGGAGGTATATAACACACTGTTTATTGCCATTACCTTAGTGATCATTGTGATTTACTTGTTCTTGGGTAGTGTGCGAGCCATGTTCATTCCTGCGGTAACTGTGCCAGTGTCATTAATGGGTACCTTTATTGTTCTTTATTGGTTCGGTTACACCATTAACTTATTGACCTTGCTGGCGATGATCCTCGCGATTGGTATGGTGGTGGATGATGCCATTGTGATGCTAGAGAATATTCACCGTCGAATCGAAGACGGTGAATCTCCATTGGTCGCAGCGTTTTTAGGTTCTAGACAAGTCTCATTTGCGGTGATTGCGACGACTGCGGTATTGATGTCGGTGTTTATGCCGATCACTTTCTTAGACGGTGATTTAGGGCAGTTATTTAAAGAGTTTGCGGTGACCATGAGTGCCGCGGTGTTTTTCTCAAGCATTGTAGCGTTAACCCTCAGCCCAATGATGTGTTCCAAATTGTTGCGTCCAGCCAGTGAAGATACTTGGATGGTGCGTAAAGTTGATGGTGGCATGAATTGGTTAATCGAAAAATATCGTGGCGCTTTGGAGTTCTCACTACGTCGTCCTGCTCTGATTTCCATTATTGCTTTAATTGCCGTCGGGATGAGCTACGGTTTGATAAAAAAGCTGCCTCAAGAAGTGTCGCCAAGAGAAGATCGTGGTTCGATTTTCTTAATCGTATCAGGCCCTCAAGGTGCCAGTTACGAATACAGCAAAGAATACATGAATGAAATTGAAAAGCGCTTGATGCCTCTGGTTAAGTCTGGTGATATCAAACGCCTATTAATGCGAGCGCCAAGAGGTTTTGGTCGCACGGCCGATTTCTCTGGTGGTTTTGGGATCATTGTATTAAATGACTGGAGTCAACGTCGTCCTGCTAATGCCATTATCAATGATATTCGTAGCCGTATAGCCGATTTATCCGGTGTTCGTGCTTTTCCAATTATGCGACAAGCTTTTGGCCGAGGTTTGAATAAGCCAGTGCAATTTGTCATTGGTGGGCCTGATTATGAACAATTAGCCCATTGGCGTGACATCATTATGGAAAAGGCCAAGGACAATCCCAAATTAATTGGTTTAGATGATGATTACAAAGAAACTAAACCTCAATTACGAGTCGTCATCAACCATGATCGTGCTGCACAAATGGGTGTGTCGGTATCGCAAATAGGTCGCACATTAGAAACCATGTTGGGATCGAAAGTTGTCACCACCTTTATGCGGGACGGCAAAGAGTATGATGTGGTATTAGAAGGTATTCGCAAACAGCAAAATACCGCCGATGACATGAAGAACATTTATGTTCGTTCAGATACCTCACAAAAGTTGATCCCATTATCTAACTTAGTGACGGTGCAAGAGTTTGCAGATGCCAGTACCTTACATCGCTATAATCGTATGCGGGCCATTACCTTTTCGGCTAACCTTGCTGATGATTATTCATTAGGTGAAGCGTTAAGTTATCTTAATGGCTTAGTAAAAGATTACTTACCGGATGAGGCTATTGTTAGCTATAAAGGCGCATCTCAGGATTATCAAGAATCAGGCTCTTCAATCTACTTTGTTTTTGTTCTGGCACTTGGCGTAGTGTTCCTTGTTTTGGCGGCACAATTTGAGAGTTATGTTCATCCTGCCATCATTATGTTGACGGTTCCACTGGCGATTGTTGGTGCGTTAATTGGCTTGTATGTTACAGGTCAAAGCATCAATATCTACAGCCAAGTCGGGATCATTATGTTGATTGGTCTAGCGGCTAAAAATGGTATTTTGATAGTTGAGTTCGCGAACCAGCTGCGGGATAAAGGGCTTGAGTTTAACGAAGCCGTTATTCAGGCCTCGTGCCAGCGTTTACGCCCAATCTTGATGACAGGTATCACAACAGCCGCAGGTGCAGTTCCTTTGGTAATGGCAACAGGAGCAGGGGCGGAAACCCGCTTTGTTATCGGTGTTGTGGTGCTATTTGGCATTATGCTGGCTACTTTCTTTACGTTAGTCGTTGTGCCTGCTGCTTATGGGTTACTAGCGCGAAACACTGGAACGCCAAGTTCAGTGACTCAGAAACTAGAAGAGGAGTTAGGATAGGTTCTAACATTCTTCAAGAACAAGGCTCTACTCAGAATATGTTTAGAGCCTTTTTTGTGAATATTAAAGTTCAAAATATGACTGCCACTGTATTTCTTCATCACATTTTTTCACTCTGATAATTTTATGCTAATATCCGCTCCCCTTGTCATATAACAGAAATATTTGGGGTGTTGAGTGGAAAAACAACAAGGATTTAAGCGATTAATATCAGCTTTTCAAAACTCTAACCGTGCACTTGGGTGGTTGTTAAAAAACGAAGCGGCGTTTAAGCAAGAAGCTTGGTTATTACTTTTCTCGATACCTCTTAGTTTTATTATTTCTGATTCATTGGCGCAGCAATTATTACTGATCTCAAGCGTGATTTTTGTGATGTTTGCTGAAGTCGTTAACACGGCAATTGAAGCTGTTGTTGATAGAGTCGGGTTAGAGCATCATGAACTTTCCGGTTTGGCAAAAGATTTAGGCTCTTTGGCGGTCCTGATTAGTCTTCTTCTGTGCTGTACGGCATGGGGATATGTGATTGTTCAACATTTCGTTATTTAGGTTGTATCAATGAAGTTTTCTTTCAGCAAAGGTGTTTTTTCAAATCTATTAATCGTTAATACCTTCATTATTGCCTTATTGTTTATTAATTATTTTGAGTACTTTCCACAAGGTTTTATTAATACAGGCTCTGTGATTTACGCTGCGTTTGCGGTTTTTGGCCAAGCGGCGTTACTGGTATTTTTGTTGCTGCTTGTCTGTATTCCATTGTATTTTTTGCCAAAAAAATTGACCAATGTACTCGTGGCTTTACTGTTTACGGGCTTTATAGCTGGGTTATTGGTTGATGTTATGGTATTTGAGCAATATCGCTTTCATATCAACCCTATCATCATTAAGTTAGTAACATCGGGTGATATTGTGTCTTTTGCTTTTGCAGATATCGCAAAGGCTGCGGCAGCGATTATTGTTGTCTTTTTAGGGCAATGGTTATTAATCTCAAAAATAGAAAAGCTCACGGTGTTAAATCGTCATCGAAAAAACGTTCTGTGGGGATTATTTGCTGCATTTTTCAGTGCTAATTTAATGAACGCTTATGCTGTGGCTAACTCTGAAAAATCCATCACCACGATGCAGCGTTATTTGCCACTGTACTACCCATTAAGAGCTAACTCTTTGTTAGACAAATTAGGTCTAGTCAATACTAAACAGCAAGATAGTAAAATTAAGCTAACTAAGAAGGCTGAAGACATCAATTATCCCATTAAGCCTTTGGTTACTGAGAATGTCGATACACCCAAAGACATATTATTTTTGGTGATTGATTCATGGCGTTATGACACGTTTAGTCCAGAAGTGACTCCTAATTTGTGGCGTTGGGGGCAACAAGGGATAAATTACCATCAACACATGTCGACGGGGAACTCTACTCGTACAGGTTTATTTGGTTTGTTTTATGGTATGCCTGGCACCTATTGGCATTCATTTTTAGCCAATCGTCGTTCACCTGTGTTCATGGACCGATTACAGGCATTGAACTATGACATTGGTATTTTTGCTTCGGCACAACTGAAAAATCCAGAGTTTAATCAGACCATCTTTACTAATGTTCCTAACCTAAGGTTAAATTCAAAAGGGGATAGCCCATACAAGCGTGATCTTGATTTAGTCAGTGACTGGGAAAAATGGTTTGATAATGCACCAAAAGATCAAAGCCGATTTTCGTTTTTATTCTTTGACGCTCCGCATGGCTATGATTTCCCTGCGGACTTTCCACAAAACTTTAAGCCAATGGCTGATTCAATAAAGTATTTGTCATTGGATAATGAGACTGATCCTCTTCCAATCATGAACCGTTACAAGACCAGTGTTCAGTTTGTTGATACGTTAGCAAAGCGTGTGTATGACAAGTTGAAGCAGTCGGGACGTTTAGACAATACTGTAGTTGTTATTACTGGTGATCACAGCCAAGAAATTAATGATAACCACCAAAATTATTGGGGGCATAACGGTAACTTTACTGAAGCTCAAATCAAAGTGCCATTTGCCATCATTGCTCCAGATCTTAAACCGCAGGGATTTCAAAATTATGTAAATGCATATAGCTCCCATGAAGACGTAGTGCCAACCTTGTTAACCCATTACTTAGGTGTTAAAAATCCAACCTCCGACTATTCAACTGGCATTGATCTTTTTGCGCCAGTCAAACAAAGGGATTGGTTTATCGCATCAAGCTATAACAAACTTGCGATCATTGATAAGCATAATATTTTTGCAGGCTCACTGGGTGGTATGTTTGACTGTTTGGATAAACACAATCGTCACGTAGATAAAGATATTCCAACTAAAACCCTTAAGAGTGCTTTAGAGGAAATGAGTCGATTCCTAAAGTAACCTCAGCTCTGTATAACAAAATCCATAACATTATTATTTACAATACAAACATTAATTTTTTATCTACAGTGCTGCTAATTTTGTGTAGTTCAAGGCAGAACAGTTCGTAATAGCTAGTCTATTTCGAGCTGTTCTAACACAGAAATACGCATAAGTAGCTGTGCTGTAGAGGGTGGCTTATGCAGAGCTGAGGTTAAAGCAACTTAACTGAGACTTACCAAGAAAAAGGCTTTGCTTGACCGATAAGCAAAGCCTTTTCATTATCTGCTATCCGTTTTAAAACCTATTTTTATAGAATGCCGCAATTGTGCTTACCTGATAAAAAATACATCGCCTCTTTAGATGTTGATGCTCAAAACGCCTTTACTTCTTTGTGCCCAGATGAATTGCCTGTTCCTGATGGAAATTTGATTGCTGAGGAACTCAACCGTCAAGCGTGCTTTGCTCATATTCGAGTGGGCTCTAAAGACGCTCATCCACTTAATGGGTTGTGGGAAGTCAGTTCAGAGCATCCTATGCTGTCTCCAGTCGATGCAAAAAATGTTGATGTTCACTGGCCTCGTCATGCCATTGCGGGGACTTTCGGAAGTCAACTTATCGAAGGATTGCCTAAACCTGAGCAGTATGACTATTTTGTATGGAAAGGTGTCGAGCCAGATTTACACCCGTATGGCTGCTGTTTTCATGATCTTGAAGAAAAGCTGACTACAGGAGTCATTGAATTTTTACAGGCTAAAGAGATCACGACCGTCATTGTCGGAGGATTAGCATTAGAGCATTGTGTACGAGCAACTGTGATGCAATTATCGAATGCAGGCTTTGAGGTAGTGGTGAATTTGGCTGCTACCAGAGGGTTAGATCCCGAATCTATTAATCAAGCCTTGAAACAAATGCAAGGGCAGGGTATCAAGATTATCAATAGCTGTGAGCAATTAGTGGTAAGTACAAAGTGACCCCAATCATTACGAGTTTATTGGATACGGATTTTTATAAATTCACCATGCAACAAGCGATATTCCATCACTATCCGAACACTCTAATCGAAGCTAGATTTCATTGTCGTTCAGATGTGGATTTATCGTGGTTACAGACTGAAGTGAGAGATCAAGTTGAGCATTTATCAGAGTTAACACTGACCAAAGATGAGATTCAGTGGTTAAAATCTCTCGGTGTATTTCAGTTGGATTACCTTGAGTGGCTCAAAGAATTTCGCTTAAACCCCAAACAAGTTGTCGTAAGCGTTTCTGATGGTCAGTTAAGTATCAGGGTAAAAGGCCCTTGGCTTGAAACCACCTTATTTGAAATTTATATACTGACCATTATTAGCGAACTCTATAGCCAGAAAGCACAACCAAAGGCTTCTATTGAGCAAGGGAGTCTACGGTTGCACTTGAAGTTAGAACAATTGAAAAACCAACAGCATTTAGGGTTTCAATTTAGTGATTTTGGTACTCGCCGTCGTTACAGTAAAGCGTGGCACAAACAATTACTGGAAATCATTAAACAACAAACTTCAGAGTCATTAGCTGGAACCAGTAATATGTGGTTGGCTAAAGAGTTAAACCTCAATGTGACAGGCACAATGGGACATGAATGGCTACAAGCACATCAAGCTTTGGTTAAGGATTTATCTCAAAGTCAAAAGCAAGCATTACGAGTTTGGCTACATGAATACCCTAATAAACTCAGCATTGCGCTTACAGACACTATTGGCATGAAGGCATTTCTTAGAGATTTTGACGGTCAACTATCAGATACTTATCAGGGATTAAGGCAAGACTCTGGTGATCCAATATGGTGGGGAGAATTGGCATTATCTCATTATCAATCTCAAGGAATTGATGCTAAAAGCAAAACGTTTGTGTTTAGTGACAGCTTGAACTTTGAAAAAGCCCTAAACATTCACCAGCAGTTTAAAGCCAGAGTGAATACCCAGTTTGGCATCGGCACTTGGTTAACTAATGATGTTGGTGGTCAGCCACTCAATATGGTACTGAAGTTGGTCAGTTGTAATGGCAAGCCTGTAGCCAAAATATCCGATGCTCAAGGTAAAACCATGAGCATTGATAGTCACTTTCTGCAAAGCTTAAAATTAGCGTTTGGGGTTAGTTAACTTTTGTAACAGTAGACACAAGCTCACCTTCACTCAGCTTGGTTCTTAATACGTCACCTTGGCCAACTTGCTTCGAGCTGGTTACAACTTTTCCTTTATCATTGGTTGTGATGCTATAACCACGGGTTAAGGTGGCTAAAGGACTGACAAGCTCAAGCTGCTGACTCACTTGCTGAAATTTTGATTCTGATTGCTGTACTTTATGAGAAATAGCATTGAGCATTTGATTGTTTAAATGTCCCAATTTTTCCTGTGCAATACGAATTTGATGTTCTGGTGATTGCTGTTGAAGTCGTGCTGCTAAATTGTATTGATGCAACTTCGTATTATCGATTCGTTTTTGTATTAACGAAGTGAGTCGTAGCTGCATTTCATCAAAGCGTTGTTGCCACTGTTGAAGTTGGTGTTCTGGTTCATGGCGTTGCAGTCGATGGGATAGCTGCTCTAATCGTCGAGAGTGAGCAAGTTGTAGATGATGAATCGATTGGTTCAAACGCTGCTGTAGTTGCTGCAAATGTTGCTGCTTATTTTCAGTGTCGTTGGATAGCAGTTCTGCACCCGCTGAAGGGGTTGGTGCTCGAACGTCGGCAACATAATCGCTTATGGTTGTGTCTACTTCATGACCTATAGCGCTGACGATCGGCAGCTCTGAATTAAAAATCGTATGTGCGAGTAACTCGTCGTTAAAACACCATAAATCTTCCAATGAACCGCCGCCGCGAGTAAGTAACAACACATCGACTTCCTGACGTTCATTCGCTGTTTCTATTGCGTGACGAATTTGCAGTGATGCTTGTTCACCTTGAACTTGGGCTGGGTAAATGATGATTTCTAGTGATGGATCTCGACGATTGAGTACATGCAAAACATCACGAATCGCAGCGCCTGTGGGCGAGGTGATCACTCCGATACGTTGAATGTTACTAGGCAAAGGTTGTTTGCAGTCGGTGGCAAATAAGCCATCTGCAGCCAGTTGCATTTTCAAGGCTTCGAATTGCTGCGAGAGTAAACCGTCGCCAGCTGGTTGCATTGAATCGATGATGAGTTGATAGTCACCACGAGGTTCGTAAACACTGATGTTGCCTTTGACCAAGACTTGTTGACCATTAGCCGGGCGAAAACTCACATGACGGTTACGACCTTTAAACATGGCACAACGGATCTGTGAGAAGTGATCTTTTAAGGTGAGATACCAATGCCCTGAGCTAGGAGCTGAAAAATTAGAGATCTCGGCACTCAGCCAAACTTCGCCGATTTCTTTTTCTAAAATTCGTCTTACTTCGCCATTTAAGCGGGAAACCGTAAAAATTGTTTTGGTGGTCGACACAGTAAAATTCATCAATGATAAGTAATAAGAATCATACTGGGTTTTATGGTGAGAGCAAAGTTTCTTAATTGGTAGGTGCCATTCATAAAAAATGATGTTTTTATGTCAAAGGTAACTCCCTTTAATGGTTTACGATTTTTCTCTTTCTAAGAAGAGTCGAATGCAGTTGATGATACTAGGAGCAATTGTGAGGTAAGCCAACCGTCCGTGACAGGAAGTCACGGTCGTGAGCACATGGACGTGCGCTTCTGTTGGCGTCTTTACAATTGCTATTAGGGGACTTAGTCCCTAGCAGCTACCTTTACTTTTTCTCATAACCATCATTATGAACATCAAACATGGCTCGACCAGATGGGTCGGCATTGGCGGCAAAAGCTTTATCCCATGCAATGGCTTCAGGTGTAGAACAGGCTACGGACTTACCACCTGGCACACACTTAATGGCGGTTTCTAGAGGGAATAACTCTTCGAAGATGGCACGATAATAATAGGCTTCTTTCGTTTCTGGCGTATTATGTGGGAATCGATGTTCAGCACTATCCATCATTTGGTCTGTCACTGATTTTTCAGCTGATGCGACCAATGAATCAATCCAGCTATAACCTACGCCATCAGAGAACTGTTCTTTTTGACGCCATAAGACTTCTTTAGGTAAATAGCCTTCAAATGCTTCACGAAGGATGTGTTTTTCTGCTTTGCCATTACCGCACATTTTGAGCTCTGGGTTGATGGACATAGCGACGTCCATAAAGGTCTTATCTAAAAATGGAACGCGTGCTTCAACGCCCCAAGCCGACATGGCTTTGTTGGCTCTGGCACAATCAAACATATGTAAGCGCTTGAGTTTTCGTACGGTTTCTTCATGGAACTCTTTGGCATTAGGTGCCTTATGGAAATACAAGTAACCACCAAAAATTTCATCAGCCCCTTCACCTGAAAGCACCATTTTTATGCCCATGGCTTTAATTTTTCGCGCCATTAAATACATAGGTGTGGATGCTCGGATAGTGGTGACATCGTAGGTTTCTAAGTGATAGATGACCTTGCGAATCGCATCGATACCTTCTTGTACCGTGTAATGCAATTCATGGTGAATGGTACCAATATAATCGGCAACTAAGCGTGCGGCTTTTAAATCTGGTGCGCCTTCTAAGCCAACGGCAAAGGAGTGTAATTGCGGCCACCATGCTTTGCTGCGATCATGATCTTCAACACGCTTCTGGGAGAACTTTTGCGCAATCGCAGAAATTACTGATGAATCTAGGCCACCAGAAAGTAATACGCCATAAGGTACATCTGACATCATGTGAGTTTTTACTGAGTGAGTTAGTGCATCATGAATGTCTTGAGCAGTACCTGCATTGTCTTTTACCGCATCAAAGTGTTCCCACTGTCTTTGATAATAAGGCTTGATTTCACCTTCAGCAGAATCCCAATAATGTCCCGGTGGAAATTCTTTAATTGAAGTACAAGCAGGCACCAGAGCTTTCATCTCTGACGCGACATAAATTTGTCCTTCAGTGTCATAACCGTAATACAATGGAATGATACCAATATGATCACGAGCGATAAGAAAGCTGTCTTGCTCGCTGTCATATAATACAAAAGCAAACATGCCTTCTAGCTTATCAATAAAGCCATGACCTTCTTGTTCATATAAAGCCAAAATGACTTCACAGTCTGAACGAGTCTGATAAGGGTAATTTGGAGTAAGGGTATCTTGAAGAGTTTGGTGATTGTATATCTCGCCATTAACCGCCAAGATATGGGTTCGATTTTGATTAAAAAGCGGTTGTGCACCATTTTCTAAGCCAACAATAGCTAAACGCTCATGAGCCAATACCGCATTTTCATTTGACCAAACACCTGACCAATCAGGTCCACGATGTCTCATCAAACTGGATAACTCTATTGCTTTTGTTCTTAATTTTTCTGAATCAGTCGAAATGTTAAGAATACCAAAGATCGAACACATATTTCCCTATCTCTTTTTCGTTATATCTTGCACTAAATTCGCATACTAGAGCTAAGTTGCCAAGATAAAAATGTAAATTAATTACATATTAAATCAATGGCTAACCATTGCCATGTTGAAATATGGATACAAATGGATCGGGACATTAGTAACAAATGGGTAATTTTTGTGGTTTTGACAAAGTTGAATAGCAGCTGAAAATTTGGTCTTTTTATCCTTGAAGAATTTTAACAAATAAAGCTTTCGGAATAGTATCTCAAGACTGTTTTTACTACAAAGACGCTTATGAAATTCTTGATATTAGCTTCGGCTTTACTGGCAACGCCTGCCATGGCGGCAAAATATTATGATTGGAACACCTCTGAACAAGGGAGTTGGATTTACGCTTCTACAACGGACAAATTGAAATCAGGTAATGACCTGTGGCTAGGCTGTAATCAGCTTCGAAACGAGTGCGCTGTTTGGCTCAAAGTGCATAGTGAAAGCTGTAATGATGCTGCAACTTACAATCTTACTGTTACAGATGGATTCCCCAAAACTTCGAAAATAAAGAGTCAGTGTAAAAATGGAGAGTTTCATTGGGATACTGATAACAAAAAAGACTTCAAAGTGGTTCAGAAGATCTTCACATCGGTTGAGCAGACATTTAGAGAGCCCAAACAAGACATGTATGTTTGGTTGAAAAAGCCTACAGGTAAGATGGATTTTGGCATAAAGGGAGGTACACACATCATTATGTTAATGCTTCCGTCTGGTCTACAGCGAAGTAATTTCAATTCATCAGCATTTCCTTTTAACAAATAGGGGAGGCAGTATTATGAAAAATTTACTATTTGGTATGATGTTTGTGGCTTTACCTGCACTAGCAAGTGGTCCGGTTCATCAATACGGTAGTTGGTTAGTGGTTGAATCCGATCAATCTATCAGAGCGATTTCTGATTCAACTGATCAGCCTGGACGATTTATTGTTTTAGATTGTGGGTTAGATCATAAAAATTGCTCAGTCCTTTTTACCGACCCAAACGGTTGTAATGCTGATGCAGAAAACACTGTAGCACTTATTGCAGATAAGCATTACTTTGGGATAAAAACAACTTGTACGAGTTTCAATGATGGATGGAAGGCTGATGCTTCTCAACTATATGGTGGGCAAGTGTTTGATGCGCTCAAGAACACGACATCTTCGCTCAAAGTCGATTTTGGTTATGGAATAATTGCTGATTACAATACGGTAAATTTGACTAAAGTCATCAATATCCTTGAGGGACAACAAAACAATTTCAGCTTTTAAATTTTATGAATTAGGCGTTGTGATTAAGCCGCTTTATTTCATTTATAAAAGGGGAAGAAGGTGAAAGGCATACTCTTAAGCATGTTGATAGTCATGTTTCCAGCTATGGCCAATAGTGCAGACATTCATTATGGCGATTGGAAGATTATTACTTCTGCAAAGGACATTACTGCTCGTTCAACGTCTTCGAATCATCCCGAAGCTGCGCTTAGTTTGGTCTGTAGTGCAGATCATCAAAATTGTTTCATTCAGTTTTCTGCCCAATACTCCTGTAAAACAGGCTCTAAAATGCCTTTATATTTAGATATTGATTCATCGGATGGATTTATTGGGAGTGTTTGCAAAAACAATCAGTGGAAAGTATCAGGCTATCCCTTACCATTTATTCAAACGATATTTGATAAGCTACTTAACACAAGAAAGCCTTTCTCAGTAACTCTAGGTCACACCGATGTTCATTATACCTTTAGTATTAAAGGGATAAAAAAAGCGATTGTGGCTATTGAAGGTGGGCTGAATAACTTCAGTTTTAATTTCTAAAGTACCACCAAATGGCTGCAAGATTTCTTGTCGTTTCAAAATACAAAAATTAATTTTTGATTATTATACATTTACCCAGACTTGGTATCTGGGTATAATCCGTCCGCAATATTTCACCTTCAACCCTACACCTCAAGGGAGATGTTGCCGTGCTAAGACTCAAAAAAGAAGCGCTCACGTTTGACGATGTATTACTCGTGCCTGCTCATTCTACAGTCCTCCCAAACACAGCCAATTTACAAACTCGCCTAACTCAAACCATCAATCTTAATGTGCCAATCGTTTCCGCTGCTATGGATACCGTAACCGAAGCTCGCTTAGCGATTTCAATGGCTCAGGAAGGCGGTTTAGGTTTTATTCATAAAAATATGAGCATCGAACAACAAGCTGAAGAAGTTCGAAAAGTAAAAATTTATGAAGCAGGCATCATTCAGCAACCTGTTACCGTTTCACCAAGTACAACCCTAAAAGAAGTGAGAGAGTTAACTCACCGTAATGGTTTTGCTGGCTATCCGGTTATCAATGATTCAAACGAATTAGTAGGCATTATCACTGGTCGTGATGTTCGCTTTATTACTGATTGGAACATCACGGTTGAACAAGTGATGACACCAAAAGAGCGTTTAGTTACCGTGAAAGAAGGTACAGCTCTGGTTGATGTTCAAGCGCTAATGCATACCAATCGTATTGAAAAAATCTTAGTGGTCGATGATAACTTCAAACTCAAAGGTTTGATCACAGTTAAAGATTTTGAGAAAGCCGAGCGTAAGCCTAATGCTTGTAAAGACGAGCTTGGTCGATTACGTGTTGGTGCAGCCGTTGGTGCTGGTGCAGGTAACGAAGAGCGTGTAGATGCGCTGGTTAAAGCTGGCGCTGATGTGTTGTTGATTGACTCATCTCACGGTCACTCGGAAGGTGTTCTTCAGCGTATTCGTGAAACTCGTGCTAAGTATCCTGATTTACAAATCGTGGGCGGCAACGTAGCAACCGCGGAAGGGGCTTTAGCCTTAGTTGAAGCGGGCGTAAATGCGGTAAAAGTGGGTATTGGCCCGGGCTCTATTTGTACCACTCGTATCGTTACAGGTGTTGGTGTTCCTCAAATTACGGCGGTTTCTGATGCCGCTGAAGCGTTAAAAGATTTGGATATTCCCGTGATTGCTGATGGTGGTATTCGTTTTTCTGGTGATTTAGCTAAAGCACTAGCCGCTGGTGCATCGTGCATCATGGCAGGCTCTATGTTTGCGGGTACAGAAGAAGCTCCGGGTGAAACCATTTTATTCCAAGGTCGTACTTATAAGTCATATCGTGGTATGGGTTCTTTAGGAGCGATGTCTCAAGGTTCATCAGACCGTTATTTCCAAACCGATAATGCCGCTGACAAGCTAGTGCCAGAAGGCATTGAAGGTCGAGTACCCTACAAAGGGCACTTAAAAGAAATCATCCACCAGCAAATGGGCGGTTTGCGCTCATGCATGGGGCTAACAGGTTGTGCCACGATTCAAGAGCTGAATACCAAAGCTGAGTTTGTAAAAGTAACTTCAGCAGGCATGGGTGAGTCGCACGTGCATGATGTCACCATGACGAAAGAAGCGCCTAATTACCGTACTGGTGTGTAGGTTTTAGAGAGTGTTCTAAGGAGCAACTTTGCCAACGCCAACTGAAGCGCACGTCCTTGTGCTGACGACCGTGACTTCCTGTCACGGACGGTTGTCTTATGGCAAAGTCGCCCCTTATAAGTCGACGCTTTTATCTAAAATGAACATCATAATTATCAGAAAATAAAGAATCATAATTACTTCCGAATGGGAGTGATTTATCATACTAAAGGTCAAACATGAACGATATCCATGAGCATAAGATCCTGATCTTAGACTTCGGCTCTCAATATACTCAGCTTATTGCCCGTCGTATCCGTGAAATCGGTGTTTATTGTGAATTATGGGCGTGGGATGTTTCTGAACAAGACATTCGTGAATTTGCGCCTAACGGTATTATCCTTGCGGGTGGCCCTGAAAGTGTAACGGCTGAAAACTCTCCTCGCGCTCCTGAATACGTATTTAACGCTGGTGTTCCTGTGTTGGGTATCTGCTATGGCATGCAAACTATGTCAGAGCAATTGGGTGGTAAAGTTATCCAAGGTGTTGGCGAAGGTGAGTTTGGTTACGCCCAAGTTGAAATGATCTCAGAATCAGCCTTGTTCAAAGACATTGAAGATGCTGTATCTGAGCATGGCAAGCCGCTTCTTGATGTGTGGATGAGCCACGGTGATAAGGTTTCAGAAATCCCTGATGACTTTAAAGCTGTAGCGCAAACTGAAACATGTCCATACGCCATCATGTCGAATGAAGACAAGCGCTTTTATGGTGTTCAGTTTCACCCTGAAGTAACTCATACTCGTCAAGGTCTACGTATTTTATCTAACTTCGTATTAGATATTTGTCAGTGTGATGCCAACTGGAAACCAGCAAACATCATCGAAGATGCGGTTGCTCGTATTAAAGAGCAAGTGGGCGATGATGAAGTTATTTTAGGTCTTTCAGGTGGTGTTGATTCATCGGTTGTGGCTATGCTGCTTCACCGTGCTATTGGCGATAAGCTGACGTGTGTGTTCGTTGATAATGGCTTACTGCGTTTGAATGAAGCCAAGCAAGTAATGGAAATGTTTGGCGATCACTTTGGTTTAAACATCGTGCATGTCGATGCTGAAAACCGTTTCCTTGAAGCCTTAAAAGGTGAAGCTGATCCAGAAACCAAGCGTAAGATCATTGGTCACGTCTTTGTTGAGATCTTCGATGAAGAATCTAAAAAGTGTGTGAACGCTAAATGGTTAGCACAAGGCACCATCTATCCTGATGTGATTGAATCTGCGGGAAGTAAAACGGGTAAAGCGCATGTGATCAAGTCTCACCATAACGTAGGTGGGTTGCCTGACGATATGGAGCTTGGTTTAGTTGAGCCATTACGTGAGCTGTTTAAAGACGAAGTTCGTAAGATCGGTCTTGAGTTAGGCTTGCCATATAACATGCTTTATCGTCATCCATTCCCTGGTCCGGGTCTTGGTGTACGTGTGCTTGGTGAAATCAAAAAAGAATACTGCGATTTGCTACGTCGTGCTGATGCTATCTTTATTGAAGAGTTGCATGCCGCTGATTTGTATAACAAAGTCAGTCAAGCTTTTACTGTGTTCTTGCCTGTTCGTTCAGTGGGCGTAATGGGTGATGGTCGTAAATACGATTGGGTTGTATCACTTCGTGCCGTTGAAACCATCGACTTTATGACGGCGCATTGGGCACACTTACCGTATGACTTCTTAGGTCGAGTATCGAATCGCATCATTAACGAAATCGATGGTATTTCGCGCGTGGTTTATGATATTTCAGGTAAGCCACCAGCTACTATTGAGTGGGAATAATTATTAATGCCGATTATTGGCTATTATTTAGCTTAACAACTGCTGAATAAAGTCACATTTGTAGTAAAAACAAAGTGATATATTTGTAAAATATCACTTTGTTTATTTCAAGTTCAAGGTACGCAATGGCTGGTAGGCCAGTTTTTTCTTTAGGAGGAGAGCAAAGCTGGTTTGACCCTAGTTATCAACTGTCTCCTCTTGATGCATTGACACTTAATTATACTCATGATTGGCTTTATACTCCCCAAGGTAATAATGAAGTGTTAGTACCAACATCTGAATATTTTAAAGCTCATGGTAGTGGTGCATCACCTCAAAGCGCGGACTATCAGTTTGTTCAGTGTTCACAAAGTATTCCTCCCCAAATACCAGATCCAGATCAGCATAGTCTTGATGATGAGTTTTCGGATGATGATTCTTATAAAAGTGGCTCTGATGGTAGTGACAGAGAAGCAAAGCCTGATGTCGCGCTAGAATGTATGCCTTGGAGTAAAGCAAAAGCCTTCCGCTTGATTCAATTATCCAAAACGCCAGAGGGCAATCTTTGTCGGCCTTGCATTAGTGAACCAGTGCAACAACCAAATACAACACACTTACCTGATCTCATTCCATTAGTAAACTCAGTTCCAACAAACAATGAGATACCAAAGCACGATGACTCAAAATGTACTATGAGTAGAAAAAAAGGAGACGTTTTTACTAATGGCGACGTGTCCTATTTTTTGAATGAAAAGCTTGAACAATGGGGGGAGAGGGTTGTTCACATTTTGAAGGGAGGCGATGAACAGGAAGCGAAAGGTATTTTAAAGCTCTTCTTTACAGCTTGTTTACAGCATGTTAGCGAAACTTATAATGGTGGCTATTCTGCGCAAGTTGAAAAAGTAGAACAAGTATTTAAGGAGTGCAATAAGGTACTTTCTTGTCCTCTCATGGTGATACTAAAGCCAATCCCATGTGAAGTTTTCGAGTGTTATATTCGATTATGTTGTGAATATGGTCGATTCCCCTTAGCTGAAGATATGCTCTTTAATCAAATTGAGCTGGTTTATAAACAAAAACCAACTGTTACTTGTATCATTGATTTTCTGAAATGTTGTCGTCTCCTGAAAAGAGCAGATAAAATAGAGCTTTTGATATCCGAAAAACTGAATTATTGGCATATACAAGCTACACCGGAAATGTATCTAGAATTATTTCAGTCTTACTACAACTTAGGGAAGATTGATAAAGTTCAGCGATTTATGATCATGAATTTGGAAGTTATAATACCAACACAAGGTGCTTTACGTTGTGTTGATGCTTTTATTAGCTTTTGTGCAAATTGTGGGTTACCCGGATACGCTAGATGGGCATTTGAAGTTTGGTTTACTAATAGAGAAAGATATATTAGTCGGGATCATGTAGAAAAATTAAAATTGGCGTGTAAGAATTCGATCAAAGCTCGTAATGGTAACATTAGGGAAAATATTCTTTATGTAATCTCAGTGATTAAATTTCTAAAACAAAAAATAAAAGTAAGCTTGCATCCATGTATTTCGCTACATGAAATTGAGCAGTTTGAAAAATCACTTAATTTAACCCGATTATGGCATTAATAACATCAATCCAAACAGACGAAAAATGGATGCAACGCGCAATGGAGCTTGCAGAGCAAGCTGAAGCTAAAGGTGAAGTGCCTGTTGGCGCTGTGCTGGTGATAGATGACAAAGAAATCGCCTCTGCTTATAACTTGAGTATTGCGGCTCATGATCCTTGTGGTCATGCTGAAATTCGTTGTCTAAGAGAGGCTGGAAAAGCGCTAGAAAACTATCGGCTTATTGATACTACTTTGTATGTCACTCTAGAGCCTTGCAGCATGTGTGCTGGGGCAATTATTCATGCCAGAGTGGGACGCGTCGTGTTTGGTGCAAAAGATGAAAAAACAGGTGCGGCGGGTAGTGCGTGTAATGTGCTGCATCATCCGTCAGCGAATCATATTGTCGATCTTAGCTCTGGAATTTTAGAGCAAGAATGCAGCCATCAACTGAGTCAGTTTTTCAAAAAACGCCGACAAGAAATCAAAGAACTAAAACGCTTAAAACGAGAGCAGGCTGCTGAAAAAATTAATCCTCAGTAGTGAGAAAGTTAAAGAATAACTTTTGTCGTTTGATCACTTGCATGTGACGTTGCTTAAGGTGCATGCGACGTCTGTTTGCTGTATTCACTATTTTTCTTCTCATGATTTACTCCTTTGTAATTAGAAACTGTTTATTTTTCTGTCTCGGAAGGTACAGCTCCTTGTACAGACTATAGCGTAATCTAGGTAAGTAATGTTACAGAAATAAGACTGGATAACGACTTTTTCAAGATTGGATCAAACAAGTAGCAGATTATTAATCAGAAAATACCATTCACATTAATTAATTGTGTTTATAGAGGAGCTTTAGCACAGGAAATATAAGGCGCAATGACGAATCATAGCCGTAGCTATGGTGAGGAATTACAACGCGGTAGTTGCAAAGCTAAAGCTCAATCTAAGGCACAATTAATTGATACGAATGGTATAAAAAACAGTTTTTTGAAAATAGGTCGTAGAAACATGCGGTAAACCCTATGATCTTAGAGTGGGTAGGATGAATTCACTCATCGAATTATCTATAATAGCGCGCAAAAATAAAGGTGATGTTTGCTGATTTTTCGGCTGATTGTGTGCCTGAAAAATTAACAACTCACTACACCCTGTACCCCAACATAAACATAAGGTGAACAGACGTGATGGAGATCATCCGCGGAGCCCCAGCACTTTCGGATTTTAACGTGCAAAAATTGCTGCAAGCATGTCGCAGCCAATCCCTTCCGGTGCAAAATATATACGCCGAATTTATCCACCTCGCTGATACTAGCGCCCCACTCGAAACCACTGAGCAACAACAATTAGAAAAACTGCTTACGTACGGTCCTAAGTTGGAAGTGCATCAGCCACAAGGTCAACTTTTCTTCGTTACTCCTCGCCCTGGCACCATTTCTCCTTGGTCTTCAAAAGCAACCGATATTGCCCACAACTGTGATTTAAGCAAAGTGAACCGTTTAGAACGCGGTATTGCGTATTACGTTGAAAGTGATGCGTTAACTTCTGAGCAGCAGAACGTGCTTTCAGGATTATTGCATGATCGAATGGTTGAAGCGGTATTTACCGATATCGAATCAGCGAGCGTGTTGTTTGTGCAAACCGAACCTAAGCCGTTTACTAGCGTAAACATTTTAGAGGAAGGTCGCACTGCTCTTGAGCAAGCAAACCAATCTATGGGCTTAGCACTTGCGGAAGATGAAATTGATTACTTGGTTGAGAATTTCACTCAACTAGGTCGTAACCCAAATGACATCGAGTTGATGATGTTTGCTCAAGCGAACTCTGAGCATTGCCGTCATAAAATCTTTAATGCCGATTGGACAATTGATGGTGAAAAGCAGCCAAAATCATTGTTCAAGATGATTAAAAACACCTTTGAAACGACACCTGATCACGTTTTATCGGCTTACAAAGATAACGCCGCTGTGATGGAAGGCTCAGTTGCAGGTCGATTCTTCCCAAATCAAGACGGTACCTATAACTATCATACTGAGCCAATGCATGTGCTGATGAAGGTTGAAACTCACAATCACCCTACGGCAATCAGTCCGTATCCGGGGGCTGCAACAGGCTCAGGCGGTGAAATTCGTGATGAAGGCGCAACGGGTCGTGGCTCTAAACCTAAAGCGGGTTTAACGGGCTTCAGTGTTTCTAACCTTAACATCCCTAACTTTGTTCAACCTTGGGAAGGGGATTATGGTAAGCCGAATCGCATTGTTAGCGCTTTAGACATTATGACCGAAGGCCCACTCGGTGGCGCAGCATTCAACAACGAGTTTGGTCGTCCTGCGCTATTAGGTTACTTCCGTACCTATGAGCAACAAGTTTCAAGCCACAACGGTGTTGAGGTTCGTGGTTATCACAAGCCAATTATGTTGGCGGGTGGTCTAGGTAATATTCGCGAAGATCACGTTCAAAAAGGCGAAATCACCGAAGGCGCTAAGCTTATCGTTCTTGGTGGTCCTGCGATGAACATTGGTCTTGGTGGCGGTGCAGCATCGTCAATGGCATCGGGTCAATCATCAGAAGATTTAGATTTTGCTTCAGTACAGCGTGAAAACCCAGAAATGGAGCGCCGTTGCCAAGAGGTTATCGACCGTTGCTGGCAAATGGGGGATGAAAACCCAATTCAATTTATCCATGACGTAGGCGCTGGTGGTCTATCTAATGCTTTGCCTGAGCTTGTAAGTGATGGTGGTCGTGGTGGACGCTTTAATCTTCGTGACGTGTTATCCGATGAACGTGGCATGAGTCCACTTGAGATTTGGTGTAATGAATCGCAAGAGCGTTACGTTATGTCTGTAGCGCCTGAAAACCTTGAAACGTTCACCAAAATTTGTGAGCGCGAACGTGCTCCATTCGCCGTTGTAGGTGAAGCAACGGTTAAGCAAGAACTAGTATTAGACGATCCACATTTTGATAATCAGCCTATCGATTTACCGTTAGAAGTGCTTCTTGGTAAGGCACCCAAAATGAGTCGTGATGTCGTATCTAAATTGGCACAAAGCCCAGCACTAGACCAAAGTAAGATTGATGTTGCAGATGCGGTTAAGCGTGTGCTTTCGCTGCCAACGGTTGCTGATAAAACCTTCCTGATCACCATTGGTGATAGAACCGTTACAGGTCTAGTAAACCGTGACCAAATGGTGGGGCCTTGGCAGGTACCGGTAGCAGATTGCGCTGTAACAGCTTCAAGCTTTGATAGCTACACAGGGGAAGCGATGTCTATGGGTGAGCGAACGCCATTGGCACTTCTTGATTTTGGTGCTTCCGCACGTATGGCGGTAGCAGAATCGATTATGAATATCGCAGGTGCGGATATTGGCTCAATGAAGCGCATTAAGCTATCTGCAAACTGGATGTCTGCTGCTGGTCACCCAGGTGAAGATGCTGGTCTGTATGAAGCGGTGAAAGCCGTAGGCGAAGAGTTGTGTCCTGAGCTTGAGTTAACCATTCCTGTTGGTAAAGACTCCATGTCGATGAAAACTGCATGGCAAGACAATGGTGAAGATAAAGCGGTAACGGCGCCAATGTCTCTCGTTATTTCAGCCTTTGGTGTGGTGCGAGATATTCGTAATACCGTAACGCCAGAACTCCGTACTGACAAAGGCGACACTAAGTTACTACTCATTGATTTAAGTGAAGGCAATAATCGCTTAGGTGGTTCTTGCTTAGCTCAAGTCTATAGTGAGCTAGGTGATAAAGCGCCTGATTTGTCTAACCCTGCCTTGCTGCGTCATTTCTTTGAAACGACACAAAAGTTGGTTGCCGATAAAGACGTGATTGCTTACCACGATCGCAGTGACGGTGGTGTATTCACGACCTTAGTGGAAATGGCATTTGCGGGTAATACTGGCTTAGACATCGACTTATCTGCGCTTACAGGTACTCATCTTGAGCGTTTGTTTAATGAAGAGTTAGGTGCGGTGATTCAAGTGCCAGCGGATAAAGCCGCTGTAATTGCTGCTCAATACAATGCTGGTGGTGTGGCTTGTCATGTAATTGGTGAGTTATCGCAAGGTGACCGAGTAACCATTAAAGCTGATGGTGCTGAAATTTACTCTGAAAGCCGTGTTGCATTACGTCAATTGTGGTCAGAAACTACATACCGCATGCAATCGCTACGTGATAACCCTGAGTGTGCAAAACAAGAGTTTGATTTAAAACTTCAAGCCGATGAGCCGGGTTTAACTGTTGATTTAAGCTTTGACACTCAAGAAGACATCGCTGCGCCTTATATTCTGAAAGGTAACGCCCCTAAGATGGCAATTTTGCGTGAGCAAGGGGTAAACTCACACATCGAAATGGCGGCAGCATTCGATCGTGCAGGCTTTGAGAGCCGTGATGTTCATATGTCTGATATCCTTTCTGGTCGCATTAGCTTAGAAGAATTCCAAGGTCTTGTAGCATGTGGTGGCTTCTCATATGGTGACGTACTGGGCGCAGGCGAAGGTTGGGCGAAGTCAATTCTGTTTAATAGCCGTGCTCGTGATGAATTCAGTGCTTTTTTTGCGCGTGAAAGCAGCTTCGCATTGGGCGTATGTAACGGTTGTCAGATGTTATCTAATCTGAAAGAAATCATTCCGGGTAGTGAACATTGGCCACACTTTGTACGTAATAAATCAGAACGCTTTGAAGCGCGTTTCAGCTTGGTCGAAGTTCAAGAAAGCCCATCGTTGTTCTTTGAAGGTATGAAAGGCTCAAGAATGCCGATAGCGGTATCTCACGGTGAAGGCTTGGCGGAATTTGCTAATGCCGATGCACTCGCAAATGCTGAAGCAACAGGAACCGTTGCGCTTCGTTATGTGAACGGTCATGGACAAGTAGCGACTCAGTATCCTCAAAATCCGAATGGTTCGCCAAACGGTATCACGGGCTTAACCACAACGGATGGAAGAGTAACCATTATGATGCCACATCCTGAGCGTGTGTTCAGAACGGCAGCAAACTCGTGGCACCCAGACGAGTGGGGTGAAGATAGCCCATGGATGCGTATGTTTAGAAATGCGCGAGTAAAGTTAGGTTAATTCTGAACTCTTTTTAATATAAAAAAACCAATGAGTTGTTAGCTCATTGGTTTTTTACTTTTTGGTCCATCGGTTTCAGCTGAAACGCTAGAATTTTCGCTATTATCTGAAAAAGAGGGCATGGTCGAGTTATCATCATTATTGGAAGTTGTTGATGCCAAACTTTGTGGTGATGAAGAGGGAACTGCAACTGATAAGGTAACTGCTGCAGGATTAGGCAGACTCTTCGCTATATCAGCTCTACGGACATGGAAATATAAGGCTTCCCTTAAGCTTGCTAAAATCTCATTGGGGTTATCTGAACCTGCTTGTGACTGTTGCTCAAACCACATATCGACAAATTGGCCAGTTTGATAACTTAAATTATCCTCACCCAAAAGACTGAGTAAAGAAGCGTTACTCGTCATGTTTTTTGACCATGCGAGAACCAGAAGGCAATCCATATCATCTTTTTTTAATCTATCTGATAGTATTCTTTTCAACTGAGATAGAAGTGCTGCCTTGTGAGTAGGTGCAATCTGTGGAAGTTCCGAAATCAAAGTTTGATATTCAGTTAATGAAACGTCATCGGTTACACTTTGACCCTCAGATACTTTTTTAGAAAGGCTTTGGTTAACAGGAGCTATGCATAGAACCAATGAATCAAGCTGATCCCCTTCTACATTGTCAAACCATGCTATTAGCAGTGCCACAATTGCTTTAACAGTGATGGTTGGCTGCTTCCCTTTTGTAAGAGGCTCATAAAGCACTTCTGGTATTTCAGGAAATGCTCTCATCATATTTACTAGCGATGACCAATCACGGGGGCTAATTTGTTTTTTAGTAGAAAACACAATCTATGTATAAGTTCGGGCTCAGTTTCTTTTTTTATCGGGGGGATTTTAGTCTGAATAGACGTCACACTTTGAGCTGCTGAATTCGTACTCATAGAACTCGCAGCACTTTCACTATAGCTTGAAGTGGCTGAATAGGCATTTGTGGCTGCTGGTAAATGAGGTGAGGTTGGACTCCATTGATAATCATGATGCCTTTGGTGACCCCATGCGCTATCAGTTTCATGATGACTTCTATTATTAAAATAGCCGTTTCCCTCTGGTGGCTGACTGTAGTGCGAGGAAAGGCCTGAGGTTACACCATACTGATATCCACCTGAACAGTAATGGGGGGCTGGTGGATAAGGTGATGAGGTTCCTTGAGGTGTGGTGCCCCATTGCTGACCTGGTGTTTGATGTAAATATTGATTATAGGGGGCTTGATAAGCGTAACTAGGGTCTACAGGTGGTGTCCGTTCGGCCATTCTCATACCTTGATTATCTGATGCATTTGTCAACAAATTATCACAGGCTATATGACTTAATGATTAAAGATTATTAATCATTAGGTTGGTGAAGCTTTAGAGCGATAGAGAATAAAAAAGCAGCCTTTGCTGGCTGCTTTTAGATACTGAGAATTAAATAATCTTTTATTCAACCACTTCCGCGTTGTGATAAACGTTCTGAACATCATCACAATCTTCAAGCGCAGCAACCAATTTATCGAATTGTTCAATTTGCTCAGCATCGCTGATTTCAGTCATGGTTTGAGGTACCCAAGAGATGTTTTCTACTTTAAATTCAATGTCACCCAAAGTATCAATCAGTGCTGTACGAGTTTTGTTGTATTCAGTGTGCGGGGCATAAACGCTAGTTAAGCCGTCTTCTACTTCTACATCTGTCACATCCACATCTGCCATCATTAGAGCTTCTAAGATAGCTTCATCATCATCGCCTTCAAATACAAATACGGCAGAGTGATCAAACATATGTGCTACAGTACCTGGGCCGCCTAATTTTGCATCGTTTTTAACGAAAGCTTGGCGAACTTCAGTATAAGTACGCTTAACGTTATCAGTAAGGCAGTCTACGATTAGCATACAGTTATTCGGACCAAAACCTTCGTAACGTGCGCCTTCGTAATCTTCACCGCCGCCACCTTTGGCTTTATCTATCGCTTTTTCGATAACGTGAGCAGGAACTTGGTCTTTTTTGGCTCTAGTGATTAGGTGTTTTAGCGCGATGTTTCCGTCAGGCTCAACACCACCATTTTTGGCACATATATAAATTTCTTTACCGTAACGTGAGTATAAGCGAGTTTTCATGCCTGCTGTTTTGGCCATAGACTCTTTGCGGTTTTGGAAAGCTCTTCCCATCTTAGTCTCTGTATCTCAAATCAAAAGTTCATCAATTCTAACAGGTTCAATTTTTATTTGTAGGTGTATAGTTGAGAGCCAACCAATTTGAACTATAACTAAAGAGTTAGCTTTATTTGACCTTAGAGGAATTTATGGATCAAAGTAACATCATTCCTAAAACGGCAACGGTTACAGTCACTTATATTGATACTCGTTCCGGTGATAAAGTATATAAATTGGTGATGCATGAGATGCCTGTCAGTGATAAAGGCAGGGTTATTTTCCCTGATGATTTTAGAGAAAATAAACACATCCTTTCAGTTTTTAATGGTGCCTGTGATTTTTTAAATGGCGCAGGAGAAAGAGAGCCATTTGCTTATGTTTCCAATTTTTAAGCTCTGATTTTGTGTTAAGTGCGTCACATATTTGATTGTTTTTGATTTAAAACAAACGATGAGTTTAATTCTGAACAAAGAAACTGTAATTGCTTGTAATTAGCCCAATACTTTTTGATAATGCAAGCAAAACATAAGCACTACAAAATTTTAACCTACTAGATTGGCTTAATTCCTTATCATGGATTTGAACAACAACTTCCCCAAAACAAAAACTGTCACCGTATTATATTTTGAAGCTCCTGCCGGTGCTGTTTTGTATTCATCCGTATTACACGAATTACCATACAGCGAAAACAGCCGTATCGTATTGCCTAATACATTTCGAAAAGGTAAAAATATCATTGCTGTGATGGAAGGCAATTGCCGTTTACTAAATGGGATGGGTGAGCGTATTTCGGTTGTTGAGGCAGTTAATGAATAAATAAAATTGCTCATTCAGTTTACCGTCAGCTTGATTTGTTAGCCTAGTAGCTCATTGATTTACATAGGGTTGTATTTATGGCTAAAGTCGGCTCAGCTCTTGTTTTTGTTCAAGTATATAAATCGGGACAAATTGCAGATCTATCTTCAAAAGATTTAGAGTCACTTAAGGGGTTTGTGGCTAAAGCTAAGCTCAAAGGCGGACATAGTGATACCAAGTTTTTTGAAGCTAGAGTGCGTAATGATCATAGTGGTAAAACGGATATCCATAAATTCAAAGTCACAATTAAATCAGGTGGAAGTTATACTGTGACTGAGAATAATGGACGAACATCTGATAAAAGTACCTCTTTAAGTAAATATTTTTCTACCATATTGAATGGTAAATGATGAGACACTAACAATTTTCGACTTCACTTTCTCTAAGTTTCGATAACTTATAATAGGCTGCTTCATAAACTGAGCCTTTAGTAAAGCCATTATTGTTCGGCTCTCCAGCGCCTTTTCCTGTTAGTAGTTTTATGGCTTGGCTTACATGGCTGATTGCCCAGATATGAAATTGTTTTCGTTTGACGGCTTCAACAATATCGGCTCTAAGCATTAGGTTATCCACATTGCTTTGCGGGATGATCACCCCTTGTTGTTCGCTGAATCCTTTGGTCATACAAACATCAAAGAAGCCTTCGATTTTTTCATTAACCCCACCGATTGGCTGAGCGACTCCAAATTGATCCATTGAGCCTGTAATAGCAATATCTTGCCTTAGTGGAACCTCACTAATGGCAGATAACACTGCACAATATTCGGCAAGTGAAGCACTGTCACCGTCAACGCCTGCATAAGACTGTTCAAAGGTAAGGTAAGTGGTTAAGGGGATTTCTGCGCTTTTACCGAGTATTGAGGCTAAGTAAGATGTTAAAATTAATACGCCTTTCGTATGAATTTGCCCGCCCAGTTTGACTTTATGCTCAACATCTAACACTTCACCTTCACCATAAGCTGTATTAGCAGTAATACGACTCGGTAATCCAAAACGATGCTCGCCTGTTGATATAACGGTAAGGGCATTAATTTGCCCTATGGCTGCTCCAGAGACTTGTAATAAAGTCCGCCCAGACTCGACATCTTCTTTCATCATGTCTTGAAGTTTGGAAACTCTATGCTCTTGGTTGTCTAAGGCTTGTTTCACATGTTCAGCACTGATTTTTTTAGCATTTAAGTTTTTGGCTACAAAATTAGTTTCACGCAGTAAATTGGCAATGTCTGCAGAGTATAAAGACAATTTGTTTTGGTCATCAGCTCGACGAGAGCTGTATTCAATAACGCGCTCAATGGCTGATTTATCACAATGAAGCATGCCATTATCATGGATGATAGAGGCTATGAACCTAGCGTATTGTTGCTCGCTGGTTTCAGTTCTCGGCATACTAGTTTCAAAATCAGCTGTGACTCGAAATAGCTCTTTAAAATCTGGGTCGTAGTGTTGCAGCAGGCTATAAGTTTGATGGTCACCAAACATGATGATTTTTACATCAAGGGGAATCGCTTCGGGCTCGATGGAAATGGTGCCGGATAGTGTGACTTCACGCTCCAATGAGCTTAAATCCAATTTTCGTGCTCGTAGTGCTCGCTTTAAGCCATCCCAAACATAAGGGCGTTCTAGGACTTTCATCGCGTCGATCATCAAAACACCACCATTGGCTTTATGAAGACTGCCAGCCCTGATCAATGAAAAATCGGTAAATACCGTACCCTTAAAGGTGGCATTTTCAACATAGCCGAATAAGCTGTGATAGCTTGGGCTTTCTTCGACTTTTATGGGAAAGTGTTCGCTTTGTTGTTGAACAAGAACATTAACTTGATAGCGACGCGGCATCTTTTTTTCAAGGGTAGCGTAAGCGAGCCCAAGTTGGTCTTCACTTTGCTCAATAAACAAATCAACGTTAGTGACCATGTCTTTTTGCATTGCAACAAGATGTTGACTGACCTCTTCATTAGATTTGTATTTATCAAATAAAGGTTGGATAAAGTGGCAAATAACTTCTAACGCCGTTTGCTCATTATGTTCTTGCTGTTTATCGCTGAATTCTTCTTCCCATTTGGTAAAGGTTCGAACGGCTCGCCTGAGCTTAGTTTCAAGCTCTCTGATGCTTTTTTCAATCGCTTCTTTTTTCTTTTTTGACAGTTTTTCAAAACTCTCTTCGGTATGAGGCTCTTTACCGTTTAGTGCCATAAGCTGGTAATCACCTTGCGGAGTAACGACTAATTGAATGTTTTGTTTTTCAGCTTCTTTGGTGATTTTGGATAGCTCTTCATCTTGCTGATCAGCCAGTTGTTTTTTAAGTTGATCTGATCGCTTGAAGTACATCTCATTTTCAAAGGAAAGGGGAAGGGCTTTGACTAGACGTAATACTAACTTTTCTATGTCCTCTTTAAATTCATTGGCGAGTCCGATATCGAGCTTAAGTACTTTAGGGCTACGAGGTTCATCGAAATTACTGACGTAGCACCAATCAAATAACTCTCTATGAGACTTCAACTGATTTAGGTAACGCAACATCATGGTTCGCTTACCTAAGCCATTCTGACCGATAGCAAAAATGTTGTAGCCTTTCTCTTCCATGCCCATCGCGAATTCAACAGCTTGTTGAGCGCGCTCTTGTCCAACAATTTCATTGATAGGGACTAATTTTGCCGTGGTTTGGTTTTTAGTTTTTAGAGATTTGAGCTTGCATGAGCGATAAACGTGAGTAGCAGAAAGTTTTTTTACAGGAGCATAAAAAGAAGAATGCAGCGCGTCAGTTTGAGTCATAATCCGTCCTGATGTTTAAGGCGTTTTTCTTTGAATAGTGGTACAGCTTAAACCTGAGCTCAAAGTATGAGAAAGAATTTTATAAGGTAATCATTACTATCTTAGTATAAATCTACCGAATATGAACAGTATGATTTTCATCACAAAACTGAAGCAAATTCAAGGAGTCTTGCTATAACTTAAGTAAAGGGCTTGTTCCTTAATTATAAAAAGCTAATCACAAGGAGTGTGTTATGCAAGAATATTTTATTTGGATAATTTCAGCCACTTACGTAGGTGTTTTTTTAGCCATGGTATTGACCACTTATATTGATAAGCAATATCAGAGTAAGCACAACTCTCAATAGTGCTCTTTAAATATAAAAAGCAGCTAAGTACATTATTACCTAGCTGCTTTTTGTTTTTAAAATAGGGTTAAACGCCTTTACGTACAGCCTTTACAGCTCGCTCTACCATTTCTGGTGCTGCGCCTAAGTAATTATTCGGATCTAAAACTTTATCTAAATCTTTACCAATCTCTTTTTTAAGCTCAGGGTTTGCGAGAATGATTTCACGTAAGGTTTGACCTGGCTTCGCCTTTTTAATCGCAGTTTTTACGGCTTTATAAGCTTTATTGCGACCAATTTTAACGGCGAGATATTGCATAACCGACTCAGACATTGAGTAACCTTCAGATAAATCAAGGTTACGTCTCATACGCTCAGGGAAAACTTCAAGCTTGGCAAACATACGTTCAGCACGGTTTAGCGACGCAGAGGTGATCAAGAACATTTCAGGAATTAAAGACCATTCAACAATCCAAGGTGAACCTGTACGAGTATCGGCGTGAGCTGTGATTTCAAGTACACCAGACATACGAAGGCGAGCCATTTGCGCTAAACCGCCCATAAACTCAGAGGCACGAGGGTTTTTCTTTTGTGGCATTGTGCTACTTGCGCCGCCTTCACCTTCTTTCACTTCACCTACTTCAAGGCGAGACCAGTTATTGATGTCAGTGGCTAGGCGACCAAGGGTACCGTGGATTAAGCCTGTAACTGCGACTGCTTCAGCAAGGTGATCACGGCTTGCGTTCCATGCCATCAAAGGTGTGTTCAAACCCAGTTGTTTCATCACCTCAGCTTGTACTTTTAACCCTTTCGGTCCTGTTGCAGCAAGCGTTCCTACCGCACCCGTTGATTGACCTATGGTGACACGTGGCATCAAGTCAGCAATACGTTTACGGTGGTTATGTAATTCGACCATATACGTCGCAATACGGAAGCCAAACGTCGTTGGCGTGGCTTGCTGACCATTGGTTCGAGCCACCATTAATGTACGTTTGTGTTTTTCAGCCAAATCAGCCGTTAGCGCGATAACATCCTCAAGTTGCTTGTCGATTAACTCTAAGGCTTGCTTTACTTGAAGTACGGTGGCGGTATCCATTACATCTTGAGTAGTACTGCCCCAATGCAAATAGTTGCTGACTTCTTTGCCGCCAGCCTTACGAATGATTTTGGTCAGGGTTGAAATCGAACGACCCGTTTTATTGGTGCCTTTGCGAAGGAAGTCTAAATCAATGTTTTTCCACTGTGCCGCTTCGGCAATCGCTTCTGCATTTTTCTTTGGAATGACGCCATATTTAGCTTGAGCGTTGGCAAGCGTGCGCTCGTATAACAACCAGTTTTTAATTAAGTTCTCATCTGAAAATACTTGGCGCATTTCTTTGGTGCCAAACAAGTCGCGATAAATGACAGAGTCAAAAACAGACACATTAGGTGCGTAAGGCTCAGCCATAGTCTCTGCGTGAGTGGTGGTACTGTTACCAGCAAACAAACTGGCGGTTAAACATAGAGAAAGAATTGTTTTTTTCATAATTGCTTCCTTTGCTACAAGTTAATTGCGAGATGTCAAAGTCGCCCTTACTTATTGTTTAGTTGTACCGTAAGGGCGGGGTTTTTGTGTTATAGCCAGATGAAATGAACCATCAGTAATAGCAACAACACGCACAGAATATTGAGAACGAATCCTTTTTTAACCATTTGAGGTATAGGCACATGCCCAGTGGCATAGACAATGGCGTTTGGAGGTGTGGCAACTGGCAGCATAAATGCACATGACGCAGCAACACCGATAGTCGCAGCCATAAAGATGGCAGGTACGCCAAGTGCCTCAGCTACAGGTACGAAGATGGGAACAAGAATTGCTGCGCTAGCGGTATTACTGGATAGTTCCGTTAAGAACACCACGAAAATAGCAATTGATCCTATTACAATCCAGCTAGAGGTATCGTACAAAGAGTTACTGATCGCGGTTGCGATAAAGTCACTTACACCGGTAAGCTTTAATATTGCCGATAACGCCAGACCACCACCGAATAATAGTAATACACCCCATTCGACTTCTTTTTCGATGTCTTTCCACTCAACAAGGCGAGTGACGCCAATCATGGCGATAGCAAATAGAGCTACGACAACATCAAAGCTAGCTATGCCGCCAAGTGATTTTGATATTGGCTTTGAAAAGCTCCACAGCAGAATAGTGATAAAGAAAATGGAGATAGTCAGAATACGTTCTTTGGTGAACACGAATTCTTTTTGTTGGAACTCGAAGGTGTGATTCAGATCGGGACGGATGCTAAACCAGAGCACAGTCAGAATGGTTGGAAACATGATCAACATTGCTGGAATGCCATATTTCAACCAACCAGTAAAATCCAAGTTCATTTCAAGAGCGACAATGGCATTAGGCGGACTGCCGACGAGAGTTCCAATGCCACCAATACTGGCTGAATAAGCAAGACCTAATAAGGTGAACAGATATACTTTGGCCGATGGCTTTTCAGCACTTTGTTTGATCAAACCTAAAGCTAATGGAGTCATTACTGCAACCGTTGCGGTATTCGACATCCACATCGACATAAACGCAGTTAAACCAAATAACAGCAGCACTGCATTGAGCAGTTTTCCTTTTGCAAGATGCACCACTTTATCAGCAAGTACGACGTCTAAGCCTTGCTTTTTAAGTGCGGCTGCTAGAGTGAAGCCTGCTAAAAACAGGAAGATGATAGGAGTTGCGAAACTTGATAGTGCTTGTTTTAACGGGAGGATCCCAGTCACTGTAGCGCATAGAGGAACCAATAATGCGGTAACGCTAAGTGGAACAGCTTCGGTAAGCCAAAGAATTGCGATGAAGATGAATAAGCTCAACCCTTTAACTAACATAGGGTCGAAAGGTAGTGTATTGAGCATCAAAATATAGCCGATGACGTTCAATACTATGATGTGATTTTTACTCATAAGGATTGCTTCTTTTAGTAATAGTTTGCGTTACTTTGAAGCCTGAGCCTCTTAATTAACGCAGCAAGTCAATGGCTTATATGTTCTGAATCGTGATGTGATATGAAGAACATTTAAAAACCACCCTTAGTGATAACGATCACTCTAATGGCTGTTTATGCTTTTAAAAAGTGCAAAGAATGAGGTTGTAGTTGCGCAAAACGCAATGATTGGGTTGCTTTAAGAAGTTAGTAAGAAATAAATAACCTCCTAGTCCCATTGCTTTTTCTGAGACTAAGAGAAAGTGTGTGATTGAATTGTGCGCGAATACATAGGGTTGCAGACCAACATTTTCAATAGGTCTCAGCGTTGAGCTTTTTCTAAATCAAATCTATTTAGGTTACTTTTCACTTGCTGATGATTAATTTCAAGTTCACAAAATGTGCTATTGATCCACTTTAGAGCACCTGAAGTGAGCATGAAAATTTGCGGTATTAAATACCATTCACTTATCCATACACCGCCTTGGCGCTGATGTTGATGCAACGTTAGTTCATTCATTTGCTCACAGTGTTGTCTTGCGAGTCGAGAAATCGCCTCAGCCATTTCAGAGTTACGTTGATTTCTCTTGTGAGGCATAGAGGACGATGCGCCTTTACCTTTTTCGATAACTTCTTGAAATTCAGCAATATCTGAAGATGAAAGCAAATTAATATTGTGTGCAATTTTGGTTAAAGTGGAACACAGTAATCCAATTGAGTTGATGATTTCAGCGATTCCATCCCGTGCATTTTGCCAGTGTGGTTCGATAACGCTTAGGCCTAACTCGCTTGCGACATTGTCTCTTAATTGCTTTCCATGAGCACCAAAGGCATTAGAGTCGCCCACAGAGCCACTTAATTGCAACCATAAAAAATGGCTTTGTACATGATTGATTGACTCTAAACGCCGCTGCAACTCCGCTTGCCATAAGGTGAATTTTTGTGAAAGTTGCATTGGCATAGCGTATTGACCATTGGTTCGAGCAATAGCGGTAATAGATGAGCTAGATGTGACTAAGGGGTCAATAGTTGTGAGCAGCTTACGAATGGTTTGCTTTATATGCTCAAGAGAGCGTTTTAATTGAATTGCAGTGCAAGTATCCATTATGTCTTGAGTGGTTAGCCCAAAATGTACTTGTGACTGCTGCGCTTTAGGGAGTGCATTTTTCAATTGTTTAACGAGCCCAAGTATGGGTCTGCCTGTCAGTTTCATATCTTCCTGAAGGGCTTGGCGATCTAAATATTCAGCTTTAAGCTGGCTTAATTTCAATGCCGTATCAGCTGAAATTAGTCCCAACTGCGCCTGATGTTTAGCTATGGTTTTCTCTATATCTAACCATAAATGAAGTGTCCTATCTTCATCCCAAATTGAGTTCATATGATCATCAAAAAACAAGTGATGATAAGTTTGCCAATGAAGCATAAGACTAATTCCTATAGCGAGTCGGTTTCATGATGAGAGCGACGATGAGTTAAAAAAATAAAACATCGGATCAAGACGATAACAATACTTAAGCCGATAAAACTTAGAGCGATAGGGCGGTCTAAGATGACATCAATGCTACTTTCTGAGAGTAATTGGGTTTGCAAGAAACTTTCTTCAGCGCCTTTGGTTAAGATGAAAGCAATAATAAAAATCGGTGGAGAAAGCTGTGCCTTTTTCATTAACCAACCACTGACTCCAGCAAGGAGCATAATAAGAACATCAAAACTTGAGCCTGAAAGTGAGTAAACGGAAACAAGGCACGTGATAAAAATGGCGGGGTAGATAATGACTTTTGGCGTGCTCGCGGTAAATTTAGCAATGTAAGGTGATATGAAGTAGCCAATGGCGCCATAACATAAAATGCCAATTACCCCACAAATGAAAACTTGAAGAAAAAAGTCTTGGGAGCTTACTAAAAAAGCTGGACCAAAATCTGAGCCGTGGATGAGTAACGCGCTTAGCAGTACCGTACCCATAGTTGAACCGGGGATCCCAAGGGTTAAAAGTGGGATCATAGATGGACCTGAAACGGCATTATTGGCTGATTCAGCACTGGCTACGCCAGCAAGTTGCCCTTTTCCCCATGAATGAGGTTTAGATGAGCGTGATTTAGAGAAAGAATAAGAAAGATAGGCGGCAACGGCGGAGCCAACACCGGGTAATAAGCCAATAATCGAACCAATCAAGCTTCCAGAGCAAATAGGCATGGCGCATTGTTTAATGTCTTTTCTTGTTAATCTATTATTTCTTCTGTTAACTAACTGTCTAGCCTTCTTTGTCGCAGCAATTTGAACGTTTACGCTTTCCACTTGAATAAGCACTTCTGAGATGACAAAAATACCTATCATTAGTGGGATCAAGTTGATTCCGTTTGCGAGCTCATTTATACCAAAAGTCAGTCTTTCTTGACCTGAGATAGGATCAAGACCAATCGTTGAAACCAGCATGCCAAGCGTGACACACACTATTGAATTTATTGGATGTTTATCAACGACCAATGCCAATACTGTAAAGGTTGTTAAGTAGATGGAAAATAACTCAGGAGGTCCCAGTCTTAGGGCGACAGATGTAAGAAATCCAATGCAAAGCAGTAAAACCAAATCACCAAACAAATCGCCTGCGACAGAAGACAATGCACTCACTTTTAGTGCTTTTTCTGCTTGTCCTTTTTGAGCTAAAGGATAGCCATCAAGCTGAGTGATTGTTGAAGCTGTGGTTCCCGGAGTATTAAATAAAATAGCTGCAATAGAGCCACCATATCTGCCTGCTTTACCCATTACGTACAACAATGCAATGGCAAAAAGAGGATCGATATAGTAAGTCAGGGGTAAGGTTATCGCCATGGCGGCAGAGATCGTTAACCCAGGGATTGCACCAACTAGCATGCCAAAAATGGATGCTACAAGGATCAAAAGTAATAGTTCTGCATCTTGTAATGTTTGAAGAAATACATTTAAAATTTCCATGCTACTCCCCTTGTTTACTCATAACCGACAAGGGGAACAGTGAGTGTTAAACCAAACACTTTATATAAAAGTAAATAAGACAAACTGGTGGCGATGAGGGTGAAGCTAAAAATTGTGAACGGTTTACGAATACCAAAAATGAACAGTACGATTGGGCTTAAAAGTAATAGAGCGATAAAGAAGCCCAGTTTAGAAATAACAAGATAAAAGCTTAAGCTAACTCCAATAAGTAAAATGGGGCTGATATTGTAGCGTAAATCAAATGAAGCGCGTTTTTTCGAGTGGTGGAAATCTTTAATAATCCAATACCCTCCAATAGCGCATAAAATGACGGCAAGGACAGTAGGTAAAGTACCAACCCAGAGTTCATCTTTAATTAAATGAGGGATGAGCAACGACTGCCAAAGTGCCGTTAATCCAATAACAAAGAGTATGACGCCTCTTAGCACAACCTTATACCGTTTCATGTTACATGGAGGTTTCCATTCTATTGTTTTGCACTGACAGCGTGAAGCGAAAATGGGCTACGATCGTAACCCATATACATTAAAAACGATTTTAGAACGTGTACTGAACACGAGCAGTGAAGCCTTTTCCTTTGTCTTGAGTACCAACTAGGCTAGTAACGGCTGCCTCGCTACCTTTAACTTTTGCGTCTTGGTAGTTCAGCATAAATCGTAGTTGTGAGTTCAAGTAGTAGTTCACACCTAGGGTCATTACGTCAATTTCAGTGCCTTGTGATTTATTATCGAGCGCCGCGTTTTTAAATGTTGAATCTGCATTGGTTAAACGAGCATAGACTTCCCACGCATTTTTAACACCTTTAGGTTGCTTGAAAGCACCTTTAGCTTGGTCGTAGTAACGTGATTCACCAGTAATAAAGTAACTACCAGTTACGTAGTAACCGGATAGTTCAGGTGCAGAGTCAGCGCTATTTGTGGTATCAGCATCACGCATGATGTACTCAGATTGAACAGAGAAAGGACCATTTACAGCGGCAAACTCAAGTCCGTATTCATTGATTTTGCTAACAGCAACACCTTTACCGCCTGCATTTGAATCAAGTAGACGAACATTGGTATTACGGATCTCACCACGTGCACGGTTACGAAGCTCTGCATCGCCGTGTTCACGAATAGAACCCCATGCACCTACGTGTATAACAGTGTCTTTTGTGGCAATCGGTGCGTAATTTACACGACCGGTTACAGCCCAAAGATTGTTGCCATCGCCTTCTTTGCGGCCATTGCTTGCACCATCTGCGGCTTGATATATACCCACCGCGTAACGTAAACCAGAGTCTTTGAAGTTTTGGTTTACACGTAAACCCCAGTTGAAGAATGGAGATACAGCATTAACAATGGCTGAGCGAGACATTGCAGTGATGTGATTACTGCTGGTAACGGCTTCTAAAGTGACATCTTCTTTAATTTTACCGATTTGGATTTGAGGACCGCCATTTCTTTTAAAGCCGTTATAACTCAAAATCGCATTTTGAATTCGACCGTCTTCGCGGTTTTTACCTTTGCGGTTGCCGCCACCAAATGCCAAAACAAACTGATAAGCCCAATCTTGGTTTAGATCTCCTGAAATGCCTACACGCGCACGACGAATGAACAGATCGTTTGAGTTATCACCATCATTTTTCGCGTTATAAGCGCCATCGAAATTGTCATAATCTAAGTGAAAGCGACCATTTAGCTTGAAGCTAGTCCCAGTCTTCTTATCTTTAATACGAAGTCCTGCACCTGTGTTTTTAACTTTCGCTGATTTCTTTTCAACTTTCTTTTCTAGCTCAGCCAAACGCGTTTTAAGCGCTTCAATTTCAGATTCGGTCGAGTCAGCGAGCACTGATGTGCTAGCAAACATGCTTACAAATAAACTACTTAGCAAAAATGTCTTATTAGTTTTCATTATTATTATCTCCATAAAGGGTATTTTCAGGGGGATAGAGAAGTGTTGAGTTGGTTAGTTATACGATTAAATAATTCGGTTAGTTGGAATTGGGTTTGTTGGGAATCGGCGTACTTAATGTTTAATCCTTGATTCGCTAGCTTTTCTTTTAAAGTGTTTACCTTTGCTAACTGTTTAAGCATTTGCTGTAACTGGTTCACAATGATCTTGGGCGTATTTTTGGGGGCAAGTAATACAACGGGGGAGGATAGGCTAAAGTTCTTTATCCCTAACTCTGTAAACGTTGGAATATTGCTCATTGCTTCATCGCGAGTGTGGGCGTTTACAGCCAAACCTTTTAAGAGAGATTCATAGCCTTTTAATTGCTGAACACCAATAAAGCCAAAATCCACTTGATGGCTGATTAATGCGGCTCTAGCTGGACCGCCCCCCCTAAAGGGCACATCCCGAACTTTTAAGTGATTAGCGTTAAGAAACCCCATACCACTGAAATGGTGGAAGCTATTTCTTCCAGAGTGTCCCCAGCGCATTTTCGAGTGCTTATCTTGGATGGCTCTTACGAGTTTACTTGTATTCTGATAAGGGCTATCTGCCGGAACGACAAGTGCAGTATTGAGCTCGCCTACTTGGGCGATAACTTGAAATGAACTGAATGGATCAAGGTCGGGCTTTCTATGTAATGACGATAACAATAATGAACTGGCAGAAACTAACAGGAGTGTGTGACCATCAGGTTTTGCCTTTCTTAAAGTCATTGTACCTTTGATACCACCGTACCCCGCTTGGTTGATCACGGCAAAAGGCTGTGTTTTTTGAAAAAAAGGAGCAGCAGCAATGGCTCTAGCATAACTGTCTACTCCGCCACCTGCTTTATAGGGGACAATAAGTTTTATCGGTTTTACAGGGAATTTTTGAGTTGAGCCATAGGCTGTGTTGAACATAGCACTGAATAAGATCAGCAAGGTTAACTTAAAAATAAAAAGGGTATTAGCTTTCATTTTTTAACCTCCTTAAATTAATTTAGTGCTACATGGTATAACTCTAAAGTGAACTAACGGTTTCCCAAAGTGCAAATAAGGAATATACTCTTGCGTAATTTGCATACAGAATGGAGGCTATATGAACATCAAAGCCTTAAGAGCATTTCGAATCACTATGATAGAAGGCTCAATCGCAAAAGCTTCTGAAAAGATGCACTTAAGTCAGTCAGCCATCAGTCGATTGATTTCGTCTTTAGAGGGGGAGCTTAAGCTTGATTTGTTTTTACGAAGCGGAAGAAGACTGATCCCAACTCAGCAAGCACTTGCCTTTGATCGCGAAGCAAGACGTATCCTCGATAACTTAGATGAAATCAAACGTATTGCTGATGAAATACGAACGGCACAAACTCAACGATTAAGAGTGCTGGCAATGCCTCGCGTGGCACCAACGTTAGTTTCACCGACAGTAAAGCGCTTTTTAGAAGAACATTCAGATGTTCATTTGAGTGTTGATGTTCGTACCCACCGTGATGCGGAGCAATGGTTGTTAGGGCGAGAGTACGATTTGGGGATTGGTCCACTTCCAATCAATCATCCAGATATCAGTAGTGAAGTGCTGCTTAAAGTTCGTGCTGCCGCCATTCTTCCTTTAAATCATCCTTTGTGTGACAAAACAGAAATCAATGCCAGCGATTTAAAAGATGAGGCAATGATCGCACTTTTGCCGCATCTATTACTTAGAACTCAAATGGAAGACTTTTTTCACTCAGCGGGACAGGAAAAGGCATTTGCTTGTGAAGTGGCCTCATCACAACTGGCTTGCTTTTTGGTTGCTGATGGCGCAGGTATTACCATTGCAGATTCGCTAACGGCAAAGATAGTTGATAATCAAGTGGTGACTCGCCCAATCGTACCTGAAAGATGGATGTCTTTTGGTATTTTATATCCTAAGTCGGTAGAGTTATCTTCTGCTGCGAAAGAGTTCATTGCACTATTGAAAGCAGATCTCGCTCATTTAGAAAGTGAGCATATTAAGATTGAAAAATAACGTGTCATTAATGCTAAAAATAAAAGCCTCATGATCTACATTAATAGAGCATGAGGCTTTTTAGATTGCAATGTTAGTCCTGACTACAGCTTATAAATATTATCTTTCGAGTCTCTATCAACCAGCCTTACAAACGGGTCTACACCTAAGAATTTAGGCTCAGACTTCGATTTAATCTCAAAGCTCAACTTGTTATCGCCAGAGGTAATTCGATGTTTTTCGAGCATTAACACTTGAGCATCATCCGTCAGTTTTTCTGGATCTTGGCTAAATATCCCGATATCAATTAAGTTATCTAATTGCTGTTCGGTTTCTTCGCCTTTACCTGATGCTGATTTACGAGAAGCAAATACTGTCATATCGACTTTGTAATTCCCGTTCTCAAGCTTGGTAATTTCAGCCTCTTTAACGCGTAGGTCATAGATAGAAATTTGGTTAAAGGAATTATCGACTAAGCGTGCTTGCTCACTGTCCAAGCCCATCTTGAGGTAACTCACCAAATCCAATGTCGTTGGATATGGGTCATTACGATACTTATAACGCTGCAAGAAGGCTTTTAGGTTTGCATTTAAACGCTCTTCGCCAATCGCATCTTTCAGTGCCATCATGATCACTGAACCTTTTTGATAGTGAATATAACCTTGGTTCTCACTTCGCAATAGCGGCATTTCTTTGATGCGTTCGTTCGAGCGACCACGTAAATACCTATCAAGTTCATACTTCATAAACTTACGTAGCATGTTCTTACCGTACTTTTTCTCAAGCACCATTAAAGCTGAGTATTGAGACAAAGATTCAGAAATCACCGCGCTACCTTGAACATTCGCCGCTCCCACTTGATGTCCCCACCATTGGTGAGCCACTTCGTGGGCGGTTACGTAATAAACTGGGTCGATGTTGTCAGGATCTCTCAGGTCACTTATAAAACCGATATTTTCAGAATACGGAACGGTATTGGCAAAGCTCTGGGCAAATCTGCGATATGAAGGGAATTCCATAATGCGCATTTGCTTATGTTGATAAGGACCAAAGTTCTCCGAGAAGTAGTCGATAGAATCTTTGACTGATTCAATCATGCGATCAACATTCCAGTTATGTACTGGGTGGTGATACACCTCTATGCTAATTCCTTTATGTTGCTCTTTTTTCACCTGATATCTGGCTGAAATAAAGGCATAGAAGTTAACCATTGGCTTATCCATTTTGTAATGGAAGTAGCTACGATTATTTTCTTGCCATTCTTTTTGCAGATATCCCGGTGCTAAGGCAATTTGATCATTGGCAGTAGAAATTGTGGTTTCAAACTCAATGAAGTTGCCATCGACACCAAAGAAGTTTTGATGATGATAGCTTTCATCTTCCAGTTTGTTGGCACGTTCTTTATGCGCTAATTCACGTTTTGTACGCTCATGGCGATCAGCAATCTCATAATTGTCTTGGTAGCCGAAACTCGGTAGTAAGCTCCAGTTGTTGATGAAAGTGCCATTTTCAACAACGGCATAATCGACACCAGACTCCTCGATTCCTACTGTTTTACGGGTTAGCTTGATGTGACCTTCTATGATTGCATTAGGTTCCACAGGTTTATCGAATGTCAGCCAAGCACTTCTATAAACAGGGTGGAACTCACCTAGCTTAGAGTTAGGTATCGCAATTTCGACATCTTCAGCCTTGGTATGAGTAGGAAGACCAATTAATACCTTTTCAATCGCTTGATCCGATTTATTTTGCCAAGTGATTGCAAAGTCAGCCTTGATCATTCTATCAGCAGGGAAGATATCCACCTTAGCATTGACCTTAGTCGTCGTTGGTAGAGGAAGAGATTGATATTGCTTATACTCTTTTTCGTAATCTGCACGTCTGTCTAAGCTTTCATCTTGGGTGATGTAGTTGTTTACCACTTTGGTTTGGTAATACAAATAACTACCCGTAGAGATAAACACTAACAAACTGGCTGCAATCGTCGCTTTACCTGTGAAGCCGATTTGGTAACCCAGCGACTTTAAGCGTGACTTAAGTGGTTGTTGAGGTCCGCGATGATACAAACCAAAACCGATCACAAACAAGATTGTGGTTAATGCGCCCCAGTACAACATATACCAAGTATGAGGAGCTAGGCTTAAGCCATAACCATTGAGATCAGAATATTCGGTATTCGGTGAAGTACCAAAGTTATAAAGGCTGTGCCCTAATCCCCAATTTGCCATAATGACTGTGGTTAAGTTGTACGCCACAAATAGTGCCATACCTACATACTTATTAGGCGATATTGCCTGTAAGAAGAAGGCGAGAACCGCACTCATTAAAAATGGTAACAAGTAAAAGTATCCTAGACGGATAGCATACTGCGAAAGCTCAATATGGCCTTGCCCTTTTATGAGCTGAAAACTGATTGTCGTCAGCATAGAAAGCACATAAAGCGTTGCCATAACTAAAGCTACTGCCAGTAACTTGGACGACCAAAAGCTGATATTTTTTACAGGTAGGCTATCAATAATATCGCCCATGCCTGAGTTACGTTCACGCCATACAATCTCGCCGCTGTAATAGATCAAGATAATGACCATCAACAGCCCTGTTGCTTGGACTATGTCAGTTACCATTGCTGTAGTTAATGGCCAATTGGAAGTACCATACCAACCAAAGTCATCAATCATGGGAGCAACCAGATTGAATACTGTTAAAAAGCTCAATACTAGAAATGGTGCACTAAAGATAACTTGCCTGACTTCAAACTTTACCCTTGCCCAAAATTGATCCAAGTTATTTGGTGTGGTTGTAGTGGCAAGGTCTTTTAATGGTTTTAGCTCAGGTATTACCTCAACTTTTTTGCTTTTTGTGTCTTTCTTCTTACTTAGTGTTGGCTGCTTTAAAATGCCAGAGAAAAACAGCATCAACAGAGCTACCCCAAACCAAATTAAACGGTTTTGCAGCAGCAAAGCATCAAACGGCAGCATTTGAGTATTCTTTTCCGCTATCGTCCAATAGCGAGTAATTTCAGAAAAAGTAAAGCGTCCAAATGGATCGAGTAAAGCGGCCAGTTCTCTATACTCAGGGCGACTCGCTAACACACCTGCAAAACTGAAAAAGACCAGCATGGTAACAGCGGTTAAATACAAAGCCATTAGTGAGCGAAATCGATTCGCCATAGTGTAAAACAGTACTGATGTTAAAAATAAACTCGGTACGGCAAGAACAAAAAATGGCTGAATATAAAAGTCCAAAGAGACTGGACCAAGGCGAGTTTGATCTAACCAAGGCATAAATGAGCCAAGTAATAAACCGATTGGTACAAACGCAAAGCAAGTTAGCACAACCGCATAGCTGCCTAATAACCTTCCAAGTTGATACGCGAAAGGATTTAACGGTTTGCTATAAACCAGTTCTTCCATTTGGTGCTGGTGGTTTCTAATTGCGGTACTGCCCACAAAATTAACCACGGCGAACATGGCAATAAATGCCATGATATTGATAGCAATGGCTACGTTGTAGGCACTGTTTTTCATTACTTCACCACCGCCGCCAATGACAACATTGTTAGAAGCAACCGATAGAAAGCTCATTAAGAAAAACAAAAATGACACTATGTAGAAAGAGGGCTGGCGCAAATAATATCGCCATTCAAATGTTAAGCTTGATAGAAACATACTTCCCCCTTATGCCGCAGATTGGTTGCGGTGGCTGTGTAAGGTAGAGAAATATAAATCTTCTAGCCCAGCTTGAGCTGGCGTAAAGCCTTCAGGGCACTCATTGGCAAGTACATTGATAATGGTTTTACCTGCAAATAAGCGCTTAGAAATCACATCTAGCTGAGACTCTAGCTCCTGCGCTTCTTGTTGGTCGCAAGTCTTAGTCCAGATCTGATCATTAAGAGAATGCACTAACTGTTGCGGATGACCTTCAAGCAATATTTTGCCCGAAGCCAATACCGCCATGTTAGAGCAAAGTTCAGAAACATCTTCAACGATGTGAGTAGAAAGAATAATGACTTTCTCTTCACCAAGGCTAACCAAAAGATTATGAAAGCGATTGCGCTCTTCAGGGTCGAGTCCTGCTGTTGGTTCATCGACAATTAAAAGCTGTGGATCGCCTAACAGTGCTTGGGCAATACCAAAACGCTGACGCATACCACCAGAAAAACCACTGACGGCTTTGTTCTTGTGTTGGAAAAGGTTGGTGTGAGCTAAAAGGTTATCAACAATTTCTTTACGTTCTTTTTTGTTGTTAATGCCCTTTAGAATGGCAAGGTGATTCAATAAATCAAAGGCGCTGATCCGTGGATAAACGTTAAAATCTTGTGGTAAATAACCTAATGTTTTTCTGATGGATTGCGGATCAGATAACACGTCAATACCGTTAAAATTGATTGAACCACTATCGGCATCTTGTAATCCTGCGATGGTTCTCATCAGTGAAGACTTACCTGCACCATTAGGCCCAAGTAGACCAAACATGCCTTTATCAATGTTTAAGTTAACGCCATCCAGCGCCTTAACCCCGTTATCGTAAGTCTTAGTTAACCCTGTTATGTTCAGCATTTCTTTCTTCCGTACTGTTGCTAAATTGTTAAATCCTATCAGCTAAAAATGCAATAGTCTTTTTCAATGTGTAATTAATTGTAAATTGAACAAACGAAGGGGTAAGTGATGTTGGGTTGTGACATTAAAAAACAGCCCTATAAAAACTGTTTAGGGCTGTGTTTTAAGGTTTAACTAATTAGGAAGTGAATAAACTAAAGCGTTTGGTGTTTCCTTAGCTCTCTCTTTGTTTTTCCTGCCTGGGAACCAACCTAAGTTCATATTAATTGCCCCAGTAGTCGAGCGTTCGGTTAACTCTTTACTGATCTCAGTTGGGGTTAACTTAGGGTTTTCTTGTAAATACAGAGCCACAACTCCAGCTACATGAGGCGAGGCCATTGATGTACCACTGGCTTTGGCATAAGCATGATCATTACCTATCCATGCTGAAATGATATTTGAGCCTGGGGCAAAAATATTTGTGCATTTACCGTAATATGAATAACTGGCTCGTTTGTCCTTTTCGTCTGATGCGCTAACGGTAATGGCGTTAGGATCATGAGCTGGAGAACCTTTACAAGAATCGAGAACATCAACAGCACTGGTTTTATTTCCAGCTGCAACGACGACAGGAATCCCTGAATTAACCAGCTTATCTACTGCTTGCTCTAAAGCTTGACTAACTTGAGGGCCACCTAAGCTCATATTCACCACACTAGGTGTTTTAGCTTGCTGGGCTAATGTGTATACCTCTTCTAGCCCTGCAATAACATCACTGTCACTTCCTTTTCCTTCACAGCTCAAAACTCTTACTCCAACCACGTTTACATTTTTAGCTACGCCAGAAGTTCCGCCGGCAATCGTGCCTGAAACGTGCGTTCCATGACCATTACAGTCACCAACATCATTGGCAGGGTTTTTCTCATACCCTTTGCCTTTTTTATTGATATAGACGGATGCGCGACCACCAAACTCCTGATGTTTGTAATATAAACCTGTATCAACGACATAAGCTGTAACGCCAGAACCATCGTAAAGATAGGTGTAACTACCGTCTACATCTGAAAGTTTATGCTGATCGATACGAGCTAATCCCCAGTCAACATTTTTGGTCTGCACTTTTTTTGAAGGGGTTGGGGGTTGATTATCAACGGGAATAATGGATACCTGATAATCCGGCTCAATATAGGCGGTACTCGGAAGTTTCGCTAAATCGGCTACTTGTTGCTTATTGGCGGTAACAACAAAACCGTTAAGCATTCGATGAAACTTTTTACCCACTTTGACACCCAGTTGATTCACTGCTTGCATGGCTTGTTCGTTAACCAAGTTGGCGTTTAAGGTGTCTAGACTTTGTGCTGTCATCTGTGAGTTTTTCACTGGTGACTTTAACACCACAATATACTGCTCATTTGTTGAGGGAGTTGAAGTGTTCTGTGCTGAATCCATTGCATGTGCAAAGAAAGGTGCCAGTCCAATGGCTAAGAAAATTTTTGAGAAAGCGTTGTACTGCATGCTCACTGCTCCTGTAACCATATTTTAAAAGAAATTTTTGTGCACTTCAGCATCAACATTCGCTGTGTTTTGCGCAAGAACAATTAGTAATATCGTATATAGAAGTTTGATAGTGATGGGAAAGAGCTACACATCCGTTCTTTTGACGACTCTGTCTCGTACACATTTATTAACAAATATATCTTTTAAATTTGCTAATGATAAGTATTCTCATTTGCGGTTTGTTTCTATATAATTCCGCCAATTTTTTTAGATGAGAATAATGTCGTGAACCAAAAAAGGAAAATATTTTGCTTATCAATGTTAGCTCTTGCAGTACAAAATAACGTTTGGGCTGAAGAAAAGAGCAGTGCGCTTGGTGAAGCTAAAGTTGATGCTATTGAAGTCATTACCGTTAATGGCACCGCTTACAAAAAGAGCATAAAGCTTACCCCGCCAGGTGAGGCTGTTATTTCTCTTAAAGAAATAGAAGTTGAGCAAGCAACCCAGTTTGCGGAACTGATTGACCAGCTACCGGGTGTCAATATGGATGGTGGTACTCGAGTTGGTGGTGAACGAATCAATATGTGGGGTTTTGGTCGCCAAGAAGATGTTCGTGTATTTGTTGATAATGCCCCTATTGGTTTTGAGCAATATCGCTATGGTTCATTTTTCGTTGATCCTGACTTGATTAAGCAAGTCGAAGTGATCAAAGGTGCTCATGACGTTCGTTCGGGCAATGGTGGTTTCGGTGGCTCCATGTATGTGACGACTAAGAGTGCGGCTGACTTTCTTAAATCAGGTGAACATTTTGGTGCCAGAGTAAAATTAGGTCATCGCACTAATAATGATGAGAAACGTTATACGACGAGCCTATTTGGTGAATTCAATTCAGAATGGTCAGCTCTGGCACATGTCACTCATAGCGATGCAAACGATACAACCCTTGCCGATGATAAAAAATTCCTATATTCAGGCTATCGACAAAATAGTGTGCTTGCCAAAGTAGATTGGGATTCTGGTCCTAATTCACTGTCATTATCTTATACAAATTATCAAGATAAAGGTCGTCAACCATGGGCGGTTCGCCGTGGAAAAATGCCTACGATCAGTGCATACAATATTAAAAAGTATGGTGGTCTAGCGAACGCGCTATTTGCTCAGACAGTAATGAACACTTATCGTGATCAAACTTACTCTCTTAACTATCGTTTCAACCCTCAAAGTGACTTGATTGATACTCAAGTACTTGTTTCAACCAGCGATAATAAACGTCATTGGGTACGCCCTAAAATTGCATTTGAAAAAATGTTTGTATCGCTCGGTGCGTTTGGACATGAGTCTTGGTTAGATTATAAACGCCATTTTGTAGACATTAACAATACCAGTTTGTTTGGTGAGCATAGTTTACTGGTTGGTTTACAGTATCTGTATCTCGATCGTGACTCTTTAGTATTTAACAAAAGCCAAGCAAAAAGAGAAAATAAAAACTTCGGACGCTATACACCTTATTACCAACCAAGTGGAAAACAGAGTACCACTGCAATTTATGCGAAGTTAACATATCAATTAACTGAGGACTTAAGCATTTCTCCGTCTTTACGTTATGACCATATTCGTAGTGAAGGTAAAGGAAATCTAGCGTCTGATTACAATACGCCTGAAGCTGGGCATGACTATAGTGCGGTTAATCATAGCGGCTTTTCACCAAGAGTGGCGCTAGATTACGCATTGACTCAAGATACGAACTTATATTTTGATTATGCTTATACCTTGCGTGCACCAGTGGTCGATGAAATCTATTCCGTCCAGTTTCCAAGAGCCAGTAAAGCAATCAGTAGCAGTCGAGATTTAAAAGTCGAACGATTAAACGCTTACAAATTTGGTGTAACCCATATAGAAGAGCAATTGTTCACAGATAACGATACGCTATCTACACAGGTGACACTGTTTTATCACAAAGGTAAAAATGATATCGCACGTCGTTTAGGCGCAAGCGTTAAACCGGGTGATAGAAAGTTTGAACAGTTACAGGGTTACTACACCAATCTAAAAGGGTATTACAACAAAGGGGCAGATTTAGTTATTAACTATCGCTTAGCTGACTTTTATGTCGATGCCAACTTTGCTTACATAAAAGGTGAGCATAAAGGCAGTAGCCTTGATTCAACCGGTAAAGATGAACCATTAAAAGACTTAGCGCCTGCTAATGCTCGATTGAAAATGGGTTATTTCATTACCGAGGAAATCGAACTTGCTTGGCAAGGTCGTTGGTATGACAGAAAGTCTGAAAAAGATTTACCTGCGAAGTCTGCCTTTAGAACTAATCAAACCTCTGACGCTTATTTACTTCAAGACTTGTACTTGAGTTATAAACCGACAAATAGTGTCATTGAGGGATTAGAAGGATACGTAACGGTTAAAAACTTGGTAGATAAAGCGTACACACCATTTTTGAATAATGGCGTACCGGGCGCTGGACGTGACATTCGTGTTGGTCTTAATTATCAGTTTTAATAATTAACCTAAACATGCCCTAACGTTCAAATGACTGAAGCCCAACACTATATGTTGGGCTTATAGCTGTTACATAAATTTACAGCTTTTGAGTTTGTGCCACTCAAACATAATGTTACTTTGTTCCCTAAGAAAGGTGGATTTGGTATTAGCTAACTGATTTTAGCTAGCACTACCAAAAGCAAAGGAATATTAAATGGCGCGGTTATTTTTGTGCTGTCTGTTAGGGACTCTTCTCGTTGCATGTTCAAACACTAATCATGTACAGAGACTGGTTGATGATAACTCTGTAATTAAGTATCGAAAAAACTCACATCAACAAGTCTTTCAAAATCTTTACCCAACAAAGGTAAAAGAGCGGATTTATCCTGTTACTTGTGAAGAAAACTGCTACCCCAAATCCTCTGATGTTAAATGTAAGCTAGATGCAGAAGATTGTACTTTTACAGGACATAATGAAAAAACCGAGTTACAGACAGGTATCGAAATACAGTGGCTAGGTCACGCCAGTTTTTATATTAAGACGTCTGATGAAAGCAGCTTTTTACTTGATCCAATAACAAAGCAATTTGACTCACCTGTCAGCTTTGCCCATTGGCTGACCGGAGGTATTTACCGTAATGAGCCCAAACAATGGTTATCTGAGCAGCAACTTAAAGATGTGGATGCCATTATGTATTCCCATATTCATTACGATCATTTCAACAAAGCTGATATCGACAACATGGAACGAGATATTAAATATCTGGTTCCGCTTGGGTTTGCGAAACACTTTGAAAATGATAATTTTCATATCAATGAAATGGCTTGGTATTCCTCAACCAACATAAATGATACTCCAGTGTCTTTTGTTCCAGCTAATCATTTCAGTGGTCGTATTCTGGTTCCCTTTATTTACAACGATTTTAATCAAAGCTTGTGGGGTGGTTGGCTGATAGAACACAAAGATAAAAAGCTATTTTTTGCAGGTGATACAGGCTACTCCAAGCATTTTAAAGATATCAAAGAGCGTTATGGCGCTATGGATATCTGCTTAATGCCTATTGCTTCTTATCACCATGAGGAAGACGGCGATTGGTATCGATACGTACATTTAACACCTGAAGATGCCTTAGTCGCAGCAGATGAGCTTGAATGTAAGGTGATGATACCTTGGGGCTATGGCAATAACAGTTGGAAAATGGGGGATAAAAGCAGTCATTCTCCATTATTGAGATTGCTACATATGCACAAAAAAATGGATTCTAAAGTATCGCTTTATATTTTGAATGAAGGGGAGAAGGTAAGACTTTGACTTTTTAAAGTAATGAAACAGGGCTTGAGCACCAAACCCTGTTTTAAGAATAGATGTTAGAGTTTATCTAGTTGTAAAAATGGCAGTTCTAGTAGCAAAAGAAATTCTTTCTCGATCGTTACTTTCCCCTTTAGGAGTGAAATGAAAACCGTCTTCGACTGGCTCATTTAAGCTTGGAGACTGCCAGAGTAATTTTCCTGAGGATAGTGATATTCCGCAAACAATGTAGTTTCCAAAAAATGCTCGATCGCCATGAACCAACATCTCATCAAAGCCATTACACTCTTGAGGAAACCTTATATTCTTTAATGGTGTTAAATCTTGACTAAATTCAATGAGCTTTTTATCCACAAAACTACCTTGGTGGTTACAATACAATTTGTTGTTTTGATGATTAAAAGCCATTTTCTTACAACGAGTATGAATTTTTTCTTCAGCAGTCTTAGTTGATACAAATGAAGGGTTTACACTAAAGATCCTCGTTTTTGAGTCAGAAGAAAAACGTCGTGGTGAATATTGAAGAATATTAGTCTTACTGCTAGGTGTACTATAAACTTCATACTCATAATCTGAATGTGAAAGTGTTTTGAAGTCACCAGTGACATCATGAATGGTAGAAGTCTTAAGGTTCACTACTTTAAGCTTATCCTTGGAAAAAATGAGGGCATCTTTGTTTCCGTCACCATCAACATCGTGAATCTTTAAAAAATCAATATAATCTTTACCTATCGAAATTTTCAGTAATTGTTCGGCATTGTTAGCATTTATCGATACTAGATGTTTTTCTTGTATGCCAGCCTCTTCGATGAAAATAACTTCACTAGTGCCGTCACCCTCAATGTCGCTAAGCGCTGTTTTTTCAACGGTAGGCGTGAATCGTCGCTCGAGTGTAAACTGTTTCAGAGTGTTTGAAGTGTTATCTTGATGGGTGAGGTAATACTCATCAAACCAACTACCGGAAGTTAAGCCAATATTTTTAAATACTCCAGGTGATACTTCACCCCAACCCAAATTTAAATAATACCTATTATCGTGTGAACGTGAATAGGTACTATGTTGAGTTCCATTTAAAGGGATAACAAATACGGACTCTTCTCTAACGTTAATAACGTCCAATGAATTATCATTTTCAAGATCACCTAAAAATTGATATTGCAATGGATTATGCGAAGCACTAGCTGGAACGCGTATACTATTACTTATTGAGAGCTTATTATCTTTCCAATCCAGAGAGTGGATAACAACTTGAGAATCATCCGCACATTCTTGCACAACAATTTCGTCAGAGTCATCATTGGTTAGGTTGGTAATAATTACACCACAAGCTCCACCACTTTGTATCAATTCGTATTCAAATAATTTTGATTTTGTAACAGCACTCCAAAACTCTAAGTTACTTGAGTTTCCAGGTACTATCATCTTATAGTCAGTATTGCCAAGGTTAACCAACATGGGGGCTAAGAAAGTGTTTTTATTAAAAATCCTAAATATTTCGTCAGTTTTTAAATCTATGATATACCCATTAGAGGTGACGATTTCCAGTTGTGGATCTTCATCTACATTACCAATGTTAAATGCCTTAAATCCTTCATTTGGTTTGCTATCATATTGCTTTATAACTTCATTTTTTGTTAAGTCATAAATACCAATATATCTGTGTGTTGCACCAAACTCAGTATTAAAAACAATTTCTGGGGTATTATCGTTATTTAAGTCAATAACTTTGAATTTATCTATTGAGCCATACTTTATGCTAAGTATTTCTTCAGCTTCTTTGGTTAAATCGGTGATCTGATATAAGTGTTTATCATCCCTAACCAGAATATCTATCTTTCCATCGTTATTAATATCAGCAGCTTCAATGTATAGATCTGGCGAGCCATTAAATCGATATGGGTAACTCCACTTATGCTTATAACCATCATGAGTTACTTCAACTAAGCTGATAACGTTTCTATTGAGTAGTAATAGCTCTTTCTTACCATCGCCATCAAAGTCAGCGTATATCGGTTTATGATCATGACTTTTATCAAGAGTAAAGGAGCTTGCTATGGGGAGCCCCGCTTTTTCATCGTTGACTTTGATATTACCAGTAAAGACATCTGTCGTATTATCAGCGGTGAGCTTAAATTGATGCTCACTTTGTTGATAAAAAAAGGAATTTGGCGCCGTCCAAGACAACTCTCCATCTTCATTCCATTTTACTTCTGACGGTGATGTAATGATTTTGGGATTTACTAGCTTTTCGTTAGCACTGATAAGTTTTAAAGAAAGTCGTTCATTTGCCTGAAGCTCTTCGCGGGTGGAAGTTGTAGTGAATGAGACGGCTTTATTAAGTACAAACACTCGTTCATTTGAAGAAGGATTACTTAAAACAAGCTGATGTGTAGGGTAAGTTGCTTTGAAACTGGCGGTTTCACCAACAATAGCTCCTGTCGAGTTTGAACAATCTACTCTTCCATTGTATTGGGTGAACTTAAGCGTAACAGTTTGACTGCCATTGCTAGATACAGAGCCTGTTTCATAAGTACCTCTAATTTCGGCTTCGTTTCCTTTTACAGTAAAAGTTTTGTCTGCTTTATATTCGTGAACTTCTTTACAATTATTTTCTGGAAAGTAATCAATCCACTTACCAACAATCTTATTAGTGATAATAGGGGAGGGCTTGGGATTATTTGAAGAGCCATTTTTATTGCCGCTGCTTCCACCTCCACCTCCGCAGCCTTGGAGTGCAATTGCCGAGATCAGAAAAACAGTGATTTTTAAGAGGGTTGATTTCATAGCGCAACATCCGATGTTTAGGAGTAGTGAGTACTATCTTACTCAAGAGCTCGTTTAGAAGAAAGTTAGATGTGCAATTTGAGTTACATACGATTGCAAAAGGTGGAATACCACATTAGTTAAGCAATCAGTATAGAGAAGATTTCATTTTTGTCGTGACCTCAACACCACCAACTCACGGAGATAGAGTTGAGGTGTGAGAATGAAATAACCCTATCGCTACTGTTAGTTTATTACACCCCATAAATTTCTTTTAATCTTGCAGCAATTTTTTCATGTGCAGCTTGTGGATATTGAGGATGATTAAAATGAAGGAAACCATTATCTTCTTTATTCTTTGGAGGATGTTTTAACGTTATGCGCATATTAGGAGCATCTGGGTGCGAAGCATAAGTGCTATTCATGCGAGCTGTATACCTAATTGCATCTTGGTGATTCAATGCTCTTTGAATGTGATCAGTAGTACGGTTGCCTCTTACCCACGAAATAGCTGTAGCAAACCAGTCACGAAGATTGAATCCTGTATTAACTCTAGCTGCTGTAAATTTTTGCTTTTTTAAGTCAAATTTGACTGTATATTCTTTGTCATTAGGCATTTTTATTCTGGTATTGCAATCTAGAGCGTTATTTCCACTCTGATGAATGTGATCAACTACGGCGAGTTGAACTTGTTGTAAGCTGATACCTGACATAACTATATCCCTTTATAATCAGTTTATGCTTTAAAATTAGTCTGTAAGCAGGTTTTAAGCTAGTTATGTGATCGAGTTTTAATTTTATGGGAATATAGGGTTAACCCATTTAAAAGTGGAGAGTTTACTTCTCTTTTGGTTTAGATGAAGAGTTGTAGGTTTTCATATTTTACGGACGACTTAACGTCGTAACTTTTTTGTATAAAAGGGGGAATTTTTTCCGCTTATAAGTTTATAGTCTTTTTTCTGATAAATTTCTTAATTACATCAGATACACTCAACATTGAATACGATTGCAAAAGGTTGGTTGTTTTTTCATCTAACGTTAACCTGATATGAGCTGTTACATAATTAGAACAAACAGACTCAGGAAATAATAATGAAAACAAACCTTCTGGCAGTAACCTTGCTCCTTTCAAGTTCTGCATCTTTTATGACTCAAGCTGACACCATCTTGCATGCGTTTAACTGGAAATACAGTGAAGTCAAAGAAAAAGCACAAGAAATCACTCAACTTGGGTATAAAAAAGTGTTGGTTTCTCCAGCTTATAAATCTACGGGGGACGCTTGGTGGGCACGCTATCAGCCACAAGATTATCGCGTGATTGATAATCCACTAGGTGATACCGATGATTTTAAGCAAATGATTGCAGCGCTCAAAGACAATGGCGTTGATACCTATGCTGATATCGTATTTAACCATATGGCGAATGAAGCCAGTCAACGATCCGACTTGAACTTTCCGGGTAGTAAAATCCTGTCTCAATATTCTCAGCAATCAGAAAAGTACCAATCGATTACTGTATTTGGCGATTTAAGCCAAAACTTATTTACTGCTTCAGATTTTCATCCAGCAGGTTGTATTGGTGACTATACCAATGTTTGGGAAGTGCAAAATAAGCGTTTGTGTGGCGGTAATGGCGACCCCGGTCTACCCGATTTAACGGATAACTCATGGGTAGTGAGTCAGCAACAAGCTTACTTAAAGGCACTGAAAACCATGGGCGTTAAAGGATTTCGTGTCGATGCAGCTAAGCATATGACCATGTCTCATATAAACAAGGTGTTTACGCCTGAGATCAAATCGGGAACTCATGTTTTTGGTGAAATCATCGCCAATGGTGGCAGAGGGCATGTAGATTACGACCGCTTTTTAGCGCCGTATTTACAACAGACTGATCATGGTGCTTACGATTTCCCACTGTTTAGCCAAATTCGTAAAGCGTTCGCATTTGGTGGCACCATGAAGCACCTTGTCGATCCTGGCGCATTTGGGCAAGCTTTACCGAATCACCGTGCCATTACCTTTAGCGTCACTCATGATATTCCGTTAAATACAGGGTTTCGCAATCAAATTTTAAATGAAACTGATGAAAAGCTCGCAAATGCTTACATCTTTGGTCGCGATGGTGGTGTGCCACTGGTTTATTCCGATCACAATGAAAGTAACGATAATGGTCGCTGGCAAGATTTATATAAACGCAGCGACATAAAGGGCATGATTAAGTTTCATAATGCGACTCAAGGTCGAGGGATGAAAGTCGTGAACTCTGATGATTGTTTCATACTGTTCAAGCGTGAACACCTTGGTGTTGTCGGAATAAACAAATGCGATCAAGGCAAAGACGTGTGGGTGAATACGGCGGTTGATAATTTGTATTGGCACCGTAACTATCGTGATACCTTATCGAATGATGTGCAGCGTGTTTCAAGCCAATGGCATAAATTCTATTTGCCGGCGAGAAGCGCAAGAATGTGGTTGATGGAATAATCCATACCGATGCCAACAATCTGAATCAAATAACTCACTGTTAGCTTGGTGAGTTATTTGATATATTTTGGCGGCATAATAATAATTCGGAAAGCTACAGCATGAAAGGGAAAGCCACTTCTCTCGACATTGCCCACCTTGCAGGTGTCTCTCAATCAACGGTTTCACGAGCGCTTAGAAATAGCCCTTTAGTAAAGAAAGAAACCATTGATGAGGTTAAGCGCATTGCCAAAGAACTGAATTATAAAGTAGATAAACATGCGAGCAGTCTTCGAACTCAAACCAGCAATACGCTAGCACTGCTAATTTTTGCCGATCCGACTTCTGATAACTCTCTGATCAATCCATTTTTCTTGTCGATGCTTGGCTCTATTACTCAAGCCACAGCAAAGAAAGAGTATGATTTACTGCTTTCATTTCAGCAGCATTCCGATGATTGGCATGCCGACTTTGAAGACAGCCATAAGGCTGATGGCATCATCCTATTAGGGTACGGTGATGCCGTTGCTTTTGAGCCGAAATTAAAACAGCTGGAAGAGCAGGGTACCCATTATGTTCGCTGGGGACCTCAACTGGCTGAGCATCCGTCTGTATGTTGTGACAATAAAGATGGCGGCTTTCAAGCAGCAACGCATTTACTTAATCAAGGCCATAAAAGAATTGCCTTTATTGGCGATGCTTCTGTGCATTGTCCTGAGTTTTTTGACCGTTACCAAGGTTATGCCGAAGCTTTGATTAAATCAGGGTTACCGATTGAGCCAAAACTCCAAGCGGATGCCATTTCAACAGAGCAATCAGGGTATGAAGCTACCCTAGCTTTGTTAGATAGTGGTCAAGAATTCACGGCATTATTTGGTGCTAGTGACTTAATTGCAATCGGTGCGATTAAAGCGTTAAAAGATCGAGGTAAGCATATTCCTACAGATGTGAGTGTGGTTGGTTTTGATGATATTCAAATTGCTCAGTTTATGAACCCACCATTGACCACAATTAGACAGGATACTCATAAAGCGGGTGAAATGCTGGTGGAAGTATTGATTGATAAGATTCAGGGCAATCAACAACAGCAAGTGATGCTGAGCCCTGAATTAGTAACTAGAAATTCATCTAAAAATATTTAAAAATTCATCATTGGTAAATGTAAGGCGCAATAGTACGAACGCCAACAGAAACATACATCCATGTATTGACGACCGTTACATCCTGTAACGGACGGTTGTCTTATCGTACCATTGCCCCTAGTTGAACTGTTGCATTAGAGTTGAGTCTTAGTCCCTAATCGCTGTTGCATTGAAGCTGTTAATGCTTTTATTAATGGCTTTGATGTAATCTCTGCATTGTAAAGAAGAACTTGAACACCGTGCGCTGGTACTGTGACTCTAGATTGAGTTTTAATATCAACCTTTTCACCTGTTACGGCATTTTCCCAGCGACCAGTTTGAATATTCTCAGGCATAGAGAAAGTCTGAGCCTTATCCCCTTTATTCAACATCACCAACGCCGTTTGGCTCACACCATCATGCTGATAAACACGATAAAAAACGGCTTTAGCACCTTTTAGTTCTTCAACAATCTGAAGTCCTTTCTGCAAGGCAATATTCTCTTTACGTACTTTGGCTATTTGCTTTAGTTGCTGAGCAATTTTATGCTTTTTGGCTTTTTGAATGTTGTTAACACCATAATAATTACGATTACCAAAATGTTCGCCTTTACCACGCATAAAGCCCATTTCACTGCCGTAGTAAACCACTGGGATACCACGAGAGGTAAACAATAGGTTGTGTGCATCAATAAAGCCGTTATCGTCAGCATTCATTCTCGGCATATCATGGTTATCATAAAAGGTGCTTAACTCATATGGGTTAGCGTAAGGCCCTTTAGTTAAATGCAATGCTGAGCTAAGCGCTTCAAAGCCTTTGCCATTGGCAAATACGTTATCCATGGCTTGCTTTAAAGGGAAATCTAATACACTCATGCCACCAAACTCTGGATAAGTGTATTTGGCAATTTGCTTAGCATCGTAAGAGTACACCTCGCCAAACATAAACAAGTTTGGATATTGAACACGAATGATTTTACTGAATTGCCCCCATACTTTAGCTGGAACGTGTTTTACCGTATCTAAACGCATGGCAGATGCGCCTTGTCCTAACCATTGCAAATAAGCATCGGTAAAGTATTTTAGCGCCTGCGGGTTTTCAACATTAATATCAGCCAACTGCGCTAAGTCTGGCTTGGTATTGAACCAAGCATGTTTTGGATTCGCTTTTGGCGATAGTGACTCTGGCTTCAGGTTCATATGATCTGAAACCAGCTTGCCGTTTTTATCGTACAGCTTACCAAAGTCCGCTTGCGGCTTAGGCATCGTATAGGCTGGAGAGCCGTGATTGATCACCACATCAATAATGGTTTTTAATCCATGCTTGCCGAGCTTTTCATTAAGTTGTTGGAAGTTTAAATCTTTGGACGGCAAGTGTTTATCTAACTCATAAAAATTCACCCCCCAATAGCCATGATAGCCAGACTTGCCTCTATCCATAGCAAAGCCCGTTGGCTTGATTTCATCCCCGCCAGTAAAGGCATCTGCTGGGTTTTTTACGATGGGCGTCATCCAAATGGAGGTGAAGCCTAAATCTGAAATGTAATCCGCTTGAGACAACAGCCCTTTAAAATCACCACCTAAGTAACCGACATTGGCTTTATCGCCATTCGGCCAATTCAGAGGTTTGTTAAAGCCTGTCTCATGCTCGTAGTTATTGCTTTTATCACCATCGACAAATCTATCTGTGATGACAAAGTACACGTTCTCTTTGGCAAATGGATGCAAGGTGCCGTAAAAATCTTGTGCTTCAACATTCGAAAAGCTGGCAGCAATGGTGAGTCCTAATACTAATTTTTTCATTTTGTTACTCGCTCTTAGCTGCTGTGACTCTAAGGGTTAAAAGACCAGAAACCATAAAGCTGGTGGCACCAATCAATAATGCGTAAATTGGTTGGTTTTCAAACCCTGCTTTTAACAATACGCCTAATACACTAGCGGCTAATAGCTGTGGAATAACGATGAAAAAATTGAAAATACCCATATACACGCCCATTTTTTTAGCAGGCAATGAACCCGCTAACATGGCGTATGGAAGTGACAAAATAGACGCCCAAGCAAAACCAACGCCCACCATCGAAATCAATAAGTAATCAGGATTATCTATTACTAGGAATAACCCTAAGCCAGCGGCGCCAAAGAATAGGTTAGTTAAGTGGGCTTTTCGCAAACCAATGGTTTTAACCACAAAAGGAATGACTATTGCGGCTAACGCAGCAAAGCCATTGTAAGCGGCAAACAGTACACCCACCCAGTTAGCGCCATCGTTATAAGCGGCAGATGAGGTATCAGTTGAACCAAAATGCACAGAGGTTACCGCTGCTGTGGTGTAAATCCACATGGCAAACAAAGCAAACCAAGAGAAGAACTGAACCACTGCAAGTTGCTTCATCACGGTAGGCATTGACAGCAAGTCATCAAAAATCGAATCAAAACCTGAAGGCTCAACATTCTGTTTGCGACGCAAAGCGACGATGAATTGCAGTAAACCAAATACTGCTAAGCTGACCGTCAGAACGTAAAGCTGTTTATCCCATTGGTTTGAGAATACAAGAAAGGTGGTAAGTAAACCTGTCGCCAACCAGCCAAAGCCATTGCGGAAATAGACTTGAGCAGCAATCAATGGGCTAGAGTCACCTTTTGAATCATCTTCTTGCTCAAAGCTCGCGAGTTCTTCTGGTGAATACTCTTTGGATGAAAATACCGTCCAACCGATTGCGCCAAGTAATACTACTGCACCAGCATAAAACGAATATTTTACTGTGTCTGGAATCGTACCTTCAGGTGCCTGATTATCAACACCAAAGTTGGCTAAAACCCAAGGCAGCATAGACGCCACAACTGCACCAATACCAATAAAGAAGCTTTGCATCGAGTAGCCTTTAGGCTGCTGCTTTTTCGGCATGTTATCCGCAACAAAGGCTCTGAATGGCTCCATCGAAACGTTAATCGAAGCATCTAAAATCCACAGTAAACCTGCTGCCATCCATAAATAACTGGCGTTTGGCATTAAGACTAAGGCTAAACTGGTAACAATGGCACCGTATAAAAAGTAAGGACGGCGACGACCAAGGCGAGTCCAGGTTTTATCACTCAAGTGACCAATGATTGGCTGGACAATCAAGCCTGTTACTGGACCAGCAATCCACAAAATTGGGATGGCATCCATCTCTGCGCCGAGGGTTTGAAATATCCGACTCATATTGGCATTTTGCAGCGCAAAGCCAAATTGCAAACCGAGGAATCCAAAACACATATTCCAGATCTGCCAAAAGCTCAAATGCGGCTTTTCGTTCACCATTTGCTTTTCCTTATTATTCTTTTTGCTTTCTTGCTGTTTCAGCGATATCGCAATGGTAACGAGCTTGTTACGTTAGCAACAGCTCTTTACATACGTATTCACAAGCTTACATCAATTGATTGGCTATCTTTCCAAATCGAATTAATGGTTAGTTGGTTGCTTTTCCATTCGAATTTAACGAGTTTGCCATCAACCATAACCTTTTCAGGTTTACTGTGAATGTTGTGGATTATTAGTGTTAATTCACGTTGCTCAACCGCTTGTTGATACTGATTCAGTTGTCTATCCAATTTGAATGACAATTGCTTACCATCAAAGTCAGCATTAAACGAAGCCAGTTCATATTGCCCTTGCTCGATGCTTTTTGGGTTCTTACCATCATCATCAAACATTTGCCCTGAAGCGTGTTTCAAATTGTCATCATGGTAATAATGCAAAATAAGTTGCTCAGTTGAGTAATCTTTGGTGGATTGAATCGGCTCAACCATAGGCACAAAGCTACCAGCCTTAACCAGTACAGGGAGCGTTTCTAACTGAGTTGGAATCGATACCGTTTTACCGCCTTGATATCGAGTGTGATTAAAGAAATCAAACCAAACACCTTGAGGAAGTTGTACTTCAACGTGTTTTACAGCTGGATCAACAACAGGAGTAACTAAAAACGCCTCGCCCCAAAAGTAGCTATTGGCATTATCAAAACTGGTGTTATCTGAGTTTGCGAACATCATAGGAAGCATTAAGGGTAAACCCTTGGTTGAGTTCTCAAACGCCAAGGTATAGTTGTAAGGGAGCAATTGATAACGCAATTTGATGAATTTTCTTACGATGCTTTTAGTGGTTTCATCATGGAACACTGGCTCAGGGGCAATATTGTCTTGGGCGTGAGGGCGATATACAGGTTGAAATACACCGTATTGTAGCCAACGGGTGTAAAGCTCAGCATCAAACTTCTCACCGCCAGCAAAACCGCCTAAATCGGAATGGGTATACGCTAAGCCAAGCATCCCCATTTGTAAGCTCAGTTCAACTTGAGGCTTTAAACCGCCCCAGCTGCGACTAACATCGCCTGTCCACGGGATCATGCCATAACGTTGCGAGCCTACAAAACCGGAGCGCATCATGATCATTGGTCGCTGCTCCGGCTGTGCTTGGGTTAGTTTTTCATATAAATTCTTTGCCCATTGATGACCATAAGCATTGTGGATTTCATTGGCTGTAACTTTAGGAGAACCTTTAACTGAATCCAATGTATGAACAGTATCGTAAGGGTGAACTTCTGGCTCGCCTAAATCGCCCCACCAACCTGCAACGCCATGTTTAAGCAATGGCTGATATTTTTCCCAAAACCACGCTTGCCCTTTTTGGGAGAAGACATCCACAAGCCCTGTGTTACCAAAATAGAAATCCCATGTTTTGACCTTGCCCGCAAAGTTCTTCGCAAGCGCATCTGCCGATAGTGCTTCATCCCAACGCTTTGAAGTGGAAAGAATGAATGGCTCGGTGATCAAAACCGTGTTGACGCCTTTTTGTTTAAAGTTAGCAATCATTTTTTCAGGCTCAGGGAAGCTATCTTTATCCCAAGCGAGATTCCCCATAGTTCCTTTGATTTCTTTACCGAACCAAAATAGATCCAGAACTACAGCATCAAGTGGAATATCTTGTTCAATAAAGGCATTCACAGTGCCTTCGGTTTGCTGTTGGGTCTTATAGCCAAAACGGGAAGCAAAATTGCCTAGCGACCAGCGAGGTGGCATCGGCTGACGTCCGGTGACTTCTGTGAGGTTTTCAATCAACTCAGGATAATCTTTGCCTGCGGCAACAATGTAGGCGGTGCGGCCTGCTTCCGCTTCGAATTGCAGAATATCAGATTCGGTTTTGCCAATATCCAACCAACCGTTAGCGGTATTATCAAAAATCAGTGCATATTTTTTATTGGACATCACCGCTGGCAAACCGTAATACATTTGCTCAGCATGGGTGGTGTAACCGTAAGAGGCTTTGTTATACAGGGGTAGACGTTGACCTCGGCGATCCATACCTAAAACACGCTCACCGCCACCAATGAGCTTTTCGTTTTCGTCTAACTTAAAACGAAATCCTCGTATGTTTTCGTGAGCGATTAACCCCGATTCTTCCGCAAGCAGAAGTTTTCCGTTGTGGTGATAACTTAGCTTAAATGGATTGGCTTGGATCTTTATTGTTAGATCATCAAGCTGATATTGAAATCCAGTCTTGGTTTTAGTGAGACTGCCGCTCGTGTATGAAGCTTTTTCATCAATCGAAAATGACGGCAATTGCTTCATGCCTTCGATTCGGTAGTGGACACTCACTGCGCCTTCACCAATAGCATCAATAGTGATTTGGCTTTCATCAGTTTCCAGAAGTAGCTGCTTACCTTTAAGCGTTGCGGATTCTAATTTAGCAGCTTGAATAGGCAGAGCTAAGCACAATGCGATTGCGCTAGAAATAGCGGTCTTAGGGAACACGTTTATGGTTTTCATTATTGGTTGTCCCTTACTGCTGCAACTCAAGGATATAAGACTGTAAAGGCTTCAGTTTAAGTTTGATACTGCCTTTTCCATTCGCCACAATCATTTGCTGAGATGCACCTGTCAGTTTATCTATAACATGATAAGCTCCATCGGCGAGTTGCCAAGTCGACACTAAGCTTTTAGGTAATTGGTAGCTCAAGTCTGAACTCATATTAGGACTCTGCTTTTCAGCAAAATTACTGATCACAATCAGCTTTTGTTTATCGTCAAAACGCGCATAGCTATAGAGTTTTTGATGATAGCCTTGCGAAGTTTTATTCGCAGTATGCGTTGAAACATAGTTGCCCATTAATGCGCTTGAGTTTTTAGTAAAAGTCAGAAGCGTTCGGTAATAATTTTGCAGTGCTTTTTGTTCGTTAGAAAGTAAAGCACCATCAAATTTGCCACCATTCATCCATTGTTGATGTGCTTTCACGCCCCAGTAATCAAAAATGGTGGTGCGACTGGCTTTACCAAATCCTGCGTCTTTTGAGGCTTTTTCACCCACGGTTTGACCAAAGTAAATCATGGTTGGTCCTTTACCTATGGTTGCAGAAACCACCATTGCAGGAAGAGCTTTTTCAGCGCGACCAGCAAACTCTGGGCTGGCGATACGTTGCTCGTCGTGGTTTTCTAAAAAGTGAAGTAGGTTTTCATCAATATCTTCAAACTTGTTGGCGACTTCATCAATCACGTCAGTATTGCGTTTATCTTGAATAATTTCTTTCAAGCGATCGTACAAATCGACTTTATCGTAGAGGTAATCCATTTTGCCAAGGTGAATAAAGTCACGATAAATCTTGGGTTGATAGATTTCTGCTAACAAAAACGCATTCGGGTTTTGCATTTTGATGTGGCTGTTGAGGTAACTCCAAAACTCCACTGGCACCATCTCCGCCATGTCATAACGGAATCCATCCACGCCTTTGGCTGTCCAATACAAAGCGATATCTTTAAACTTTACCCAAGAACTTGGCACCGATTGTTGCTGCCAAAATTTGAAATGGGCTTGGTAATCTTTGTTCGCATAGTTTTCAGGTAGGCGAGGGAAGTCATAGCTGCCATCAGGGCGAACGCCATAATTCACTTTTACGGTTTCATACCAATCATAAAAATGTGGTTGCGCTTTACGGGAACCGTTCCCCGTCCACTTGGCTGGGCTTTCTATGAATTTACCATCAATCAGTGGGTGCTTTTCACCACCTAATACTTTGTAGTTATCTAAGCTTGTCGGCAGCTTAAAGTCTTCACCTTCTACGTAATAAAAGTTGTTGTCCCTGTGATAAGCCAATTGAGAGTTATCACGAGTACCAAAGTCTTCTACACCTTTAGGGTTGGTTAACGATTGATAGTTACGTGCGATGTGATTAGGCACGATATCAATGATGACTTTTAAATCATGCTTATGAGTGCGCTTTATCAGTGCTTCAAACTCTTGTAACCGCTTAGCAGGATCTATTGCTAGATCTGGATTAACGTTGTAATAATCTTTTACCGCATAAGGAGAACCAGCACGTCCTTTAACTACTTCTGGATCATCTTGGCTAATGCCGTATTTTGTGTAATCGGCTACTAGCGCGTGATGTAAAACGCCGGTATACCAAACATGACTAACACCTAAATTTTTAATGGCATTTAGGGCGGTATCGTCAATATCTAAAAACTTGCCTACACCGTTTTCCTCTTTAGTTCCCCACTCTTTATTGGTGCTATTTTTATTGCCAAATAAGCGAGTGAACATTTGGTAGACGACAGGTTTATGGGAGTCAGCGTTTTGCGAAGTAACTACTTCAGATTTTGGCTCTGTTGATGATTTGCAGCCTAGTAAACTGAAGCTTGTAGCTAAAGTTGAGCATAAAAGTAAGGTATATTTTTTCATTTTTTATTCAACCTACGATTAACTTTGTTCTTATCAAGTGCTGAAAGTAATTTTGCATTTGAGTTTTAAGCAAACTGTATTTAAATTTGAATTCAAGCTTGTATAAGCAAAAAAGCCCTGCTCAAGGCAGGGCTAGTAAGTGGCTTTGCATTATAGGGAGTAGTTAAAGCCTAAGAAAAATTGGCGTCCAAAGTTTTGGATTGTGCCTGTTTGGTGTTTTTTACCAAAATATGTTTTGTTTGCTTCATCAGTTAAGTTATTAACTTGGAGCAGTAATTTCACGCCATTGTCAAAAGCATACGATGCTTGATAATCCAGAACCGTTTCAGCATCAAAGAATGCCAATTGAGACTCTACTGCTACTTGCTCTGAAACATATTTACTACGATATCGCATACTTAAACGAGTATCGAAACCATCTAATGTATAAAACAATGTTGTATTAAGAACATGCTTAGAAAGGCCTGGTAATGGAATATCTAAATCAGAGCCACTTAAGTTAGTTGTAAATTTGACCTCACTGTCTGAAAAAGAATAACTACCTGTAAAACCTAACCCATTAAGTGCATCTGGTAAAAAATCAAAAATTTGGGTATATGCAAGCTCTAATCCACGAATATAACCGCCTTTATCGTTGTTTATCGCAGTTTGATATTGTCCTTCATTTTTAATTACATCATAAGTAACACCATTATCAGTTACTGTGTCAGGAACAATAAATCCTTCTTTTTCAAAATCAAATGGTTTAATGGTGAAGTTATTAATGAATGACTTGATATTCTTATAGAATAACGCAACTACAAACGCGCCTTCACTTTCTGAAAAATATCGCTCATAAGATAAATCAAACTGATCTGCATAGAATGGATCTAGTAGTGGGCTGGTATTTCCCCAAGAGTTATATACTTTATAAGTTTTTTCTTGTGGAGTACCTTTATTGACAACTTTGTCGTGATACCAATTTCCACGTCCTGACTTAAGTTTATCAATTGGTGGACGAGCCATTACTTTTGCTGCTGCAAAGCGTATTTGGTCGTTTTCAGTTAAATGAAAATTCAAGTTAAGTGAAGGTAAGTAATCTGTGTATTTTTGACCAACTTCATTACGAATGTAATCTTTACTTATCACTCCATTGTCATCAGCAATTTCTTCACCTAAACCAAAGCCTACTTGTTGCAAACCTGAAGAGTACTGATCTGTATTGACAATGCGAACACCAAGATTACCAGTAACCTTAATATCAGCAAGCTCAAAATCTAGATTGCCTTGTACATACCCTGCTAAAACATCTTCATTGACAGAGCCACTTTGGATCATTGTCCAGCTATTTCCCCAGTTTGCAGTCGGTTTAAATGGACCTTTTCCAGTTTTAGCAAGCTGCTTATTAACAAGAGCAACAGCTTTATCAAAGTCAATTTTTAGGAAGCTTGGGAAACCAGATAATTCACCACCAAAATCAACAACACTTGTCATATCCTTGTTGAGGCGAAGTACAGGTTGATTGTCAGGATTTTTACCAAATTCATTACCATAGCCAGCTTGAGAACGCTGTGCATTGAACTCTCTTTCAGAGTAACGAACTCCAAACTCAACAGAGCTTAAAAAATCATTTTCAAGTTCATATTTGAAATCAAGCTTATAAGCGACTAATTCATTTTGTTGATCATACGGCCACATACCAACTTGGCGTAGTCCAAGTTTATTAATGTCGGAGTAATCACCAGAAAAACTTGCCGTAGCGTGATTTAGACCATTCAAACGATAAGTGACAGATTCCGGAGCTCGAATTTGAGCGTCAATATCGTTATAGAGAACAGCACGCGTTCCACCGTTTACGAATTTTCCATCTGCCTTTGAATAGCTTATGTCAGCTGCTATCGTTAGCTTTTCCCCATCGTTCCATTCAACATTGAATGCACCTGAGGTTAGGTCTGATAACTTGGTATCATCATCGTTTACGACGAAAACTGCGAAATTTCCATTTCCTTCAGAAGAAACAGTACCACCAACCATTGAGCCATTTTCAATAATAGGATTGGTGATTTTTCCATCTTTAAGATTTTTTACTCGATAGCCTCTTGCGAAGTTCTTTGAGTCAAATTTAGAATGAAAAACATCGGTTTTAATGCTCCAATTATCATTAGGTTGCCAATGAATCGCAGCCATGTAACCGTCGCGCTTATCTTCCCCGCCTTTTTGTTGTACTTCGAAGCCTTCACTTATAGATTCTTCTGAACCTGAACCATTTAAATCACGTTTACCGTCATTAAAACGCAACCCAATGAATTGACTGGATACATATGGCTGGTATAAATGCGCATAGCCTGCAGCAATTCCTAAGGTATCTTCTAAAAATTTACCTTGATATGAAAAACTTAAGCGATTACCAAATTTATTAGCATCTGAAACTTCATCTGCGCGATCATTAAAAGCGCCTCTTACGTTAATGTTGAAAGAATGCTCTTTTTCACTTTTCAATGGATCTGCTGTTTTTAATTCGACTGTGCCAGCAACACCGCCTTCAATAAGCGAAGCTTTTGGAGATTTATATACAGCAGCTTGATTAATTAACTCAGATGGATATTGGTCAAATTCAATGGCGCGTTTACCACCAGTAGTCACTTGCTCTCGACCGTTTAAGGTTGCAAAAACAAAGTCACCATCTAGTCCTCGAATATTTAATCCGCTAGCTTGACCACCAGTCCGAACGGCTGTAACACCGGGCAATCGAGTTAAAGCATCTGCAATAGAAGAGTCTGGAAGTGCGCCTAAGTCATCTGCAGAAATAGTTTCAGAGATAGTGTCATTAAAACGTTTGGCGTTGAGTGATTTTATTACACTTGTTCTGAAGCCTTTAACTTCAATAACTTCGATATCATCTTTCTGTGCTTCTTTTTCTTTAACTTTTTCATCAGCAGCGTAAGTATTTGCACTTAGACCAGCTGATAGTAGCGCAAGTGTCAGCATGCTTGGCTTAAACGGTGACATAGTATCTCCATATAAGTAGTTATTATTATTGAGGCCGAATGTTACGGAGTGTTACTAAATACCGTGTACCGCTTTATCAGCCACTTTAATTCCTATAGTTCTTGTTGTTTTCTATAGGCACAAATTCATCACGGCTGAATGTTAATCAAATGAATATATGGCTAACAAACTTCTACATACGTATTCAAAGTTTGGATAATAGCAGTTAGTGCTGCGGTTCGAGAACAAAAAAGACTTTTATGCTTTAGGGTTTAAAATTTTTGAGTTCCTTTAAGTTGTTGAAATATATAAGTTTCTTCCTTTGTTTTAAATGTTTTTTATTTTTATTGGTGCTGCTTTTTTGGCTATGTATTAAAAGCTTACGATTCTAAATAAAATCGGCTTTACATGTTGTTATCAACCAAATCTTTCATGCTTTTTATATCTCATGTTTTTTAACAAACATTTGTGTAATAAATTACATTTTAGCTAGGTTGGGTGCTAGAAAATCGTATTGATATGCTGATTTTTATCTCACCACTAGGTTAGATGTGAAAGTTTATTACAAAATGGTTAATTGTTTTTTGAATTCGTATGCACAATGACTCAGGCAAAGGCTTTGTTTACTATCTGCGATATTTACTAAAGCAGGTAGGTGAATCGTTTTCTCACTTACGCACAAAAGAAGTCGAGCAATAAAATGAGTCAGTCTGAAATTCAATGGTGGAAAGGCGCCATGATTTACCAAGTCTACCCACGTAGCTTTGCTGATAGCAATGGCGATGGCATTGGTGACTTAAAAGGGATCACCAATAAACTTGAATACATTGCTAGCCTTGGTGTCGATGCGATTTGGATATCACCTTTTTTCAAATCTCCGATGAAGGATTTTGGTTACGACATTGCCGACTATCGTGACGTTGACCCACTATTTGGAAACATGGCTGACTTTGATGAGTTACTTGAGAAAGCTCATGCTTTAGATTTAAAAATCATGATTGATCAGGTGTTAAGTCATACATCAAATGAGCATGATTGGTTTAAAGAAAGTCGCAATTCAAGAGATAATGCTAAAGCAGATTGGTATGTTTGGGCAGATGCAAATGAAGATGGCACGCCACCTAATAACTGGATGTCGATTTTTGGTGGTGTTGCTTGGCAGTGGGAGCCTCGTCGTCAGCAATACTATTTACACAACTTTTTATCGTCGCAGCCTGATCTCAACTTTCATAACCCTGATGTGCAGCAAGCCGTACTTGATAATGTAGAGTTTTGGCTGAAAAAAGGCGTTGATGGGTTAAGACTCGATGCGATTAATTTCTGTTTTCACGACCAACAACTAAGAAACAACCCTGCTAAACCTGTCGATAAACGTCAGGGGCGTGGTTTTTCTGAAGACAACCCGTATGCGTTTCAGTATCACTATTACAATAACACTCAGCCTGAGAATTTAGAGTTTCTTGAACGCTTACGTGCCATGATGGATAAGTACCCCAATACAGCGGCGTTAGGTGAAATTTCTTCAGAAGATTCATTAGCGACTATGGCAGAATACACCGAAGATGGTCGTATTCATATGGGCTATAGCTTTGAATTGTTAACTGATGATTATAGTGCAAGCTATATTCGTGAAACGGTAAGCCGCCTAGAAGAAAATGTCGCATCGGGTTGGCCATCATGGTCTGTAAGCAATCATGATGTAAAACGCGTTGCCAGCCGTTGGGGTATGGGCGAAGCAAATTCAGAGCAGTGCAAAATGATCACCGCACTTGTGGCAAGCTTGAAAGGTAGCATCTGTTTTTATCAAGGTGAAGAGCTTGGTCTACCTGAGGCTGATATTGCATTTGAAGATTTACAAGATCCTTATGGCATTACCTTCTGGCCAACATTCAAAGGTCGCGATGGATGCCGTACTCCGATGCCATGGAAAGTGAACGAGACTAATGCAGGGTTCAGTGAAGCTAAACCTTGGTTACCTGTGGTCGATAGTCACAAGCCTTTGTCTGTTGATGTACAAGAGAATGACCCAAACTCTGTATTGATGGCTTTCAAAAACTTTATGGTATGGAGAAAATCTCATCCGTCATTGATTGCAGGCGATATTGAGTTTATTAAAACTGAAGAACCGATTTTGATGTTTAAACGCAGCTTTGAAGGTGAGACTGTTATCTGTGGCTTTAACCTTTCTGAGCGTGAAGTTAAAGTACCTGCATTAGTAGCTATACAGTTACTTGAACATCCACTAAAAGCTAAGGCAAGCCTAAATAAAAATGAGATAACTTTCCCAGCTTATGGTGTTTTATACGGAAAGTAACCTTAGGTTATCTAGATTGAGATTAAAAAATTGAGTGGACGCCTTGTCCACTTTTTTATTAGGAATTGAGGAAGAAGCATGATCCGTTTTGGTGTTGATTTAGGTGGAACCAAAATTGAATTGGTGGCCTTGGATGATAGTGGTAAAGAGCTTTATCGAAAAAGAGTACCTACGCCCAAGGTTTATCAGGGGACAATAACTACCATTTCAGATCTAGTTACCGAAGCCGAAGCTGAATTAGGACAAAAGGGAAGTGTAGGTGTTGGTATTCCTGGTGTTGTTTCTCCTTTCACTGGATTAGTAAAAAATGCCAATTCAACGTGGATTAACGGACATGCTTTGGATAAAGATTTAGGTGAACTGCTACAAAGAGAAGTAAGAGTGTCAAATGATGCGAATTGCTTTGCGGTTTCCGAAGCGACGGACGGTGCAGCTAAAGGAAAAGCTGTCGTATTTGGTGTGATCATTGGTACAGGCTGCGGTGGTGGTATCGTATTTAACGGTAAAGTTCACGGTGGTGGCAATGGCATTGGTGGAGAGTGGGGGCATAACCCATTACCTTGGCTATCAAAAGATGAATATCAATCGACACAATGCTTTTGTGGAAACAAGGATTGTATTGAGACCTACGTAAGTGGAACGGGGTTTATTCGTGATTATCAGGCTAATGGTGGAAACGTATCTACAGGTTTGGAAATTATGGAGCGATTCCATCAAGGTGATACTTTGGCTACTCAAACGTTTGAACGCTACATCGACAGGCTAGCAAGAGCCTTGGCACACATGATCAATATGCTCGATCCAGACGCGATTGTTTTAGGTGGTGGCATGTCTAATATTGACGAAATCTATCGTCGTTTACCACTTGTATTAAAGCAATATGTACTTGGTAAAGAATGTAAAACTCCAATTTTGAAAAATAAGTTTGGCTGCTCGTCAGGTGTTCGTGGTGCTGCTTGGCTATGGGGTAAAGGTTAAGCCCTGCTTTAATGTTCTGGTTTGATAAAAGTAGCCCTCAGCTTTTGCTCGGCAACTTAGCTTTTTTAGGTTCTCAGCTGATAAGCGAATGGTGATTTTGTTATTACGGATTGCTTTAAAATCTTCAGTGTTTGAGGCTTCAGGTGATACTCGGTTTATCAGCATACGTAGCATTTCTGCTTCACTCATGCCATGCGAATGACAAAACTGCTTCCAGTTAGATTTCTCTATTTCAGATAGCAAAGTTTTAGTAATAATGGCTCCCATAGCTCAACCTCCAAAGCACTTGCTGCTTTTAAAAGTTATGCCACGCTCAAAGTGAAATAGCCATGTATAAAGGTGAGGTTTAGATGGTAAAAATGGCTTTAGTACCAAATGCCAGCAAATTTGGTACTAAATGCCATCTTTTTGCGAATCCTGCATTAGAAATTAGAGGGTATTTTTAGATTTAGACTTTGCTGACATCCCCTGAGCCATATCAATCACAACTTCCTTCAATGAAGCGTTTTTTACAGTTGGATAGCCATGCCAATACTTCATAACTGTAGGAGTGAACTTTGCAAAGTAGCCCCTTCTGAAGATCGTGTCTGTAGCATATTGGCTGTATTTTATGCCTTGCTCAGCTAGGACTTTTTCAGTTGTTTTACCGACAATATAAAACTGTATTGGATGCCAAATATATCGCTCTTGTTTTAAGCCTACTTTATCAAGTTCTGTAGCAATGGTTTTGGAGAGGTTGCTTTCAGCGTGGGCGTGGGTAACTTCATGGAAGATCATTTCTAAACTGGCATAACCTTGATAATCAGAGCGTGAACTGTTGATCATGGTATAAGGCCATTCGTGGGTAAATGCACCATTTCGATGACCTGCGAAATACACTATATCAACGGGATGCTCATTCGCAGCAAACAAAGGTGCTTCAAATCTGTCTTCAAGTCGAGTTTGAATCTTTAGACCATATTTATTTAGTTTTACAAGAAGGTCACTAAGCCATGCCTTATTGTATTCATCGTGTTTGTGCCATAACTTATTTTTGTAGGTAGGAAATACTTGCTTGAATAACTTAAGATGTCTTTTGTTCTCTAGCTGAATGCTCATACCATCATGGTATTGAGTTAGTGAGCGTGAAACATTTTGCAGCCAAGGCATTGTTCTCATGGCTGAACGTCTTTTGCCAAAAAAATTATTTTTATAGAAAGCAACCAACTCACGGAGTTGAGCTTGCTCTTGTTGGGTTAATGAGTCTTGCCAACCTTGCTCAGTAATATCATTACCCGTTCGAGCCATTTCAAAGACAAAATGATGAAGGTTAATGGCTGGATTACTTTTAAATTTTATCTGATTCCAAGTGCCAATTTCTTTTGCGTTTAATGATGAAGATAAGGTCATGAACCCCAATAGAATTAACGGTATTATTTTTGTTTTCATTACGGCACATCCTGATTGTGTACATTTATGTTGGTTATAGGGTAAGGTGGCAACCTTAAGTTTTCAATGTGAAAAATCTTGTTTCGCACAGTGTTGTTAGAAGCTTCTACTTAAGTTTTTTATATTGCCACTTTCAAGGATGTATTGTGAAGAAAGTCTTAATTCCCGTTTCAGGTCTCTTTTTTTGTAATAGTTATATGCAGTTTTCAGCGGAAAGTTCTAATCCAATATTGGGCTGGTTTTTTATTTTACTCGGGGTTGGAACGATTATAAGTTACTTCAGAAAAGATTCGTCAGGTATAGAATAGAGGGTTTGATTATAAATGGACTTATCAATTTACCTTGAGATGATTTTCGGTTCGCTTTGGTATCTGATCCCGTTCTTTGTTTTCATAGCAATTATTAAATCAGCTTGGTTTAAAGGTGTACTTGGGGAGTGGATGGTTAATTTGCTGTTTAAGCTTTTCTTGGATAAGAGCAAGTACCAAGTGATCAAAAATGTCACGTTGCCTACAGGGGATGGAACAACTCAGATTGATCATATCATCGTGTCTCAGTTCGGTGTGTTTGTTGTTGAAACCAAGAACATGAAAGGCTGGATTTTTGGTAATGAAAATCAGAAGCTATGGACGCAAAAGATTTTCAAACACACCTCTAAATTTCAAAACCCATTACATCAAAATTATAAGCACACCAAAACACTAGAAGCTTGTTTAGATGTCGATTCTGAACACATATTCTCGGTTATTATTTTTATTGGTGATAGCACTTTTAAAACTCCTATGCCTGAAAATGTGACGTTTGCTAGAGGTGGTGTCGAGTACATTAAGAGCAAGACGGATATAGTTTTTACTACCGAACAAGTAACGGCTTTTATCGAGCAAATTGAATCAGGGCGATTACAACCAAGCATCAAAACCAATATTGAGCACATTAGACATGTAAGAGAAATCGTTAGCAATAAAAGCAGTGTTAAAACTTGCTCCAAATGTGGTGCAGATATGGTGCTAAGAAAATCTACGAAAGGTAAAAATGCAGGGAATGAATTTTGGGGATGTGGTGCGTTTCCTAAGTGTCGGAATACTGTTACTGCTTGAGGGATGAATCAAGTTGAAATCGTTAAATTTAAACAAGGAATTATTTTGAATATTGCGTTAAAGCCAATCAATAAACAAAACTATGAAGCGGTATGTGATCTTGAGGTAACTGAAGAGCAAGAAGACTATGTAGCTTCTAATATGTGGTCGATTGTTGAGTCTAAGTTTAATGACAATTATGAAACAAGGGCTATTTATCAAGACGAAGAGCCAGTAGGATTTTTTATGTGGGTTAAAGAGGCTTCACATAAAATTTCAATCTGGCGTTTTATGATTGACCAAAATCATCAAAATAAAGGATTAGGACGTAATGCACTTGAGCTTGCCTTAAACGAAATTAAACAAGAGCCTGATATCCGAGTGATTGAGATTTGTTATAACCCTGAGAATCCAGTTGCTAAGGACTTTTATTCAAGCTTTGGCTTCAATGAGATCGGAATGGATGATGATAATGAAGATATGTTGGCTGTGATTGAATTAGAAACTGTTTGATATATGCAACCTTACTTTGAAACTTCAATGAGCACGGTAAATAGCTCAATTTTTTTGTATCCATTAACTATCCTCATGCTGGTGATGAGTTATCGAAGAGTGAAAGTTGTTTATGATAGGTTTATAAAGCAACTTTTGAAACTTGAATACTACAAAATCGTAATTCTTATGGTCACTTGCTGCTGTTTTAGCTTTATAGTTTTAAGTCAGAAAAGGTCGTTAATTCAGAAAATAGAAGGAGGTGAAATTTATTCAGTTACTGGTGTAGTTACAAATCTGCAAACGGAAAAAGCAGCAAGTAGGGAGGAAAGCTTTGAGGTTGATGGAATCAGGTTTTCTTATAATGATGTTGCAACGCCAAAGTATTTCTTCGTAAATCGTAAATACCAAGATGGCATTATTCAAAATGGAAGGAGAGTGAAAGTTGAATACATTAAAGACAATGAGAAAAATTTCATTATTCGTTTGGATTTTCAGGCAAGTAAATGATTCACTAAGAAGGCTTTTTCTTCTATAAAAATAGCTGATGAAGTAGCTTCATTTTTCAAAAATGTATAGCTTTATACCATTTGATGTATCAGCCAGTTCCTTGAGCTGAGGAACGGTTAAGTTGCATGAAAAAACATATTTTGCTTTTAACAGTTTGTTTTCTGGTTCACGGATAACTTCTATTTTGTATTCAAATCTACCATCAGAACTTACTTTTTCTTCAAATAGAGCCACTTCTTTAAGATCTTTAAAAAGGTATTTCTTATTTCCGATACTGAGCTCTCCAGCTTCTAAGTCAATTTTTAAGCTTTTTGGCGATTTATTGAATGCAAAAATTTCATAAAAAAAGTTTATAACGACAAATGGAGTAGCGAGCAGGATTAGAGCAGCTTTGCCCATAGAGCTGGAACTTAAGCTGTCCATAAAAACACAAATATAGGCAGAAACCAGCATCAAAAAAATGAGACATCCTTGACGGATGAAAAATTTATTGTAAGTCAGATTTAGTTCTATCAATGAAAAATTCCTTTCAATCTTAAGTGAAAGAAAATCCACTTACGAGATCTTTTGCCGCCACAAAATTTTTCGCTGTCGCCATTTTGTCGCCATTGAAAAGAAAAAAGACTTAGCTCGATGAGCTAAGTCTTTGTTTTATTTGGTGGAGGCGGGGGATTTGAACCCCCGTCCAGAAAGCCTACATTTTATTCTAGTTACCGTGCCATGGGCGTTGTAGAGCATTTTCAATAACTTAAAATACCGATGTGTATCATCAGAGACCGTCACGTAGCGGCTGTGTGGACACTTAGTGGACACACTTAAAATCATTATTTTAATAATGCTAGCCATTCTGTTTGTCTTATTTGTGGACAAAGCAAGCTCAAGAAATATATCAGTACCCCAGTATTGAACCTCTATTTAGACTTTCTTGCTGAACCTTGGCGAGCTTTTAAGCGAGGGTTGCTTTTACATATTACGTAAAGCTTGCCTCGTCGTTTGACAACTTGACAGTCTTTGCTTCGATTCTTTGCGCTTTTGAGTGAGCTTAAAACTTGCATAATGAAAGACTTCCTAACGTGATTTTGAAGCAGTATTTCCAAAACGCTTATTAAATTGGGCAACTCGCCCTTCGGATTTAGCCTGTTGTTTTTCCCCTGTGTATACAGGGTGAGAAGCGCTTGAGATATCTAAATGGATTAATGGATAAGTATTGCCATCCGTCCATGTCACTGTTTTATCACTTTTACATGTTGATCTTATTAAAAAATCAGTATTTGAACTTGAGTCTCTAAATACCACATAGTCGTATTCAGGATGGATACCTTTTTTCATAACAGAGCCTTTTGATATGTTGTAACATATTTAAAGTATGCTAATTCGATACTCATTTCAACACCAAATTACGTTAATAAAAAATTCTATAATTCTATAGAATACAAAAAGAACCTGTCTAAAAGTTGCACAATAAAGAGATGCTTTTAAGTTCACTTAACAATTACCTATTCTTCATCGAAAGACAAAGCACTATCGTAAAAAATAAATCCAAGCAATGACCTAGGTATCTCAGCAGTATTTAATCGTCCAGCGTATTGCAATTTGAATTTTGATGTATAAAATACACAAACGATAATAATTCTCATTAAGATTGCGTTATGTCAACATATAGCCTAGCCAACTCTAATCCTCAAAAAATTGAGAGCTTGTACTTACACCATAATCACTGGTTGAAGTCTTGGTTGTATCGTCGGGTATCTTGTCCAGAAAAAGCGGCTGATTTAGCCCAAGATACTTTTGTGCGTTTACTAGGTAAAACTGTTCAACTTGATACTGTGGTAGCAGCAAGGCGCTACCTTCGCTGTATTGCAGACGGGCTGTGTGTTGATATGTGGCGACGAAAGTCAGTCGAACAGGCTTGGCTTGAAACCTTAGCTGAGCGTCCTGAACTGGAAGAAATATCCGCAGAAGATCGAGCCATTATCATCGAAACCATCTGTGAAATTGATGAGATGCTGCGAAACTTACCTGAAAACGTTGCCACGGCCTTTTTACTGTCGCAAATGGACGGCCTTACTTATAAGCAAATTGCTGCAGAGCTTGAAGTATCAGAGCGCATGGTCAAAAAATACATGGCACGTGCTATGTTCGAATGCTTACTCATTGAATCTCGCCACTACCAATAATTAGAACATCAAGATGTCACGGAAGATGCACGCTGCAACAGTAAATACCAACACGCCAAAGCCAACTCATCAGCAATTGCAACAAGCTGCGCTTTGGTTCGTGGTGGTCAACGATGAAAATCAATCCGAAGCTGATCATCAGCAATGGCGAGCGTGGTTAGCTGAAAACCCACAACATCAACAAGCTTGGCAGTATGTGGAAAATATCAGTGGTCGTTTCGCCAAGGCGCAAAATGACCAATTTGCTAATACCTGTCAAACCATCACCACAATTCGTGAACAACGTCTGTCTCGTCGTCGCTTACTGCAAGCGGGAGGGATGATGTGTGTGGCATGGTTTGGTGTCCGCTTTACCCAATTACCAGAATTGGCGGAACACTACGCCAATCGTTTTAATGCGGATCGCTATACAGGTGTTGGTGAAGTGGCTGAAGTTCAGCTGCAAGATGGGGGTAAACTCTGGCTAAACACCGATTCTGCAATCAACATCAATTACACCTCGAACGCCAGAGTCATCGAGTTACTGCAAGGCGAGATTTACATCGAAACTGCCAAAGATAAAAACCAACGCCCGTTCAAAGTCGAAACCTCAATGGCGACGCTAACGGCACTTGGCACACAATTTACGGTACGAGAATACGAGCATCGTCAATTGTTAGCGGTCTTTGACGGTGCGGTTGAAATCAAAACTCGTAATGGTGAAAAGCAGGTGATTTCAGCAGGACAGCAAAGCTTTTTTACCCAAGATACAATAGAGACGCCTACTAAGGTTGCTGCTGAACATGGTGCTTGGCATAAACACATCTTACTGGCTGACAACATCAGTTTAAAACAATTAGTGGCTGAATTAGGTCGCTATCGCTTGGGTTATCTTGGTGTTGCTCCTGATATTGAAGATATCAAAGTCATCGGTGCCTATCCGACTCAACAGCCTGAGTTGGCACTGCAATTATTGCAAGACTCTCTACCCATAAAAATCACTCAAATCTCGCCTTGGTGGGTGAATATTTCGTCAAAAAATTCAAGCCAATAAAAAAATTGACAAAAAATTCAAAAAAGTGGTTCCCCTTTTTTTATCTCGTTCGGTTACCTAATTAGATGGGCGTAAAACGCCCAACCCAAATGGTTTGAAAATAACCGATTAACTCACTTTTGCCTTTTACTAGGAAACAACAATGTCTCGACAACAACTTGGAAGTCAATCGAAAGTCGCTTCCACCGTTAAGCAGCCTTTGCGTGCTAGCCACTTAGCCGTTTGTGTCTGCTTTGGCTTATTCGGCACAACTATGGCAACCGATACCTTTGCCGCCCAAACTGAGCAGCAACAAACGCAAAACCACAGCTTTAATATTCAAGCAGGTTCACTGTCGGATGCACTCACCCAATATTCACGTGCGACAGGCGTGTTCTTTAGTGGTGCAGGCAAGCTGACTGACGGTAAACGCACTTCTGGATTAAAAGGCAGTTACACCTCAGCACAAGCACTGCAAATGTTGCTGAAAGGCAGCAATATTCAATACCAATTTAATGGTAACAGTGTGGCGTTATTTGCTAGCGGTACAGCGGGAAACGACAGTGATATCGAACTGTCAGCAGTACGAGTAACGGGCGAGTACCAAAGCGGCGACGACCGTGACGAAGCCGGATACAACACAGTATATGACGAAGACGCCTCAACCAGCTTTATCGGTAAAAAAGACATTGAACGCTTTAAAGGCACTAGCCCTGCCGATATTTTTAAAGGTTTACCTAACACCTTTAGTGGCGATCCACATGCAGGTGGTGGTATCGACCCTAACATTCGTGGCTTCCAAGGTCCGGGGCGTGTTCCAGTCACCATCGACGGAACTGAACAAGCTCTAACTGTCTGGAATGGTTATCGCGGTGCGTCAAACCGCAGCTATATCGACCCTAACTTGATTGGTAATGTTACCGTACACAAAGGCCCTTCATTAAACCCTGATGCCCATACCTCAGTGGGTGGTGGTGTTGAAATTAAGACGCTATCCGCCATTGATATTATTGATAAAGGTGACACCTTTGGGATGGAGTTTATCGCAGATACCAGTAGCAACAGTACTTCAGTACGAGAGCCTACCTTATACTATGGTAAGGACTGGCATGATGTGCCTTTATACAACCCTTCTGGTAGCCCAGATACTGTAAACCCTAAATGTTTATCGTTATATCGAGATTGCGCATTAGAAATCGCCCCTCGTCAGCGTGGTGGTAGCAGTAACAACTTATTTAACGGTCAAGACAATTCATTCCGTCTTGCTGTGGCAAAACGAGGCGATAACTGGGATATTTTAGGCGCTTATGCCTATCGTAAAAAAGGCAATTATTTTACAGGTACTAAAGGCGCAGGCTTTTATCAGCAACCTAGACCGGAAGGAGGGCTACAGGGGCGTAATCCTGTTATCGAACCTCGTCATGTCGGTTTATCTCATATTCCGGGTGAAGAGGTCCCCAATACTTCTGTAGAAATGAAGTCTTTCCTGCTTAAAACTACTTATGAGCTGAGTGATTTTCAAAAAATACAAGTGGGTGCTCGCTATACTGATGCTAAGGTGGGAGAAATTTTAGCCAGTCGCTCTGCCAATCGTGTTGAAGGAGGTAAATTAGCTCAGTGGCCAATCAGTAAAATGAAGCTACAAGCTTATAATGTTGACTACCGCTGGAATCCTGAAAATCCATTATTAAATGTAAAGGCTAAAGTATGGACAACTTTGTCTGATACCTTTTCATTAAGAGGTGGCGGTGCGGTACAAAATTACAGAAGAAAAACTCCAGAAAACAATGACCCCAAAGCGAACATTTTGTTTAATGACGCACAAGCAGATTATACAGCCAAACGCTTCGGAGCTAATTTTAGTAATAAAATGGAGTTAGCAGATGGCTTAAACCTAACGCTTGCGGGTCGTTACCAATACGAACAATTACGGCCTAAACTAGGCTTGCCGCCACTGTCCATAAAAAATGTTAATGATACAAATAATGGTTGGCAAGGTCCTCGCCGCGCAGGTACCCGTAAGGAGTTTAATGGTAGTTTTCGATTTGATTGGCAACCGGTTGAATTTCTGCGTTTAAATGCCGGTGCGCGTTATGGTCATTACTCGCTGCGTGATGATTATGTGGTAAACCGAAAAGCCGCCGGAGACCTTAATGCAGTTTCGCCAGGTACAATAGGAACTGGTAAAATCATACGCTTTAAAACCACCGAAACACGTACCGCAGAAGAGCAACAAGCAAGAATTGACGCTAAATCGGCTGAGATTAGAGCCCAATTTGATCCTAGTGCATTTGATAAAATTAGAGCTGATATTCAAAACCTTGAAAATGAAATTCATGGTATAAGAATTAATCCGGCTTTTCCTCCATTTTTAAAGCAACTTCTTATTGCTGAAAGGCAACCAAGGCTTGATAAACTTAAGGCCGATTTAGCTGATGCATTAGCCGATCGCGAAGGCACGATTAATCGTTTAATTGCAGAGGCAACCACTAGGATTAATAACGATAAAACCTACGTAAAAGACAATACGAAAGAATGGCTGCGTGACAGTAATGGTAAATTTAGTCGTGCGGGCAATCCTTGCTTATCAGCTGCTGAAATAAAACGCTTGAGGATTATTCCTGAGTCTTGCAGTACTGGTGCAGCAATAGGTGAGCGTGTTATGCCAAGTAAGCTTAAAGGCTCAGGTTGGATGCCAGAAGCACAAGCGACCTTTATTTTTAGCGATAACAGCCGCAGTTATATCCGATACGCCGAATCGCTGCGCTTCCCAAGCTTATTTGAAGGTACATACGGCTTCTCTGCTACCTATAACCCAAATTATGGATTAAAACCAGAGCGTGCTAGCATTGTTGAGCTTGCCTATATTCATAACTTTGACAATCTTAGTACCAAGATAACCTACTTCGACCAAACCATTGATGATGTAATGGATCGTAGTCAATTGCATTTTAGCAATATGGAAAAACAGCATATCAGTGGCTTAGAGTTCCAAAGTCGTTACGATAATGGCACCTTATTTGCTGACTTAGGTTTGGCTTACAATTTGAAAAATCAGGTTTGTGATGCTGGAACAGCTATAGAGCAGTCTTTTGTTCCCAAACAAGGTTTTGATATCGCCAAATCGCAACAATCCTGTGTTCGCGCTGGATTTTCTGGCGGTACTGGTAATGGTTACTTAGCCGCCCGTGCCATTCCTCCATTGTCTGGTAACTTGTTAGTGGGCGCGCGTTTCTTAGATAAAGACTTAGAAACCGGTATGCGTATTAACTATTCATCAAAGAGTCACGATGACGACCCTGTACAACGTGCCGCGTCAACGACGGTTGATGCTTATGTGAACTATCAAGTTAAGGACTTCTTAAGCTTTGAGTTGACAGGGACGAACTTAGGCAACCGTTACTATGTCGAACCTATGACCATCACCAGCCACCCAGCACCGGGTCGCACCTTTAAACTGGGAATGAAAGTTAAGTTTTAACTATTCCTAACCCGTCATGCCTACGTAGGCAGGCATCCAGTGATTTCCATATTTTAAACGTTTCAATAAGTCACTGGGCTCCTGCCTTCGCAGGAGCGACGTGCTTGCCTAAATACGCATTCTAGTAATAAATCAAACTCTTCAAAAAAATCATAAAAAAATTCAAAAATGGGGTTCCCCTTTCTTTATCTCGTACGGCTTATTAAGTAGGAACCAAATTTGTGGTTGTGTTTTAATCCGCAGCCACACCTAACCGCTAATAAGTATATGGGCTTATTGGCTTTATAAACTCTGAGGTAAACGCCTCAACAAAAGGAAATGTGAAATGAAATTAAAATTAACGGCACTTATTGCTGCTATGGCTGTTACTGGTTTTGCTCAAGCGGACATTATTGGTGGGCAAAGCTTTGAAGGCTATATCAAAGTAGGAAAATCTGTCATTGATACCGGAAAGACTCACAAGCCTGGATTCGCTGGAATTGGTGTTTATGGTATGGGGCTTGACGGAATTATTGATTTCAAGGGTCTGACTCAATCTTCGAACGTTGTTAACGGCTTCTATCAGCTAGTGATGGACACGCCTCCGCCAGCAGGCGCGCCAGCTGAACACACTAACTTAGGCACATTCAATTTTGCCAAAGCGGGTACTGGTGATGTCTGGTTTGGTGAATGGGCACAAGATATGTCTGGCGCAAGTGCAAACGATGGACGTCGTGCGGTTTATTATGTCGGTGACAATAAAGGCACCACTATGCCAACTGGTGGTGTTGCTACCTACAGCGTGACAGGAATTAACCACGGTAATGCTTTAGGTGGTGATTTTACCGCTAACTTTAACAGCAATAAGTTGACAGGCACACTTACCAGCAACTCAGGTTTTGTAACAAATCTTAGAATCAATGCTGATATTAACAGCAGCAATGCAAGTTTCTCTGGCTCAGCAATTGCTAATGGTTTAGTTACTGGTACAACTCAAGGTCACTTTTTTGGTCAAGATGCTGCTGCATTAGCTGGTATGGCTAAATTTGGCATTCGTCATTTTGACACTGCCTTTGGCGGTAAGAAAAAATAATCAGCTTTCCCTAGGTTGATGTTATTAAGGGCGTGTTTATCTTTCTTGTTTATTTTTGCAGCGACAAGTTGGTTATCTTATGTAAGGCAGAGTTTGTGAAGTGTGGTTACTCCACATAAACAAACGATAACGCAGCAGAAATGACCAATTTACGCTGTCTTTGATGCTTTTGAGCACTTCCTGTTCTGTGTTGTAATCAGCTCACTTAGGTGTCTAAGCTTCTCTGATTACGCCTTGAACAGAAAAGTGCTCAAATAGCACAAAATTTAAACCTGAAAGGTAAATACGCCCTAACAGGAGTTAGCTTTCGGGCTAGCTCCTGTGCTCGTTTAAATTAATATGGAAATGCGTGCTGTGCTTCTCTTTAAGTTAGTAAAAAGAATTATTTTCGTCCCCCTTATTTCACTGCTCTCTTTTCTTATTGCTAACGCCTATGCCAATGACGAAGATACTCAGTTACGGCTTGAGCAGCAAGCTGAGCAGGGTTTACAAAAAAAAGAGCAAGCCATTTTACAAGATGAAATGGCACGAGAAGCAAGGGACTCGAAACTCACGATTAACGGTCGCACTTATCACGTAAACAATAACGTTAATGAACTTGGTCGTGCGCTGTATTTAGCGGTACAACACAAAATGTGGCCGGCGGTAAAAGAGTTTTTACCTCGTTATCAAGCCATAGTAACTCATGACTTGATGTTAGTTTTGTATGCCGAAGGCGGATTGGCAAGACATGCTGGAAACCTCACTCAAGCTGAAAACAAATATCGCCAGCTTTTGATTTTAAAACCGGACTTTATTCTGGCGAAATTAGAACTGGCGCGAGTGCTATTTGAAAACCATAAAAATAATGAAGCCGCAAAACAGTTTGCTGAAATAGAAAAATTCATCCCTAAATACGACCCCAAAACCCAAGGCGTTCAAGCCACTATTGCCGCTTATAGCAAAGCCATTCGGAATCGTGACGAGTGGCATGGCTTTTTCTCATTCGGTCCCAGTTTTGATAGTAATATTAACCAAGCCTCGGGGTTGACGGATCGTGTATTAACCAGTCCATTCGTCACTCCTTCAATGGGGGTCGGGATTGAAACTAGTCTTGAAAGACGCTGGTCGTTATCAAACCACAACGGCATACAATGGCGTACTCTACTATTTGCCAGTAATTATTATGGTGAGTCTTACGTTACCCTTGTAGATCGACGAAACAAAAAATTAAGAGATCATAGCGAGTTTAGCCAAGGGACGTACATTACCAAGTTAGGTTACAGCTACAAGGAAGCGAAAAATCAGTTGTTCATTGCCCCCTTATTTGAATTGAAATTACTGGATAAAAAAGCTTTCTTTACTTCGGTGGGATTAACCGCAGAATGGTTACGCTTTATATCGCCAACGACAATGATGAAGCTAGAGCTTAATTATAAAAAACAGGAATTTATAAAGCCGGATTTACGACTGCAAAACGGCATAGACTTTTCCAGTTATTTCACCCTATGGAAAAGAGTTTCGGATAAGTTAACCATGTTTGGTGGTATGGATTACAGCCAAAAACGAGCGAGAGATACCAATTTTAACTCTGATAACTTTGGCTTGAGGCTTGGGCTATCGTACCCATTAACTGACGGAATTAATACAACTGTCTTTAGCTCGTTTCGCAACCAATCATTTAAAGGTTACAACGCATTTTTTAGGGATACCAGAAAAGACAATACTCAAAACTACACCATTATCGTGAAAGCTCCAAAGCATGAGTTTGCAGGGCTAGTACCGAGTTTACAGCTGAATTATGGTCGTTCTCAGTCCAGCCATGCTGTCCTGTATTCTTTCGACAAACACGCTGTGCACTTTAAATTAGAAAAACAATTTTAAACACAACTTTTTTACACAATCATAGGGATTGATTATGACCCGTTTTTTTATTTCTATCTTCGTTTTCTTGTTGAGCCTTAATGCGCAAGCTAATGACGCCGTTGGAGTCAGCCACGGTTTACCTGCTGACTTATCACCATGGGGCATGTATTTAGCCGCCGATTGGGTGGTAAAGTCAGTCATGATTTTGCTATTACTTGCCTCTATTCTGACGTGGGGTATTTTTGTTGCCAAACAAGTGCAACTGTATAAACAAACCAAGCTAGCAAAAGGTTTTTTATCTCAAATCCTTTCAGCAGAAAAGTTCGATGATTGTAAGCAAATAAAGTGTATTGATAATCCGTTTGCACAAAGTGTGATTCAATCGACCGCTACCGAACTTAAGCTTTCGTTTTCGAACAGCGATAGTAAGGTAAACGATGAAGGCATTAAAGAGCGAGTGAATGAACGTTTACAACGCCTACAAATTAATGCAGGTGCGCAAATCAATAAAGGCACAGGTATTCTTGCTAGTGTGGGATCGGTAGCACCTTTTGTTGGCTTATTTGGTACAGTGTGGGGGATCATGAACTCCTTTATCGGCATCGCCCAAACCCAAACTACAAACTTAGCGGTTGTGGCACCGGGTATTGCTGAAGCATTACTGGCAACGGCAATTGGTTTGGTGGCTGCGATCCCTGCGGTATTACTCTATAACTACTTTGCTCGTGCCATCACCAATTACAAAGCCTTATTAGCCGATATTTCTAGTGCGCTGATGATTGTCGTGAGTCGAGATTTGGATAAAAGAAAGAACGGATAAATATAGAGAACAACTATGGCTTTTAATAATTTAGGCAGTGATGCTAACGAACTCGCAGAAAACCATGACATTAATGTAACCCCATTCATTGATGTGATGTTGGTGTTGTTAATTATTTTTATGGTGGCTGCACCGTTAGCTACAGTGAGTATTCCTGTGGACTTACCAAATTCCAGTGCCAAACCGCAACCTGCACCTGAAAAACCGTTATTTCTCACCATCGAAAAAGACAATACCTTAACTTTGGATGACGATAACCAAGTAAATCTTGAGCAGTTAGTGCCGCAACTGGATGCAATGCTGGAAAATAAAGAGCAACGGATTTATATTCGTGCAGATCAGAATATTGCTTACAAGGATTTAATGGCGGTGGTGAATCAACTTAATCAATCGGGGTATTTGCAAATTGCATTAGTTGGCTTAGAAGGCGTTGAGGGCGGGCAATGAAACCCATGCCAAATGAGCATAGTAGCCGCATCAAGCGATTATTATCAGGGAGGTCATCGGCATCCATGAGCAACTCTTTGATGCCTTTGTCCAACGACAAGTCTACATTCTTAATCGGTCTTAGCGTCAGTATTGCATTGCATTCTGCATTATTTGGTTATTACTTTTGGCAACCAGAAACACCACCTGCAAAAACGACCGCCGCTGCACCTATTCCTGTTACTTTGGTGATGCCAATCGCTTCACCTCAAAAAAAGCACCAAACCCAAATAGAGCCTGAGCAAGAGCAGCAACCTGACTTGCAAAAAAGCCAACCAAAGCCGAAACCCAAAGCCGAGCCTGATCCAGAAGTCAAAGCACCTGAAGCGAAGAAAGATACCCCGTTCGAAACGGCTAAACCAAAGCCTAAAGTTGAAGAAAAACCAAAAGAGCCTGAAGCTGAACCTGTTGAGGAAATCGTTAAAGCCAGCAGTATTGATTCAATAAAACAAGAAGCTAAGCCAGAGCAAGCCGTAGACATTGAAACACCTGAAAAGCAAATTGCCGCACCGCAATTAGGAGCTACTAACCCAATTGCAGAGCAAAGAAAAGTCAGCTGGCGCACCTATCTGAATGCCCATTTGGAGCAGTACAAAAAGTACCCTCGCCACGCTAAGCGTTTACGTCGCGAAGGAATACCATGGGTTCGTTTTAAATTAGACAGAAAAGGTTATGTTCAACACGTAGAGTTGGTGACTAGCTCAGGCGTGTCATCACTGGATAAAGAAGCTTTAGCCTTACCTAAACGAGCAGAGCCGTTACCACCTCCACCTAAAGAAGTCGTTGGCGATTTACTTAGCCTTACTGTGCCAATAGTATTCTCGTTGAGATAGGTTTGTTTCACTCTTACGTATAACTGACTTATTTGGAGGGAATTCCGAGTTAAAGGTTTTAAGTGATTTATCCTTCATTAAAGCCTGTAAGGCTTTAAACCTTTTAGTTCCCGCAAATACAGTTTTCTTTTCAATTTTGATTTTCAAATCCAGTAAACTGACCCACACAATATATCATTGCCCATGGATGAAACATTTCTGGACGCATTAAGAATGGCTCTAGCTATTTTGTAATAAATTTAGCGTGTTAGCTGTAATGGTAGTGAGTGTGGATTCATTATTTAGGGCGTTTTTAAGGGACAATGTCTACGGTTTTGTGGACATTCTAAAAGAAAAAAGACTTAGCTCGATGAGCTAAGTCTTTGTTTTATTTGGTGGAGGCGGGGGGATTTGAACCCCCGTCCAGAAAGCCTACATCCAAGGCGCTACATGTTTAGTCTTTCTTTTGGTTAACCTGAAGAAACTCCGAAAGACAGGATTTTCTCAGGCGAGTTTGGTACTGTTTCGCGGTTCACCCCCAAACAAGGTTCCCTCGCTATCAAATGTGAGATGACCATCCAAATACTCTGCCCATTTGAGAAACGTGAGCAGGATGGGCTACTTACCGGTTATTAAGCGGCTGCAGCGTAGATGTTATCGTCGTTTGCAACTATAACAATGCGGCTTTTTACGAGGCCAACCGCCCCTCGACATGCTCCCAGGGTTTCGCGAATCCTGTCGAATCCTAATCGCCCCCAGACTTTTAAGTATACCTTGTAATATGTACCTCAGCTAGAAGTTATTAAAAGGTATAGGATTAAGTGTTTATTACTTAAGCAGTTACTTGCGAACGGCACCTTTTAAAGTACGAGATTTTTCACGTTCCCAGTCTCGTTCTTTACTTGCATCACGCTTATCGTGTTCTTTTTTACCTTTACCTAGACCGATTTCTACTTTCACCCAAGCGCCTTTTCTCCAATAAAGAGAAAGGGGAACTATGGTGTAGCCTTGACGTTCAACCAAACCTTCAAGTTTGTCTATTTCACGGCGGTTAAGTAGTAGCTTTTTAAGGCGAGCGGGTTCGCAATAAGTGTGGGTCGATGCCGTATTCAGTGGTGTGATGGTACAACCGTGCATCCAACATTCACCTTCTTTTATGAATACATAGGTGTCTGCAAGGGTCACTTTACCCATGCGAAGTGATTTTACTTCCCAGCCTTGTAGCTCAAGACCTGCTTCGATTTTCTCTTCGATTTTAAATTCGAAGGTGGCGCGCTTGTTGCGGACAATACTTCCGGGCGCGGCTTGTTTTGATTTTTTCTTTCCCATGTGGCGCATTATACGCTTCTAAAACGAATTGTTAAATTGGATTCACTTGATGTAGATGTGATTTTTTTGTTTCGTGGTAAAATCGGCGCAAAATATTTACAGATGGATTTTTATGCCTCAAATCGCTCGTAGTATGCTGGTTCGCTACAGTGCCCAGCAAATGTATGATCTTGTTAATGACGTTGAGTCTTATAAAGAGTTTCTTCCTGGTTGTGTCGGCGGCAAGGTGATCAGTTTTGATGGTGCGAAAATGCTGGCATCGGTAGATGTAAGTAAAGCAGGAATGCGAAAAACATTTACCACGTGCAATCAGCTAGAAAACGGCAAGTCTATCAAATTGAATTTAGAAAATGGTCCTTTTAAACACTTAAAAGGGGAGTGGCGTTTTACTGAACTGGCAGAAGATGCCTGTAAAGTGGAGTTTGAGTTAGACTTTGAGTTTTCCAGTTCTTTAATTGATTTTGCTTTTAATAAAGTATTTAAAGAGTTAATGGGCTCTATGGTCGGCGCGTTTACTCAACGGGCTAAAGTTGTTTACGGTTAAGGAGTGAAGTTATGAGCCATGAAGTTGACCACATTACAGTAGATGTTGTCTATGCTCTGCCTAAGCAACAAAAAATCATTTCAGTTACTGTTTCTCCCGAAACTTCTGCTATAGAAGTGCTTAAGCAAAGTGGGATGCAAACTTTTTTTCCTGAGATTGATTATGATGAAGTAAAGCTTGGTGTTTTTAGCAACTTAATTAAACCAGATCGAGTTATGGAAGCTGGAGAGCGATTAGAGATTTATCGTCCTTTAATTGCCGACCCTAAAGATGTACGCCGTCGTCGGGCAGAAAAAGCGGTACAGGAAGGAAGAGCGAATAAAACCACTGGCGGTAAGATAAAATAGCAATTCTGAATTGAAAAGCGGCTGTAATAAATCAGCCGCCAAAATATTTAATTACTGAGCTTGAGAAGGGAGCTGACTTTGATCAAGAGGTGTATTAAAGTCCTTGCTTAACTCGTAGTCACCAGTAACTTTGGTTAATTTGTCATTGGTGAAATGCAAAATAAGTTCTTTATGAATAATGCTGGCATCACGCCCACTTTTAAAGTGATACACATAGTACCAAGTATTATCTGCAAAACTGTCACGTAAAACAGGGTGACCAAGAACATACTCCGCTTGAGCTTTGGTCATATCGATACGCAGTTTATCAACTTGTAGTTGATCCATATAGTTGCCTTGAGCAACATCAGGCTTATAGATCAACCAATCAAATACACTACAAGCACTTAATGAAACAGAGAGTACCGCTGCACTTAAAAGAGTCAATCCTTGTTTTTTATTGATCATACCAACCACTGCTTTATCTAATTATTGGGGCAATCATACCCAAGCTATCCCTATGATTACAAGGGTAATGAAGCCTTGGAGTGATGGATTAGGAATTAGTTCCCAATAAAGGTTAGCTATATTCATTTTCAAAATGACCTGCTGAGCTAAATACCCAGCAGAAACCCGCAAAATAAAATTCTTTATTTAAAACAATAGCTAGAACAATACGTTGTTAATAAAATGTTGAGTTAGAGTGTTGACACTAGTTTTAGCTAATTTGATAGCTAGGGTTGCTAGTTATTGAGTGTGATGCAGTGGATTACTCTATGATTTGTCGCGAAAAATTGTTGTTGAGTATTGGTTTTTTTTTAGGTAGCTTACGCTGCGAAAGGATAAATATAAGTACATAGAGGTAACATTTTTGGGCTCATTAGTTTGCGTAGGAACTGGCTTACAACTGGCCGGTCACATTAGTGTTCGTAGTAAAAGCTATATTGAGAATGCCGATGTTGTATTTTCATTAATGCCTGAATCTTTTTCTCAGAGCTGGTTAGAGCGTCTTAACCCTAACGTAGTGAGCTTGCAGCCCTATTATGCAAAAGAAGGAGAAATCAAGAGCCGTCGTGATACTTATGCACAGATGGTTCAAGCAATTTGCCAAGCGGTAAGAGATGGAAAAAAAGTCGTTTGTGCTCTCTATGGTCACCCTGGTGTTTTTGCTTGTGTTTCTCATTTATCTATTAAACAGTTGCGTAAAGAAGGGTATGAAGCTCATATGGAGCCGGGTATTTCAGCGGAAGATTGCTTATGGGCTGACTTAGGTATTGATCCTGGTACATACGGTCATCAAGGTTTTGAAGCAACACAATTTATGTTTTATCAACATACTCCAGATCCTGCTGTTCATTTAGTGCTATGGCAAATAGGTCTTGCAGGAGAACATACTCTAACTGAATTTCACACCAATTCAGACCGTTTGCAAATATTAGTAGAGCAATTAAATGAGTGGTACCCACTCGATCATGAAATTGTGATTTATGAATCACCTAACTTACCAACATTCCAGCCGAGGATTGATCGCCTTAAATTAAAAGATCTTCCTTATGCCGAGTTAACTTGTATTAGTACTTTACTTATTCCGCCGTCTAAAAAAATGGCATTCAATACGAAGGTGTTAAATAAACTTGGTATAACACCAAGTGATATAGGCTAGTTTTACTATTTTAATTTTATATATGGAGGGTATATGTTAGATAAATTTTTAGCTCAGTTAGGTGAGGATACTGAGCTACTTGAGAGCTATCAGAAAGCTCCTAAAGAAGTGATGGAAGAATATGGGTTATCAGAAGATGACATTACTGCAATGTTAAGTGCTGATGAGCAAAAGCTAAAGGAAAGAGCACCGCATAGATCTCCTACTCATCTATTGTTTGTACACCAACCAAATGATGAAAAGTAAAGTCCTAAAAATATTAGTTTTAATAGCCACTGTTTTAGTGGCTAATTTTGTTTACGCATCAGAAAATCAAGGTGTAACTGAACAAGATATTTTAGGAATCAAAAAAATACTGAATAAAGATATTTTAAGTGCTAAGCAGAGCATTGATAAATACTTGACAGTGAGCGGGTTGACGCTAGATAAAAGAGTGGATTTGCTTGTACTAAAATCGATTACTTATATATATGAAGGGGAATATAAAGAAGCTTTAAGGGTTCTAGCTATTGCAGAAAAATCAGCGAATAGAAAAAAGCAAATAATTAAGATTTATCAATACCAGCAAACGGCTTATATTGGCCTACAAGATTACCCGAGAGCATTATTTGCAGCGCAAAACCAACTTGAGCAAATTCAATATATTGATGATATATCAATTCAAGTCAGTGTGTATTCGCAATTGTTAAATGTTTTCAATAATGTTGAATCCTATGATCAAGTTTTTAAGTATGCCGATAAATTAAAAAAAATTTCTAACGGAAAATATAAACTAGAAGAATGTAAAGCAGACTTATTTCTCGCAACTGGTTACAAGTTATTAAATGATTTTGTTAATGCAAAAAATAGTCTTAACAGTATTATTGATAATTGCGATATTAACCTCTCTCCTGTACTTCATGGATTAGCTTTTCGAGTTTTAGGTGAGATGGAAGTTGATAATCAAAAATATTTAATGGGAATTGAATATTTAGAAAGGGCTCGAAAAATATACAAAAGATTTAGTTTTCAATATGAGATAATAAATGTAAAAGTCCAGAAAGGTAAAGCTTATTTGGGGCTGAACGACCTCAAAAAAGCCACTGAATTAGCTCAATACGTGGTTGCGCTACCTGAAAGTAATAGTTTATTTTCCGCAAAAAAAACAGCCCATCAAGTGCTAGGAAAAATCGCCCTTCGACAAAAAGACTACCAACAAGCTTATTACCACTCCCAAAGAGAGCAATTTTATCACAAGTTTTTGTATGATGATGATAAAGCTAAAAAGTTAGCCGTTGAAGCCGCAAAATTTAACTTTGAAGAACTTGAACGTGATCTGATGTTTGCTGAAAGTCGTGGTTATATGATGTCGGGTTTGGAGCTAAAGCATCGCCAGCAAATCCAGTCACTAGAATCTAATGACAGATATAGCAACATGCTAATGTTTACCTTGGTTGGGTTATTTCTTGGAAGCTGGGCCATAGGAGTCGCAGTAATTTTTCAAAGTCAGAAAGACAGACTCACTGGCTTGCCTAAAACAACTCGAGGAGAGTCTCGAGGCTTGAAAGTCTATCGTAGCTCGAATAAAGCCAAACAAGGATTTGGTATAGCGGTTGTTGAGCTTGATAATATTATGCCGATTAAAGATCACTACGGTGAACATACTGGCAACCAAGTCATCAAAGATGTCGCTCATATTTTAAAAAAGGCAGTAGGGAAAGGTAAAGTTTACCGAGAAGATTTTAATCGATTTTATGTGTATTTCTTACTGGATGAACAACAGCAAGTCGTAAAAGCATTAGAGCAAACATTTTCTGATATCAAAAAAATAAATGCTGGTTTCAAACAGATGCCATTTCAGGTTAGCGTTAGCATTGGTTATGAACTACTTGAGCGTGGTTTGGATAAAAGTGATTTTTATAATGCGACGGCTCATGCCAGCATGGCTCTAGAAGAAGCCAAAATATTAGGTGGTAATAAACTCATTCCTTATAGTGAAGATATTGATCGTCAATGTGAGGATTACAAACGCCAAATGCGTTTTGTGCAATTTATTGATCCTAAGTTGATGGGCCCTGCGGGAAAACTCAGTCTTTAATTTACAGATCCAACCTGCGGGTTGGATCTTCACATTTATATCGTTAAAGTATTGCCAATTATCATTAATCATATCAGTTTATGAATGAAGCTCTAGGGCAGCAACTTGTTGATGCCATCAATCAAAAAATGCCATTTGGTAAATATGCCGGCACTCCACTGATAAAGTTACCAGAACCTTATTTAGTTTGGTTTAAGCAACAGGGCTTTCCAAAAGGGAAATTAGGCGAGCAATTAGCGCTAATGTATGAAATTAAGCTAAATGGTCTAGAGTCTGAGCTGATGCGCTTTCTGAAGCCCCAATAACTTGCTATTCTCCCTTTCAAATTAACTTAATAGAAGTAAATTATGTCTGAGATTAGTAAAGAAACGTTAGAAGCGTTTTTTGTTGAAACCCGAGAGTTCACCCAGCAAGCTGAAGCCAACTTTGATATTGATGAAGTGTGTCGTTGGTCATATTTTTTTGGTGATACCAGTGAGCAAAAACTTACCAAGCTAGGTAGCTACCTAGAAAGTGAAGGTTATGAGCCTATCGGGTTTCTGGAAGCTGGCGAAGAAGATGAAAACCCTGACTTGATTTTCTTACGTGTCGACATGGAAGAAAAGCATACCGTTGACTCACTTTACCAACGCAACCAAACTTTCTTTGCGTTGGTAAAAGAGTATGAAGTGGAATCTTACGAAGGTATGGATGTTGGGCCTGTTGATGAAGATATGGTCCAAGGGTAAATGCCCAAATGCTGCTTTAACTTTATTGCAGTAATACACGCCGAACCAATATAAGCAATGGCGGTAGCCATTGCCGCCCCTTCAATGCTATAGATGGGAATGAGAAGTAAATTAAGTATACTGTTTATCAGTACAGTTACCGTTAAATTAAGCATTAACCAACTTTCTTTGCCTGAATATTGCAGCCAAATAGCGCCTAATCCAAAAATGGCATAGCCACCTAGTCCAAGTGCTAGGGTTATCATTGTCCGATAAGTGACTTCACTTCCATGCCCAAATATTTCAAGAAAATTATGACCAAATAAATACAATAGGATTAAGGCCGGAATGATGGTTTTTAGCATCAATAACAAGCCCTTTCGATTGATTTCTATAATCGCCTGAGTACCAGCTTGAAGCGCGGGTACCGTCAAGGGAATTAACAACCCAAACATTGCGGACTGAATATTATTGATCGAAGCGGCTGTGGTTATTGCTGCAGCAAAGTGACCTACTGCAACTTCACCGTCCATATATTCCAGCATGTATATATCAACTTGGCGCATAAACGTTTGAAGGGCAATGATCATCATCATGGGAGCGGTTATTTTTAGCCATTGCATAGGCTTTATAAAATCAGGTTGCCGCTCAATTTTTATTAACTGTAAGTTGAAGGTTTTCCATATTACAAAACTGGCGATAAGTAATGCGGAGAGCAGAGTGAGTAGTACAGCTTGAAAGTCATCAAGGCTGCCAATAATCAATACTGTGAGCCCGCAAAAAATGAGCCTTAAACCCGGGTAGCCTATTTGCCAAGGCATAAAAGCTAAATCTAACCGTTTAGCGACTTGTAAAATACCTCCAAATAAGGCGGATAAAGCCACAAGTGGAAGAGCAAAGGTTGCAATGAGAATGGGGTGATAATTTCCGTTTTCTAAAAAAGGAAAATGCCACTCATGCAAAATAAATAATAAAGCAGCAAGGCCTAAGGAAATGCCTATTGTGAGTAATGCATAAAATCGTACATATTCCCAAACCCCTTCAAGAGAGCCGCTTGAGATTGACGTTGTTAGAAATTTAGCGACAGCTCTTGAGCCGCCAAGCATGACAATTAAGCTGCCCAATCCAATGTAGGCTTCAGAGACCTTATAATTTCCATAATGTTCAGGCCCAAGCCAATTAGATAAATAAACGTTAAATATGTAGGTTACTAGAAAGCCACCCGCAAAGGTGGATAACATTAATATACTGCCGCGACTTAAGTAGCTGCTATTTTCTTGATTTGAATTCATACCTAAAGCTAAAGTCCTTTTATCGCTTAAGAGAAGAGTTGCTTTTTTAGCCTAGCTTTAACACTAGCATAGACTGATTAATTATCAGGTTTATAAATGTAATAATGTCCATTTCGGCCATTGATGTAGGCTTGAGAGCATTGTTCAGAGGCTCCACTGGGTATATGACATCGTTCTAAAAAGCGTTGGGTGGCTTCTTCAAGTATGGAATATAAAGCGGTTTCGTCGTCCTCGGTTTTTGGAAATGTAATACCGTTAATACCGAAGGATTCATTAAAAATACATAACCACTCGTCATCAGTGTTGGAGCTGTCACCTGAAGTTTTTTTAGGTATCGAATGTGTGACTGTTGCTATTTTTGTTTCATTGTCAGTTGCTGCTCCTTTAACAATCTTTGCAAGCTCTAAAGTTTCTGTAACTGCATTGCCGCCTTCAAACACTTCTGCATCTTTTTCAAGCCCGTATCTATAGTTGAGGAAACGGTGTAATTTCCATGTATGATTGGTTGTTCTTCCATCCTCTAAAAATAGATGTTGGTATATAGCCTCAAGCATTTTGTTTGAAATTAATCGATTTTGTCGTAAATATTTAGGTAACCTAAGTGTGGGGTCTCCTTTACTATTTTGTACTCGTCGATTCAGCTTTGATGCTAGAGCGGATAATAACACCTGCTTAAAACCGTGTTTTTCGAATTCAGCTGCGACTTCTTGACGGCTTTTATTTTCCACATCCGTCCATGCGGGATCATTAAGCTTAAAAGCTAATACGCATCTTAATAAACTTTCTGGGCAGGTTTTTGTCATTAATATCTGAGAGCGTCCTGTTGCGGGTAATGGCTCAGCTGTGAAACCGGTTTGGAAATAGTCTGGGCTGGCTAATAATTCATAATGATTATGCTGAGGATTACACATGGCAACAGGTTCACCCTTTTCTACCAATCTGTGGATATTGTCGGTATTGGTGTGAAACTGCAATCCTTCTTGACAAGCATAAAAAATACTATCGACAAAATTGAGAATAAAGCGCTGAATGGCATGGGCATCTCTAACACTTCTAGCTGGTGGAAAATCTGGTAGGCAACCTAGAACGAAAGAAGGTACAAACAGCCTAAAATCTCGCCTGTTGATTGTTGCATCCAATATTATCTGTGCAAAATCAGGGTGTTCAGCGAAATAGCTTTTTACATAATCAGGTAATCCGTCAGTATGATTAATGTTGTTGATAAATGAAGAATGGATAGCATTAAGTATATGTTGTGTTGCATTAGCCTCTTGTAGAGCTTGGGTTATTTGAGCAGATGAGCCATGATCAAGCCATGTTTTATTTCGATGAAATGCAGCTAGGAAAGCATGCCAAAAACAGGCTCCATCCCCACGGACAGAATATTGCTCCAAACGTTTGAAATGATTTAGCCTTGTGTGATCTCGATCTGCATCAGGAGGAATATTGGCAAGATCCGCGTTGAGCTTATCTTGAACAGCAACCTCCATGTCGGTACGAAAACGGAAAAAATGGAAAAACCCAGCATACATCCCAGTCTCTTTTAATTTGAAATGAGTGCCGCTTGCAGTCGTCACTTTGGTAACTTTAAAAGTAACCTTTTTTTCTATTTGAGCAAATCTATTACATACAGTAAGTTCAAGCTCATCACCATCTTTTGGCGTCGGGTAGTACGCAAAGTCAACACAATTGCTTAGTCGGTGTTCTTGTTCGTTCCAAGTAAGTAGCAAGCTAACCTCAAATTACTCATTGTTTCTGTGTCTATATTGGTCGAAAGTCTAAAAGACTCAAGCTTCTTAAATAAAGCTTCATTTACAGTAAATACAAGAGAACTGAGTAGCGATTGAAAACTAAACGCAGTATAATCCAGCGCCCTCAACTCATGAGTGATTGAGATGGGTTTGTTAATAGTTTTTTTGAGGTTAGACAACAATGAGTGATAACAAGATCAATCTACTGGATCTGGATCGTAAAGCAATGCGTGAACTGTTCGCCGACATGGGCGAAAAGCCGTTCCGTGCCGACCAGTTAATGAAGTGGATCTATCACTTTGGTGTGTCTGATTTTGAGGAAATGACTAACATCAATAAAAAGCTCCGCGCTAAGTTAACAGCGCGCTGTGAAATCGTTGCTCCAGAAATTTCCAGTTACCAAAAATCATCCGATGGCACCATTAAGTTCGCCATCAATGTTGGCGATGGTCAAGAAGTTGAAACCGTTTACATTCCTGAAGATGATCGCGCTACGCTTTGTGTATCGTCTCAAGTGGGCTGCGCCTTAGAGTGTACTTTCTGCTCTACTGCTCAGCAGGGCTTTAACCGTAACTTAAGCGTGGCTGAGATTGTTGGACAAATTTGGCGTGTATCTGACTTTTTAGGTTTTCAAAAAGAAACCGGTGAGCGTCCAATTACCAATGTTGTAATGATGGGAATGGGTGAGCCATTGTTGAACCTTGCCAATGTTATTCCCGCAATTAAAGTCATGCTAGATGATTTTGGGTTTAGTTTATCTAAACGCCGAGTGACAGTATCTACGTCAGGTGTTGTGCCAGCGTTAGACAAAATGGGCGAAGAACTCGACGTAGCTTTGGCGGTGAGTATTCACGCACCAAACGACGACTTACGTGATGTGTTGGTTCCAGTTAACAAAAAATATAACTTAGAAACCTTCTTAGCGGGTATTCGTCGTTATCTTGCAAAGTCCAATGCTAATCGCGGCAAAGTGACGCTAGAGTATGTGATGCTGGATCATATTAATGACAGCACTGATCAAGCCCATGAATTAGCTAAGCTGATGAAAGACACGCCTTGTAAGATCAACCTCATTCCGTTTAACCCTTATCCGGGTTCTCCTTATGGTCGTAGTTCGAATTCTCGCATCGATCGCTTTTCAAAAGTATTGATGGAGTATGGGCTGACAGTCATCGTGCGTAAAACCCGTGGTGATGATATTGATGCAGCTTGTGGGCAGCTAGCTGGTGATATTCGTGACCGCACAAAACGTCTTGCAAAAAAACGCATGCAACAAGATAAGATATCAGTCACAATAGCCTAATCGTTCGCAAAACATTAGGTTGGCTATGAAACAAGGATGGCTTATTGGCTGTGTGGTAACGGCCCTTCTTTTCACATCGGGTTGTGTGACACAACGGACTTACAAAGGAACAGACCGGCCAGTAACTGATTCCGGTTTTAATAAAGACAACGCTGCATTAGAGAGAATGCAGCTTGGCTTAACCTACTTAAAACGTGGAAATACCGAACAAGCGAAATATAATTTAGAAAAAGCCATGGAATATGCGCCAAATTTGGAAGAAGTGCATATCGCCATGGCTTACTACTATCAAAAGGTTGGGGATATTACCCGTACCGAACGAGCCTATGATAGAGCGATTCGCAGTCGTAATGTTACTGGAGATGCGTATAATAACTTCGGTGTGTTTTTGTGCGAACAAAAGAAGTTTTCTCGGTCTGAAAAGATGTTCCTGAAAGCCATTAATATGCCTAAATACACTCGTACTGCAGACAGCTATGAAAATTTAGGTCTGTGCATGGAAGCAAGCGGTGACTTATCTAAAGCCGCTCAATATTTTGAATCAGCTTTGAAATACGATTCTCGAAGAGCTAATTCAATATTGGAATTAGCCCGTATTCGGCTAACATTACAGCAATTGTCCGCAGCTAAACTTAGACTTGAGCAATACCACAAACTCGCGATAGCTACTCCGTTAAGTTTACAGTTGGGAATTGATATTGCTCGAGCACAAAAAGACAATGATGCGGTCAAGCATTACGGATTAACATTATTAGCCAAGTATCCAAAATCGCAACAGGCTAAGCAATTTCGAGCAAGTATGCACTAATGACAGATTTAACTAATCCAGCGTCTGAATCGGACCACTCTAACTCAGAGCCTGCTCATACCGTAGGTTCATTATTGAAAGCGGCAAGAAATGATAAAGGATTGAGCGTTGAAGACATCGCAAAAGCGCTTAACCTAAGAAATTCGATAGTTGAAGATATCGAAAATGATGAATTTGGTAACATGGCATCCTCCACGTATGCACGAGGATATATCAAAAACTATGCTCGCTATGTAGCCGTAGATCCTTTTTTAATTAATGAATGCATTGAAAAGCAGTTATTGACACCTCCATCACCGAGTATGCAGAGTTTTTCTAATAAAACTTCTTTGCAAGCGGCCAATAGCCAATGGATGTGGGTGACTTATCTTATTGTCGCTATTTTAATCGCGCTTCTAGGCTGGTGGGGAATTGAAAAATCTACCATGTTTTCAGGATTAGTGGATTTATCTAAACCCAGTCTAGAAGAAAAACAAGAATTGGTAATAAGTCAGAGTAAGCCAGTAATTGAGCCCAAAATTGAAAATAATAGTGAGCCAGAAGTTGTAAGTGAAAAAACGGCGGTACCTAGCGATAACCCAAAGGTTTCAGAGCCGCAACCTCTATCAAATAATAGCGAAAATGTAACTCAAGCAAATCAGTTAAAGCCAGAGCTTGAAACGGAAAAGCAGATAGAAACAAACACTCCAACATCTGCAATTCCTGCTGAGAAAATTACAGATGAATCGGTGAAATTAACGGAAATTAATCTAACTTTAACTGGAGATTGTTGGATAAACATCCAAGATGCTACAGGTAAGGTTATTGTTTCTGGGCTAAAACGATCGGGAAGAGTCATCAATGTAGAAGGTGAAGCACCTTTTAAAGCCGTTTTTGGAGCTCCTGAGTCGATTAAGCTTAAAGTTGATGGCGTGACAGTTGATATGGATAAGTTTCCGGCAGGAAAAACAGCCAGAATGACCTTAGCTGAAAACTCATAACCGTTGAGAACTAGATTCACTGAGTGGCTTGATTGGCCCATAAGCAGTACGGAGAAAATTTATGTATAGCGAAAATCCCATCAAAAGACGTAAATCAACGCGTATTTATGTGGGAAAAGTACCTGTAGGTGACGGTGCACCGATTAGTGTGCAATCTATGACGAACACGAGAACTACTGACGTTGAAGCCACTGTTGCTCAAATTAAGTCACTTGAAAAAGTGGGTGCGGATATTGTACGAGTTTCGATTCCAACTATGGATGCGGCTGAAGCCTTTAAAGAAATTCGTCAACAAACAGAAGTGCCTTTAGTTGCCGACATTCACTTTGATTATCGCATTGCGCTTCGTGTTGCCGAATACGGTGTAGATTGTTTACGTATTAACCCGGGTAACATTGGTAACGAAGAGCGTGTTCGTAGCGTTGTTGATTGTGCTAAAGATAAAAATATTCCAATCCGTATTGGCGTAAACGGTGGCTCGTTAGAAAAAGATCTAATGGATAAATACAAAGAGCCAACACCTGAGGCTCTGGTTGAATCTGCCATGCGTCATGTGGATTATCTTGATCGTCTCAACTTCGACCAGTTTAAAATTTCCGTTAAAGCTTCTGATGTGTTCTTAGCGGTAGAATCCTATCGTTTACTGGCTAAGAAAATTGACCAGCCGTTACACCTTGGTATAACCGAAGCGGGTGGTATGAGAACAGGCTCGGTTAAATCGGCCATCGGTCTAGGTATGCTGCTTGCTGAAGGTATTGGTGATACTTTGCGTATCTCATTAGCTGCCGATCCAGTAGAAGAAATCAAAGTTGGCTTTGATATTCTAAAATCACTGCGTATTCGTAGCCGAGGTATTAACTTTATTGCTTGTCCATCGTGTTCTCGCCAAGAGTTTGATGTGATCAATACCGTTAATTCACTAGAGCAACGACTTGAAGATGTATTAACTCCAATGGATGTATCTATCATTGGCTGTGTGGTTAATGGTCCGGGTGAAGCGTTAGTCTCTGATTTAGGTCTAGCGGGTAGTAACCGTAAAAGCGGATTTTATGAAGACGGTGTACGTCAAAAAGAACGCCTTGATAACGATGATCTAGTGGATAAACTTGAAGCTAAGATCCGAGCAAAAGCAGCGATGATGTCAAATCGAATTGATGTTCAAGACGCAACCGAGTGAACATCAAAACTATATTAAGCTAACTTTTTGCACCTTCACTAAAAAAACGCCTATAATGAGGCGTTTTTTTATTTTTTGTTTTATTTAATCATCGAGTCTAACTGTGGCAAAACAGATCCAAGCGATTCGCGGAATGAACGACATTCTGCCTACTCAAACTCCCCTTTGGCAAAAATTAGAGTCTATCCTGCGTGCATCGGTGGCTAGCTATGGTTATACCGAGCTAAGAACCCCGATTGTCGAAAGCACTGATTTATTTAAGCGCTCTATTGGTGAAGTGACGGATATCGTCGAAAAAGAAATGTACACCTTTGCGGATAACAATGGCGACAGCTTAACACTTCGCCCAGAAGGAACAGCTTCAACTGTTCGTGCAGGTAACCAACACGGACTTCTATATAACCAAGAGCAACGTCTTTGGTACATGGGACCTATGTTCCGTCACGAACGCCCTCAAAAAGGTCGTTACCGTCAATTCCATCAGTTTGGTGTAGAAGTTTATGGTATTGGTAGTGCCGATGCTGACGCTGAAGTGTTAATGCTTTCAGCAAGATTGTGGGAAACGCTTGGTATCAAAGAACACGTTTCACTTGAGATTAATACGCTTGGCGACAGCGAAGAACGTGCGGCCTATAGAGATGCGCTTATCGCATTTTTAGAAAAGCACATCGACGTATTAGACGAAGACGCTAAACGTCGTATGTACAGTAATCCACTGCGTGTTTTAGACACCAAAAATCCAGATGTTCAGGCTGTGTTAGTCGATGCGCCAGAATTGATGGATTACTTAGGCGAAGAAAGTAAGCAACATTTTTCACAATTATGTGAACTACTTGATGCTGTTGGTATCCAATACACGGTCAACCCTCGATTAGTACGAGGCTTAGATTACTATAACCGCACAGTTTTTGAATGGGTAACAACCAGCTTAGGCGCGCAAGGCACTGTATTAGCCGGTGGTCGCTATGACGGTCTAGTGGGCCAACTTGGTGGTAAAGCCTCTCCTGCTGTCGGTTTTGCGATGGGTATTGAGCGCATCATTTTGTTACTACAAGAACTGGGCTTAGACCAAGATGTGGCACCAGCCGTTGATGTATACGTAACGGCAATGGGAGCCGGGTGCTATCCGCAAGCCGTGCAAATTGCTGAAAACTTGCGTGAAGCTCTACCAAGCCTTAGAGTAATGAGCCACTGTGGTGGCGGTAACTTTAAAAAGCAAATGAAACGTGCGGATAAAAGTGGCGCTCAGTTTGCTTTAATCATCGGAGAAAATGAGCTAGCAAATAATGAAGTTGGCGTAAAAGATCTTCGAGGTGGAAACGAACAACAAATGGTTGCCCGTGATCAATTGGCAGCTTTTCTTAAGGATTTAGTATAAAGAGGTCAACGCGTGGAAATTTATAGCTCAGAAGAACAACAAGTTGAAGCTATCAAACGCTTTTGGAAAGAGTACGGTAACTCAATCATTATTGGTGCAGTGGTTGGTTTAGGTGGTCTTTATGGATGGAATTACTATTCTGATCACAAAGTAGGTCAAGCGCAAAACGCTTCTAATGCGTATCAAGCCGCTGTTAAAGATGCATCTGATCAAGCCAAATTCGCTGGTGATATTGCTAACTTCAAAAAAGAATATGACCAAAAAGGTTACCAAGCCATGTTGCAACTTCAACTGGCTAAATCAGCGGTTGCAGTTGGTGAATATGATAAAGCCGCTACGGCGCTTAAAAGCGTTATCTCGGCTAAACCTGGATATGGTTTTGAAGAAGTGGCTACTATTCGTTTAGCTCGTATCCAAGCTGAACAAGGTTTAGTGAGTGAGGCATTGACCACTCTTTCTCAAGTAACCAACGAAGCCTTTGCTCCTCAACGTGATGAACTAAAAGGTGATTTATTAGTTCGTCAGGGTGATCTAAAACAGGCAAAAGAAGCTTATGAAGCAGCGTTAGCGGCAGAAGATAATGGTAATAACCCAGTATTAAAGATGAAGCTGGATAACCTAACACAAGCCTAAAAGTAAGGAACAGCATGAAGTCTTGGTGTAAAAATTTGCTTGCGGCGAGTTTAAGTGTAGCGCTCTTGTCGGCTTGCTCATCTAAAGATGATGAAGTAAAGATCAATCCATTACCTGAAATCCAAGAGATAGTTTCTCCAGATATCAATTGGGAAACCTCTGTCGGCGACGGTGTTGGAGATTATTATTCTCGTTTACGTCCTGCAATTAATTATGGAAAAATCTATGCAGGCAGCCGCGATGGTGAAGTGATTGCGATTGATCAAAAGACGCATGAGCAACTCTGGGAGCAAGACTTAACTCAAGTCATCAAAGATGCAGGGTTTGATAAAGATTTTTTATTGGCTTCAGGCCTAACGGTAAGCCGTCATAAAGTGTTTGCTGGTGGCGAAGCAGGAGTGCTTGTTGCATTAGATGAAGCTACTGGTAAGCCGTTGTGGCAGGTTCAAACTGGTGGTGAGCTGATTTCGACTCCAACTGTGGGTGATGATCTTGTGGTCGTTACAACAGTAAATGGCTCTATTGAAGCCTACGATGTTGACTCGGGTAAGCGACGTTGGATTGTTGAAAACTCATTACCTCCACTCACTTTACGTGGTACCGGAGCTGTGAATTACGAAGGCGGTGGTTTCTTTGCCGGAACAGCTGACGGCAAAGTACAAGTGGTTGTACAGCAAAATGGACAAATTGCTTGGGAAACTCCAATTTATAAACCTAAAGGTGGCAACGAATTTAGCCGTTTGGCTGATGTAGACATGAAACCTTTATTGTCTGGCGGTAAGTTATTTGCGGTAAGTTACAATGGTAACTTAGTGTCAATGGATGCTCGCAGTGGGCGAGTTCTATGGTCACGTAAATATTCCAGTTTCCACGAACTGGCTGAATCAGGATTGAGTTTATTTATGGTTGATAGCGATAGCCGTGTTTATGCGATTGATAAGCGCAATGGCTTAGAGCTATGGAGTAACTCGGAGTTACTTAACCGCACCTTAACTTCACCTGCTGTTATCGACAACTATGTTATTGTTGGTGATTACGAAGGCTATTTACACTTTATTAATCGTACATCTGGTGTGATTGAAGGAAGAGTGAGAGTCGACAGTGATGGTTTATATGTTCAACCTGTTGTGGTTGATGGTAAAATATACGTCCAAGGTCGAAGTGGAACTCTTGCAGAAGTAACACTTCCTTAAGACCTGTTTGTTTAATATATTTTAAAGCCCTTGGCTCAATAGTGCCGAGGGCTTATTTTGTTTCTAAGGTGGCAGATTTTTATTATTAGCCACTTTAGAAAACCAGTAGTTTATAGAGGCATAAAATGATCCCTGTAGTGGCGCTTGTTGGTCGTCCCAATGTTGGTAAATCGACCCTGTTTAATCGTCTTACTCGTACTCGCGATGCTCTTGTTGCAGATTTTCCGGGCTTAACTCGCGACCGCAAATACGGCCGTGCATTTTTAGCTGGTTATGAGTTTATTGTGGTAGATACAGGAGGTATCGACGGTACAGAAGAAGGTATCGAAACCAAAATGGCAGAGCAATCATTAGCAGCGATTGAAGAAGCTGATGTGGTGTTGTTTATGGTTGATGCAAGAGCAGGCTTAACGTCAGCGGATCAAGCTTTAGCAGACCATCTTCGCGTACGTGATAAAACCACCTTCTTAGTTGCGAACAAAGTTGATGGTATTGATGGTGATTCGGCTATTGCGGAATTTTGGGGCTTAGGCATTGGTAATGTATACCAAATGGCGGCTTCACAAGGCCGCGGTGTGACCTCAATGATTGACCAAGCTCTTGCGCCTTACGCTGAAGCTATGGGGATTGACCGTGACAAAGAGCTGGAAGATCCTGAAAAGGTTCGTGAGTACACCGAAGAAGAAGCAGAAGAAGAACAAAAGCGCCTTCAAGAACTGCCTATTAAGCTCGCCATTATTGGTAAGCCAAACGTAGGTAAGTCGACACTAACTAACCGTGTTCTTGGTGAAGACCGTGTCGTAGTCTATGACGAACCTGGTACCACTCGTGATAGTATTTATATCCCAATGGAACGTGATGATCGTGAGTATGTGGTGATTGATACTGCGGGTGTTCGTCGCCGCTCTAAAGTACACCAAACTGTAGAAAAATTCTCGGTAATTAAAACCCTGAAAGCCATTGAAGATGCCAACGTCGTATTGATTGTAATTGATGCTCGTGAAGGGATCAGCGAACAAGACTTAGGTTTATTAGGCTTCGTCTTAAACGCTGGTAAGGCGTTAGTGCTTGCGGTAAACAAGTGGGATAACATGAGCAATGATGACCGTGAGCGAGTTAAGAGTGAACTTGATCGTCGCTTAGGCTTTATTGACTTTGCTCGTATTCACTTTATCTCAGCACTTCACGGTACTGGTGTGGGTCACATTTTCGAATCTATCGAAGAAGCGTATGACAGTGCAACCAAGCGTGTGAGCACTTCAATGCTAACTCGTATCATGCAGATGTCGCAAGATGATCACCAGCCACCGATGATCAATGGTCGCCGTGTTAAGCTGAAATATGCGCATGCCGGTGGTTACAACCCACCAATCGTGGTTGTGCATGGTAATCAGGTATCTAAGCTACCAGACTCGTACAAGCGTTACATGATGAACTACTTCCGCCGTTCATTGAACATTGTCGGTTCACCAATTCAGCTCCGTTTCCACGAAAGTTCAAACCCATTTGAGGGCAAGAAAGAGAAGCTCACCTTAAGTCAAGAGCGTCGCCGTAAAAGAGCAATGGCGCATTTGAATAACCGCAATAATAAAGCGTAATGATAAAAGGGACTGTTCGGGAACGCCCCCTAGTCCCTTTTTTTTCAAAGAATTAAGAAAGGTTAATTATTTGCGTATTTAATTCAATTCTATAATGGGCTGTTAGATGACGAATTGAGGGTTAAAAATATGCTTGGTTTACGCTTGTTCGATCCTAATCCATTAGGCTTAAGTATTTATAAGTGTAATCACGATAACTTAGTTAAGTTAAGCAATGGATCATTTGTATCGGAGCAAGATGGCCCTATTGCAGGTCATAATGCCTTGCCAATTAATGGGCAAATAGAAATTGAAGTATTAAACGAACACTCTGCAAAGCTCTATCTTGCAACCTTAAATAATAAGCAGCTAAAAGAAGTTGAACGGGTTAGTAATGGTTTTGCTGATTTGTGCTTATCTCAGGGCAGAAGAGTCCTTGGCAAAAGTGGTCAAACAACCTCAGCGTTAAAAGAATACATAGTGCAAAAGCTACAAGACGAATCCGTCATGAAATTGGTGAGTTGGTATAGACAGTAAAACGTTTTAAAGCCTAGCTTGATTCTAGGTCTAACTTCAATGCTCTCGGACATACCTCTTTTCGTTTGCTTAACTTGATAAAATTAAGCTCCCCCTTAGTTTGTTTCAAAGATCAACACGCTCTAGACTTTCAGAGGGAGAACAGAATTATTTCTTACGGATAAGCTGATAAACGACTTCGTTAAACTCTGTGATGCCCTTTTCAACAGCGGAAGGAAAAGCGGGTACAATCTCTTGAGTGAGCTTCTCAATGATAAATTGCTCACCAAACAATTCATTAATTTCAGTTTCTAAAACGGCAAATGGTGGTCCGTTTGCAATGTTTTGATCATATTCTAAGGTTATTAATAAACCTTGCTTTAACCGTGGAGCAACTTGCAGGAGTTGTTTGGCGTAGTCTTGACGATATTCTTTTGGTAGGGCAATTAATGCGGCTCGATCATAAAAATATTCACTATCCATTAATTCTTCAGGTAACCTGAAAAAGTCACCTTGATGAATGCAGATATTCTCGTTTGAATAAGTCGTATGCGTTGAATAGTTGCTTAACTGATATGGTAGGTTTTGTTCTTCATAAAAAGCTTCAACCGCTTTGGTGATTAATTCGGAGCCAATGACTTTGTGTCCCTGTTTTGCTAACCAAATTAGATCCAACGATTTACCGCATAAAGGTACAAACACTGAGCCTGAGCTAGATTGAGGCCAGTATTCTAAAAGATAGTTGTTAAAATCTTGTCGGTGAAATCCAATGCGATTTTCTTTCCAGCGGCTTATCCATTCTTCGTGTTGCATCTTTTTATCCAATGGGGAAATTTATTTCGATTGTAAAATAAATCAGAGCTAATTGATAAGGTTACGGGGAGCTAATAATTTCAATTAGCTCCTCGCTTGAATTGAGTGGATAACAATACTTTTATAGAATTTGTAAGGTTATTTGGTCAAATGAATAAACCTTACCGCCAAACTCAGTCATAAAGTCTTGAGCTTGTTGCTGAGTGCCAAAGCTGGCTAGGGTTTTACCCATTGCGCCTTTTTTACTTGAACCAATCACATACCATGCTTTGCGAGCATCAATAAAATGATTGTCATCTGGCGTTTTCCAGTGAGCTTTACTCATGTCGTGTACATAAGCTTCTTTCACCTGTTTTTTGTATTCAGGATCAAGCAAGAAGGTAAACATATCTCGCGTTGAGCAGAACTTCTTAATTTTGTCTGAAGTCTTAAGATACAACTCGCCTTTAGGTCCGGGGAATTTTTTGATAAACATGCCACATAGATGACATTCTTCTCCAGCATGAATCGCCTGTGCCTCACGAGTCGACAAGGTTTCTGGTTCTTTACTGCAAGCGGCTAGCATGATGCCGACAGCCAGTAATAAGATTTTGGTCGCCAATTTCATTACAGTGTTTTCCTATTAAAAATCAATCCTGCTGCAACAAGTGGCGTAATAACCCATGCCAGCTGCAAGCCTAATAATCCTAATGGCGAAATACTGCCATTAATCGCAACGGCTAATACACCGTTTACGTCTGAAGTATCAAGACTCGCTAAATTTACCATACGAAAGATATCGGCTGGATTGAGCAGCATCAAATTAACAAGCTGTTTTTGTGACAATCCATCTTCCATGCCAACCAAAACCGCTAATAAACCTAAATCGAACACCAAAATAAAGAAGAACCACAAGATCAAAGCGAGTCCTGCCGCCTTTGATTTTTCGGTCACAACCAAACTGATGACATAGGCAATTGAGATAAAGCACAGACCAAGCAAAATGGCGGTAAGGATGAACAAACCAAAGCTGTGTATCACTGAGGAAAAATCCATTTGAAAGCCAAGCAGTACTGCCGCACTGCCAAAGCCGAGAACGGTTGCTAGTGCCATAATTGCACCTTGACCGACAAACTTACCTAACAGCAGCTGAGTATGGCTAATCGGGTAGGTGAGTAGTAGCAATAAGGTGCCAGATTCTTGCTCGCCAACAAAGCTATCATAGGCAAGCAGCAGTGCAATCAGTGGGATCAAAAATACTGCCAAGCTAGACAAACTGGCAATGGTTGATGAAATCGAGGTTAAGCCAATTTCCCCTGACGCTACCGAGCCGTAGTAACTTAATCCGAGAGACAATATTGCAAAAATGAGTGTGATAGAGATTAACCAGCGATTACGCAAGCCGTCTTGGAACTCTTTAATGGCTACAGATAAAACTGGGCTCATGCTTTTGCCTCCTCTGTAGTGTTGGCTGGCTTTTGGGACAAGTAGTATTGATAGACTTGCTCTAAATCGGCAGGCAATACTTGCAGGTTAGAGATGTTATTCTTTTCTAATAGCTGTTTTACCACTTCAAGGTTTTTCTCTTCCGGCACTATAAGTTCGTCTGTGGCAACAACAAAATCACCAAAGCGTTCATCAGTGACTAATGCGCCGTTTAAGCCTTGAGTTTTGATGGTTACTGGCAGTTGAGCTTGCTGACGTAACTCTTGCAAACTGCCTTGAGCCAGAGGTTTGCCACCCGAAATAATGATGGCTTTATCAATGTGCTGCTCAACACCCGGGAGAACATGAGAACAAAGGATAATGCTCGCACCCGTGCTTTTGAGTTTGTCTACGCTTTGATAAAACTCTTGGGTAGCAATTGGGTCAAGACCTACCGTTGGTTCATCGAGGAGCAATAATTTTGGTTGCCCTAAAAATGCTTGAGCCAAACCAAGACGTTGACGCATCCCTTTGGAATAGGTTTTTACCGCACGATTCATGGCGTGAGTTAAGCCAACTTGTTCGAGAAGATCTGTGATTTGCTGTTTAGGTACTTTTTTTAGACGAGCAAAGTAGGTGAGAACTTCCTTACCCGTTAAATGATCATAAAAGCTGACGTTTTCAGGCAGATAACCAATGTGTTTACGGCTTTCAAAGGCTTGTGAAGACATAGGGTCGGCATTTAGCACGTTTACAGTGCCGCTAGTAGCTTTGATGATACCTAAAATTAGCTTCATCATTGTGGTTTTTCCGGCACCGTTGTGACCGAATAAACCTAATACTTCACCGGGCATGACTTTGAGGTTGATGCCTTGAAGTGCTTTTACTTTGTCGTAGTGCTTGTTGACGTTTGTCAGCTCTACAATGGGTTGAGAATGTGTAGTCATAATTATTTGTTCTCCGTCATTGCCATGGCGCCAGCGTCTTTTTCGTCGTCAATGGCAAGCGGCTTCATCAGTGGGTGACTGTCTTTCACCCCGACTGGCTTTAATACAGGGAATTGACTTTGGATCCAGCGCAAAATCAACACCGCTGGACTGTCTAATAACATTTTGGCTTCTGGGTATTGCCAAACCATTTTGTCGATACCATCGTTTGGCTCAAATGGCGTATCACCTCGACCGTCATGGTTGAGATCCCAACCTAAATAGTTACTCCAATAGTTACCGACTCCATCTTTGCTCCATTCTTCTTCACGGTTGACCACGTACTTCACTTGTACTGGGTTATTGATGAAGGAGTTCGCAAAGACTTTGGTTTTCTCTGAGCCAGCTGTGAGATGAATACCGATTTCAGCGGTATCGACAATATTGTGGCTGATGGTGTTGTAACCTGAGTTGTACACAAACAGACCTTTACCTTCTCGACCTAACACTTTGTTTTCAGGTTTGGTCCAAACATGGTCAACAATGTTGTAACTGATGTCTGATTGAGTAATGTAATTGAGTAGGAAGCCATAATCTTCACTGTTTCGGGTGACGTTATGGTTGACGATAAGGCGTCGTGAGCTCATTAAGGCATAGCCGGCACGAGTGTTGTACGAAAGGTTGTACTGCACTTTATTGTCATAGGAATACATGTAGTGAATACCATAGCGAAGATCGTGCATGGTATTGTGTTCGAGCGTGTTATTTTTACTGGCGATAACGTATAAACCGTCACGTACTAAACTAGCAGTATTGCCTCGGATAATACCATTAGTGACAGAAGCCAGTTGAATGCCATTACCTCTGTCAGAGGAACGTAATTTGGGGTTACCGACAACCGTGTTATCTATCACTTTCACGTCGTCACATTTATCCACCCAAATTCCAAAAGCATCGCCTTGGAGTTGGTTATTGATTAACGCTAAGTGGTGACTGTTTTTGTCGACATAAATCCCGGCATCTTGCTCGGTAAGATCATCTCCCCAATTGATCACTTTTAAATTCTCTAAAGTGACGTGTTCGCTTTTGACATAAATGCCATTGCCTTTACCGCCTGAATTAATAACGGCTTTGTGAGGTTGAATGCTTTTCAGTGTTAATGGGTGTTTAATTGAAAAGTTGCCTTGATATTCACCTTGTTTAAGCAAGATTTCATCGCCGCTTTGGCTGTTATCAAGTAATTGTTGTAAGTCTTGGTCAGGTGAGACCGTTATGGTTGCGCTGTAAGCAAAAGAAGACGTAAGAAGAAGTGCTAGCGTCGTGGAAATACGAGAAAAGAGTCGACGCCCATTGGGTCGATTGGAATCAAAAAAACATAAGCGCATTGTCATATCATTTTTAAGCCCTTGTTAATACCAGTCCATTCGGTAAAAGCCGAAGCACAAAAGTGCTTCGGCAATTGAGTATGAGTAGAAGCTTATGCTTCAACCAACATACGACCACGCATTTCCATGTGAAGTGCGTGACAGAACCAGTTACAGTAGTACCACTGTACGCCTGGTTGATCAGCGGTGAAAGTCACAGAAGCTGTAGCTTGTGGACCAATTTCCATCTGAACACCGTGGTTGGTCATACAGAAACCGTGAGTCACGTCTTCTACTTGGTCAAGGTTAGTTACTACAACTGTTACTTGGTCACCTAGCTTTACTTTAAATTCAGTTAAACCAAAGTTTGGTGCAACAGACGTCATGTAAACACGTACTTTGTTACCGTCACGGATAACCTTGTTATCCGTTTCTAGAGTAACACCGTCTTTCTTCGCCATTGCAACAGTTTCTGCGAAGAATGGATCATCACGAGTCCATAGTTTCTTCGGCTTCATCTTACTGCGGTGTACGATCATACAATCGTGCGGTTCAGCATAAGTTGGACCATCGTGAACCAGCTTCATTTCGTCACCAGAGATGTCGATTAACTGATCGTTTTCTGGACGAAGTGGACCTACTGGTAAGAAACGGTCTTTCGAGAACTTACATAGCGAGATTAGCCACTTACCATCAGCGTCACGAGTTTCACCAGCAGAGGTGTGGTTGTGGCCTGGTTGGTAATGTACGTCTAACTTCTGGCGTAGGTAGTTAACTTTCTTACCTTGGTAATGAGCAATAGCATCTTCTACGTTCCACTTAGCGATTTGGCTATCTAGGAACAAAGTAGTATATGCATTACCACGGTTATCGAACGCAGTATGTAATGGGCCTAAGCCTAGTTCGGGTTCTGCAACAACAGTGTCACGAGGCTTGATCTTATCGTTGAATAAGTCATCTAGCTTGTCGATAGCAATTACTGAAACTGTTGGAGAAAGCTTACCGTTCGCTACAAAGTACTTACCACTTGGAGAAGTGTTCATACCGTGTGGTGACTTAGGTACTGGGATGTAACGAGTTAATTCAGAACCTTTGCGACCGTCTAGTACAGGTACGTTGTTGCCGTTATAAGTTTTGAACTTACCAGCTTTAAGTGCAGCTTCACAACGCTCAAGGCTGAATACCACAACGTGGTCACGCTCGTTGCTGATCATCTCACCTAGGTTAGTACCCATTTCTGAGTTATAACAAGTAGATGCGAAGTACTTACCATCGTAATCAGCGTCGGTGTTATCTAAGTTACCATCAACCATTACTTGGAAAGCAACTTCCATAGTTTCAGCGTTAATTACGTTGAACATTGAACGATAAGTGCTGACATCTTCTAGAGACTCTTTACCGTCGTTAACTACTGGGATTTCGAACTCACCGTTACAAATTACATATTTAGTGTAAGGTGCTTTTTGAACACGTAAACCGTGGATGGCTTGTACATTCGGGATGGTGATGATCTTGTCGGTTTTCATTACGTCACAACGAATACGAGCAACACGAGTGTTAGCTTTATCGTTGATGAATACATACTTACCGTTATAACGACCGTCAGTCATACTCATGTGTGGGTGATGTGAGTCACCAGCTAGGAAGCGATCGCCTTCACCACGAATACGCTTACTTTCATCGGTGATACCCCAACCAGTTGCACTATCCACGTTGAATACAGGGATACGCATTAGCTCACGCATTGAAGGAATACCTAGAATGCGTACTTCACCAGAGTGACCGCCACTCCAGAAACCGTAGTATTCATCAAGTTCACCAGGGTGAACGAACGGGCTATTTTTGCCAGCTTCTGCAGCTTGTGCTTTTGCCATAGAAGCAAACATCGCAGCTGACATTGGGGCAGCAACGGCACCAGCACCTAATAAGGCACTTGCACCCATAAAGCGACGACGTCCGGCATCTTGCACTTCAGAAGGCAGCTCCGTTTTGTTGTCTTTATCTTGCATGGTTTTGTCTCCATCATTGGGCTACCCTTTGTAGCCGCGCTAGGTAGTTATTAAATCGATACTGTTGGTATTTCTTGTTCTTTTAATTGCTCTTCAGAGCGTTTCTTACGTTTGTAAGCTTTCTTTTTCAGAGGAGGGCATTTCTCCTCGTCGTAATAGGTCACCTGACAATCCAAGCAGTAATGGCATTCCCGCATATTGATCTCACCATTTGGATAAATCGCTTGGATTTCACATTCTTTGGCACAGGTTTGACATGGTTGACCACACTCTTTGCGACGTTTGAGCCAGTCGAATAAACGGATACCATTGCCTACTGAAAGGGCGGCACCGAGTGGGCATAGGTAGCGACAGAAGGTTTTGCGGTTAACTAAGTTGACTAAAATCAGAGCTGATGCGTACAGAACAAATGGCCATTCACGATCAAACTTCAATAAGAAAGTGGTTTTAAATGGCTCAACTTCAGCAAACTTTTCAGCTAGGGCGAGAGAGTCTAAAGACAGACCGAACAAGCCCAGTAGAATGAGGTATTTGATTGCCCATAAGCGCTCATGCACGGCAAATGGCAATTCGATTTGTGGCAGTTTCAACCAGCGACCAACGACGTTAACTAACTCTTGTAGCGCACCGAATGGACATAACCAGCCACAGTACACCGCACGTCCCCACAAGATGATGGTTACTGCAGCAGCGCACCATAAGGTGAAAATGATTGGGTCTAACAGGAATAAATCCCAAGAGAAGTTGCTCATTAATGAATGCAAGAAGGTAAATACATTCACAACCGATAACTGACCGCCCCAAGTCCAGCCGACAAACACAACCACAATAATCAAGAAGCTGTGACGTAAGCGGTGCATAAAGGTTGGGTGTTTAACTAACACGTCTTGGAAGAATAAGACGAGTAGCAATACGCCAATCAATGCACACAGTACGATGACTTCAGGCGTACGGTCTTTCCATACCTGCTGAACTAAGGTTAACTCTGGTTCAGGCACAATCGCTGGTGGCGTATCAACATACTTTTCAAGTGGATCGTACTGACCTTTAAAGCTGGTAAAGATACTGTCGATAGGGCCTGTTTGACGGCGAACCAACAGTTCGAATTGCCAAGGTGCACCTGGATCAAATTCAAAGTGGTCTTGTACTTGGAATAGTGACATCTCATGGAACTGAGGAGCACCAGCAATATAAATATCAGTCAAACGTTGATGGTCTAAATCACGGAAAGCTATGGCTTCATCATTTTGATGCACTTGAATTCGGTCGAAGATACCACCACGCACATACCCCGAACCTTTGAATGAATAACCATTACCGAGTAATGCAATAAGGTGCTCACCTTTTTTCAGGTGCTTAATTTGGTACTCATATTCAGCGTCACCAAGAAGGTTGCGACCAATAGTTGGGATATCCGCTATGGTGTAATACACCTCAGCGAACATATCATTTTTTTGTGAAGGTTCAGCTTTCTCTACATTTTCTGCTTCAGTACCAACAAACGCGTCATCTACTTTGGCACGGTTTAGGTAAAGCTTACGGATAGAGCCATCGCCTGTGAGTTTCAGCCAATCAGCTTTTTCAAATACATCTTGTTTGATAGTAGAGATAGGCTGAATAACATCAGACTTAGGCTCGATAATGCCTAAAGAAACCGCCGCTTTATTGGCAGCTTTAGTGATAGCAACGTTCATTACCATTACAGTAACGGTCGCACCAGATAGACCATCAATATTGGTGATACCTTCCGATTTGTTACCACCTACTTTAAGTCTGTCTTTGACCGAGAGCCCTTTATATTGCTCAGCAAAATCATCGAGTTTACTTTCTGGGATACCCGCAAGGATGATTGGCTCGTGATGCTCCAATACTTTTGCTGTTACATAGTTTCCCTGTGGATCTATGACTACCAGCATATTTACAGGCTCACCAGAATAAGCTGGTATTTTGGCTATGTCATTGGTCTCAAAAGCATAACCAAGTAAAGTTTCGTTTTTGAGGATCTTTCTAAGATGATACTCACCTTGTTTTTCGGTGATAGTGGTTGCCTCAGGAAAGGTCTTTTCAAGGATGGGCAACGGATCTTTGGGGGGGCTAACAAAAAGCGCATAACTGTAAAAACTCGCCATCAACAATGCTACGAATAGCATCGCAAATGTTACTGCTGATTTTCGAATTTTTCTGATTGTACTGCCCACGGTTGTGTCCTCTAACACAGGGTGCGACAAAATGTCGCACGTTTATGGGGCAATCTTAAGTTGACTGAATTAGTCGGGTAATGATCGAAATCAATATTTGGTTGAGTGTTGTACTGAGGTTTTGACGAAGATCAAAATTTAGTTGAGTGATTTACTCGGAATAGATAATTAGAGGAAATAAGTAGGCAAAATTATGAAGACCTGAGAGGGGGGCGGTCTCCATAATTTTTGCTCGATTCAAATTTACTTCAAGCTCGCATAGTAAGCTGAAATGTTTTTGATATCGGCATCAGATAAAGGCATTGCCATTGGTGCCATCGTTGGGTCTTTACGAGCACCTGATTTGAAATCTCTTAATTGCTTTTCAAGATACTGAGCTTTTTGTCCTTTTAGGTTTGGATACATAGGGATCATCGACATCCCATCAACTCCATGACAAGCCGCACACATCATTGATTTTGATTTACCCGCTGCAATATCAGCAGACATTGCTGGTGCTGATACAGCACAAGCTAATGCAAGTAGTATAATTTTTTTCATTTCACATTCCTCAAACTGATCAAACGTATATTGAGCAGTATTTCGTTCCAATTCTCACATTTTGATGATAACAAGTTGTAAATGAGAAAAATTGACTTTGGACAAGTTTGAGGATTAAAACTGTGACATCTTAAAAAAGTTTGCTACCCCAGCCTAGCTTATTACGTAGCACGTGAAAATAGTTATGACCTTTAGGGTGGATAAGTGTTAATTGTTCAGGGCTGCGACGAATAATAATTTCATCACCTGGTAATACTGATAAATGCACATGGCCGTCGCAGCTTACTTCAAAATTATCGTCATGTTCAGGTGACACCAACAGCTTAATTGTGCTGTTGGCATCAATAACAATAGGTCGGCATGACATAGTATGCGGAAACATGGGGACTAAAATAAGCGCGTCTAAATTTGGCGTTAAAATTGCGCCGCCAGCCGATAGCGAATAGGCCGTTGAGCCTGTGGGAGTTGAAATGATCATGCCGTCGGCACGTTGGCTATACATGAATTTATCATCAATGTAGACTTCAAACTCAATCATGTGCGCCACTTGGTTAGGGTGAAGTACAGCTTCATTAACTGCACTGTTATTCGCTTTTAACTTTCCATGACGATGAACTTCTGCTTCTAATAAAAAGCGTTGCTCGATTTCAAATTCACCATCAAGAACAGAAGTCAAAGTTGTTTCAAAGTCGTCTGGATCTAAATCCGTTAAGAACCCCAAATTACCTCTGTTGACTCCGATAACGCCAATGTCAAAACGAGATAAAACTCTTGCAGCGCCTAACATATTGCCATCACCACCCACGACAATAGCTAAATCGCATTGCTTTCCTATTTCGATGAGCTCTGCGGCCTCGATATCGCCACCCAGATCTTTCGCCACTCTTGCTTCAATAAGCACTTTTAAGCCACGCTTTTTTAACCATTGATTAAGGGCGGTAAGGGTACTATTCGCACCAGAGTGTTGTGGTTTGCCAATAAGACCAATAGTGGTAAATTTTGCTGTCATAATTCGAAATAAAGTTTCTTTATCGAGATTTAAATTAGTTTAGTACTGCGAGACTAAAAGAGTGCACAGTTTAGGGTTGAAACGTTAAAAATCATCCCCATAATAAGCGCATAGTGGATAAAATACCATTTTCTGATGGAAAGAGAGATAATCCATCGCAGTGGTAGAAAGATAGCATGTTTAGCTGGAGTTAAGATGAGTAAGAAAGCAGAAAAGGTACAAGAAGAACAATTGGATGAAGCGGTTACAACTGAAGCCGAAGCCGTAGAGTCTCCTGAGCTAGTGGATGAACTCACTCAAGCTAATTTTCGTATCGAAGAGTTAGAGCAGGCTCTTGCTGCTGCAACGGCTAAAGTGGATGATCAAAAAGACTCGGTAGTACGTGCTGCTGCCGAAACTGAAAATATTCGTCGTCGAGCGGCAATGGATGTAGAAAAAGCGCGTAAATTTGCGCTAGAAAAATTTGTAAATGAATTGCTTCCTGTAATGGATAATATGGACCACGCTGTTGCTGGCTTAAACATCGAAGATGAAGAAGGACCAATGAAAGCATTACACGAAGGAGTTAATTTAACGCGCAAAACCTTAGTCAGTGCGGTTGAGAAATTTGGCGTTAAAGTCGTTGATCCTACTGGTGAAATTTTCAATCCAGATCAGCATCAAGCGATTGGTATGCAGCCAAGTGAAGAACACCCTGCCAATACGGTAATGGCTGTAATGCAAAAAGGTTATATGCTGAACGACCGTCTATTACGCCCTGCAATGGTGATGGTGTCTCAAGGTTAATTTGATTTTTCCTATAACGGCGATTTCATATCGCCGTTTTGTGATTTATAGTCCTGAAGTTTCTTCAGCGACTTCATCCTCTTGATAGAGAGGATTGTCGAAAGGTTCTTCACTGTTCTGGTTTGTTTCACTTATAGTCAAAGTGTGTGCTTCGAGAGGGCTATCTTCAGGTTTTTGGGGATTTTCTGATTTGGTGTGAACGGGTATTTCTTCAGTGCTTGAGTCACATTCTTGCAATAGTTGACTTAAGTCTTCTTCTTTTTTTGGATCTGGGATTACTGCCCAGCTTTCAGTTTTATCTTGCTTTGGTGCCCAAGTTCCAACGACAATCTTTGGGTCTTCTTCTAGTTTAGCCTCTAGCATTGCAACAATTTCATGATGACCTTGGTGTTTTGCAACCATGCGTGGAGGCTTTCCATCGAGGTCTAAAGCTGAATGATTGGCGTGATATGCGAGGAGTAACCTCACTATATTCTTGTTGCCTTTATAAGCTGCGATATGAAGTGGTGTTAATCCTCCTTTCATCGCCTCAGTGTTAGGGGAAGCTCCTTCTTTGAGGAGTCTTGATGCGACCTCTTCATTTTGGTAGTCCACAGCTGCGTATAATGGGGTTTCATAAGGAGCGCAAACATAAAATGCATCTAGATTCGCACCAACACTGAACATACCAAAAACATCATTTATTTTTTTATCTTTGATCAAAAGTATGAGATTAACACTGTAGAAAAGTCGCCTTTTTACAAACTCAACTAAAGGCTTATGTTTTTTATCGATGAAAAATTTAAGAAAACCTTGCGGCTTAATTTTCCAATCAAAGTAACAATGATCTAATTGACTGGACGACACATTATAGGTTTGAGTTAATCCATTAGCAGTGAAGGTTACAGACTTTCCGTCCTGATGAGCTATTTGAGTCAAATCGCTACAGTTGATGAAAGCGTAGTTGTTTGTGATCACATACTGAAGGTTGAATTCAGGTGGAGCTGAAGCTGACATAGTTAAAAATGAGTACTGATTAATCACTAGGTGCGACTATCTAATAGTCTGGATTTATTTTGAAGTGTGTTTGGTTAATTATGATTAATTAAAATGGCTGATAATGAGTCAAAAAAGAAAAAGGGGCTGAAAAAGCCCCTATTTTAGAAATTCATTGATTTGTTTAATGATACCTTCTTCATCAATATTCAGTTCAGCAGCAACTTCGTTCTGAGTGCCTTGTTTGATGAATTCATCAGGTAATCCAAGCTGCAATGTAGGCTTGAGTATTTTTTGCTTAGCGAAGAATTCAACCACACCAGAGCCAGCTCCACCAATAACGGCGTTTTCTTCTAGTGTGACAATCACATCGTGAGAGGCCGCTAAATCTTTTAACAAATCTTCATCAAGCGGTTTGACAAAACGCATATCTGCTACAGTGGCGTCTAATACTTCAGCAGCTGATAAAGCGCAAGATAATCGAGTACCAAAGTTTAATATGGCAATGTTTTTACCTTGACGCATCATGCGGCCTTTGCCAATTTCTAGCGCCGTCATTTCTTCGATTTGCTGTGCGCCCGTTGCGCTACCACGAGGGTAACGTACAGCCGTTGGTCCATCATTATAGCGATAACCAGTGTACAACATCTGACGACATTCGTTTTCGTCAGCAGGCGCCATGATCACCATATTAGGGATACAGCGTAGGTAGCTTAAGTCAAATGCACCTTGGTGAGTCGGGCCATCAGCACCAACAATACCACCACGGTCAATTGCAAATAACACCGGAAGTTTTTGTAAAGCAACATCGTGAATAAGCTGATCATAGCCACGTTGTAAAAACGTAGAGTAAATCGCAACGACAGGTTTAAAGCCTTCTACTGCAAAGCCTGCACCTAGAGTGACAGCATGCTGCTCAGCTATCGCGGCATCAAAATACTGCTTAGGGAATCGTTGTGAAAACTCAACCATGCCTGAACCTTCACGCATAGCAGGGGTAATACCAAGTACTTTCTCATCTTTAGCGGCTACATCACATATCCACTTACCAAATACCTGAGAGAAGCTTGGGTTACTAGGTTTGCTTGCAGGTTTTTTAAATTCACTGGGATCGAATTTTGGCACCGCATGCCAGCCGATAGGATCTTTCTCCGCTGGGGCATATCCACGACCTTTTTTAGTCATAATATGCAAGAACTGAGGGCCTTTAAGCTGACGCATGTTGGCAAGTGTTTCAACTAAGGCATTAACATCATGGCCATCAATTGGGCCAATGTAGTTAAAGCCCAGTTCCTCAAATAAAGTCCCTGGAACCACCATGCCTTTAAGGTGCTCTTCGGTGCGTCGCACCATTTCTTTCACCATCGGCATGTCTTTCAGCACTTTTTTGCCGCCTTCGCGAATGCTACTGTAGAAACGTCCCGACATGATTTGGGCCAGGTGGTTATTTAGCGCACCAACATTTTCAGAAATTGACATCTCATTGTCATTTAAAATGACTAACATGTCATTGTGCAATGCTCCAGCATGATTCAAAGCTTCAAAAGCCATACCACCTGTAATTGCACCATCGCCGATTACAGATACGATTTTTCGGCCAGATTGTTCTCTATCAGCTGCAATTGCCATACCTAATGCAGCACTGATAGAAGTACTGGAGTGACCGACACTAAATGTATCAAATTCACTTTCTTCACGGTATGGGAAAGGATGCAAACCGTCTTTTTGACGAATGGTATGCATACGGTCGCGACGACCGGTTAGAATTTTATGTGGGTAAGCTTGATGACCAACGTCCCACACCAAACGATCATAGGGCGTGTTATAGACATAATGAAGTGCCACCGTCAGTTCAACGGTGCCAAGGCCAGAAGCAAAATGTCCGCTGGATTTACCAACAGACTTAAGTAAGAACTCTCTTAATTCATTAGCCAATTGAGAAAGCTGGCTTTTAGGGAGTAGCCTGAGTTCTTCAGGGGTATTAGCTTTTGCCAGTACCGGAAATTGTGAAATATCCATACTTTACTGAAATCTTATACTCGACGTGCCACGATATACTGGGCGAATTGTTCGATTAACTGCGTATTGTAGGGTAATTTAGCCAAGGCTGATAGTGCATCCTCAATTAATTGTGCTGCAGTTTGTTGCGCGCCCTGCAAACCAAGTAATTGTGGGAAGGTACTTTTATTGGATTCTTCGTCCGAACCTTGTGGTTTACCTAGCTCTTCTGTAGAAGAGGTAATATCTAAGATGTCATCTTGAACTTGAAAGGCTAACCCCAGTGATTGAGCGTATTTCACCAATGACCTTCTATCAGCGTTTGTCGCATCTGCAGCAATCAGAGCTAATTCAACAGAGCAAGAAATTAAAGCGCCAGTCTTTAAAGCATGTAGCTGTGTTAATCGCTCTAAATCAATCTGCTTATCAGTAGACGCTAAATCAATCGCTTGTCCACCACACATACCAAGGTATCCAGCGGCCTTAGCCAAGGCTTGGATCATCGCAAGCTGTTGAGTTGCCGAAAACTCAGTTTTACCAGATAAAATCTCAAAGGCTAATGTTTGCAGCGCGTCACCCGCGAGAATGGCGGTAGCTTCATCATAGGCGATGTGAACGGTGGGTTGACCACGACGTAATTCGTCATCATCCATGGCAGGCAAATCGTCATGGATCAACGAATAAGCATGAATACATTCAATGGCGGCGGCACAAACATCTAATTTTTCTAAAGGTACGCCAAGCATGTCTCCAACACTGTAGACAAGAAAGGGGCGAATACGTTTGCCACCCAATAGCGCACCATGTTGCATGGCTTTTTTTAGGCCAATAGCATGTTCGGGTAAGTGTTCAAGTTGTTGTTGTAAATAGTGATTAATACGGTTTTGGTATTGAGAAAGAGCATCAGATAAAACGGATTGAGTCACTATTTATCACCTTCATTATCAAAAGGAGCGAGTGTTTCTTGGCCGTTATCATCAAGCAGTATTGAGATCTTCTGTTGAGCTTGTTCAAGCTTTTGCTGGCTTTGGCGAACAAGGGCAATACCTTGTTCAAATTGTTTTAAGGCATCATCCAAAGGGATATCACCCTTCTCGAGCTCAAGTACAATTTTTTCCAATGAACTTAACGATTGTTCAAATGTTAAGTCTGATGATTTTTTTGCCACAGTGTCCGCTCCCTTCGCAGCCCTAGAAACTGTCACAAGGTATATCAGCAGGCGGTGAGGGTCAAATTTCCGCGTGGAATAATTGCTCAGTTATGGCTACGAATAGTAATTTTTTCTAAACCTTCAGAAAGCATGACCGATAAATATGTGAGCGAAATGTAATCTGACTGGTTAAATGTTGAGCTGGGAAGCCACGACTTCATCACTGGCATCAGATAAACTAAGCCGAGTTTTTATGGCGCGACAAATTATTGAGGGACGGTTTTGGATTTAGCAACGCTGATTGGGATTCTTGGAGCTTTTGGCTTCGTAATAGCGTCGATGGTGACCAGTGGTGGTATTGGTGTTTTCATCAACGTGCCGTCACTTCTTATTGTTATTGGTGGTTCGTTGTTTGTTGTAATGATGAAGTACAACTTAGGGCAATTTTTTGGTGCCGTTAAAGTGGCAATCAAAGCCTTTATGTTCAAGTTAGATAAACCTGATGAGCTGATTGAGCAATGTACTTCAATGGCCGACGCTGCGCGTAAAGGCGGTTTTCTAGCACTTGAAGAAGCCCAAATTTCAAATAGCTTCATGCAAAAAGGCATCGATATGCTGGTGGATGGGCATGATGGTGAAATGGTGAGAGCTGCATTAGAAAAAGAAATCGATTTAACAGCTGAACGTCACAAAATTGGTGTTGGTATTTTTAAGGCAATGGGTGATGTAGCACCTGCGATGGGGATGATCGGGACACTGATTGGTCTGGTAGCCATGCTACAGGCGATGGACGACCCTAAAACGATTGGGCCGTCGATGGCGGTTGCGCTACTGACCACTCTTTATGGTGCGATGATTGCCAACATGGTTGCACTGCCTATTGCCGATAAACTGTCGCTGCGAATGGAAGAAGAAATGCTCAATCGCAATTTGATCATGGATGCCGTATTAGCCATTCAAGACGGTCAAAACCCGCGAGTGATTGAAAGCTTCTTAAAAAGCTATTTGTCAGAGAAAAAACGTGGCGAAGCCAGCGCCGAGGGTGAGTAACCGATGGCGAAGAAAAAGTGTGACTGCCCACCTCCCGGAGCGCCAATGTGGCTGGCCACATTTGCTGACTTAATGTCACTGCTTATGTGCTTTTTCGTTTTGTTGCTGGCATTTTCTGAAATGGATGTCCTCAAGTTTAAACAGCTTGCGGGCTCAATGAAGTTTGCTTTTGGTGTGCAAAACCAAGTGAATGTAAAAGACATCCCTAAGGGGACTTCTGTCATTGCTTTAGAGTTCCGTCCGGGGCGCCCTGAGCCAACACCTATCGATACCATTAATCAAAAAACCGATGATATGACTCAGCAAACCCTGAAGTTCCAACCGGGTGATGCAGACAGTGCGGGTGGCGTTCAAGAGCAGCAGGGGGAGAAACGTGGTGGTGACTCCATTGCTACTTCTCAAGAAGTAGAAGTAGCTAAACATTCTCAAGAAGCTCAAGCCCAGCAAGATCAGATCAACGAGCAAGTGAAGAAAATCGCTCAGCAGCTTGAACAACAAATTCAAGATGGTGCTTTAGAGGTCGAATCGCTGGGTCAGCAGATTATTATCCGTATTCGTGAGAAGGGCTCTTTTGCGTCTGGCTCAGGCTTTTTACAGCCTAGATTTAGACCTATCGTGCGCAAAGTTGGTAAAGTGCTGAAAGATATCCCAGGTATTATTACGGTTTCTGGGCATACTGATGATACAAAAATCAGTAATGAGCTTTATCGTTCAAATTGGGAGTTATCCAGCAAGCGAGCGCTTTCTGTCGCTCATGAAATGATCAAAGCGAAAGGCTTTGATGAGTCTCGTTTAAAAGTTGTTGGTATGGCATCGACAAAACCGCTATTTCCAAATACTTCAGCGGCAAATAGAGCTAAAAACCGTCGTGTTGAGATTGCGATTGAACAAGGCAAGGCGATGGAGTCTGACGAGATTAAAGTTGGGCAATAACTGAAAATTAGTTAAAATATTCGTGAGGATTTACTGAAAAGTAAGTCCTCTTTTTTTGTCTAGGGCCTGTATATGGTCTCCTCCAATATTGCAACATAAAAAATAGTTTTTGACAGGGATAGGTTTGCGTTCGTATATCCGACTTCTCTGTTGAAACACTTGGGTTTCGAGCCTTGATGAACTTCGCACATATCGTCCTTATCGTTGACACGAGTTATGAACTCATCAGCCCTATCAGGTTTTCGATATGTCGGTCTTACCTGTTTGTCATCGGTTACTTTTTATTGAGCAATCCTTTGGAATGATTATAGTTAATATTGTTTCTTGTTATCAGGCTGCGTAATCGGCCTGATAACTACTGTCATTTATCATTAAAGCCCAACCCACACGAGCCATCTTATTCGCTAACGCAACAGCAGCTTTATTTCGGCCGCGAGTGCTTTCTAATTTCTTTATCCATTGAGCCAACTTGGTCTCTTTACCCACATTGGCTCTTATCACGGCTCTCGCTCCGTGTATTAACAAGGTTCGTAAATAACCATCACCCCGTTTACTTATCCCAAGAAGCTTATCTTTGCCACCAGAACTATGTTGCTTTGGAACCAAACCTAGTGAAGCTGAGACGCAGCGCCCATTTTTAAATTCACTACCGTTACCCACATGTTGATAAAACGCACTAGCTGTAATTGGCCCTATACCTGGAATGCTCTGTAATTTTACACAGGCTTCTACTTTGCTAAGCTCTTTGATTTTTTGAGTGTAAACATCCAAATGCTCTTGTAGCTGTTCCAATTTTTTATAATGCTGTTTTAGTAATTCTTTGAATAAGTTGCTGAGTCCGTTTTCTACATTTGCATCGAACAGCTCTGGTAACCTCTTATAAACGTTATGAATACCTTGTGGAATAACAATGCCGTATTCCATGAGTAATCCTCTAATTTCATTGGTATTCGCTGTTCTATCACGTTCACATTTTTTTCGCATAACATGAAGTGCTTGAATATCTTGTTGAGTGCGAGTTTTAGTTCGAATAAATCGCATCTCTGGTCGCACAACAGCCTCAGCTATGGCTAAAGCATCGTTGTAATCATTCTTATTGCCACGAACATAAGCTTTTACAAATTGAGGTGCGATTTGCTTGACGATATGTCCAAGCTTCTCAATCTCTCTTGCCCAATAATGAGCACTGGCACAAGATTCTAACCCCACTAAACATTTGGGTAACTGAGCAAAGAAAGGCAAAATGTCTTTCCTACTAAGCATTTTCTTTTTAACGATTTTTCCAGCTTGATTACAACCAACAAAGTGGCTTACGTTTTTTGCTAAATCCAGGCCTACTGTAGTAATCTTCATAGTGGTCTCCTCACTCTGTTAACTTGAATAATCTATTTCCAAGTCTGGCACATTGTGATGCCGATAAGAGGAGGAGACCATCTCATCGTTGATCTTTCAGGCTTAAATTTTGTGCTGTTTGAGCGCTTTTCTGTTCAAGGCGTGAGCAGTGAAGCTTAGTAATCTAAGTAAGCTGGTCACAACACAGAACAGGAAGTGCTCAAAAGCATCGAAGACAGCGTAAATTGGCCACTTCTGCTGCGTTATCGTTTGTTTATGTAGAGTAACTACACTTCACAAACTCTGCCTTGCATAAGATAACCAATTTATCGCTGCAAAAATAAGCACAAAAGATCAACAGGCCCTAAGTTTGAAGAGAAGTATTTGATGAAAACAACTCATGTTGCCATTGGGCTTCAAAACCCCAAAACGCCCATTAATGTTGATGCGGTGATGCGAGCCTGTGGTTGTTATCAAGTGGATAACGTTTTCTATACTGGTACCCGTTACGACAGAGCTGCTGCTTTTCAAACCCAAAAGCCTAAGGTTGATACTAAAAGTGTTGCTCAAATAATCCCTTTAAAGCGTGTTGATGACTTATTAACAGCAGTTTCTAATGACCATCACATTGTGTGTGTAGATTTAGTCGTGGGAGCAACGCCATTACCTGAATTTGAGCATCCTGAGAATGCGCTCTATATCTTTGGCCCAGAAGACGGCACCATTGACCAAGAGTTGATTGATAGCGCCGACAGCGTGGTTTATGTCCCTACTGTCGGGTGCATGAACTTAGCGGCTTCGGTGAATGTATTGCTTTATGATCGTTTGGCCAAAGCGATGCAAAAAGGTTGTCATTCGGTTCAAGTGGGTGATGAGTTAATCAAGCAAAGTCGAGATAACCGAAATCGAGTAAAGGTTAAGGCTTAATAAAATCCAAATATACAGAGGAGGACTAGTGTGGAAAGGCAACCGTCTGTGACAGGATGTCACGGTCGTGAGCACATGGATGTGCGCTTCCGTTGCCGTTCGCACTAGTTCTCCTTAGGTGCATTAATCAAAACACCCTTTGTGCCCAGCGGGCCAAACCTGCGGTAACTGAGCCAAAGTGATCACCAACGATGATTTCAATGTTCGGATACACCTGTTTGATGCGATCATGAATCGCAGGACTTCTTGCTGTACCACCAGTGACATAAATGATATCAGGCTCACATTGTGCTTTTTCGACAGCTAACCTCATGAGGTTTTCGATTTTGCTTATCGGTGATTCAATAGCTTGAACAAAAGTGGCTAGGCTTAAGTCCACATTTAATTTTTGTTCGATAAAACCCAACTCAACAGAGTGATTGTCCCTGTCTGATAGACTAATTTTCGCTGACTCAGCGCACTTTACGATTTGGTAACTTAACCTGTGTTCTTGAACATATTGCAGACGCGAAAGCTTCTCGGGTGAATCGGTATCTTTCATTAAATCAGCAAGTAAAGTTTTACAACTTAATGCTGCAAATTCTCGTTGTGCGCTTATATCGTTAATCGCTACTGCATTCCAAAACGGTTGTTGTGGAATTTTACGGCTATTGTTTAATAAGGATTCTGATCCGAACTCAGGCATAAGTCCTTGCATAGCCAACGAAATATCAATGTCGTTTCCGCCGATACGTTGACCGCTATGTCCTAAACAATCGCTGTTACGGTTGGTCTCCATTAAGCGCTCAGGGCTCATTTTTATCAATGAGCAGTCAGTTGTACCACCGCCAACATCAACGACTAATACAGACTTTTCACAGTCTAAACTGGCTTCAAAATCCATACCGGCGGCAATGGGTTCAAATAAGAATTCCACCGCTTCAAACCCCGCACGCTTTGCTGCAATACTCAAAATAGCTTCGGCTTGCAAGTTGCTTTCTTCACCGCCAATGGCTTGAAAATTAACGGGTCTACCAATCACAGCATGAGTAATGGTTGCTTTTAGCTTTTTCTCTGCTTGCTGCTTTACTCGCTGCATCATTACGGTAACGATATCTTCAAACAGTGCGATTTGATCTGGGCGCAGACCTTTTGCACCCAAAAAAGATTTAGGCGAACGAACATAAAAGCCTTCTTCAGGCATATCTAAATAGTGATTAAATGCTGCCTCACCAATAAAAACCGCTTGCTCGTTTGGTTCTAAATCTAATTCATGGCGAGCGGCTTTAGCGCGTCGTAATTGCGATGCCCGAAGCTTGGCATAATCCGCTTTTTGATCATCGGGTAAGTTTCGATATACGGCTTCTGAAATCAGTTCTCTGTCCATGGCATAAAGGGTCGACATGATGTAGTTGCCATTGTCCGTTAATGGCATCATTTTTACCGTGTCGTTTTCCATATAACCAATGGAACAATTTGCGCTGCCGTAATCAAAACCTACAAACATTGTTTATGCCTACCTGATGCTGTTGAAAAAGGTGCAGTACCTTACAGGAGTTTAGGTGAAGAGAAAAGCTGGGATTCCTAAAATCTTTGAGTTAGTCGCAGTGTGAAGGTTTTGCGAAAGTTGAACGCTTATCAGGCTGGTTGTGCTCCGTATTTGTTATTTAAAAAGTGTTCAATGGTTTGTATGATTTGTAAACAATCAGGGCCGCCGTAACCAACTAATAACGAGGCTTGATATTTTCCTTCTACCTTTATTACCGAATATTGGCTGCCTGCTATTTCCAAGGTTCCGAATTCTTCAGCAGGATCATAATCTTTTGCCTTTATCTGGGTGTTGATTACTCCATCAAGTGTTAATTCCACCGTTTTACTCCTATTCATAATGATATGGGGCAGCACTTATTGAATTACCATTTCCCAAAATAAAAGTATCAGTTTGTATTGTTGTTTTTTATCAGCGCTGTCGGAATAGTAACAATGAACTAGGTTCAGCGTGATTAATTATGGTTAATTCATCATGAAGTGTGAGCAGCTCAAAGCTATCCGAATTGGTATTAATCAGGTTTGAGTATATAATCCCGCCACTCATTTTTGACCTATTGAAGTTTGCGGAACCCTGATGAAGTTTATAGTTAAGTTGTACCCTGAAATTATGATGAAAAGCCGCTCGGTGAGACTGCGTTTCACTAAGATGCTTGAGTCGAACATGCGTAACGTCCTAAAACGAGTGGATGATGGTGTGCGGGTGCAACGTCAGTGGGATCGCATTGTAGTTTCATGCCCTGATGAATCAAGTATCACAGAATCGGTCATTGAGCGATTAAGCTGTATTCCTGGCATTGCTCATACCCTGCAAGTTGAAGAGTTTACCTTTGAATCGGTCGATCACATCTATCAGCAAGTGTTACCAGTTTATAAAGAACAGTTAGCAGGCAAAACTTTTTGTGTTCGTGTAAAGCGCACTGGTAAGCACGATTTTAACTCTAATGAAGTTGAGCGCTATGTCGGTGGTGGTTTAAATCAGTTTACTGACGCCAAAGGCGTAAAACTGAAAAATCCAGAAATCACGGTAAACCTTGAAATCGAACAAGAAAAGCTGTTTATGGTAGTTAACCGTATTCCAGGTCTCGGTGGATTCCCGATGGCGACCCAAGAAGATGTATTGTCGCTAATTTCTGGTGGTTTTGACTCAGGTGTTTCTAGCTTCCAATTCATTAAAAAAGGTGCTCGTACTCACTACTGTTTCTTTAACCTTGGTGGTGCTCAACACGAAATCGGTGTTAAGCAAGTGGCGTATCATCTGTGGAAAACTTACGGTGAATCTCATCGCGTTAAATTTATTACCATTCCATTTGAAGAAGTGGTAACCGAGATTTTAGAAAAAATCGATAACGGTCAAATGGGCGTAGTACTTAAGCGTATGATGATGCGTTGTGCAGCTAAAGTTGCTGATCGCATGAAGATCCAAGCATTGGTTACAGGTGAAAGTTTAGGGCAGGTATCAAGCCAAACTCTAACTAACTTGAACGTGATTGACCGTTCAACAGATTTATTGATTTTACGTCCACTGATCACCATGGATAAGCAAGACATCATTGATGAAAGCCGTGAAATTGGTACCGAAGACTTTGCTAAGTCTATCCCTGAATACTGTGGTGTGATTTCGCAAAAGCCAACGGTTAAAGCTGTGCTTTCAAAAATTGAAGAAGAAGAAGCGAAGTTCACCGAGCAGTTGGTAGAAGAAACTGTGGCGAAAGCGGTAGTGATGGACATTCGTGACATCGCTGAAGAAATGGATCAGCAAGTGACCGAAACTGAAGTTGTGGCTGATCTTCAAGGGCAAGAAATCGTCATTGATATTCGCTCGCCAGAGGAAGAAGAGCAGAAGCCTTTAGACATTGAAGGCGTAGAAGTAAAACACATTCCATTCTATAAGCTGGGTACTCAATTTGCCGATTTAGATCAGAGTCATAGCTACTTGCTGTACTGTGACCGTGGTGTGATGAGTAAGCTTCAAGCTCTTTATTTACTTGAACAAGGCTATAAAAACGTCAAGGTGTATCGTCCTTAATTCGCTTTTTAAGTTATGTGCTTTAGGGGACTTTTCGTCCCCTTTTTTTGTTTGAGCACGGTTTACTTTTCAGATTGTGCTTGTAACACATGCCAAGGTAAATCTTTTAACCTCGGACTGCCTTTCGGTAATACAACAAATGAATCGCATTTTTCTATATCATCCTCATCAGTGATTGGAATGTATTTGTTTTGTAGTAAATAAAACTCACGGTGATCTAATCCGACAAACTTTTCTCTTTTCGAGTAACCATATACATGCTTTCCTTCTTCAAGGTGTTTGAGTGCTTGTAGCCTGAGAGACCTTATTATGGTGGGGTTGCCATCCTCAAAATCACCACTAAGACAGCGATTGGCTGAGTGTATGTTGGTGTTGGGAAGTCGTTGAGTAAGCTCTTTTTGTGCTTCTATAGCTCTATTGGTAACAGCAAGTTCTAACACTCTCAAATGCGTTACCATTTCTGTTAATTGTTCTTTATTTAAATCAGGAATACCTAATACATCAGATAACTCTGGAATTAAAGAATCAATATCAGCTCGGTTTGCTAGAGTTTCTAGAGCTTCAGAGAATACCCCTGTAGATAGTTTCTCGTGAATAACCACAGGAGAGTTAGCGAATAAGGCCATATTGTGTCCAATAACTCTAAAGTGCTCGTTGTCCGACGTTAAGCTTCTTTCCTTGTTTGAAGCATATTGATTTTTGTCTAAAAAATACCCCCATAAATCATTTTCAACCAGTGTTTGAACCGTTCCACTATCCAAACCAACAATCACTTTTAATAATGCTAATTGTAGAAGGTGTGGTATGTCACCATGCTCAAAATTTAACGAAGCATAGCTTTCAATAAACCCGTACAATTTAGCCCAGTCATCAGCAAAATCTGAATTAACATAACCCAAAAAAATAGGGATTTCAGAGGGTAAAAACCACTGCCCTGTATAGTTCGAAATCGCTTGTAAAATCAGATTTGGATCTAGCTTAGGTAGAGAGTTCGTGGTGTCTGGCTTAATTGAACGATGTTGTTGTAATTTCAATAATTCAGCTTTTTGGACGTCAGCCCCATCACCTCTATATGGAATTCTGCATTGTTGCACATCGCAACAATCAGATACTTTTGGTAGTTTTGGCTGTGTTTCATCAGCTTCTTGTTGAAGTCTTAAAAGCTCTTTACCAACATCACTCAAGGGCTTAATCAATCTTCTTATGTCCGTTAAATATTCAGCCGACGCGCAGAGCTTTTCAGCTTCGCTTGTTGCGATACAACGCCTTGATTGTAATTCAGCAACCATGTTTAGTTTTTCTGCTTCAATTGCTTCACCTAGACAGTTTGCAAATACTGGTGAGACAGAAGATGATGGAGTGAGTAAATCAGCAAATTCTAATCTTGAACAGTCAATGACGTATTTCCCATCCCAGCTGATGACAGCTTGTTGTTGTAACAAGCTTTCTGTACGAGTATGAACACTTGGCTTTGGAATACCTGAACATAGAGAGCGTTCATGTTCTTCAAAAAAGCCGACTAATGCGGTTTTATGGCTCTGAGATATGGGCTCTTTGATTAAATGTGTATACCTTATTTTGCAGGGGGAGGTGTTCCACGTCTTCGTGGTTCATAATAGGATGCAAAATCTGAGTGCTCCGGATGTTCAACAAAAACATACGAATCAAAGATGTTTGAGTCATCATCTGACCAACATTCTACTGGAGCAGTGTGGAAGTTTGTTTGAGCGGGACTGAGTTCAACCTGTTTGGCACCATGTTTATAAACATGGTGATGATTTATAGGCTCATTCCTATCTCGCGGCTGACTGCCTATGCAGCTTAACAGAAAGTTACCAATTTCAGCTATCATGCTTTGTCTCTACTTTAAACACCACATATAAGTGTAAATAGCTTTACCTACTTTTTTGTTAAACCTTAATGGTGAATAAATTAACATTTTTATATTGATTGATGCTTCACTTCTATTTGTTGCACGCCGAAAACTTGTGATTGTTCTTTGTTTTAATAGCCAGCCAATTTTATTTTTGATCTTTAAGTATTCGCTTGCTTCAACCTTACTATACTTAAGTCCTTAGTTGTTTTTTGCTGTAACATAAGGATGTGTTGTATGTACCCTAAAGCTAAAATCTGTTTATTACTCTCGAGCTTATTTCTAATGCAAGGGTGTAATGATAGTGATAATTCAAGCTCTTCAAGTTCTTCTAATCAACAAACTCGATTTATTTATACCAGTACTAATGACGTACAAGACAATCGTGTTATTTCATTCGCTGTGGCTGACGATGGTAGCTTAATTGAAAGAGCCTCGTTTAGTACTGGAGGCGTAGGTGATGCTGATGATGGTGATATTGATGCGCAAGGCACAATACGTATTCTGGGCGATAAGCTACTCGTTGTTAATGCTGGTGAGACATTAGGTGATGGTAGCATCACTGAAAATAACGGCAGTATCAGCGTGTTTCGAATCAATGATTCAACCGGAGACTTAACTCGTATCGATCAACGAGCTGAACATAGCGGTATTCAAAATATGGATTCTTTCGGAATTCGCCCTGTGAGCATAGATGTTAAAACCGTTGCTGGAAATACTTGGGTTATTGTAGCGAATCAGCAAAATGTTTCTCACTGTATTCAGCCAACTGATGGTGAAAAGCTTGAATCGTGTTTGGATCAATATAACAAACCCATCAGTGAACATTTAGTGGATTCCAACCCTGATACCAGAAACCTATACCTTTATCGTTTTGATGTGGATACTGGCGTATTAACGCCACAAAAGAGGTTGGCGACTTATACAGCTCGCCAAAATGGCCCTGCACAAGTCAGCTTTAGTCCCGATGGAACAAAGGTTGCGGTAACAACACTTGGAATTGTTAATGCGGCTTACCCTGCAAGTACTGAACTCTCTACGCCTGCTCACACATTTTTGTATGATGTCTCCGTTAACAATGGTGATTTTTCATTACTGAATTCAAGATATTTTGCGAATGAAAACATATTGGGATCGATTGGCTTTAGTTGGTCTGCTGATAGCCGCTTCGTATATGTTTCGAATGCCATATTGACGAGTCATTTTATTTCGGATGTTGGCAGTTCGGGGCTAAGAAATAACATTGCAGCCTTGATTTCGTTAGATACAACAAACAGTAATGATGTGTTCGATAGTAGCCCGAATATGAACTCGCAACCTTCGAGTACAGGTTCGATAATTACTGCTACTCGCCCAGCCGCTTGCTGGACTTGGTTATCGCCTGATAATCACTTATACGCTGTCGGTTTTAATTCGAATCAAGTGGTTAAGTTTAATGTTGAAGGAAGCCTTTTAGAGCCTGATCAAATGGTGACTCGAAAAACTGAAACAGAAGGTGATTCGAAAGATATTTATGTAACCTATGATAAACGCCATGCTTATGTTTTAGGTTTTAAGAGCCATGATATTGCCATGTTTAGTTTGGATGCAGACGGTAAGCTTACTGAAAAGTCAGCGTCTCCATTGCAGGTGAAATCGGTACAGGTTAATGGCGAAGCACCTGAAATTACCCAGCGTTACTTCCTTGGTATTGCTGGGTATCCAAATAGTTATTCAGGCTTTTAAGTTGTTGGACAGATATATGAAAGAGCCGACCTAATCTCGGCTCTTTTTTTGCAACTTCTAGAATATCTAAACTTTCCCAAGACACTTGCCTAAAAAACAAGGATAATCCTTTCCATTCATGTTCCACGTCTCTCGACGTATGATTTCGGACCCATGCCATGGAAATCAAAGTAAATTTTCTTGATAACCTTCGTCTTGAAGCTAAGTTTGACGACTTTACCGTAACCGCTGATCAGCCTATTCGCTATAAAGGTGATGGCTCTGCGCCAAGCCCGTTTGACTACTTTCTTGCCTCTTCTGCTTTATGTGCCGCCTATTTTGTAAAGGTGTACTGTAAAGCCCGTGATATCCCGACGGATAATATTCGTTTATCACAAAACAATATTGTTGATCCTGAAAATCGCTATAACCAGATTTTCCAAATTCAGGTTGAACTGCCAGAAGATTTATCTGAAAAAGATCGCCAAGGTATTTTGCGCTCGATTGATCGTTGTACCGTGAAAAAAGTGGTGCAGACTAAGCCTGAATTTAAAATCGAAACCGTAGAGAATCTTGACGCCGATTCTCATGCGATGCTGATGGGCGCGCCAGAGGGTGACAGTAGCACCTATATATTGGGTAAAGATTTACCGCTTGAGCAAACCATTGCCAATATGACCGAGCTCCTTGAAGGACTAGGAATGAAGATTGAAGTATCTTCATGGCGCAATATTGTTCCTAATGTTTGGTCATTACACATTCGTGACGCTGCATCGCCGATGTGTTTTACCAATGGTAAAGGGGCTACCAAAGAAAGTGCATTGTGTTCGGCATTAGGTGAGTTCATTGAGCGTTTGAACTGTAACTTCTTCTATAACGATCAGTTCTTTGGTGAAGAAATTGCCGACAGTGAGTTTGTTCATTATCCAAATGAGAAATGGTTCCCACTTGAAGACGATGACTCCCTGCCTGCTGGTTTGATGGATGACTATTGTTTAGAAATCTACAATCCCGATGGAGAATTGGCTGGCTCAAATTTGATTGATACCAACTCAGGTCGTATCGATCGAGGTATTTGTGCTATTCCGTATAAGCGTAAATCTGACGGTGAAACGGTTTATGTACCATCAAATTTGATTGAGAACTTATTTTTAAGTAACGGCATGAGCGCGGGCAACAACTTGCAAGAAGCTGAAGTTCAGTGCTTATCTGAGATTTTTGAACGTGCGGTTAAGCGTCAGATCATCGAGCAAGAAATTGTTCTGCCTGATGTCCCTCAAGATGTTTTGGATAAATACCCAAGCATTGTGGCGGGCATTAAAGGGTTAGAAGAGCAAGGTTTCCCTATTGTCGTAAAAGACGCGTCACTAGGCGGTCAGTTCCCTGTAATGTGTGTGACCTTGATGAACCCTAGAACGGGTGGCGTATTCGCCTCTTTTGGTGCTCATCCAAGCTTTGAAGTGGCATTAGAGCGAAGCTTAACTGAGTTGTTGCAAGGTCGCAGCTTTGAAGGCTTAAACGATGTGCCTAAGCCAACCTTCAGTAGCTTAGCGGTATCAGAGCCTGAAAACTTCGTAGAGCACTTTATTGATTCAACCGGTGTCATTTCATGGCGCTTCTTCAGTAATCAAGCTGAATATGACTTCTATGAATGGGATTTCTCTGGCACCAATGAGCAGGAAGCTGAAACCTTATTTGGTATCTTGGCTGAGATGGGTAAAGAAGTGTATGTGGCTGAGTTTACTGAGCTTGGTGCATCAGCGTGTCGTATTTTGGTACCAGATTATTCAGAAGTGTACCCTGTTGAAGATTTGATTTGGGATAACACCAATAAAGCTCTAGAGTTCCGTAGTGATATTCTGAATATTCACTCTCTTGATGAAGATGCACTTGCTGCTTTAGTTGAGAGACTAGAAGAAAGTGAGTTGGATAATAATACCGATATTCCAACTTTGATTGGTATTGTGTTTGATGAAAATACCGTGTGGGGACAGCTTACTATTCTTGAACTCAAGTTACTCATTTATTTAGCGTTAGGTGAGTTTGAAGCGGCACTTGAGCTGGTGGAAGAGTTCTTACAATATAACGATAACACAGTGACTCGTTGTTTATTCTACCAAGCGATGCAGGCAGCATTAGAAGTGGTATTAGACGACGAGCTTGAGCTAGAGCACTTTATTCATAATTTCACTCGTATGTTTGGTGAGGACGTGATGGAACAAGTGGTGGGCTCGATTACAGGTGAAGTGAGCTTTAGTGGCTTAACACCAACCAGTATGAAGCTAGAGGGCATTGAACCACACTTACGTTTAATTGAAAGCTATAAGAAGCTGCATCATGCTCGTAAAGTGAAAGCTGGCTTAAGTAAGATTTAGCTCAGGTATGGTTATAGAGCAATAGTATTAACACCAACTGAAGCGCACATCCATGTGCTGACGACCGTGACATCCTGTCACGGACGGTTGTCTTATAACACTATTGCTCTTTTTGTATTTGTTGATTTCTTTTATTACCTATATCAAGCTCGAGTTTTCATAAGACACAAAAAAACCGCAACAGACGTGCGGTTTTTTTATGTGCTTTAAACAGGTACTATACCATTCACATCAATTAGCTGTGTTTTAAGGGAGGCGTTAGCGAAGAAAATACAAGGCGCAATGACGAATCATAGTTTTAACTATGGTAAGAAGTTGCAACGATGTAGTTTCAAAGCTAAGGCATCATCTAAATAACAGTAAATTGATACGAGTGGTATTACTCTTCTGAAGCAGAAGCTTCTTCAGCTTGTGGCTTTTCTTCGTTTTTGGCTACTAAAAAATCTGATGACTGAGTATCCATTAAATTATTGAATAAGCCTGACATCGAAAGTGTTAAATCGATTTTAATGTCTTGATGAAGTTGTGCGGTATCAATTTTAGTTGCTTCAATATTGCTAGCTGATGCAGTTGCAGAAAAAAAGCCAAGAGCTGCGGTTGCTAATAAAGTGGTAAGAGTTTTCATATTTGTTGCCTCAAAGTATTCGTCGCTGTTTCCTGAGTGACCTCGCTACTACTTGAGGCTTTCAGAATCCCATTCTCGTTGGCGCAAAATTTAGTCAAAAGTACTGGTGTTTACAAACGATTAAATGTAATAATTCGGATTAGAAAAAGTAATCTTAAATCACCTTTCAATTAGAGTGAGTAATTATGCCAAGACGTCTTCCACCACTTAACGCTGTAAAGGCTTTCGAAGCGGCCGCGCGCCACTTAAGCTTTACTAAGGCTGCTGATGAATTATTCGTTACGCAAGCCGCAGTAAGCCATCAAATTAAAGCTCTGGAAGAATATTTAGGATTAAAATTATTTAGGCGAAAGAACCGCTCGCTATTATTAACCGAAGAAGGGCAAGGTTACTTTCTCGACATCAAAGATATTTTTATTCAGTTGGCGGAATCGACAGAGCGTTTATTGGCAAGAAGCGCAACAGGTGCACTCACTGTTGCCATGTCACCGAGTTTTGCTATTCAATGGCTGGTGCCTCGTTTAGCTCAGTTTAGTGAAAAAAATCCTGAGATCGATGTGCGCATCAAAGCCGTAGATAGTGATGATGAATCCTTGACCGATGACGTGGATGTTGCCATTTATTACGGTAAAGGTAATTGGCCAGACGTTCGCTTAGATAAATTGCGAAATGAAGTTCTCATGCCTGTTTGCTCGCCATCGCTACTTACCGGAAGCAAACCATTAAACTCGATTTCTGATATCAAACATCATACTTTGTTACATGATATGAGCCGTGAAGATTGGCAGCGTTGGGTTAAGCAATGTGGGCTGAAAGACATTAATGTGAATCATGGACCGATCTTCAGTCATTCATCATTGGTTTTACAAGCGGCGGCCCATGGTCAAGGTATTGCTTTAGGGTACAGTGTTCTTGCTGCGCCTGATATCCAAGCGGGGCGATTAGTGGTACCGTTTCAGGAGGCATTAGTTAGCCCAAATGCTTACTATCTTGTTTGTCAAAACAGTCAAGCTGAACTGGGTAAAGTAGTGGCATTTCGTGAATGGATGCTGGAGATGTTCGCACAAGAATCTCGAAGTGAGTTGTTACAATGAATCTTATCGTTAATGGTGAAGGGGATACGCTGGTACTGTTTGCTCATGGTGCAGGTGCCGCAATGGATTCAGACTTTATGCAAGAGTTTGCTGAAACGCTTGCTAGTAAAAATTACAAAGTCGTACGTTTTAATTTTGCCTATATGCAAGCGAATAAAGGCGATGGCAAAAAACGACCTCCTGAGCGTATGCCGAGGTTGTTAGCGCATTTTGAGAATACTTTGAAACAGGTGGTAGAAGAACATCAACCTAAACGAGTTTTCTTAATGGGTAAATCCATGGGAGGTCGTGTAGCAGCGATTTTGTCTAAAACTCTAGAAATTCCTGTTCAAGGGATTATATGTGTAGGCTATCCATTTATTCCTATTAAAGGTGGAAACCCTAGACTAGAGCCGCTTGAAGAATCGTTGCATCCAATTTGTATTATTCAAGGTGAACGGGACAGATTTGGCAATACACAACAAGTGACTGAATGGAGTTTGCCTGACAATGTTGCGATAAAGTGGGTTAATGATGGCGATCATAGTCTGCAACCTCGTAAAATGTCAGGCTATACTTGGGAGCAAAACTTAGCTCAAGCGATTGACTACTGTGAGCAATTCATTGGAGAAAGTCATGCGTAAAGGAATATTCTTAATAGCTTGTTTAAGTGGTTTTTTAGCTACTGCGCTAGGAGCGTTTGGTGCTCATGGTTTAAAAACGGTTGCTTCTGGTGAAATGCTACAAATCTTTGGTCTTGCGGTGGATTATCATTTCTATCATACCTTTGCGTTGATAGGAGCGGCATTGGCGGGACATTGGGTGAAATCAAAGCTTCTTGATTATGCTTGCTATGCTTTTATTTTCGGTATTGTTTTATTTGCTGGCTCTTTATATAGCTATGTACTTACGGGCACCAAGTTTTTGGCCATGTTGACGCCACTAGGTGGAATGGGCTTTTTAATCGGTTGGTTATTATTAGCAGCAGCGGTTTATCAAAGTAATACAGAAGTACATCCAGAGAGCTAATTTTTCTATTAGCGTAGATATATTAGGTTATGTAGCTAAATCAATATAAATGTCATTTAAAATTGATTTAGCTATAATGCCGCATCTTTTGATTTCCAGTTTCAAACATTCATGCAGAACTTAGTATTGTATTGTCGCGCAGGCTATGAAAAAGACTGTGCGGCTGAAATCCAATGGCGTGCTGAAGAGTTATATATTGGTGGCTTTGTTAAAACAAAACCCAATGATGCCTACGTAGTATTTCAAACGTTCGAAGCCGACGGCGCCGATAAGTTGATGGAGCAAATCAAACTCAATGACTTGGTTTTTGCCAGACAAATGTTTGCTGCTGGTGAGTTGCTTAAAGACTTGCCTGAAAATGACAGGGTTACGCCAATTGTCGAGTCACTGGCAGACGTTGAAAAAGCTGGTGAGCTAAGAGTTGAAACCCCTGATACTAACGAAGCCAAAGAGTTATCGACTTTTTGCCGCAAGTTAACCGTACCTTTACGTCAGAGCTTAAAAAAGTCGGGTTCACTTCTTAATAAAGAACATTCAAAGCGTCCAATCATCCATGTGTGTTTTGTTGCGCCGGGGCAAGCTTACTGTGGCTATTCACTTAGCTACAATACTTCACCTCATTTTATGGGGATCCCAAGACTTAAGTTTCCATCAGATGCACCAAGTCGCTCAACGTTAAAATTGGATGAAGCTTTTTCTCACTTTTTAACCAAAGAAGAGCAAGAAGCACGAGCAAAAAGTGGCATGAACGCGGTTGATTTAGGTGCCTGCCCTGGAGGCTGGACGTATCAGCTCGTTCGCCGTGGCATGTTCGTAGCGGCTGTCGATAATGGTCCTATGAATGAAAATCTCATGGAAACGGGGCAAATAAAACATTACCGCGAAGATGGTTTTAAGTTTGAACCGCCAAGAAAGAATGTGTATTGGCTAGTTTGCGATATGGTGGAAAAGCCGTCTCGTGTGGCTGAGTTAATTGAAGATTGGGCGGTAAGAGGTTGGTTCAAAGAAGCCATTTTTAACTTAAAGCTACCAATGAAAAGTCGCTTTAAAGAAGTAAGACAAATCTTAGCTAAAATGGATGAAATGCTTAGAGAGTATGGTGTTGAAGACTTTAAAGTCCAATGTAAGCATTTGTACCACGACAGAGATGAGGTCACAGTTCATCTTTGGTTAAATCCATCGAAAGGATTTTAATTTATCTCGATTTAATGATAACAAATTTGTGATACACGTTAAGCTATGGTGAAAATCATAGCTTTTTTGTTTCTAGCTTGCCCTTCATCTTGATGTTGATCAATTTTAAGTAAATGAGAATTGATTACATTACGCTCGTTTTTGATACCAAAATAAGACGTATGGGGTCACTATGAAATTCTCGCCACTTTATTCTGCTATGCTCGCAGTTTCTTTTATTTCCACACCAACTTTGATTGAAGCCGCTGAAAATGACGGAGTTGATCAAGAAATAGAATCGATTCAAGTTCAAGGTGTTCGTCGTAAACTCGATCTGGCTGGTCGCTTAAAAGATGTTATCCAGCAGACCGAAGTATTAGATGCAATGATGATCGAAAATAAAAATGCATTAAACCTGACTGCTGCGATTAATAACGAACCTGGTGTTAACGTTTCTAATGAGTGCTCTATGTGTGGTGTTAAGCGCATTATGCTTAACGGCATGAAAGGTGAGCATACAACGATTCTGGTTGATGGTTTACCTACCCATACCCTTATCTCTGGCTTTTATGGTGTAGATGCGATTGCGACAACAGGTGTTGATCGCATTGAAGTTGCTCGTGGTGCAGGTGCGTCATTAATTGCGCCAGAAGCGATTGGTGGTACCGTCAACATTATTACTAAACAAGCCTACGATAATCAGGTTGCCGTTGATGTGGCTAAAGGTTCACATGACTTTACTGCTATCAAAACCATGGCAACAGGTGTATCAGAAGATGGCACGACAGGTCTTACTTTGGTTGGCCAGTATGACAAGCAAGACCAAGAAGATCATGATAATAACGGAGTGAGTGAAGCGCCATTTATCGAAAACCAATCAATTACAGCTCTTATTAGCCAAGATGTTTCTGATAGTAGTAACATTCAAGTTCGAATTTCAAAAATTCAGTCTGAAATTTTTGGTGGCCCTGTTATTGGTAAAAATGTGAAGTCCATTGGTGCCGCCATTGCCAGTTACGACAAAAAAGACTCAGAGCATTTATTTGAAGATGATGATGTTCGAAAGAAATACATAGGTAAGCCTTGGGAAACGACAGAGTGGATCAAAACCACGCGTGATGAAGCTTACATAAAATATCTATCGGAACTTTCTGATGAGACCGTTGCTGAATTTGCAGTAAGCTATGCCAAGCATAAACAAGATTCATTTTATGAAGGTATTGATTATCAAGCTAACGATAAAATGACCTATGCTCGTGCGAAATTCGATACTGATTTTAGCGATGAGTTTTCACTAACTTATGGCTTAGATATTCGCCATGAAAAAATGCGTTCATCGACAGATGCTCTAAGCAAACTACCCACTTACCAAAGTGATTCATTCGATTATGAAACCAAAGGCTTGTTTTTACAAAGCACTTGGACACCAATGGATGAGTTCGAAATTGCGACAGCAGTTCGTGTAGACAGAGTCATGGCGGACTTCGTTGACCCTAAGAAAGTGGGCGTTGAAATTGAAGAAACGTTTATTGCTCCACGTCTAGATATGCGTTACTTCCATAATGATGAGTTTACTTCTCGTTTTTCTGCGGGTCGTGGTTATCGTGCTCCATTATCATTCTTTGAAACGGATCACGGGATCTTGGATTCTAAAAAAGGCTATCAAATTGATGTTGATTCGTTAGAAGAGTCGCTTTCTGTCAGTTACTCTTTGGCCTATGATGCGGATGAATTAGCCATCACTACCTCTATTGCTCATTCTGAAGTTGAGAACCTTGCCAGTCTCGAAGAAACGGATAAAGGCGTGCCTTTACTGACTCAATTAAAAGACACGGCTTCGGTCAGTACCTTTGATATTACCGCGGGTTACACCATCAATGATAATTGGACAGTTAACGCCAGTGTTGAGAAGTTTATTTACGATAAAAACTTCCGCTCATCTTACTCGATTGCGCCAGTCGAAGAGCGTGCCAGCTTTGAAATTCAATATGAAAAAGAAAACCTAAAAGTCTTTTGGTCAACCGTGTGGTTTGGCAGTAAAGACTTAGCAAAATACGGTTACGAAGGTTTTGACAAGAAAGGGGATAAGAGTACTAAGAAAACCTTGAATGCTCCTGCGTTCTCAACGTCTGATATCAAAGCACAATATCAGTTAACCGAAAGTACGAAAATTTATGCGGGCGTTTCAAATATCTTTGAAGAAACCCAAATAAAACGTGGTGATTCTCCATTGTTCTTCGATGCCAATGGTGACTTTGATGTGGCCTACATTTACGGTTCATTGCATGGGCGTGAAATCTACGCTGGCGTAGAAGTTAAGCTTTAATGGTCAATTCCCTTACCAAAAGAATTACACAAGTACTCTTTCTGAGTGCTTGTGTGTTTTCGTTCCACCTTCATGCAATGAATATGACATTGCCTTCTCTCAGAGCAGGACAACAACATGTGGAAGTGGCTCAAGCTGGAAAGTTATCCGTGATTATGTTGTTTCAACCACAATGCAGCTGGTGTAAAAAGCAAGCGCAGCAACTTACTCAGCTTCAGCAACGTTGCCAGCATCAATTTCATATCAGTTTAGTTGGTACGAATGGTTCTAAGCGGCAACTAAAAAGAAGCCTTAAACATTACGATGATGAGTTACTTGCAGCAAAAGCCAGTAAGGTCTTTTTGAGAAAAATAGGTGGTTTTAAAGCCTCACCTACGACAATTTTTTACGATCAAAATGGCAACGAAGTTGCAAAGCGCAGAGGGTATATCCAACTTGATAAATTTAAGAACGCGATAAAATTGTTGTCGAAAGGAGAGTGCCATATTTAGGCACTCTTTTTTCGCTAAAAAATCAAAACTCAATATGCACAGAGACATCAGGTTTAGATAAGTTATCAATCCTTCTTTCGATCTTATCGATTTGTTCTTGAAGTCGTTCTTTCTCTTTGAACTCAGGTTCATTCGCCATTTGATTACGCAGCTCTCTGATTTCACTTCTTAGCTGTTGTTTACGTTGCTCTATCTCATATTGCTGACGACCTAATTTATAGTTCTTTATGAAGTCAGCATTTGAGCAAACGCCATGGTATGTTATGCCAGATTTTCCTATGCGATAGCCGTTATCCGCGCGGCAATATTTTGTGAGTCCTTTTTCATAGCCCCGTTGCCACTCTTGGGCATTTACTCTTACTTCCGTGTTTCCTGCACAGGCATTTTGGTAAGTTGTAATACTGTATGAAGGGTTTCCTGCATATCCGTCATTAAATCCCTGTAAATACCAATCTGTTGGTTTACATTCCCATTGCTTAAACAGTTGGCATCCAGAAAGAAATAACGGAAATATGAGGCTAGATACTAAGAGCTTGTTAGTCATACTAAATCCTTCTAAGTAAGTGATGTTAAATCCATAGTGGCATGTTTTTGTTAATAAAAACATACATTATTTTTACAGAGCTTAAGCTTGGCTGTATTGGCGCCCATATAAAGTGCATGGATAAATATCTCTATGGTACAAGAGCCTATTCCGTCCTTTGTAAAATCAAAAATGTCCACTACTCAAGTTCCAATCCTCCCACCGCCACCTAACTCAAAACTGTTGAGGCAGCAAAGTACATTTTATGAAGAAGATAAAGAGCTTCTATTTAGCGGAAGCACAGAACAAGCCGTCGAATTGTTAATTGCTAGACCTTGTACACGCTTAGATTTCCCCGTGGATGGTGAGCCTTTTCTAGTTCATTTAGCTAAAAGTGGAGATTACAGCAAACTAAGGCTTTTTACCGCTCATTTAAAACGAAACGGCATGAGCTCCGTTGTGCAATGTCAATCCTCGAAAGGTGAGACATTACTGCACCTGCTATTTTCCCAAGAACTTTCTGAAGATACAGAAAATCTTGATTTCCTTTTCGAGACTATTTTTTTGTTGCTCCCTCAGGCTGATCTATTGGCAGTAGATGATGACGGTGATGCAATTATTGAGTTTGCACTTCACAAACAGTGGGATTGCTTTAAAACACTTCGACAGAACATTCTGCACAAATTAGCCTTAGATGGGGCAGCCAAAAATATTGAGATAAAGGGTGAACCATTATTGGTTTTTTTAGCCCGAGAAACTGAGTTGTATTCAGAAGAGCTATTACATGAACTCATTGATAGTGAAATAGGGCATGTCGTTGAAGTTTTTGGTATTCCTGAAAATGAAGAGTTAGAGGATGATCTATTTATCAATACAGGCTCACCAAAGCTCGTCACTGTATTTGATTTTCAGACACTGGAAAGAATGCATGTAAGAAGGAGTTCCAATCCGAAGGTTAAGTCCGGAGATATGGTGGACATTCCTGAAGTCATTGAAGAAGAAAGTGTGCACTCAAAGGTTAAGGCTGCTGTTGCAACTATGCGTGGTAACACTCTTCTGGAGGATAAGAGGGGGTACGAGGCATTAAAGGTAGAGGAACAAGAAACATCATCGCCAAGTCAATTGCGAAAGTTTGTTACTCGTACCAAGCATGCTATAGAAAGCGTGAGGCTTGAGCACATAAGAAAAAAAGTAGAGCGTAAATTGTTAGGGAGACTACCTTCTGTAAGCGAGGACCCATTATTATTCAACGAAGTTGTTCCAATATCTGATTATCGCAGAAGGTCTTCTGGATTTTCTTCAACTTCATCAGGTGTGGGTATTTTGCCAATTAGAGAGCTAAAAGGTGTAGAACTAGAAAATGTTAAAAAGAAAATTTTAATTTTTAGGAAGTATCAACAACAAAAGAAAAGCACCGAAAAGCGTGCCAAGGAAGTCTCTGAAACCAGAGAGTTATGTCGTAAAGCCTTGAAGTCTCGAAGGGCAAGTTTGCACCCCAACTCTCCACTCGCAACCTCTCCCAATAGCGCACCTATGTCTTTTGAACCTACAGCGTCACCGCATTACAGTGATACCTTTAGTACAGAAGGAGAAGTAAAGAAAGAAGTGGCGCAATGGAAGCAAGCATTTTCAAAAATTAGAACAGCAAATGCGCAAAAAAAAGCGGGCTGGGATCCCACTTTATTTTTAATAGAAAAAAAGTTAAGCGAAGAGCATAAAAAAGAAAAGCAAGCGGCACAAAAGGAATGGGAAGAAGCTAAAAAATTAGTTCATGAACAACTTACTTCGTTTCAAGGAAAACATAGAAACCTAGCAGAAACCAGTGCTATGGGGGGCTACCAAACGGCTATTTCCCGTATGACGACTAACCTTGAAAGTTTTCATATGGAAGGTGAACTTGAACAAGCATCAGAAGTCATGCAGCAAGTTGGCCAATTGGCTCAGTTAATTCTAGAAGGGCGTGACGTAATAAAAGGATGGGATGTAAAGAGTATTGATGCTGCTATTAACTCTGCATCTGCTGGTTTGGGTATAGTGCTAGGGGCTGGGGAAGTTGCAGGTGGGATGGTCACTCTCGTTGGGCAAGGAACCGTTAAGGCGGTTGCCGAAGGTATCGCAAATGGTTGTGGAGTGGTCAATGATATTCAAAGTAGTATCAATGAGGCTTTACACATGGTCATTGATATTTGTCATTTAGTGAAGGAGTTTTATGAAGGTGAGCCAGCGCTTGGAAAGTTAGAAAGTATTGGGGCCGTTGATATTCTAAAAAAAGGTGCTGGATTTGCAAAGCAATTGCTCAGAATTATAAGAAACCTGCTAAAAGCCACAAAAGGTATTTTGGAGTTAGTTGGGCATTCTACAGTAGGCCTCGCTGAGGCCATTCCTGGATTAGGTATTCTTTTCAATATCATGAGCATAACGGAGAGAGCGATTTATTTAGCGGATAATGCATTCTCATACAGTGAATTGTGTGAAATGAAAGATCGATTAAAGGATTCCTTAGTTACGGATCCGGTACTACGAGTTATGTTTGATAAATCAGAAGCTAGAAAAACTTCTATAACGGAAATGGAATATTTTACGCAGACGGCTCCGACACTCCGTCGTTCACAAAGGCTATATCAAGAGTCAGATGACGACATATTAGAAGCAAGGCGTTATGAACTGGTTAGAGAGCTTAAGAGTGTTTGTGGTAAACGTATTTTAAAAAATGCTTGTGACATTGCCTTTGATCTAGGTGGGATTCTAGGAGAAGGACTAAAGTTAGGAGGCGTAACAGCAGAAGCTGGGATAGCAGTAGGGGCGAGTATCTCGATTTCCAGAGCAGGTATTACAGCTTTAAACCACTTGAAACGGCTTTATCATACTCATCAGGATGATGAAAAATCACCTAAAGCTAAACATCTACGTCGCTGTCGCTTGATGGAGACGTTTTTTGTATTGACTCTTTCTTTTCTAGAGCAAGATTTTTCGGATGAAAGCCAAGCCATGAAACATGCGGCACAGTACCAAGAGCTCAGGCAGTACTTCTATGCCATGGGGCTCAAACCAAAGGATATTATTGGCAAAGAGCTTGATGATAATCTTTTGAAATTCGTTTACGACGTGTTAAAGAAACGAGAACCATAAAAAAGCCCCGAACGAGTCGAGGCTATTTACCAGATGTGAAAACTATAAACTTATAGTCTTTCTAATACTGCATCGGTGAAATCAGTAGTACCGTGAGAACCACCTAAATCACGAGTAGTGCGGTCACCAGACTCAATCACATCAGCCACAGCTTTACGAATTTTCTCAGCTTTATCTGCCATACCTAAGTGCTCTAACATTTGAATAGACGCTAGGATAACAGAGGTTGGGTTCGCTAAGTTTTGACCAGCGATGTCAGGAGCTGAACCATGAACAGCTTCAAAGATTGCTGCATCTTTACCAATGTTCGCACCAGGCGCCATACCTAGGCCACCAACAAGACCAGCACATAGATCAGACAGAATGTCACCGAATAGGTTAGTGGTAACTATCACGTCGAAGTTTTCTGGGTTCATAACTAACTTCATGCAAGTAGCATCAACGATCATTTCTTCTGTTTCGATGTCTGGATATTTCTCACCCACTTCTTTCGCTACTTTAAGGAATAGACCAGAAGTTGACTTCATGATGTTCGCTTTGTGAACGATGGTTACTTTTTTGCGGTTTTCGTTACGAGCTAGCTCATAAGCGAAAGTGGCAATTTTTTCAGCACCTTCACGAGTGATAACTGACATTGCTTCTGCTGTGCAGCCATCTTCAGAAACGGTTTGACCAAGACCTGAGTACATGCCTTGCGTGTTTTCACGAATAGTGATGATATCGATGTCTTCGTAACGAGCTTGAGTGCCTTTAAATGAGTGCACTGGACGAACGTTTGCGTATAGAGAGAATTTTTTACGCAAAGTCACGTTGATAGAAGTAAAGCCACCGCCAACAGGAGTCGTTAATGGACCTTTAAGGGTGATCTTATTTTTCTCGATCAAATCTAGAGTTTGTTGCGGAAGTAGTTCACCGTGCTTCTCTAGAGCGACTAAACCAGCATCAGCAAATTCATATTCAAAATCACAACCGACTTTATCTAGGATTTTTAGAGCAGAATCAATAATGCTTGGACCAATCCCGTCGCCAGGGATCACGGTAATTGTACGTTTAGACATGAAATTTCCTTCAACAGCTTATTTTTTCATTTATTGTGCAAATGGATGTCAATGTTTTGATTGTTTATGCAACCAAAATAAAATTATGACAGCATGGTATGACCACATATTTTAAACAGATTTCACTTTTTTTTACAGAAAATAGTGACCCATATCGTTCTTTTTTGAATATTGTGAGACTATTCAGTTAAAACCACTCCCAATTCACAATAAGAGAGGACGAAAGTGAAGGTTTCTAAACTCGCCGCTGCGCTCATGGTTACAGCTTCGGTAGCCATGGTTCCTGTGAGTGAGGCTGCTAAGCCGCTGACACTCCAAGATATAATGAAATTTGAGTCTTTAACTAAGCCAGTCATTTCAGATAATGGCTTAACATTGGCTGTTGAAGCTAAGCCTGATAGAGGCGATAGTCGAGTCATTGTGAAGTTACTTTCGTCACAAAAGCACTTTGATATTCAAGATGCAGCTCGTCCCAAAGTCAGTGCTGATGGTCGATTTGTAGCGATGGTCAAAACAGTTCCGCTTTTAAAGCGTGCAACTGCAGATGCCAAGCAAAAGAAAAAACTAAAAGCAGGGCTTATCTTACTTGATACTCAAACCGGTGAGCAGAAGGTATTTAAAAAGGTTAAATCGTTTGAATTTAACGAGGCTGGCTCACATTTGTTGGTTCGTTTAGATGGTTTCAGTAAAAGTAAAAATAAAGACGAAGCGGAAAAAGACAAAAAAGCAGAGTCTAAAGGCGAAGATAAAAAGCAGCCTAAAGTCGATAAATTCGACAAAGGCTATACCGTAAAGCTGTTAGCTCTACAAAAAGGTACCGATACCGAATTCAAAAACGTTACCTCCTACCAGTTTGATAAGGCTGGTAAAGGTTTAGTGCTGGCGATTAATAATGTTAAAGATAAACAGCATAAATTAGAGCGTATCGATTTGGCAAGTAACCAAGCAAAGTCATTGTTCAACTCTGATACCCTGCAACTTGGTAGTGTGGCAACATCAAACGATGGAAAATGGGCTGCATTTACTGCAGGCAAAGCTGAAGACTTACCTTATGGTCGTGAATATCAGTTAAACCTCGTGTCACTGGAAGACGGTAACATCACTTCTTTTGCCAGTACTAACGATTGGAAGCTTAACCGCTACAGTAAACTCTCGTTTTCTAAAGACAGTTCTCGCTTGTTCTTCGGCCGTGTGCCGGAAGTCAGTCAACAGTTAAAATTAGCTAAAATTAAAACGGCTAATGATTTATACAATATCAATATCATTGATGATGAGCGCAAGCTAAGAGTGTGGAATGGTGAAGATCCACTGATCAAGCCGAATGAAATCAAGCAATATAAAAATGAGTTAAAGCGTACTTATTTGGCGGTATTGGATCTTGGCAAACAGGCAATTACTCAACTTGCTGATCCTAAGGTCAAAAATGTTCAAATGAGTGAGCAGCCTACTCGACTATTGGCAAAAACCGATAAGCCCTATCAAAAAATGATCACTTGGGCTGGGTTCTATAGTGATTACTACCTTGTGGATATCGGCTCAGGTAAACAAACTAAGGTTTTGACTCAATACCCAACTTATTGGCAGCCGTCTTTATCGCCAGAAGGGAATTACTTAGCTTATTACTACCTAGGAAATATTTATCTTTATGATGTTGCCAATAAAACCAAAACAAATGTGTCTAAAGGCTTAAAAGTTGGATTTGCCAACGAAGATCACGATTATCCATCTAATCCTCCCGGATATGGTTTTGGACCTTGGATTGATGGTGAAAAAGCGGTTTTAGTTTATGACAAATATGATGTTTGGCGCTTAGATATTGCCAATGGCAAAATGACCAAATTGACGAATGGTCGTAAGCAGGGTGTTCAATTTCGAGTTACAGGATTGCCTAAATCGGATGTACCAACATGGTTGAAGTCTGATGAGAAGGTGTTGTTAAAAGGCTATAACGACCGAACTAAGTCTGATGATTTTTATCGTCTTAACTTAGCTGGTGGCACTGAGCAATTGTCCGCAGAACCCGTGAAGCTAAAGGTACTTGCGCGTAGTAAAGATGCCAAGACTTTAGTTTACTCTAAAGAGCGTTATGATCTGTTTCCTGATCTATTTGCAGCGAAAGATTACTTAAATCCCCAGCAAGCCGAGCAACAAACTGATCTGAATAAACAGATTGAGCCATTCAACTGGGGGAGTTCTGAGTTAGTTCAGTGGACCAACTCTGATGGTAAGCCATTAGATGGCGTGCTTATCAAGCCTGCAAATTATCAAGACGGCAAACGTGTACCCGTGCTTGTGTATTACTACCGCTTTATGAGCGACCGTTTACATTCATTTCCTGATATGAAGATCAACCACAGACCAAATTTTGCTTGGTTTGTCGACAATGGTTATGCGGTATTCTTGCCGGATATTCGTTTTGAAGTGGGTTATCCGGGACCATCATCGGTTAAGGCACTGACTTCAGGTGTACAGCATTTAATTGATATAGGAGTGGCAGATCCGAAAGCCATTGGTATTCAAGGGCACTCTTGGGCGGGTTATCAAACCGCTTATGCTGTGACGCAAACCAATATCTTTGCCGCAGCAGTGAGTGGTGCACCCGTTTCAAATATGACCAGTGCTTACAGTGGTATTCGTCATGCCTCTGGTTTAGCACGCCAGTTCCAATATGAAACAGGACAAAGTCGTATTGGTAAACCGCTTTATGCTGATCCATTAAAGTACATCGAAAACTCACCAGTATTCTATGCGGATAGAATCCACACGCCGATGATGATCATGTTTGGTGATAAAGATGGTGCCGTGCCGTGGGAGCAAGGGGTTGAGATGTACTTAGCCATGCGCCGAGCAGGTAAAGATGTCGTTATGCTGCAATATCAAAATGAGCCTCATCATTTGAAGCAATATCCAAATAAATTGGATTATTCTATTAAGATGATGCAGTATTTCGATCATTATCTAAAAGGTAAGCCTGCGCCGAAATGGCTAAGTCAAGGTGAGCCTTACTACGAGTACAAGAAGAACTGATCGACAACTTGATACAAAAACACCGCCAACTGGCGGTGTTTTATTAGAAAATGTTTAAAGCAAATTTACGCCAAATAGTTTGGCAAACCATGAGAATCCCCAAAAACACACAATTGAAATGAGTGCACAAATGCCTAGGGTTATCCAAAAACTGAATCGAGCATGAAGGTATGGAAATGCAAGAAACATAGGAAGAGTAGGAACAACATACCAAAAGGTATACCAAGCATGATTATCGAGTTTTTCGGTACTCTGACCTTCAATATTCATCCAAATAAGCGCTAGGATTGTGACCATGGGCAAGGCGGCGGTAAGTGCTCCAAGCTTGTCACTACGTTTAGCTATTTCAGACACAGCAACAATTACAGCCGCTGTGATTAAATATTTGGTGATGATCCAATACATGCAATTTGCTCATGAAAACAAGATCTAATGACGTTGTTTTACCTTATTTTATATGGGTTAACAAATTGGATTATTTAAATTGTTAACTCTGCATCAAGGTATTGTTGGAAGGTATCCGTGCCCCACGCTGCTAAGTGATCATTTACGAATAATAGCGGCGTACACTCATCTCTGGTGGTCTTACCGTCAGATTTACCTTTATGAGTCCGATAAAACAACACTAACATTTTTTTACCATCACTGACCTTGGCTTCACTGAAATCTGCGGTTCCTAGCTTACTTCTGACGAGTTCAATATGTTGACCTAGGCTCAGTTGGGTAAGGGCGTGTTGGTTATGAGCTTGCCTATCTTCCCAGTCCATATCTGATATTTTGGGCTCATAATTTGTCATGGCAACAGCAACAAAAACGGTATAAACCGCAAAACCGATGCCAACGATAAGGGGTACTTTTGACTTCATTTTGATGTCCGTATTCTTTTATTTTAATTTATTCTAAAGTCACTTAATCGAGCTTTCAATGGAGAGTTTGTAACCATTTTTGAAAGTTTATAGCTGATTCGAGCCATTTCCTTCCCATCAGCGAGTTTTTTGGCTTGTTTCTCGCCCAGTGTGTCCAGAGAATTGTAGATATTAGCAATACTACGAAAAGTCTTTAAAAGTTCAGCTGCAGATTTTGGACCTATGCCTGCAATACCTGGGATCTTATTGCCACTTGAACCAGCTAGAGCCCAAAATTCTAAAAATTGATTTTGCTCAACACCATATTTCTGCTCTAGCTTTTGAACATCAAAATATTGCTGGGCATAGTGATCCCACTGTTTAATACTTGGGTGTAATAACTGGCTAAAACCAGCATCAGTTGAAACAATAACAGCTTCACCATCGTGTTCAGCTAATTTGGTTGCGAGTGTTGCAATCGCATCATCCGCTTCCGATTCTGCGGTTAGGTTGTGCCAACCTCGACCATCAAATTCATTTTTTATCTGCTCAAGCCCTTTTGTTAACGCTTCAGGCATAGGCTTACGACCTTTTTTGTAGTCTTGATAAAGCTCCTTGCGCCATGACTCTTGACTGCCTTCCCAAACAAACACTAGATGAGTAGGGGAGTGATATTTGATCAGCTTTTGGGTTGCCGACACTAATCTCAGACACAGAGCATTCATATCGGATTCATCTGGCTGAGTTGCATGCATCCGACGGATCAGGTTAAGGGCGTCAATAATCAGCAGTCGATTCATTTGTTCACCTGATAGCAAGGTGTGTATTTACTGCCCGGTAGTTTCATTCTTTGTTGATCTACAAATGCAGAAAGTAGCTTGTCCATCATCGCCATTAATTTTTTATCTCCATTAATATGAAAAGGTCCATGTTCCTTAATGAGCTGAATGGTTTCACCTTTAACATTACCCGCTACTACCGCTGAAAAAGCACGTCTTAAGTTAGCGGCCAATTCTGCTTTTTCCATATCAAACTCAAGTGTTAGCTCACCGACATTCTTATGGGTAGGTATAAAAGGTTGCTGAAATTGTGGATCGATGTATAGCTCCCAAGCAAAGTGATATGAGTCGTTTGTGGAGCGACGGTACTGTTTAACATCACTCATACTTGTAGCCATAAGTTGAGCAACGGCTTTAGGATCATCAATAATGATTTGATATTTATTTTGAGCTTCGGTGCCAAGTGTATTACCGATAAAATCGTCTATTTCTTTGAAGTAATCGGCTGACTCTGTTGGGCCTGTTAATACGACTGGAACAGGATAATCCTTGTTTTTGGGATCCAGCAAAATACCCAGTAAATAGAGAAGCTCTTCGGCTGTGCCAGCTCCTCCAGGAAATATGACTACCCCATGACCAAGTCGAATAAAGGCTTCTAACCGTTTTTCAATATCAGGGAGAGTGACCAGTTCATTAACGATTTGATTAGGTGGCTCAGAGGCGATGATACTTGGTTCAGTTAAACCGATATAACGAGCTTGATAATTTCGTTGTTTAGCATGACCGATTGTTGCCCCTTTCATGGGGCCTTTCATGGCACCGGGTCCACAGCCTGTGCAAATATCGAGACCTCGAAGTCCCATTTGATAACCTACCTCTTTCGTGTAGAGGTACTCATGCTGTCTAATACTATGACCACCCCAGCAAACCACGATATTAGGGAAACTTCGTTTAGCAATGGCCTTAGCGTTGCGTAAAATATCGAATACTACGTTAGTGATGTGGGAGGGGTTGCTAAGGTCTAAATTTTTAATGTTATCGTACTTGTTACTTAAGTAGACAATATCGCGAAGTACACTGAATAGTAATTCTTGAGTACCGGCAATGATTTTGCCATCGACAAATGCTTGAGCAGGAGGGTTGACCAACTCAAGCTTTACACCACGAGCTTGTTGAATAACGTGGATTTCAAAATCTTGGTGGAGAGAGAAGAGGTCTTCATCACTGTCAGATTGTAAACCTGCACATAATACGGCCAAGGAGCAACGTCGGAATAGCTGGTATAACTCGCTTGACGCACTGTGTTTAAGTCGCTTTACCTCGAATTGAGACATTAGCTCCATACTGCCTCGGGGACTGATGTATTTTCTCATATTTCCTCCAAGTAACAATGATGTGCTTTCTAAAAGGCCGCAAATCAGAAATCGATGATGACTCTATCCCTACCTTGATCTTTGGCTTGGTACAGTGCCGCATCTGCACGATTAAACGTGCTATCAACATCTTCTCCTGCAGAGACTTTGGCTGCTCCGATTGAAAGTGTGACTGTGATAGGTTGGCCTTTAAATTTAAATGGGATACTTTTAATTCTATCTTTTACTCTTGATAATAGTGGCTTGATATTGTCATTGCTAACATCTGGTAAAAGTAAAACAAATTCTTCACCGCCATAACGCGCAACGAATTCGCTGTCTCTTAACGCACTTTTAATCCCTTTTGCGATCACTTGTAAGGTTTTATCACCAGTACTGTGTCCAAAGTTATCGTTAATGACTTTGAAGTGATCGACATCAGCCACAGCAACCCATAGATCCGTTTGTTGGCGTTTCACCTTTTGGTATTCAATGTTTAGCTTTTCCTCGAGTGCCGTGCGGTTTGGCAGCTGGGTGAGAGGATCGAGCAAGTTAAGTTTTTGCTGCTCTTGCAGCTTATCTTTGTAATGAGAAACTTCATCTGTTAACTGGCTCAACTCTTTACGCATCGAGTCTATTGAGTGTTGGAGTTGTTGCTTATCCCTTTGTTCAATTTTCTGCTTTTGAGTCAGTACTGCTTGTAGCTGACCTAATTGGCCTCGAATCTGCTGTTTTAGCTCATCTATATCATGGGTGATAGAGAGAGAGACGCCAACGTTAGTGATATGGTTACTCGCGGCCTGATTCAACTCTTGATGGATAATATGGCACTTATCACTTTGGACTTGTACCGTATTGGTAATGTCACCAACCGTTGAAAGGGTTTGGTTTAAGATACTTAAAAACTCTTGGGCAGAGTTCTTCTCGCGCAATAAATTATCGACCACCAAACTTAAAATAACGTGATAGGCTGATATTAATTCATTAAAGTCAACGTTGTCGGTTAAAACGGCTTGTATGGTAGAAACCTTATCTCGCTGCTCTGGCTTAAACTCTAAATCGTCAATGATGGTATGAAGCTCACGAGCTAGCGCAATATGCTTATCTTCAAGTTCGAATTCAAGATCTTGTTGGAATTGTAGCTCTAGGACTTTTTCATAATGCGAAATAAGCTGCTCAATTTTTGGTAAATATTCCCAAACCGTATGAAATGGTTTTTTCATTTCATTTTTGAAATAAATCAGCTCTCGTTTATTTTCATCAGGGAGGGATTTTACTCGCTGCAGTTGGCTGGCAACTCGAGTTAGACCATGTCGGCTTTCATCGAGAAAAGAGCTTAATTGACGATGCTGAGTTTGTAACGTACGTTCAATATCGTTGATTTCTTGCTGATAGGTATCGATATCTTCAAACTTGGTTAATTGTCGGCGCAATTTGGCAAGCTTATTATCGAGCTCAAAGTTTTGGCCTTTACTGGCGATGCTGAGATCAGAGATAAAACTTAACAGGCGGTTGTATTTATTGTCTCTATCTTGAAGTACCGCTTTTAATTCCTTTTTGCTATCTAAAAGTTGTTGTTTTAGTTCGTCTGTTGCAACTTTTACTGCAGTATCCTTCATAATCTGCTTCCTTTCTCAAAGGCTACTAAAAATTTATACTCGATGTAGATGAGCGTGAGTAAAATGACTCATTCTCGTAGGTCTTGTCTTGTTGTCAAACATTTCGATTATTTTTTGTTAGAGTTTGTTACCGTTATCACAAGTTCTACGTTGAGCTTCTGTATAAACTCAGCAAATAGCATAAAGACCAAGATCTAATGGTATCGAAATGAATATTCTGGTCAATCATTGTTTGTGATAATTGTTGAGTATTTGTGTAATTATTTAATGACTTTAATATGAATATTTTTAAAAGATCCTATGAATTGTGATTCTGATTATTGAATTTGAGCTGAGATTGATATAATTGCTCGTAGTTAGTGTGCTAAAAAATAATAAGGATAGATTTGTGAACATTGGCAACAAATATTGGCTTCCCGCTACTCTACTGTTCTCTGCTCCGGTATTTTCTCAAGTTACTTATAAAATTGATTTAACTCAGCCTGAACACCATATGGCGAAAGTTGAGGTGACTTTTCCTAAAGTGAATTCTGATGACTTGACGGTCAGCCTTCCTGTTTGGAGAACAGGTAAGTACAAAGTACTACCTACTGGCGATGGTGTTCGTAATTTTGTCGCCAAGGATGAGGGAGGAAAGGTTTTAGATTGGGCTCGAACGGAAACGGGAACTTGGCAAGTTGAGCTAGATAAACCCTCTAAGGTTACTGTTAGCTACAACTTATATGCAAATGAATTAGGAACGCGTACTCGCCATATTAGCAGCACTCACGCTTATCTAGATGCCAGTGCGGTGTTTATGTATAGCCCTGAGTTCAGAAATGATGAATTAAACGTTGAGCTTAAAGTTCCTAAAAAGTGGAAAAGCTACTCAGGACTAGAGTCTGACGGTAAAAATGCCTTTGTTGCGCCAAATTATGATGTATTAGTTGATTCTCCGATTGAAACGGGGGTCAGTCATCACCGTAGCTTTAAAGCTGATGGCAGAAACTATGAATTGGTGATTTGGGGAGAAGGTAACTACAACATCGACCAGATTGTGACTGATCTTAAAAAGATCAGTGGACAAGCTCACCGCTGGTGGGATAACTACCCATTTAAGCGTTACGTTTATATGGTTCACGCAACCAGTGGGGCAAGAGGTGCAACTGAGCACTTAAACTCGACCATTATTCAATTGCCTCGCTTTATGTTTAGAGAGCGTAAAGACTACCTACGTTTTATCAGCACGGCATCTCATGAGTTTATTCATACATGGAACGTAAAAGCCTATCGTCCTGCTGAAATTGCAAAATACGATTACCAGCATCCAAAGTTAACAGAACTATTATGGTTAGCTGAAGGCTCAACCAGTTATTTTCAAAACCAACTTCTACTCACTGCTGGTGTTATGACACCAAAAGAGTATTTTGCTGATTTAGCGAAACGTATTGATAGTAACATCAAGAAACCGGGTAAGCAGGTTCAGTCTGTAGCCGAATCAAGTGCTAATGAATGGACCTCAACGGGTGGCGACTACGCTCATAACAACAGTGTGAATATTTACTCTGAAGGCTATATGGCATCTTTGGCGTTAGATATGTCGATGCTGAATGACACTGAGCTAAAACACAGCTACCGTGACGTTCACCGTGTACTGTATCGCGATTACAAATTGCCAAAAGGCTATACCAATAATGATGTGAAACACATTATTAAAAACCTGACGGGTAAGTCGTATGAGTCATGGTGGAAGTCGCATATCAGCGAGCCTTCGACTTTAGATTTTACATCGTTACTAGCCAATGCTGGCTTGAAGCTAAAATTTGGTAAAGATAAAGTTTATTCTGGTATGAGTTTGTCATCGGGCAGTTTGAAGCTAGCAAGAGTCTCTAAAGGCAGCCCAGCATGGAAAGCAGGCATTGGTGCTGGCGATCAAATCGTTGCGATTAATGGTTTGAAAGTGACGGCTTCAGGGTTTAACAAGCGCTTAGAAGATTTTAAAGCGGGTGACAATATTGAAGTTACTGCATTTAAAGATGACAGACTGCAAAGCTTTAAGCTTAAGTTGAGTTCTAAGCCTGAAGGTAAAGTACAAATCAAAGCCGTAGAAAAGCCAACCAAAGCGCAGAAGGCGTTTTTAAAAGCGTGGTTAGGCATTGATTGGCCGTTTGATGCTAAAGGGCAATATTTAAAAAAATAATAGTTTTACCATTTATAAACAGCACCCATAGTGGTGCTGTTTGTTCTTAGGTGTTATAGGCGTACAGTCACTTTACTGTTTATGCTATTGGCGATAAAACAGTTTGCATGGGCTTTATCATGCATCTTTTGTATGGTTTCTTCGTTGACTTCAATGCCTTCTACAAAGGTTACTTCTGGCTCTAATATCATCTCAGTTACTGCAAGCTTGCCTGTTTCGAGTTTTCCTAATATTGCTTGAGCATTGTCTTGATAACTTTTTACAGGCAATCGCTTTAAATGTGCAATGGCGAGAAACGTGAGCATATGACAAGAAGAAAGCGCGGCGAGGAGACTTTCTTCAGGGTTAACCATCTCCATATTACCTTTGTATTCAGGAGCGGAAGAGGCATCTACAATCTGACCACTTCCAAATTCAATTTTATGATCTCGACTGAATTCACCTTGGTTAGATTCTTGTCGTAGCCAGTCGATTGATGCTTTAAACGTCATAGTGATGCTCCTAGGTGTAAACTGTGTTAATTTTCTGTTAGGTTTTGAGCTGAGATTAAAATGATTTTAAAGGATTCATATGCAGTATGTCGCCGTTTTTATTACCGTTGTTTTGTGGTTTGGGATAGTTATCTCACCTACGTTAATCGGTGCCATTTTGGGAGTATTACTTGGTCAAGGTTCTGGTTTTATTGAGTTAGGTGTGACATTAGGAGCAAGTGTGGGTTTTATTGTGGGAATATCTTGGTCTGAGAAAATAAGAAACACTACTGGTCTGATTAATTTTTGGAGCAGCTTAGTATCGGCTAGAGATAGTAAGAATTAGTCTAATCCGTTACACATTTTAGGTGACCAAGATCACATTAAGGAGGTTGGGGCGATGATATAACGAACGTTCGTATCAACGATGGGGTCAAAGACTACATCCCCCGCAAGAAGGAAACTCTATGAAAATAAATCTATCCGGTCACCACGTTGATGTTACCGATTCGGTAAGAGAACACGTAAACGAAAAGTTTTCCAAAATTTCCAATCATTTTCCTAGTCTTATTTCACTTGATATGATCATTTCCAAAGAACATGGAGAGTTCGAAGTAGAAATTAGAACGAATTACGAAGGCGCAGCAATTTCTACTACTGGTAAAGATGACGTCATGTACCCAGCCATTGCAGAGGCGGCAAAAAAATTAGATGCCGCACTCAAACACAGAAAAGGTCACTTAAAAGCCGATAGGCACCAAAAACCAAACTGTACGACTCCTGAAATTGCCCACGAATACATTCAACAAATGAAACTAACATAGGCGAATTAGATTAAAATCAACAGTTATTAAGCTTCTATTTGCCAAGCATTTTCTTTTTTAAGCTACGTTGAGCTGGTTTATCGCCCAGCCAGATATCAAATAACGCTTTTGTAAATGCTTGGTTTTGAATATCAGCCAGTTGTTTACCGTTTTTATAAGCAACAACGTCTTGGCCTTTATTTGAAACAAAAGTAAATTGATCACCGACCTTAATACCAGAATCAAAAAGCGACATAAACTTATCAATTTGTGCTTTGATAGGTGCTACTTTACCGTCTGTTGCGTCCTCAAACCCCTCTGCAATTGCATCTTGCATTTTTTCTTGGGTGATCATGTCTGAGATAATGTTCAAGCGAATAGCAACAGGGCCTTGCTTGTATGCATTTGCATACTGAGACTGACCGTCAGGAAGGTAGAGGCTACCGACATATAAATCAAAAAAGAACTTGCTTCTAACGCCAGCGCCCTTAAGCATCATGCTCTGATCGGCAATAACTGATTGCTCAGGAACATTCACACCTTCAATGGTTTTAGCCTGAATCTGAAATGCTCCTGCTAACAGAGCAAGTGGGAGAACAAGTTTTACGATTTTCATAGTGACCTCAAAAGGTTAAGGTTTATTAGATTTTATGCTGTTACCAAAATAGCACAACAGTTAAGGCATGTTAATCTTTCAAAAATAAACAGGCTCTAACCTCTATGCCCTAATTGAAACTCCCCACTTTGGTGAAACCATATTACTTGTTTCTGCTCACTTGAAAACAATAAGGGGCCATCATCAAAAAACAAAAAGCATTTCCAATTATTTTTGAAAGTCAGCCAATTTGTTTCAATTAAATTGTATTTGTCGTAAGCAAAATATACGCAAGTTTCATCTGGCCAGTTGATATCTTCGGCAATTAACAGAGGTAAGCCATTGTCTTGGCTATCCCATGCGGTTTGCCATGTATCAGCTTTTTTCCAACTATTGCTACGCGCTCCCCAGTCCCCTTTGGTAAATTGTTCTGAATGGTTGCTTTTGTTACTGATAAAACGATTCCAGAGTTGCATCGAGCCCTTTTCTGTTAGGGGCTTAATGAATCGTTTTTCTTGCTCTGAAACAGGGATTTCATGATTATTAAAAATCCACTTTCGTTTATAGCGTTCAAGCGGGATGTAGCTAGCAGTCAAAAAAAGCTCCGTTTGGGTTAGATAGACTTCATAACGAGAGGAAGGAGTATACCCTTTTCGCTAGCCTACTTCTAATAAGACTTAATTTTTGGGAGAAGCACAGGTTAGAGTGGTATTTAGGAGTTGATTACTTCCACTGGCAAAAATTTTTATGCCTTTAGCTAAAGATGCTTTGTTATCGGGGCAATATACCATGTCCGCAGAAACTTCATTTTCATCAAAAGACGAAATCAGTCCTTCAGCACTAAAAGTGATAGAAGTATATTTGAAATTGATCGTGTCGCTGTCATCAAATTTAGACAGTTGTCGTAAGGTTTTTAGGGTAGGAGAGCTGCCTGAACCACCAGAACCTGCTGCTCCCATAGTGGTGTATACGACCATTCCTCCCTTCCAGTCATTGCCGCAAGTAGAACCTATAGAGTTTGATTTTGGGCAAATGGTAATTGGACGTTGATAGCTGGTGGCTTGATTACGAGCATAAGCTAATAGTGATTGAATTTGTTTAATGTTTTGCTCGGCTCGAACTTGTTGATAAAAAGATGTTAAAGAGGGAACACCAACCGTTAATAAAATGGCGGCTACAGCAATGGTGATCATCATTTCAACTAGGGTAAATCCATTTATTTTCATTGTTGATATACTTACTGAGCAAACTACAAGTACTACAAGTATATTCAGTTTATTGCGATTAAAACCAGAACTTGATGAAAAATTAATGCTTAATAACCTTATTTACAATTGACGCTTTTGGTATTCCTTCTAATTCTACCATTGAAATTTACACGTATTTGTTGAGAGGCTTCATGGTCTTTTTTACTCGGGCAATAAGTTAAGCTTCCCGCTCGACTTGCTAGAAAACCCGTTGCTGAAAATGTATAAGATGAATGTGGGCTTTTGATATGATCTGAATCATTAAAGGCGGGGATACGGTTTAGTATCACTTCATCACCGTCTTTTTTAAGGTTACCATTATCATCAGTAAAAACGATGGCTCCTTGAATCCAATTGCTGGTACAAGTATCGTCAACTGAGGGGCAGACTTTTACTCGTCGACCTAAAGATATCGCTTGATTACGGGCGAAGTGAAAAGTATTTTGGATACGCTCGATATTACTGTCAGCACGAGTACCTTCATATAGGTTTGTTAGTGAAGGAACGCCGATTGTAAGAAGAATTGCTGCAATAGCAATAGTGATAACTAGCTCAACTAACGTTACTCCATGTCTGTATTTCATACCATCATCCTTGATGTTAGATTTGTATGAATTTTAACCTTTTGTGTGATGGATGAAAAGAGTGGTCTGTACCTGTATCAATATTACGAGTTAGAATCGTCTAAAATGTTCGAGACCGGAGAGTTTTTCGATGAAGAGAGTTGAAGCGATCATTAAGCCATTTAAGCTTGATGATGTCAGGGAAGCACTGGCAGAAGTTGGGATCACAGGGATGACCGTCCAAGAAGTAAAAGGCTTTGGCCGCCAAAAAGGCCATACAGAACTCTATCGTGGTGCTGAGTATATGGTCGATTTTTTACCTAAAGTAAAAATCGACATCGTGGTACAGGATGAATTACTTGATCAAGCGGTGGAAACCATCGTCGAAACAGCTCATACCGGAAAAATTGGTGACGGAAAGATTTTTGTGACCGATGTTGAGCGTGTTATTCGTATTCGTACAGGTGAAGAAAACGACGACGCTGTGTAATTCATAGCATCGTTTTGTTCATTAAGGGGCTTTAATCAACGTCTTCTAATTGTTTTAATAAATTGGCAATAGCCTGTTCTTTTTTTACTTGTTCGACATTCTTCATTTTATTAATGACTTCAATAAGAAGTCCAACGGTAGGGTAGGTATTTTCATCGTGTTTTGATTGGAAATCAATAATCCAGTCATAAAAATAGTTGGCACAATTAGCTTCTGAGCTACTGGAGACATATCCTGAAAATTGCGCGGCGTTTCTGAATTCTATAGCACATCCGTTTAAAGGCTTGACCGCTTCAAAGAGTTTTTTACGTGTTGGGCTATGAGCTCCTTGTTTAATCTCGATATCTAAAATGTGCATAGCAGCCGTGATTTTTTGTATCGTATCTTTTTGAGTTGCCAGTATCTGTTTTAACTCTGTGATTGTAGAAGTCAGCTCCTTTACTAAGTGTGGCAGAGCTTGATTCTGTAAAGCTTCTAACTTTGATAATAATTCAGTTTGTTCATGTTCAAGGGATTTGAGTTCTTGTCTTCGCTGCTGCAGGCCGATTAATTGCTTTGAATCTAACGGGCCTGCGGTTAAGCTCAGTTTTTTAGGGCTAGTGACCATTGCTCTTGAGCGCAACTTCTGCCACTGTGACAAGTATTCGTGGTGCTGTTCTTCCTGTACTTGCCTTTTTCTTTTTTCTTCTTTAGCTGCTAGTTGTTTTTTTAATTCAACGAGTTTTATAGATAGCTCATCATGTTGATGTTGAAGTTCCTGCGCTATCTCTTGAAGGCCCTGTTTTTTCGATATTAAATCTGCATGTTGCTGAGACAGTAATTGAAGAGACAGTTGTTTTGTTTCTATTTCTGCTTTGAATGCTTGTGGGTTACCTAAAGCAGAGCTTTCATAACCCATTGGAAGAGGGCAAAGTACTTGTCGTTGTGTTTCAGGGCTATCGAGCTTTTTGCTTAAATCATACTCTCCAATAGCGTTGAGCGCTTGCTGTAATTTAGTTAGCGATGGGGTATTGCTCAGCCAACGATTAAGGGTGGCAATCAGACGAGTATCTATTTGGGAATAACTATCTTCAATTACTTTCAGTGGGTCGTAAAGTATTCCAAGGTGTACACCAAAATTGAACCATTTGTGACCACAAGATTTTAGATAATAAGCTAAATTACCTAAGTGGAAATGGATTCTGGGAGTAAATTCTTCTTCATTGTTAGAGCCTGGCACAGCGTCTGAGTGCTCTTGACTATTTTCTATTCTGCTTTCCAATGGTAAGAGCATCTCTGTTAAAGGTATTTCTAATTGTTTTTCAAGTTTGTTTACTTCCATTAATAAGTTGTTTATAGAGTCGGAATATTGTTGAACTAAGGCCGCAGCTGAGGTGAGTTCCGTATTAATGGCCGCAATTTGCTCTTGTAACTCTGCGATTTCCTTATCTAATTGTAATGCTTGGTAAAGTAAAGAGCTTGGGGAGTCTATAGTCACTTTTCTGCAATAGCCTTGCGGCGTTTCTGACAGTAATTCAGCCTGACAGGATGGTGCTTTTAGTTTGTCTGCTGTCGTAAAATCTCCTATTTGACGTAGTGTTTTTTCTAAAAAGGCAATGCTAGTCTCACAGGTTTCAAGCCATTCAGTTAACACTTTAATAAGTTTATCGCTTGTTCTGGAACCATCAAATTTAATGTTATCAACGAAGCTAAAAGGTAAGCCGAGGTAGATACCAAGTTCAAAGTAATTTTTCTCCAGTTTTACTGCGAATCTCAATAAAGCTTCTTTGTTAAAGTATTGAGGCCTTAGATCAGACGAAGTTCCATTTACTACTGAAAATTGTGTTGAAGAAGAGGTAGGTTTTGGAGAGTAGTGAGCCGTTGCGCTATGGAATTCATGCTGTGATTCTCTGTCTCCATCTTCGAGTTGATATTCATGAGCATGCGGTTGAGCATCAAGCTTTAACCTTCTGTCAGCAGCAGTTGGAGAGCCTTGATTGGGAATAAAGGGACTACTATCACTCGCAGTTGGTTCGAGCATGATGTGTTCAGTAAGCTTTTGGTTTTCCTGTAAAATAAAGGAGGAAACCCTTATAGACAAATTAATTTATATTAATCGGAAGGGTAAAAAAATACTCATCTTTCTTTCTTCTATTATCCTTACACTATCCGTTGTTTTTTGATAAATTAAACCAATCTCAAAGGTAGGTCAGACCAATTTACCATAAGAGGCAAATATGACTGTGAAACGAATGGTGATTGTTGGTGGTGGTGCTGGTGGTTTAGCGTTGGCATCAAAGTTAGGGCGAAAATTAGGTGTACGAAAAAAGCTCGACATCTGCTTAATTGATAAGAGCCCTATTCATATATGGAAACCCAAGTTACATGAAGTTGCGGTCGGCGCAGTCGATCGCTCACTGGATGGTTTGCTATATCGAGATCATGGGCTGAAGAATGGTTATCGATTTATGCGAGGTGAGGTGACTGGTTGTGATGTTGACGCTAATAAACTGCAACTCGCTCCTGTTTTTGCTGAGGACGGAGAACTGTTATTAGCTGAACGAGAAGTTTCTTATGATTACTTGGTTTTTGCTTTAGGCAGTGTATCTAATACCTTCGGGACTCCTGGAGCACTAGATAACTGTATTTTGCTTGACAATCTACATAACGCTGAATTGTTTCATCAGAAATTACTTGATGCATTATTGCAATTAAGTGAATCGGAGGACAAAAAACTCGGAATTGGTATTGTGGGTGCTGGAGCAACAGGTGTTGAACTTGCTGCCGAATTATTTCATGTCATTGATACGGTCAACGAATTCGGCTATCAAAATGTATCTGATGGCCACTTAGATGTTCATCTAATTGAAGCATCCCCTAAAATTTTGCCTCAACTACCTGAGAGAATTAGTGCCAGAGCACAATCCCTTTTGGATCGAATTGGCGTAAAACTCCACATAGGTGTTCACGTCAAAGAGGTGACCAAAGAGGGCTTCATCACTCATGATGGTAATCTGATCCCGTCCGATATCAAAGTATGGGCGGCTGGTGTTCAGGGGCCTGAAGTGTGTAAAAATTTCACCCAATTACCAATAACAAAGCGTAATCAAATTCAAGTTGATGAGTTCATGCGAGTAAAAGGTATAGAGAATGTCTATGCCATTGGGGACTGTGTTGAACTTGAACTCGAGGAAGGAAAATTTGCTCCACCTCGAGCGCAGGCTGCTGATCAGATGGCACATCAACTCTATAAAAATTTTGTAGGTAAGCTTAGTGGTCGTCGTGCTGAAAAAGCATTTGAATATAAAGACTATGGCTCATTAGTTTCATTAAGCCGCTTTTCTGCGGTTGGTAATTTAATGGGTAATCTAAGGTCTGGGCAGTTTTTTGTAGAAGGTCATGTTGCACGCTTAATGTATATGTCTCTATATCAGCGTCACCTTTCGAGTTTATTTGGCTACTTCTCAGCCCTTATTTATCGGATGGCTCAAAAATTACTTCGCTGGCAAAGACCAAAGCTAAAATTACATTAGTTTTTATAAGCAGCAATTAAAGGGATTCACCTTTGATTGCTGCCGTTAGTGTTAATTCCAATCTTTACAAGTCGTTTCGCTACAGCTTAACCCCACCATATCCTTTATATCACCGTTATAAATTTCTGCTTTTGATTGAGTGTTAGTCACCACTATGTGTGTTGCATGTTTTTGTACTAGATGGGGATCACTCAACACAACCATTCCGTTTTGGCTTTCTGGTGGCAAAGTTAAAGGTGTATGATTTTCCCACACAAGCTCAATCGTATTTGTTGACGCATTTTTTATCACATAACAATCCGATGAAAGATGGGCGACTTGGCATAACCCGTATCCAGTCTTAGGCAAATCTGGCGTTGAAAAGTTATTAGCATTTACTTTTGTGGGGGCATTGATCTTATAGAATGGCGAAATAGATTGCTGTAAAGGAAGTGTTGAACTGGCTGAGACAAATGGAATAGTAAAAATAGAAAAGGTTAAGCACAGGGCTTTAGATAATGTGTTCATTCTACGCTCCTACTGCATGTATCTTTTAGTAACGTATAGATACTACAAGGCTATAGGAAATAAGTAAGTTAAGAATGATTAATTTTTAAAATAGGGAATAAAATGAAAATGGTGCCCGAACCCGGAATCGAACCAGGGACACGAGGATTTTCAATCCTCTGCTCTACCAACTGAGCTATTCGGGCAATGAGATAAACAAATTGTCTATCTGTTCTCCTTTAAATAAGGAGAGAAATGGTGCCGACACCAAGAGTCGAACTCGGGACCTACTGATTACAAGTCAGTTGCTCTACCAACTGAGCTATGCCGGCACATTCTTCAAAATTAAATATGGTGCCCGAACCCGGAATCGAACCAGGGACACGAGGATTTTCAATCCTCTGCTCTACCAACTGAGCTATTCGGGCTTACTTTATTCAGGTCGCATCTACCTTTGGGTAGGCTGTCTGTCGAAGCGGGCGTAATCATATAGCGGAGTGTTCAACCTCGCAAGCTCTTTTTAATAAAAGAATGTTTGATTGCTGAGTAAGTGTTCAATCTTGTTGTAATGTCACAGTTTCTAGTACTGAAAGGCAATAAAAAAGGTCGCCGTAGCGACCTTTAGATAAATATTGTTCGATTTTATTAAAGTGCGTTTTTGAAGATTTGGCAGATTTCTTCGTGAGTCGCTTGTTTAGGGTTAGTGAAACCACAAGCATCTTTTAACGCATTGTCAGCCAAAGTCGGAATATCTTCCTCATTAACACCTAACTCAGTTAAAGACGCTGGAATATCAATGCGTGCAGAAAGTGCTTTAATTGCTTCAATACCAGCAGCCGCACCTTGCTCGTCACTCATTTCAGCTACATCAACACCCATTGCAATGGCTACATCTTTTAAACGAGCTGGAACCACTTGTGCGTTGTACTCTTGTACGTGTGGTAAAAGTAACGCATTACATACACCGTGTGGAAGGTCATAGAAACCACCAAGTTGGTGAGCCATTGCATGAACATAACCTAAGCTTGCGTTGTTAAACGCCATACCAGCTAAGAACTGAGCGTAAGCCATTTGCTCACGAGCATTGATGTTTTGACCATCTTTAACCGCATTTTCTAAGTTGTCTCTGATAAGCTCAATCGCTTTGATTGCACATGCATCAGTAATTGGGTTAGCCGCGATAGAAACGTAAGCTTCAATAGCGTGAGTTAATGCGTCCATACCAGTCGCTGCAGTTAGCGCTTTTGGTTTTTTGATCATTAGCTCAGGATCGTTTACAGATAAGATAGGTGTAGTGTTCTTATCAACGATTGCCATTTTAATATGACGGTCTTCATCAGTAATGATGCAGAAACGAGTCATCTCACTTGCAGTACCAGCAGTAGTGTTGATTGCAACTAGAGGCAGTTGTGGTTGAGCAGAAACATCAACGCCTTCGTAGTCTTTAATGCTGCCACCATTAGTTGCAACTAAAGCAATACCTTTAGCACAATCGTGTGGAGAACCACCGCCTAAAGAAATAACAAAGTCACAGTCATTTTCTTTTAGGATTTTTAGACCTGCTTCAACATTACCAACGGTTGGGTTAGGTTGAGTGCCATCAAAAATGAAAGACTCAATACTAACATCGGCAAGTTTAGCAACTAAGCCGCCTGCAATGCCGATTTCAACTAATGGCTTGTCGCTAACAATAAGTGCACGTTTGAAGCCTAAAGTTTTGATATCACCAATGGCGTCATCTACAGCGCCTTGACCTAATACATTGACTGAAGGAATAAAAAATTTAGCAGCCATAATGCGTTCCTTTTATAAAGTTTAAATTTAATGTTTAAATGCAATTCCATTTAGTTCTCAACGAAAATTAAAGGGGATTACCTCTGCTTTCGACTAATAAGTTAACAAGGTCAAAATGACTGCGCTGTGATTTAGATCAAACATTCTAAATGCTTAAAAATAATGATGAAGTTTGTGTAAGCTATGTCTGTTTTTTTATAAAATATTGACGCGTTATCACGCTATTTCATGGGGCTGTTTTAAAATCACAAATTGAGAATTTTTTCTTTTTTACTTTGGTGTGGAGTAAATATTCTATATCATTCCAACTAACTAGCTAATGGCTTTGCATTTTCTAAAATGGATTAAGAATGATGTTTGACTTAAAAGTTGCGGTTAACCGATCAGAAAAAGGATTCACTCTAATAGAGTTGGTAATGGTTATTGTGATTTTAGGGATCATAGGCGTTGTTGCTTTGCCTAAGTTCATGGATTTTAAGAAAGACGCAAGGATTGCGAAACTGCATGAGATTGCTGCATCCTTAAAGGCGGCTGTAAATTTAGCTCACACTAAAGCCGTAATGCTGAATGTACCAAAAGAGGGGAATCCAAGAATTGATATTGATGGAATAGGTCAGGGGGTTTTGTTCCGCTTTCAATATCCTTATGCAAATGCTAATGGAATTAAGCAATGGATAGATATGGATATTAAGGGATGGGGACGGACAAATGATAATACAAAAAATGAATTAGTGAGTAATGGAGCTACTTCTGCTTTTTTTCCAGGAAGACCTGCTTATAATATTACTTTTGGTGAATTGACAGGTAATGGTTCCCAGGGAGGCAGTACTACAGCACCTCAACATACGCATTGTTTTGTTCAATATGCCAATGCAACAGCAACAGATACTCCTAAAGTCACAATAGTAACAACTGGCTGCTAATTGTTGCCTTATCAATCCAGCTTGATTTTTCCAGTCAAAATCCCATATTTAACCAAAAGCTCGTCTTGAGACTCTTCTTTATTCGGATCGGGATCAATACAATCAATAGGACAGACAGAAATACAGGTTGGTTTATCGTAATGGCCTACACACTCTGTGCAAAGGTCTGGATCTATTTCGTAGATCTCTTCCCCAAATGTGATAGCCTCGTTAGGGCACTCAGGCTCACACATATCACAGTTGATACACTTGTCATTAATTAGTAATGCCACGTTGTTGATATTCCTACAATAAATTCAGTTACAGCAAGGGTTTCAGAGAATATGTACCAAGCAAGCGTGGTGACTATTGATTACCTTGAAAAGCGGCATTTTACTATAAAAGTCGGCTATGCGTAACACAATTGATAACACACATGTATCGTTGCAAGCTGTAAGTGAAATCTAATCGTATTTATTGCCAGTCTGAGCAATGGCTGGTATCACAAATTAATCCTACCCAGTTTTTGATTTGACCAGTAAATACCTGCTTGTTTGTCATTTTATTGAGAACAACGGCAGATACTTCTTCTACTACTTTATCATTGCCGAATATTTTTTCAGATTGTGGAGTAATGTCCATTGTCATATGGTCTGGCACTGGAGCCGTTACTGTCCAAGTGATAGTAAGAGTGTCATTACTCGTATTCTTTATGGGGGTACAGGTTTTGATAATGGGATCTGATTTTTGTTCGTTATTACAGGCTTCAGCACCTGTAGTCGATGTGATGTTATGTAAGGAATAATTATTAGCTAAGTTGTGTATAGCCAGTGTATTTACCGCAGAAAATGAATTAAGGCTGTATAGGGTTAGGCTTATAAATAGTGCTGACTTTCTCATGTTGATACCTTTTTGAGTTTATTGAAAATAGCCATAGAAATGAGAATGGATGAATGAGCGACCCATGAACTTGAACTAAGTTTCTCTTTTATCACTTCCATCGTCTGCACTGAACATCATTACAAATAATCCCTTGCTTGTTGTGGAGAAAGCCCCAAAAAAGCACTTTGTGAGTAATGGGATTTACTACTTTTGCAAATTCTGGAATGAAAAAGTGTCGCGAGAAAAATAGAGTGCCAGTGTTGTTTCTAAGAGTGATTTTACCCGCGTGGACACCAAATACGATGTGTGCTTCTAAACTATCTTGTGCATTAAATACGAATATAGGCATGCAGGTTCTATAACTGGCACTGTCCGTAGCTTTGCAAAGTTCCAAACCATTTTTAGGCGGGATTGGAGCAAAGTTACTATCGAAATGCATATGTTTGGTGAACATATCCTGAGTCTGATCTGATGCTAAGACAGAATATGAAAATGCAGAGTATGAAAATAATAGCAATAGGGGAAACACACGTTTTAGGTATGACATTTTACTGCCTATATAGTGGTTCATTTAAGGCACTATACCAAGTAGTAATTCGACAATGATTACCTATACATGTGCTTTTGGTTAACACTTTTTCATAAAAAAGGCACTCGGATGAGTGCCTTAGATTTTTCCGTTATTGGAATTTAAACCGTTGCGGTTTTTTCAGCTTGTGGGTTACGAGTATCTTGCCCACTTTGCAAGTTTCGTAGCAATATGCCTTTATCTAGATCCACTTCTTTAGGAACATCAAGATATACGATATGACCGTTGCCTAACCCTGCCTCTACTGCTTCACCTTTACGGTTTTCTAAGCCTTCAATTTTCAGGTTCATGTTACCTTGTGGCGTCATTAGCTCAACGCTGTCGCCAACCATAAATTTGTTTTTTACATCGATTTCAGCTAAACCAGCAGCGTTACGAACACCAGTAAGTTCACCACAGAATTGCTGAGTGTCACTTACCGAATACCCGTAATCGTAATTTTGATATTCATCATGCACGTGACGACGTAAAAATCCTTCGGTATATCCACGGTGAGCCAAGCCTTCCAATTGACGCATCAAATTCGGGTTGAACTCTTTACCCGCTACGGCATCAGCAATGGCTTGCTTATATAACTGAGCAGTACGAGCAACGTAGTAGAAAGACTTAGTACGGCCTTCGATTTTTAAAGAATCGACCCCAATTTTGGTCAAGCGTTCAACGTGTTGAATTGCACGTAAATCTTTTGAATTCATGATGTAGGTGCCATGCTCATCTTCAAAGGCAGGCATGTATTCACCAGGACGATTGGCTTCTTGAAGCAGATAAATATTATCGGTAGCTGAGCCTTCACCTAAAGTTGGCTTTTCAATCTGAACGCCATTATCGTTAGGGTTAACCGCGACTACATCACCACTTTCATCTTCTTTAGCTTCATGGGCATCGTACTTCCAACGACAAGCGTTAGTGCAAGTGCCTTGGTTTGGATCACGTTTATTGATGTAACCAGAAAGTAAGCAGCGACCTGAATAAGCCATACATAGAGCGCCATGAACGAATACTTCTAATTCGATATCTGGGCAACGTTGGCGGATTTCTTCGATTTCATCAAGTGAAAGTTCACGAGACAAGATCACACGTTTGATACCTTGTTGTTCCCAAAACTTCACTGAAGCCCAGTTAATTGCGTTCGCTTGAACTGATAGGTGAACTTCTTGATCTGGAAAAGCCTCGCGAACCATCATGATAAGACCAGGATCAGACATGATCAATGCATCTGGTTTCATTGAAACCACTGGTTCCATGTCACGAATGTATGTTTTTAATTTGGCATTGTGCGGGGCAATGTTACTTACTACATAAAGCTTTTTGCCTAATTCATGAGCTTCATCTATGCCTGTTTTTAGATTTTCTAGCTTAAAGTCGTTGTTGCGAACTCGCAAGCTATAACGAGGCTGGCCGGCATATACAGCATCTGCGCCATAGGCAAAAGCGTAACGCATATTTTTAAGGGTGCCTGCAGGAGACAATAGCTCAGGTGTAAACATAAATACTCTCAAATTTTCCAGTAACAACACCGCCACTCGCGGGGGAGCGTATTTTACTTAATCCAGCCATTAGTATGCAAATTAATCCGACAAAATTACTCGGTTTTTGATTTGTATCAATGCGCTTAAAAAATATGTACTAGAAATAAATAGAAAATTCTTAGAAAACGACTTGTCAATTCAGGGGTTTCGATCCATATTTTAGTGAATAAATATTGCGCAGTAGTTAAAAATAATAATCAGCTACAAAAGGACATACGCGTGTTAATTTTAGGGATAGCCATAACTCTTGCGATAGCTTTAGTTATGATTAGCTGGATACTGTTTAAAAAGATCAGAGAATCTCATCATGAAGATGAATTCATTAGCCAGCTGTCAAGCAAAATCGCTCACCAGATTGAGCATCGTGCACCATTAAAAATGTACGATGTTCCACTACGTTACACCATTCTGTATTCTTCGATAGCAAACTTTCTTAAAGTAATCCCTCCACCTACAGGTTTAGACAAACTTACTGGCTTGATGAATCGGATTGGGCTTAAAAGCCGTTTAGCCATGTTAATGCCAGTAAAATCAGGATTTTTTGTTCTTCTGGATATCCATCGCTTTCGATTCGTTAACAATATGTTTGGGTTTTCATTGGGTGATCAATTATTAAAGCGATTCACAGATAGATTAAAAAACATGCCTCAACGGCCTAAGTTGATGGCGAGAATGAGCGGGGCTGAATTCTTTTTATATTTTGAGCATCATCTGCCAACAGAAGAATTACTTGAATTACAGCAGCAATTGCAGGCTCCTTTAATCATCAATAATACTCCCATCAGCGTAAAGCTAAAAATGGCGGTGTTAGGGTTAAAAGAACATCATTCTGATGTTAGTACCATGCTAAAGCGCTTAGATCTTGCTCTAAAAAAGTCCGTAACCAACCCGTTACTTTTTTCAAGTTATCAAGCGGGGGATGACAGGATTCAAGACCGAGAATTGGCCATTATTGCTGCTATTCCTAAAGCCTTAAAAAAAGATGAAATGTACGTTGTATATCAACCAAAAGAGTCATTACCTTGTAGTGGATTTTCCCAAGTTGAAGCATTGATTCGATGGAACCACAACGAAATCGGGCTTATTTCACCATCAGAGTTTATTCCATTGGCTGAGCGAGCTGGGATGATCGATATAATCAGTCAATGGGTGTTAGATAAGGTATTGGCTCAGCAGGTATTATGGCGCAGTTCTGGGCTTTATACTCAAGTTGGGGTTAACTTATCATCCTCTGATTTATGCTGTGATAATTTGGTGAGAGACATCAAAAGAGGTCTAGAGAAGCACAACCTTCCAGGCGATTGCTTAAGCATAGAGTTAACAGAAAGCAGCCTGATGGAAGATACATTAAAAGCGACTCAAACTTTGCACTTATTACGTGATTTAGGGATTTCTATTGCCATTGATGATTTTGGAACAGGTCACTCTTCATTGGCGTATTTAAAAAAACTTCCGATAGATGAAGTGAAAGTAGATCGCTCGTTCTTGGAAGGTATTTTTAATGATAAAGCTTCTCTATTTATCCTTGAAACCAGTATTAGCTTACCTAAAAAGTTAGGCTTAGATGTCACGGTGGAGGGCGTTGAAACCAAAAAGGTTCGAGAGTTACTCTTAAGAATGGGAGTTAATAAAATCCAAGGTAAATTTTATTCTGAACCTCTAAAGCCTTTTGAATTAGAATTGCAATGGGATGAACTCAGCAAAACTAGAATTGCTGAGTTAACTCGGCCATCAATGTATTTGGTATAGCTGCTAACTGCCTATTGGTATTCATGCAAACCATTTCGATTTTTGCAATAACGGCAGGCTTAGTGGCATTAGGACGATAAATCTCTTGATGCCAAACGGTACGATACTGACTTTCAATATAAAATTGAGTCCTTACATCAATAATATCACTAAACTCAACGCCTTCTTGGCATGTCATTTCACTCTTATAAACGGCAAAGCCAAGTTGCTCTTGTTCCCATAGCTGCTTTAATCTTTTCGCACCAATGACATGCTCTCTAGCTCTTTCAAAATACTTTAAAAAATTTGGATGGTATACCACTCCTGAAAAATCAGTGTCTTCGTAATAAATTTGGATGGGAAAGTGAAACGTTTGGCTTAGATTGCGCATAAGTTTAAAAACGGTAAACAAATATAGCTTAAGTTTACCGTCGCAAGAGAAGATTAGATAGTTTCAGTTTGGAATAACACTCTTATTATCACAATGATAAAGAGTTGTTTGTTGATCTCCATTGTATTTTATATCAATGACCATAAACGAACCTTTAGGGCCAATTGAAATCGAATTTGTTGTGAGGATTTCGTTTAAATCATTGTCGTACATATGGCTTGTGAAGCTAAGTCCGATGTATTTGTTATCTTGGTCATCTGAAACTACTCGAGCGCCGTTGTTTATAGAGTAATACAAACGATAGAGTGGAAAATCGGAGTTAGTATCAACGCTTCCTCTTGTTTTCAAAACTTGACACTGAGCAAGCAAAACGGATACTCCCGTTGCTTTATGATCAGATAATGCTTGAAAAGAATTTGTGTTTATTTGTGCGTTTGCATAATGACATAAGAAAAATAAAGCTAGGCTACAACCTAATAAAGCTGGCTTTTTCATAGATTTCTCCATGCAGATATTGGGTTTTAGTCTCTGAAGTGGAAATAACAGAGAGTCGTCTTATGATAAGCGCAAGATAGGGGGGAGAGTTAGTTAAAAGAGTTTTATCTTATAGGTTACTTTAATAGTTCATTATCAATAGTTATAAAATGGTTTGCAGAGTCGATAAGAGACTTAGCAGTCAAACTTGGCACACCATATACAGTGGATTGAGTACCGAAAACAGTTTTGACTCTATCCAGTAACAGGCTAAAGTCCCCATCGTCTGAGAGTAAAACAACTTTATCAACGTTTTTCGCAGCTTCATACACGTCTAGGGTTATACCCACATCCCAGTCGCCTTTCGCTGAGCCATCTGTACGCTGAATAAATGGCTTAAGTTTTACATCAAATCCGATATGCCTTAAAGCATCTTGAAACTTAATTTGACCGTCATCATTTCGCGCAATGGCATAGGCGTTTGCTATGGTTATATCACCTTGTTTACTAAGTTGAGACCAAAATTTACGATAGTCAAATTGGCGACCGTAAGCTTCTTTAGTGGTGTAATAAATATTTTGAACATCGACAAATACAGCGATTTTTTTCACAAGTGCTCCTTAATAAACGCTACATACTCTTGATAACCGTTGAGTGAATAGTTAGCTGAGCATTGATTCATAAATCCGTGAAGATATTCAGTTCTAACTATTTCAGTATTCGGTTTAGTTTCGAGCATATCTAAAACAGTTGGTAAATCAAAATGTAGTTCTTCTCTTGGCATGATATGAACTGTTTTAAACTTAGGAGTTACACATAGAGCATGCCTAATTTGTCCACCGTAGAAACACATTGCAGTTTGAATTTTATCTTGATTAATACTACCCGCAATATTCCAAATGACAGATGCTCCGGCACTGAATCCAATCAAGTTAACAGGAGTCCTTAATTCATTTAATAATTTAGTAAGCGATCTCGTGTACGAATCTATCCCAGAGTATTCCATAAAGTAGGAGTATGCCTGATGCTCATTTTTAAAGCTCATTAACTGACCATCATAAGGATCGTGGATGATTGCTTCTGCTTCAACTTCAGATACTAGCTTGTGAAGATAGGGGGTTATGCCCCAAATATCGCTGACGACAATATTCATATATGCCTTAAAAAAACAGAGGCCCCATGGCCTCCGTCGATATATCTGAATTACTTGCTAATACGCTTGTATTTCAATCTGTGTGGTTCAATCACATCAGTACCCAAATGCTCTTTTAACCATGCAGAGTATTCGGTGTAGTTACCTTCGTAGAAGTTCACTTGACCTTCATCACGGTAATCGAGGATGTGTGTACAAATTCTATCGAGGAACCAACGGTCATGCGAAATCACCATGGCACAACCAGGGAATTCAACAATAGCTTCTTCTAGAGCACGCAGAGTTTCAACGTCAAGATCGTTCGTTGGTTCATCGAGAAGAAGAACGTTACCGCCAGCTTGAAGTAGTTTAGCTAAATGAACACGGTTACGCTCACCACCAGATAAGCTGCCAATGATTTTCTGCTGATCGCCACCTTTAAAGTTAAAGCGGCCCACATAAGCACGGCTTGGGATTTCCATATTGTTGATTCGAATGATGTCTTGACCGCCAGAAATTTCTTCCCAGATGGTGTTTTTATCATTCATTGAATCACGGAACTGCTCAACTGAAGCAAGTTGTACTGTATCACCCAGTTCGATGCTACCGCTATCGGGTTGTTCCGAGCCTGAAAGCATACGGAATAGGGTGGATTTACCCGCACCGTTTGCACCAATAATACCGACGATTGCGCCTTTAGGTACGGTAAATGATAGATCGTCGATAAGAACTCGATCGCCATATGACTTAGTAAGGTTATTGACTTCAATGACCTTGTCACCTAAGCGTGGACCCGGTGGAATAAATAGCTCGTTGGTCTCATTACGCTTTTGGTAATCGTTGGTGTTCAGTTCTTCAAAGCGAGCCATACGCGCCTTACCTTTAGACTGACGACCTTTAGAACCTTGGCGAACCCACTCTAATTCTTTAGCAATGGTTTTCTGGCGAGCACTTTCTGCCGCAGATTCTTGCTTCAAACGTACATCTTTTTGTTCAAGCCATGAGGTATAGTTACCTTCCCATGGGATGCCTTCACCACGGTCAAGTTCCAAAATCCAACCCGCAGCATTATCAAGGAAATAACGGTCATGGGTAATCGCCACAACAGTACCTGAATATTCGTGAAGGAAGTTTTCAAGCCATGCAACAGATTCTGCATCCAAGTGGTTGGTTGGCTCATCAAGAAGCAACATTTCTGGTTTTTCAAGCAGCAGTCGGCAAATCGCGACACGACGACGCTCACCACCTGATAGCACTTCAATTTTTTCGTCCCAATCAGGTAGACGAAGGGCGTTTGCCGCGCGGTCTAAAATGACATCAAGGTTATGAGCATCTTGAGATTGAATAATCGCTTCAAGTTCACCTTGTTCTTTGGCTAACGCATCAAAGTCAGCATCTGGCTCGGCATAAGCGGCATACACTTCATCAAGACGAGTTAGGGCATTTTTCGCTTCAGCTACTGCTTCTTCAATGGTTTCTCGAACCGTTTTGCTTTCATCAAGCTTAGGTTCTTGAGGAAGGTAACCAATCTTAAGTCCCGGCATCGGGCGAGCTTCACCTTCAATCTCGGTATCAATACCCGCCATGATACGAAGTAACGTTGATTTACCTGCGCCGTTTAAACCAAGAACACCGATTTTGGCGCCCGGATAAAAGCTTAATGAAATGTCTTTAAGGATTTGCTTTTTGGGTGGAACAACCTTGCCCACACGCAACATGCTATATACGAATTGTGCCATTGGTTATTTCTAAAATAAGAGTAAAGTGAATTAAATTGTATTGTAATCCTATGAAAACTTAAACAGAGACTTTTATGCGTTATTAAAAACGCAAGACGAGGATGATGAAATGACTACTAAAGTTGGTGTTACTTTAACCTCTGACGATAATCCTAGCTCCAGTAAACAAGACGAGTCATCCTCAGATTCGCTTGCAGAGCAAAAAATTAATCAGATCAATTCTCCGATAGGCAAATCTCACAGATCTTTGAACCCTAAAGATATAACTCGATTTATGTCTGTGGCTCAAACTTGCCAGTCACTGTTTGATTTGCGACTTTTTGCTGAGCATCTCCAGCTGCCTTCAGTTTCAATCAAAACCATTTTTAAGCGTTCTAATGGCGAACAAGAAACACTGAAAAATATTTGGCTGACCTATTATGACAGTATGTGTAGTCCCTACGATACTCAAACGGTATTAAAGGCTCTGCAACAGGCCGCTTTTGATGAAACGTCTTTTGCGGTGATCCAAAAAGAGTTTTGGTCGGTATTTTCATAATATAGCTATGCGCCGATATCAAAAATGCATTGAATGCCAAGGGAATGTTCTAAAAACAAAACAGTGTGAAAAAACGGTTTAATTTACTGGGATTATGTTACACGAAAGAGTAAAATGCGGCGCAAACTATACAAGTTGCGAATGAGTTAAAGCTAGCAACCAAATAATTAAACTACACCCACACTTACGTTATTTTTTTCGGAGAAAATAATGCAGCAACATAACATGACTATCGCTGATTTTGACCCAGAATTGGCTCAAGCGATGCAAAAAGAAAAAGTGCGTCAAGAAGAACACATTGAACTCATTGCTTCGGAAAACTACACCAGTGCACGAGTAATGGAAGCTCAAGGTTCTGTGCTAACGAATAAGTACGCAGAGGGTTATCCGAGTAAGCGTTATTATGGTGGCTGTGAACATGTTGATGTTGTAGAAACTCTTGCTATCGAGCGTGTTAAAGAGCTTTTTGGTGCCGTTTACGCAAACGTGCAACCACACTCGGGTTCTCAAGCTAACTCAGCGGTATACATGACGCTATTGCAACCTGGAGACAAAGTGTTGGGCATGAACCTAGCACATGGTGGTCACTTAACTCACGGTTCACCGGTTAACTTTTCTGGCAAGCTATATGACATTGTGCCTTATGGTATTGACGAATCAGGTAAGATTGATTATCAAGAGCTTGAGCAATTAGCCGTAGAGCACAAACCAAAAATGATCATTGGTGGTTTTTCAGCTTACTCAGGCATTGTCGACTGGGCTAAATTACGTGAAATCGCAGATAAAATAGGAGCTTACTTATTTGTTGATATGGCGCACGTTGCAGGTTTGATTGCTGCAGGTGTTTACCCAGATCCATTACCTCACGCGCACGTTGTAACGTCTACAACTCATAAAACTTTAGCTGGTCCTCGTGGTGGAATTATCTTGTCTGCGGAGCAAGACGAAGATTTACACAAGAAGTTAAACTCTGCCGTATTCCCTGGTGGTCAAGGTGGCCCGTTGATGCATGTCATTGCGGGTAAAGCAGTAGCATTTAAAGAAGCACTATTACCAGAGTTTAAAACTTACCAACAGCAAGTGGTTAAAAATGCTAAAGCTATGGTTGAAGTATTCCTAGAGCGCGGTTACAAAATCGTTTCTGGCGGAACTGAAAATCACCTAATGTTAGTTGACTTGATTGGGCGTGAGCTAACGGGTAAAGAGGCTGATGCCGCGTTAGGTAGTGCTAACATCACTGTTAATAAAAACTCAGTGCCGAATGATCCTCGCTCGCCATTTGTAACTTCGGGTATTCGAATTGGTACACCGGCAATTACTCGTCGTGGATTTAAAGAAGCAGAAGCTCAAACATTAACTCACTGGATTTGTGATGTTTTAGATGACGCACATAACGAAGATGTGATTAATCGAGTTAAGCAACAAGTCCTTGAGCTTTGCGGTCGCTTCCCAGTCTACAAATAAAAAGCATAAGTAGCAGAAGCACTTGAAATAAGATAGAATCTTGTGGCCGAAAGAGAACTCTTTCGGCCACTTTTTTTGGGTCATGGCAACACAGGGGGCACAATGCATTGTCCATTTTGTAATAAAACAGATACGAAAGTGATTGACTCTCGCTTAGTCTCAGAAGGACATCAAGTTAGGCGTCGCCGTGAATGTACCTGTTGCCATGAGCGTTTTACCACCTTTGAAGGTGCTGAGCTTGTAATGCCTAAGGTCATCAAAAGTGACGGAAGTCGCCAGCCTTTTGATGAAGAAAAGCTTCGCAGAGGGATGACCATTGCCGCTGAAAAACGTCCTGTTTCAGTTGAGCAAATTGAGCAAGCCTTAGCTAAAATAAAATCGACTTTGCGCGCAACAGGTGAACGCGAAATAAAATCTCAAATGATTGGCAACCTAATGATGGAGCAATTGATGACTTTAGATAAAGTCGCCTATATTCGCTTTGCATCTGTATATCGAGCGTTTGAAGATGTGTCTGAATTTGGCGAAGCTATCGCTAAATTACAAAAGTAATCCTGATCTATTCACCGGAACTCCATACCATGTGGTCGACTTTTGATAGAAAAATGATGACCAGAGCCTTGCAGCTCGCTGCTAAAGGCAAATATACCACTCGCCCTAATCCTAATGTTGGCTGCGTTATCACCCAAGGTGAACACGTCGTTGGTGAAGGCTTTCATCAACGAGCTGGTGAGCCTCACGCTGAGGTCCATGCACTAAATCAAGCACAAGGCCAAACTCAAGGGGCGACAGCGTACGTTACACTAGAGCCTTGTAGTCACTACGGGCGAACGGGCCCTTGTGCCTTAGCTTTAGTTGAAGCAAAAGTAGCAAGAGTTGTGATCGCCGCGGATGATCCAAACCCCCAAGTGTCTGGTCGAGGCATTAAGCTCTTAAAAGATGCGGGTATTGAAGTAGAGTCAGGTTTGTATGCTGAGCAGTCTCGTAGTCTCAATTTAGGTTTTATGACCAAAATGGAGACCAGCCGACCTTACGTGACGTTAAAGATTGCGGCAAGTTTGGATGGCAAGACGGCATTATCTAACGGCATCTCCAAATGGATCACAGGAACAGAAGCTCGCCAAGATGTTCAACGAATGCGTTTACGACACTGTGCGGTGGTTACTGGGATTAACACTGTACTTGACGATGATTGCAGTCTTAATGTTCGTTATGAAGAACTTGGTTCATTAACTCATGAGTTAGAGCAAGAGGATATCAAGCAACCATTAAGAGTGGTACTTGATTCACATTGTAGAATGCCGTTTACAGCTAAACTCTTACAAATTGACTCACCTGTAGTATTGATTTCAACACAAGAATATCCGCAAAAATTCAAAGACAAACTGCCAAACCATGTTCAATGTCAGCTCATGCCTGAAAATAATGGGCGAGTTTGTTTAGATGCATTAATGGATTTTCTCGCTCAAAGTTGTAACTCAATCATGATTGAAGCTGGAGCGACGCTTGTTGGGAGTTTTGTTAATGAGCAATTGGCCGACGAGCTTTACTTATATCAAGCGCCCAAAATTCTAGGCAGTTGTGGCAGAAATATGTTGCAGTTGCCCGACTATCAAAAGATGTCAGACTTGCCCACGTTCACTTTGCTGGAAAGTGGGCAACTCGGGCAAGATACTCGAATGCGCTTCAAATTGAATTAACCGAACTAAATTAATCACAAAGCCTTTTGTTTATGTAAACAAGGGCTTGAAAATAGTAGTGAGAACTATGTTCACCGGAATTATCGAGGCCGTAGGCCACATCAAACATATAGATCGTAACAGTGACGATATCAGGTTAACGGTATCAAGTGGCAAGCTTGATCTTTCTGATGTTAAGTTAGGCGATAGTATTGCAACCAATGGCGTTTGTTTAACTGTGGTATCCCTTAATGCGGATGGTTACGTTGCTGATGTTTCAGCTGAAACTGTTGCTTTAACGGGGTTCAATCGTTATCAAGTTGGCGAAAAGCTTAACTTGGAGAAAGCGGTAACCCCGACGACTCGACTTGGTGGACACATGGTTTCAGGTCACGTTGACGGTACAGCCAATGTTGTTAAGCGTGAAAACCGTGGGCAAGCCATAGAGTTTTGGTTACAAGCGTCAACTGAACTGGCGAGATACATAGCCCATAAAGGTTCAATCACTATTGATGGTGTTAGCTTGACCGTGAATGAAGTAAAAGGCGCAACATTTCGATTAACCATAGTGCCTCATACTGCCGATGAAACAACACTCATTGATTTACAAGCTGGCGATAAAGTGAATATTGAGGTGGATCAGATTGCTCGGTACTTAGAGCGATTGATGCAAGCACCTTCAGAAACAAAATCTGAATCTGGATTGACATTAGAAACTCTAGCTAAAGCTGGGTTTATGCGTTAATTCTTCCAAATATCTAATGAAGTAAAGGTCTGAACATGGCGTTACACAGCATAGAAGAAATCATTGAAGATATCCGCTTAGGTAAAATGGTTATCTTAATGGACGATGAAGATAGAGAGAACGAGGGCGACCTGATCATGGCTGCTGAGCTCGTGACTCCTGAAGCCATTAACTTCATGGCGACTTATGGTCGTGGCTTGATCTGCCAAACCATGACCAGAAAGCGTTGTGAACAGCTTAATCTGCCATTGATGGTGAGCAATAATAATGCTCAATTTGCAACAAACTTTACAGTTTCTATTGAAGCTGCTCGTGGTGTAACAACAGGTATTTCTGCGCATGATCGTGCGGTAACGGTTCAAGCTGCTGTGGCAAAAGATGCAAAAGCGTCTGACTTAGTACAACCCGGCCATATTTTCCCATTGATGGCACAAGAAGGTGGCGTATTAGTACGTGCGGGCCATACAGAAGCTGGATGTGATTTAGCACGTTTAGCTGGGCTTGAACCTTCAGGCGTGATTGTCGAAATTCTAAATGAAGATGGCACTATGGCTCGTCGTCCTGAGCTTGAAGCCTTCAGCCAAAAGCACGACATTAAAATCGGTACCATTGCGGATTTGATTGAATACCGTAACACCAAAGAAACCACAGTTGTACGCGAATCTGAGTGTAAATTACCAACGCGTTTTGGCGAGTTCAAAATGGTAACCTTCCGTGACACCATTGATAATCAACCGCATTTTGCACTGGTTAAAGGTGAAATCACAGATAACACATTGGTGCGTGTTCATTTGCAAAATACCTTTAATGATCTTCTGTTCTCTGAGCGTAATCAAACTCGCAGCTGGCCTTTAGATAAAGCTATGGAGCGTATTGCGGAAGAAGATGGTGTTCTTATTCTGTTAGGAAACCAAGAGTCGAGCCAAGATTTACTTGAAAAGGTCAAAGCCTTTGAAGCTGAGGATAAAGGTGAGTTACCGCCTGCCGCTAAGTGGGAAGGTACTTCTCGTCGAGTCGGTGTCGGTTCGCAAATACTGTCTCAACTTGGCGTCAGTACAATGCGTTTATTAAGCTCACCTAAGCGCTATCATTCTCTCTCAGGCTTCGGTTTAGAAGTCACTGAGTATGTATCAGAATAAATTAAAAACTCGGGCTGGAGTTATGGTATCATTGCGCCAATTTTCAGCCCGTCGAATACGTCAAAGGTAATATAATGAACCTAGTTGAAGGTAAGATTGAAGCTAAAGATGCCAAGGTGGCAATCGTAGTATCACGTTTTAACAGCTTTGTAGTGGAAAGCTTGTTAGATGGTGCTATCGACACCCTTAAGCGCTTTGGTAATGTCAGTGATGACAACATCACCGTAGTTCGTGTGCCAGGTGCATATGAGTTACCACTCGCTGCACGCCGAGTTGCTGCCAGTGGAAAATTCGATGGTATCATTGCATTAGGTGCTGTTATTCGAGGTGGTACTCCGCATTTTGATTTTGTTGCAGGTGAATGTAATAAGGGATTAGCTCAAGTATCTTTAGAGTTTGATACGCCAGTTTCATTTGGTGTTATCACAACAGATACTATCGAGCAGGCAATTGAACGCTCAGGAACCAAAGCAGGCAACAAAGGCGGTGAAGCTGCTTTAGGATTGCTGGAAATGGTTAATGTTTTAGATGATTTGGAAAACCTTCTGGATTAATGCCACTTACATTAATTGAGAATATCCAAGAGCAACAATTGTAATAGGAAATCCCATGAAGCCTTCTGAACGCCGCAAAGCACGTCGTCTTGCGGTTCAAGCCATTTATTCTTGGCAGTTAAGCGGTAATAACATTGCCGATGTAGAGCATCAATTTTTAACTGAACAAGAAGTTAAAGGTGTAGATGTTAGCTATTTCAGAGAGTTGCTCTCAGGAGTGGCGACAAAAGCAGCCGCTTTAGATGAGCTTTTTGCCCCGTTTTTAGATCGCAAAGTTGAAGATGTCTCTCCAGTAGAGAAAGCGATTGTTCGCTTAGGTGCTTATGAGCTGACTTATCAAAAAAGCGTACCTTTCAAAGTCGCGATTAACGAGGGTATTGAGTTGGCTAAAGCCTTCGGTGCTGATGATAGTCATAAGTTTGTTAACGGTGTACTAGACAAACTGGCTGCCAGCCAAAAATAAATTAAAACGGTATCATACGATACCGTTTTTTTTGTCTATGCTTTTTATTTTCAAAATAAACGGAAGTGGCTTTGAAAGAGTTTCAAATAATCGAAAAATATTTTGCAGAACTAGGACCTAAGCGTAAGGATGTTGCTGTTGGAATTGGTGATGATTGCGCGCTAGTTAACCCTGCAGAGGGTAACAGTATCGCTATTTCATGTGACACTTTGGTTGAAGGTACCCACTTTTTACCGAGTATGCCTGCTGAAGACTTAGGCTATAAATCATTAGCCGTGAACTTATCCGATCTTGCCGCTATGGGGGCAGAGCCTGCTTGGATGACGCTTGCACTCACTTTACCTGAAATCGATGAAACATGGCTTGAAGGATACTGTAAAGGTCTTTATGAGATTTCTGAGTATTACGGCATTGCACTCGTAGGTGGCGATACAACCCATGGTTCAAAGAGTTTAACACTGACTGTAAATGGGTTAGTTCCCACACAAATGGCAATGACAAGAAGTGGAGCCAAAATCGGTGACTGGATATATGTTACCGGTACGATAGGGGATTCAGCGTTAGGTTTGGATATTTTGCTGGATAAGCAGCAAATTGAAAATCAATCACATAAAGACTATTTGGTAAAACGCCACTATCGTCCAACGCCAAGAGTACTCGCTGGGCAAGCCATTCGAGGTATTGCTAGCTCTGCTATAGATTTATCGGATGGCCTAGGCTCTGATTTAAAGCATATTAATAAAGCTTCGTGTACAGGCGCTAGAATTGATGTTGATGCTTTACCATTGTCCGAAGCATTAGTGGACTCTGTAGGTAAAGAACATGCGATTGAATACGCCATTTCAGGTGGTGAAGATTATGAGTTACTGTTTACCGTTTCTGATGCCAATGAAAGCTCATTAATTACATCGTTAAAGCAAACTGGCGTTCCGTTTACTAAGGTTGGACAGATCACTTCCGGAACTGAACTCACATTCAAACAAGGCAAATTGAATTATCATCCAGTTAAGCAAGGGTTCAAACACTTTTAATGGCACTTTTTACTCAAGATACAAATGTTAAAAAGCTAAGTTTAGCGAATCCCGTTCACTTCTTAGCTTTGGGTTTTGGCTCTGGTCTAGCGGCTAAAGCGCCTGGGACCTTTGGTACTCTAGCGGCTATCCCACTTTATTTACTCTTAAGTCAATTTTCCTTACCGGTATATCTATTAGTAACCTTGGTCGTTTCTGTCGTCGGTATCTACATTTGCGATAAAGCCTCAAAAGATATGGGGGTTCATGATCACGGGGCAATCGTGTGGGATGAAGTGGCAGGATTATTGATAACTATGATAGCGGCACCAGCAGGGTGGATGTGGTTATTAATAGGCTTTGGTCTATTTCGTTTTTTTGACATTATAAAACCATGGCCAATTAAATGGCTGGATTCTAAAGTTTCTGGTGGCTTTGGCATTATGATCGATGATGTTGTTGCAGGGATATTTGCTCTGGCTTGTCTTCAATTAATTTATATTTTTGTCTAACTTATTACCTCTGGACTATCTGAATAAAACTTCATTAAGAAGTAATGATTTTAAGTTATAAAATCATTAAAGTTGCATCATAGTGAATTTATGGTGCTCTTAATGTCTGCTAATCCCCCCTTTCTACGACTTCAATCTCAGACTTATGCTGCTGGAGTAGCCGAGGAATTGATCAGCTTAGTGAAGAAGACGTACATCTTTTAGGAAAATTTAAAGTTTCTAAAAGTTATTGTGAAGGTTGTTCGCTATTTCACTATTTCGCGCCTAAAGGCTCAAGGTTTTATCAGCTAGATGAGTCTGCTGCAGATACGTTGAGCCGCTTTTGTGAAAAGCTTGGTTACACGGACTTAGCTGAACAGATAAAGCAACGGGATTTCCGGTTTAATATGATCAATGGAACACTCTGTTGCTGTATAGGCATTGGTGGCGGTTTATTTACCGCTGCAATAGGTCATTTAGTTGCAGTTCTAGGGACAGGTTCACTTGCTTTTTTAGCTAAGGGCACTGCCGTTAAGCTATTTGTTTATAACTGTTTATGGACGAGTGGTGGCGAGGCGGCCTCTATGGGTACTTATTGGCTGTGTATCAAGCTAATGAGTGAAGGTGTTCCTCGTCCCAATAAAATGGCCAGAGAGTAGCGAAAGCTCTCTGTTATGCCGACTTCAATAGTTCTCTAGCATTAGCTAAAGCATTTTCTGTAATCTTGTCACTGGCAAGCAATCTTGCGAGTTCTTCAATTCTCTTTGATTCAGATAGTGGCACCATTGAAGTTTCCGTTTCTCCTTTTACGACTTTTTTGTTGACGAACATTTGTTGATGACCATTACCAGCAACTTGCGGTAGGTGAGTTACACAAAATACTTGTGTAGATTCACCCAGTGTTCGGAGCATTCGGCCAACAACTGCAGCTGTTGGGCCTGAAATCCCCACATCTACTTCATCGAAAATCAGCGTGGGCGTTGATACTTTTTGGGCGGTGATCACTTGAATACCGAGCCCTATACGAGATAGCTCGCCGCCAGATGCGACCTTTGAGAGTGACTGTAACGGTTGCCCTGGATTAGTGGTAACCTGAAAGTCAATTAAGTCTGATCCTAAATCAGTCATAGCTTGTTCGTTATGATTGACTTCAATGCAGAATTTCGCTTTTGGCATATTCAATTCTTGGATGGATGCTGTCACTAATTTATTAAGTTCTCTCGCAAACCGTAATCTACTTTGGCTTAGCTTTTTCGCTGCAGATTGATATTCTGAGCGTGCTTGCTGCAAGACTTCTTCTATATCATCCAGTTTGTTTTCTGCTTGTGATAGTGAAGCGAGTTCTTGTTTTAATTTTTGATGATGTAATGGTAACTCAGTAGGAGCAACTAAATGCTTACGTGCTAACTGCATCGCTTTGGTTAGTCGCTCTTCAAGTTGGGCGAAATATTCAGGATCTTGCTCTATTCCATTTACATAGTGTTGAATTTCGCCACAACTCTCTTGCACTTGAATGAGTGATTCATTTAGCATTTCAGTGACAGCCTTCAGCTTTGGATCAAGCTCGACGAGCCCATCAGCAAGCAGAACGGCTTGATTTAGCATAGATTCAATATTGGTTTCATCTTCACTCAGTAGAGATAAACTCTGCTGACAGTTCTGCTGTAATTCGGCACTGTTAGCTTGTAATTTATGCTCTTGTTCGATTTGCTCAAACTCGCCTGCTTTTAAATCAAAATCATTGAGTTCTTCAACTTGATATTCAATCAACTGCTTTCTGGCATTGCGCTCTTCTTGTGTTGCTTTTAATTGTTTTAATTCAGATTGAATATTTTTGAAGTTTCGATACTGCTTTTGGACTTTGGTGATCAAAGGCTGATGGTCTGCATACCCATCAAGTAAGGTGAGTTGGTGCTCGTTTTTGAGCATGGCGTGATGGGCATGTTGCCCGTGGATAGCAACAAGCAACTGACCTAAACATTTGAGTTGCGACAGAGGAACAGGGTTACCATTGATGTAAGCTCTAGAGCGACCATCATGATTAATGGTGCGACGCAAAATACATTCGTCATCTAAGTTCAGATCGTGCTCTGTTAGCCACTGTTGAGCTTGGGGGAGGTTTGCGATATTGAAGCTTGCGCTTAATTCGGCTTTATTCGCTCCACCTCTGACACTACCTGAATCAGCACGCTCCCCTAAACATAACCCTAACGCATCGATTGCAATGGATTTTCCTGCACCAGTTTCACCAGTAATACTGGTCATTCCATGTTGAAAGTCTAATTCCAGAAATTTTACAATGGCAAAGTTTTGAATGTTTAGTTGGCAGAGCATCCTAACCCCCAATCAAAAAAAGTACTGTATTGATGAACAGTATATACTGATTTTTTATACAGTAAATAGTGATTGGCGATTTTTTGGTTAAATTATTGATATTTTGCCGCAGTAATAAACTCGCCGAAGGTTTCACACCATACGATTACAGCCTGATATTTACTTGGATCCACATTTTTAGGGACATTGACCACAAAATTGTTAAAGGTCTTAATATCTCCAACTTGAACCATAGATGATTTAAGCGTTTTAAATTCTGCTTCTGTTTCAACAAATTTGTGGGAGAGATACAGTTTATAATCAGGCCCAGGAGCAAGTTCACCTTTGAAAGTGATATGACTTTTTCCAATAGATACTTGTCCTTCTCCCCAATGGAAAGCGTCACTATCAGTTAAATTTTTGACAAATTGAGTTTGGTATATCGAGCCATTGGAAGCCTGCTGAACCTCAATTGTGGTAGGAGCCGTTGGCTCAATTAATATGGGGAGAGTGTATATGCCTATGGCAAACCCTATGGCTCCAATAAGAAGGTGGGATAAAAAGAGGAAAATATACTTCATAATAACGGCCTATAGCGCAGTGGTTTAAGTAACATGTTACATACCCGTGATACTTCAAGATGCAACGTTTCAGTGCCTCTCAGCGCATCATTATTCGAGGCGTGAAAGTGAAGGACTAGCGGGCCTAATTCAAACTTTCACAACAAAGAAGAATGTTCGCTGAGAGTCACACGCAGTGCGAGTTTAATTTCCATTTATGCTTCGTTGCTTATCTTTGAAATAGAACCACTATTACTTCAGATAAATGCCTTGCCTAAATGGAAATTAATTCTCGCTGAAGCAGTGCATCTTGAAGTATCACGGGTATAGACCGTATTTTATGAAAAAACTATACAGCTACGCCAATATTAGAAATGCCACTTTCAATGATTTCAGCTCTTAGTCCTTTGATGAACTCAGCATTCAATGGATTCGTTTCAATGACTTCAAGTAACATTGCTTGAACTTCTCGCTCTTCATCCATTGCTGGATGAGCAAAAACGTAATCTTCGATTTCGGTTTCGGTTTCGAATTCTTGTTCGCATGTGGCTTCAATGTAACTCGCAACAGTACTGGATGAAATTTTGCTGATATTGGTAATATCGTCTTCAATTTTACTTTGAATCGCACTGAGTAATGATGTTAAGGCAACTACAGCATCAATTGCAGGGTAGACACCGTATACATCATAGTCTTCTGGTTCTGGAACAACTTCATCTAATCGCTCTAAATAGAGCTCAAGGTTAAACTTTAACTTTTTGTCGTATTGTTTTTGCCATAATAAATCTAAAGTCGTTTTGAGCACTTGGGGGTTACCAAATTCACATACTTCAGAAAACAGAGCATAGTTGGGGTACATACGTTGACACAAAGCAATAGCAAAGAGTTGCTTTTGTTCTAGGCTAAGAGACTTTAAGCGCTTAAAGAAACCAATTTTTTTAGTCATGAACTTCTTCTATGAAAAGTAGATATGAGGCCGAATCAAGGATGATACTAGCCTCATGAGATTTGGAAATTTTACACCGTCAGCTTTCACGAGTATAGCGATTCACGAGACATTTGAGTGATGACTTGCTCCGCCGCTGATTTTACCTTGATTAACTCATCTAGGAGTTCAAGAATTTCAGGTTCCAGCATATCAACAGGACTCCCCGCTTTTAAAGTGGACTCAATTTGCTTACACAAGCTTTGCGTTGTCGGGACGCCACTATAGCAACATGCACCATGCAGCTTATGGATGACTTGTATCATGGCTTTGACATCTTGTTTGTTTAGGGCTGATTCAATGTCTTCACAAGAACTGGGTATTGAATCTATAAACATTTGCAGCATCTCTAATGCTAACTCAGTTTTATGCCCGGCTTGAGAAAGACAAAGATCCCAATTCAGAGTATGAATATCAAACTGTGAAAAGCTTGGCTTGGCTACCCAGCGCTCAATCGTGGCTTGTAAGTCACTTGCATCAATAGGTTTTTGTAAGTGGTCTTCCATTCCACTCGCTAAGATCCTTTCTTTTTCCTCTGACATCGAATGTGCCGTTACGGCAACAATTGGCGTATTACGATTGAGTGAATTTTTTCTTATGCTCTTGGTTGCCTGAATACCGTCAACATTTGGCATTTGAATATCCATCAAAATTAAATCGTATTGATGCTGTTGGGCTAGCTTTATGGCTTTTTCACCATTGGTTGCCGTGGTGACATTAGTGACGAGCTCGTCTAATAAGGCATTTATGAGCATCAAGTTAGCAGGATTATCATCAACCGCTAGGACATTTAGGTTTTTCTTTTGCTTAACTGTAGGCTCAGGATGATTTAGCACAGCGGGTTCCGCTGTTTTTTGGGCATAGATCATCTGCCTTGCTAACGATAGGCTGGTTATTGGTGTTTTGATAACGGCGTCAGTGTAGTTGAGCAAGTCTCCCAGCAGTCTCTCGTGTTTGGAACTATTGAAGAGAATAATGATACGCTCAACTTTGGTTTGGGCGAGCTGTAAGACCTTGAGTATTTCTGCATGAGGGCAGGTATCTCTAATGCTTAACAGCAAGTAATCAAAGTTCTGACTGGTTGCCAGCTTGTTAATGATCTCTTCAGGGTTAGATGCGACTCGGTAAAACATTTCCCAGCTTGAGAGTATTTTTGATGTTGCCTGTGCAGAAAGCGGACGCGGTTCAACTAAGAGTACGGATTTATTTTTTAAATTACCGATAGGCAAGGAGTCACCGAGTCTAAGTTGGCAGCGTTCAAAGGGAAGCGTACACCAAAATGTCGAGCCATTTCCTAATTCTGAGCGAAACTGTATCTCTCCTCCCAAGGCTTCGACCAATCGTTGAGTAATGATTAAGCCTAAACCTGTGCCACCAAAGCGTCGAGAAATAGATGAGTCGGCTTGTTTAAAGGCTTGGAATAATAACTTTTGATGGTCAGGTTTAATGCCAATACCCGTATCCTCAACCTCAAAGCGTAATAGCATTTGTTGAAGGTGACTGGATTCGACCTTTACTCGTACCGTTACACTACCAGAGTCAGTAAATTTGAGTGCATTCCCAGCCAAGTTTGTCAGGATTTGGCTTAGGTGCATCATATCGCCAATAACATCATCAGGGACGTCGTGGTCGATATCAATGACTAATTCTAATTGTTTTTCGTGAGCTGAAGGTGCTATAAGTTCAAGCGTATCATTCATCATGTCTCTAATGCTGAATGGGATGGTTTCAATCACCATCTTTCCAGCTTCAAGTTTAGAAAAATCTAAAATGTCGTTGATGATATTCAATAAGTTATTAGCACTGCGCTCGATCGTTTGAATGTATTCGAGTTGGCTGCTGTGTAGAGGCGTCTTAGCCAATTGTTTGGCAAATCCTATGACTCCATTCAGTGGTGTTCGCAATTCATGTGACATGTTAGCCAAGAATTCAGACTTGGTTTGGCTAGCGTCTTGGGCACGTTTTTTAGCCATATCCAGCTCAACGTTTTGAATTTCGATCTGTTCGAGTGTCTTTACTAAGTCCGAAGTGGCCTGCTCAACATTGGCTTGCATTTCGTTTTGTGAGGCTGCAAGCGTTTTTGACATAGTAACGATTTGCTTTTTAAGGTAATCAAGTTCACTGATGTATTGATTACTGAGTTTATTCGGTTGCTGATTGCTATTGATGCGACTGATAAACATCGACAGTTCATCGATAGGGCCCGATATAAATTTGACGAGGCGGATGGTAAATATCAGATTAAGCTGAATGCCAATGAGAATAATAGCGAACGCAATAATAATGTTTCTGTGTTGTTCTTCAATGATGTCAGATACATCCATTAACACTGAAACATACCCGAGCAATGGACCTTGCATTGGTTTCTCAATGGGGAGTTCGGGTTGTTGGTAGGCACGTTTTTCGGCGTCAGAAATGGCAAAAATAGGGGCTCTGATCACCAACTTATTATCGTGAATCTCTTGTTCAATTTGGTTAAGAGTGATTAACGAACCATTATGTCTAAGCCCAATGAAGGTTTTATTGTAATGTGAAGAAACGAAGCGGCGGTTATTATTATCAAATACAGCCACGGATTCAACCAACTTTGGTTCACTAATTTGTAGGCTGGTAAGTAAGCGCTTAGCTTCATCTCGATTCTTATTTTTAAGTGCTAACCCCATAGCAACCGCGACAGGTTCTGCCACTTGTCGAGTTTTCAATAAAATATTTTGTTCTAACTCGACAGTTCGGTTTACCGTGAAAAAAACCGCGAGTAAAATAGCGATCACAACAGTCGGGACTAAAGCCAGCATCAATACCCAAGTCCGTAAGTTATGTTTGGGTGGGGTCTCAGCACCTCTCATGATCTTTTATTATTTCCTGTCGATATAATTTTTATATTTTCCCGCTACTTTACCAATTTTGAGATAAATATGGCGCAATTTTTTGTAAATAAACCCAAAAGACCGAAAAAAATGTCAGCAAAAATGACGTTAACTATGATGCAGTTAGATCATTTGGGGGCAGGAGTCGCCCATCATCAAGGCAAAGTGGTTTTTACCCCTAAAGCCTTAGCTGGTGAAACAGTGGAATTACAATTGGTTGAACAAAAGAAAAAGTTCGCCAAAGGTAAGTTGATTAAGGTAGTGACGCCGTCTCCAGACCGCACAGTTCCAGAGTGTCAATATTATGATGAATGTGGCGGTTGTGACTTACAACATTTAAGTATTGATGCGCAGCGTCAGCATAAACTCAGTACCTTAAGCCAGTTGATGGAAAAGCTCGCTAAAGTGACGCCACCAAAACCTGAACTTATCAGCGGGGAAGCGTGGCGATATCGACGTCGCGCAAAATTGGCGACCAGTTATGATAAAGAAAGCCATCGCTTAAAAGTGGGGTTTCGGAAGTCAGCCAGTCGTGATGTGATTGATATTGCACATTGTAAAGTTTTACCTGAAACCTTAGATAAATTGATCCAGCCCGTTAGTGATGTCTTAAACAAATTAAAAGGTGTTAAGCGTTTGGGACACATCGAGCTTATTCAAGGGGACACACAGTCTTTTGTAGTGATTCGAACGCCAGAGTTGTTATCAGAAGGCGATAAACGAGCTTTAGGAGACTTCGCTAAGCAGCATCAAATAACTCTTGTGTTACAGCACAAAGATAATCATTTCGAGTTGATTCATGGAGATGAACTGCTTCCAAGCTATCAACTTTCAGATACGCGTTTACAGTTTACCCCCGGCAGCTTTGTACAAGTAAATACAGAGATAAACCAAAATATGGTTGAACAAGCCATAGATTGGTTACAGCCCAAAGCTGATGAACGGATACTGGATTTATTCTGTGGAATGGGAAACTTTAGCTTACCTTTGGCGAAAGCTGGAGCGAAAGTTATTGGTGTTGAAGGTGTAGAGTCGGCGGTTGAGCAGGCGAAAAATAACGCTAAGGATAACAAGCTCGATAATCTTGAATTTTATGCTTGTGACTTGAGTGCTGATTTATCGAAACAACCTTGGTTAGGAAAAATCGACAAATTACTTCTCGATCCGGCAAGGGCTGGAGCCTTTGAATGTTTACAATGGCTTAAAAAGCTAAATCCAAAACAAGTGTTATATGTATCTTGCGATCCTTCAAGTTTGTCCAGAGACACAAAAGTGCTGTTAGATCATGGATATCAATTGCAGAAGTTAGCTATGATTGATATGTTTCCTCAAACGCATCATATTGAAGCAATGGCGCTATTTTCTAAAAAATAGTCTTGTGTATTAATCCTTAATCGTTAAAAAGGTAGGGCTATGGTATCGGTTCGCGAAACCCATTTTCAGAACGAACAATTTCAGTTAAATGAATGGACTGAGCGCTATTTGCACAATGAGCAAGATGCCAAAGATTTGCAGTCCTTTTTTAGCGAACTCTTAGCAAGCCAACAAGACAAGCCTGCACTTTTATCAGATGAGGATTTCACTCGTGCACGTGAAATGGTAGAGATCTTAGCGCCATTGCACATGGACTTAGAGACCCTTCAAGCGGCTGTGCTTTATATTTTATTAAGTGCACAGAAACTCAATGAAGAACAAATTGAAGAACAGTTTGGTAAAAAATTGGCGACTCTGGTACACAGTGCTGTGACCATGAATGCCATTGGTGCCTTAAAAAGCTCACCTCATAATAAATCACAAGAGTCTCAAATCGATAATATTCGCAAGATGTTACTTGCGATGGTCGAGGACGTTAGAGCTGTTGTGATCAAACTGGCAGATCGCATCTGCTTGCTAAGAGAAGTCAAAAATGCCGATGAAGAAACACGAGTATTACTTGCCCGAGAAATCAGAGACATCTATGCGCCATTAGCCAATCGTCTAGGTATTGGTCAACTAAAATGGGAGCTTGAGGATATCTCATTTCGCTATCTTCACCCACAAGTCTATAAGGATATTGCCAAACAGCTGGATGGAAAACGCTTAGATAGAGAATCTTACATCGTCCACTTTGTTGAGCGTTTGCAATCAAAATTGGATGAAGAAGGCATCAAGGCCAAAGTTTACGGTAGGCCGAAACATATCTTTAGCATCTGGAAAAAGATGCAAGGTAAAGACTTAAAATTCGATGAACTCTTCGATGTACGCGCGATTAGAATTGTTACCGATCGTCTACAAGATTGTTATAGCGCCCTTGGTGTTGTTCATACCCTTTGGCATCACATACCAAAAGAATTTGATGACTATGTGGCGAACCCAAAGCCGAATGGTTACCAATCTATCCACACTATTGTTGTTGGTCCTGAAGGTAAAACGGTCGAAATTCAAATTCGTACCGAGCAAATGCATGAAGATGCAGAGCTTGGGGTCGCCGCTCATTGGAAATACAAAGAAGGCAATCAATCCGGTAAACAAAGCGGCTACGAAGAAAAAATCAACTGGCTGCGTAAAATTCTGCAATGGCAAGAAGACGTTACTGAAAGCGGTAACTTGGTGGACGAAGTACGAAGCCAAGTTTTTGAAGACAGGGTTTATGTATTCAGCCCTAAAGGTGATGTGATTGATTTGCCGACTGGCTGCACCGTGCTTGATTTTGCCTATTATGTTCACTCTCATGTTGGGCATAAGTGTATTGGTGCCAAAGTGGATGGCCGTATTGTGCCATTTACTTATCAAGTACAAACGGGTGAACAAGTTGAAATCATTACGGCTAAGCATCCGAATCCAAAGCGTGATTGGCTTAATCCAAATTTAGGGTATATCCGATCTTCTCGTTCGCGCTCTAAAATCCAAAGCTGGTTTAAGCACCAAGATAAAGAAAAAAACACGCAAGCTGGACGAGAGATGTTGGATGCTGAATTAAGCCCATTGGGTTTTAGCGTCAAAGATGCTGAACCAGCGGTTAAGCGTTTCAACATGCTAAGTCTTGATGACTTGCTAGCGGGGATCGGTGGCGGTGATGTGCGTTTAAATCAAGTGACTAACTTTATTCAAGGCCATTACGCACCTAAAGAAAAAGACGATGCGACTGATGCTGTTGAAGACCTACTGAAAAAAGGTCAGATTCATAAGTCTACCAATCGTCGTGGTGACAAAGTTGAAGTTAACGGTGTCGGTAACTTAATGAGTCATTTAGCCCGTTGTTGTCAGCCAGTGGCTGGTGATGAAATTGTGGGCTTTATCACAAAAGGACGTGGGATCTCGGTTCACCGTGATGATTGTGAGCAGCTTAAAGAGTTGTTATCTATGGCTCCAGAGCGTGAAGTTGATGTGGTTTGGGGAGAAAACTACAAAGGTGGCTTTAGGGTTAAGCTGAGAGTGATGGCTAATGACCGGACTGCTTTGCTGCGAGATATCACCAGTATTTTAGCCTCTGAGAAATCCAGCGTGATGAACATGTCTACCAAAGTCGACACTAAAAAGCTGGTGGCCACCATCGACTTAGAATTAGAGCTATATAACAGAGATGCGCTAACTCGTTTGATCGCAAAACTCTATCAAGTCGAAGGAGTGTTTGAGGCTAAGCGATATTAGAGGCCATATATGACCTCTAGAGCTTCTAAATTTAACCACCAGATCTGCGAAGTCACTCTTTTTGAGGCTTTTATGCGAGCAACAATTCCTGAAAGCTTGTACTACGCAGATACGGCGATGAATCCTAAATATAGTTAAAACCGGATGCGATATGGATAAACAAGCCAACTTGGCTTTGTTGTTACAAATTATGGGAAAGCTCAGAGATCCTAAAACGGGCTGCCCTTGGGATCTCAAACAAAGCTACCAAACCATAGTCCCTCATACTTTAGAAGAAGCGTATGAAGTCGCTGATGTGATTGAGCGCAAGGCATGGGATGAATTACCCGCTGAGTTAGGTGACTTGTTGTTTCAAATTGTGTTTTACAGCCAATTGGCAAAAGAAGATGGGCGTTTTGATTTTGAAGATGTGGTTTCACAATTGAATGAAAAGCTGATTACCCGTCATCCACATGTATTTGCTGATAAAGTCATAGAAGGCGATGAAGCTAGCCAATGGGAAGCGCAAAAACATCAAGAGCGTCAACAACGTGAACAGATTTCAGTACTCGATGATATTCCTGTTGGCTTTCCGAGTTTATCCCGAGCTAATAAAGTGCAAAAACGTGCGGCATCTGTGGGTTTTGATTGGGATAATCTTAATGATGTAGCAGATAAAGTGACGGAAGAGCTAAGTGAAGTTATGGAGGAGGTTGAAGCTGAAAAGACTTCACAGGCTCGCTTGGAAGAAGAAGTCGGTGATTTGCTGTTTTCCGTGGTGAATTTATCTCGTCATCTTAAAGTTAACCCAGAACAAGCGCTTAGACTAGCAACTAACAAGTTTGAACGTCGTTTTCGTGAGGTTGAAAACTCAGTTGAAGCCGATGGTCAAGAAATGAAACTGCTTAGCCTTGAAGTGCTAGATGAATATTGGAACCAAGCCAAGAAGAAGTAGGGGCTGCTTGTCTGTCGTGGTTATTTTAATTTTCTAGGCATGGTGCCAATAACTTCAAAACCTGTTTGTGTATCGGTCGTTTGTTTCGGACTCGGTTTCTGTTTTTTGTATTTTTCTGTTAAGTATTTTTCCAAAGAAAAAGGAAAAATTCTTTGAGGGGAAAAAGTTATTGCTCCATGCGAGGCTTCAAATTGTTCAAATTCCCGCACTGCACGCCACTTGTGTTTATAGATTTTTCTGGGATTGGATGCAGATGAAAATGCGAAAATGCTTGTTTTAGGGCTTAGGATACAAAGTATTACTCTAGGGTCGTCTCGCGCTTGCTTTATGTCATAGGCATCCGATTTAACTGTGCTGGATACTTTTGATGCAAGGTTAACGGCCCCTTTTGTTAATTTTTCCATGTTGTTTTGTGGCACTGCATCTTGAAGTAAAAGAGGTTCTTGAAAATCAAGCCCAACCGCCAGTATTTTGTCAGTAGTAAAGTAGCAAAAAGGAAGGTTATTGCTTAAGCCTCCATCAGTTAACTCTAGCGTTTTAACGCCTTGTGTTGACTCCTTGACTAGTAACGCTGATTCTATTTGTACAGCTTTAACTTTTACAGGAACTGCTGCACTTGCTGTTACCGCAACCGCAATTTCTAGGTGTGGAGAGTTTATTGCGGATAGCTGAACTTCAGTATTTCCATTTGACGCCACAACGACTAAGCGTTTCCAACTTAAGTGACTGATGCACCTTAAATTGAGTAATTTATATCGACTGCGAATAAGCTCGTGTTGATGAAAAGTCATCTTACCAATATCTTCTTTTTTTACGTTTTTTGGTGGGATATTCTGGTTATCTTCATCTTTGAAATATTCGCCTTTACTACTCAGATAGTCGGCGATTTCTTTGGCGTAAGCCCCAAGATGATTGCCTATAATGGCTCGCATTTCAGTTAAAATCGTTTTCTGATTGAGTTTTGTACTCGCATTTTGCATAGCAGCCGTAATTTGCAGCTGATCCATGCCAATTGAAACGCAAGCGACGATGATAGCTCCTGCAGAAGTACCTGATACTTCTATAAGGTCATTTAACCTTTTCTGTCCTAGTGCTTGAAGTACACCTAAATAGGCGACTCCTTTGGCTCCTCCACCTGCTAAGCACAGTGATTGATAGTGAGTCTTCTGTGATCTTGAGTTGCATCGAGTGGTGATTTGCTGGTCCTCTTCGGCTAAAAGAGGTACAGAGTTGAAGGCAGATTTAACGTCCTTTTCAGAAAACTTCATATTAGGATCGTAAAGGGCATCAGCTTCAAATTTATTACTGGTATGATATTTGATAACGGTCTTACACCATCCCACGTCATCAAAAGTGACTGTAAAACTAATTCCGTTAACTGAGATAGCTTGCTCACCTTCTCGCTTTACCTCAAGATATTTTAGGTATGCTTGCAATTGTGATTCTGGATAGGGTGAGGTTGCAGTTGCCATTTAACAAGGTACGGGGAAAATTCTACAATTAGTATCTCTACCTCAGTAGCTAAAAACCAATCCAATATTGTTTGTGTCAGTGATTATTCAGCATTGTAGTCTTTTTCATGCACCTACGATAGAACCGAGCCGATGGCTCGGCATGACTTGCAATTTTAAATAACAGGCGTTAACCACTCATCAGTATTTGGTGTCGTGCCCTCAAATATACCGAAAAAGGTTTGTTGCATTGCGGCGGTAACAGGGCCGCGATGGCCATCCCCTATGGTAACGCCATCAACAGAGCGAACAGGCACAATCTCAGATGCGGTTCCCGTCATAAAGAACTCATCGGCAAGGTAGAGTGATTCTCTTGATATGGGCTGCTCTCTAACTTCATATCCTAAGTTTTTGGCTAGAGTGATCACAGTATCACGAGTTAAACCAACAAGAATTGAACTCGATGTTTGTGGGGTATAAATGATATTGTTTTTTACAATAAATAGATTTTGTAAGGCTCCCTCGCTGACCATGCCGTTTACGTCCAATCCAATACCTTCATGATAACCATTGCGTTTGGCTTCTAATGTAATGAGTTGAGAGGAAAGGTAATTACCTCCTGCCTTAGCTGTTGCAGGAAGCGTGTTTGGTGCAACACGATTCCAACTTGATACGCAAACATCAACGCCTTGTGACTTGGCATCATCTCCTAGATATTTCTCCCATTTAAACGCAGCGACCATAACTTCTGCTTTTGAGGTTTCAGGGGTTCTCATTCCCATCCCTATTTCGCCAATGAACACTAAAGGTCTTATATAGGCAGACTCGAAACCATTTTGGGCAACAGAGTCGATACAAGCTTGAATAATCTGGTCTTGTGTAAAAGGAATATCCAGTTGATAAATTTTGGCTGAATCGAATAAACGTGAAATGTGCTCTTTAAGCTTAAATATGCAAACCCCTTTGTGTGTCTTATAGGCTCGAATTCCCTCAAATACCGATGAACCGTAATGCAAGGCATGACTCATTACATGGACTTGAGCCTTATGCCAAGGGACGAGTTCGCCGTTAAACCAAATAAAATCAGCGGTAGGAGGTGTCATTCTTTGTTCCTATTAAAAATGTAAAATTAATGAATAAAATGTGGGTGAAAAAGGTAATTTACAGAATATAAATCTTAAATTGCAATGTATTTTTTCAAATAAAAGATATAAATCCTGTTTTGGTCTGTTTTTTAGATGAAGGCGCTATGTAATTTGAGGAGGGAAGCTAATTGCAGCTTTAGGACATAATTAAAAAACTATAAATGAAGCCATGCCAATGTGGGGAGGCATGACTTTATTTGAGCATTAGATGATTTCTATCCCTGTTATGTTTTGAATTTTACTGTTCTACATTTAAAAACAATATCTTTGAATTAACCCTGTCAAAATCATAAGCGTGTTATCAATCTGATCTTCAGCCAAAAACTCGTTCGGCTGGTGGGCTTGGTCAATGCTACCCGGGCCTAATACTATGGTCTGTGAAGCTAGCTGTTGGACAAATGGAGCCTCTGTTGCGTAATTAACGGCACAACAAGATTGGTGACTTATTTGCTCAGCGAATTTTACTAAGTTACTGTTTTTATCTTGGTTAAAACTTGGAGAGCTTGGTTCAAGCTCTTCGAAGCGGATGCGTCCGGGATATTGCTCTACAACTGTTTTCAACGTTTCAGCCAGTAAATGAGTGATTTCATGGTCTTTCATGCCAGGCAAAGAGCGAATATCTATGTCGAGTTCACAGTGTCCACATATTCGGTTTACACTGTCGCCACCTCGAACTGTTCCCAAATTCAATGTGGGCTCTTGTACATCAAATGCTTGGTTTTGATAGTTGAGGGCAAGATTAGATTTGAGTTCAAGCAGTTTACCAATAATTTGATGCATCACTTCAATGGCGTTTATTCCAGCAGAAGGGCGGCTTGAATGCCCTGATTTACCCATCACAATAATTTTGTGGGACATGTAGCCCTTGTGCATGATCACAGGAATTAAATTGGTTGGCTCACCAATAACGGCAGCATCAGGGCGAATGTCTTGAGATTGAGCAAAAAAGCGCGCCCCAGCCATACTGGTTTCTTCATCGGCTGTGGCTAAGATATAAAGTGGTTTTTTTAGCTGTTTAACTGACAATCCTTGGCAAACTTGCAAGATAAACGCAAAAAAGCCTTTCATATCGCAGGTGCCTAATCCATAAAAACGGCCATCTTTATTTTCTACTTTATGAGGATTACTGTTCCATCCAATCTCGTCAAATGACACAGTATCACTGTGCCCCGCTAATAATAAGCCACCTTCACCACCCCCCAGTTTGGCTAATAAGTTAAATTTGTTACGTGTGTTTGGAACAGGAATAGTTTGAACCGTAAAACCTAATGTTTCGAACCAAGTTGCAAGTAAAGAAATAACCTGATGATTGCTTTCATCTTCACTTTCAATATTCGAGCTGATGGAAGACAAGGAGATGAGTTGGGTAAGCGTTTGTTCGAAATTAGGTAATGTCATTCTATTAAGTACACTTTTATTTTTGATTTTATATTTGTTAATTGTGAATTAAAAGTCAATTCAGGGTTGTGCAACAAATAGAAAAATCTAACAATTAGCCGATTTAATCAGAATCAGAGTCAGAATTATATCCAGATTGTTCTGCTCTGTTCCATTTTTGTTGTAACCCCAAGAGGCGATCCATAGCCCGCTGTATATTTTCTGCATGCTTTGGAGTTCGGATCGCGTTAAGCGAATCGATTACTTTTTGTAAGGTGAATTTTTCTTTACCAGTCCTAGACTTTGCCGCCCTAATCAGAGCCATAAGGTGGGTTGTTGCTCCCGCATGAGGGCTCCCTTGCTTTATTTCCCCTGTAGTGAAGCCGTTAGGAGTTAAAAAACAGCCAAAATCTTCCCACAACTCAGTAACGCCCATTAGAGCAGATAATAGATTCCGTGCTTTTTTGTCACTGTCTATTTTTTGATTACAACCGGAAGGGACAACAAGTTCCACCTCAGGTGTTGCTTGGGAGGCTGTAATATGGACACCACTCAATTTTAATTGCAGATTTTCTTGTTTAACTCTTTCTAGTTGAGATGTTAAAGAAGCAATTTGGTGTTGATACCCTTCTTCCTTACGAGCAATTTGTTCCGCTACTTTCCGTTCAACTCTTCGCTCAATTTCACTATTTGTATGTTCTAAAGTTGTTTTTAACTCATTAATTTGTGTTTGTTGTTGTTGTTGTTTTTGTTTTGATTTTTCTAGCTGAGAAGTGAGTTTTTTAACTTGTTGCTGAAGTTCATTAATTGTACTGTGTTGCTCTCCTGATTCATAAACTTGAGCAAATTGTGTTGGTGAGTGTTCATGACTATATGTATCAACTTGTGAAAAGTAGTCGAGGTTTAGTTTCCTCTTTTCAGTGATATACTCCGCAACACCATTATAACCAAGACCTTTAAATACTTTTTGTATTTCCACAATGTTGAATTTTGGGTTTGCTGCAACTTTGCGAGCAAAAGCGAACCGTTGGGCAGGGACATCATTTGGTGCACTACCCATAATCTCTTGTTCATCTCCTTCATCTAAACCAAAGTGTGGAGTGAGATCTCTGACACTTAACCCCGATTTTTTAATCAGTTCAACAAATTTAGTTGGTTCTATTCCAACTTTTCTTGGTTGTGAGCCGCTAAAATCAGTTGGAACTCTACTTGTTGCTGTTGTCCAGTACGCCATAGTGTTGTGCAGTTACAAATATGAATGGTACATATTGTTAAATAAGCAAAAAAAAACATCCACACTCTACTTACAGAATTAATCTATGATTAACCCTCTTTTAATCAATTGGTTATGAGCTTTTCCTTTATTGCTGAATTAATGATTGTTCGAAATTAGGTAATGTCATTTTTAAATATAGTTAATAATATCTGTAAAATATATATTTATAAATATTGCATAAGAAGTCAATTGTGTGTAGTTTTACATTTATTGGTAAAGAGATTGTAATTTATCTCATTCGTAATACAGATTTTGTGTTTTTAGCTTTATTTGATGGTGAATAATTTTGCAAATTAAGGATTTAAAAGCTGCTGTGGTAGGAGCCAGTGGATACGCTGGTGCTGAGTTGGTAGCGTTACTTGTTCGTCATCAATTGATTAACTCTGTCGAGCTGTTAGTTTCTGAAGGCAGCCAAGTATTAGGGCAGTGTTTTAGTGATGTTTTTCCTCGTTGGAAGGGGATTTGCGATAACGCTTTTATAGCCGTTAGTCCAGATTGGATAAATACACATGCCTCTGAGCTTGATGTTGTTTTTTTAGCAACCCCTCACGAAGCCAGTATTAAGCTAGTTGAAGCTTTTTCCAAGCATAAAATAATTATATTTGACCTTTCTGGTGGTTTTAGGCTTAAACAGCCAGAACTTTACGATCAATATTATGGTTTTACTCATCAACAACCCGAGTTATTACAACAAGCGGTTTATGGTTCTCCTGAGTGGGAGGCTGAAGCCATAAAAGACGCTAATTTGATTGCTGTCCCCGGCTGTTATCCGACAGCGAGCTTATTGGGGCTCAAACCTATTACGTTGAATCATTTTCATGATGAAGACTCTTTGATTACTGTGAACGGTATCAGTGGAGTCAGTGGCGCAGGGCGTCAAGCGAATTTAGCTACCAGTTTTAATGAAGTGAGTTTAACCCCGTACAATATTTTGAAGCATCGACATCAGCCTGAAATCTCCCTTGCTGTACAGGCTGATGTCATTTTTAATCCGCACCTTGCTCCATTCAAACGTGGATTATTAGCGACAACGACTCTTAAAGTCAGAGAGGGAATCACTGCAGCTGATATTGACGCTGTTTACAAAAATGCCTATCAGTCACAACCACTCATTAGAATGCAAAAAGCTTGGCCTAAAGTAGATAATGTTGCAGGTACTCCTTTTGCCGATATCCATTGGCAGTTCGATGAGAGTCAACGAGTTTTGGTTGTGAGTTGTGCCATTGATAACTTACTGAAAGGTGCAGCTTCACAAGCGGTGCAATGCCTTAATTTACGTTTAGGGCTTCCAAGTGAGTTTGGTTTACTCAGTAATATCGAGGTGAACCACCATGTCTAAACCTTTAGTGATCAAAATCGGTGGTGCGATTCTTGAGCAAGAATCTGCCTTGTCAGCATTATTGTTGGTGTTTAAAAAATACTCTGATAGAAAAATCATTCTGGTACATGGTGGTGGTAGCACAGTAGATCAAATGTTGATGCAAGCAGGATTCACTACCAAGAAGAAAAATGGATTACGTGTTACGCCTAAGTCACAAATCCCTATTATCAGTGGTGCATTAGCGGGAACGGTCAATAAACAGATTGTCGCAACGGCCAATCAGCTTGGCTTAACCAGTTTAGGTCTATCGCTTGCCGATGCCGCCATGGTTACTTGTAGCAAGCACCCTGAAAATATAGGTGAAGTTGGAGTACCAACGCCGAATAACGCCAGTGTACTTGAAATGTTGTTATCGCAATCAGTTATGCCTGTTATTGCCTCTATTGGAGTTTTAACAGATGGCAAGTTGGTCAACGTTAATGCTGATGATGCAGCGGTAGCCATTACTCAGTTGGTGGATGGTGACTTATTACTGTTAACTGACGTGGCTGGTGTAAAAGACGCTCAAGGAAAAACATTAGAGTCGTTAGTGCAAACGCAAGCTCAAAGTCTTATTCAACAACAAATCATCAATGGTGGCATGGTAGCTAAAGTGAATGCCGCCTTCAACGCAGCTCGACAATTACGACGAAGTATCGCGATTGCCAGTTGGCAGCAACCACAACAACTCGTTCAGTTGTTTGTAGGTCAGCCAATCGGTACTCGCATTATTCCTGATTAAACAAACCCATTTTTTAACAATTTTAGGAAGATACTTATGTCATTCTCACATTATCTGGCTGATGATCAGCTTGATCAGCAGCAACTATTGGATTTAATTGAATTAGCGAAATCCATAAAACAATCACCACAAGATTATCAACATGCTCTGGCGGGTAAGTCTGTAGTGATGCTATTCGAAAAGCCGTCATTACGTACTCATATTAGCTTTGATATTGGCATTCAAAAACTCGGCGGTCATTCCGTTTACATAGGTCAGCAAAACGGCAAATTGGGCGAACGTGAACGTGTGGTGGATGTGGCTAAAAACCTTGCCTGCTGGAGTGATGCCATTGTCGCTCGAGTCTTTAGTCATCAATCCTTAGTCGAATTATCAGAATACGCTGGTATTCCTGTAATCAATGCGTTGAGCGATCTCTATCACCCATGCCAAGCTTTAGCTGACATGATGGCACTATCTGAAAAGGTTGAAGATCTTAGTCAAGCCAAACTGGCTTATGTGGGGGACGCCAATAATGTGTCTAACTCATTGATGCTGATGGCACTGACATTAGGAATAGATTTTACCTTAATTTCGCCAAAAGGCTTCGAAGCTTCAAAAGAGATGCAGGATAAAGCTCATACCATTGAAGCTATCACCGGAGCCAAGCTAACGCTGAGTAATGACATTAATGATATAGGTTCACAAACGGCGATTTACACCGACACTTGGATTTCTATGGGGGAAGAAAAAGATCCACAACAAGTATTAAAAATCTTTAAGCCTTATCAAGTGAACAGCGCGTTAATGACAAAAGCAGATGCAAATTATTTTATGCACTGCCAGCCTGCTCATTTAGAACAGGAAGTCACCACTGAAGTCTTTGACGGCGAGCAATCGTTAGCGGATTTGCAAGCTGAAAACCGTATGTGGGCGCAATGTGCAATTCTACTCACTCTATTCAATCAAGCTTAATTTTTGGTGGTGACAACATGGCAATCGTAAAAAATAAAAACATAAAAAAAGTCGTATTAGCGTATTCAGGTGGATTGGATACCTCAGCCATCATTCCTTGGTTGAAAGAAAACTATGACAACTGTGAGGTCGTGGCTTTTTGTGCAGATGTAGGGCAAGGATACGAAGAGCTTGAAGGCATAGAAGCTAAAGCTATAGCCTCTGGGGCAAGTGAATGCCACGTAGTGGATCTAAAAGAGCAGTTAGTGACGGATTACATTTATCCAACCTTAACCACTGGAGCTGTATATGAAGGTCAATATTTATTAGGCACATCTGTTGCTCGCCCTATTATTGCAAAAGCGCAAGTTGAAGTAGCACTAAAAGTGGGCGCAGATGCTGTTTGTCATGGCTGTACAGGTAAAGGGAATGACCAAGTTCGTTTTGAGTCATGCTTTGCTGCGTTAGCACCGGAGTTATCGGTGATTGCGCCTTGGCGTGAGTGGGATATGGTTTCAAGAGAAGATTTACTCAGCTATTTGGATGAGAGAAATATTCCTTGCTCAGCATCCCTGACTAAAATTTATAGTCGCGATGCCAATCTCTGGCACATTTCCCATGAAGGTGGAGAGCTTGAAGACCCTTGGTGTGAGCCTTCAAAGCAAGTGTGGACGATGACTGTATCACCCGAAGAAGCACCTAACACACCGGAATACGTAAAACTTTCATTTGAACAGGGCAAGTTACTGGCGGTTAACAGCCAAGAGCTTAAAGCCGATAAGTTGCTTGAAATACTCAATATTCTGGCGGGTAAGCATGGTGTTGGACGCATTGATATCGTGGAAAATCGTTTAGTGGGTATGAAGTCTCGTGGTTGTTATGAAACGCCCGGTGGTACTGTGTTAATGGCGGCATATAAAGGCTTAGAAACCTTAGTACTGGATAAAGAGTCACTTAAATATCGTGAATCTGTTGCACTTGAGTTCTCTCATGTTCTTTATGATGGTCGCTGGTTTACACCATTAGCAGAGGCGCTATTGGCCGCATCTGCAATTTTCGCAAAAAGTGTTACGGGTGATGTGATCGTTAGGCTCTATAAAGGGCAAGCCACAGTGACTCAGCGTCGTTCGCCTCATAGCTTATATTCTGAAGCGTTTGCAACCTTTGGTGCCGATGATGTTTACGATCAAAAACATGCTGAAGGCTTTATTCGTCTGTTCAGTTTACCAAGTCGCATCAATGCGATGAAGCAACAAGCTAACTCAAAGGAGTCATAACATGGCACTATGGGGAGGACGGTTTCAATCAGGTAGTAGTGAGTACTTTAAAACCTTTAATGACTCATTGCATTTTGACCAAGCCTTAATTTTGCAAGATATCGAAGGCTCGATTGCTTGGTCAAAAGCGATTTACCAAGCAGGCGTATTGGCGCTTGAAGAGCAACAAGCGTTAGAGCAAGCCTTGTATGAATTGGCAGAGTTAGCAAAAGCAGGTGAGCTGGATATTATTAACTCTAATGCTGAAGACATTCATAGCTATGTCGAAGCTAAGCTGACAGAAAAGTTAGGTGACGTCGCTAAAAAGTTGCACACAGGGCGTAGTCGTAATGACCAAGTGGCGACTGACTTACGCTTGTGGTGTAAACAGCAAAACGACGAGTTGCAGGGGTTATTGCGAACGTGTCAACAAAGTTTAGTGGCTCTGGCTGAAGCGAATAAGCAGCATATTTTCCCCGGTTATACCCATTTACAACGAGCACAGCCAGTTCGTTTTGCTCATTGGTGCTTAGCTTACGTGGAAATGCTAAAACGGGATGAAAAACGTTTGGTTGCCGCCAATAAGCACATAAACCAATGTCCATTGGGGAGTGGGGCATTAGCAGGTGTGGTTTATGACATTAATCGTGAGCAATTAGCGCATGATTTAGGTTTTGATTCGCCTTGTCTAAATAGTTTAGACGCGGTATCCGACCGTGATTTCGTACTGGAATTACTGTTTGCAGCAAGTACCAGCATGATGCACTTGTCTCGCATGGCGGAAGATCTGATTTTCTTTAACTCGGGAGAAGCCAGTTTCATCACCTTGGGCGACCAAGTGACGTCTGGCTCGTCACTGATGCCGCAAAAAAAGAATCCAGATGCGTTAGAGCTTATTCGTGGTAAATGCGGACGTGTTTTTGGCTCGCTGCAAGGCTTATTGGTAACGCTCAAAGGGCTGCCTTTGGCGTACAACAAAGATATGCAGGAAGATAAAGAAGGAATTTTCGATGCGGTTAACCAGTGGCAACAATGTTTATTGATGGCCAATGAAGTCGTAAATTCTATTGAAGTTCGAAGCGATCAATGCAAAAAAGCGGCAGCAGAAGGTTACTCTAATGCGACGGAGCTGGCTGATTATCTTGTGGCTAAAGGTGTTCCATTTAGAACAGCTCACGAAATCTCTGGTCAAGTTGTGTTATATGCCATTGGTCAACAAGAGCCAATTGAGCGTTTAAGGCTGGATGAATTACAACAATTTTCTTCACTGATTGAAAATGACGTTTATCAGTTCTTGGATTTAGAACATCTTGTCGATAAACGCAGTACCATTGGTGGGACGGGCATTGAAGCGGTTAATAAAGCGATTGAAAGCTTCCGTCATGAACTTGGTGTGGCTAACTTTACGATTCGAGATGCCAAGCTAACTGATTTACGTGGGATCAGTAAATTAGTGAACTACTGGGCGGATAAAGAAGAAAATCTGCCACGTTCAGAGCAAGAGCTTATCCAGTTTATTCGTGATTTTGCCGTGGTGGAAAGTGAAGGGCAGATTTGTGGCTGCGCTGCTTTGTATATGTACAGTACAGGACTTGCTGAAATTCGTTCATTAGGTGTGTCGGTAAATCATCAAGGTCATGGCTATGGTAAAGCTTTAGTCGAGCACTTATTAAAACGTGCAGAAACACTAGCGCTAAATAAAGTGTTAGCGCTGACTCGAAAGCCAGAGTTCTTTAGTCGCTTAGGTTTTAGCCTGTCAGATAAACACCATTTACCTGAAAAAGTAATGAAGGATTGCGAACCTTGTCCGAAGAAGCATGCTTGCGATGAAACGGCGTTGATTTACTACGTGAATCGGATTATTTGAGCAAAAAATCTAGGTGAAAAAGACCGTGGTATTGCTGCCACGGTCTTATTTTAATGTGAGCTACTTAATGATCACCTTAACCCCAAATTCTTTTCTGATCTCGGCGAGAGGCATATCTAGGTAGGGTTCTGGATTAAACCACTCCCACTTCTTATTCATTTTAATGGCTCGATAGATAGCTTTTAGGCAAGTCGGTAAGACAGATAGTAACGTTAAATAAACCCGCCATTTACTGCCGACTTTTTTAACATAGCTATTCATGATGACATCGTAATCGACAAAATCAAAAAATTTACCGTACTGCTTAATGGTAATATCCGTGCCAAACATGGTCCAAGCATCATTAACACTTTCTCCCTTCATTTCAAAAGGAATCGTGCCGAAAAGCACATGGGTGCAGTCATGGCAGAAAAACCAACGGCAGTCTTCAGTTTCACCATCGTTTTTATTTAAATGGCTATATCCAGCCATGTATTCTTTAAGACCTTCCCTCAGGGTGAGTTGGCTGTCTTGTTGTAAATACTGAAACTGCTTTGACATGATACTGCTCGCTTAACCGTGAATAACCGTTTCAGTATAGATGACAAATCAACTATACAATGGGCAGTTCTGGATTCGCGCCCCATTCAGCCCAAGAGCCGTCGTACAGTTGAATATCAGAGTAACCAGCGATTCTCGCGGCCATCAAAATAATGCATGCGGTGATCCCTGAGCCGCAGGAAAAGATAAATTGCTGATTTTCGTTAATGATTTCTGAGAATAGAGTTTTTAATTCGGATTCAGGCTTAAAAACATCACCATCAAGCACCTGAGGAAAAGGTAAATTGATGGAATTAGGAATATGCCCTGCTCGCATTCCTGCTCTTGGTTCAGGCGTTTCGCCATAAAATCGAGCTTTGCCGCGAGCGTCTAACACCTGAATGTTGGAATTATTGATATTGTCTAAAACTTGTTGAGCATTACATATTAAGCTTGGCTGAAAATTCGATTTGAATGTACCTGAATGAGTTGCGGCCGCTGGAGTTTTTACCGTTGGTCGATTTTCGGCTAACCATTTGGGTAGACCTCCATCTAGCACGAGTACATTGTCAAACCCCATCGCTTTAAAAATCCACCACGCCCGTGGTGCGGAGTATATGCCTTGGTTATCGTAAAGCACGACTAAGCTATCTGAATTAATTCCGTGTCGTTGACACATTTGGGTAAATTGAGATTCAGTTGGAAAAGCATTTGGAGAGTCGGTATCAAGATCACAAAGTTGTACTTCAAGCTCTAATTCTTGTGCATTTGGGAGGTAAATTTTTTCATCATATTTAATTGGTGTTTTGCCTACAACGTTATTCATACTGGCATCAAGTAACACTAAATTTTCTTGGTTTAGGTTTTTTTCCAACCAATGGGTAGACACTAATATTTTCGACATTATTCCCTCAATCTCACTTAGCTTGATATGGTTTTTATCAATGTAATTAAAAATGAAGAGGAGAGTAAAGCCTTATTTTTGGCTTTGTAAACAGTCAGCCCTGTTAGGGGGGGTATCTTTCAGGATGAAATTTTGTGCTATTTGAGCGCTTTTTTTTTCAAGGCGTGAGTAATGAGGCTTAGCATTCTAAGTAAATTGCTCACAACACAGAACAGGAAGCGCTCAAAAGCATCGAAGACAGCGTAAATTGGTCATTTCTGCTGCGTTATCGCTTGTTCATGTGAAGCAACCACACTTCACAAGCTCCGCCTTGCATAAAATAACCAATTTATCGCTGCAAAAATTATCTCGAAAGATAAACAGCCCCTAATCTCTCGTTGGGAAGTTAGCGCAATATTTGGTGAAGTTATAATGGCGTAACGTTATACTTGCCAGAATTGATAATAATTCGCTTATGGAAAGCGATTCTTTTGAATGTGTGTTGCAGTGTTTTTCACTCAGCTTTGATTCAAAAGTTTTAGGGTAGCGACTACAAGAAAGATAATTATGACATCGAATATTAAACCACCAATACAAAAAAATTCATGGTTTAACCGATTCTTATCAGCGGTTGAATTTTTAGGTAACCTTCTTCCTCATCCCGTCACTTTATTTGCAATGCTGTGTTTGTTCATCATTGTATTCAGTGGTGTGGCAGATTTTTTTGGACTAAGTGCCGTTGATCCAAGACCTGTTGGCTCACCAAGTCGTGCTCCTGACGGAGTTATCCATGTAGTCAGCTTAATGTCTGCTGAAGGCTTGCAGCGTATTTTCCAAGGCTTGGTCACTAACTTCACCAACTTTGCGCCATTAGGTACTGTATTGGTTGCCTTACTAGGTGTGAGTGTTGCTGAGCATTCAGGTATGTTATCGGCGGCGCTTCGTGGCATGGTAATGGGCGCATCAAAGCGTTTAGTCACTTTCACTGTGGTATTTGCGGCAATTCTATCTAATACCGCATCAGAGCTTGGTTACGTGGTGCTGATTCCATTAGCAGCGATGATCTTCCACAGTCTTGGACGTCATCCTCTTGCTGGTCTTGCTGCTGCGTTTGCTGGTGTATCGGGTGGTTATAGTGCCAACTTATTCTTAGGTACCATCGACCCATTACTTTCAGGTATTACAACTGCTGCAGCTCAGCTGATTGATCCTACTTATGAAGTCGGCCCTGAAGCTAACTGGTTCTTTATGATTGCATCGACCTTCTTAATTGCAGGTTTGGGCACCATCATTACTGAAAAAGTGGTAGAACCAAGACTCGGTAAATATGACGAATCAGAAGCCAGCGAGAAAGTTGAAACTAACATTGAACACCTAAGCGCGCTTGAAGTGAAAGGTCTTAAGTGGGCGGGTGTGAGTATTCTTGCTATAGCTTCATTATTGGCATTAACCATCATTCCTGAAAACGGTATTTTACGTCACCCAGAAACTGGTGCGATTGCGGGCTCTCCATTCCTGAAAGGGATTGTTGTGATGATCTTTATCGTATTTGCAATCCCAGGCTTCGTGTACGGTAAAGTGGTTGGTACCATGAAGCGTGATACCGATGTGATTAATGCTATGAGCAAGAGCATGGGTTCATTGAGCTTATACATTGTATTGGTGTTCTTTGCTGCTCAATTTGTGGCGTTCTTCAAGTGGACTAACTTAGGTACTATTTTAGCAATTAACGGTGCAGAATTGCTTCAAGCGCTGCATATGACTGGCCCTGAAGTATTTGTACTGTTCATTCTAATGTGTGCATTCATTAACCTGTGCCTTGGTTCCGCTTCTGCACAGTGGGCTGCGACTGCGCCTATCTTTGTTCCAATGTTGATGTTGATTGGCTATGCGCCTGAAACTATTCAAGCCGCTTACCGTATCGGTGATTCAGTAACGAACTTGATCACGCCAATGATGAGCTACTTTGGTTTGATTTTGGCGGTTGCTACCAAGTATAAGAAAGACATGGGGATCGGTACTTTGATTGCCACCATGCTGCCATACAGTATCACTTTCTTAATCGGCTGGATCGCACTCTTCTACATTTGGGTATTCGCATTCGGTTTACCAGTTGGACCTGAATCTCCAACTTTCTACACTCCATAATCTGGTGGTTTGAATGAGAAAAGCGAACTTTCGAGTTCGCTTTTTTGTTGTCTAAAATTTCTTATGTGAATCCGGAAATAGTTAAAGAGTAACAACGTGAACACCAACAGAAAGCACATCCATGTGCTCACGACCGTGACGTCCTGTCACGGACGGTTGTCTTATCACGCTATTACTCTTACTTGTTTGATTTGACTGCCATAGTAGCTAGAAAGTTTATGTAGAGGTTACTTCAATAATATTTCGTCTTTTTTAATCGAGACTCGTCTTATAGGTAAATTAAATCAAGATGAGAGTCATTATGATTAAAATCGTTAGCTTCAAAATCTGTCCTTTTGTTCAACGAGTCACTGCTTCGCTTGAAGCAAAGAGCATTCCTTACGAAATTGAATACATCAGATTGAAAGATAAACCACAATGGTTTTTAGATGTTTCCCCTAATGGACAAGTACCTGTGATGATCACTGAAAACGGAATCCCACTATTTGAGTCAGATGCCATTATCGAATACATAGAAGATGAATACGGAGCACTCGAAACGGGTGTCACGAATGAGCAGCGAGCGTTAGATAGAGCTTGGAGTTATCTTGGTTCTAAACACTACTTAACCCAATGCAGCACTATGAGCAGTAAAGACCAAGAGACCTTTGAGCAGCGTAACACTAAGTTATATGCTGTTTTTACAAAGGCGGAGCAACAACTGTCTGGCAAAACTAAGTTCTTTAAGTCTGATAAGTTGAGTAATGTTGATATTGCTTGGCTGCCTCTTTTACATAGAGCCTACATAGTTAAGCAGCAAACTGGATGTGATTTACTGTGTGGATTGCCTAAGGTTCAAGCTTGGCAAGTTGCACTAATGGAAATCGGTATTGCAGAGAAAACAGTATCTGAAGACTTTGACGAAAAGTTTGTTGGTTTTTACTTAACGAATACGTTTTTAAGCAAAGATAATGATGACGTACAAAATGGTTGCTGTGACAAAACGAGTTGTTGCTGATCACGTAAAGTCACTAATAAGTAAGTTTCAGTTTTATATCAACTAAAAATTTACATTTTAGTAAATTATTTACTGAAACTTAGTTTTTGGTTAAAATTAATACGAAACTTTACGAAAAAGGGTAACCACTATGAACTGGCATTTTCCACGTACTGACTATGCGGAGCATATTCTTAATGCCATGCATGGTGGTTTACTCTCAAGAGTGACCATTTTTGCACCTAGAAAGCGCGGTAAGACTCAATTTATTCAACGTGATGTGATGCCGCTTTGTGAAAGCAAAGGTATTTTCGTTGTCTATGTCGACTTTTGGCAAGACAAAGACAACCCAGAAGCGGTGTTTATCCAATCTGTTATTCGTGCCATTGAAGAACGAAAAAGTTGGCTATCAAAAGTTACTGATATTTTTAAGCCTAATAAGATTGGTGTGAGCTTATCTAAGGCAAGTGTAGATATCGGGCTTGAAGCCAAGCCAGAGCAAAGCCCATATCAATTGTTTGATGCCTTCGAGCTGCTGAATAAATTGAATATGCCAATTTTGCTTTGTCTTGACGAAGTGCAGCATTTAGCCACTCGCAAAGAATTTGAGAATTTCACTGCCGCTTTGAGATCGTTCATGGTTAATCGTGGAGATGATTTAGTGAAAGGCATTTTTACTGGCTCTAGTCGCGAAGGGTTAGAAAAGCTGTTTCGTCATACTAAGGCACCATTTTATAACTCAGCACAGTCCTTGGACTTTCCTGCTTTAGATGAAAAGTTCGTAGAGTTTGAACTTGGTGTTGTGAATAAGATAACCAATGGTGTCGAACTTAATAAAGAGGATGCGCTCAATACTTTAATCGAACAACACCGTGAGCCCGCTCGGTTTGTTGAGTTATTACAGCAAATGGTGCTCAATCAAGTTTATGACTTTTCTGAAGCTATGAAACGCTTTGACTTGGTAGCTCAATCTCACCCCCAAGAGTTTCAAGACCTGTTTGAGCAGCTCCCTGCACTTGATAAAGCGGTATTACTTCTCATCGCTAGAGGTAATGGCAAGAATTTCTATACTGAAAAAGGGAGCAGAAACGTCAAACTTATGCTGCTGGACGACAGTGTTAGTGTCACTAAAAGTAGCATTAATAATGCGCTTCGCAGGCTCAAATCTGAAAACCTGATTTTCAATATCAAACGTGGTGTGATGGGAATAGAAAACCCTGAACTAGAAAAATACCTCATAGCAGTAGCTAACTGATCTTTATTTCGAGAAAGTAATTCTTTCAACTCATACGATTTAATGTTATAACGTAACAATTGTTGTTTCAATTATTAGTGAGCTTGACTAGGCCACGCCTTAGCTTTCTTTAACTGGATTCAAATCAACTCACTTTAACATTAGGTCATTTCTCAAATGAATAGCTTTCAATCTACGTCAGATAAAGCTTCTATTGCCTTATCATTATTATGTGCATGCCACTGTTTGTTCTTACCTTTTTTATTGCTGTTGTTTCCAACCTTAGTAGCCCTGCCTATGGGGGATGAAGCATTTCATGTTTGGATGCTAGCTGCGGTAGTACCGTTCAGTTTATTTGCTTTGTATCGCGGTTATAAAGTGCATAACACTAAAGTGATCCCATTAGTCGGTTTATTCGGCTTATTGATATTAGTCTTTACCGCAGTCTTCGGACACGACTTATTCTCGGAGACATTCGAAAAAGTATTTACATTGATAGGAGCGCTTATTGTCGCGGGCTCTCATCTTGCTAACTATCGTAAATGTCAGTGTAAAGACTCAGTTGTTTGTTCTACTGATTAATCAGGAAGCGAATCGTGACTTGACACTTGGCTATTAAATCAGCAAATTAGTTGGGTTAACTAAGCATGGATGCTACTGATGAAACCCAATACCAAATCCATTATCTACTTTGTTTTTACTCAAGTACTTTTGTTATTTTTTAACTCTTTTGTTTCCGCGAAAGGGCTACAACTCGCCAGCAAATTCAAATTAACAGCGCCTGTTTCAGAATATTTAGTCAGTGAAAAATACGATGGCGTAAGGGGGCGTTGGGATGGCACGCAAATGTGGACTCGTGCGGGAAACTTAATTAATCTGCCGTCAGAATTTACTCGTAATTTTCCCAAAGAGCCCTTAGATGGTGAACTTTGGATTGCTAGAAAAAAGTTTGAACAAATTTCAGCTTTAGTCAGGACTCAAAAGACGTCAGCGTCAGATTGGAAACAGGTACGATTCATGGTATATGATGTACCAAATCATAAAGGTACCTTTGAAGAACGTTATCAATACGCTATCGCTAATTTATCCAACCTTAGTCCTCATTTAGTTATTATCGAGCAAACTTCATTTGAAACGGAACAACAACTGGATGACGCACTTAATGTCATGGTTAGCCATGGTGCAGAAGGCTTGATGCTCCATAAAAAGTCGAGTTTATATAAAAATGGGCGCAATCCTGATTTAATGAAGTTGAAGCTGTATTCTGACGCGGAAGCCAAAGTGGTAGCTCATATTGAAGGAAAGGGAAAGTTCAAAGGTATGATGGGAGCCATATTAGTTGAAATGCCAAACGGTAAGCGCTTTAAAATTGGCTCTGGCTTTTCAAATCAACAGCGAAAAAATCCCCCCAAGATTGGTTCAATCATTACTTACAAATATTATGGGTTTACCCAAAAGCAGACACCTAGATTCGCGAGCTTTTTAAGAGAAAGAGAGCCAGATCTTTGATTCAAACTATTGTAAAAATTTACAAGCCAGATAATATTGTTACATCATAATAACAAGGTGAAATGATGGCTTCTTCATATTCATGTATTTTGGTGGACGATCATCCGCTCTTTCGGCAGGCTCTTTCAAGTGTACTTGCTCAAAAGTTGAATAATGAGCAGTCTAAAATTAGTGTTGATGAAGCTGAGTCCATCGCGGAACTTTCCTCTAAACTGAAAAAATCACAACCCGATCTCATTCTCCTCGATCTTAACCTACCTGATAGCCAAGGCTTTGAAACTCTGGTGAGTTTAAAGTTTGATTACCCAAGTGTTGCTGTTGTGGTGATTTCTGGACAAGAAGACGATAATACTATTCAACAAGCCATCAAGCTTGGTGCATCAGGTTTTTTACCCAAATCTGCAAGTGTTGAACAAATGGTTCAAGCTTTAAAAAGTGTTCTAAAAGGTAATGTTTGGCTTCCTGAGCAGTATCAGAACGATAGTCAATGTACGAGCAAACTTGCGAACTTAACGCCTAGGCAGCATAAGATCTTAGCCATGTTTGCCAAAGGGATGCTCAATAAACAAGTGGCGTTTGAATTAGGTTTATCTGAGGCAACCGTGAAAGCCCACGCGACAGCGATTTATCAAAAATTGGGCGTGAATACTCGAACACAAGCTGTGATCATCATGCAAAATGAATTAGGGGTTACGGCTTAGCACCTATCAACGTCAGCATACGTTTTGGTAAATCTCTGGGTGATCATGGTATTGATCATGGTTTGTAATTGGATGGGTTTAAGCGCTTTAGTTAAAAAGCCAAATCCATGTTTACGAGCCAAAGTGTCCAAATCTTTATCTAGAGTCGCGGTGATCAATATTCCAGGAATTGGCACCTGCTGCTGGATATCAACCATCAAATCTATGCCGTTGATATTGTCTTCTAACTGATAGTCCACCAGCATAATATCGATAAAATCCTGATGATTCTCGACATGAATAAACGCTTGTTCTGGCGTGTTAGCTACGTAGACTTTGCATCCCCAGTTAGTCAGAAGCTCAGACATTGCATTTGTCAGTTCTATTTCGTTATCAATACATAAAATATGTAGCCCATCTAAGTTCATTGCAGGTGAAAATAGTGGTCTTGAATTTTGTTGTTCTACAGCCCTTGGAACAAGAATACTAAAATTAGAACCTTCACCCACGTCTGATTTTAGTGTGAGTGGATGCTGCATCAAATTAGCGAGATTAAGCGCGATATTTAGCCCTAACCCTAAGCCATTTGCAGATGATTGTTTTGTTTTTAATTGGGTGAATTGTTGAAAAATCAAATCTTGCTTATCACAGGGAATACCCGGTCCCGTGTCAATCACTTGAATCGAAATCTGATCGTTATAATGTCTACAGCCCAATAACAGTCTTGTATTTGGAGCATAGCGGCAGGCGTTAGATAAAAAGTTTTGTAATATACGACGTAAGAGCTTTTTATCAGATTCAATCCAAAGTTTGGTCGAAACACTGGTAAAGTGGATATTGGCTTGATGGCACAAAACCTCAAATTCTGTGGTTAATTCATCAAACAACGATTGCAAAGAAAAAGCGGTTTTCTCTGGTGTAATTCCCCCTGATTCAATCAAGGTTATTTCATTGAGATCTTTAATCAAATCGTTGGCATGACTTAAAGAAGCATCAATATGTTCAATGGTTTGTTGTTGCACTGAACTAAGGTTCTGTTGATCATGTAGGCTGGCACAAAATAACTTTGCTGCTGCAATGGGTTGTAATAAATCATGGCTGCAAGCTTTTAAAAATTGGCTTTTTTGTATGTGTGAATGGTGGATTTTCTCGTTGGCTTTCGCCAACTCTCTATTTGACTCAGCTAAGGCGTGATTAGAAGCTTCCAGCTCTCCCGTTCTTGCCACAACTCTAGATTGCAGATCTTGTTTTTCTTCACGCAATAAAGCTTCGGCTTCTCTATATAAGGTGACATCAGTAAATGACATCACAAAGCCACCGCCCGGGATCACATTACCTCTGATCCGAATGGTTTTGCCATTACTCAAAGTTCGCTCAGTATTATGCATCGAGCCTTGCTTGATAAAATCGATACGCTTTTGCACCTGCTTATCAACTTCACTGGCGGGAACTTTACTGTGGTGCAACAAATTATAGCGAACTAATTCAGATACCGGATAGCCGACATACAAGAATTCACTGGGATAGTTAAATAAATCGACGTAAGCTTTATTCCAAGCCACAAGCTCGAGGTTTTTGTTGATAACGGAAATGCCGTCGTTGGCATTATCAATGGCGGCTTGCAGTACGTTTTGACTAAACTGCTGTTGTTGATCGGATGCCTGTTGAACAAACTCTGCCATTTCAGAAAAATCGAGCTGTCTTCCTTCTAGTATAAGGGTGAGCACTAACTTAGCAGAACTCGAACCCATAACACTGGCGAGAAGCGTTTCAGTGTGGGAAATATAAGCTCGGTTTAATTGCTGTTTATCTTTGATCTGGCTCGCCAATATTTGAAATTCAAGTTCGGATTGCTTGCGTTTTTCATCACCGACAAATTGATTTAAAAGCGCTAATAACTCACTTAGATCAACCTTCTTAACATTGGGTTCGTTATTGCCTATATCGGTTGTTCTGGGAAAGAAATGCTCCAGCTGAATTTGCTCTTGAACCGAATGTCTTGTGAGGTAAGACAGTAAAATCATAACGCTGATATTGGCAGACAGAGCAATGAGAGTCGCGATTGTGGTTTGGTTATAATCGAGAGACGAAAACAGATGTTCATAAACCCCTAAAGCAGGCAATAAATTCAATACCAACCAAATCGCAAAGCCAGTTGTCATACCATAAAGTGCACCGTTGAGGTTGCCTCTTCGCCAAAAAAACGTTGCGTAAAACGCTGGACCAATTTGAGCTATCGCCCCAAATGATACTTCACCCAATACCGATAACGTGTCGGACGGGGCAATACAAAACATCCAAAAGCTTAATCCAAAAATAGCGGTAACAATCAGCTTTCTTACTCGTAAGAAGGTATTTTTGAATTGTTCGACATTGGTTTCTTTTAATCCCTTTCTGGCAAACAGGCTTGGAAAAATGATCTCATTACTCAGCATGGTACTGATGGCAATAGAGGTTATGATCACCATGGCACTGGCAGCAGAAATTGAGCCTAGAAAGCCAAATAGACTTAACCAATCATGACCCAGTAAAGCAGGAAGAAACAATACATAAGCATCAGAGCTTAGTGAGTCACTAAACAACAGCTTTCCGGCTTGGCCTAATGGAATAGCAAATACAGCAAATATCAAAATGTAGATTGGAAATAACCAGCGAGCGTACTGGGTTGTCTTTATGTCTCTTACTTCCACAATCATGGTTTGAAATTGACGAGGCATGCACAAGAATGCGGCAAACACAATGAGCATTAATCCGATAAAATCTATCGCTTTGAAATCGGTTGAGCTCGGCTGGTTTTGCTCGGCGAGTTGCCACAACTGTAGCGGTGAGTCGTACAAATAAAAACTGACGAATACACCAATTAATAAGAAGGCAAATAGTTTTAACAGAGATTCAAAAGCGATAGCGATGATTAACCCGATGTGACGCTCGTTAATATCAATGCTTCTAACACCAAAAGTGATACTAAAGGCGGCCAAAATGGTGGTGACAATTAACCCAATAAGCCCAATAGGAAGAATGTTATCCTGCCTTAGTAGCGTGTAAGAGCTGACAATGGCTTTAATTTGCAGTGCCATATAAGGCATGGTGCCGACTAAAACCATTAACGTGACTAAAATCGCAAGGTTACGGGATTTTCCAAATCGGTTGGCGAGTAAATCGGCGATAGAGGTAACGTTAAGTTTTAAACTGATGCCGATGATTTTTTGAATGAAAGTCCAACCAAATAAAATCAGTAAAAAGGGCGCAATGTAGACGGGTAAAAAAGAATAAGCATTTTCTGACGCTTGACCAGCGGTGCCTAAAAAGCCCCACGATGTGCAGTATACGCCGATTGATAAGGTATAAATTAATCGTTGTTGAAAGCAGGACAGTTTATGCTTGTAACGGTAACCCCAAAAAGCTAAGGCACACAGCAAGCCTGCATAGCCGATACAAACGATAATCAATAGCCCGTTTGGAAACATCCTTTTCTACCAATTTATCTTTATATTTTTCAACACAGTATCACTATATTCAGCGCATCAAAATAGCAGCAATTGAAAAGATAAATGGATCTACGACTAAAGTCTTAAGACTTATTGTTAATTGTTTGTAACTTGAAAATTGCTCAATGTATGGTCAATCAATAAAAAGGGAAGACCATAAAATGAAAACCATAAAACTCGCCTTATTATCGGCATCTATTTTGGCAGCAGGAACCGCCAATGCCGCATACAAAATTGATATCAACGATAAAAGCAGTATCTCGTTTGGTGGTTATATCAAAGTTGACTCACGTTTTGTCAGCGGTGATATCGCTTATCGAGATTTTTGGATTGGTACTGGTACTGTTCTACCTAAATCTCAAAATCAGTTCAAAATCTTCGCTAACGAAACACGCTTTAACACAAAATATGTGCATGGTGATGTAACGGGTTTCATCGAAATGGATTTCCTTGGTGGTGGCGGTAATCAAATTGTATCGAACTCGGCTCATCCGCGTATTCGTCACGCCTTCATTAAATATAAAGATTTTACGGTTGGTCAAACATGGACAACCTTTATGAATACCTCTGCCATTCCTGAAACGGCAGACTTTGCTGGTGCAACCGTGGGCTTGGCGTTTATTCGTCAAGGTCAGATCCGCTACAGCATGGGTGGTTTTAAAGTCGCTCTAGAAAACCCAGAGACGTTTGGCGGTGGCGGCGGTGACGAAACCATGCCAGATGTCGTTGGTCGATATGACTTAAAAGGTGACTGGGGTACGGTTTCGTTCTCGGCTCTTGGTCGTCAATTAGTATCGAAAACGGGCCAGAAAAATAGCGCCGTGGGTGGTTCTATCGCCGGTAAAATTAATTTATTCGATAAAGACGATCTTAAGTTCCAAGTTCACTACGGTGAATTAGGTCGTTATATCGGTGTTGCTGCGGCACAAGATATGGTGGGTGAAAAGGTAGAGGAAGTGACTTCTTACCTTGTTGCTTATCGCCATTTCTGGTCAGACAAAACAAGAAGCTCGTTCTTCTACGGCAACATTCAAACAGATGTATCTGATATAGAACGCAGTCAGTGGGGCGTTAACGTCTTTAAAGATGTTACTAAGAACCTTGCTGTCGGTTTTGAGGTCGGTCAATTTATGATGGATCAGAAAAACGCTTCAGATGCAGATTCATTCTACAGTCAACTTTCCCTCCGCTATACGTTGTAACTTTTCAGTGGCGGCAGCTCGTTCTCCACAGTTGCCGCTCACTGCTTTTTCGATTTGATAAAAGGTGTTCCTATGTCTGAATCAATATTACAAGTCGAAAACATTTCCCTTGCTTTTGGTGGTGTTAAAGCACTTACCGATGTCAGTTTTGATGTACCAAGAGGTTCTGTTTTTTCGATTATCGGCCCTAACGGGGCGGGTAAAACGTCCATGCTGAATTGTATTTCAGGTCGTTATCAACCAAATGCAGGTGAAATTCATTTTGATGGCAAGCGTGTTACCCATTTAAAACCTAATGATCGCGCAGACTTAGGCATAGGTCGAACATTCCAAAACCTCGCTTTGTTTGGGCATATGACGGTATTGGATAACATCATGGTGGGCAGACACCACCTTATGAACAATAACTGGTTCACGGGACCTTTGTACTGGGCATCAAAGGCACAAAAAGAAGAACTAGAACACCGTAAAGAAGTTGAGCGAATTATCGATTTTCTTGAAATTACTCACGTGCGTAAATCTATCGCTGGGACGCTTTCTTATGGTTTACGCAAACGAGTAGAGCTTGCTCGTGCTATGGCGCTTAACCCTAAACTAATCCTTCTTGATGAGCCTATGGCAGGCATGAACCTTGAAGAAAAAGAAGATATGGCACGCTATATCCTCGATCTTAATGAAGAATTTGGCGTCACCATTGTGATGATTGAGCATGATATGGGCGTTGTAATGGATATCTCCCACCAAGTGATGGTGCTGGATTTTGGTAAAAAGCTCATTTGCGATTTACCTGATGCGGTAATGGCCGACCCACATGTTAAGCAAGCTTACCTTGGCATTGAAGATGAATTAGAGGAGGCAAGCTAATGTTGAACGATCACAGTAAATACATCTCCTTATTAAATACCTTCCCGAAGATACTTCGCTATAACGCTTTGCATTGGCCGAATGACATTGCCATGCGTGAAAAAGAGTTTGGGATTTGGAACGAATTCACTTGGCTCGATTATCAGCATCGCGTTCAATGGATGACGCTTGGTCTAACTCACCTTGGGATTGGCAAAGGTGAAACTATTGCTCTGCTAGGTGAAAATCGCCCTGAATGGATCTGGGGCGAAGTAGCGGCTCATACCTTAAGCGGACATTCATTAGGTATTTATCAAGACTCCATGCATGAAGAAGTGGCTTACTTGCTCAATTTAAGTAAAGCCAAAGTGGTTATTGCGGAAGACGAAGAGCAATGCGATAAACTGCTGGAGCTTGGCGACGAGATCCCAAGTGTTGAGTTTATCGTGTATTGCGACCCTAAAGGGATGCGCAAATACGATGATAAACGCCTGATTGATGTTGAAGATCTTTATCGCATGGGGCGTGAATACGAATCCATGCATCATGAAGTCTATGATCAAATGGTAGATGCAACCGATCCTCTTGATGCTTCAATCTACTGCACGACTTCAGGTACCACCTCTAAACCCAAAATCGTATTACTCAACAGTGGACGCTTTATCGAGCATTGTTGTTCTTATCTTCGTGCCGATCCTCGTCAGCCAGGTGATAATTATGTTTCTGTGTTGCCAATGCCTTGGATCATGGAGCAGGTCTATGCGGTTGGTCAGTCATTGATTTCTCGTCAAATCGTCAACTTTGTTGAAGAACAAGAAACCATGATGGCGGATCTACGTGAAATTGGCCCTAGCTTTGTACTGCTTGCTCCACGAGTGTGGGAAGGCATTTTAGCCGACGTTCAAGCACGAATGATGGACTCAACGCCACTTAAACGCTGGTTGTTTGATTTTGCCTTAAAGCTTTCAGGTAAAGCGCTCGATCAAGGTAAAAAGTCATTCTGGGCTGAGCTTATTCTTAATAAAGCCTTGCGTGACAGGCTTGGGTTCACGTTCTTAACCTCGGCGGCAACTGGTGGTGCCGCGATGGGGCCTGATACTTTCCGTTTTTTCCAATCTATCGGCGTGCCGTTAAGACAGCTTTATGGTCAAACCGAAATGGCAGGTGCTTACACCATTCATAAGGGAAATGACATTGATTATGACTCCGTAGGTGTGGCATTTGATACCGCCAAAGTCAAAGTGATTAATGCTGATGAACAAGGCTTGGGTGAAGTGATTTCTCAAACGGCTGGTATGTTCACGGGATACCTAGAGAATGAAGAAGCGTTTGAAGAAGACGTCAAAGATGGCTGGATGCACACTGGTGACGCGGGCTACATAAAAGAAAACGGTCACTTAGTGGTTATCGACCGGATTAAAGACTTAGCCAAAACCAGTCACGGTTTGCAGTTCTCACCTCAGTACATTGAAAACAAACTTAAGTTTTCATCCTTTATTGGTGAAGCGGTGATCCTTGGAAAAGACCGCCCATATCTATCTGCAATATTGTGTATTCGTTACAGCATCGTTTCTAAATGGGCTGAGCAGCAAGGCTATGCGTTTACCAACTACACCAATCTTTCGACTCTGCCTGAAGTGTACGAAAAACTTCAGCAAGAGGTAGAAAAGGTGAATGAGTCGCTGCCTGACGCTCAGAAGATCTGCAAGTTTGTGCTGCTTTATAAAGAGCTGGATGCCGATGATGGCGAGCTTACTCGTACTCGAAAAGTTCGTCGTGGTGTAGTTGCAGAAAAATATCACGACATCATTGAGTCTATTTATGGTGGGGCTGAGCATGTGGATGTCGACACCATGATCACCTTCCAAGACGGCAGTAAAACTCGTGTCCAAACTCAGCTTAAAGTGGCTGATGTGGTCAACGTAGTTGAGCAACCTATTGTCACTGACAGTGAAGAAGTAACGAGGAAAGCATCATGAATACAGATTTATTACTTCAACTGATCACCAATGGGCTGATTGTTGGCTTGCTATATGGCGTTGTCGGCATGTGTTTCGTTCTGGTGTACAAATCAACCCAAATTGTGAACTTTGCTCAAGGTGAGTTCTTATTACTCGGTGCTTGGGTTTGTTGGGCATTCTTAGTCTATATGCAGATCCCATTCTTCTTGGGCTTCATATTTACCATGATATTTATGGCGATATTCGGTGTGCTTTTACAGCTCATAGTTCTGCGCCCGATGATTGGTGAGCCTATTATCTCAGTGATCATGGTGACCATTGGTCTATCGATTTTCTTCCAAGCGCTAACCAAATGGATTTTCGGTGTCGCACCTCAGAGTTATCCAAAAGTATTCGAAGCTAATTCTGTCGATATCATGGGTATGAGTATTGAACCAGCTTATCTGATGAGTATGGTGATTGCGGTGCTTATTATGATTGGCTTCTACCTGTTCTTTAAACACTCCAAGCATGGCTTAGCAATGCGAGCAACAGCGTTTGATCAGCAAGCTGCACAAAGTTTAGGGATCTCAGTTAAGCAAGTATTTGCCATGAGCTGGGGAATTGCCGCGACTGTTTCAGCAACTGCAGGTGTCGTTATGGGCATGGTTAACGGAGTTTCTGATTCACTGTCTGTGATGGGAATTAAAGTATTCCCTGCTGTCATTTTGGGGGGATTAGATTCTATTGTCGGTGCGATTGTCGGTGGCTTGACCATAGGTGTGTTGGAAAACTTAGCTGAGTTCTTCGACAGCCAATTCTTGCACATAGGCAACATGTACGACATTGCCCCATTTTATGTATTGCTGATCATCCTTTGGTTTAAACCATATGGCCTATTTGGCACTAAAGACATTGAACGCATTTAACCTAAATCAGCCAATTAAACGCATTTATGCATTGTAAAAACTGATTTAAAAATTGAAAAAAATTGATGTATGACTAACTCATTCGGAGATGCTGTGTGTTCATACGCTGGATAAAATAGCTGCTAGCTGCGTTACGACTAAGTACGTAACAAGAGGTGCAAGTAGAGTAACTACTTGCTGCAATTCAAGCCTTGCTATCAGCCCTTTTCTCTACGCCTATGAACACCCTTAACTGACTGATTTAGGTTAGGGAGAAAAACTACTATGTCAACAAGTGTAACTATGCGCCCGTGTGGTGACTTCAGAACCAGTTATAAGCAAGACACGACAATCTTTGAAACCAAGACCATACGCTGGTTTGCAATTTTAGCGATTGCCTTTGCATGTTTTGCTCCGTTTATTTTGGATGCTTATTATTTAACGCTGTTTATTCAAGTGTCTTACTTGGGTATTGCAGCATTAGGCTTAAACATTCTGGTCGGCTTTACTGGACAAATCTCGTTAGGACACGGTGCATTCTTTGGTTTTGGTGCCTTTGCTTCGGCTTGGTTAAACACGCAATTCAATATTCCTGTGGTGTTTTGTATTCCACTGGCAGGCTTTTTAACTATGGCTGTGGGCATGATGTTTGGTATGCCTGCTGCGAGAATTAAAGGTTTGTACTTAGCCATCGCAACCCTTGCGGCTCAATTTATCATTGAAGACTTCTTTGGACGTGCGGAGTGGTTCTCGGGCGGTGCCGCTGGCTCATTGGCAGAGCCAATCAACATCTTTGGTTTTGCTTTTGATACCGATGAAAGTTTCTATTACGTGGCCTTATTCGCACTCGTGTTCATGTTCATTTGGGGCTGTAACCTAATGAGAACACGAGATGGTCGTGCGTTCGTTGCAGTACGTGACCATTACCTAAGTGCAGAGATCATGGGCGTGAAGCTTAACAAGTATCGTCTACTTTCATTCGGTATTTCGTCCTTCTATGCCGGTATTGGTGGCGCGCTTTACGCTCACTATCTTGGCTATGTGTCTGCCGAAGGATTCACTATCTTTATGTCTATTCAGTTCCTTGCCATGGTCATTATTGGTGGTCTTGGCTCTATCAAAGGAACGCTAATGGGCGTGGTGTTTATGGTGCTATTGCCAGAAGCCATGGAAGCCAGTGTATCAGTCATTAAAGACACATCAATTGGTGCACACCCTATGTTGGTTGACGGTCTGGCTTACATTAAAGAAATGGCAATTGGTCTTGTGATCATCCTGTTCCTTATCTTTGAACCAGAAGGATTAGCGCACCGTTGGAATCAAATTAAAAACTATTGGAAGAGTTACCCATTCGCATATTAAAGACGTTTTGCGTAATTGAAATAAGTATCAATCTAATGTGTAACTTACAGAAATATTGAATCAATACAGAGAGGAGAAATAGTGTGATAAGACAACCGTCCGTGACAGGACGTCACGGACGTCAGCACATGGACGTGCGCTTCTGTTGGCGTTCACACTATTGCTCCTTAGATACTTCGGAAGAGTTCACAGATGGAAAGGTATCAATAACAAGGAATAAAACTATGAAATTATCAAAACTAACTCTGGCGACATTATCAGCAGTTTCGCTGATGGCAGCAAACTCTGCCGCAGCAAAACAAGACAAAGTGTTTGTTGGTCACCTTGCGGATATGTCTGGTCCTACGGCATTCGTTGGTAAAGAATATGCTGATGGTGTTAGAGATGCGATGGCATACATCAATGCCAACGGCGGTATTAAAGGTACTGGTCTTGAGTTTGAAACTATTGATTATGCTTATAAAGTGCCTCAAGCAATTGCTTCTTACAAAAAGTGGAAGAGTCGTAAAAAGATGGTTGCCATGCAAGGTTGGGGAACGGCAGATACTGAAGCGCTTATCTCGTTTGTTGCTCGCGATAAAATTCCGGTTTACTCAGCATCCTATTCTGGTCACTTAACCGATCCTAAAGGTAAGAATCCACATACTAAAAAGCCTGCGCCATATAACTTCTTCTACGGTGCTTCTTATTCTGATTCTTGCCGTGCACTCGTACAGTGGGCAGCAAAAGACTGGAAGACAAAAGGAAGCAAAGGAAAGCCTAAGTTTACTCATATTGGTGCGAACCATCCTTTCCCAAATGCACCTAAAGCCGCCTGTGCAGAATATGCAACTGAGTTAGGTTTTGATGTTCAGCCATCAGTGGTTATTTCAATGAAGCCGGGTGACTTTAAAGCTCAATGTTTGAGTCTTAAGAGCTCTGGCACTCATTATGGTTACATCGGCAACCTTGGTGGCTCAGTAATGTCATTGATTAAGTCTTGTAATACGGTCGGTACCGATATTCAGTTTATGTCGAATATCTGGGGTGGTGATCGCAAGATTTTTGAAGCGATTGGTGAGGGCGTGAAAGATTACATTTTCCCAACCATGACACCATTCTGGGATTCGAATGTAGATGGCATGAAGCTGGTTAAAAACATTTCTAAGATGTCGGATTCAAGTGGTACTAAATCACGTCCACATCACTACATCCGTGGTGTTTGCTCAGCGTACTACATGAAAGAGGCAATGGAGTGGGCGAAAGACAATGGCGGGATTACAGGTAAGAACGTGAAGAAAGGCATGTACGCGACTCAAAACTGGGTACCGAAAGGACTTGAAGGCGTGTGCTTACCAGCAACTTGGAAAGATGATGATCACCGCGGTATTGCAGAAGTTAATATTTATAAAGGTAACTTCGACAAGGGCAATGTATCTATCGAGCAAGTGGATACCGTCAGCCTTGAGCGTCGAGCGGATTGGTTAGGTTATTAATTTCTAATGTGAGTGCAGTCTTGCTAGAAATACCGAGCAATATTGCATACGCCAACAGAAGCGTACGTCCATGTACTGACGACCGTTACATCCTGTAACGGACGGTTGGCTTAATGCAATATTGCTCTCATCGGTAGTTTTGACTGTTCTAACACTCTCAAATAGAGCAAATGAGTCGTTTAAAGAATAGCTGTTATAGGTTTTATTAATTGTTGCTATGTAAATTGATAAAGCTTAATCACAGGAAGGTGAGTTATGAGTAATGCTGCTGAAGTTATCAATCCTGAAGAGGTTGTCCTGTCCATCAATAACATTGAAGTGGTTTATGACGATGTGATTCAGGTATTAAGAGGGGTAAGTATTGATGTGCCTAAAGGCAGCATCGTTACCTTACTCGGTCCCAATGGTGCGGGTAAATCGACAACACTGAAATCCATTTCAGGTTTATTAAAAACGGAAAACGGTGAAGTGACCAAAGGCGATATCAGTTTTTTAGGTAAGCGAATTGATAATGCCAATGCCGCTGAAATCGTAAGCTCTGGGCTATTTCAGGTGATGGAGGGTCGACGCATTATTGAAGATATGACTGTGGTAGAAAACCTTAGACTAGGTGCTTATACCCGTAGTGATAACCAAATTAATCAAGACATTGAAATGGTGTTCAGCTATTTCCCTCGCTTAAAAGAAAGAACGGGATTAGCAGGATATCTTTCTGGTGGTGAACAACAAATGTTGGCTATCGGTCGTGCATTAATGGCACGTCCGAAAATGATTTGTCTTGATGAACCATCCATGGGTTTATCGCCATTATTAGTAAAAGAAGTGTTTGGCATTATTGAAAAAATTAACCGTGAGCAAGGGATCACCATGCTTTTGGTTGAGCAAAACGCCAACTACGCATTAAAAGCGGCTCATTATGGTTACATCATGGAGTCAGGAAAAATCGTACTCGATGGAACTCGTGAGCAGCTACTCAATAATGAAGACGTAAAAGAGTTCTACTTAGGTGGTGGAAACGAAGAGCGTAAAAGTTTTAAAAATCTCAAGTCTTACAAACGCCGTAAACGTTGGTTATAGGAGGTTGATATGCCGTATTCTGAGTCCAATATCGACAAGAATTTACTTACCACTCTAGAGAAGGAATCTCTGCCACAAGATAAGCGTGAGCAATTGTTATTTAAGCGTTTGAGCACGTTACTGACAAGCTTAAAGCAAGACTCTGACTATTATCAGCAGGCTTTGGCTGAAATCTCAGTAGGTAGTAATTTTTCCAGAGATTCTTTATCGTCATTACCAATATTGAGAAAGTCTTCAATATCCCAGCTCCAAGCTGAAAATCCACCGTTAGGAGGTTTGGTTATTGGAAGTTCGGTAGTTGATCGAATTTTCCAATCACCGGGTAACATTTATGAAGGAGCTATGGACAGTGGTGACTGGTGGCGCATGTCACATGCTTTCCATGCTGCAGGCTTTAGAAAAGGCGACATTGTGCTTAACTGTTTGTCTTATCATATGACTCCTGGCGGTTTTATTATGGATTCAGGTGCCCGAGCTTGTGGTTGCAGCGTGATCCCTGCGGGTCCCGGACAAACTGAACAGCAGTTGCATATTATTTCGCAATTACAACCTACTGGATACAGCGGTACGCCCAGCTTTTTGAATATTCTTTTAGATAAAGCCAAGGAAAAAGGCGTTGAGTGGAGCATCAGTAAGGCTTTAGTTTCTGGTGAAGCGTTATCAGATGAGTTAAGAACTAAATTCTTAGAGCACGGCATTAAAGTTCACCAAGCTTATGCTACGGCTGATGTTGGTCTGATCGCTTACGAGGCAAATTATGGTGAAGGCTGGGTCGTAGCCGAAGATATCATTGTCGAAATTGTAAAACCGGGAACGTCACAACCTGTTACTGAACCTAATGAAGTTGGGGAGTTAGTGGTGACTGTTCTTAATGACAAGTACCCATTGATTCGATTTGCTACAGGCGATCTAAGCGCGTTTTATACGGGAGTAACCTCTTGTGGTAGAAGTAATTTACGCATCAAGGGCTGGATGGGCAGAGCTGACCAAACGGTTAAGGTAAAAGGTTTGTTCGTTCACCCAAGTCAAGTGCAAGAAGTGATCGCTGAGTTTCCTGAAATCACAAAAGCAAGGCTTATCATCGAGCGGGAAAATCACAATGATGTAATGTCTCTGCACTGTGAATATAGCGGTAGCGCGCCAGAGCCAACGTATATTGCCGAGTCTATTAAGCGTATAACCAAGCTCACTGGCGATATTCAGTTCTTCCCACCTAATTCACTGAACAATGATGGGATAGTGATTGAAGATTTGAGGTAACCTCACAAGCTTTTTATGGATATAAAAAGCGAGCCCACTTTAAGTTCGCTTTTTTAATTTCATCTACCTTGGAATATTTATATTTCAGAGGCTATTTGCATTTAACTCTATATTATTTGATTCTGACCACTCTCTTAACTGGTCAAGAATACTCAAAGCGGAGCGCCCGAGTTCTGTGAGTTCATAAGTTACAGCAATAGGTCTCTCATTGATGACTTTCCTAATTACCATTCCTTGAATTTCTAACTCCTTCAACCTTTGGTCGACCATCTTCTTACTTGCACCGCCCAGCATTCTTGCTAGGTCATTAAATCGAACGGGCTCATCTTTCAAATGGTAGATAATTGAACCTTTCCATTTTCCACCTATGATGCGCATCCCCTTTTCGATTGCACAAGGTTCATCGCAAACATTTAAAACTTTTTTTCGTCCTTTGCTATCTGTTTTTATTGAACTTTTCATAAATAAGCTGCCAATAACGAGTAGGTTACTAAAAGTATACTGGTTGATTGATGTTTTTAGGTTACTAAAATAAACCGCAATCTTAATTGAGTTTAACATTCGAGGTACTACATGAGTAATATTTTAATCATAAACGGACATCAACCATACCCATTCTCAGAAGGTCGATTGAATGCGACTTTAGTAAAAAAGGCTAGAGATATTTTGGAGAGAAAGGGGCATCAAACACGTATTGTGACGATGTCTGAGCAAATTAATGTTGAACAAGAACTCGAAAATCATCAGTGGGCTGATATCGTAATTTTACAAACGCCTGTCAATTGGATGGGCGTTACTTGGATGTTTAAAAAGTACATGGATGAAGTCTATACCGCAGGTATGGGGGGAGCGTTATGTAATGGAGATGGGAGAACAGCCGAAGCACCGAAAGAAAACTATGGTCAAGGCGGCACTTTAAAAGGGAAAAAATACATGATGTCTCTTACGTTTAACGCCCCTGAAGAAGCCTTTAACAATGAGAATGATTTCTTTGAAGGCAAATCAGTGGATGATTTACTCTTCCCAATGCATATGAACTTCAAGTTTTTCGGTATTGAACCGCTAGCGACATTTTCAGCTTTTGATGTAATGAAAAATGCCAATGTTGAGAATGATTTCGAACGCTTTGAGTCTCACATTGACAGATATATTTAGGTTCTAGTTATGGGCTAGTTACTTATATTCTCCAATTGGATCAAATATAAAAAAGCGAACCAACTTAGGTTCGCTTAATAGTTTTAATTCACAAATTGAATTAAAGATCTCCAATGAGTAATTTCTTACTCATACGCTTCCATCGGTACACAAGCACAGAACAAGTTGCGGTCGCCAAATACATCATCAATACGATTTACCGTTGGCCAAAACTTGTTAGCCTTAACGGCATCTGTTGGGAACACTGCAAGCTCACGGCTATAAGGACGTGAGTCAAACTCAGCATCCATGATGTCTTCTAATGTATGCGGTGCATTGCTTAGTGGGTTGTTATCCGCTGGGAATTCACCTGCTTCAACTTGAGCAATTTCCTTGCGAATGTTCACCATAGCTTCAACGAAGCGATCTAATTCAACTTTAGACTCAGACTCTGTCGGTTCAACCATTAGGGTTCCAGCAACAGGGAAGCTCATGGTTGGCGCGTGGAAACCGTAGTCATTTAGACGCTTAGCGATATCCATTTCGGTTACACCAGAGCTTTCTTTTAGTGGGCGCAAGTCGATAATACATTCGTGAGCCACTCGGTCGTTACGACCTGTATAAAGTACTGGGTAATGTTCAGCTAGCTTTTTCGTTACATAGTTAGCGTTCAAAATAGCAATTTGAGTCGATTGTTTTAGACCTTTGCTGCCTAGTAAACGAATGTACATGTACGAAATCGGTAAAATGCTCGCACTACCGTAAGGAGCCGCAGATACTGCTCCATTGTTGTCACTTTCACGACCCGGTTTAACCAGAGAGTGACCCGCAACGAATGGAGCAAGATGGGCTTTTACGCCGATTGGTCCCATACCTGGACCGCCGCCACCGTGTGGAATAGCGAAAGTTTTGTGTAGGTTCAGGTGAGATACGTCAGCACCAATAAAGCCCGGTGAGGTAATACCAACCTGAGCATTCATGTTTGCACCGTCTAGGTAAACTTGACCGCCATGCTGGTGGATGATTTCACAGATCTCTTTAACCGTTTCTTCGTATACACCGTGGGTAGAAGGGTAGGTGATCATAATGCAAGATAGGCTATCAGCTAGCTCTTGCGCTTTCGCTCGTAAATCTTCTAAATCAACGTTTCCGTCTTTATCACAAGCGGTAACCACGACTTTCATTCCTGCTAGTTGAGCGGATGCAGGGTTAGTTCCGTGGGCAGATTGAGGGATTAAGCACACATTACGATGACCTTCGCCACGAGACTCATGGTACTTTTGAATCGCTAATAAGCCAGCATATTCACCCTGAGCGCCAGAGTTAGGCTGCATACATACGGCATCATAACCTGTGATATCCACTAACCAGTCAGATAGCTCATTGATCTGCTGAGTGTAACCTTGAGCTTGATCTAATGGGCAGAATGGATGCATGTTAGCAAATTCAGGCCAGCTAACAGGCAGCATTTCAGCAACAGCGTTGAGCTTCATGGTGCATGAACCAAGTGAAATCATTGAGTGGTTCAAGGCTAAATCTTTGTTTTCAAGACGCTTGATATAACGCATCATTTCCGTTTCGCTGTGGTAACGGTTAAAGGTTGGGTGCGTTAGGATTTCATCATCACGTTCTAGGTTTGCTGGGATTGAAGAGGTTTCAGTTACTTGCGTATCTAAGGCTTCAACATCTAAACCATGACCTTCACCTAAAATGATGTCAAATAGTTGAGTGATATCATCACGAGTGGTGGTTTCATCTAAGCTGATACCAAACTGAGTGTCACTGTCGTAACGTAGGTTTGTTTGCGCAGCAAGAGCGCGAGCTTTGATGGCTTCGAGTTCTGAAGATTCAAAGCTAACCGTATCAAACCAAGTGTCATTTAAGGTGTTTAACCCTTTGGCTTTTAGACCAGCCGCTAGAATATCAGTCATGCGGTTAATACGGCTAGCAATGGTTTTAAGACCTTGTGGACCGTGGAATACTGCATAGAACGAAGCCATATTGGCTAACAGTACCTGTGCTGTACAGATGTTCGAGTTCGCTTTTTCACGGCGGATATGTTGCTCACGAGTTTGCATCGCCATACGTAGAGCACGGTTGCCACGAGTATCTTGAGAAACACCAATGATACGACCCGGCATAGAGCGTTTGTAAGCGTCACGAGTGGCGAAGAATGCCGCGTGAGGACCACCATAACCCATTGGAACACCAAAGCGTTGCGCACTACCAAATACTACGTCAGCACCTAATGCAGCTGGTGATTTAAGCAGAACCAGTGACATGATATCAGCCGCTAGCGTCACAATCGCTTTTTTGGCTTTTAGCTCTACAAACAGTTCACTGTGGTCATTAATTTGACCTAATTTATTGGTGTACTGGAATAGCGCACCAAACAGTTCGTAATTTACCGCTTCTTCCGCTGGACCCACGATAACTTCAAAACCAAAGCACTCAGCACGAGTTTTTACTACGTCGATGGTTTGTGGGAACACATCATCGGCAACAAAGAAGATGTTGGCTTTTTTAGCTTTAGATACCCGTTTTGCTAGCGCCATGGCTTCAGCTGCTGCTGTTGCTTCATCAAGCAATGATGCTGAAGCTAAGTCTAGACCAGTTAGATCCATCGAAAGGTGCTGGAAGTTAAGGATAGCTTCTAGACGACCTTGAGCGATCTCTGGCTGGTAAGGTGTGTAAGCGGTGTACCAACCCGGATTTTCAAATACGTTTCTTAAAATGACGTTTGGTACTGTGGTTGGGTAGTAGCCCATGCCGATGTAGCTTTTGAATACTTGGTTTTTGTCAGCTACACCACGAATATAGGCTAATCCTTCCGCTTCGTCATTTGAGCGTCCGACATTCAGTTCGCGACCTAAACGAATATTTTCAGGAACAATTTGCTCCATAAGGTCGTCGAGTGATTCTGCGCCCACCTCGTTAAGCATCAGCTGTTGTTGCTCAGCATTAGGACCAATGTGGCGAGTTAAAAATAGTTCGTGTTGTTCTAGTTGGGTAAGAGTTTGTTTGCTCATTTTCGGCTCTGTTTATTGTTGCTGATCAGAGATATATACGAACAAAGCCCCAAAAAGGGGCTTTGATTTTGCAAATATTATTATTCTTCGTCGATGACTGCTTGGTAGCCATCAGCGTCTAATAGGTTTTCTAGCTCAGCTTCGTCAGAAGCTTTAACGCGGAATAACCAGCCTTCTGTGAATGCACCGCTGTTTACAAGCTCTGGAGAATCTTCTAGTTCTTCATTAACAGCTACGATTTCACCTGAGATTGGTGAGTAGATGTCAGAGGCTGCTTTTACAGATTCTGCAACCGCACAGTCTTCACCTGCTGATACCGTGTCACCCACTTCTGGTAACTCAACAAAAACCATGTCACCTAAAAGCTCTTGTGCATGTTCAGTAATACCAACAGTATAAGTACCATCGCTTTCTTTACGCGCCCATTCGTGAGATTTTGCGTATTTTAGTTCAGTAGGTAGATTGCTCATCGTTATATTCCTTTTGGTATAGCTTAATTCTTGATTCTTAAAATGCTTGTTTACCGTTGCGTACAAAGCATGGCTTAACAACTTTAACTGGGACGCGCTTTTTACGCATTTCTACTTCAGCTGTTTCGCTAATACCTTTTGGTACACGAGCCATGGCGATAGAGTATCCCAATGTCGGAGAGAACGTACCGCTGGTGATCACACCTTGTTGCTCGTTACCGTCTGCATCGGTGAAGAAAATATTCATGCCGTGGCGAAGTACACCTTTGGCTTCCATGACTAGACCAACCATCTTTTCGGTTCCCGCTGCTTTTAGTGCAACAAGCGCTTCACGACCGATGAAGTTGCGATCTTCAGGTTCCCAAGCAATGGTCCAGCCCATATTCGCGGCTAGTGGGTTAACGGTTTCGTCCATATCTTGACCATATAGGTTCATGCCTGCTTCAAGGCGAAGAGTATCACGTGCACCTAAACCACAAGGACGAACACCTGCATCTAATAAGGCTTGCCAAAGATCTGCGGCTTGCTCTTGAGGAAGAATAATTTCATAGCCGGCTTCACCAGTGTAACCCGTAGTGGCAATGAATAAATCACCTGACTGTACACTGAAAAATGGCTTCATGCCTTCAACAGCTTGATTCTGCTCAGCAGTGAATACCGTAGCTGCTTTTGCTTTAGCGTTTGGACCTTGAACAGCGATAACGGCAAGTTCAGGGCGCTCAGTGATGGTTACGTCAAATGTTTCCGCTTGAGTGTTGATCCAAGCTAAGTCTTTTTCACGAGTTGCTGAGTTTACTACTAAGCGATAGTGAGTTTCGGTTAAGAAGTAAGTGATCAAGTCATCGATTAGACCAGCTTCGTGGTTTAGCATGCCACCATAGAGTGCTTTACCAGCAACAGATAGCTTTTCGACGTCGTTAGCAAGTAGGGTACGAAGAAAAGGTTTTGCTTGTTCGCCTGTAATATCAACTACAGTCATGTGTGATACATCAAACATACCTGCGTCTTGACGAACTGCATGGTGTTCTTCGATTTGAGAGCCATAATTGATTGGCATTTCCCAGCCGAAGAAGTCCACCATCTTGGCGTTTGATTCCAAGTGTTTATCGAAGAGTACCGTTTTATTTGCCATTATCATCCCTTTTGGAGAGTAAATTGCTCAAACATTACTAGTTATTGTTTGAAGTTTTGAACAAAAACAAAGTTGCGAAATTATACCTCTTAAAGCCAAGTTGTATACAAAAGATTTTTTATGGATAAGAGTGACTTGCTGAGAGAGGTCTACAGTCTACAATCGCAGGGAATACGTGGGTTTTGCAGCTAGAATAAGGTTTAGAAAAACTAATGTTTGTGATTAGTTTTTGTTATTTTAAACGGTGGTTGTTAATTTTTTATTAAAATCATGTGGTTAAGGATAGGGCTTGATTAGAAAAGCGAATTGTTCATGCTTTAATGTGAAAACTCACAAACAAAATTCAGCGTATTTAACAAAAATAGCGATCTGTAAAAGACCGCTTTCTCGATTACTTGCAGAGTTTAGGAAGCTTAACTTTTTGCCCCAAAGCCTGTTTGGCGAATACAGTTTTCAAAATACCAAACTGATCTACAAGGTTGAGCCCAAAATCTCTGATGGCTTTTTTGATTGGGTTATCACCGGCAAATAATCGCTTTAATGCTTCCATAGATGCAATCATTTCTACCGCTTCGGCTTTACGCCAACGTTCTAAAGCACGAAGATTTCGATACTCCCCAAGATCTAAATTTTGTTCTTTTAAATCTATTAGCGTTTCAATAATACTGGCGGCATCTAAGAAACCTAAGTTTACGCCTTGCCCCGCTAATGGGTGAATCGTATGAGCGGCATCACCTGCTAGGATCAAACGCTGACGAGCAAAATGTCTGGCGTAACGCATTCTTAGCGGAAAGGCTAAACGTTCACTGTCGAGTTGGCACAAACCTAATTTACCATCAAAAGCAGCGGTGAGTGATTTTTCAAACTCTTCAGGAGACATTGCCATGAGCTCTTTTGATTTTGCTGGTGGCACTGACCATACAATCGAACATTGATGGTCATCATTCAACGGCAAAAAGGCTAATGGTCCTTCAGGCGAAAATACTTGGCGAGCACAATGGTTATGAGGTTCTACTGTTTTGATGGTCGCCACAATGGCGTGGTGATCATAATCCCAAAAACTGAGTGGAATTTTACTTTGTTGGCGTACCCTTGAGTTTGCACCATCAGCGGCAATTACCAATGATGTAGTTAAGCTGCTTCCATCGCTTAAGGTCAGCCAAGATTCTTTATCACCAAAGGCAATGTTGTTTACTTTCTGGTTTTGAATATGAGTGAGGGAATGACATTCTTGAGCTCTTTTGGCGAGTGCTTGAGTGATATTATCGTTTTCGATAATGCTGCCTAGTTTGGTTTCCATTTCAGATTCAGCATCAAAATGAATTGAGCCTAAACCATCTTTGGTCCACACTTCCATTTGGTCATAATCACCAACTCTAGAATCATCGATATATTGCCAAACACCAAGGTTAGACAATAGGTTTTGGCTGGCTTTATTTATGGCACTGACACGTAGGCGTGGCTCACCTTCAACGGGTTCAATTGAGCCTGCATCAATAACAATGGTATTAATGTTTGCTTGCGCTAGACCGATTGCTGTTGCAAGACCAACCATGCCACCGCCAATAATGGCAACATCATAACTTTGTGTGTTTAACATGTTATTCCAAAAATTATTTTAAGCCGTTGTATATCCCATCGCTGCTTTTGCGATTGGGGGCTTTAATGGTGGAAACCAGCTTAATAAACGTAACCCAAGATTTCTCGTCGTAGCCATCGGCCACAAGTCGTTGGAAAACCCTCTAACCAAAAACTCAATGCGATTAATGGTATCACTTCTGTCTTGTTCTCGAAGTTTAAGGTAGCCATGTGTGACTGCAGAGCTTCCAATATCGGCATCATTTTGTTGCTCAGATATCACTTTCATCAATGCCAAAATATCACGCATACCAAGATTAAAGCCTTGCCCAGCAATTGGGTGCAATGTTTGCGCGGCATTACCGACAAAGACACAACGATGATGAATTGGACGAGGCATATAGCTTAGCTTGAGTGGATAGCAAAAACGTTCACCTAGATCAATAAACTGTCCTGCTCGATATCCAAAGGCTTGTTGGAGCTTTGATACAAAATCAGGCTTTGACAACTCCATCCAATCATTAGCTGTTTCTGGTGGCAATGCCCAAACCAGTGATAGTCGGTGCTGGTGATTTTCAGGGCGCATTGGCAGTAAAGCTAGAGGACCCGTATTGGTAAATCGTTCCCAAGCCCAGTTATGATGCTCTTGTTCACAGGCAATATTGGCAATAATCGCAGCTTGATTAAAATCAACGACTTGTTGTTCTAGCTTAAGTTGTTGACGAATTATGGAATTAACACCATCAGCCGCTACCACCAATTTAGCAGTAATTTGTTCACCTGAATCTAACGTCAGTTTGTGGTGTTCAATTGTTGTTTCTAATTCAGCCACCTTATTAGGACAATAAAGGCTCACAGATGATTGCTGAAGTGCTTTGTATAGCTTTTGACCTACTGGAGCCAGCTCTACAACTTGTCCCATGTGAGCAACATTGAGTTCTGCTGCATTAAGTTGTGTCATCCCAAAACGACCACGATCTGAAATATGAATGTGGTTTATTTCAGTACCTAAGTCTTCGATTAACGACCAGACATTGATTTCTTTTAAAGACTTAATAGTGTGATGCGCCAAAGCAATCGCACGAGCATCAAACCCAGGGTGTTCATCGGAAGGTGCAACAGCTTCAATTAAAGCAATGTTTAATCGAGAACCTTGTTGCTTTAATTGTTCAAGCCCAAGTGCGAGAATGCTTCCCACCATAGCTCCGCCAATAATGGCAATATCGTATTCAGTAGCAGCGTTCTCTTGAGAGGATGAAGACATACAATGATCCGTTAATTCGCAGAGTTTTGGAGTGTTTTAGTGCAAAATATCTGGTTGCTCGTCACTTTTCTTTGGTAATTCAGGGGTGAATTCGGCGTAGCATAAAATGGCAGATACTCGAACAAACTCTTCAAGTTCAATAAAGGCGGCTTCTGACTCATCATCGTCTGATACGTCCAGCTCAACTTGTGCAATCTCAGTTAAATCTTCGATGACTTCTTTTACTTCTGCTGATGCTTGTTTAAGCTTTGGTTGAATGATGGCAATGGCAGCTAAATAACTTTGAACCCATAAAGATAAAGCTTCAACACGGACGTTTAAAGACTCTTCTTCTTCTGGCAGTAATAAGGTGAAACCAAATTCAAATTCTTCTAAACGCTCTAAAGTATCTTTATAAAGATCTTCAATTAGACTGTGAAGCTCGGCAGGGAAAGGTTGTCCGTCACTAATGAGATCTTGCATTGGAGTGACCCAAGCTTTGGCTTTGTGTTCGACACCGCCACAGATCAAGCCAACCAAAGTACCATGAACTTCTGCAGGATGTTGAGCAAGCTCAGCGGCTTTTAAGGCTTGAGATAGTTTTTCAATACGAAGGGACGGTGTAGTAACCATAGATATTTCCGGAGTGCGATAAATTCTGTTAAATATTAACAGAAGGCATCGAAATTAGGTAGTTAATGAGAATGAGGATTCGATGGAATCATGCAAGATTTTGAGGTCGAGTTTTCAGTTTTTGTCCAGTTTTTACAGGTGGCCATATGTGTTGCTTCAAATTTGGCATATAAAACTTCTCATTATCCAAGTGCTCCATCCATACCTCGAGGTCTTGCTTAAAATTATTAAAATAGTCAATAAATGAGTCTGGTTCGAAAAGCTCAGCAGGCAATATTACACTGAGTATTAACTGTTGATTTTTTGAATCTAAGCTATATTGGTAGGCGGTTTTGGAGCAGGCTTGCCGATTGTCTTCCAATACTTTCGTTATGAGTTCTTGATATTTTGATGAGTTAACAACTTTTCCAATGGCACAGGATAGTTTAATCGTGTATTTACTCCACGAAATAACAATATTTATATCTGGTTCATAAATGAGTAAGCAAACATTTTCTTCAAGCTGATTTGAATCAACAAACCCAGCTGAGTTTATAAGTGCTAAAACTAGCTCTTTTGCAGATCGATTTGAATACATAAGAGGATGATCTATTATTTATTTTTTAGTGGGTTTGGGACGTGCGTCTACTGCTTTTTTATAAGCTTGATTAAACTCAGTTTCATCACCCCCCCTTAATAAATATTGTTTATAGGCTTTTTGTTCTTCAGCTTTTAGTACTTCAAGACCTGATTCATGTGCGCCAATTTGTACTACAACATCTTCAATTTTTTCAGCTAATTCGCTTTCTTCCTGCTTTAATTGAGCTATTTTGGTCTCAATATCTAAAGGTGAAATAGACTGTTCTGGTCTGGTTTTCGAAAGTGTCAATTTATTTCGCTGCTCATTTTTTTCGGTTTTTTCTAACTTTAGCGCTTCTATTTTTAAATGTAGTTGTTCAATTTTAGTATTATATTCTGTAATCGCTAGCTGAGCTTCTTCGTGAAGTTTCTTAAACTTTTGACCTTCTTCTGATAGTTCTGGTTTACGAAATGGAATTTGCGAGGCAGGAATGACACTTTCTTCAAAACTATCCTCTACGCTTTCTGAGTCGTTAGGGGCATCATCAACATGAGATGTGTGCTCATCCTGATGAGTTGGTTGAGGGAGTTTGTGATCGATAGCATCTTGTGTTGCCGCAGATAACATGTTCAGTTGTTCTATAGCTTGTTCGCCGTATGATAAAGCTGAATGAGTTACTTCTTTACTACCTGTTGTTTCTTTTGCGCCACTTTGACTAGAAACACTCTCTGATCTCATTATATCAGCTTCTTCTTCAACCCCGTCATTTGGAATGTCATGACCTGATTCATTTAAAATAGCTGTAGCAGCTTTCGCTCTACTCGATAATTCATCCCTGTATTGGTCTAGTGTTGCTTGGCCTATCCTTTTTGCAACAAACCATCCAGCTATGGTGCCTTCCTTAACACCGATTCCATGATTTAATAAGAAATTAGCGAATTTATTGCCAGTATTAGCTTTTCCATCTTCAGTTAGATAAGTGCCACGAAATGCCAAGATAGGCTGTGTCCCTACTGGTGGTGTAGACATAAATTACTTCCATAATCTAAAGTTTATGTATTAAGGGTATGTCATTTTTCGGTTTTTGCTTATAAACCAGAAAACTCTTCTCCTATTGAGCCAAAGATTCAGCAGTTGGCTGATTTCACTATTGCACTTTTGTTTTAGTACTTTTATAGTCCACTGACACATCTACAGTGAAAGATGTAATCTTGATGTGATTCGATTATGCTTGAATATGTAGATGAACTTTAAGATGAGGATACGAAACTAACAATGAGTAATAAAGCCGTTAATATCTCGCTATTAGGCCGTACCTACTCAATATCGTGTCCTGCTCAGCAAGAGGTGATATTGATGGATATCGCCGCTCGATTAGAAAAACAGCTAGAAAAGTTGAAGGATAAAACCACCAACTTTAATCGTGAAGAAATTGTGATAATGGCAGCATTAAACCTTGGTCACGAGCTGTATACTGAGCAACAGAAAAACAAAGAGTATCAATTGGAAATGAGCAAGCGCATAAGCTTACTACAAAATACTCTTGAAAAAGCGCTTTTAGAAAAAGCCAAAGTAGAAAAATAACCAGATTTGTTAAAGCGATTTTTTTAGTCGATTTAGCACACCCGTTTTGCTCCTCGGGATACATGCCAGCTGGTAATGTCCCTGTGCCGATGCTTACAATCTTAGGGTGAAGGTTTTACTGACATTGAGCAAGCTCGGCTTGACCGAGAAGCCTTAGGAGGTATAGCTTTACCCGCCTTGAACCTACGGTTCAAGGGCTTACACCGGCAGCGGTATCCTGGGGAGCAGCCTAATCGTCATCTGTTTTACACGGAAAGCAACTCAAGACTTTGCTACCCGTATAGGTAAAACATACTTCTCCTATTTCATTATTTACAATAAATGAACGATTTAGTTCGGAAGAGAAGTAATGCGTAAATGACATCCCTTGATCGTAAAACTTATATTTGGATGCATCATCACCAATGACTTCAAATAGAGTGTCTAGGGTTCTAATGGGGTTATAATATTTATCATCTTCAGATGCATGCGTCGATGGAAGAAACATCACAAAAGAAAACAGCTTTACTAGAAATCGATTCATATTAGTTCCACTCGGCCTCGTACCAATATCGTTGATAGAAACTTCAGTATTATTTTAAGCAATATGATTGATCAACGTACTATGATTTCTCTGGTCCAAATATTCTTTCCCTATTGATTTTTAGCATTTTTTTCTTAAAGAAATCACAATCTTTTTTGCTTGCTGCATACAGGTAATTGCCATCTACGCCTGTTATGGCTTTTATACCGTCACATTTTAAGATTAACAGTTTGTTTTTAATCGAATATTTATCTTGGTCATGGCAGTCAAATTTTTCAATCAATTGTAAAGGCGTGAAGATGATTTGGCCTCCAGCTATAGGTTTAGGACTTGGTTTATAGCATTGAGGTACAGAGCCACTCAAAAACCACCAGTCAATTTCATTGTCTTTATACCAATCACCAAGAACGCTTGATGAGGTGAGCAAAGACAGTAGTGCAATGACGTATTTCATAAATCCCTTTAAAGGTAAGTTAATGAGGGGAGCAATATCTATCTATGCCTAAACTCCGCTATATGATTCAAAATTATGGCGGTTTATTTCCTTATATTAAGCATTGTTCTTTTCAACAGAAGATACAGTTGGCAATTCAATATTTATAATGCAAATGTTTATTGATGTAAAATTATACGTTTTGCATTGTGTCGGGCGGCTATCAATGTGAATATAAAAAGAACCTATTTAGTCTGTATAACTTTTTGTTTTAGTTAGAAGTATGCTTTATGATTTATCCATGTAGTATCCAGTTACTACCTTTAGGCTTTTAAATTGTGATTTAATTTTACAATTATTTCACAAGTACAATAAGGAAGTGCTATGTCAAAAGTTTTGATGATTACTGGAGACTTTGTAGAAGATTACGAAAACATGGTAATTTTCCAAGCTCTACAAGCCATGGGGCATGGAGTGGATGCAGTATGTCCAGATAAAAAAGCTGGAGATCAGATTGCAACGGCTATCCATGACTTTGAGCAACACCAAACTTACCTAGAAAAAACGGGTCATAACTTTACATTAAACGCGACATTTAGTGATGTTAACCCTGATGACTATGATGCCCTGTATATTCCTGGGGGGCGTGCGCCAGAATATTTACGCCTAAATCCAGAAGTGATAAAGATGGTTCGCCATTTTTTTGAAACCAATAAACCTGTTGGCGCCTTATGTCATGGACCCCAACTTTTAGCGGCAGCAAAGGTATTGGAAGGGAAACAAGTTAACGCTTATCCTGCATGTAAACCAGAAGTCGAATTAGCGGGTGCTACTTATATTGAATTGCCTCTAGAGTCTTCTGTTACGGATGGCAATTTGGTTACTGGTCCGGCTTGGACGGCTCACGTTGAGTTTTTAAAACAATTTAACGCGCTGCTTTAACCTAAATTTTTGCTCTTGAAAGGGGAGATTATGTGCCAACTATTTATTGATGCGGAACCATCACTTTGGCAGCCTCGGACAAGATCATTGCGTATTGAAGGCGTTGTAACATCAATACGGCTGGAGCAATTTTTCTGGCAAGTATTAACTGAAATTGCACAACGAGATAATATGAGTGACTCTTCGTTGATCAGTAAGCTTTATTTAGAGTCCATTGATGCTGGGCATGATCTTGGGAATTTCACGTCTTTTCTAAGGGTCTGCTGTGCTCGGTACCTCTCATTAGCGGCCGATAAGCAAATTAGCCGTGATCAATCACCGTTATCTAAGATTTCAAATGTGACGCAAATATTATCTTTAGAAAAGCAGCTTTATTTAACTAAAGAACCTGTAAATTCCAGTAAACATTAAATTCGGCAAGTAATGAAAGTCAAAGCTCTTCTTTGTAAGCTAGGTGAGATCCTTACACCTAAGCAACTGTTAACCAGTGATAGTGATACTAAACCATACCGTAAAGGTTTCCGTGACGGTTTTGGCCCTGCCGTTGCAGTAGCCTTGCCTTCAACCTTATGGCAGCAATACCAAATTATTGAAACCTGTGTTGAAGCTGGTGCGGTGATTATCATGCAAGCTGCAAATACGGGTCTTACTGGAGGTTCAACTCCTACTGATGGGGTAGAAAGGCCAACCGTCATTATCAACACATTGCAAATTAACAATATTCACTTTTTAGAATCTCATCAGCAAATCGTTGCACTTTCTGGTGCCACACTTTTTGACTTAGAAAGACGTTTAAAGCTGAAAAACAGAGAGCCTCATTCTGTTATAGGGTCATCTTGCATTGGAGCATCAATTGTTGGAGGGGTATGCAATAACTCGGGAGGGGCATTGGTTGAACGTGGTCCTGCATATACTGAGTTGGCACTATATGCCGAAGTTGATGAGTCTGGAAAACTTGTTTTAAAAAATGAATTGGATATTGATTTAGGTAATAACCCTGAGGAAATCCTAACACGATTACAGTATGGGCTATTCACTGAAAAGGATATTATTGATAGCGGCAAAAAAGCGTCAGATGATGAATATCAACACTATGTTCGTGATATTCAAAGTTCAGTGCCTGCTCGTTTTAATGCTGATAGTCGACGTTTATATCAAGCCAGTGGTTGCGCGGGGAAATTAGCGGTTTTCGCTGTTAGGCTTGATAGTTTTGAACAAGCTGAACGCACTCAAGCTTTTTTTATTAGTACTAATTCAGCGGATAAGCTTCAGCTTTTACGCCGGAAAATTTTACAGCAAGGCAAATGTCTCCCTATCAGCGCTGAATACATTCATCATGATGCCATTCATCTGGCGGAAGCATACGGTCGTGATACGGTATTCATGATAAAGCGATTTGGCAGCAGTTATTTACCCTCATTCTTTAAACTGAAAAAGCAACTGAGCGGGTTACTGAGTAAATTGGGTTTTGGCAAAAATGGTACAACTGATTATATCTCTCACCTTGTTTTTAAAGTGTTAGGTAGCCAAACTCCAGCCCTTTTTCGAAATTTAAATTCAAACTTCCAGCATCATCTCATTATCAATGCCAAATCTTTTGGTATTGACGAAATAAAGCAATTTGTTGCTGGAATTAATACAGACTGCTCTGCTGATAAACAGCTTAATCTGATTGAACTCAATGCCAAACAAGCGAATGATGCGAGCCTACTTCGTTATGCTTGTGCAAGTGCAGCTATTCAGTATGAAGCTGTACATTCAGAAGAGGTAGATGGCTTAGTCGCATTGGATATTGCCTTACCTAGAAATTGTATGGATTGGTTTGAGGAGTTACCAGAATCACTATCAAACAAGCTCGTTTATAAAAACTATTACGGTCACTTTCTTTGCCATGTATTACATCAAGATTATTTGGTTAAGAAAGGTGAGAACCTAGCTTTGGTAAAGCAAGAGCTTCTCGCATTGTGTGAATCCAGAGGCGCTAAGTACCCAGCGGAACATAATGTTGGGCATCATTATCAAGCTGAGCAGGCGTTAACAGAGCATTATCAATCGTTAGACCCAACAAATACTTTTAATGCTGGGATCGGTGGGCTTTCAAAGAAATCAAACTATGAGTAATGAATCTCTATAGTGGAAGTAATTCAGTTGTTTATGTTGCATTAACGTAAAAACTAAAAGATAATGCGAACGATTACCATTAACTTGTTTGTGTGGAAAACAATGAAAAAACAATTATTTCTTGCGTTAGCGTTATTAGGTGGTTCATCTTCTGCATTTGCGGCAGATTGTGAGTTAAATATCAATGTACAAGATGCAATGACATTTGATAAGCCAAGCTTAGAAATTTCGTTAGCTAAATGTGACAATGTGACTTTAAAATTAAAGCACAATGGCAAAATGCCAAAAACGGCAATGGGTCATAACTGGGTATTAACCACAACGGCTGATCAAGTACCTGTTGCTTCTGCTGGTGTTACCGCAGGCGCTGCAAACAACTACACTCCAGTGGGTGACAAGCGTGTTATTGCGGGTACCAAAATCATTGGTGGTGGTGAAGAAACAAGTATTACATTTTCGACTAAGGGCTTAAAAGCTGGTGGTGATTACACTTACTTCTGTTCTTTCCCTGGTCACTCTTTCTTAATGAAAGGTAAGTTTATCGTTAAGTAATAGATGTAATGCTCATTGTTGAGTTATTCGCTTTATTAACAATAAAAAATAACCCCAGTTTAGTGACTGGGGTTATTTGTCTGAAATGAATCAAGTTAAGGGTTTACTGCTCTGGAGTAACGGTAAAGGTTACACTTCCTGAATGTTCACCAATAGTTGCACCAATTGTAACTGTACCTTCTGCTATAAACTCAACAGAGCCTTCAGTTGAAACTGTTGCGATTTCGGGATCAGTTGAAGTCCAAGTCACTCGGTTGGTAATGTCTACACTCGCTCCACCTTCAGTAAAACCAAGTGCTTCCATTTGTGTTTCGCCGTTAATAGGAAAATTGTCTTCGCCACCATTGTGAGAAACTTCGATTCGGTCAAAGTTATCAGCAACAACCGTCACTTCAATGGGATCACTCTCAACACCATTTAGCATCGCCGTGATATTAGTTGAACCTGCACCTACAGTTTGGGTTTCGCCGCCGTTATCTCCGATTTCAATAACATTTGGGTTACTGGTTTTCCATTGTACCGCGTCAGTGATATCAATCTTTGATTGATTATCGTACGTCCCTTCGGCTGCAAAAGTAATATATGTACCTATGGCTACTTCAGTGGTATCAGATTGAGTACTGATCGCAATGCTATCAAGCTCATTACCAGCTGCAACAACGGTTACGGTTAAGTCTGGTGTAGTTAGAGTACCTCGAGTTGCAGTAATGATGACTTGACCAGTAGCTTTACCGGTAAGAGTATTGCCTTCAAAACTAGCGATAGCTGGAGCGTTACTGTTCCAAGTTACTGAGCTAGGGTCTACATCTTTTCGATCTTGATTTCGGAATGTTTCTTGAGGAATAAAATCGTGGTCTTGTCCGATTTCAATCGTGCTAATTTGATTTTTAATCCAAAGGCCATTAGGTGCAAGCTCTGAAACAAGAACCTTGATTGGATTACTTTCTATGTTTTGGTAAGTAGCAGTAACCGTTGTCTCACCTGGTTTTACACCTGTTAGCACACCAGTATCATTTACGGTTAAAATTTCAGGACTAGCACTTTTCCAAGTAACATCTTTTGTCAATTTAACCGAAGAGCCATCAGAAAAAACGCTAGCAACTTCAAGCTGTTTAGTACCATCGACATCAATATCAACATCATCAGACAAAATATTTACGGCCGTTAGTGTTTCTGCTTTTACAGATAATGATTTTGATTCTGCAGTTAACCCTTTGTAGGCGGCCGCTATTTCGGTTAGACCAGCTTCAATTGCTGAAACTAAACCTGTATCAGAAACAGTAGCAACGCTTTCATTTTTACTGCTCCAATCAGCATCTGCAGTAACATCCTTAGTTGAATTATCACTATAGGTCGCTGTTAACTTATGCGGATGAGAAGTCCCCTTTTGCATAACATCTTTAAAGTCAGTAATCGCTACTGAAGATAAAGTGGGAGCTGGCGGGGGAGTTGGGTCATCTTTTTTATCACTGCCACATGCAGCAACCAATAACAAAGACAACAGTGGTGTTAGATATTTAAACAATCCTTTCATAACGTCACCTACATCCTTATGGTATATGAAGATCGCAATTTCTCTATATTTACCTAAGAGAAGATTGCGGAGGTAAGTTCAATTTATAGTTGAATTTAAGGATATTGCCACTTTACGAGGAGAGACTTAATATAACGATTTTTATCGTAGGTGAGGAAAAAGTGTAAGTCTTTCGACCTACACTTTGTCGCTATTTTCTAGATATCTTCTAAATAATTTAAAATCCCTATGGCGGCTTTACGCCCTTCATCAATGGCGGTGACGACTAAATCTGCACCACGTACCATATCACCCCCTGAGAAAATTTTTGGGTTTGAGGTTTGATGAGCATAGTCTCGGCGATTAACCACAACTCGATTTTTTATGTCTAACTCAATATCGTGCTTAGCCAGCCAGTCGGCTGGGTTTGGCTGAAAACCAAAAGCGATGATAACGGCATCAGCCTCAATTACGCTATTTGAACCATCAACTAATTCAAAATTAGGGCGAGCATTTGGAGTTGATTGTGAGCTCTTTGTTTGCAAACACTCAACGCCGACTACAGAGTTATTTTCGGTTTTAATCTCAACGGGTTGGTGGTTGAAAATAAAGTTAACACCTTCTTCTTTGGCATTAGTGACTTCGTTAGCTGACCCCGGCATGCTGGATTCATCACGGCGATAAATGAGCGTGACTTTTTCAGCCCCTTGACGAATAGCTGTTCTTACACAATCCATTGAAGTATCACCACCACCCAATACGACAACATTACGACCTTGTAAGTTGATGTATGGGAACTCAGCGGTATCTTGACCCATGATGTGCTGCGTATTTCCAATTAAATAGGGTAGGGCTTGATAAACACCTTGTGAGTCCTCATTAGGTATATTGGCTTTTAGGGCTTTGTATGTTCCTAATCCCAAAAATACGGCATCGTGAGACGCAACCAAATCATCAAATGAAATGTCCACGCCAACATGGGTGTTAAGGCTAAAATTAACACCCATACCTTCTAAGATTTTACGTCGATTTTGAATGACAGACTTTTCAAGCTTGAAGGCCGGAATTCCATAAGTTAATAGTCCGCCGATTTCAGGGTATTTGTCGTATACCGTGGCTTTGATACCGTTCCTCGCTAACACATCGGCACAAGCTAACCCAGCAGGACCTGCACCAACAATGGCGACATTTTCTGATCGTGGAGTTACTTCTGATAAATCTGGTTTCCAACCTTCTTTGATTGCAGTGTCAGTGATATATCGTTCGATATTGCCAATGGTAACGGCGCCAAAGTCGTCATTGAGAGTACAAGAACCTTCACATAGACGATCTTGTGGGCAAACTCGACCACAAACTTCGGGTAGGCTGTTAGTTTGATGGACTAAATCAGCGGCTTCCATTAAGCGGTTTTCGGAAATGAGCTTTAACCAGTTTGGAATGTAATTGTGCAGCGGGCACTTCCATTCACAATAAGGGTTACCGCAATCCAAACAGCGTGAAGCTTGGGTATTTATTTCTTGTTGTTGATTAGGACGATATATTTCAACAAACTCGGAGCGTCTAAGGTTAATCGGTTGCTTTTCCGCTAAATGGCGCTCGGTATCTAAAAATTGAAAATCATTGCTCATACTGCCACCTTCTCGGACTGGATTTTGTTCCAATCTCTATTTTTATTAGGTCATTCATGGAATCATCCTTGTTGCTGAAGTGGGATGCTCAACTCAGGTTTGCGTTGATGGTTATCTTCTAGTAACTCATCAATATCCACATTTTTAGGTTTTACTAATTTGAAGCAGTGCTTCCAGTGACCGAACTCTTCAAGAATATGCTGGCCATGTTCACTGCCTGTTTCTGATACATGAAGTTGGATCAGTTGCTTAAGACGTGCTTGATGACCTTTATGATTAATTCTGATTGATTCGATAAATTCTGTATTAAGGCGTTTGTCGAACTTTCCATACTGATCAAACACATACGCATATCCGCCTGTCATGCCTGCACCAAAGTTAACTCCAGTGCGACCGAGAATGACGACAGTACCGCCTGTCATATATTCACAGGCATTATCACCTACACCTTCAACAACCGTTGTTGCGCCTGAATTTCTTACTGCGAATCGTTCTCCTGCTTGCCCTGCCGCATAGAGTTCACCGCCAGTGGCTCCATATAAGCAGGTATTGCCCATGATGGTGGCCGATTCACTGGCAAAGCGGCTGTTCTCTGGCGGACGAATGGTGATACGTCCTCCTGACATACCTTTTCCAACATAGTCGTTGCTGTCACCACAAAGCGTTAAGTTGACTCTAGGTGCGTTCCATACGCCAAAGCTTTGCCCAGCACTGCCATTAAAATTGAGATTAAGTTGGACTTGGTTAATGGCTGGTTCATTCTGCTGTGCCAAATGACCAGAGATACTCGCGCCAACAGCACGGTCTGTGTTGTTAATATCGTAATGGGCAATAAAGCCAGTGTTTTGCTTAATAGCTGGCTGGCAGGCTTGAAGTAGTCTTTGGTTCAATTCGCCAGTATCTTTTGGCTGATTTACTTGTGACCATTGAGTTGGGTTGTCATGAATTGACTCTTCTTTAGCTAGCACTCGACTTAAGTCGATGTGCTGGTGATGTTCGAGTTTTCCAGATATTTGAGAAAGGAGTTCACTGCGGCCAATAATATCTTCTATAGAGGTTACGCCTAGTTTGGCTAATTGCTCACGCAAATCTTGAGTTAAGAACTTGAAATACTGCATTACATTTTCAGGCTTGCCGTGATAATGCTTTTCACGCAAACGCTCATCTTGTGTTGCCACGCCTGTAGCGCAGTTGTTCAGATGACAAATTCGTAAAAATTTACACCCTAAGGCAATCATAGGTACGGTGCCAAAGCCAAAGCTTTCTGCGCCTAACAAGGCGGCTTTAATGATGTCAGTAGAAGATTTCAGTCCGCCATCCACTTGCAAGCGAATTTTATGTCGTAAACCATTTTTAACCAATGATTGATGTACTTCGGCTAAACCAAGTTCCCACGGACTGCCTGCATATTTCACTGAGGTAAGAGGGCTAGCGCCCGTTCCACCGTCATAACCCGAGACTGTGATCATATCGGCATAAGCCTTGGCTACCCCTGTAGCAATGGTTCCAATGCCGGGAGCAGAAACCAGTTTTACTGAAACTAAGGCGTTTGGATTAACCTGCTTTAAATCGAAAATCAACTGCGCTAAATCTTCAATCGAATAAATATCATGGTGCGGTGGTGGTGAAATTAATGATACGCCCGGTTTCGCGTATCTCAGCTTGGCTATTTCGACACTTACTTTGTGTCCGGGTAATTGTCCACCTTCACCGGGTTTAGCCCCCTGCGCTACTTTGATTTGCAATACATCAGCGTTGACGAGGTATTTAGCAGTTACACCGAAACGACCTGAGGCAATCTGTTTAATGGATGAATTGCGCTCCGAGTTATATCGACGTGCATCTTCGCCACCTTCACCAGAGTTTGAACGGCCACCAAGACGATTCATTGCAATGGCTAATGCTTCGTGGGCTTCTGTGCTCAAAGCCCCGATACTCATTGCGGCAGTATCAAAGCGCGAGTAAAGCGCTTCTGATGGTTCAACGTCGTGAATATCTCTTGGTGCATCAGACCAATTAATTTTTAGTAAATCTCTTAATGTAGCGATAGGGCGCTTATCGATTAAGTCACTAAATTCTTTGTATGTAGCATAATCTTGATTATTGAGTGCAGCTTGAAGCTTGGTGACAACATCAGGATTAAAGCAATGGTATTCTCCACCATTAACATATTTAAGTTGGCCACCTTGGCTAAGGGGTAAGAATGACTTTTTGGCTTGTTTATTCAGCTCTATCTGAGAATTGGATATTTCATCAAAGCCAATGCCTTCAATACGGCTCACTGCATCTTTAAAACAAAGTTCAACCACACTCTTATTAAAGCCAATAATTTCAAACTGCTGGCTGCAACGATAAGAACCTACAGTACTGATCCCCATTTTAGACATGATTTTACACAGCCCTTTTTCAATGCCTGAACGGTAATTGATATTGAGTTTGGTGTAATTTTGCTGCTGTGCTTGCCCCATAGCAGCCAATGATTCATAGACTAAATAGGGATAAATAGCCGTAGCTCCGAAGCCGAGTAATACTGCAAAATGATGGGGATCTTTAGTGGTACCCGTCTCGACAATAACATTGGTGTCGCAACGTAAGTCGTTATCAACCAAAGTACGATGAACTAGGCCAACGGCAAGTACGGCTGGGATTAACGGCTGAGTTTTGTCGGCAACTCTATCTGAAAGGATTAATAGTGTTGTGCCATTTTTAGCTAGTACCTTGGCTTCTCTTGCAATACGTTGGAGTGCTTCTTCTAACCCTTCTTCTTCACTATAAGATAATTGGATAGTGTCGTGGCGGTAATAATCAGGGTTTAGGTTTTTTAGTTGAGTAAAGTCACTATAAAGTAACACTGGCGATTGGAACATGACTCGGTAAGCATGTCCTGTGGTTTCGTTAAACAGGTTTTGCTCACGCCCAGCACAGGTTGCCAATGACATCACATGCTTTTCTCGTAACGGATCGATGGGAGGGTTGGTAACCTGAGCAAACTTTTGTCTAAAAAAATCGTACAGTGAACGTTGTTTACCTGACAAAACGGCTAACGGAGTATCATCACCCATAGAGCCAATGGCTTCTTGCCCGTTAGTAGCCATTGGCCAGATGACTTGCTCTAACTCTTCTTTGGTATAGCCAAATTCTTTTTGATAAGACAGAAGTGTTGCCTTACTCATTTCGAGGTGACCGTGCTCAGATTCAGGGAGGTCCTCAGCTGGAGTCAGCACCGTGCTGTGTTCTTGCATCCATGCTTTATATGGGTGACGAGCTTTTAAATCGTTATCAATTTCGAATGATTGGAATAATTTTCCTTTTAAAGTATCCAGTACCAAAAGCTCACCGGGACCTACTCGTCCTTTAGTGATCACATCACTGTCTTTGTAATCCCAAATACCGACTTCAGATGAAACGGTTAAAATGCGATCTGAAGTGATGATATAGCGAGAAGGGCGCAAGCCATTTCTATCGACTGAGCAAGCAGCAAAGCGACCATTAGTCATTACGACTCCAGCAGGACCGTCCCATGGCTCCATATGCATAGAGTTAAAGTCATAGAAAGCTTTTAACTCGTCATCCATATATGGGTTACTTTGCCATGCTGGTGGAATAAGTAATCGCATAGCTCGGTATAAATCCATGCCACCAGAAAGCAGCATGTCCAGCATATTATCTAGCGATGACGAGTCAGAGCCAGATTCATTAACAAAAGGTCTGGCTTGTTGTAAATCTGGCAAAAGTGGCGTGTGATATTTGTAAGAGCGCGCTTTAGCCCACTGCCTATTGCCTGTAATTGTGTTGATTTCGCCATTATGAGCGAGGTACCTGAACGGTTGAGCGAGCGGCCACTTTGGGTTTGTATTCGTCGAAAACCTTTGGTGGAATAAACAGATCGAGCTTTTAAAATTTGGGTGTTGTAAATCTGGATAATATTTATCCAAGTCAGCAGGCATCATCAGGCCTTTATAAACCACAACTTGACCAGAAAGACTGGCAACATAAAAGTCAGGGTCGTCAGTAATACTTTGTTCAAGACGACGACGAGCCATATATAAACGCCTTTCGAGATCTTTTACTCGCCACCCCATAGGGCTATTGATCAGAACTTGCAGGATTTGGGGCTCAGATTCAGCTGCGATCTCTCCTAATACATTACTGTTTGTTGGCACTTCTCGCCAACCAGCAATGCTGAGAGTTTCTTTTAGTAGCTCATTTTCGAATTGCTGCTTTACATACTCAGCCTTCAACGGATCTTTGCTGACAAAAATGACACCAACGGCAAACTTTTTATTGAGGTGCCAGTTGTTTTCTTTGGCGATTTGAACAAAAAAATCATTAGGGGTTTGCATTAAGATCCCACAACCGTCCCCAGTTTTTCCGTCAGCTGCAATACCACCTCGGTGTTTGAGTTTGTCTAAGCTGTGTATCGCACGTTGTACAATCTTATGGCAAGCCTCACCGTCCATTTGTGCTATCAGACCAAATCCACAATTATCCTTTTCAAAACTAGGGTGATACAAACTCATAAGTTACTCCATTTTAAACGCCTAGAGCATAAATAAATATGCAGCAAGATTGACTAAAATATAATTATTGGGAGTTGAGGTCAAATAGGGTGGGTAAAACAATCTGTTTTTTTGTTTCTTTTTTGTAATCTTGTTACTTTGTTTTGTTAGAAAACCCTATGAATTAGAGTTTGATTTTGTTTTTTGTAAATTTTTAACAAAGGTTGAGCTACTGTGGGTTTGACATGAGGGGGGAGATGATTTTGTATCAATTCACAAACTATTCAATCAGATAAGATCATGAGCGCTCAAATTAAGTGATTATATATTTAACATATTTAACTTTTGTTTCACTTTTAACTATTCATTCACTTTTGGTTGTGGTATTGATAATGGCCGATGTAAAAAAATAAATATATCAAAGAGGTAAAGCTGTACTCTTATCAATCAAAAGGGACACGGATGATTAAGTTAAAAAAACTAGTGGTAGCAACTTCTATTCTTTCTGTATCAGCACCAATATTTGCAGCTGATAATGAAAATGAAGCAGTTGAAAGAATCGAAGTTACGGGTTCTCACATTAAAAGAACTGATATGGAAGGGCCTACGCCCGTAACCACTTTGACAGCACAGGATTTAGCAGATAGCGGTGCAACTGATTTGATTGGTGCTTTAGCTAAACTGCCTATTGCTGGTACAGGGACATTCTCTACACAAGGTAACAGCAGTGATGACACCTCTAATGGTGGCTCAAGTGTTTCATTAAGAGGATTGGGCGCTGACTCAACCTTAATCTTGGTAAATGGACGTCGTGTTTCGGTAAGCCCTTTTGCGAAGGGTATTGATACCGCATACGTTGACTTAAACAATATTCCGATTGCTGCAATTAAACGTGTCGATATTCAAAAAGACGGTGCTAGTGCGATTTATGGCTCAGATGCTATTGCTGGCGTTATTAATGTCATCTTAAAAGACGATCTTGATGGTGCACAAATCAGTGCTAAATATGGCTCAACACCTAAAGGTGGGGAAGAGCAGAATCTGAGTTTAGTTTGGGGTAACCAAGCTGAGAATAGTAAGCATACTTTTGTTTTAGATTACTTTAATCGTGAAGAAGTCCTTTACGGTGATCGCAGTTTCTCTAAAACGGCTAATCAAAAAGCCAGAACAGGCGATAAGCATGCGACTGACTTTAGAAGCTCTTCCGGTTTTCCTGGTACCATTGCTTTAAGATCTGATCCAAGCAATCGTATTCCCGATACCTTCGGTAAAGATAAGTGCCCTGAAGATCAGATAGTTGGAAACTTATGTCGTTATGATTATGCTCCGCATATGTCTATGATCCCTAAAACTGAACGTTTCAGTTTTAACTACATGGGAAAATATGAAATTAATGACAGTGTTCGAGGTTTTGCTGAGTTAAACGGTCAGAATTCTCGTACTGTTGTTAAAGGTGCGGGTAGCCCAAGCTTTAATGAACTCACTATGGCTGGTGATAACCCAAATCACCCGTTTGCAGATCAACCTAATCATGAGTTTCACGGAAAAGACCTAACTATGCGTCGTCGTATGGTAGACATTGGTAACCGTCTAAAGCGTGTTGATTCAAATTATTATCGTGCGATTGTTGGTCTTGAAGGTGAAATCAATGATTGGTCATGGGAAGTGGCTTATAACTTCATTAAGTCTCAATCGGTAGAACGTGGTGTCGATGGTTTCCCGAATAAACGTCGTGTTCAAGAAGCTATTGATAATGGTTCTTTCGATCCATTTGAACCATCAAAAAACTCTCAAGAAACCTTAGATTTTATTGAGACGACGACTAATCGTGTCGGTAAGTCGACCATGAAGTCTGTTGATGCAACTATTTCAGGTCCATTAATGGAAATGGAACACGGAGACTTGATGCTGGCAGTGGGTGCTGAATATCGTAAAGAGTCTATTTCTGATAACCCAGATGATCAGTACATTCGAGGGGAAATCTTTGGTACAGAAGCAACACAAGCTCAAGGCAGCAGAGACAATACCGCTATCTACGCAGAAGTTGCAATACCAGTCCTAGACACTTTAGAAGTACAGCTTGCTGTTCGTCATGAAGACTATAGCGATTTTGGTACTACTACAGATCCTAAAGTTTCATTCTTATGGAACCCAATGGACAATCTTTCTGTTCGTGGTTCATACGGAACCGCTTTCCGTGCTCCTTCGCTGCACCAGCTAGGTTTAGGGCGCACTGATGAGTCGCCAACCTTGATTGATACATTACGTTGTGATGCGATTGGAGCGCAACCGTCTGGGATCGATCCTTGTAAAGGCTTTGAGTACACCGCAGTTTTCCAAGGTAACCCTGACTTAAAACCTGAAGAATCAAAAAGCTACAACTTGGGCTTGATTTATAACCTGACGGATCAAATCGACTTCTCTATTGATTACTACAATTATCAAATCGAGAACATCATTGATTCTGATACTCAGCATGTCTTGAGCACTGAAGGTCTTGATCCTAAGGTCGTTAAACGTACTCCAACGTCAATTCCAAACGATCCAGGTGAAATTGTTTCTATCAATGACAGTTTCCGAAACATTGGTGATTTAGATACATCGGGTATCGATTTCAATGCGAACTATCTATTTGAAACTGGCGCAGGTGATTTCAAAGTCTCATATACCTTGAACTACATTCTTGAATTTGAAGAACGTCGTAAAGGTCAAGTTCGTAAAGAGGTTGGTGATTTTGATTTACCACAGTTCAGAGCAAGAATTAATACTGACTGGAGTTATAACGACTTAAAAGCGAACCTTGCAATTAACCATATTGGTTCGTTTAAGCAGCATTCGTCGGTTAGAAAGCAAAAAGATGGCACCACCTTAAAAGATGTTGATGCAATGATAACTATTGATACAGCTGTGAGTTATTTTGGTATCGAGAATACAGTGCTTACCTTAGGTGCAACTAACCTATTCAATGAGAAGCCACCATTTGTTTATAACGAATTTATGGGATTCTCTACGGATACGCACAGCGGGCAAGGTCGCTTTTGGTATGTGAATGCGTCGTATAAGTTCTAAGTTCAAATAGAAGTTTATAACTTACCAGGCTCTAAATCATGATTTAGAGCCTTTCTTTTTTATTAACCCACTACATTAAACGTGTTTTTATTTTTAAACCACTTAGCAACGTTTTGGTTGATAGACACCCAAACTTGGAAAATACAAAATAAAGTCCAAGTTCCTAAAATGGTATATTCAGCCGTTGTCGAAATCGATAAATTCAACTCAAGTAACTTGAATATGGATTCATTGGCTTGTGAAGCAGCATAAGGTAAGAAACTAATTGCAAGTACTTGTAACCCAGTAAACACTCGCAGCATTAATAAGGCCGCTTTTTGTTTACCTATAATGGCAATGGCCAGCACGATAAGTACAATAGAAAAAATCACTGCAACTTGTTTAATCAAACATGCTGCGGTAATGGCAAAATAGCACAAGAGAAGTGCAATAATAGACTTTGGCATAAATTTAAACATCTTATTTTGCAGGGAATAATGCCCCTAAAATAGCAGAACGCGACGCACCAGTGACATCAGGTAAATTACCGGATAATCCTTGTTTATAGCGATAAGCTAACCATGCAAAGGCGACAGCTTCAACCCATTTAGGATCAAGCCCTAGTTCGCGGGTGGTTGAGACTCGGTAGCTTGGTTGTAGTGCTTGTAAGCGCTTCATCATTTCACAATTGAAAGCCCCACCACCGCAAACAAACAATTCACCTGTCGGTGATAATTTACTGATCTGATCACTGATACTGATACAAGTTAAATCGAGTAGTGTCGATTGAATATCTTCATCGGGAAGGTGGATAAATTCACTTAACTGTTGTGTTAACCATGCTTGGCTAAATAATTCTTTACCCGTACTTTTAGGAAAGGGTTGTGAAAAGTAAGTGTGAGACAGCAAATGATTTAACAATGCTTCATCCGTATTTCCGCTTGCAGCCCACTCGCCATTATTGTCATAGTCTTGTTCAAGGCGTTCTCTTACCCAAGAATCCATTAACGCATTTCCTGGGCCGGTATCGAATCCGACAACAGGTGAGCCATCAGCAGATAAATATGTAATATTGGCAATGCCTCCGATATTGAGAATAACTCTCGGCTTATCCGTTGACGTAAAAACTTGTTGATGGAATGCAGGAACAAGAGGTGCGCCTTGACCACCGAGTGCAATATCTTTTCTGCGAAAATCAGCAATAACGTCAATGCCTGTTTTAACTGCAATGGTATTGGGATCACCAATTTGAATACTAAAACTATTTTCTAAATTAGGCATGTGACGGATGGTTTGTCCGTGACTACCAATAGCAATAACTTGAGAGTTATCAATTTGGTTTTGTTCTAGTAAACCGTTAACCGCATCAGCAAATACATCGGCTACTTGACGGTCTAATCTACCTAGGCGATTGACTTCGTCATTACCCGGTTGGCTGAGCCTTTGCAGACCTTTGAATAGATGTTTTGGAAAGGGTTGGGTATAGGTTGCAACTACTTGATACTGCTCTTGGGTAAAGTCGACAAGTACTGCATCGACTCCATCAATACTTGTACCCGACATTAATCCAATAAAGTAAGAGGGCATAAGGTGTTCTCAGTTTAGTTACTGACAGGCTCAGAAGATAATGGCGAACCGGCAATATGTAACTGTTTGTTGTGTTCAAGCTGTGCCATCAGAACTTTACTGATCTTAAGAAAATCAGCTTTTTGTTTTCTGTTGATTGAGTCAGCTTTTGGCAACTTCACGGTTCTAGGATTACGGTGCACACCATTCACAATAAATTCATAGTGTAAATGGGCGCCAGTGACACGACCTGTTGCACCTAAAGTACCAATGATTTGCCCTTGTTTTATACTCTGTCCTTTTCGCACTTTACGTTTTTTAAGGTGTAAGTATTTAGTGGTGTAGGTGTCATTATGTTTGATGAATACATAATTACCATTGTACTTACTGTATGAAGATGCGATGACTTTTCCGCGGCCAGTTGCTTTAATTGGCGTGCCAACAGGAGCGACATAATCCACTCCGTTGTGAGGTCTAACTCGGCCAGTTACAGGGTGAAGTCGTCTTGGATTAAAGTTCGAACTTACGCGAGTGAAATCTACTGGCGAGCGGATAAAGGCTTTTTTCATACTACGACCCGTTTCAGAGTAGTATTGCCCATTACTGTATCGAACAGCGGTATAGCGATCGCCTTGGTTGATGAACTCAGCAGCTAAAATATTACCATTTTCAAGAAAATCACCGTCAGCATATTTTTGCTCAAAAATTAAAGCAAAACTGTCACCTTCTCTAATGTCTAAGGCAAAATCCACGTCCCAAGTAAAAATCCCTGCAAGTTGCATAATTTGATTGGGTGTAAGCCCTGCATCAACTCCTGCATTCCAGAAGTTAGTTTTAATTTCTGTTGTAGCAAATTTAGTACGGGTTTCTACCTGCTTTTTATCAAGGCGCTGCTGATAATTATCGCCTTGTTTACTAATTACTAGAGTGGTAACTGGGTCGATGATATAGCTGAGTTTGGCAAAACGATTTTCAGAGTCTTTGAAAATCTCAATGTTCTCACCCGGTAAAATTTTTAGCAGATTTTTTTTGGCTAACGACAACTGGGTGATCTCATACACTTCTCTTGAAGTTAACCCACTGCGCTTAAATAGGCGAGCTAATGTATCACCAGAGCGAACCTTAAACAGCTTGCCCTTTTGCAATTTAGGCTGAAGCACTTCAGGTGGTACGGATTCGATAGCTTGAGTAACAGCTTTCGGTTTTACTGTAATTTCTTTTGGAGGTTCTGGAGTTCTAAAAGCAAGAGGAACCGAATATAGAGTATTAGTTTCGAGTTGGCTTGAAGGTGTTTGTCGGGACGCCTGCGCTTCTTCTGATGGAAGTAAAATGATGATCAAAGAAATGCTTAGCAGTATAGCTAAGATTACTTTATGCACAGTTGGCAATAAATGAACTAATTTAAAAATCCGTAACATCAACTCGAGTTTCCACTATGTATCTTTTAAAACATGAATAGTGTTAGCCACTAAGTTCACCGATTGCAGCGAGTTCCCAAAGATTTACTCGTGATCTAATGCTCAAATAACAACAATGAAAGACGATGTTACCCTGCAATTTGTTTTTATGAGCTTGATAGCTCTATTTTTCTTTGTTACGTCCAATTAAAATAGTTTACTTATTTTATTTCAAGAGTAGCTCGAAAAATTTTATGGCTCAAAATGCCTAAATAATGGCTTTGAGTATACACACTTTCAATTGTTCTGGCTAACAAGTAACATTACTGTCTTTTATTTTTGAGACGAAATTCGTAGAGGTCGTGGGCGCAATGGCTGATTTAAACAAAGCATTGGCAGAAATTAAACGTGGGACTGATGAAATCCTACTAGAAGCAGATTTAATTGAAAAATTGAAACTAGGGCGACCGTTAAAAATTAAATTAGGCGCAGACCCAACCGCACCTGATATTCATCTTGGTCATACAGTTATTCTTAATAAGCTGAGAACATTCCAAGAGCTTGGCCACGAAGTGATTTTCCTTATTGGTGATTTCACTGGTATGGTGGGCGATCCAACAGGTAAAAATAGTACTCGTCCTCCTCTGACGAAAGAACAAGTTTTACATAATGCGGAAACCTATAAAGAGCAAGTGTTTAAAATCCTCGATCCTGCTAAAACTCGTATCGAATTTAACTCTAGCTGGTTAGAAGAATTAGGAGCAGCTGGTATGATCCGCTTGGCTTCACAGTTAACCGTTGCGCGTATGTTAGAACGTGATGACTTTAAAAAGCGTTACGGTTCAGGTCAGCCTATCGCCATCCATGAATTTATGTATCCTCTACTGCAAGGCTATGACTCAGTGGCACTTAAGTCTGATGTAGAGCTAGGGGGTACAGACCAAAAGTTCAATCTACTCATGGGGCGCGAACTACAAAAAGCAGAAGGTCAGTCGCCACAAACCGTGATCATGATGCCATTGCTTGAAGGCTTGGATGGCGTTAAGAAAATGTCTAAGTCTGCTAATAACTATATCGGTATTAGTGAGCCAGCAGGCGAAATGTTTGGCAAAATCATGTCGATTTCAGATGAGCTGATGTGGCGTTACTTTGAATTATTGTCATTCCGTCCACTTGAAGAGATTGAAGGCTTTAAGCAACAAATTGAAGCGGGTTCGAATCCACGCGATATTAAGATTTTGCTAGCTAAAGAAATCATCGCTCGTTTCCACGACGAACAAGCAGCAGAAGCGGCGCATCAAGAGTTCATTAATCGTTTCCAAAAAGGTGCAATGCCAGATGACATTCCAGAAATGGATATTGAAGCTGGCGAAGGTATTGCTTTAGCTAACTTACTAAAAGAAGCTGGGCTTGTTGCTTCAACCTCAGAAGCCATGCGTATGGTTAAACAAGGTGCAGCAAAACTTGATGGTGAAAAGTTGGCTGATGCTAAGCAAGTGTTTACGGCTGGTGAGCAAGGTATCTTCCAAGTGGGTAAGCGTAAATTTGCTAAGGTTACGTTGAAATAAAATGCCGAAGGGCAGTACCGAATACGACCTGAGTAAAACAATAGTGTGATAAGACAACCGTCCGTGACAGGAGGTCACGGTCGTTAGCACATGGATGTGCGTTTCTGTTGTCGTTCACACTATTGAATTTAGATAACTTCGTAAACCTAGGGGCTGTTGATCTTTCTGGATTAGATTTTTTGCTATTGAGCGCTTGCCTGTTCAAGACGTGAGCAGTGAAGCTTAGTAATCTAAGTAATCTGGTCACAACACAGAACAGGAAGTGCTCAAAGCATCGAAGACAGCGTAAATTGGTCACTTCTGCTACGTTATCGTTTGTTTATGTGGAACAACCACACCGCACAAACTCCGCCTTGCATAAGATAACCAATTTATCGCTGCAAAAATAAGCACGAAAGACCAACAGCCCCTAGTTATCTCTTCAAATCAAAAGCAGGCAAGGATAAGTGCCATTTGATTGCCGCTAAGCGAATCGCGAAGGCACAGCTCATAGCAATACACATTGAAGTGAAATGATCGATTGAAATGGATAAGCACAAACAGTATGTGATTCCACCAACTATGGATGCAGTAGCGTAAATTTCTGTTCTGAGCACCATGGGCACTTGTCGGCATAGAACATCTCGAATAATGCCTCCTCCTACACCTGTAAGTACTCCCATGATTACTGCTGAAATACTGCTTAAACCTAGGCTTAAGGCTTTTTCAGTACCAATGATGGTAAATAAAGCCAACCCTAGTGCATCGGCAATAGGTAAAACATACCAAGGGGCGTTGGGGCTGGTGCGATTAAAAATGATCGTCGCAATAACTGTCGCAAGTACAATCAAGATATAAGTAGGATCTTGTAACCAAAAAACGGGCGTTGTTCCTAATAAAGCATCTCTGATACTGCCACCACCAACAGCGGTAACACCCGCCAAGACCAATACACCAAATGGGTCCATTCGATGATGACCAGCTGCTAACGCGCCAGTTAGAGCAAAAACAGCCGTACCCCAAAGATCAAAGAAATAAATCCACTCACTCATTTATGTTCACTCATTTCCTCAAGGTGGATATTTAGTGCATCAACTGAAATTCGAATTTCAATTACCGAAAGCAATAAAGAGTATAGCAACAGCATTAAGCTGAAACCGAAAACGAGTGAGCCAATATGAGCAAAGCCAAAATAAATTAAGATCATACACAATACACAAAAGGCAAAGGCCAAGACGCCTGACTCTTGCATTCGTTTGATAATGGCAATTCGTTTGTGAAGATTTTTTATTTGACCACTGTTTACGGGTTTCTCTCTATCGCTCAAATTGCGAATTAGAGCGGCTAAAGAAAAAAAGCGATTAGTGTAAGCCAGCAACAACAATGAAATTGCAGGAAAAAGTAATGCTGGAGTGGTCAAAGAAATATGAACATTTTCTAGCAAAATAGAGCTCTCCATAAACAAATTAGCAGTTAGAGGATTATACCTGTAATTTTATTACAGTTCATTGTTAACTATTGTTATTACGACGATCTTCACGAAAATTGGCAAATTACATTACTTAAAAATTAAAGTGGAGTAATAAAGCTATTTCTATTTTTTTCATCATGAAAACAAACCCTTACTTTTTATACGGAATGAAATATTGATTCCATTTTGATGTGGTTGATTGTTATAATCGAAATGATAATAGTTAACATTACTGATAATGGTAAAGGGAAAATGAAACCAACATATCTAGCAAGTGTGATTAAACTCGGGTTAATGGCATCAGTTATTGCTGCACCAGCTGTTGTTGCAGAAGAAGACAAAGTCGAACGTATTGTTGTTACTGGTCTTAAAATTGACCGTGAACTTCAAGAAACTCCAACCAGTGTGGCTGTGGTTACTGAAAAACAAATGGAAGACGAGCAGTTAGTTAGCTTGTATGACGTTCTTGATCAGATCCCTAACGTTGCTGGTAACTTTGGTAGTGACTTCAGTATCCGTGGTGTAAATGCATTTAACGTATCTGGTGGTGGTAACAGTTATCTTGCTAGTGTGTATGTTGACGGCGCTGCTTTACCTTATCGTATGATCCAGCAAGGTGGATTTAATGTTTGGGATGTATCACAAGTAGAAGTACTTCGAGGCCCTCAGTCTACTCTGCAAGGTCGTAACGCACTGGCTGGTGCAATCTGGATCACAACTCAACAACCGACTTATGAATGGTCTGGTAAGGCTAGAGTTACAGTTGGCCAACATGGTCAACGTGACATTGCCGTTGCAGGTGGCGGTGAACTTATTGACAACCAAATGGCATTCCGTTTCAGTGGTGAAAAAAATCACTATGATGGCGTTGTTCGTAATATCACCCGTAATGAAAAGTCTGATTACAATGAAAACCAAACCTATCGTTTGAAACTGCTTATGGAGCCTGAGGCCATTGATGGTCTAAGCGCAACATTGAGTTATACCTATAACGATAGTGAAATTGGTGTACCTTGGGTAAAAGGCCCTGGCGCGAGCGCGAGTAATCGTATTACCAACTTCAATGCGCCAACGTATGAACGCACAGAAAATGACATTGTTACTTTATCTGTAAATTATGACTTCAACCTTGACTGGTCTTTGGAAGCGATTAGCACCTATCTCAATGCTGATTATGGTTATGAGTGGGACGGTGACACTGGGCCAGAAGATAAAGCACGCCTTATCGATGACCGTAATGACACTACAACAAGCCATGAATTACGCTTGATTTATAACGGCGATGCACTAAATCTTGTGTTTGGTGGTTATTACTCAAACTTGAAAGTGGAAGACAAGTTCCATGGACCTCGTTCTTTAAGTCTTGCAGAACTTAATGTTCCTACTTTATTGGTTGCTCCTAGAGATAAAGGTGGACTTGGTTTACCTCAGCACCTTGCTCAAGTGGTTCTTGCACAATACAAAAACTTCGACCCAGCTCAGATCAATGCCAAAGGTCATTTAAATCAAGAAGTGACTTCTGCTGCGGTTTACTCCGAATTTAATTATCGATTAAATGAGCAGTTCGCTATTTATGGTGGCTTACGTTATGACTATGAAAAGCAGCGTCGAGAGTCAGATAATGATGTAACCATCGCTAATACAGATGCTTTACCTGATCCTGAAAAAATCGCAAAGGTAAATCCATTGCTAGCTCGAATTGTAACTGGACTAAATGCAAGAGTTCATAAATTTGCAAAAGATGCTTCAGGTAATGAAGCCCCTGTTGAAGACAGCTTCAATAAATTGCTACCTAAATTAGGTGTAAGCTACTTTATCAATGATGACATCAGTACTCACTTTACGTTCCAGCAGGGCTATCGAAGTGGTGGTGTGGGTCGTAATATTGCGCGCAACGAAATTTATACCTATGACTCAGAGTACACAAACAACTATGAGTTGAGTTTCCGAAGCGCATGGTTAGATAATGATTTAACCTTAAATGCGAACCTATTCCTTCTTGATTGGAAAGACATGCAAGTTCTAGTCGATGGCCTTGAAGGTGGTAACAAAGGTCGTTTCGATAAATACACTCGTAATGCGGGTAAAGCACAAGTAAAAGGCTTTGAAGTTGAGCTAGCGTACAGCATAAATGAAGAGTTTAGCTTTAACGCAGGTCTTGGTCAGGCTAAATCTGAATTTAAAGACTTTAGTGTACAAGTAGAAAACTCAAAGAAAGAAATAGAGACGATTAGCTATGCAGGTCAATCATTTGCTAAAGCACCTGAATGGACGGCAAACATGGGCTTCACCTACCGTAATGCAGATGGTGTTTTTGCCAATATAAATGCTAACTATCAAGATACAAGTGCTGCAAAACTAGTTCACAATGGTGAAGCACCATCTGTTCGAACCAACGCTAGAACCATTGTGAATGCTCGTTTCGGTTATAACTGGGAAAACTTTGGTGTATTTGTAACGGCTAAAAACTTGTTTGATGATGATTATCTAGCTGCAGGAGCTGGTGGTCGTAGTTCATTTGAGTTTGGTAAAGAGCGCCAGCTTTCATTAAATCTAACTGCTGAATTCTAATCTTATCAAAGGTGAATAGAATCTAAAGGAGCTCTGTTGAGCTCCTTTTTGTATCTTTACCTCAACAACCTCAACAACTTCAACAACTTCAACCGTTACCAATTGCCTATTGTAATATTGGTTGTTTTCGATTGATGTTTAACGTCTTTGTCTTTAATCGTATCGTAGGCTGTGATTATGCAGCTAAAGGAAAAGTTTTTGCCGTAATAACCCTGTACTACAACGCCGTAAGGAGGGCGGTAAAGAAAGCCATTAGGTAAACCGTCATTTACGACTCTATCATCCAATAGGATGTTTTTACCATTTATCACTGCTGTGATTGAGGATATATTTGAAGAGTCGTCTCTAGGTTGGCATGGTATAAGTACAGCCGAATCTTGATAAAGAAATATGTCACCACCTGTAGGGTACTTAAAATAATCAGACTGCCCCGCTAATGCAGTGTTACTAATTAGGCCAATTAAAAGTAAAAGTTTAATTTTATAAGACATATAAACCAGCACCAATAAAAAAAGTGGTTACAGTTTATTCTGTCTGGCAGGTTTATTTAAATTAAATGTAGTTAACGATGTCATTGAAGGTTATGGTGAATTTGAGATCAAGGAAGCTGCTGGATTTTCAACAACTCCCTTTAATCGTGGTTAGATATTTAGGACGGCTTTTTCGTGTAGTAAGTGACAATAAAGCCGATTAAGCTCAATAAGCCTAACCACACAAAAATACCTCGTAAAATCCCATAGCTAGCCATGCAGCAAAGCATTGATAAGACGAGTAAGGCAAGCCCCAATAATCGTCGTTTAGAGGAAGAGGTAAAGCTGGTGTGTTCCCGAATGGCTACCACACCTAAAACGAGCAATAGAACTGATAATAAAGTGATCATGCATTAACTCCTTGCTCTATGGTTAAGTTATTAGGCTCGTTTTCATTTTGTGCTTGAAACTGCTTTAACAAATACAAGATCCCAATACCTAACAATAAACAAATAATGTCTACACCAATGGCAACAGGATTTATGTTAGAACCATTGGACAGATAACCAAACAATGCCAGTTTGATTGGAAGAATACTGATTAAGCATAAGCTTGTGATCCAAGTAAATAGTTTGGCGGTTTGTTGTTCATTTTTATAAAAGAAAGCAAACAGAGTACATAAGCCCCAAATTGGGAAGAATACATAAAACATCGCTGCGCCAACGTTTTCAATAGCAGTCAATTTATCCAATAATAATTGAGCAGGGAATAATGCAAAACTTGCCAGAACAACACCGCCACAACTACCAAGAATAAAGCGATTAAAGCGCTTGTAAGTCTTCTCAGTGAATTCTGGATTGGTTGAAGTTAATCCGCGTCTGATCCATAGCATCATGCCTGTTAATGGCAGTAATGTGGTCGATAAGCCAAGAATTGTCCAAATCAGTTTCACTAAAATGCCACCAAAGTTACCGTAGTGAAGTGGGAACATTAAGTCGATAATGGGTCCTGAAAAACCTTCTACTTTGCTTAAATTGCTATAGCGTTCAACAAAGGTTGCATCTGCTGCGTTATAAACGGAAGTTTGGAAGGCAATACTGCTACCACCGTAAACACTAACTAATGCCAATGCGCCTTTATCACCAAATTCTTTAATAGTGATTGAAGCAATTTCTCTATCTCCACCCGTTGTCTTTTCGGTTTCTAATACTTCTGCAATTTTCATAGGCGCGGCAATGTGCTGAACGGTGACCTCTGGCGTTGCAGTAAAGGTTTCAAGTAATTTATCTTGGTCGCCTTCAAAGCTAACAAAAGCGGCGGCAGGAACCAAGACAACAATAATTAACCCAAGGAATGCACCGGTAAATCCAATAATGCCATGAAATAGCATGCCCCAAATACCAAGGATTTTGTGACCATCATTCCAAGTTAACGTGGTGTTTTTCTCTCTACGGAAGGTAAACAGCTGGGCTAATTTTTTGCGGTGGATGATAAAACCTGTGACGACGGAGAGTAATAAGGTTAACCCGAGAACACCAGTCAACAATAAACCAATTGGTCTACCAAGATGTAAGTCAGCATGAAAGCCAATAATAAAGTTAGCCATGCCATACTCTCTGGATTCAAAGAGTTCATCAGCGGTGCCTTCTTTTTTCGTTACAAGCTCATAAGTAACAGGATCCAGCTCTATTAAATAACCTCGCTCTTCTGGCTTTTTGTTAGCTTCAGAAGCTGAGTCCTCAATCCCGCTATGTGCTTCATAAAACAGAGTGAGATTTTGAAAACCACGAATGCTGGGTAAAAAGATGGTCACTTCTTCTAAATACGGCTTTGGAATATCTTGAGCATAATGGTTAACCAATTGCTCAATTTTTTTCATATCCATTTGCTCAACTGATGGGTAGGTGGGGTTCGCCCAAATTTTTAATTCTGGTTTACCAAAAACGGACAGTGAGCCTGTAAAAGCAATTACAAACAGTAAAATACCCGTGATGATGCCAACCCAAGCGTGAATGCTGAAGAGCTTTTTAATGGTTCTACTTTTCATTTTATAAGCCTCCGCTTAACGCTAAATAGCTCAGTAGTGCATGGCTGATAGTGATAACAAGCATCACAGCCCATGCATGCCAAGATTTTTTACTTAGGTAGCTATAAATAAACAAGCCAATCCAAATAAAAGGAAAAAGTAGAATAGGCAAAGCAATTTGATCGGCTAATTTAAAGGGGAGGTAAGTTGTCATTCCGGGGATCATAACCACAGAAGTAATAAATGCCATAAGGCAAGAAGCAAGATTACGGCTGATTTTATTATCAACACTACTTCTTCTATTTGGTTTTGTCGTTGATGTCATTACGATTTTCCATATTCGTGATTGGGCTTATGGTAAACCGTACCTCATATCGAGTAAATAATAATATTGATAATGGTTTGTATTTGCATGAATGGGTTTTGTAACGGTAAGGTAAGCGCGCTTTGTTACGGGGCTTTAACCTGATAAACTTCTCTCAATCTTGGATATTGAGGAAAAAGCTTTGGAATTGATGAACATTGCTCGCGTCAGATGGGCTTGTCGTCGCGGTATGCTGGAGTTGGATGTGATTTTTCAACCATTTGTAGACGCACATTATGAAAACCTGTCAGAACAAGATAAAGCGATTTTTGTGCGTTTGTTAGAGTGTGAAGATCCTGAGTTGTTCGCTTGGTTTATGGGGCATGAAGACTGCCCAGATCCTGAGCTTGCTCAAATGGTTATTACTGTCCGTGGCCGTCCAAAACCATAGTTTCTCTTTACAGGCTTCTTTTATGCAGCGAATGGCTTTTCTTTGTTTCGCTGCGCTTATCCTATCCAGCTTTGTAGCTTGGCCTGAAACAGAACTTTTATTATTTAACGTATTCCAAGTTACGGTGTTTTCACTCAGTTTGGCTTTCTTAGTCAAAGAGTTCAAAGCATTACAACAATGGAAACTGGCGTTCCAATTAAGCGAGCTAGGTGAATTTAGAAAATTTGATACGGTAAGTACTTACAAGATTGAAAAGCTGTGGGTTTCTGATTGGTTTTGTGCGTTTTATTTGATGAGTGCAAATTCGAAAGGAAAACTGAAGCGAGTGGAAACTGTATTTGTGTTTAAAGACATGTTGCCGGACTCAAACTATCGTCATTTGAGTCGAATTCTTTTATCTGTTCGGTAATTTTTCGATTATATATTAAGCCAATTAATCAACAGCTTCCATTTCTTGATGTTTTGCCGCCTGTTCTTGTTGTTCAATTTGTCTGGTCACCTCGTTATGCTCTCTTAGTTTTCTTTCTCTTTCTGGGATTAAATAATCATCCACATTTTGATGTCTTAAAGATGACTTATTCATTGTCTGTAGTACTTGCATTATTGCTGCTTCTTTTTGCTGTGATGACATGTCATCAAGGTGGTCAAGTGTTCTACATAGTTCAACAATTGTTGCAATCGCATAGCGAGTACAATCATCATGGTTATTGATTGATTGCATACCCGTTCGGATTACTTTGTCCGCTTCTGTATATCTACCTGTAAATTTTGAGTCTACAATAATGACTTTTTCATTAACATGGATAATCAATAAAGTATGATTTTCTAATTTTATGGGACCTAAATACCTCTCTTCTATGCCCAGTAGGCCTATCTGGGGGGTAGGGTTATCTTGATGTTTCGCTTTGAATTGCTCAATAAAAGTTGGAAAATCTTTTTCATCGACATGGTTGTCTTCATGTAAAAATGCTAAATCTTGACGAACGATTCCGTTGACTCTCAAATACTCAACAGGGGCATAGGTGAGCACCTGTGGCTCTAATTGCCCTGTTGTTGCAATGGGCTGGAAGGAATTTCTGTGTTGCTCGGCCGTTACTTCATTACTTGCAACTTCTTCAAAGTCTTCATCATCATCGCAATCTAGTGTTGGCTCATCCGTTGATGGTTGTAAGGATTCTCGAATGGCATTGCCATTAGCATCATGTATTTGTTGTCTTAAATGACCATATGGATTGGTCATTGAATCAATCAGTGACCCCAGCTCTGCAAGTAGTCTTGCCTTATCTTTCCATGTCATTAATGGCATTTCAGCTGCCATGCTTGCGACTATTTGCTTAGCACGGTCAGCTTCCTCTTCATCCAAATAGCCAAATTTATGTAACATACTAATTTTTATAGTGATTACGAATGCTTTTAATTTTGCCGAAAATCTTTCAAAGAGGGACTTCTTTTCTGGAATCCTGATTAATGCATTAAACCCTACATTAATTAATGCCTCCCCGTTACGGGCTTCCCAAGCAGATAAGTCTTTTATTAGTTGAGGCTGTGCTTGTGAGACTTCGTGTAACAAGACATTATTCACCATTGAAGGGTGTTCAAATAAAGTATGTACAAAAGTATGGTTTTCTTTATCTACAAGAGACATGGCGCAGGTGGAATTTTGTGTTGCCAAAAGTAATTGGAGCATTTGTCTGCGGTTTTGGGATAATTTTGAGGGTACTGCTTGGGAATCATCATATTCCATCGAGAACAGTAAGTGAAACAGTGTTTGACCGTGCTGGTTTTGGACTGTGATATTGAAATCAGGCTCTTCAATAATGTCTTCAAGTCTTTGATAATCGCCGCCTTCAATTGCTTCTTCTGCATCACAGAATAGTTCAACCTCCCTTTCAGAGGCTTGTGCATATTTAAGGGAGGCCACATTAGCTTGGCCTACAACACTAGGAACACCTTCTAACATGTCATTTAATCCATTACAGGGCGGTACATTAAGAATAATACTAAATGCAGCGAATCAAAGCTTTTTGGGCTTCCATTGACAAAGTTTAATTTTTGAGCAATGTAAGGTTGGCGCGGTAGGGTTCATAAAATCGTTATCAAATTTTAGTATTTAGATAAGAATATATTGCCGACTCACGTAATTGATACTTGAGTCGGCTTTATAGCTACTGAATAGCAAGCATAAATCTTTCAGTACTCACTATGCCTTGTTCGCTATTGATTGCTGCCCATTCGGGTTGCTGGGTAAAGACTTTTACGGTAATAACACCGTTAGCTAAATTAAGGAAAGTCATTGTCTTAACTTCAGTGATATTATTACTGCTATCTCTTAGCTCAATACGAATTTTACTTTGAGTGATAAAATTATAGCTTCCTTGTTGAGTTGTTAAGTTCCCCTTGTTCCATCGCTTGATGTTAGCTGTTAGGTCAGTGCCTAGATCTATTTCTTCTACAAGCATGTTATCCATATTAAAGCGAGACAATCGATATCCTCCAGTATTTGATATCTGAGAATTCATTAAATCGTTTGCATATTTTGATGCTTTGCTCACCGATTCTGCTTGTGAGTTTGATAATGTGGGAGTCGCTTTATTAAATGGTTTACAACTGTCAACGGCATGTTGATATTGATTGTCACTTCGAATCGTGGATAAGTCAGGCAGACCTGAAGGTAGCTTCATTGAATCTCCAACACGACACAGTGCAGGAAGTGAAGTCAGTGGAGGTTGCCCCGTAATTTTCAATTTACTGATATCAATGGCCTCCATGATGTCGTTCTTGGCATTTTTATTAAATGCCATAAGATCTTCACGAACCATACTGCCTTTAGCTAAATATTGACCGTGACGCACTTGGTTTTGATACTCAGTCATAATGAGAGTACTGCGTTTGCGCTTTGAGTAGTCAAAATTCATAACCTTCATTGGCAATGGCATAACATACATAACTCGATTATTAATCGTTTTTTGTTGCCATTTCCCTTCAGCTATCTGAGTGACTTTCTTCAATGTAGGATCAGACTCATTAGGAGAAATTTGGTAATAAATTGCATTACCGTCATCTAGTAATTCCGCAACCAGGAATTGATTACCATTTGAAGCGATAATAGCACCTGTTAGTTTATTTAAATCCCCGTTTGATGGGGTGCTTGTTTTGGTTTGGGTAAGTTCTTGTATAGGCGAATATGTACCGCTGTTGTCGAAAAGCAGGACTTGGTTACACAATTCATCAGTGTTGGCACAATCCGTTTCATCGGCTAGTAAGTATGCATCGTTTACACTGGAGGTACTGATATCAAAGCTTACCGAACCAGATGAAAATGTTTTATCAGCAGCAATACTGGCAGCCCACATATCCATAATGGGAGATTCTTTTAGCATCATTGATGAACGTTTATCCAGCACTAAACGAATAGGCAAACTTTCAATATTTACTTTACGGACTTGCATTTCAACATCAAGCTCAGGAAATCCTTCTTTATGCATTGGGAAGCGTTCTTTATCTTTCGGATCTTGAAGTTGATAATCCCCTTTTACTTGTTTCCAGCCGCTCGCCGTCAAAGAGTAAAAACCACCAATTCGCTCAGAAGCTGGTGAGAATTCGCTACCCTGAAACTGCATACGGCTGACATTGGCGTTAAAGCTAACCGGATTCAAACTCAGGTTCATGTATTCTGATTTTGGACCTTCAGCAGTGACTTCGGAATAGAAAGTGTTGAAACCACTTAAGCTGTGTAATGCCATTTCAGCAACATTAACGGCAGTGCTATTTTTTCTTGCTTTTTGCACTGCAACTTGGTCTGAAACATCATCCATGGATATCATTCCTGATAGCATGGTTTTATCACTGAAATTCATCGTTGATGTGAATTTATTCGAATTTTGTTGATCAACAAAATTCATTTCTTCGACGAGGTTATCCATGCTCATCAAAGCTTTGTCTGCAACCAATCCCATTATTTCTTTTTGTGAAACTGAATCAGTATTACTGTTTTTGAAACGTTCCATATTTTCAGCCATTAAAGTTACAGTCATACGAGCTAATTTTTGGAAAGTGTTAAGCTCTGATTTGAGTTGAGGGGTGATTTCAGGCGATTGTTGAAGTGCAATGTAGTCCGATTGAAGCATCTTCATCATGGACTCTTGCTGGTTTTCTTCTATTTTGAGTGCTCTGCCAAGTTGAGCTGGGGTAACTTGGTTATCTATCAAAGTAGTGTATGGATTGATAACATCTGAGCCAGCAGAAGCAGTCATTGTGTAGGGTTTAGGTACCGTTTGTCCATTCATTTCATCAACCGCTTTTACGGAAACTTCTGCGACTAATGAATATTGTTCTTGATGAGCCTTTGGTACATTAGCTAATGTGAAGTTCCCGCCTTCTGTACTCATTGCTGTTGGTTCGTTTGGGTCACATTTTCCATTTCGTGTTTTGTCTAAACAAACCTTGGCGCCATTTATGTAATCATCGAATACTTTGCCTTTGATTGATACCAACTGCTGGTCATGATTTTTATCATTTCCACATGCCACTACCAATAAAGTGCTTACTATTGAAATCCAAACATGAAAATTACGCACAACGTCACTCCTTAACCTCGTATTTCATATCCCACTAAGGTTAGTTTGAAAGAGCTTAGATTGCTAAGTGATTGGAAAATATAGCTGTATGAAGGAGGAGCGGAAGAGCCAGCCGAAAACTATTACAGATATTCGGCTGGAGTCTATGAATGCTAATTTAAGGGTGTAGTACAGTAGGCTTTGAACCTTGCTGCTTATCTGGGTAATCCGCATTAAAATGCAACCCTCGACTTTCTTTTCGGTCGATAGCGCATCGAATAATAAGCTCAGCCACTTGCACTAAGTTCCTTAACTCAAGTAGGTTATTACTTACTCGGAAATTAGAATAGTATTCTTGAATTTCTTGTTGCAGCATTTCACAGCGTCTAAGAGCACGCTCTAATCGTTTATTGGTTCTAACAATGCCCACATAATCCCACATGAACAGTCTTAACTCGTGCCAGTTATGAGCGATGATAACTTCTTCATCTGAATCTGAAACTTGGCTTTCATCCCAATGTGGTAATGAAGTCGGCAAAGATAAAGAAGCTAATTGCGAAAGAATATGTGTCGATGCGGAACGTGCATAAACCACGCACTCAAGTAATGAATTACTGGCTAAACGATTAGCGCCATGAAGTCCGGTATAAGAGACTTCTCCAATTGCGTATAAGCCTTCAACATCGGTTTTACCATTGCTATCCACCATTACACCGCCACAGGTGTAATGTGCTGCTGGAACAACGGGTATTCTATCTTTTGTTATATCAATACCCAGCTGCAAACAACGTTTATGAATGGTAGGGAAGTGATGAATGATAAAATCAGCAGGCTTGTGACTGATGTCTAAATACATGCAATCAACACCCAAGCGTTTGATTTCAAAATCAATAGCTTGAGCAACAATATCTCGAGGAGCTAATTCGGCACGTTCGTCAAAATCTGGCATAAAACGAGTACCATCAGGACGAAGTAAAAAAGCGCCTTCACCTCGTAACGCTTCAGTTAGCAAAAAATTGCGAGCATCAGGGTGATATAAACAGGTAGGGTGGAATTGATTAAATTCCATGTTTGCCACACGACAACCCGCACGCCAAGCCATTGCAATCCCGTCGCCACTAGAAACATCAGGGTTTGAAGTGTATTGATAGACTTTAGAGCAGCCACCAGTAGCCAAAACTACTGATCGTGCTTTAACCGTTTCGACTTGTTCACTGTCACGGTTCCAAATATAAGCACCTAAAACGCGATTGCCAGCTAGGTTGAGTTTTTTACTGGAAATTAAATCAACAGCATTATAGCGCTCAAGAACTTGAATATTTGGGTGTTCATACGCACGTTGCTGCAATGTTTTTTGAATTTCTTTTCCCGTCGCATCAGCCGTATGTAAAATGCGACGATGGCTATGACCGCCTTCTCGTGTAAGGTGATATACTGAACCTTGTGGTTCAGTTACTGCCTCTTTGTCGAAAGCCACACCTGACTGAATAAGCCACATGATCGCTTGCTTACTGTTTTCTACCGTATGTCTAACCGCGGACTCTTCACAAAGACCAGCACCAGCTATCATGGTATCTTTAACATGAGCTTCGACAGAGTCGTCATCATCGAAAACGGCGGCAATTCCGCCTTGAGCATAATAGGTCGAACCTTCGGAAAGTTTTGATTTTGATACTAAAACTACTTTACACTGCTCAGCAAGTTGTAATGCTACGGTTAGTCCAGCTGCGCCACTGCCTATAACCAGTACATCGGTTTGGTGTTCGTTTGCGTGTGTCATTCCGGTTTAAGGTGTTTTATTCATGGCCCTAATGTTAAAACAAATAGATTTTGATTGCTGTAGCAATTTTTTAATTTTTAGATGAACTTATTAGAAAGACGCATGTCTATTGAAGTGCAAGTTGCAAAAACACACTTCGAGCGACTATATATTGTCAGTAAGTAGATTGAGGAGTAGTCGGCTCGAATGAGTGGACAGAATAGTGATCAACAAATTATTGAGCGAATACAACGAGGTGATAAGCAAGCTTATAACCTGTTAGTTCAAAAGTATCAGAGCAAAGTCATTAACTTGATTTCTCGTTATGTACGAAATCAAGCGGATGTGGCTGATGTAGCGCAAGAGGCGTTTATTAAAGCTTATCGAGCTCTGGCGAACTTTCGTGGTGATAGTGCTTTTTATACTTGGTTGTATAGAATTGCGGTTAATACGGCTAAAAATCATTTGGTATCACAAGGGCGTAAAGCCCCTGCAAATGATATTGATGCTGACGAAGCTGAATTTTACGATGGCAGTGATGCGTTAAAAGAGTTTGCTTCTCCTGAACGTTTAATGTTGTCAGGGGAGATCAAAAAAGTGATTTTTGATACTCTAGATACGTTGCCAGAAGAGCTTCGTATGGCATTAACGCTAAGAGAACTTGAGGGTATGAGTTACGAGGATATCTCTAATATTATGGAGTGCCCTGTAGGAACTGTGCGTTCAAGAATTTTTAGAGCCCGTGAAGCTGTAGATAAAATGCTCCAACCTCTTTTAGAGAGATAGGCTGGAATTTAAATAGGTGACTAATGGATAAGTTAGATCAAGAGTGGTTATCCGCTGCTGTAGATGGTGACATAGACGAGCAAGCAATAAAATCACTAGCCAATGATAGCCATGCACAAGACAAGTGGCGTAATTATCATCTAATTGGTGATGCAATTCGTGATGAGTTACCAGAGGCCATGCCGTTGGATTTAACTGCAAACATTGCCAGTGCTTTAGAAAGCGAGCCTGAGCTTTTAGCCCCCCAAGCTGTTGTAACTGAAGCTCCTGTTAAAGAAGCGTTAGTGGCTAGTTCTAAGGTGACGCCGTTATTCAAACAAGTCGGCCAATATGCGATTGCGGCTTCAGTTGCTGTTATGGCGGTTATTGGTGTGCAAAATTACCAACAGGCTGAGCAAGAGAGTCATCCTCTGCCTGTATTAAATACTATGCCAATTATGGGAAGTCCTTCTCCGGTTAGTTTACAAGCTACGCCAAGTTCTCAAACTGTCTCCCCACAAGAGTACAATGAGCAGATCCAAGAGCAGCGCCGCCGAATTAATGCCTATTTGCAAGATCATTTATTGCAACAAAGGTTGAATAGTAATAGTGATTTATCGCAAAATTCAGATGATTCAGTTGCACCTAAGTAGGAGTTAGTTTGCGCACTATTTTGACAATATTGTCTCTCGTTGCTTTACCCGCATTTGCACAAGGAGAGATGTCAGCCAAAGCTTGGTTAGAAAATATGAGCCAAGCTTTACATCAACAAGGATATAAGGCTTCAATGGTGCAAGTTCAGGCAGGACATATTCGCCCGCTTGTGTATTTACATGATAAAGTCGATGACAAAGAAGTTGCGTTTCTTGAATACCTTAACGGCCCCCCACAAAAAGCAGTTCGTATTGATAATACCGTTACCTTTATCGAGCATGACCAAGCTCCTTACAGCATTTTTTCCAAACGAATTGATGGGCTTTGGCCGGCCGCATTTACCAATGATCTTAGTGTCTTAAAACCGAGTTATCAGTTTGTGCTTGGTGGACGTGCGAGAATTGCAGGTCGCCCCGGGCAACTTGTTCGCATTATATCCAAAGATAATAATCGTTTTAGTTATCGCGTCTGGCTCGATATGGAAAGTTTCCTGCCACTTCGATTCGATACTGTGAGTGCTGAAAAAACAATTCTTCAACAATTGATGGTGGTTGAAATTGGTCAGTTCGATTCAACTCCAGAAATCTTACAAGAAGCGATAAAAAGACAGTGGCCTCAAGCACGAGTGATTAGGGCTCAGAAACAAGCGTATAACTGGAAATTTACTTGGTTACCAACAGGATTCAAAGTAAAAACACGTGACCATCATAGATTATTTGGTAGCAGAGACTCTGTAGAATATATTGGCTTAACCGATGGTATTGCTAATATTTCAGTTTATATCTCAGAGCCTAAATCTACAGAGTTACCAAGTGAATTAACATCGCAAAACGGTATGGCCATTGTCACAGAGCGAGTAGGTGATGCTGAAGTGGTTGTCGTTGGACAAGCACCATCTAAGACTTTGGTTGAAATTGCTAAAAGCCTGCGCTTAGAAGACTGAATTAGCGAGTAATTCACTATGATGGAAGAAAAAGCCAAAGTGGTTTCTCCTGTAAAAGACGGTTGGGTTATGGTGGAAGTGGAAAGTAAAAGTGCTTGTCATAGCTGCCATAACGAAGACTCTTGCGGAACATCTGCAGTGGCTAAAGCCTTTACTCCTAAAACCCAAGTATTTTCGATTGAAACCAACCTTGAACTGCAACCCGATGAATTAGTTAAAATTGGCTTGCCAGAGTCAGTTATTCTAAAAGCCGCCGCTTTGGTGTATTTGTTACCTTTGGCTGGCTTTTTTGTTATGGCGAGCTTAGCAACTCTGTTTTTAGTTCGACTAGATTTAATCACTTTCAGCTCTCAATCAGGTGATCTTCCAAGCATTATCTTTGGAGGTTTTGGAGCTGTTATCGCGTGGTTTTTGGGACGTAAAAAAGCCAAAGAGTTAGAGCAAGAAGCCAACCCAGTGATCATTGAACGGCTTGGTCATTCGATTAATACTTCTCTGACAAACTCCTAATTGGTATCTTTGCCGCAATCAGGTACAATTCAGCCTTTTATAGTGTTACTTCAAAATGCAGCTTATATGCGCCTCGTCTAAAAGCCTAGGTGAGCATCCTGAAGTAACACCGATTATTTTCTTAGCATTAAACGCAGCATTAGAATGAAGAATATTAGAAACTTTTCGATTATTGCCCATATCGACCATGGTAAATCTACTCTATCAGACCGCTTAATTCAGTATTGTGATGGTCTAACAGACCGTGAAATGGCGGCTCAGGTTCTTGACTCAATGGACATTGAACGTGAACGTGGCATTACCATTAAAGCTCAGAGTGTTACTCTAAATTACAAAGCTAAAGATGGTGAGACTTACCAGCTTAACTTTATTGATACTCCTGGACACGTTGACTTCTCCTACGAAGTTTCACGATCACTTGCTGCATGTGAAGGCGCACTTTTAGTGGTTGACGCCGGTCAAGGTGTAGAAGCACAGACGCTTGCCAACTGTTATACCGCTTTAGAGATGGATTTGGACGTAGTCCCAATCCTTAATAAAATCGACTTACCACAAGCCGATCCTGAGCGTGTAGCAGAAGAAATCGAAGACATCGTTGGTATCGAAGCGATGGAGGCTGTGCGTTGTTCCGCTAAAACGGGTATTGGTATCGAAGACGTTTTAGAAGAAATCGTTTCTGAAATTCCAGCGCCAGAAGGTGACCCAGAAGGTCCGCTACAAGCGTTGATTATTGACTCTTGGTTTGATAGCTACTTAGGCGTTGTTTCTCTTGTACGTATTAAAAATGGCGTACTTAAGAAAGGCGATAAGTTTAAAGTAATGTCTACCGGTCAAACTCATACTGCTGACCGCGTTGGTATCTTCACGCCAAAACAAACTGATATGCCTGAACTTAAAACAGGCGAAGTAGGTTTTGTTATTGCTGGTTTGAAAGACATTCACGGTGCGCCAGTAGGTGATACCTTAACTCACGCTAAACACGGAGCTGAAGAGCCATTACCTGGATTTAAAAAGGTAACTCCTCAGGTATACGCTGGTGTATTCCCAATCTCTACTGACGAGTATGAAAACTTCCGTGATGCACTGAATAAGCTGAGTTTGAACGATGCTTCACTTGAGTTTGAACCAGAAAACTCATCAGCGTTAGGCTTTGGTTTCCGTATTGGCTACCTTGGTCTTCTGCATATGGAGATCATCCAAGAGCGTCTAGAACGTGAATACAACCTTGATTTGATCACTACGGCACCGACCGTAGTGTACGAAGTTGAAAAGAATAATGGTGATGTGGTTTATGTTGATAACCCATCTGATTTACCAGCAATCAACACGATTGCAGAAATGCGTGAGCCGATTGTTGAAGCTAACATTCTTGTACCTAAAGATTACTTAGGTAACGTTATTACGCTTTGTGTTGAAAAACGTGGTGTTCAGAAGAACATGGTGTATCACGGTAACCAAGTTGCGATTACCTATGATATTCCAATGGCTGAAGTAGTAATGGACTTCTTCGACCGTTTGAAGTCAACCAGCCGTGGTTATGCGTCACTTGAGTATAACTTTGTGCGCTTTGAACCTGCGGATATGGTGCGTTTAGATGTATTGATTAATGGCGACCGTGTTGATGCGTTAGCATTGATCATCCACCGTTCATTGATCCGTCACAAAGGTATTGCCCTTGTTGAGAAGATGAAAGAACTGATCCCAAGACAGATGTTTGATATTGCGATTCAAGCAGCTGTAGGTAGTCAGATTGTGGCGCGCTCTAACGTTAAAGCGATGCGTAAAGACGTGACTGCAAAATGTTACGGTGGTGACGTTTCTCGTAAGAAGAAACTGCTACAGAAGCAGAAAGAAGGTAAGAAGCGAATGAAGCAAGTAGGTAACGTTGAAGTACCTCAAGAAGCTTTCTTAGCCGTGTTGAAATTGAATGATTAAGAAAATTTGATTTAACGGTAGTGGTTAATATGGCTCTATGACCTAGTCAATAGAGCCATAATTTTTTAATCAGATAGAATGTTTAATGTTGAAACTAAACGGCAAGTTAATAATATCACTACGTTGTATTTTGTTTCTTGTTGCATTCGCTTACACTTACTATCTGAACCTTTATGAATAAAAACAATCCACTAAATCATAAATATTAAATTCAACAGCCGGAGTAAGAATCCTAATGGCAGCTTATTTTTCAATCATTCTTGTTATCGTTACTTTAGTGTCTGGTCTCATCTGGGCAATCGATGCATTTATGTTTGCTCCTAAAAGAAAGCAGGCTTTGGCAAAAGCAGAGCAAGAGCAATCATTAACTGACGAAGCTAAGGAAAAAATTCTCCAAGAACCCGCTGTAGTAGAAACAGCGCATTCCATTTTTCCTGTTATTGCCTTTGTATTAATTTTGCGTTCGTTTTTATACGAGCCTTTCCAAATTCCATCAGGTTCTATGATGCCAACCTTGCTAGTTGGTGATTTTATTCTGGTAGAAAAATATTCATACGGGCTAAAAGACCCTGTATGGCGACATAAACTGGTAGAAACGGGTGAACCTAAGCGTGGTGATGTTGCGGTATTTAAATACCCAGAAAATCCAAAAGTGGATTACATTAAACGTGTTATTGGTCTACCGGGCGATAGAATCGTCTATCGCAACAAGCAGCTATACATTCAGCCAGCTTGTAAGAAAGATGAAAAATCGTGCCCAGGATTAGAAATTGTCGACCGTAATGAAGTCAACCGAGGTGAGTTCAGTCAAGATGGTTTCCCAATGTTGAGATACACTGAACATCTTGGCAAGGTTGACCATGATATCTTAATTAACCCAGCTCGCGGTGAAATGTTGCAAGCATACTTTAGACAACCAAATACACAGCCATATGAATTTATTGTGCCGAAAGGCGAATATTTCATGATGGGTGATAACCGTGACAACAGCCTTGATAGCCGTTTTTGGGGCTTTGTACCTGAAGCTAATCTAGTGGGTAAAGCCGTAGCCATTTGGATCAGTTTCGAATTTGACCGCACGGATGCAGACTTTTTACCTAAATGGGTGCCAACAGGTGTCCGTTTCAATCGCGTCGGCGGAATAAAGTAGTATGAGATCTTCGCATAATCGAGAGCGTTTGCTTCGTACTTTAGGGTATGAATTTGAACAGTCTGATTTACTTGCTCAGGCACTGACACATCGTAGTGCCGCCCATAAACATAACGAAAGATTAGAGTTTTTAGGGGACTCTATTTTATCTATCGTTATTTCTGATGCTCTGTATCATCAATTTCCAAAAGCGACTGAAGGTGACTTAAGCCGTATGCGTGCGTCTTTGGTTCGCGGTGATACTCTGGCTGTTATTGCTCAAGAATTTAACTTAGGCGAATATTTAAAGCTTGGTCCGGGTGAGTTAAAAAGCGGTGGTTTTCGCCGTGAGTCAATCCTTGCTGATGCAGTTGAAGCCATTATTGGGGCTATTTACCTCGACTCTGATCTCGAAACGTGCCGCAAGTTACTCTTAAACTGGTATGAAGGACGCTTACAAAAAATTAAGCCGGGCGTGAATCAAAAAGATCCAAAAACCTTGTTACAAGAACATTTACAGGGTCATAAAAAACCATTGCCTGAGTATCAAGTGATTGATATTAAAGGTGAGGCACACGATCAAACCTTTACCGTCGAATGCCATATTGAAGGCGTTACAAACCCTGTTATAGGTGTAGGTGGCTCTCGCAGAAAAGCAGAGCAACAAGCTGCAGCTCAGATGTTGGAAGTAATTAAGAAATGAGCCAAAAACAAGACAAATCAGATGCGGTAGCCGCTGAACCCAGTTTAGACGAATTATTAGCGCAAATTAGTAAGCCTTCTTCTGCTGAACAAGAATATGAAGTTACCTATTGCGGAATGGTGGCGATTGTTGGTCGCCCAAACGTGGGTAAATCAACCTTGTTGAACCGTTTACTTGGCCAAAAAGTCAGTATTACTTCGCGTAAGCCACAAACGACACGCCATCGTATTATGGGCATTCATACTGAAGAGAATAAGCAAATTGTATTTGTTGACACTCCGGGTTTACACATTGAGGAAAAACGAGCTATTAACCGATTAATGAACCGTGCGGCGTCAAGTTCATTGGCGGATGTCTGTATGGTGGTTTTTCTTGTCGATGGTATGAACTGGACTGCTGACGATGACATGGTTCTGCAAAAGCTAACACGTGGTGGTAAAGATCCTGAGCGCAAGCTAGTGTTAGCTGTGAACAAGGTTGATCAAATCAAAGAAAAATATGATTTGTTTCCATATCTTGAACAATTAGCCTCTAAAGCAGACTTTGATGAAATACTGCCAATTTCTGCTAAGCATGGTACCAATATTGACCGTATCATCGATATGGCGAGTGAAGAATTACCAGAGTGTCCGTTCTATTTCCCTGAAGACTATGTCACTGATCGTAGCCAGCGCTTTATGGCGTCAGAAATCGTTCGTGAAAAGCTAATGCGTTTCCTAGGTGATGAGTTGCCTTACGATGTTACTGTAGAAATTGAACAATTTGCTTTAATGGAAAACGGTGTTTACCACATCAATGCTTTGATCTTAGTTGAACGCAAAGGTCAAAAGCGCATGGTCATAGGTAACAAAGGTGAACGTATTCGTACCATCTCTACCGAAGCCAGAAAAGACATGGAAAAACTTTTTGATAATAAGGTTTTTCTAGAAACTTGGGTAAAAGTGAAATCTGGTTGGGCGGATGATGAGCGTGCTCTTCGTAGTCTTGGTTATGGTGAAGAGTAATTTACTTTAGAGAGGATTAATTCCTCTGATAAAAGAAGCAATAGTGTAAACGCCAACTGAAACGCACGTCCATGTGCTGACGGCCGTGACATCCTGTCACGGACGGTTGTCTTATTACACTATTGCTCCTCGCTGTATTTATTTAAGATTTTCGTAATTCACACATAGGGTATATTTGGTTTAACCAGAGGTGTATAAAGGAGCTAAATGGAACGCGGCTATATCTTACATCATCGACCTTATAAAGAAGCTCAGGCTTTGGTTAACTTACTTGTCGATGGACATGGAAGAGTAGATGCTGTTGCCAGAGTTGGTAATGGTAAGCGTTCTAATAAAGCCATTATTCAGCCTTTTCAACCGCTTATTTTTAATCTTTCAGGTAAGGGTGCGCTAAAGAATCTTACTCAGGTTGAAGCCGCTGCTCCCGCCATACCACTTCAAGCTGAATCGCTTTATTCAGGCATGTATCTAAACGAACTATTGGTGAGAGTGTTATCGGTTCATCATGAAGCTCATTCTCTCTTTCAAACTTATCACAAGACCTTAATAGAACTCGCCAAAGAGTTCGACCAAATCCATTTAAGGCTCTTTGAATATGAGTTATTACAAGAGTTAGGCATTATGCCGAGCTTACGCAACGACAGTTCAGGCGAACCGTTAGAATCAAATATCTACTATCGATTTTTCGAAGAAGAAGGTTTTCGTCCTTACTTAAACACCAAGATGAATAACAGTTACTCTGGTGCTTCGTTGATTGCTTTACGGGATGATGAAATTGCAGAACAGCATTATAAAGATCTGAAATATTTAATGCGCCAAATTTTGCAGCCTCATCTCGGCGCTAAGCCTTTAGTTAGTCGAGCTTTGTTTCTGAGCAAATATAAATCTTAATCTCCCTTTCTTATCTATTGGCTTGTTTTTTATTTTAGTTCTATTTCGTATTCTTATTTATGACGCTCAGCTATTGATTGCATCAATGCTCTTTGTTCAAGGTCTAGTGACCTACGTCTGGCTTGGCTTCGCTCAATATTTTCTTTTAATTGAGTGTATAGTACATCTTCTCTATATGCGTACTTATCTGCTTTTAGAGGTGCTCTAGAGTAAGGCCTTGTGCTTAATAGTCTTCTACTTAACCTCTCTGTCATTTGAGAATTATCAACCCAGCCGTTTATCTTTATCGAGCGATAAGTTGATGTCATATGTTTGGTACTAACTGCTTCTTGTTGTGGGGAAATAGAAAGGCGTTCTGAAGTGTTTTTATACTTGAGTGTTGGTACTACAAGATAACTAATAGGATAAAAACGATGTGCGTCAGTATGACTTTTTCGACAAAGTAAAAGCCTACAGTCTTCTATGCTGGTAGTCCTCCCTGTTTTATCTGAAATTGGTACCCAACAAAAGAAATAAATAAACCTAGAAGATGATTGATTAACCAAACTTGTTAATCTTTCGTATCTGCAAGCATTAGTGGTTTCATCGAATAATGAAGCTACCTTCAGCTGGATTTCATGTTCACTTGCTCCAGTTACATTGTACTTATTGAATTTTGTTGTTAGGTATGAAATAGCTTGCTCAGTTGAAAACTGAGTAAAAAGCTGCTTATCGCATACGGTTAAGTTGGAATCAATACACATAGTCATTCTGTATTTGAGCCGAATTTGAAAGAGTATAAATATCTGCTATCGAATAAATGAGGGGATAATCAAAATTTGGAAACTTTTTTGATCAGCGCTTTAGTTGAAGATAATCTTATTCGAGTACTGATCTCTCTTTTGTTTATCTATAAAATATCGGGATAATTCTATTGAATATGAAAAGGGAACCATGAGCAGAATTTTATTAGGCGTAAATATCGATCATATTGCCACGATTCGAAATGCAAGAGGAACGGATTTTCCAGATCCTGTGCACGCAGCAGCCGTTGCTGAGCATGCAGGTGCAGATGGTATTACCGTGCATTTGAGAGAGGATCGTCGTCATATTGTAGACCGTGATTTGTACATTCTGGCTAAGACATTAAAAACTAGAATGAATTTAGAATGTGCCGTTACCAAAGAAATGCTTGATATCGCCTGTGAAGTTAAGCCTACATACGCATGTTTAGTGCCAGAAAAGCGCGAAGAACTCACAACGGAAGGAGGGCTAGATGTAGCTGGCCAACTCGAAAAAGTGACTCAAGCGACAAAGCAACTGCAACAACACGGTATTCTCGTTTCTCTATTTATTGATGCAGATAAAAATCAAATTGATGCAGCAGTGGCCGCAGGTGCTCCATATATCGAACTTCATACTGGCTGTTATGCTGATGCAAAAACAGAAGACGAAGAGCAAAAAGAACTTGATCGCATTCAAAAAATGGCAACCTATGCTCATTCAAAAGGCTTAATCGTCAATGCTGGCCACGGCTTAAATTATCACAATGTTAAGCCAATAGCGGCAATTCCTGAATTGTATGAACTGAATATCGGTCATGCAATTATCGCTCGGGCGTCCATTGATGGTCTTGAAAAAGCGGTTCGCGATATGAGATTGCTCATGATTGAAGGTCGTCGAGGTAACTGATGCCTATCATCGGACTTGGAACGGATATTGTTGAAATTGAGCGTATTCCGTTACATAACACAAAAACAGGTGAGCGTTTAGCACAAAGAGTGCTGACGCCCACTGAGCTAAATATCTATAACCGTCATAGCCAACCTCAACGTTATCTCGCTAAACGATTTGCTGCCAAAGAAGCTGCTGCAAAAGCCTTAGGCACAGGGATTGGTCGCGGCGTGTCATTTCAGCATATTCATGTGAGTAATAACGAGGATGGTGCGCCAAAACTTAAGTTTACTGATGGCGCTCTAGAAAAGTTTGAAGCTCTGTCAGGGAAGTACTTACATTTATCTATCGCCGATGAGAAACGATACGCTACAGCGACAGTGATTTTAGAGAGCTAAGTAACCACATAAACCTTAGTGGCAAGAATGGCATCGATATATTCTTCGGTGTTTTTTAGCTCCAATGATGCTCTAAAGCAATTTTTTTCATCTTCAATATTACTCACGATTCCTTGAAGTTGAATAACCATTGAACCGGAGCGAGCATCAGTTAATGCTTGCTCCCATACCTTAGAGTCCAACTGTTCTTCATTAATGACAGCAATACTGATCGCTTGGTTTGAAGCTTTTAAGAGCTGTGATACTTGTTCAGCTAATTGCTGACTTCCATGTATCAAAGCATCAACTTGAGTGATGGCCATAGCGCATATATCCATAATTCCTTTTATGAACTTTAAGTATAGATGTTGAATCCATTACTACCATTTTTTAGTAGTCGACGAAGACAGTATCAATACCCATTGAGCAACGAGTATTTCTGAGCTATATCTGTTCGCCAAAATGATCAGAAAACCGTGTTGATCTCACTAACGGGTATATTTCATTAATGATCTTTCATTCAAGTTTCACTCATATCTGAACTCATTTCTTTGCATAATAGCGTTTATCACTCATATCTGAGTTGTTAAAACTGTAAAGATAAGACTCAAATATCATTGGGTGGTCAACGCCAATAGCCTGAATAACTTCACTTAGGATCTGTAAATGCTACTTTGGACTCAATGCCTTGGTGTTAATGATGATATTAGAAGATCTGGTTCATTATTAACTTTCAATATAGAAAGAGCGTTATTGGATCTTAAAAAAGAAGGGGGGACGTCTCATTTCCATGTTCAACAACGTCAAACATCTCCCTCTGAATTATCATTTTGGCAACCAGCCCCAAATGGTAACTTTTTACCTAAAGAAGAGGCGTTTTCTGATTGTAACCTCGTCTTTGTTAGCTCTGAAAGGCCGCCTAGTGATGTTTTTATAGAAGGATTAAAAGCTAGAAACCAATCCTGTGAAGTTACTAGAGACACAACTCTTTTTTGCGATAAATCAACACTGACGGTTGATATCGAAAGTGGCATTGCATGTTCAAGAAGTTTTTATTTAGCGACAGTTCAATCCTATTTAACTCAACGACAGCGAGATGTTTACATTTATCAGTGTCGAGTGAGTAGAGGGATACAACTTGAATTTAAAATTAATGAGTTAGAGCAGTTTGGTTTAGGCACCAACTTTTATCAATCGGCGCAGACGGTGATTACAGCAAGCATAGAGCCTGAAAACATAATTGCGGCTTGGCATGCAAAACTATCGGAACAAAAGGAAACTAAAGGCGGTCATCAATTCGTTTGTGAAGTCGTTGATGAAAAAGAATCTAATAGTCTTGCTGAACAAGTTGTTTTGAGAAGCCTGATGAGTGGTAGAAGTAAGATTCGAATACATAAACCACAACAAATTATCGTAACTCCTGATTCAATAACGGTTACTGATCTTGAAACTGCATCAGGAGTTTCTACAGTATCTTCTCGAACTGTATTTGATGAGGAAAAAAAAGCTCAAGAGGAAAGGCAAAAATACACCTTGCTTCTAAAAGTCCCTGAGGAGCTCTCTTCACCTTCAGAATCAAAGTTCAGATATTGGGAACCTTCTCCTTCAAAATTGCTTTATTTTAGAGCCAAAGATTCCGCATTTAGTAAGCCGAAATTTGTGTTTAGAGGTGACTCAAGAGCCCCTGATGATATTTTTAAAATTGGTTTTTTTCCTAAAATTCCTCCTGAATATAGTGATACAGTTTTGACTGAATCATGTTGTGTTATGGGAAGACGAAAAGGCTTTTCTCTAAGTCGGTATGAATTGATCAGTGATCAAAATACCTGTGTTTGTTTTAGTAAGAGATTCGATGTTGCTGCTCAATACCCTAAAGTTAAAGCGGACAGCTCTCATGATGGAGGTGTCACTCTCACCTATGTTTATCTTTGCTTTGCGCATAAGGGAATAAAGCTATATAAAAAAGCGGAAGAGCTTACTAGCCAAAATCTTGATACTAGTGTGGCTGTGAAAACTAAAGAAATTGTATCTCCATCAGTGGCCGTAAATGACATTCTTTGTGCTTGGAAAGTACAGAGAACTAAACGAACAGTATGGTACGGTACCGAAAATTATTACGAGGTTGTTAGTGACGAACTCCCCAATCCGAGCGCCCACCAAGAGTTTAAGTATGTCATGGGTAGGCGAGGGGAATTTTTTCAACCTTCAACTGGCAGGGTGGACGTTGATTTTAATGGTATTAGAGATCCTGATTAAAACCGACTGAAACACCCTCTTAATCATAAAAACTGAGATAGTAGATCATTAACGAACATCTGTCCTTTGCTCGTTAATTGCCAGCGGGTGTTATCTTCAGTGATCAACCCTCTATTTTTAGCCTGATGCATTCCTGCATTGAGAACGCTACGATTTAAGCCAGTTCTTTGTTCAAATTCTGCTTTAGAAATAGGCGAAATCAGCCTGAAACGGTTCATTAAATATTCTAGTGCTCGGTCATCTTTTTCTACTTCAGTTGTTTCAAACGTGTAATTTTCCGCAGCTAAATAACCTTTAGGGTGCTTAATTTTTACAGTTCTAAGAATGCTATCTTCTTCTGGTAAAGTTACTTTACCATGAGCGCCGCAGCCAATCCCTAAGTAATCACCAAACTGCCAATAATTGAGGTTATGGCGGCATTGGTAACCTTCTTTGGCATAAGCGGAAATCTCATACTGCTGATAGCCAAGCTCGGCTAGCTTTTTTTGTCCTTGCTCGTAAATATGCCACAGCGCTTCATCTTCTGGTAACTGTGGTGGTTTCGAATGGAACAAGGTATTAGGTTCAATGGTTAGTTGATACCAAGATAAATGCGGCGGGTTTAAGCTTGCAGCTTTTTCAATATCAAACATGGCTTCATCAAAGCTTTGATTTGGTAAACCGTGCATTAAATCTAAATTGAAACTGTTGAAATCAGCATCGTGAGCTGACTTGGCTGCGATTTCAGCTTCACAGTCATTGTGAATTCGGCCTAATAAGTTGAGCTTATCTTTCGCGAAACTTTGAATACCAATGGAAACACGAGTCACTCCAGCTTGTCGATAAGCCTTAAAGCTATCGTGCTCTAACGTACCCGGGTTCGCTTCCATTGTGATTTCAATATCATCGACAAGCGGTATTTGAGCTTGAATGCCATCAAGTAATCGTTTGATGGCCGCAGCAGAAAATAACGATGGTGTTCCACCGCCGATAAAAATACTGAATAGCTTTCGGTCTTGAACGTATTTCAAGTCCTGAGATAAATCCTCAAGAAGCGCATCAATATATTCAGCTTCGGGTAAATTACCCTTTTGACCATGAGAGTTAAAGTCACAATAAGGGCATTTTTGCACACACCACGGTATGTGCACATATAAGCTAAGTGGAGGTAGAGTGAGCATGGTCTAGTTAATCACACCATGTTGTTTAAGAAGAGCAACCAATTGTTGCAATGCTTTACCTCTATGGCTGACCGCATTTTTTGCGTCAGCACTCATACTTGCAGCGGATTCTGTGTGATCTTCAGGAATAAACAGTGGGTCGTAACCATGACCACCTTCGCCGCTAAGTGACTGAGCAATTTCACCTTCCCAGCTGGCTTGAGCAATGATTGGCGTTGGATCGAACTCGTGACGCATATACACAAGCACACATTGGAACCTAGCCTTACGGTTGCTAACGCCATTCAGTTCGGTAAGCAGTTTTTCATTATTACTTGCAGCCGAAGCACCTTCACCACTGTAACGAGCCGAATATATCCCCGGTTGTCCTTGAAGGTGGTCGACTTCAATCCCTGAGTCATCCGCAATCACTGCACCATTAGCATATTTGGCTGCATGACGAGCTTTAATAATAGCGTTCTCTACAAAGGTGGTTCCTGTTTCAGCGACTTCTGTTACTCCAAAGTCGCTTTGAGGAGTAATAGAAACACCATGTTGATTAAACAACTGGTCAAATTCAGCCAGTTTGCCTTTATTGCCGCTAGCTAAAACGATGGTCTTCATAATGAATGCTCTTTAGAAAATGTGAGCCGATCATACTGATGAAGTGAGATAAGTAAAGAGGGGAATGGTAATGATGCTTGATGATATGGGCTCTATGATGTCAGAGAGCCCAAGCTATTTATTTTACGTAAAATTTTTGTGAGAATTTTAAGCTGGTGTTGAGTTCTTTGCCTTTACTGATATCAATATCAAAGTTGATGGTGCCATCATCTTGATAAGGGACTTCCGCAATGTAGTAAATTGCTTTTCCATCTTTGATTTCTTTGAAGTCTAAGTTCACTTGAGAGCTCATTAGATTAGAAGCGATACCTGATATTTTGACAGCAACCGCTGGGTTTCCAGCTTTGCGAGTGTCCAACACTGAAATATTTACGATTCCATTGTAGTTGCTTCGTTTAAGTCCGTAACTTTTAGCTATAGATGGTGTTAAAAAAGTGCTTCCAAAAGCAATGTAGTGAATGTCAAAATTCCCAACACGCGTTTTTTGCTCGGCATGAGCGACCCCAACAAAACTGACAGCAAATAACAGTACAGCACAAAGTTTGCGTAGCATAATGCCTACCTCAATTAGACTAAGTGTGATGAGTATACCCTTTGATGCAGTTAGAAAAAAGGGAGCCGATGGCTCCCTGAATATTAATAACGTAATAAGCTAGATGAAGTTCCAATAGGGTACGTATTGAGAGCAAAGCATATTTAAAAACTGTAGACCAATGATCATTATCAAAACTGAAAAGTCTAAACCGCCCATTGGTGGAATAATACGGCGGATAGGAGCCAATAGAGGATCGGTCAATTGACCTAAAACCATTATAAATGGGTTATAGCCTTGGTTAAACCAACTTAAAATTGCGCTAACCAATAGCATCCAAAATAATAAGAAACCAGCATGTTTGATAACCGAAACCAAAGAAAATAGCGAGATGGCTAAAAAGTCTATTGGTTGGCTAGCTATCAATGACAGCAATGTCATTTTTAGCGTAACTACGATGAGTGCTAACAAGAAAGTTGCAGTATCAAAACGACCAATAGAAGGGATAACTCGACGCATCGGTCCAACAATTGGGTGAGTAGCCTTGACGATAAATTGAGAGAAAGGATTATAAAAATCTGCACGCACAAATTGTAGCCATAGGCGTAAAATCACAATACTCAAATAGAGTTGGAAAACTGTCGTTATCAAAAATACCATTGCGTTCATAGTTTTTTCTTACCTTTTGTTCTATGTTACTTGAGCTATATTCTAGAAAAGTTTTTCCATTTCTTCAGCACGATTAATGCAGTTATTCATAGCCGATTCAACTAATTCTCTTAATTCGCCTTGTTCAAAGGTTTCAATGGCTTTAGCTGTCGTTCCACCTTTTGAGGTTACGTTTTGTCTAAGCTGAGCAGCAGAAAGTTCAGGATTCTGCTTTACCATTTCTGCGGCACCTAAAGCGGCTTGTTGAACCATAAGCCTAACCTGATCTTGTGAAAGGCTCATTTTTTTACCTGCATCTATCATCGCTTCCATAAACAAGAAGAAGTAAGCAGGGGAGCTTCCCGCAAGTGCAATTACTTGATTTAGCTCTGACTCTTTATTAACCCAAATCACTTCGCCACCCGTTTTCATAATGGCTTCAAAACATTGCTTTTGTATGTCAGTAATCCCTGCTGGCGCATAAATACCTGTTACGCCAACGCCTATTTGGGTTGGAGTATTAGGCATGGTTCGAATAAGCTGAATATTTTGCTTAAAGTAGTCGTGATATCGCTGACACGGAATACCAGCAGCAATAGTGATGATAAGCTTTTGGCTTAAATCCAAATGACTCAAAGCTTCGCAAACGTTTTGCATCATTTGTGGTTTAACACCTAAAACGACAACATCAGCGTTAATGACGGCTTGCTCATTATTTTGAGTTACCTTTACACCAAAATCGGCATGCATAGCTTCTAGTTTTGGTAAGCTAGGGTTCGTGGTTTCTATCAATTCAGAGTCATATCCACTGCCAACTAAGCCACTGACAATACTTCGGGTCATATTGCCTGAACCAATAAAACAAATTTTTGCTGTTGTCATCGTAAAACCTATTTTTTGTTAGTTATTATAATATTGGGGCGATCGTACTGTTAATCAATTCCTTGCCCCGAAAATTGCACTGCCAATTCGAACCATTGTACTACCATGCTCGATAGCCAGCTCTAAATCTTGACTCATACCAACAGAAAGTGTGTCAATATCTGAGAACTTGGCTCGTAACTCTTGATACTTTTGGGTAAGGGTAATCAATTCGTTGCGTAATTTATCCGAATTGTCTTGATGACTTGGAATAGCCATCAGCCCGCGCAACTTTAAATTTGGACATTGTTGTATAAAATCAGCTAAAGAATCGACCTGCTCGATTAGTAACCCTGATTTACTGTCCTCACCACTGATATTTACTTGAATACAAACGTTCAATGGCGCTTTATCATTCGGGCGTTGTTCATTCAATCGGTTGGCAATTTTTTCTCGGCTTAAGGTATGCATCCAGTCAAAATGTTGAGCAATTTCTTTGGTTTTATTGGATTGAAGAGGGCCTATAAAATGCCAAGTAATATCTGGGCAGTGTTGTGATAGAGCTGTAATTTTCTCAACGCCTTCTTGCACATAGTTCTCACCAAATGCTCGCTGTCCAGCTTGATAAGCTAAAATGATATCTGAACTAGGCTTGGTTTTACTTACGGCTAAGAGCTGGACTGTACTTGGTTCTCGTTGAAATTTGAGCGCCGCAAGTTTGATTCTATCTTGGGTCTGTGCCAACCTCTGAGTTATTGTTATCATGATGTGATTTTTACTAAGTGTCTTAGGTATCGTTAATTATGGAAATTACAGAATTATTGGCCTTTAGTGTCAAACATAAAGCTTCCGATCTGCATTTATCGGCAGGCGTTTCTCCAATGATCCGTGTTGATGGGGAAGTGAGAAAAATTAACCTACCAGCGCTAGAGCATGCTGACGTACAGCGCTTAGTGTACGACATTATGAACGATAAGCAGCGCAAAGACTATGAAGAACACTTAGAAATAGACTTTTCTTTTGAAGTTCCTAATTTAGCCCGTTTTCGTGTTAACGCCTTCAATCAGCATCGTGGCGCTGGTGCTGTTTTCCGCACCATTCCAAGTGATATTTTAACGTTAGAGCAATTGGCTGCCCCAGAGATATTTAAAAAAGTGGCTAGCTTTCCACGCGGATTGGTATTGGTAACAGGCCCGACTGGTTCGGGTAAAAGTACCACGTTAGCGGCCATGATTGATTACATCAATGAAAGTCGAAAAGAACACATTTTAACCATTGAAGATCCGATTGAATTTGTTCACCAGAACAAGCAATGCCTGATCAACCAACGTGAAGTTCATCGTGATACCCAAAGCTTTAATGCTGCATTACGAAGCGCACTTCGTGAAGATCCTGATGTGATTTTAGTTGGTGAAATGCGTGATTTAGAAACGATTCGATTAGCCATGACTGCAGCAGAAACAGGACATTTAGTATTTGGTACTCTGCATACCACATCAGCAGCTAAAACTATTGACCGTGTCGTTGATGTATTCCCAGCAGCCGAGAAGGATATGGTTCGAACCATGCTGTCTGAATCACTACAAGCTGTGATTTCTCAAACTCTAATTAAAAAAGAAGGCGGTGGGCGAGTGGCTGCCCATGAAATCATGCTAGGTACACCAGCGATCCGTAACTTGATCCGTGAAGATAAAGTGGCTCAGATGTTTTCTGCAATTCAAACGGGTATGGCTCATGGAATGCAGACGCTAGATCAAGCTTTGCAAAACTTGGTTAATAGAGGGATCATTAGCCGTGAAAGCGCTAAAGCCAAGAGCGCCAATAATCAAGCCTCATTTTAAGGACGTAAGCCATGGATGTGACCCCATATTTACGAGTAATGGTAGACAAAAAAGCTTCTGATTTGTTTATTACTGCTGGTTTTGCTCCTAGTGCAAAAATCGATGGCGAGTTGAGACCATTAACGGAAAAAAAGTACGACACTAAACAAGCTTTAGCGTTTGTTGAAGCCTTGATGTCCGAAGAGCAAAAGCAAGAATTTCACGAAACTAAAGAGTGTAACTTTGCTTTTGCTGCAAAGGATCTTGGTCGATTTCGTGTTAGTGCTTTTTGGCAGAGGGAATCTCCTGGTTGTGTTATGCGTCGTATTGAAACCAAAATTCCTCATGTGGAGTCATTAGGTCTACCTTCAATTTTACAAGAATTGGTCATGAGTAAACGTGGTTTATTCATTTTCGTTGGGGGAACGGGTACGGGTAAATCAACCTCTTTAGCGGCCTTAATCGGCCATAGAAATGCTAATGCTAAAGGGCACATACTAACGATAGAAGATCCTGTAGAGTTTGTTCACGACCATAATCAAAGCATTATCACTCAGCGTGAAGTGGGTATTGATACTGATTCTTTTGAAGCGGCTCTAAAAAGTTCATTACGACAAGCGCCTGATGTCATTATGATTGGTGAAATCCGAACTCAAGAAACTATGGAGTTTGCTCTAGCATTCGCTGAAACAGGACATTTATGTTTGGCGACTCTCCATGCCAATAACGCTAACCAAGCACTCGACCGCATTATGCATTTAGTGCCTAAAGAGAAGCACCAACAGTTGTTGTTTGATTTGTCTCTTAACTTAAGAGGTATTGTTGCGCAGCAATTGGTTCCTAGAGCTGACGGAGCAGGTCGCTGTGCGGCGATAGAAGTGTTAGTTAATTCTCCTCGTGTTTCTAGTTTGATCGCAAAAAATGAGCTGCATTTATTAAAAGAGACCATGGCAAAGTCGGAAGAACAAGGGATGCAAACCTTCGATAAGGCTTTGTTTAGGCTTTATGTCGATGGCAAAATTTCATATGCCGATGCATTACATCATGCCGATTCTCCAAACGATTTACGTTTAATGATTAAGCTAGATGGCAATGACGGAGATACTGATGCTGGCTTTATGTCAGGCGTTACCGTGGATTTAGATTAAGTAGCAAGTATTATTAACGTTATAGTCGAATGGCTCTTGGAAAACTGGAAAACCCTAGAGCCTCTTTTAGCAGATATTCAGACCTGATAGAATTAGATGAAATTAATACCTTGAACGCAAAAAGGAATATCCGTGGCAACATTTGCAGGGTTATCAGAACAACAAGGACACAGTCCACGTCGTAAAAAAGCAGTATTACTCATCAACCTTGGTACCCCCGATGCTCCCACCACGAAAGATGTAAGACGATATCTTGCTGAATTTTTGTCTGATCACCGTGTGGTGGAAATTCCTAAATTAGTATGGAAAGTGATCCTTCACGGTATTATTTTACGAGTACGCCCCGCTAAATCTGCCGCTTTGTATCAATCCATTTGGACGGATCAAGGCTCTCCTCTGTTAGATATTACTCGTAGACAAAGTGAAAAGTTACAGCAGCACTTGAGTCAAACGAATCCTGATGTCGAAGTTCATTATGCTATGCGTTATGGTAACCCTTCTATCGCTTCGGTATTAAAAGATATGCATGAGTCAGGAGTAGATGATATTACGGTACTTCCGCTGTATCCTCAATATGCCGCGCCAACCACTGCTTCGAGTTTTGATGCTATTAGTAAAGAACTCATGACTTGGCGTTATTTGCCATCATTGCAATTTATTCATACTTATCACGATCATCCCCATTACATCAAAGCTTTGGTCGAGTCGATAAAAAGTGATTTTGATAAAAACGGTAAACCCAAAAAGTTAGTAATTTCATATCACGGCATGCCAAAGCGTAATTTAGTACTGGGTGATCCTTATTACTGTTTTTGCAAAAAGACGACTCGCTTAGTGGTTGAATCGCTTGGTTTAAATGAAGAAGATTACATCACAACCTTTCAATCTCGATTTGGTAAAGCTGAATGGTTGAAGCCTTATACGGATGCCACATTAGAAGAGCTAGCCAAAAATGGCGTTGATGATATTGCGGTAATTTGTCCAGCGTTTAGTGCGGATTGTTTAGAAACATTAGAAGAAATTCAATGTGAAAATAAAGAAGTGTTTGAAGAGGCTGGTGGCAAGCATTATCGCTATATCCCAGCCCTTAATGATGATGATTTACATATTGAGATGATGGGAAATATCGTTCAAAAATATTTGTAAAAAAGCGCCTCGTAAATGAGGCGTTTTTACTTATATATCTGTTTGTGTTGAGCCTCTCAATACTAGATTTGTCATGTTTTTTGTCGACAATTCAGCCTTTTTGGTTCTGGCTCTGAGTGCAATTTCTTTCTCTTCATTGTGATCGACATAATATCCTTCTAAGGATTCATATTTGATGAAACCGTATTGTGCTAATTGCATATGTCGATGTTCAATGGCTCCAGTAAAGTGAACGGGTGTATATCTACAGCCTAAACGCTTAGCTGCTTCGGCCATGGCATCTAAGTTATCCATACCATCATCAATAAGAACTATTGGGCGGCTAGTATCTAAATCATTTTCCTTATAAATCTCAAAAGCTCTGTCTCCTTTGTTTTTAACACCGATGTATTCACCTTCCTCATCGAAGATCATTCCATGGCCCTCTTTACCATAAACGCCATCAAACCAGTTTGGATCAATTCCGGCTTCTCTAAGCTTAGTTGGAAGGAAATTATGTCCAGACGCACTTAGGACATATACATTAGCACCACTAGCTTTTAAATCCTTTATGACTGCTTTTAAGATTTCAGGGCCTTGATTTTCCAATGTTGTAAAGTTAGGACGTTTTGGGAGCGGTAATTTAGTGTAAGTTCCTTTAACCAGTACTTCATCGGCGTCAAAAAAGACGACTGGTTTTTCTCCGAACTCAGCACCTACAAGTTCACTTAGGTGTACGACATCTTCTTTAAAGTATGGAGACTTACATGCCACATCTGCAACAGATTCCACTTTTCCTCTTTCCATATGTTCCGATATAGAGGTTGATGTTTTTGGCTTTGACGGTGCGACTACTGTTTTAACTTTTGCAGGTTTGGCTGCGACATCATTGTTAGGTTCATCACCCAATAAAGTATCACGTATAAAGTTTCGAACTTGAATTCTATCCTCAGTTAGTTCTACTTCATTCTGCTCTTCGAGGTATTCCCAGCCAATAAGATCCGATAACTGAATAAGTTGATTTTGTTCTTGCATGGACTGATTAACGTATTGCAAAGTTAAGCCCATTTGTAAACGGTCTTGCGTTGTTTCTCTTTGCTCTCGAATTCCTTCCCATAGGGTAAAGGCTCTGGATTCTCGGTTCGCTTGATTTCTTCGTTCTTTTGCCGTGCGAGGTTTATTGAAAACGGGTAATCGACGTAAAGTCGGACGCATTTTTGAGAGCTTAACTGCGGCAGGAGAAACATCGTCTCTGTGTTCATCAAGCTCACTTTGGACTAAGTCTCTATCTGGCAACTTAGGGCTTGATTTTTGTTGCTCAAGGTACTCGTTAAGCTTGATAGTCATTTCTGTAGCCATAATTTCAACTTGTACGTCGACTAACCCCCCGAGACCTTCTTTACTCGTATCGGCAGTTACCTGATATTTTTTTCCATTCAAAGAGATTTTGAATTGAGGTTTGAAGCCAGGTAATTCCCCTGCTTTACGGTGAACTTTATAATCTGCTTTTGTTGCAAATGTGCCACTAGTGTGAAGTGTTACGACTTCTTTATCAGCTTGAGGACATTGAGAAGCTATATACTTTATAGCTGAAGTAGATAATGTAAGTGTGCAAGAACTAAGATCATTGAACTTTTGAGCCGTAAGCTCAAAAGGCATCGTTTGACCTTGATGAAGTGAGGATGGTTTTGAGGCTGCCATAAACAACTCATACGCGAAGTTAACTATGTAACTAGCATAGAACAGATTTTAAGGGACTGAATTAATTGAAAATTAATTTTTGATTTGTTTGTATTTATTTCTTTGATTGAAGTGTAATTTGACGCGAACGTTTTATGGCTTTTAGCCGATAAATATAGTGAGGTTTAAAAGCCTTTTTATTGGGAAAAGGGAGTCATCACCCCCCAAATTGGTTCTCAAAATAGCTCTCAACAATCAATACAGCAGAAACCGCATCAATTTGGTTTTTAGCTAATTTTTTGTATCCGCCTAATTCATATAATCGCGCTTTTGCATCGGTGGTTGTGAGACGCTCGTCTTGCAATTCTGTTTTGATGCCAAAACGACCATTTAAGCGATTGGCAAATTTTCTCGCTCGCTGAGTCAAAGGTTGCTCTGTTCCATCCATATTTAATGGCAAGCCGACAACCAGCAGTGTTGGATTCCACTTTTTTATGATTTGTTCAATGGTATCCCAGTTTGGAATACCATCATTGGCTTTTACCGCTTGAACAGGCGATGCTTGATAAGTGATGTTTTGCCCGACAGCGATACCTATGCTTTTGGTACCAAAGTCGAACCCTAAAACGGTTTGTGTTGTCATTATTTTCTCTTATGAGTGTCCAATTTGTGAGGACATTTGCCAAGGTTCGAACCCTAGAGATTTACACGCCATTTCCCAGCGCTTTTCTGGTTCAATGTCAAACAGAATTTCATTAGACGCTGGAATGGTTAGCCATGAGTTTTGAGCTATTTCTTCTTCGAGCTGTCCTCGTCCCCAACCTGCATACCCCAAAGCCACAATAAAGCTGTCAGGTCCTTTTTGATTACTCATTGCACTTAACACATCGCGGGAAGTCGTTACCATAATTTCTGGGGTGATGGCTAAACTGTTTGTCCAGCCAGGTTGCGTTGAGTGGAGTACAAAACCTCTATCTGGGCTAACAGGGCCACCAACTAAGACTGGGGAATCTTTAACGACTGAGTGGAGTATGGTGTGAGTGTTAAGCTCCATTTGTTCTAGTAGCTCATTTACTTCTATACCAATTGGACGATTAACGACTAAACCCATTGCGCCTTTTTCGTCATGTTCGCACATATAGATAACACTGCGCTCGAAGAAGGTATCATCAAGTGAGGGCATGGCGACGAGAAATTGGTTTTGTAAGCTCTCCATAAAAACTCCTGTACTGCTTCTCTCAGGTATTAACCACCTGCTAACTTAACAGTATACCCCTGTTTTTCTAACAGAGACTTTAACTGTTCTCGGTTATCGGTTTGTATTTCGATATTGAAGTCTTTTACTGTTCCACCACAACCGCATTGTTTTTTTAGTTTTTGAGCGAGTGTCTTTAATGCTTTGGCATCTAAACCTAAGCCTTTCACAATAGAGACACCTTTGCCTTTACGACCTTTGCTGTCTCTATGAATTCTAACAATGCCATCACCTTGTGGGATATCATCGGGTTGTTTTTCTTGTTTTATACGACCTGTTTCTGTGCTGAAAACTAAGGCAACATCATCGTCGATTCTCATGATTTAGAATCCCTAAAATCAGTAATTTATATTACTTTGAAATGTAAATAGCGATAGATATGGATCTTACCAAAACTCGAGGTAGGATCTAAGCGCAAATAATGAGTGAATAATATAAGTCTAACAAAGACTCAATTAATACCCAAACAGGGGAAAATTAAGATTTATTTAGAACAGTTTCTAGAACAACCAAGATAGTAATAATACACCTGTGGTAATGGCAGAAGGTAAAATAAAGCGATGAAGTTTAGGAATAGCAATAAATACGGAAGTCATAGCAAAACTAATTGCTGTATATCCTTTTATTGAAGGAGCCGATAAGGTAATGACGAAGCACACCGCGAAGACAGTAAGAGCAATAGTGACCAAGCTACTTATTAGGCCATGACTAAGCTCAAGCCTTTGTTCAAGAGCAGCTATTGGCGAGATTGTTTGGCGGGAGTACAAAAATACCAAACTGCCTAAAGCAATTGCTGAAATGATCCAAAGCATGACACTGACTCCTTCTATTTATTGATAATAATTATCATTAAGATCTTTTCCCTTGTCAATTAAAATGGTAAATTTGTGCAAATTTGTTTGAAGAACAATGTATTGGTAAGTAAAGTGGTAGCTATATAGTGCAATATGGGTTGCTTTAATGGGCAACGGTTTGCTGGAGGAGTAATATGAAAAAGTACTTAATTTTAATCATGGCGTTGATGTTAACGGCATGTAGCTCGACTCGTGGAAATTGGGATTACAATCCCAAAGTGGATTTTAGCCAATACAAAACGTTTGCATGGGTTAATAAGAGAGCGGGTGAAGAAGGTTATCAGTTAGATGGCTTAATGAGTCAGCGTATTCATCACGCAGTTAATGAGCAGTTACAAGCGAAAGGATTGACGAAAGTAAATAAGCAATCGGCTGATGTTTTAGTGAACTATATCACTCAGAAAGAAAAGAAGTTTGATGTAGATACTTTCCACTCGAATTTTGGTTATTTTCCATATACTCGTAATTGGTGGTGGGGAGGAACAGGCTCAACCACGACTCATGTTAGGGAATACAAAGTCGGTACGCTATTTATCGATCTTGTTGATAATAAAACCGGTGAGTTAATTTGGCGTGGTTCTAGTCGAGATATTATTCGCAACTACAAAACACCAGAGAAGAAGACTGAGAATATCAATAAAATGGTTGGTGACATTTTATCGAATTTCCCTCCTAAACCTGAGAAGTAGCTGTTCAAAAAGAGTTTTCGACTTTTTTTAAATCCAAATAATCGGTAGAGTGTTGTCATTATTTTAAGCGATGACACCACTCTATGATTGATCTTAGAAGCGATACCGTTACCCAACCCACTCAAGCTATGCGTGAAGCCATGGCGAACGCCAAAGTCGGTGACGATGTTTTTGGCGATGATCCAACTGTTAATGAACTTCAAGAGTTAGCCGCAGACATGTTTGGCTTTGATTCTGCGTTGTTTACTTCATCTGGCACTCAGGCTAATTTATTGGCATTAATGAGTCATTGTGAACGGGGGGATGAGTATCTTTGTGGTCAGCAAGCCCATAATTATAAATTTGAAGGTGGTGGAGCAGCAGTTTTAGGCAGTATTCAGCCTCAACCATTAGCCAATCAGCTTGATGGTACTATCGATTTAGATGACGCTAAAGCGGCTATTAAACCCGATGATTTTCACTTTGCTCGCACTAAGTTATTAAGTTTAGAAAATACCATAGGTGGTATTGTCTTACCTCAAGAGTATTTGGCTAAAGCTCAAGCTTTCGCGTTCAATCATGGTTTAAAAATTCACTTAGATGGCGCTAGAGTGGCTAATGCTGCAGTTGCCCAAAATTTATCGATTAATGCCATCACCGATCATTTCGATTCTGTTTCTATTTGTTTATCCAAGGGCTTGTGCGCTCCTGTAGGTTCTCTACTCTTAGGTTCAGAAGATCTGATCGGCCGAGCAAGGCGCTGGAGAAAAGTCTTAGGTGGCGGAATGCGTCAAGCTGGAATATTAGCGGCGGCAGCAAGATTGGCGCTGACTGAACAAGTTGATAGATTGGCGGAAGACCATGAAAATGCACAGTTATTGTTAACAGAGCTGTCCACTATTGAAGAGCTGTCAATCGATAGTGAGCAAGTACAAACCAATATGATGTTTGTTGATTTACCAAAACACATAAACCCCAAGGAAATGGCTCATATATTAAAACAGCAAGGAATATTAATTTACCCTTCTCAACATTTAAGGCTAGTTACTCATAAAGATATAAATCAACAAGACATTCATAAAGCTGTCATCGTCATCAAGGATTTTATAAAAAAATCGTATAACAGGTAAAAGTGAGCATCATGATAATTCGTCAATTAACAAAACAGGATTTTCAAGATGTTATAGAGTTAGGTTGCTGTGTTCATGGTGAAGGTTACATAAATCAACAAGAGTTACATGACATCTATTCAAAGGGAATTAAAAACGGAATAAATCCTCATTTTGTGGCCTATAAAGATAAAGTATTGGTAGGTTTCCGATTAACTTATGCAGCTGGTCAATGGCCTTTGGATAGGTGGTGCTCTGAGGAAAAGTGGTCAATTAAGCCTAATGATGTCTGTTATTTCAAATGCAATACGGTAGCAGAAGAAGCGCGAGGTGAGGGGCTTGGAGGAAAGTTACTTGATGCTTCAATACAGGCCGTCAAAAAGCAAGGGGCTAAGGCGGGTATTTCTCATTTATGGAAGCAAAGTCCAAACAACTCAGCTGTGAAATACTTTTCTAAGGCGGGAGGAGTGTTAATCAAAGAGCATCCCAATCGTTGGAATCGAGAGTTTAATCCAGATTATAACTGTGCTTTATGCCGTGGTGAGTGCCAGTGTACAGCTTGTGAAATGATTTTGATTTTTTGACTATACTTCCTTTATTACTCAAGGATGAGCTAAAGGTAAGTTTATGTCAGTTGGTGGTAACTATTCTTCAAAAGTTTCTGAGCTCGTAACCCAAATTAAACAGGACAGTGATCCAAAGCTTAGACCCCAATCAGAATGGAGCCTAAATTACACGTCATCGAAAGGTGTTGAGGTAAAGAAAAGCTTTAAGGTTTCTCAAAGCGATACAGGTCAGTACAGAGTTGATGATAAAAATACTGGCTACGTGGCTAGATTTTTAGCGTTTTTTTTTGGTCGTAGATCTACTGAAGCTCAGGACGTAGAGGTCAGTCTTAATCTTCAACGCTATCAAGCTACGGTTATTCCTAACCAAAATGCTTATGAAGCTGATTTTGATGCGGGTTTAAATAATATCGCTAGTAGGATGGAGGGGTTTTTATCAAACATTGTCGGGCGGCAATATATGGAAGCGGCCCCTACTCGTACTCCTGTACAAGTAGCAGGAGCACAGCCTGGGGAACAGTTTGTTCTATCACCTAAGCTTCAAGGATTTCGTCAATGGGCAATTCAGCATCAAGTTCAATTCAATGATGGTATAGCCGATCAGTTAAGTCACCAACCTAATCTTTCGCATTTAGGTAAGGCTGATGACATCAGGCATCTATTATTGTCAGCAGTGGATACAAGACCAAAAGTATTATCACCAGCAGAAGTAACTTGTTTAGATGCCGCGCATAAATTAATACAACACGAAGGTCAGCAAGCAAATGGTATTCGCAATTGGGCAAGAGCAGTAAACTTAGAGGTTGATATCGCCTTGGCTAATAAAATAAGCTTGGATGTCAGAGCTAGAAATATTGGTGTGCCGGGGTATATTAAACAAGAACTGAATGATGTCATCAGGGGAAATGCCCCTCTTATGTATCATCAGGTTGCACTACTTAATGCTTGCAGTCGAACCTATGCCTCAGAAGTAAGCAATGGCAATAAAATTGATGGGCACAAGCTTTATGTTGCAAAGGACTTTGTTCGAAAAATAAAGCATGATGGTTATAAAATGACTGAGGATAATTTTGAAAAAATTGCTCAATCGAAAGGAGTTAAGGGGCGATGGGATTTGGGTTATGTTAAGCATTTGGTGAACAGTGCGCTTGAACATCCAGACAGGCCATTTACTACAGAGCAGGTGCAATGTTTGAAGGTTGCACAAGATGTAGTGAATCAACATTTGAGTCAATTTAGGGCTGACCTATAGTTTTGTATTGCTTCTTTAAACTTGTATGATTGGCTTATTCGGTTCTTCCAAGAATGAGTCAAGGATGTACGACCCATTAGTTAACACGTCACCATTTCAACAAGAGTTTGCTCAAAGCTATTGGGCAAACTCAGTTCCTTTAGGTACAGCACAAGATTCACTTCAACAATCCATTCAAACAGACATTGCCATTATTGGTGGTGGTTACACTGGTTTAATGACGGCTTACTATCTCGCTATTGAGCAAGGTATTGACTGTATTGTAATTGAAGCCAATCAAGTTGGTTTTGGAGCCAGTGCTCGAAACGCAGGGTTCGTGCTAAAAGGCTCTGGACGCTTGAGTTATCCGCAGATGGCTAAACGCTGGGATTTGTCAGTAGCCAAAGGAATTTTTAATGAATTCTCTGAAGCTGTTGAGCGTGTTGATGCATTGATATCGGATCATCATATTGATTGTGATAGACAAGAAAATGGTTACCTAAAAATCGCCCATAGTCCGAAAGCGATGCAGCAATTAGAGTCTGCTAATGAATACATGCAGCGCCACTTTGGTAGTGATTCTCAGATCTTGTCAAAACAAGTGCTTTTTGATGAATACATGCATCACCAACAAGCACATGGCGCTTTGCGTATTCAACAAGGTTTTGGCATTCACCCTCTTAAATTATTACTGGGTTATAAGAAGTTAGTTCAATCAGTTGGCGTGCCTATTTACGAAAATTCGTGTGTTGAAGATTGGATAGAAGAGCAAGGTCGGCATAGATTGATCACTAACCAAGGAGAAGTCATAGCAAACAAAGTTGTTTGTTGTGGTAATGCCTATCTACCAAAAAGGTTTAATTCTCAAATTGATAACAAATTTTTGCCGATTCTGAGTAATGTGATCGTTACTGAGCCTTTGAGTAACAACATTCTTGAAGCCGCGGGATTAAAAACTCGTCAAGTGGTGATGGATACCCGAATTCTCAAGTATTACTACCGTCTATTACCCGACAACCGTTTATTATTTGGTGGTCGTGGTGCGGTTTGGGGAAAAGATGCTGCAAATCCTAAATACGGTCAAAGGCTGAAGCGAGCGTTAAACAGTGCCTTTCCTGCTTTGAGCAATAGTAAAGTCGATTTTAATTGGACGGGATGGATTGCGGCAGCCTTTGACGATATGCCCCATATTTTTGAAAAAAATGGCGTTGGGTATTCACTGGGGTATTGTGGTTCTGGAGTCGCGTACAGCGCTCAAGCAGGCTATCGGTTGGCACAATCGATAGCAGGGCAACCAGTACCTGATTTGCCTTTGTATTCCTCTCCGTTACCAAGTGTGCCATTCAGTCGTTTTCGACGCTGGGGACAATGGGCTTATTACCATTATGGCTGCATGAAAGATTCAATTTTATAGATACAAACAAAAAAGGAGCCGAGGCTCCCTTTTATCATTTAAGCAGTCGCTTCGTGCTCTAAAGGCTCAATCTTGAACTTAAAGTAAGCGTAAGTGCCACTTACTAATGGGCAAATCAAGTTAAAGAAAGCAAAAGGTAGGTAGGCTAAGGTTGCTACGCCCAGTGTACTTGCCATAAAGGCACCACAAGTATTCCATGGCACTAACGGGCTGGTGATCGTGGCAGAGTCTTCTAGAGTACGACTTAAATTCACAGGTGCTAAATCGTGTTTTGGATATTCAAGTTTCAGCATTCTTCCCGGCAATAGGATTGCGATGTATTGGTCACCACAAACCACGTTGGCTCCAATACCACAGCCTAAAGTGGCAATGATCAGGCTTGAACTACCACGAACAGCTTTAAGTACGCCTTCAAGTAATCGAGCTAACAAGCCAGTTACTTCCATTACGCCGCCAAATGCCATCGCACATAAAATCAACCAAACAGTCGTTACCATGCTACTCATACCACCACGACTAAGCAGGCTATCTAAAACTGAGTCTCCAGTGTTCGAAGTGTAGCCATCAAACATAGCAATCCAAATACCTTTGATGATTGCTACAACACTAGGTAATGAGTCGTCATTAACAAACTTAATGATGGCATCGTACTGAAATAACGCAGCACAAACGGCACCTGCTAGTGTACCAATAATGACGGTTGGAAATGCTGGCACTTTTTTATAAGCCAAGCCAAGCACAACCAAAAGAGGAAGCAATAACAATGGACTAGGGGCAAATTCTTGTTGCAGAACTTCCATACTGGTAGAAAGGTTAGATGAAAATTGCGAAGTATCGGTGTTTAATCCAATAATGAAAAACAGCACTAGCGCAATAATAATACTCGGTACGGTTGTCCAAGTCATATGGCGAATATGGCTGAAAATATCGGTACCGGCAACAGCAGGAGCGAGGTTAGTCGTGTCTGAAAGTGGTGACATTTTATCACCAAAATAAGCACCACTGATGATAGCACCTGCGGTAATTTCAACACTTAGTCCCATAGCGCCAGCAATGCCGATTAAGGCGATACCTAAGGTACCTGCAACAGTCCATGAGCTGCCAATACTCAGGGCGATAACTGCACATAAGATACAGCAAGCGGCATAAAAATATGTGGGACTTAGGATCTGCATTCCATAATAAATCATGGTTGGTACAGTACCGGCTAAAATCCAAGTACCAATGAGTGAACCTACACTAAATAAAATGAGTAAGGCTGGGGTGGCTACACTGATGCCCTCGATGATCCCTTGTTCCATTTCTTTCCATGTAAAACCATTTTTTACACCAACAACGAGTGCGACACAGGCAGCAAGTATTAAGGCGATTTGGTTTGCACCAGATGAACTATCAGATGAAAAAAGATATACCGATGCCATTAACATGCATATAAGTGCAAAAACAGGCAATAGCGCATCCAGCGAAGAGGCTGGTTTATGTTGTGACATTATTCAGTTTCCTTGAAACTTTATTTTTTTATCGTTTGGCTAAATCGTGACATAAATCACATGGCTTTGTCGAATTGGATTTTGTTAAATCTACAGTGAATTAAAAATTGTATCAGCTGAGGGAAATATTACTGTGAGCAGGGCTTGTATTTTTGATTCTGACTAAATCGGTCTTAAGCTAGATAAATGGAATGATTGTGCTGAACACAATGGTGATCAACTTAAGTTGACCACCGTTATAAAATGGTAATTATTTATCCTCTGGTACATAGCCTTCGATTTTGACTTCTTTACCTTCAAATAAAAATTCAACCATGTTTTTTTCTAGTAGTTGGCGATCATCAGCATTCATCATATTCAGCTTATGTTCGTTGATCAGCATGGTTTGTTTCTTTTGCCAAAGTCCCCAAGCTTCTTTACTGATGTTATCAAAAATACGCTTGCCAATTTCACCCGGATAAAGTTGAAAGTCTAGACCGTCAGCTTCTTTATTTAGATACACGCAATTTACTGTGCGAGCCATATTTTATTCCTCATCTTCTATCGATCTTACTTCGGCCAAGATCTTTTCTGTAGCCGCTGCTAGCCCAACTTTTTCAGGGGCGAATAAATTAAACCACATTTCTGAGTAACCACCTGAAACTAGAGGCTCCATTACTTGATTATGGTTATTGTCCAAGTCTACCAAAGAAGCACTAATATCTAAATGATAGTGACTAAAGGTATGTCTAAACCCAGATAAGCTTTGAACACTACTAGGGAGTATTTTAGTCGTTTGTATGTATTGCTCTAATTCAGTAGCCGTTTCAAATTCAGGAAAGCACCATAGCCCACCCCAAATACCTTTTGATGGGCGTTGTTTCAGTAACACTTTTCCATTCTGCTTTAGTACTAAAAAATGGGTGGCTTTAACTGGCTTTTCCGTTTTAGGTTTTTTACCCGGATAATTGGTTTGCTTTCCTTGCCGCTGTGCTTGACAGTCGAAAGCGACAGGACATTGTTCACACTTAGGCTTGGAGCGCGTACAAATCATGGCGCCAATATCCATCATGGCCTGATTGTACTTTTGTATTTCTGACTTAGGCGTGTAGCGATCCGCAATTTCCCAAAGTTGGTTTTCAACGGTTTTCTTTCCTGGCCAACCTGAAATTGCGCCATGGCGAGCAAGCACTCGTTTTACGTTGCCATCTAAAATGGCATGGTGCTGACCTAAAGATAAAGAAAGCACTGCACCAGCCGTTGAGCGACCAATACCAGGAAGACTTAACACATCATCAAAGGATTCAGGAAATTGACCTTGGTATCTATCACGAATAAGCTGAGCGGCTTTATGTAGATTTCTTGCTCTGGCGTAGTAACCGAGTCCAGTCCAATGATGGAGTACCTCGTCTTGTTCGGCATTAGCTAAGTCTAAAACACTGGGAAAGCTTGCCATGAATTTTTCAAAGTAGGGAATAACTGTAGCAACCTGAGTTTGCTGAAGCATGATTTCAGAAATCCATACTTTATATGGGGTTTTACTCTGCTGCCAAGGTAAGGTTTTGCGTCCGTGAATGTCGTACCAATCGATGATACGATCTGAAAAAGAGGGTATTTTTGTCATGGCGGCAGTGTAATCGGCATCGATCAACTAAACAAGAGACTTGCACTGTTTTTCACTTTGTTGGTATAGCTAAATCAATACAATGTGGTCTCCACAGAACCTCAAGAGTAGGCTGGCTTAAAAGAAATTTATGCTGCGTTAAATTGTCTCAACGTAGGATGACTATGTTTTCACCAATTAGCCTTGCCTAAATTCCTTTTAACTCCAGCTGAGTATGCCAATTTATATTGATTTAGCTATAATGCCTCATCTTTTATGATGCTGTAGATATTTGAGGCAATAATGAGCGAAGTTACCACCGCTGAATTTAATGAAGAAGGCAAGTACCTTCGTAAAGTTAGAAGCTTTGTATTACGTGAAGGTCGTTTGACCAAAGGGCAAGCACACGCTATTGAAACTCAATGGCCAACAATGGGATTAGATTACAGCCCTGAATCAATCGATTTAGAGTCTGTATTTGGTCGTGATGCTGATACGGTTCTTGAAATTGGTTTTGGCATGGGCGCTTCTTTAGTTGAAATGGCTGCTGCCGCTCCAGAGCAAAACTACATTGGTATTGAAGTACATCAACCGGGCGTTGGTGCTTGCTTGGCGAGTGCGGCAGAAGCAGAAGTGAAGAACCTTCGTGTATATCACCACGATGCGATTGAAGTGTTAGAAAATTCGATTGCAGACGGTTCATTAGCTCGCGTGCAATTATTCTTCCCAGATCCTTGGCACAAAAAGCGTCATCACAAACGTCGTATTGTTCAAGCTGAATTTGTGCAATTACTAAGACGAAAGTTAAAAGTTGGCGGTGTATTCCACATGGCGACCGACTGGGAAAATTATGCAGAGCACATGCTAGAAGTTATGGATGCCGCTGAAGGTTACAAAAACCAATCTACAACTAATAACTATGTTGAACGTCCAGAGCATCGTCCTTTAACTAAATTCGAAGCGCGTGGCCAAAGACTCGGTCACGGTGTTTGGGATCTTATGTTTGAAAAAATTAGTTAGTCAATTTTTACCAAGAGTTAGTAAATTTTGCTAACTCTTGGTTTTATCAATTTTATATCATTTCTCTACACTTCCTTCCTTTTATTGAAAATACCATTTAAAACAATTGGTTATAATTTTTGGCACAGTTCCTGATATAGCTTGTTCAACTTAACGATAAAGGAACTTCACCATGACTTTTGCTAAAACCACAACAGCGTTAATCATTGCTAGCTCATTCGTTACTTCTTCGGCACTGGCTCATGATGAACACCGTAAAGAATGTAATATTTCACTTAATTACGATATCTCAGCTTCAGCTAATGCTTTGACTATCACTGATAATGGAAATGAGCGATATCGTATTGTCGGTGACCGCTTATTTGTAAATGATAAACAAATCGCATTAGATGACAGTCAAAAACATCTTCTATCTGAATACCGCCAAGAGCTGGGAGAGCAAGTTCCTCAGGTTATTGAGTTAGTAAATGGCGCTGTCGAGTTAGCATCAGATGCTATGGGATCAGCCCTTACTCCTCTTTTAGGTGAAGATGCCAGCGGTAAGTTGGAAGACGTTATGGAAAAGGTTCAAGAGCGCGTAGGAAAAGTGGCATACCAAGATGGCGATACTTATCACTTAGGTGCAACTGAATCGACAATTGAGCAAGCCTTTGACCATAACTTTGAAGAAGAAGTTGAAAGTGCCGTTAAAAGTTCAATTGGCAGTATTCTTATGAATGTAGGCGCTCAACTTATGTCATCGGATGGCGGCAGCTTTAGCGAAAAGCTAACTGCATTCGAGCAAAAAATGGAAAACATGGCACAAGAGATAGAAACCCGTGTTGAAGCGAGAGCAGCGGAGTTCGAACAAAAAGCTGACATGATGTGTGATAACTTCAAAGCGCTAGCGACGCTAGAGCAAGAGGTGAGAGTAGCTATTCCTGAGTTAAAAGCACTACCCGCTACGATTTACAATCAGAAGTCGAGCAAAGAACAAAGTATTTAAGATCAGTTTCCTAACATTGTCTTCCCTTATCTCCTTGGAAGTTCAGGCGCACTAGTTGCGCCTTTTTTTATGCTAAAGTATGTCAATTAATAATTGAGTGATGATTTTTCAATGGCATTAAGCAGTCAGCTGTTGTTATTTTTAGATGTAGTACAACAAGGTTCGTTCACTAAAGCTGCGGCTTTACACGATATGGATAGGTCGTCTTTATCAAAAAAAATTAAACAATTAGAAGCGGATTTAGGGGTGAGATTGCTTAATCGTTCGACACGCTCATTTTCCCTTACTCCGGCTGGTGATGAAGTTCTTGCAACGACTCTGAAGCTTAAAGATAACTTAAATGAAATTAAGTATATTGCGAGTTCTTATCAATCAGAGCCTAAAGGAAGGCTTAGAATTACTTCCCCTAATTATTTCGGGCACTTATATTTATCGCCAGTGATTACTGATTTTATAAGAACCTATCCAGATATTGAAATTGAACATTGTCTCTCAGATATAAAATCGGACATTATTTCAGATAATTTTGATTTAGCTTTTAGGTTTGGCAAGTTAGTTGATTCTCGACTTATCGCTAAGAAAATTGCGGATGTTAATTATGTGCTGGTGGCTTCTCAAAGCTTTGTTGAAAGATATGGCTTGCCTCTAACACCAGAAGAGTTAGAGAGTTTACCTAGTGTTGTTTATAAAAACTCTGACATCACTCTCGATCAACTAACTCTTATTCACAAGGGTAACAGTGAGAAAAATAAGAACATTCGACTTCAAGGGCGCTATAAAGTAAGTGATATTCGAACCTTGATTAATTCAGTAGTGGACGGGCTTGGTTACAGCTTTTTTGATGCTTCTATTTTAGATAAACCAATTTCAGAATCCGGTTTGGTGACTTTATTACCTCAATATAAAGTTGCTAACAAGGAAGCAGGCATTTATGCGCTGTATCCTCACATCAAAAGCTCGATGCTGGCGCGTCGTTTTTTACAAGCAGTGGAGGAACACATCGGCACTCCTCCACGTTGGCTCTCAAATTTAGAGTGATTTAAAGAACAGTAACAACGTCTTCAATAGGTAAACGAGCTTTAGGGCGGCCATGATTATAATCTTCACCGTCCAAGTGATAGCCCATAGCAAGCGCAAAATCACATTCAAAACCACCAAGTTCGTTTGCGAACTCTTCACCGATAAGTTGTTGGTCAACGCCTTCCATAGGTGTTGAAGCAATACCTAAGCGAGCAAGAACATGCAAAATATTACCTAATGCAATATAAGTTTGTGCTTTCGTCCAGTTTCTATTTACACCTGACTCATCAGTGTTTAATTCGGCAAAAGCAAATGCGCCATTTAGCATGTTGTCATAGTGTTCAGCGTCTAAGTGACCAGAGGCAACTTCAGCATCAACGACTTTACGATAATCCTCTTTATTAAATTTAGGATTATGGGCAAACAAGATGATGTGTGAAGCTTCAGTAGCATGAGGCTGGTTAAACTGGTACATATTCGCAAACGTATTATGAAAACGTTTCTTTGCTTCTTCACTTTCTAAAAAGATGAACTTCCAAGGCTGTGAGTTGATTGAAGATGCAGAAAGACGAATCGCCTCTTTAATGACATCAATGTATTCAGCAGAGATACGTTTAGTTGCATCGTATTTTTTTGCGGTATAGCGATTGTTCAAATCTTTAATAATTGGGTGAGACATGGCTTTTTCCTCAATACTGTCGAATTGAGGGCATCATAGAGAATTTGAACGTATGGATAAATAACAGTTGCTTCCAATCACTGTGGAAAAAATTACCCATAATCTAGAAGTTTAAATTTTGCACTATTTTGGTGCGTTTGCAGTTGTGTATGGTGCGGTTTTTATTCTTCATTTCTTATTATCTTCAGTGTATTTTCAAGTCAGATTACTGAAGTTGCCATTGTTATTTTATTTAAAAACAACTGGTTAAGTATTTTTTTGATGAAGGTTCTAATCACTAAATATCATTCAATTGCAAATTGGCAAAGTTACTGCTGTTAACAAATTTTAAACATTATGTATGGAGGCAAAATGAAACTTGTAACAGCCATAATCAAGCCCTTTAAATTGGAAGATGTTCGATTAGGAATAACGGAGATAGGGATTACAGGACTTACCGTTACAGACGTAAAAGGTTTTGGGCGACAAAAGGGAAAAACAGAGTTGTACCGTGGTGCGGAATATTCGATGGATTTTCTGCCCAAAGTTAAAATTGAGGTTCTAGTTGATGAAGATTTATCAGAACAATTAATTGAAACAATAATAACTTTAGCCAACACAGGTCGTATTGGTGATGGAAAAATTTTTGTTACTCCTGTTGAAGATGTTATCAGGATCCGTACGGGCGAAACCGGTGTTGATGCCATCTAACAAGGAGTGATAATTCAATGGAACAGTATATTTCTTTATCTTATGCGCTAAATACGTTTTACATTCTCATGTCTGGGGCACTGGTTATGTGGATGGCTGCTGGTTTTTCTATGCTTGAGGCTGGCTTGATCAGAACCAAAAATACTACAGAAATTTTAACTAAAAATGTGGCTTTATACTCGATTGCTTGTATTGCATTTTTAATCACAGGTTACGCCTTAATGTATGGCAGTGATAAAGGTGGTTTTTGGGTTAATTTTGGGGTTCTACTCAACGATGAAAACTCGGTCGGTTCAGTGATTGCTGCTGCAGATGATCCTATCAGTTTTTCAAATTACGCTGACTTCTTTTTCCAAGTTGTTTTTGTAGCAACTGCACTTTCTATTGTCTCGGGAGCCGTAGCCGAAAGAATGAAATTAACGGCATTTTTAATTTTCAGTGTGGTTATGGCAGGTTTTATCTACCCCGTTCAAGGCTTTTGGAATTGGGGGGGCGGCTTTTTATCAGAAGCAGGCTTTTATGATTTTGCAGGCTCTGGCACTGTTCACTTAGCTGGAGCAGCAGCGGCATTGGCTGGCGTTTTGCTAATTGGTCCACGCTTAGGCAAATATAACAAAAACGGTATAAGTCCAATTCCCGGTGCAAACCTGCCTTTAGCAACGTTAGGAACAATGATTTTATGGATGGGATGGTTAGGTTTTAATGGTGGCTCTCAACTCGCTATTGCAGACATTGAAAATGCCAATGCAGTTGCCAAGATTTTTGTAAATACTAATACTGCTGCGGCTGGTGGCGTTATAGGTTCACTACTTCTTTCTAAGTTAATCTTTAAAAAAATCGATTTAACCATGTTACTTAACGGAGCTTTATCAGGGTTAGTTGTGATCACAGCAGACCCTTATTCTCCATCTGTGCTATTAACTTTAATTTTGGGTTTGTTTGCAGGTGCGATTGTATTTTTATCCATTATCGCACTGGATAAATTGAAAGTTGACGATCCTGTTGGTGCGATTTCTGTGCATGGTATTGCTGGAGTATTGGGGTTACTGTTTGTTCCTTTAGCCAATGAAAAAGCATCATTTTTATCACAGCTTTATGGCATTGTTTGTATCTTTTCTTGGGTGTTTTTGACTTCAATCGTATTTTGGTTACTTATCAAAAAGCTTGTTGGTTTACGAGTGACTAAAGAAGAAGAGTTGCAAGGTTTAGATCTTATCGAGTGTGGAATGGAAGCTTATCCTGAATTCACAACTCGATAAAATAAATACAAGTTTAATTCTGCGGCATATTTATAAACGATATGTCGCTACTTTTATTTAGATTTAAAAAATGAATTATTTTGTCCATTGATTAACATATCGGCATAAGAGTGTTTTTATGCATTATTGATGACTGAAAAGTACAAACACAGTGTTTCATTTGCTGGAGTATTACCAACACTGTTTGATATAATGCACAAGCTATAACAAGTATTCACCTCTGCTTTACTTTCATTTTGCAGTTGTTGAACAAAATACCCAATTTGATCATACCCAAAGAGATAATTCTCCTAGATCAGATTCAGTGTCAAATGATGTTGCGTTACTAAAGGCGGCTTTCATGCTCGAATTGTTAGAACCTATTGCTATTTTTACCCATGTTGCTCGTGCTGGCAGCTTTAGTGCAGCAGCACGAAAGTTAGGAATTTCAAAATCAAAGGTTAGTACCCAAGTTGCTGATCTAGAACATAAGCTTGGTATACAGTTAATTCAAAGGACTACACGTAGCTTAAGCCTTACCGAAGCTGGCAATATGCTTTATGAGCAAGGTGAAGAGTTACTCAGAGATGTTGAGCAATCGGTTGCCAGTGTCCACAATCTCAATGAATCAACTCGAGGAGTATTGAAAGTAGGGATCTCCCAGTCTTTCGGTACGATGCACATTATTCCTGCTCTGCCAGACTTTATGGCAAAACATCCTGAGCTTTCATTGCAAGTGAGCTTACTTGATCACAAAGTTGATGTTGTAAACGAAGGTTTAGATTTATTGCTCACAATGTCTGAGCAATTACCGCTAGGCATGGTGGCTCGTCCTCTAATGAAAAGCCAATTTGTATTGGTGGCTTCTCCTGACTATGTTGCAAAACACGGAGAGCCGAAACGCCCAGAAGAATTGGTCGAGCATAACTGCCTTGTTTATCATGGTGAGTGGCATGAGCACAGCACATGGCAGTTTAAACGTGGTGAAGACTACTGTGAAATAGGTGTTTCGGGTAACTTTAAAGTCGATAATGCACCAGCACTGAAGTCAGCTGCCGTTAGCGGGTTAGGTGTTGTTTATTTGGCTTCATACTTATTAGAAGATGAAATTGAAAAGGGAACTTTGGTTCCGTTATTACGTGATTGGCAGTTAACCAACCACTTACCATTACAAGCCGTTTATCCTCGTCGTAAGCATCTTGCACCTAAAGTAAGTGTATTTATTGAGTTTATTAAAGAGCATATTGGGACTCCGCCGTACTGGGATAAAAACCTTGCGAGCCTCTATGAAGAAAGAAAGTAGCTTGTTTTTATACAAGGAAAATATGAAAACATTGTTTTCTTTATAGAATACTGTTCTAATAATTTCTGTTTTTTAGAGTAAAAGCTTTTTAAAACAGGTAGTTATGGGTTTTTGGGTGAGTCGGTTGCATTTTAAACAGTGAAAGTCATTGTTAAAAAAACGATAACAGGGTGTTGAACTCTGTTCTGATATCAATACAATGACAAAACCGTTACAAAATGATTTGATTCTTATCTGAGATAAAAAACGACCCCTTTTATCTGAGATAGGCAAATCAGTTAATTTATTAACAAGTTTTGCGATGGTGTCAGTAACTTAACCATTTCGAGTTATTGACTTTAGAACCATTACCCTCATTTGGTTACCCCAGCTTTTGCTGGGGTTATTTTTTTCTTATCTTTCGCCTTGAACTTCAAATTTATCGCTCGCTAAGCGTGCTTTACCATCGCTATCAATCACCCAGTGCTCACGATGTACAACACCAAATGCTTTGTTCATTGTCCATTTCGAAGCCAGAATATAACCGTTACCATTTTCTTCTGGCGTCCAAGTTACTTCAGTGTAATCAACGTCTTTAAAGCCTTGATCAATAATGTTTTGCCAGAAAGCTTGGATCTCTTCTCGTCCAGTAAAGGTACCGAACGGCAATGCTTCCATTACCGTATCTTGCTGATATTGTGCCGCACAACCCGCAGCATCTTGATTATTAAAAGCAGTTTGCCAAGCAGCAATACCCTGTTTGCATAACTCTAGAGTTTCATTAGAAGACATATTGAACCTTTATCTTGATGACTTTACCCAATAGTAAATTTAAAATTGAGCCATAAAAACAAAGTAATCAGAAAGTACTGTTAGATAAAATGGGACAATGAGGGTGGACTATGAAGCAATTTAGGTATATGTCGGTATTTGCTCATGTGGTAGATAAAGGCTCTATTTCAGCAGCGGCAGAAGCCTTGGATTTATCTAAATCGGTCATAAGCCACCAACTCAAATTATTAGAAACTGAACTTGATGTTGTGCTGTTAAAGCGCACAACCAGAAGTCAGTCACTTACTCCTGCGGGTGAAGCTTTTTATCGCCATTGTAAGCAACTTAATGAACTCGCTGAAAATGCGTGGTTACAAGCCAAAGAAACTCAGTCTATCCCCAAAGGTAAAGTTAAAATTACCGCACCTAACGCGTTGATGGATACCATTGTGGTGCCTGCCATTACTCAACTAATGCAAACCTATCCAGAGCTTCAACCTGAGTTAATCAGTAACGATCGATTACTCAATCTGAGTAAAGAAGATATCGACTTAGCCATTCGAGTAGGTCCATCTCCAAACAGTGGTATGAAACAACGCAGGATTGGACAATTCAGAGACGTGTTATGTGGGCATCCATGCTTTATGAATGATGGTGCAGGTGTGGATAACGCTTATATTGCAAACAGTTGGCAAGGGGCTCATATTTACCATCAATTTAAGCATCATAAGACTAAGGATGAATTAGAATTTACTGCTAAAGCCAAATGCGTGGCTAATTCATTTCACACCTGCCTTTCGTTATTGAATAACAAGGTTGGCATTGGTGTAGTGCCTGACTTTTTATTTAAACAAATGAGGCCCAAGCTGGTGGAGATATACCCTGAGTATCAGTTACCCATTAACAAGGTTTATGCGGTTTATCCTTTTATGGATAACTTACCTTTGAATGTCAGGGTTTGTTTGGAGGGGATAGAAGGGGAGTTGGTGGCTAAGGGAAGTTGTTGATTTACTAACAACTCGTCATGCCTGAATGCTGTAATCAGGCATCCAGTGTCTTTTTGCTTTTTTAGTAGTATTTGTTTAGATAAATTGAAAACTTCTACGAAGGATACAAAGTCGTGGTGTTACACACCACACTGGTTAGATTTACTTCCGATACTGCGTATCAGTCAGTTAAAGTCGTGGGCTTTCTGCCCACCCCCGACCAAGAAAGGGGTCTACAGCAACCCCTCTCTTGGATCTCTCCGTGCCGCCCTGACGGAGTTAAGCGTTTCGATAATGATTGAATAAATGCCTAACGGCTCTGATGGTACATCCATGTACCTCAGAGCCTAGCCCGACGTCCATGTCGGGCTTACGCCATTTTTCATTCAATCATTATCTAAACAACTCCGAAGGGGGAGGTTCTCTTTTCTGTATATTTTGTAGCGAATGTTGAAAATGATTTAATTGTTTTAAAAGCTATTTATTTGTATGTGCAATATATCTAGCAGGTCCTTGTTTTATCCCAAAGGCGCTCGCATAGTCACTATCCCACTCATTTACTTGGGAAAGTATATCACTATATGATTTATCGTAATCACATACGAAGTCATATATAGCAATCACTGAACGAGGATCTAATTCTAAAAGTTTGGGCTCAGGCGTTACTTTATCAATACTTATTCGAAATGCTTGACATGTTGATCTAGCTGCTTTGGAAGCTTCATCAAGGCTTAGTGTGTTTTCTTTCCAATCTTTTATACCGTAGAAAAAGTGCGGTGGTAGTGATTCATCATCTGAGTTATCGGGGTTCTGAGAGGGAATCAAAAGAGATTGATATAAATTAATTCGAGTGTATTCCATATGAGTTTTATATGATCTTTTTATTATTGGTGTAACGATTAACCTCTCTATATCTAGTGTATTCAATAGAACTCTAGCTGCTCGAATCCATTTTACTCTAGAGTTATCTTGTTCATAAATTAGGTTGTAAACTTCATCAAACCCTTCTTTGGCAATTTTTAATAAAAGCTCGTCGTTTTTGAGGGCTTCTTCATTTTCATGCTTTTTCTTATCACGAAGATAAGTAATAGAGGCAATTAATACACCAGAGCTTATTGCCATTACGGGAAGTAAAGCAATTTGTTCTTTAGTAAGAAAACAGGGATACAGAATACAACAAATTGAAATGATTAAAGTTGCGACAACTATGATTACTAGTATACCAACGAAAAAAATCACGTTAATTCCTTAAAGATCAAATTAAGTTGAAGTAGTGCATTAATCAATATTGGAACAAATAAATTAAAATCAATATGGTAATCAATAAAAACTTATATTTAATAAAATGTTACCTTAAATAGATGGTGCACCTAACTTCCCTTCGAAGCTGTTTCAGACGCTATTGAATATAAAATGGCGTGAGCCCGACATGGATGTCGGGCTAGGCTCTGAGGTACATGGATGTACCATCAGAGGCGTTAGTCATTTATTCAATAGCATTTGAAACGATTAGCTTCGTCGGGGCGGCATGGAGAGATCCAAGAGAGGGGTTGCTGTATACCCCTTTCTTGGTCGGGTTTGGGCTGAAAGCCCAAGGTATTACAACTCTCGATTCTTATAATACTCAACTTCAGAAATCATATGATAAGCGCCAACTTGTTTTTGGAACTTAGCATAAGACGCCATCACCTTTGCAAACATTGGATCGGCAGCCGCTTGCTCGGCTAACACTTCAGAACTGGCTTTTTTCAATGCTTGCATCACATCTGCTGGTAGAGTTTTAACCTCGACACCATGTTTAGTTTTTAAGGTTTTTAAAGCAGCGTTATTACGTGCAGTGTATTCATCAAGCATATCTTGGTTGACGGCTCTGGTGGCAACTTCAACAATCTTTTGCAGATCTTTAGGTAGTTCATTGAAGGCTTTTTCATTTACAGTGAACTCAAGCATTGCGCCCGGCTCATGCCAGCCTGAAGCGTAATAGTGATCGGTTACTTTGTGAAAGCCAAAAGCTAAATCATTGTATGGACCAACCCACTCAGTGGCATCAATGGCGCCCGATTGCAAAGAGGTAAATAGCTCACCGCCAGTTAATGCAACCGGAATCGCGCCAAGTTTTTGAATAACCTCACCACCTAAGCCCGGAATACGCATTTTAAGGCCTTTAAAATCGTCTAGTGAGTTAATTTCTTTTTTAAACCAACCAGCCGATTGAACGCCAGTGTTCCCGCCTGCAAATGGAATTACGCCAAAAGGTTTGTAGAGTTCACGCCATAACTCAAGGCCGCCACCGTAATGCAACCAGCCATTGGTTTCTTGTGCGTTCAAGCCGAAAGGCAGTGCTGTAAAAATAGGGGCAGCAGCCATTTTTCCTTTCCAATAATAAGCAGCGGCGTGTCCCATTTGTGCTGAGCCTTGAGAAACGGCATCGAATACTTGGAATCCCGGAACGATTTCACCAGCACCGTAGACTTTAATGTTCAGTCTACCGTTACTCATTTCATTCACTTGTTTAGCGAAATTTTCTGGTGCAGTACCTAACCCCGGAAAGTTTTTAGGCCAACTGGTGACTAATTTCCAGTTATATACCTTTTGTTCGGCAGCTACTTTTTTAGTTGAGTTGTCCTTACCACAACCTACCAACAAGGGCAGGGAGGCGATCCCGATAAATAGTGTTTTAATCCATTTGTTCATTATTAATTCTCCATTTAGCTGTAAATTATTTTAGGAAGACTCGTTGCCATTTCTGGCCATATTGCTAACGCTATCATCAGCAGAACTTGCATCAGAATAAAAGGAATAACCCCTTTATAAATTGCTGATGTTTTCACTTCTTTTGGTGCTACGCCTCGTAAATAGAACAAAGCAAAGCCAAAGGGCGGGGTTAAAAATGAGGTTTGTAAATTAATGGCTATCATTATGCCTAGCCAAATGGGATCAACACCCATCATAAATAATGCTGGAGCAACAAGAGGGACTACGACAAAGGTGATTTCAATAAAATCTAGAATGAAACCAAGTAAAAAGATCACCGCCATTACAATCAAAATGGCACCAAACTGACCACCGGGAATATTCTGGAACATAGAGTGAACAAGCTCTTCACCTCCAAAGCCACGAAATACTAGCGAGAATATAGAAGCGCCAATTAGGATCATAAACACCATTGATGTAATGGTCGTAGTGTTAATCGTGACGTCTTTTAATGTTTCTATAGATAGTTTCTTTTTAAGCAGTGCAATCACTAAAGCGCCACAAGCACCAATGCCAGCGGCTTCGGTCGGTGTGGCGTAGCCTAATAAGATAGAGCCTAATACTAGTATGATTAATACCAAGGGTGGAATTAATCCGGTTAATAACTCACTGAGCTTGAGCTTACTTTGATGGGTTTGTTTAGGCGTCCATTCTGGTTTGAAAATACCAATTGCTAAGGAATAAATCAGATACAACCCCACAAGTACTAAACCGGGAATAATGGCTGCGGCAAATAGGTCTCCGACAGATACGGTTTCAGGCGAGAATATACCTTGAGACATTTGTGCTTGTTGGTATGCACTCGATAATACATCACCTAACAAAACTAAGGCGATGGATGGCGGAATGATTTGCCCAAGTGTTCCTGTTGAAGCTATCACACCCGTTGCATAGCTTTGGTTATACCCGTGTTTAAGCATGGTGGGTAAAGACAATAATCCCATTGTCACAACGGTTGCACCAACAATCCCCGTGCTTGCTGCCATTAATGCGCCCACAATAATAACAGCTATTCCCATGCCCGCGGGCAGGCTGCCAAATGCTCTTGTTAAAGACAGCAAAAGCTCTTCGGCAATTTTAGATTTCTCTAGCATGACTCCCATAAACACAAATAAGGGAACGGCTATCAGTGTTTGGTTGGTTAGGATGCCGAACAACCTACTCGGCAAGGCATTGAGTAAGGTGAAATCAAACGTTCCTGTAACAACACCTATGGTGGCAAAGATGAGAGCCGTTCCTGCTAATGAGAAAGCAACGGGGTAACCCAGCATTAATACCACACATGTGACCACAAACATTAAGATGGCAATCCACTCCATTAGTTTGCCTCCTTAATGAAGATAATCTTAATAATTTCAGCGATAGTCTGAAGGGTTAATAATACAGGTGTGATGATGAGCAGGGATTTAAGAATGAACATAAGCGGTAATCCGCCAGCTTCTTGAGAAGACTCTAAAATCGACCAAGATTGAGTAACGTATTGCCAGCTCATGATTAAGATGAAGCCGCAAGTGGGTAATAGAAAAAAGATATGCCCAAAGAGGTTAACTCTATTTTTTTTAGTTTTAGGGAGGTTGCGATAGAAAATATCGACCCGTACATGTTTGTCGACGAGTAGTGTGTAGCTCATGGCTATCATCAACACAAAAGCGTGCATGTAAAGCACACTTTCTTGTAGCCAAATCCAGCCTATGTCAAAGCCATACCTTAGAATAACGACAGTGGTCATGGTAAGTACCATGAATAATGTTAACCACGCAATCCCTTTTCCTGACAGTGTAGATAGCTTATCTATTTGTGTTGTAAGCTTTTCTGTTCCTTCTCCTTGTACCACGGTACAGCCTTATAATAATTGTTATGTAGCTTTTTTATACCGAATGATGGTTTTTATAGCAATATATACTTTAGGATAATAGAGGAACAAACCTTGCCCTTTGTGGTAGGCAAGAATTTATTTAGAAAATAAAAAAGGCAGCTAATCAGCTGCCTTTATTCGCATATAGAAATGATTTACATGCTTTGTGGGTTTGCAATCCAGTTATCTACTTTTTGCTCTAGTACGTCTAATGGTAATGGGCCATTTTTCAGAATTAGAGTGTGGAAGTCACGGATATCAAACTTATCACCCATTTGCTTTTCAGCTTTGGCTCGTAGCTGTTGGATTTTGATCATACCAATCTTGTAAGCCGTTGCTTGTGAAGGCATTACGATGTGACGTTCAACCATTTTAACTGCATCAGATACTGCGTTTGGTGTGTTGTCTGTGTAATACTTAATGCCTTGTTCACGAGTCCACTTCTTCTCGTGAATACCAGTATCAACCACTAAGCGACATGCACGCCATAGTTCCATAGCTAAACGACCGAAATCAGAATATGGATCTTTGTATAAGCCCATTTCTTTAGGGAAGTATTCAGTATAAAGTCCCCAGCCTTCTACATAAGCAGTATAGCGACCATATTTACGGAATTTTGGAATGCCTTCTAGCTCTTGAGAAATGGCAATCTGCATGTGGTGACCCGGTAGACCTTCATGGTAAGCCAAAGCTTCCATTTGATACTTAGGCATTGCCTTCATATCGTATAAGTTTGCGTAGTACATACCTGGGCGAGAGCCGTCCGGCGCAGGTTGCTGGTAGAAAGCTTTACCCGCTGATTTTTCACGGAAAGCTTCTACACGCTGAACGATCAAAGGTGCTTTAGGTTTGATTTTGAACACTTCATCTAAGCGAGACTGCATGTTGTCAATCATTGCCGTTGCTTCTTTTAAGTAAGCTTGGCGACCTTCTTTGGTGTCTGGGTAATAGAACTGCTCATCATCACGCATGAACTTGAAGAATTCTTGCAATGAGCCTTTAAAACCTACTTTCTTCATAATGGCGCGCATTTCGTTATGAATACGAGCGACTTCTTTTAGACCAAGCTTGTGGATTTGCTCAGCTGTCATATCAGTCGTTGTAGTACGAGCAAGAGCGTTGTTGTAGAAGGTCTCACCGTTTGGTAGTTTCCACGCACCGTCACGAGTGTCCGCTTTTGCTTGTAGGTTCTTCGCGTATGCAATGAATTGCTTATAAGCTGGACCAATACTGTTAATCAGTGCTTTTTTAGCATTGCCAATAAGCTGGTCTTTTTCTGCTTGGCTGATTTCGAGCTTGTTCACTTTACGTTTAAAGTCAGCCAACAGTACGCTGTCTTCACCTTTAGTGAAAGGCGCGCCTTTAATGATGTTTTTGCTGTCAGAAATCACGTAGTTGAACACGAACTTAGGGGCAATAATACCTTTGTCAGCACGGATAGTCAGTGCGTCTTCTAATTGCTCGAAACGCGCTTTAACGCCGTTTAAGCGGCTGATGTAGGCATTTGCATCATCAACATTATCAATACGGTGTTGATTGATTAAGAATGATGGAGTTGTAGAGTGAACACCGTACATTTGGTTCACTGGGTAGGTGTGATAACGCCACTGATAGTCTGCGATGTCTTGTTCTAAGCTTTGCTTAAGCAAGTCATAGCTCAGTTTGGTTTGGGTATCCAGCTTTGCGTAATCAATGTTATCAAGTTTTTTTAGATTACGTTTCGTGCGAGCCAGATCTTCAGCGTATGATTTGTCACTTAAATCGTCCCACTTATCGTAGTCTTTTTTGATACCTAAATAAGTTTGGCCAACTGGACTAGCCATGACGGATTCCATAAACATGTCGTCAAACAGTTTATTGGCTTTTTCTGATTCAGATTGTTTTGTTACAACGCTTGCCGCTGATTCAGGAGCAGGAGTTGTGTTACAGCCTGTGAGTAGAAGTGAAAGAGACACAGCTACAGCACTTAATGATGTTTTTATAGACATGACAAAAACCAAAGTAAGTTACGAAAAGTGTGATTTTAATCAAGTTATAAATTCAATAACAGTTGCGAGTGTTAGCAAATGTTTCAATTGTGATTCAGTGGTCGAATCTTGACCAAGGTAGGAGGTTGAATTAGATTGGTAGAACTATTCTAAGGAGTGAGTAGCGATGAAAACGATTGAACAACATCTTTCTAATTATAAAAGCGTTCACTTAAATACCAATAATATCATCACTCATTTTATTGGTATTCCCACCATTATATGGTCAATCATGGTTTGGTTAAGTTTCTTTAGATTTTCTCTTGGTGCGGGATATGAAATTTCTGCGGCCATGATTTTGGCTATAGTAGTGATGGCTTATTATTTTTACCTCAATGTAAAGTTAGCTATAGGGATGTTGGTGTTGTTTGGCCCTCTGCTTTGGCTGGCAAATAGTATCTCAGTCATTAATGAAAGTGGTTGGGTGGCGTTAGTGGTTTTTGTTATTGGTTGGATTTTACAGTTTTTAGGTCATAAGTTTGAAGGGATGAAACCAGCGTTTATTGATGATCTTAGCCAGCTTTTTATCGGTCCTTTATTTCTTGTTGCAGAGATTTACTTTTCCGTTGGCTGGCTGAAGGAATTGAATCAAGAGGTGGTAGAGCAAGCGATAGAAAAGCGCATGAAATTAGATGCACTTAAGGTACAAGGATAAAGGCAAGAAACTCATAGAATATGCATAAACTCAATTATGCATATTCTTAAGTGAAAGCCAATGCTTCTCTTAAAGCCAATTCTTTTGCTAACGCTTTTTCTGCTAAAGTTTCTTTTGCTAATAGCGTAGTTTCTTCTGCTGTCTGCTCTAGGTATTCCTCTATGGGAGAAACGCCTTCTTTCAGTTCGACAACCATAGGTAGTTTTGTAACTTTTTCAGCAAGGTCTTTATCTTTACGGCTTACCTTTGCCTCATATGTATCACTTTTCCAAAATGCATTTAGTGAACCTGGTTTTGGAGTTGGGAGTTCATCCCTAGCGTACCCTTTACGAATTTGATACTCACGATTTTTTGCTTGAACACTAACAGATTGCTCTGAACTTGATCGCTTATGAGTACCTGATTGTTGTTTTTGTTGGGTAGACGCTGAACTTGGCACCACTGTACCGACTGTAAAAGCTGTTAACATAGTAAATTTCCATATTTGAAAGTGACCCTTAAAGTATGGAGGATGCTTAACCGTAATGTCCTGAATTCTAAATTAATTGTTGTTTATCAAATTGCGAGATAGTGTGCGAAATGAAAGGTGTTTAGGAATTGATATCGAAAGGGAAAAGCGGGCTAAGTGCAGCTTAGCCCAATACAATTTACTGACTTTGCTTATAAAATTGTGGCATGACTCTAACTGTTTTAATCATATTATCAGCCACTTCAATCACTTCTACAGGATATCCTGCAAGACGCAAACTGGTTCGTTCGGTAGGAATATCTTCAAGGTATTCTAAAATCAATCCATTCAACGTCTTAGGTCCATCAATTGGCATATCCCACTTCATTTCCTTATTAAGATCACGGACGTTAATGCCAGCGTCAATTAAGTAACTGCCGTCTTGCTGAGGAATGATTTCTTCACTGGGTGCTGGTAGCATTGAAGTGGTAAAGTCACCAACGATTTCTTCAAGAATATCATCTACTGTAACAAGACCTTGAATATCACCATATTCGTCTACCACTATGCCTACGCGCTCTTTATTTTGCTGGAAATTAGCAAGTTGAGTGTTGAGTGGCGTGCCTTCTGGGATGAAGTACAACTCTTTCACCGCTCGAAGTAACGAAGATTTACTGAATTGTTGCTTTGATTGCAGACGAAGCGCATCACGTAGATGGATAAAGCCTACAGCATCATCAACATTATCCCGGTAAACAAGGACACGAGTATGAGGGCTTTGAATCACCTGTTTATTGATGAGTTTAAAGTCGTCATTCATGTTGATGGCATAAATATCTGAACGAGGTACCATCACATCTTGAACTGTCATTTTTTCTAAATCTAAAATCGACAGCAGCATATCTTGGTGGCGTTGCGGAATAAGTGCGCCGGCTTCATTCACTACGGTTCTTAATTCTTCTTGGGTTAGGGCATTGGCTGATGTTTCTTTATCTGTGCCTAATGAGCGCAAGAAGAACATGGTGATCAGATTAAGTCCATAAACCAATGGCCGCATAACCACAGCGAGAACTCTTAAAATATAGCTGGATGGAAAAGCCACTTTTTCTGGATGAAGTGCAGCAAGTGTTTTTGGTGTCACTTCTGCAAAAACCAAAATAACTAATGTAAGAATACCTGTTGCGACGGCGACACCTAAGTCACCTGACATACGATGCCCAATTTCTGCGGCGATAACAGGGGCAATGATATTTACAATATTGTTACCAATAAGAATTAGACCAATCAAGCGATCAGGCTTTTCTAAAAGTTTTGCGGCTTGTTGTGCTCCACGGTTGCCACTGTCAGCTAAGTGACGAAGGCGGTAACGGTTAAGGGTCATCAGGGCGGTTTCTGAGCTTGAGAAATAAGCCGAACACATGATAAGGATTATTAAGGTAACCAGAAGGGTTCCGGTTGAGATAGCGTCCAAAAAGGGCTCCGTTAGGTGATTAAACTTAAAGTCAGCCCTTATGTATTGGGCTGAGAGGCTATCATTGTGTTAAATAGCCTCAGTGTCAACAATTTTACGAAAGTATCAGCTCTTTGACAATTCTCGCGCCAAAGTAACCAGCCGATAACAGGGTTGCACCTGTAAGCGTATAAATCACGGCGGTTTTTACTTTTACCCCAATTTGATATTGCTGCCAAAGCATCGCGATATAAACAAACCATGCGATTATCGATAGCACAGCCTTATGACCTTTACCCTCTGCGAACATATCATCTAAGAAGATAAAACCAGTAGCTAAAGCCAAACTCAGTAAAATAACGCCGATAACCACTAAGTGATAAAGCTGCTTCTCGACAGTCATTAATGGAGGAATAGCAGGACTCATGATCAGTTGTTTGCTTTTGAGCTTATGTTGGATAACGGCAAGTTGAATAGCGTATAACGCGGCAATCATTAAGGTGCTATATGCCATTAATGATAAAATGACGTGGGCAAGGACTTCAGGGTATTGCTCAAAGTGATAGATGTACTCAGGCGGTACTAACCAAAGCAATGCCACTGATATAATAGAAAAGGCATAAATAACAGGGACAACGACAATGACTTTAATTCTGATCAATACGATTGTGAAAGCAAGAGCGATGATCCAGTTAACCAAGGATATGACATTGGTTAGACTAAAATTTTGACCTTCTGCGGTAATGATGGCTTCGCTTAGCGCAGCACCATGCAATGACACCGCAAATGCTGCAACCAAAACCACTAATTTGCGATTTGGACCATCGGTATGAAATAACCGACTAGTAACTAAATAAAAAGCCCAGCAATAGAAGAAAATAGCGGCTGCAGAAAAAATAACCATTAGCGAATAACCCGTCCTGAATTGATGTCCCTAACCTAAAATGTATTCATCGGCTTCATTACTCACTCTCTTAGAAAAAATATCATCGAAAAACAGAGAGACTTATGGCAGATTTTAGGTTTTGATTGATACGGTAAAATTTAACTGTTTTTTACGATAAGAGCGAGTTTAATTTTCTATTTCTAGATAGAAATGAGAATCCTTACCACTTTTTGATCGCTCATAAATCAAAAATCTTTCACTAAGCATGTCCTTATTTCTATTCTATTGAGTATAATAGCCCCAATTTTTTAGATGGATTATAGGTAAAGCTCAAGATATGTTTGAGAATCTTAGTGACAGACTGTCCCGTACCTTGAAGAATATCAGCGGCCGTGGTCGTCTGACAGAAGACAATATTAAAGAAACACTACGTGAAGTACGTATGGCTTTATTAGAAGCCGATGTTGCTTTGCCAGTAGTTCGCGAGTTTGTAAAAAGTGTAAAAGAGCGTGCGGTAGGTCAAGAAGTTGCTAAGAGCCTTACCCCAGGTCAAGTTTTCGTTAAAATCGTTCAAGGTGAGCTTGAAAAGGCCATGGGTGAGTCTAACGAAGCATTAGATTTATCAGCTCAGCCGCCAGCAGTTGTGATGATGGCGGGCTTACAAGGTGCGGGTAAAACCACTTCGGTAGCCAAGCTTTCTAAACTATTAAAAGAGCGCCATAAGAAATCAGTATTGGTCGTAAGTGCTGACGTATACCGTCCAGCGGCTATTAAACAGCTTGAAACCCTTGCTAATGAAGTTGATGTACAGTTTTTCCCATCTGACATCAGCCAAAAGCCAATTGACATCGCCAATGCCGCAATTGCTCACGCCAAATTAAAGTTCATTGATGTGGTTATTGTGGATACCGCAGGTCGTCTTCACGTAGATGACGCCATGATGGATGAAATTAAAGAGCTGCACGCCAGTATCAATCCTGTAGAAACCTTATTTACGGTTGATGCAATGACTGGTCAAGATGCGGCGAATACCGCTAAAGCCTTTAATGAAGCACTGCCGCTGACCGGTGTTGTATTAACTAAGGTTGATGGTGATGCGCGTGGTGGTGCCGCACTTTCGATTCGTCACATTACCGGTAAGCCAATTAAGTTCTTGGGTGTGGGTGAAAAAACTGATGCTCTTGAGCCATTCCACCCAGATCGTGTGGCTTCTCGTATTCTTGGTATGGGCGATGTGCTTTCTCTCGTTGAAGAGATTGAGCGTGGCGTAGATAAAGAAAAAGCCATGAAGCTGGCTTCGAAAGTGAAGAAAGGTGGTAAATTCGACCTTGAAGACTTCCGTGAACAATTAGCGCAAATGAAGAATATGGGCGGCATGATGAACATGATTGAAAAGCTGCCGGGCGTTGGGCAACTACCGCCAGAAGCGTTAGCGCAAGTTCAAGATGGTAAGCTGACGAATCAAATGGAAGCCATCATCAATTCGATGACCAAAGCAGAACGTGCTCGCCCTGATTTAATTAAAGGTTCACGAAAGCGCCGTATTGCCGCTGGTTCGGGAACTCAAATTCAAGACGTCAACAAACTGCTTAAGCAATTTACTCAAATGCAAAAGATGATGAAGAAGATGTCATCAAAAGGCGGCATGGCGAAAATGATGCGTGGTATGCAAGGTATGATGCCGCCAGGCATGAAGATGCCGGGTAGATAAGATCACACATAAATGATCATTCACTGCAAAATTTAACCAATTTAGTTGCCTTTTTTTAAAAGTCAGGTAAAATTTTGCGGCTTTCTTTTCTGGAACTCTATGCGAACACAGGGTTCCAGTTTTATTTTTTACCGAAAGGTAAATCGTTAGAGGATTTATAACGCATGGTTACCATTCGTTTAGCTCGTGGTGGCGCTAAGAAGCGTCCATTTTACAACATCGTAGTTACGGACAGCCGTAACGCTCGTGACGGTCGTTTCATCGAACGTTTAGGTTTCTTCAACCCTTTAGCTAAAGGTCAAGAAGAGACTCTACGTGTAGATCTAGACCGTGTTGAACACTGGGTTGGTACTGGTGCTCAACTAAGCGATCGTGTTGCAAAACTGATCAAAGACGCTCGTAAAGCAGCTGCTTAATAGCGTTAAGGTATAAATTGATGAGCAGTAACCAACAACCAGTTGTACTTGGTAAAATTGGCGCCAGTCATGGCGTTAAGGGTTGGATGAAAATCACGGCTTATACCGACTCTGTTAAAGGTATTTTTGATTACTCACCTTGGCTGCTTAAAGAAAACGGTCAATGGCGAGAGGTAAAGGTTACTGACTGGCGCCAGCAAGGCAAAGCGGTGATTGCTTCAATAGAAGGAATTGAAAACCGTGAGCAAGCTCAATTACTCACTCATTGTGAAATTGGGGTGATGCCAGATGAAATGCAACAATTGCCGGAAGGCGAGTTCTATTGGAAAGATCTAATAGGTTGCGAAGTAATTAATACCAAAGGCTACAACATGGGCAAAGTTGAGCAGTTACTTGAAACTGGTTCCAACGATGTACTTATGGTGAAAGCCAATATCAAAGATGCGTTTGGCAAAAAGGAACGTTTGATTCCTTTTGTCACAGAGCAATTCATCCTTGAGGTGAAATTGCCTGAGAAACAAATTTTAGTGGATTGGGAGCCGGACTTCTAAGCATGTGGCTAGGGATCATCACTCTGTTTCCAGAGATGTTTCGCGCGGTTACAGACTTCGGAGTTACTGGACGAGCCGTTAAAAGCGGCTTATTAGAGGTGCAATTGTGGAATCCTCGTGATTTCACCCATGATAAACATCGCACTGTGGATGACCGACCTTTTGGTGGTGGCCCGGGGATGTTAATGATGGTGCAACCTTTAAGAGATGCCATTCATGCAGCTAAAGCCGCTGCGGGTGAAGGCGCGAAAGTGATCTATCTGTCCCCTCAAGGGCGCAAGCTCACCCAAAATGGGGTTGAGGAATTGGCAGAAAATCAAAAGCTGATTTTAGTGTGTGGTCGGTACGAGGGTATTGATGAACGCATTATTCAGCAAGAAGTGGATGAAGAGTGGTCAATTGGTGATTATGTGCTTTCGGGCGGTGAATTACCAGCGATGACTTTGATTGATTCAGTATCGAGATTGGTTCCTGGTGTACTAGGAAAGCAAGCCTCAGCCGAGCAAGACTCGTTCTCTGACGGATTACTGGATTGTCCTCACTATACGCGACCTGAAACCTTGGATGGTGTTGGTGTCCCAAAAGTTTTGCTAAGTGGCAACCACAAAAATATTGAACGCTGGCGTCATCAGCAAAGTTTGTTAAGAACTTTACAAAGACGACCAGAACTATTTGAAAAACTAGCTCTGACTGACCATCAAATGGCGCTTTTGTCTGAAGTAACGAGTAAGACAGAAAACAAATAGCCTAGGCTTCAGTTAATACTAGGACGGAGTAATAAATGAACAATATCATTAAAATGCTCAACGATGAGCAAATGAAAACTGACGTACCTGAGTTCGGTGCAGGTGACACTGTTATCGTTTCAGTACGTGTTAAAGAAGGCAACAAAGAGCGTCTACAGGCGTTCGAAGGTGTTGTTATCGCTAAACGTAACCGTGGTTTGCACTCTGCATTCACTGTTCGTAAAATTTCTAACGGTGAAGGTGTTGAGCGTGCTTTCCAAACGCACAGCCCAGCAGTAGCTAAGATTGAAGTTAAACGTCGTGGTCGCGTTCGTCGCGCTAAGCTTTACTATCTACGTGAGCGTTCAGGTAAGTCTGCACGTATCCGCGAAAAGTTGGCTAAGTAATTACTACTTAAGTCATAGTAAACAAAGACGTAGTGTTCGCACAGAAAACCGCCCACTGAGGCGGTTTTTTGTTGCTTTTTGCAATCAATAAAATAGATGGACTTAATAAAAAAAATAGACTGACATGTTGTTTGTAAAGCGTTTCACATCCATAATTCTTACCTATATATTTTTATTAAAACAATTCTACTATGACTGAAAAAACGACCGCTGCCTTAGAAGCTTTGAGAGATAAAATCGATAATGTGGATCAGCAATTACTCGATTTACTTTCACAGCGTTTAGATTTGGTAAAAGAAGTGGGCAAGGTAAAGCATGATGCGGGTTTACCGATTTATGCTCCCTATCGCGAAGCAGCGATGTTATCCAAACGCCGGGCTGAAGCAGAAGAAAAAGGCGTTTCACCTCAGTTGATTGAAGATGTACTTCGTCGTTTAATGAGAGAGTCATACCAAAGTGAAAATAAGGAAGGATTTAAGCAACTTAATCCCAATTGTGGTCATGTGGTCATTGTGGGTGGAAAGGGACAAATGGGACAACTGTTCCACAAAGCGTTATCGCTTTCTGGATACCAAGTTTATAGCTTAGATGAAGGCGATTGGCATCGAGCTGAGAGCTTATTTGATGGTGTAGGCTTAGTTATTGTTACCGTACCTATTTCAGCTACTTGTGAGGTGATCCGTACTCAGTTAACCAATTTACCTAAAGACTGTATTCTTGCCGATCTTACTTCGATAAAGTCAGAACCATTACAAGCCATGATGGAAGCACACGCTGGTCCAGTAGTCGGGTTTCACCCTATGTTTGGTGGTGACGTAAGTAGCATGGCAAAGCAAATCATTATTGTGTGTCATGGTCGTGATCAAGAGAAGTATCAATGGTTGATCCAGCAAATGGAAATTTGGGGAGCAAACTTAGTTGAAAGCTGTGCTGAAGAGCATGATGATGCAATGCAAACCGTCCAAGCGTTACGCCACTTTTCGACTTTTGTGTATGGCTTAGCATTATTCGAATCAGAAGCGGATGTTGAAAAGCTCTTACAGTACAGCTCGCCGATTTACCGTTTAGAACTGGCTATGGTGGGGCGTTTATTTGCTCAAAACCCTAAACTGTACGCCGATATCATTTATGCTCAAAAACAGAGTTTAGACAAGATAAAAGCTTACTCGAAGAGTTACCAATCATCACTGGCAATGCTAGAAACAGATGATAGACAAACTTTCATAAATAAGTTTATTGAAGTTTCTGAATATCTAGGTGACTTTGCCCAGCAATTTCAACAAGAAAGCCGAGTATTACTCCAATCGGCTGCGGATATGATTAACAAACGCTAATTTGCTTTCATAATGTTTTGCCGATAAAACAATATATTAGTGTAGGAAATCGAATTACTTTTCAGCCTGAAAATAAATTCGCTCTACTAGGTTGAGGATCGGCATTTATGTTTTTATCGGCAGAATATTTATTTACTGTTAAAGAGCAAGATTATCAAAACATCGAATTTACCCCAGCTAGATTTGAAACTAGTGGATTATTGGGGCATAGAAATGCTTATCAGGTTGCTGTAAACATTGATACTCAAGAATTACAAGCTTTCTATGTACACTGGTTTAAAGGCCTTGTTCAAGTAAATACAGAATTTCCTCGTTCAGAATCTGAAAGGTACGCACTTCAATACCGTAATACAGTGTTAACAGCCGATAGCACACCAGAAAACGTGACGGCTAAAACTATCTGTTGTTGTAACCGTCAATCGCTTTTAACTTTTTTCTTACAATGTTCGACCGCAAAGCGTGAAGCCTTAATAATTTATCTGTTGCAACAAATTGCATCGGATAACGAGGTAATACCGAACAAAAAAATTATTCAATTATTAAATGATCTTTCTTCTCGCGATCCTTATATCACTCAAGATTTATTTTCAGCTATTTTGGCTAAAGAAGGATGCTTTAAAACTTTGCTGCAAGGATGTGCTAGCGGTGTCAGTGACCTCAGGTTTGTATCTTCGATTCGTCAAAGTGATCTTATAAGGCATTTAGAAAAAATTGGCGAAGAAGAACAACAGCTTGTACTACAAGCTAAAATTGCAACTTCAGTGACAGATACACCAGTAGACGGGCAAGTTAATCCCTACTTTGATGTGAGCTTTTTTGAACAATTAAGCCCCAAATGTCTCGCCGCAGTTAAGCATTGGCCAACAATGTTGATCGCTCACTTATTATCAGACTTACCCCTTGATAAAGCTCAGGTTATATTGGCATTACTGCCTGTTGAACAAGCCGCAGATGCACTATATGAATTACAATCGGAAGAAGATGATAAAGGGGTTTTGAAGGCAGATGATACGGAAGAATCTGTCGATGAGGTTACGCCATACGTTTTACTTTATTCAACGTTAAAATTACAAGAAATCAACCCTAGAAAGCAAACTCATGCTAAGCAACGTTTTATGGCTTTAGTACTGGTCGTGAAACCAGAAGTACACACTATGTGTTTTGCATATATGAATGAAGTTAAGCGGGGAGAATGGTTCAAAGAAATAGAACGTCAACACCCAGAACAATTAGCTCAAAAAATAAATGAATTCGCTGTCACTTATCCAGACAGATTTATTTCAATGATGAGTGCTGTTGGTAGGGATAAACAGAAAAAATGGGGGTCTTTGTTAACCCCTGATTCGGTTGCTTATATGTCTATGTTCCAATCCTTCTCGCAAATTATGGCTTCTGTCTTTGTCAATTTTGACAAAAAATCTTGTAATGCATGGTGCCAAGTTCTAAAAGATAAACGTTGTGAGGTTGAACTGTTGTACAAGCAAGATGCTATTCCTTTCGAAAAAAAGATGGCTTTGCTAGATAATATAGACTATGTCCTTAGATACTTAACAGCTGATATATTAGGGCCATTACTTAAAAAGCAAACGCCAGTAAATGTTACTTGTGACGCTCAAGTTAGAACTGGATTAGAAGCTGAGCCAAAGGATGATATTGAGCAGAGAGATGTATCAGCTGCTGTTGTAGCTTTTAATAGGTCAAGTTCTGAATCAATTGCTGATTATGCTGACTCTCCAACCACAATAGCCGTTATGCTAAATAGTTTGTCTATTTCAGAAGGAAGTCATAAGACATTTATTTCAATGTGTCAAAGGTTGCTGACTCAACCTCTAACTCTTTTTTTACAAGTGGTACTGTGTTTGGATGATAGACATTATCAATTTTTAGCTGAAGAAATACATCTAAAGCTAAGATATCAAGCATGGTTATCAGCGCTTACATTACAAGATTTTCAAAACCTTCCTGAAGAAATCAGTTATACACGTGCCAGTCAGTTTGCATTAAAGGTCTGGCGAAAAGATGAAGATACAACAGAGCTACAACGATTTTTCAGCGTTCCTCAAAATCAGCATTTGACCTATTTACTTGCAGAATTTGAACCTGCTCAGGTACATGAGTTGCTTAGTAGTCTTGACGATACCCAGAACTTTCTTCAGGGCTTTATGCCTGTGATGCGTGAAATAGTATTAAAATCGATGCAAGATCAAAATCAGCCAACTCCTCTAACTTTATTCTCGATCCTTAGCGCTTTACCTGAAGACAAAGTTACTAATGATCAATTCACTCAATTTGTGGTTCAGCTTAAAGGCTGTCGGATTGAACTGATCAGAAGGCTAGGTGGTGAAAGAGCTAAAGAGCTTGTTCAACGTTTACAGCAGAAGTATCCAGATCTCGTTGACGAGCTTGTCCCTGAAATTGTCGGGCTTTATCCTAGGCCGTTATTAGAATTATTTACTTTATTCTCAGGTGATTGGGTCATGAGAGTAGTGCACGAGCTTAATAAGGAGACTATCGCTGATCTTTTTGTTAATTCTCAATTCGATAAAGTCCTGATGGAGAGATTGGCCAAATTAACCCTAAGAATTAGCAGTATGCATTTTGTTGCTGGTTTAACAAAGTTTTGTTCATCTGAAAACAAGGCCGATAATCTTAAAGTCTTTTTTGAATTCATCGAAATCGAGACTTTACGAATAAGCTGCTTGGAGCAGTTACCACCATTAGTAATTGCTGAAGTGGTCATTCAGGACCGTGCTTATTTTGGAAGGATGGCTGAATTTTTACCAGAAACACGTATTCGAGAAGTAAATGATGAAATGACTAAATTGGGTGTTGAACCCGAAGACTTAATTCAGAAACGATAACGAGTGAGTAAATGTTGAGGATTTATCTTTTTGGTTACTACCATAGGTTTGATGAATTGGCTTCATCTCAATGTTGATAGATCCTCAACCGGATTAACAATGATAATTCGTTTCCTCCATGTTAGCGTTTTACAAGCGGCCTTGTTAGGCCGCATACTCTTCATCTTCAAATTCTTCTTCATCGAGTACAACTGCTTCTTCAATATGTTCAGGTGTATCTCTGCGGTTTGCTGTTGGTTTATCTTGGGTTCGATTGAGCTGTTTTTGAAGCTTCTGTCCCATGGCTGTAATGGCGGAATATAAGTTTTCACTTTTTGCTTGAGCAAAGAGTTCTCCGTTTGGAATACCTACTGATGCCTCAATTTTAAAGAGCTGTTTTTCTTGGGTAATAATAATGTGAGGATTTATCAGCGGAACATCATGTCTCGAAAGTTTTTCTAATCTGCCTTCGATACGCTCTCTGATGCTAGGAGTGACTTCAAGGTGTTTGCTCGTAATTTTTAACATATTTCGAACCTTCTTGTTATTGCTTCCGTGTACCCAGACTACCAAATGTTTGCCTAAAAGATATGATCTTTATCACAATTTTTTTCGAAAAAGGTTTACTTGGGTCAAAAATGTTCGAACAGCCTCAAATTGATTACAAATAAGTAAAATTTGCTTGAATACGGCACAAAATAGCCGCATATTTGATAGGATTTGTTGAGTCGAAATCAGTTTTACCCTTGGAGATATGATGTCAAAAGCGAGTGTTGAAGTAAAGGTTTGGGATATTCCTACTCGTTTATTCCACTGGTCACTTGTTGTATTAATGGGCTTGTTATGGTGGAGCGGTGAAAATGGCGAAATGGAGCTACATCAAATTTTTGCTTATAGCTTGGCTTCAATCTTGATCTTTCGTGTTATTTGGGGGCTTATCGGTAGCGACAGTGCCCGTTTTGGTCAGTTTATCGTGCACCCAGTCAAGACTCTTAAATATCTCTCCCAACTGAAACGTAAAAATGCGCCTGAATATGCAGGTCATAATCCTGTGGGTGGCTATATGGTAATAGCGCTTTTGTTAATTGTGAGTTTTCAGTTGGTAACAGGGCTATTTACTACTGATGATATTTTTACTGAAGGCCCTTTATACAGTTATGTCAGTTCAGAAGCCTCGGATGTTTTAACTTGGCTCCATAAAAATACCTTTAATGTGATTTTAGGTTTAGTCGTCTTGCATGTGCTCGCTGTGGTTATTCATACTCTTAAAGGTGAAAACCTTGTTCCAGCCATGCTCCACGGAAAGAAAAAAATGTTGCAACAACCGGAAAAAGTACTCGGTTTTCGCTCAAGCTTTTTGGGATTAGGGATATTAGCGATTATTGTAGGATTAATGGGCTACTATCTGATTTGGCCATTAATAAACGAGATTCTTTAAAAGTGAACAATAAAAAAGCGAGCCATATTTAGCTCGCTTTTTTTACCTAAGAAAGATGATTAGTCTTTCTTGTATGCGTCATGGCAACCTTTACAGGTCTTGGCGACTGCACCAAACGCTTTCTTCAACTCACCAGTGCTAGCGTTGCTGTTCGCAGCTTGTGAAAGTAGCTGAGCGTTCTTAATGAAGGTTTTCATCTTGCCTTCAAAATCAGCCTTGTTAGTATCGATTTTTGCTAGAGCTTCAGTATTACCTTTGTATGAACCAGGAATAAAAGCTTCTAAAGGCAGCTTAGCAAGTGCAGCAACGTTTGCAGCACGTTGCTTAAATACTGCCGCATCCATTGGTTTTTTCTTTCTTAGCATTTTTGACATATCACCGAAATTATAGGCGATCATGCTAAATGAAGATTGACGGTAATCAATAGCGTGTTCAGGCTTTTTAAAGTTGTTTGCTAGCGCAGGAGTCATCATAGCTGCAGTTAATGCAGATGCCACAATCAGTTTCTTAAACATTAGTTACGTTCCGATAGTTATTATTGGTTTTGCGCTTGATTGTAAACAAATAACCTGAGCATTTAAATGGAAATTATATTTTTCCTTTCATGCTCAAGTAACCAACGTTTTCGTTCTAAGCCTCCGCCGTAGCCGGTCAATGAACCATCTTTGCCAATTACTCTGTGGCAAGGAATGATGATACCTATGCGATTCATACCGTTGGCAGAAGCTACAGCACGTACAGCTTTAGGGTTGTTAATCGCTTCAGCCTGAGCTTGATATGAACGTGTGTCACCATAGGGAATGGTTTGTAGAATCTCCCATACTTGTTGCTGAAACTCAGTGCCAGGAGTATCAAGCTTGAGGTCGAAGTCGGTTCTTGTTCCCTCGAAATATTCTTGTAGTTGCTGCTTCGCTACCTGTATATGTAGGTTTTCACCTATGATGATGTTGGCATTAAGGCGCTTTTGTAGGTCTTTGAACTCGGTTTCTAGCATTCTTCGATCTACAAATTCGACTAAACACACTCCTTTATCGGTTGCGCAAATAAACATAGGGCCAATTGGGGAATCAAACCGAGAGATCAAAATGAGCTTTTTATCTTTTGAATATTGAGGGGACTTTCCTATGACTTTTTTAAAGGTATATCCAAAGCCACTTAACGAGTCATACCCGCTATCAAGTGCGATATCCGTTGTCGTTTTCCCTTGCTGGAGTTCTTCAAATGCCGTATTGATACGAAACATGCGTTGATAGGCTTGAAAGGTGATCCCATAGTGTTTTTTAAACCAGCGTCTTAGGTTTTCAGGGTTGATGTCTTGTTGTCTTAATTGGTAATCCTTAATTTTTTGTTTGGGATTATCTTGTACCAGTTTTATCGCTTGCTGAATTTCTTTAGGTGCTTCGTGGCTGTTAGCTGTTGGTTTACAGACCTTGCAAGGTCGATATCCCGCATTGAGCGCGTCTTTTATGCCTGTAAAAAATTCGACGTTTTCAAACTTAGGCTTTCTGGCTCGGCAAGTCGCTATACAGAAAATGTTGGTAGTCTTAACGCCAACAATAAAACTACCAAGATAGCTTGAATCTCTTTCTAATAATGCTTGGTAAAATGTATTTATCTTTTTGGGATCAGTTATGTGCATGATGAAAGGGCTTAAAGTAAGTTATGTCCCTACTTTAGGAGAGCTAAAAAAAACGAGCAACCGAAAAATTGACAAGTATTTTTTGCAAGATATGAAAAAGATCAGCTACTGCTGAGCTGATCTTGAGTCGCAATTAATGTCCGCAGCTGGCACCCGGAGCATGGATATGACCGTGAGCGAGTTCTTCTTCGGTCGCTTCACGTACGTCAACAACTTCAAGGTGGAAGTTTAAGTCTTTACCCGTTAGTGGGTGGTTACCATCAACAATGATGCTTTCATTTTTAACTTCAGTTACAACAACAGGTACTTGACCGCCATCGGTCTCTGCCATAAAACGCATACCCGGAACGATATCTTCAACGTCACCAAATGCAGATAGTGGTACTTCTTGGATCAGAGCTTCTTGCGGTTCGCCATAGGCATCTTTCGCTGCAACTTCAACGTCAACCTTCTCGCCTTTGGCTTTGCCTTCAAGTGCTGCTTCTAGCGCTGGGATCATATTATTAGCGCCATGTAGGTAATACATAGGTTCAGCTGCAAAAGAATCTTCAATTAGTTCCCCTGCTTTTTCAGAAAGGCGATAGTGAACCGTTACAGCACTGTTTTTGGTGATTTTCATAATTGCTCCAAATGTGAATTTTCGGAGGATGATAACACAAATCAAAAAGAGCGCCAGTTGGGCGCTCCTTGGGGGTACTAGAAAGGGCTAAGCTAAGATATCGTTATAGTCTAGCTGAAAATTATTATCGATTTCTTTGAGTTCTTTTAACAGCTTGTGTTTGTCCTTTAGGGTTTCGATTTCACGCCATTTGCGCTTTTTACTGCTACTTTTGGTTCTTGTTGGTCTTTCAACAACATTGTCCAATACATTCGCATAATCCAATTGTCCCACAGCAACCTCCTGTTGTTTTATCGAACACTGAATTAATACCATGATTTGTATAATTAGTGCAAATACTTTATTGCTATTTTGTTAAAACTTAATGTTCTTTATTTAACAATGCAGAAGCTAAAGGAAAATTGTGACAAGGCTATGACAAGTAAATAAATGCTTAGAGAGTAGAATAGGGCGCAAGATGGCGCCCTAGGGCATTGAGTTAATAGTGCTGATTAAATTTTACTGTTGTTGAAACAGTTAATTAGAGCATTGGTTGAGGCATCAAATTGATTGCATTGGTGCGCAGGGTTTAATTCTGCCAACACATTAACACCCAGTACCTTGCCGAGTTCTACACCCCATTGATCAAATGAGTTTATATCCCAAATTGCACCTTGTACAAAAGTTCTGTGCTCATAAAGTGCAATTAAAGAACCAAGCGTTTTAGGGGTAAGCTTGTCCATCAAAATCGTGTTGCTTGGACGGTTGCCCGGCATCACTTTATGTTTTGCAATGACATCTTTTTCAGCATCAGAGAGTGAAGAATTAGCCAATTCAGCTAATGACTCTTCGTAAGTACGGCCTTGCATTAGAGCTTGCGTTTGACCAAAACAGTTTGAAGCTAGCTGAGCGTGGTGTTCGCCAAGTGGGTTATGGCTGTTTAGCGGCATAATAAAGTCAGCTGGGATTAATGCCGTACCTTGGTGGATCAACTGATGATAAGCATGCTGGCCATTCGTGCCTTCACCACCCCAAATTACTGGGCCAGTGGTGTAATCTAAGTCATCACCAGCAAGATTAACTGATTTACCGTTACTTTCCATATCGAGCTGTTGGATATAAGCCGGTAAGCCACGTAGGTAGTGATCATAAGTTAATACGACTTGTGATTGGCTACCGTAGAAGTTGCTATACCATAGTGAGATCATGCCCATTAATACTGGTATATTTTGCTCTAATGGTTGAGTGGAAAAATGCTCGTCCATTTCAGCTGCGCCAGCTAGTAAATCTTTAAATGCTTCAAAACCAATAAGTAAAGCAACGGGTAGACCGATAGCAGACCACATGGAATAGCGGCCACCAACCCAGTCCCACATTGGGAAGATGTTTTCAGCATCAATACCAAACTCAGTGGCTTTTGGTACATTTGAAGTAATAGCCACAAAGTGTTTTGCTACGGCTGATTGTTCAGCGCCAGAATCCAATAACCATTTTCTTGCTGATAAGGTATTGGTTAGTGTCTCTTGAGTTGAAAACGACTTAGATGACATGACAAATAATGTCTTTTCAGGATCTAGGCCTTTTAGTTTCTCAACAATTGAAGTGGCATCAACGTTAGCAACGAAGTGACAGTTAAGGTGACCAGTCCAGAATGGACGTAATGCTTGCGATGCGATTTTAGGGCCAAGGAATGAACCACCGATGCCGATGCTAACAATGTCTGTGATGGTTTTACCTGTGTGACCTTTCCAAGTCCCTTGGTGAACGTCAGTAACAAATTGCTCCATTTTAGCCAATGTTTGCTGAACTTCAGGAACAATGTTCTCACCATTGACCCGAATGTCTGCATCCTTGTCTGCGCGAAGTGCTGTGTGTAGTACCGCTCGGTTTTCTGTAGTGTTGATGGCTTCACCTGCAAACATAGCTTTGATTTTTGCAGATAAATTAGCTGAGTTCGCTAATTCAATAAGAAGTTCGAGGGCTTTATCATCGAGGCGGTTTTTAGAATAGTCGAATAAGAATCCACAACTTTTTAAAGACATTTTTTCAAAACGTTGCGGATCTTCTTTAAATAACTCACGCATATGCTTGATGCTTGGCTGATGAGATGAAAGCGCTTGCCAAGCTGAAGATTCGGTTAGATTGGACATGTAACACTTCTCCTGAAATAAGTCCTTTAACAATACTCGTGATACTTGAAGATGCAACTTTCAGGGCTTATTCAGCGTTGCATTATTCGAGGCGTGAAAGCGTAGAACTAGCGGGCTAATTTAAGCTTTCACAACAAAGAATAATCAATGCTGAAAAACCCACGTAGTGCGAGTTTAATTGCCATTTATGCTACGTTACTCACCCTTGAAATAGGGCAACTATTACTACGGGCAAGTGCCTTACCTAAATGGCAATTAATTCTCGCTGAAATCCTGCATCTTCAGGTATCACGAGTATATAAAACAGGCGACCTAAGTCGCCTGAGTATTTTAATATTATCTTAAGCTTGAAGCTTTGATTTAAGCATCACTTCAAGCTTGTCTTGATCTATAGCAAAGTTTCTAATGCCTTCTGCCAGCTTTTCAACCGCCATTGCATCTTGGTTAAACTGCCAGCGGAACTCTGCTTCTGAAAGTTGTGACGTTTCTTTTTTACTAGCGGCAACCGGACTTAACTTACGTTCAACTTTAACGTCTGAATTTGTAAGCTCTTCTAGTAGTGAAGGGCCAATGGTGAGGCGATCACACCCTGCCAACTCTAAGATTTCACCAGTGTTACGGAAGCTTGCTCCCATCACAATCGTGTTGTAGCCATGTTCTTTATAGTACTGATAAATTTCAGTAACGGATTGAACACCCGGATCTTCTTGTGCCGTGTAATCTTTTTGGTGTGCTTTTTTGTACCAATCCAGAATACGCCCAACAAATGGTGAGATAAGGAAAACATTAGCTTCAGCACAAGCTCGAGCTTGAGCAAAGCTAAACAATAGCGTTAGGTTACAATTAATGCCCTCTTGCTCAAGTTCCTTAGCTGCAGCGATGCCTTCCCAAGTAGAAGCGAGCTTGATAAGGATACGAGACTTATCGATACCAGCATCTTGATATAGCTTTATAAGTTTGTGCGCTTTTGCGATAGAAGCTTTTTTATCAAAAGATAAGCGTGCATCAACTTCGGTCGACATACGACCTGGCACATATTTAAGAATCTCTACACCAATGTTTACTGCCAATTTATCAGCAGCATCTTCAATTTGTTGTTCAAGATTTTCGCTTTGAGATTTCGCCCAGTTAACGGTATCTTCAATTAAATTTGCATACTGTGGAATTTCAGATGCTTTTAAGATAAGTGACGGGTTGGTGGTGGCATCTTCAGGTTGGTAACGTTTGATACTTTCGATATCGCCAGTATCAGCAACTACGGTAGTGTGTTGCTTTAGCTGTTCTAAGCTGTTTGTCATGAGATACTTCTTAACATAAAAAGAGTTTTCAGTATTAAAAACTATTTTAAAGTAAATTCCAACATCTTGAAATTAAATTACTAAAAATAGTTGAGATTGTTTAAATACGGACCGATTTAGAGAATGGTTAACTAAAAATGTGTAAATTTAATTACAATAAAAAGCCCTAACAGATTGCTAGGGCTTTGGGTCGTTAATATTGGCTAGCCATTAACGATGATTACTCTTTAGGACTGATAGTAAAAGTGATGTCATCAGTATGATTATCAAGAGTAACTGTTATTTTTACATCGCCTGCATCAAGAAACTCTACTAATCCACCATTTGTTACAGTGGCTGCATTAGGGTTCTCTGAAGCCCAGATTAGGTTAGTAGAGTTTGTAATGTCTTCCTTATCTTGATTACTATTGATGCTGAAAACATTTAATTGAACGGTATCACCGACTTTCCAAATACTCGTTGGCGTGTCATCATCGATATCAATACCGACTATAGACGGAGCAACAAAAGTTACTTTTACTAAATCGCTAGATTTTCCATCATATTGAGCTCTAACCTCTGAAAAGCCTGCGGCTACACCTCTAAGAACGCCGTTAGTTTCCCATTGAGCGAATTGACCTTCGGTATTCTCTTGCCACGTAACAGAGTTAACATCTAAATTAGCTTTTGAGTCATCCTCATAAGTGCCTTCTGCGGTAAATGTCACCTTTTCACCAACTTTTAGGCTACTCACATCTTTGTCAGGAGTAATTTCAATGCTAACCAGATCATTACCAGCCTCAACAACGGTTACAGTAATGGGTTCTGCATTAAAATCATCACGGCTGGCACTGATTTTTGTTTCACCAACGGCAGTGGCTTGAACTAAACCAGAATTACTTACAGTAGCAACATTGATGTTACTACTAGCCCATTCTACAGAAACGACTTCATCAGCTTGAACTCTAAACTTCGCACTAGTAGCAAACTGGAAGTTTTCGCCTTTTTCCATTGAAGTAGTAGATTTAGATATGTAAATACTGGTTGCTTCATCAGCAACAATTTCGTGTGATAGAGGATCGCTGGTTACACCATCAAACGTTGCTGTGATATTAGCGGTACCGACAGCAACACCTGTTAGTTCACCACTATTATTAATGGTAAAAATAGCATCATCACTACTTTTCCATGTCACACCATTTACTAGTGCGATTTTAGTATTATTAGAAAATGTACCCATTGCAGAAACTTGTGACTTTTCATTCACCGCAGTATCGCTTCTATTAACACTTAAACTGATTGAAGATAGCGAGGCATCGCTTACTGTGATAGTCACTTTTTCAGTTGTAACGCCTGAAAGAGATGCTGTGATATCTGCAATGCCATTATCAACCGCTGATAGCAAACCCGTTCCAGATACACTCACAACATCTGGATTGCTACTTGTCCAATCGGCATCTGATGTTACATCTTGTGTGGTATCGTTGTCATAACTCGCAGTAAGTGCTAATTGGTCTGACGTGCCTTTGCTCAATACATCTTTATGATCTGAGATTACCAGCTTAACCACTTTCGGTTGAGGCTCTGGAGCTGGGTCATCCTTGTTATCACTCCCGCCACAACCAGCGAGCACAAGCAAAGATGCTAGTGATATAAGATATTTAGAAAATCCTTTCATAACTTCACCTACTTCCTTATGGTACTTGGATTCATATTTTGATTAATCCGATGGCATCAAACTGAAGCCACATAAGAGTTATAGTTGAAATATATTGGATTTCAATTAAATCGAGAGAAGGGTGAAGTAGGCTAAAACAGCGTAACGACCTGCTTTTCCTATCGTGACGAGAGAGAAAAAGTGTACCAAGTTAACCCGCAATATTCCTGCAATTAAAGTCAGCGGATCACCGATGACAGGTAACCATGCAAAACATAATGAGACGGTGCCGTACTTTTTAAATCTCTGTTGAGCTTGTTCAAGTTCTTGATCTGAAACTTTCAGCCAACGTTGCGCTTTTCCTTGGGAAAGATATGCGCCAATTAGATAATTTGTGTATGAGCCAAGAACATTACCTGCGCTTGATACAACGACTAATGCTATTGGTGATAACCCTGAGATTAAGAGTGAAACCAGAATTACTTCTGAACCGAGGGGTAATATCGTAGCTGCTAGAAAGGCTGCAATAAAAAGTCCGACATACCCAAAATCAATTAAAAAGTCCATTATGATAAATAGTGTTACGAATGAAATAACCGTAGCACCTTACCATAAATGTTGTGCTTAGAGCGGGTTTTGCTGGCGATTATTATTAAACGCTCTCAGAATTAGTGACTCGCATAAAAATCAAACAAATACTCAGCTGATATTAAACTGTTGAAACTTATAATTGTTAATAAGTCAGATAAATTTGGATGAAATATGGTTCATCATTCTATCCCTGTATTTAAAGCTTCGAGTCTTCCGCACAGATTTTTAGAGCCTGATAGCACCAATAAGCAGTGGTTGCAAAGTAGATTCGCGAACAGGCAATCATCAATAGGAAGAGAGTTTACTGTAAAGATTCTTTTTAATGATTCGAATGTTAGTGTTAATTACACATTCATTTTGATAGAAGAGGCTAACCAACAAGTAAAATGCTTTTATTGTGATCGCTATTGTGATCAATTTCCTTTAAAAGAAACCATGATGGCACAAAGTATGTTTCAGATGATCAAAAAATATACTTGTACTTTTTAAGTGTATATTTTGAAATGAAATCTTCAATAAAAAAGCGATCAGATTAACTCTGATCGCTCATATCAAAAACTTCTCTTCGCAAAATTAGCGAGTCCATACCCAGTCTTCGATGTGCTTAGGATCCACGCCGTGTACTTTGATGTAGTTGTTGTGGTCAACAAGACGCTGCAACATATCAGTAGTGATATCGACGTGCTGTGGCTCATCGATAATACCTTGTTGGAATAGCTTGTAAGCCATATCAATTACTAGGTGGAAACGAGAAGTACCATTACGTACACCCATATCGAATGGAGTCGTAGTAGAACCTTCTTCTTCGTAACCTTTAATGCGGAAACGTTTACAGCCTTTGTAATCAAAGATCAGTTTCTTAATGGTGTTTGGATAGCCGTGGTAGTTGAATACAACGCCTTTGTCTTCAGTGAAGATCTCGTCCATTAACCAAGGCTGAGCTTGGAATTCTAGGCTACCTAAACCACTTGAAGTCAACTCAGTAACACTTACAAAACGAACACGTACGCGTGGTAGCATTTCACGGATAAGCACTAGGGCTGCCATGGCTTCTTGAGTTACGTAGTCACCACATGCCGCTAGGATTACGTCAGGGTTATCGTCAGAAGCGAAGTCCCAAACCATTACGCCGTCTTTGGCTTGCTTACGCGCTTCTTCTAGGTTCAACCATTGAGGAAGTTCTTTTTTACCAGCAACCAAAATGTTTAACTTGTCACGACCCGCGTAAGCTTTTTCTGTATATACCAAGGTGCTGTTCGCATCAGCTGGTAAGTAAGCAGAAGTGATCTTAGGATGTTTCTCTAACATCGCACCTAGGAACGATGGGTTTTGGTGAGAGTAACCGTTGTGATCTTGACGCTCTAATAGTGAAGACAATACTACGTTGCAAGATGGTAAAGGCTTACGGAAATGAACGCCTTGACTTGCATAAACGTATTTACAATATTGGTCTGCCATAGAAGAGATAACTTGTGAGAAAGACTCATAAGTTGGGAACATACCGTGGCGACCTGTTACTGTGTAGCCGTGAAGCATACCGAACAGTAGGTTTTCAGAAAGCAGCTCAAGTACACGACCATCACGAGCCATATCTTTATCCCACTCTTCGATAGGCCACTGCCATGCACGATCCGTTTCTTCGAATACGGCTTGCAGCTGGTTAGAGTAGGTTTCATCAGGGCTGAAGATACGAAGGTTACGTTGATCGCGGTTTAGCTTAAACGCTTCACGCATCCACTCACCCATCTTGTTCATCGAGAAGCCACGATGACCGCGAGGTACTTCTGGACCATAAGATAGCTTGTTTAGATCTGGGTTGTTCAGTGCTCGAACCACTTCACCACCGTAGCTTAGGTGTTGACGACCACAGCACAGCTCTTTTGGTGGAAGTAAAGACTGAATGTCTTTATCAAAAGTTAAATGACCATGAGCGTCTTGCTTGTAAAGTTCGTCGAACTTGTAGCTTGCTAACCAACCATCTAGTGCTTCAAGGTGTTCTTTATTAGTCGCACACTTATTAACGATAACTTGGTGAGAGTCACAGTTACCTTCAAGCTTGTTGCCGTTGTCTTCAGAAACACCAGTCCAACCTTTAGCTGTACGCATTAGAATGACAGGCCAACGTGGTTTTTCTACATCTTCACCGTTACGAGCACGAGTTTGAACGTCATTGATGATTCCGTATGCTTTGTCCATAGCTTCAGCCATAGTTACATACACATCACCTTCTTCTTGGTCATCCACAATGATTGGGTGATAACCAAGACCGCGGAATTCAAGATCTAGCTCTTCGTGGCTCATTCGACCCATACGAGTAGGACCAGAAATCTTATAGCCGTTGATGTGAACGATAGGCAGTACCGCACCATCGGTCGCTGGGTTGATCAGACGGTTTGCATACCAAGACGCTGCTAGAGGACCTGTTTCGGCTTCACCATCACCTACAAGCACAGTCGCGATTAGGTTAGGGTTATCAAGTACCGCACCAAAACCAACTGATAGAGAGTAACCTAGCTCACCACCTTCAAGGATTTGACCAGGAGCTTCAGGGTTAGCGTGTGAAGGATAACCGTATGCTGCTGAAAATTTCTTACAGATATCGACGATACCGTCTTCGTTGTAAGGAATGATGTCTGGGTAGTAATGGCTTAAAGAGCCTTCGATGAATAAGTTAGCTTGAACAGCTGGGAAACCGTGGCCTGGGCCAACTAAGTATAAGAAAGGACGTTGATTTTTAACAATAAGACGATTCACATGTGCATAAACGAAGTTAATGCCTGGACATGTTCCCCAATGACCTAAAAGTCGTGGTTTAATGTCACCGTGTTCAAGTGGTCTTTTGTGTAAGACGTTCTTTTTTAGATAAATTTGAGATGTTGCTAGAAAGTTTGATGCTCTTACTAATTTTTTTAGAGCGGTAATTTCTCTTGCTTGGGTCATGTTAGCCTCACTGGAGCAAACGAGATGAATACAACTAAAACCTGCGGCTATAATATTTGTAATTTAGTTACAAAAATGTGTGTTACATCCAATTTTTGGCTATTTTGGCTGAAAACAGTCAAAAACTTTTACTTATCTCTCACAATTGATGATTTTGATGTTGGCTGGATTTGTGAGGGTAGAGTAATGCCGAGAGCTATCCCTAGTGTGAGAACCGACTTTAGCCTATTCAATATGCAGTTTCGAGTTGAAATTGCTGCATAAAGCAACAAATGTGAGTTGGATCACGGCAGGTGAGGTGATATCGGTTAGCAAGAAAAAATGCTAGTTGACTCGACTTTGTTTGAATTCAGGTGTTGAGAATCAAAAGTGATGAAAATCACTACGGCTCAGTTGAAAAGCGAGAGCTAAGTCTGAGGTCATTTTGAGTATGGCTATTTTTTTAGTAAGCTATGATGCTTTGATGTAATACAAGGTAGAGATTGGATGCTGGAAACCATTATTGATTTCTTAAATGGATTGTTGTGGGGCAAATTATTAGTTTATGCCCTTGTGGGAGCTGGTGTTTATTTCACCTTAGGCCTTAAGTTAATACAACTTACTGAATTTAAACATTCTATTCATCTTATGAGGATCAGTAGAAGTAAGGCTGGTGATGGTCTTTCTTCATTTCAAGTCTTTTGTACCTCTATGGCCGCTCGTGTTGGTGCTGGTAACATGGCTGGTGTGGCGGTTGCGATAGGTGCTGGTGGCCCAGGTGCGGTATTTTGGATGTGGTTGATTGCCATGTTAGGTATGGCAACGGCAATGATTGAGGGAACACTAGCCCAAATTTATAAAGTTCGTGATGATGACGGTGAGTTCCGTGGTGGTCCTGCCTATTACATGGAAAGAGGGCTCGGTCAGCGCTGGATGGGCATTTTATTCTCAATATTATTGATTATTGCATTTGGTCTTGTATTTAGTGCCGTACAAGCCAATACCATTAGCTCGGCTATTAGTAGTATTTATAACGTTGGCGATCTTTGGACTGGCATCATTATTGTCATAGCAACGGCATTTGTGATCATGGGGGGCATGCGTAAAGTAGCCAAGGTATCTGAGCTACTTGTACCTATTATGGCAGTTGCATATATCCTAGTAGCGTTTGTTATTGTATTTATGAACCTACCTGAATTGCCTCGTATTTTTATGCTTGTAATAAAAAGCGCATTTGGTTGGCAAGAAGTGGCAGCTGGTGGCGTGGCATACGCTGTAGCTCAAGCTATGCAAGCGGGTATTGCACGAGGTCTATTTTCTAACGAAGCTGGTATGGGTAGTGCTGCTAATATTGCCGCAAGTGCGACACCAAACCCAAATCACCCAGCGTCGCAAGGCTATGTACAGATGATAGGTGTGTTTATTGATACTATCGTTATTTGTACGGCAACTGCTGCGATTATTCTTCTTGCTGGTGATATCCCGGCTGGTAAAGATGGTATTGCGGTAACGATTGAAGCCTTGAATACTCATATTGGTGGCTATGGTAGCTTATTCTTTGCTTTTGCAATCTTGCTATTCTGCTTTACCTCTATTATTGCTAACTATTCTTATGCTGAAACCAATATCCTATTTATCGCTAAGCACGGTAAGCTTTGGGTTAACTTACTTAAAGTAGCTGTGTTAGGTATGGTGATGTTTGGCTCTTTGGCAAAAATTAGTCTAGTGTGGAACTTAGCTGATGTAGCAATGGGCTTGATGGCTATCGTCAACCTAACTGCGTTATTGTTGTTATCAGGTATTGCTTTCAAAGTGATCAAAGATTATCGACAACAAGTAAAATCAGGCGTTGAACCGGAATTTGACCCAAGTAAATTCCCTGAGCTTTCAAAAGAGCTCAACGACGATATTTGGCAGCCAACCTCGAATAACTCAGTCAAGGAATCGATATGAAAATATTAGTGTCTCCAGCCAAAACATTGGATATGGAAACCCCTGCAACAACTAAAGAGTTCACTCAACCTGATTTATTAGAGCACAGTGCTTCATTAATTGAAGTTTGCCGTGAGCTAACGCCAGCTGATATATCGAGTTTGATGAAAGTCAGTGACAAAATTGCTGGTTTGAATGCCGCTCGGTTTGCTGAATGGCGCCCCGACTTTACTCTGGAAAATGCAAAGCAATCAGTGTTTGCATTTAGAGGTGATGTTTATACAGGTTTAGATGCCGACTCACTGTCTCAAGAGTCGCTTAACAAAGCGCAATCAAGCCTACGTATTTTGTCAGGTTTATATGGTTTACTGAAGCCATTAGATTTGATGCAAGCTTATCGACTTGAGATGGGCACCAAGCTTGAAAATGAGCGTGGGACTAATTTGTATCAGTTTTGGGGGGATATTATTACTGAGCAGTTGAATCAAGAGCTTGATGATATTGAGTTGGTAGTAAACCTTGCGTCAAATGAATATTTTAAAGCGGTTAAGCCAAAGCTTCTTAAAGGAGACTTGATCACTCCTGAATTTAAAGACTGTAAGTCAGGTAAGTATAAAGTGATCAGCTTCTATGCCAAAAAAGCGCGTGGCATGATGGCTAGATTCATAGTTGAAAATGATATAACGACTAGAGAGCAATTAGAAACATTTGATGTAGCTGGTTATTACTATAGTGAAGAACAATCTACGCATAATAAGCCTGTTTTTCTAAGAGAAGAGCAGTAAGTTTTTAGGGTTTAAGGGGGAGTTTAGGTGGAATAGACGCTCCCTCTTTTTCATTTGATAAACGAATTATTTTTTGCAAAATATCTTGTTTACCTTCTATGTCTAACGCAAACACCACATCATAAATTCTTCCGAAGTTAAGAGGTTCTGTCGGGCCTCTTCTATTCCCTTGTTTCCATTTGAGTGTTTTGAATAACTGAGCTGAAAGTGTTGTTTGGAAGTCTGATGCATGATACTCAACGTTGCCGCGAATAGCATTTTCATGCTGCTCTTGGCCACCTAGTTTGTAGAAAAATTTTTGCTCGCACAATGACTGAGCCTCAGGTGTGAGAATATCAAAAAGTTGGGATATAACTTTGCTGGTGGTGATTGTCCTAGTTCTATTAACAGGAGGAGAGCTATGAAAAACTGCTGTAGAAGTGGATAAGGGCGTATTCGAGTGGACGGAAAAGGTATAGTCCTGAGAGTTACTGCTTAATGTTTCATGTTTTTTTTTCGTCTCAGCCAACTCTGTAGCTTCTTGAGTATCTACTGTAATTTGTTGAGAGCATGCTGGGTTTGTTGCGGCAATGTCTTCCTGCATAAAAGACCCTCCTGAATAAAGATGAAATTGAATTGTCCAACCACGCTGACAAGAGTATCTTAAGGGAAAACTGAAAGCTAAGCCATTTTACGTTCATCAGGGCGGTGTTATGGGACAAAGACTTCAGAATGTGCTGCTGGGAGAAGCGGCTTGCGTATGTGTAAACCAAAGCTATGGTGTCATCGCTCCAAATCGATCAGATCATATCGATAAACTATCAAGGTCTGGAGCATGGGGACTAGCCTCCACGGACTATATTGGAATGTCATCAATGTCTAAAGATGCGATTAGAACGTTAGTGAGGCAAAAACTGGATGATAACCGTTCAAGCAAAGATACGACTAATGCTGTAACCAAATGTATGTCATCAGCAGCAATGACAAAACAGTCAAAAATTGGCCAGTGTGATGAAATGTCATGCTTGGTTATCGACTATCTCTCGTCTAAAAAGTGCCGAAATTCACTCCATTTATGTAGTACTGATTTTATGCATGTATTTGTTTTAATCGGTTCAACTGTGTCAGGAGATACAGATTTTGATTTGTCAAAACCAGATAAGGCAAAAATTGGCGAAGACGCGGTAATTTGTGATGCATGGCACAACGCCTGCTTTTCTGTATTTAATGAATCAGGTGAGGTAAATCCATTTTATACAACGAATATGAAACAAATCCTCAAGGAGTGTGGTGGCTACGATAACTTAGAGGATGGGTATTTTTCGGTTTATCCTTCTCTATATTTACCTTAATCCAAAGCGGCATAAAGTGACTTGAGTTACTCTTCGACTTGATTCTAGATAAAACCTCAGAGTTAACGATAATTAATGGAGTTTAACTTTTTAAAGGCAATCAAAAAGGTATAGTCAGCCAGTAATAACAATAGGCACTCGAGGTTATTATGGCTGGCGACCCAATATTATCCGAAAAAGCTCCACTTATTGCAGAATATCGCTATCCAGATGGAGGATGTGTTTCTGCTGAAGAAATTGGTGGAGATTACCAGTTAGACCTTGATTCAAAAAAAGTAACTGAACTGACGAGGCTGGGCAGGTTTCAACTGAGCGTTCAGCTAGAAAATCAAAGTATTGTAACTTTATTCTGTGAGCAAAAAACTGGATTTAGTTCTGGGCAGCCAAGATGGAGTTGTAAAAACGTTGATCGAGAAGTTTGCTGGTGTTTTTGTTCAAGAGATACAAACCCTAAAGTTACCGAAGCCGTCAAAGATGCTTTTACATCTAAGAAACCAATTTACCTATTTGCCGCCATTATTGAAGGGAATGAAGCTGCTGTTCGAGATCATTTGAGACTTCCCAGAAACCTAGCGGTAAGAACTCATGAAGCTAACTTTTCAGTCGGTGCACGTGCTGATGCCAAGGTCAATGTTGGAATACGTGACACCTACTATTGTGATGGAAACACCTATTTTGATTTCCTCTGCGCAGGGCAACCTGTACTGCAATTAGCTGTGATAGGTGGTCAGGCAAAACTCATTCCTATCCTTGTAGATGCCGGAGCAAATCCAGAGCAAATGAATAAGTGTGATCACAGAGCATTGGATTTAGCCGTGCTTTCCGGAAAGGTAGATGAAACAGAAGCATTATTAAAAGCACACGCTCAGATTCATCAGTTTAAGGGACGAAATCTGCTTGATATTGCTCTAAACCAGTATAGTAAACCAATTAAACTGGCATCGGTTCTTCTTAGCTATGGAGCAAATCTTGATGAGTTAGATGGACAAAAACATACCGTGTTGATGAACAGGATGATAAAAGAAGATAAGGATGGAATCATCTTTGCCTTAAAGAATGGTGCTGATATATCCGTTCAGGGTGAAAGTAATCACAATGCAGTGTCATTTATGGTTAAAAAAATGGGAACGAGAGAAAATCTTGAATTGTTCTTTCAGCATTTTAAAGACCAGCGCCCAGATATTAACGATATACCATTTAAAATGGCATTTAGATACGCTGCAAGGGGGGATATTGTATAGCGCTTAAATATTTCGTTGACAAAGGTATCGAACAAACGACGACTGATGATATTCCATTTCCAAGCATAGAGCTCATGCTGGCCGCTGAACATAAGCAAGATGCCGCTTGCCAAATCCTACTTCGAAATTGGTATAAAGAGCATGGAAACATTCAGTGCATAACACCTGCTGCTATTCAGGCTAAAGAAAAGTTTGAGAGTTTGTTGAAACAGCGAGAAATGGGAAATTCGTTAGCTTGTTATTTGGCGAATAAGAAAGAGGCTGGAGCGCCACAACTGCAAAAAAAGCCAATGAGTTAAGAAAGTCGAAAACTTGAAAAGTTAGGGCCTGCTGAACTTTTGTAAGTAAATGGCAGCGATATATGAATAACTTTTAATCGAATTTCACGTGTTAATGAAACCATTCTGAGTAGTATCAATTAAAAAATTTAATTGGGACAGAAAATTATGGAAGGGTTAACGTCTGAGTATCAAGATAGTTCTACAATAGTACAAGAATACCCACAGCAGCCAACAGCAACAATCAGAGTAAAAAATATTTCAGGGAAATATCAATTAGATTGCGATGCGCAAATAATTACTGGGCTGGTAGAAAATGAAAGCTTTGATGTCCAGCTTACTTTACCTGATGAAAATAAGGTTCTATTTCACTGTCAACAACGTGAACAGAGAGGCTTAAAGAACGGTTTATGGGTCTGCACAAATGAAAGACTCGTTCCTTCATGCTGTGGTCTTGCCCATAAAGATCCAAACTCTAAATTAACCCGAGCATTAAGAGATACTCTAGAGTTTAAGGATGTCATCGTTTTTTTTACTGCAATAGTGAATAGTAGGGGGGATCAAGAAACGGATAGCGCGACAGAACTCGTTAAGCAATATTTGAAATTACCTTCTAATCTTTCTATAAAAACCAGTACATCTAACTTTTCTTTAGATGCGCGAAAAAGAAAGAATATTATTCTACATAGAGGTAGTGAAAGTTTTAGCTTTGAAGGAACAAAATATTCTGATTTTTTATGTAAGGGGCAAACATCGTTGCATCTTGCCGTTCATGTCGGAAACGCACATCTCATTCCTTTATTAGTTCAATCAGGGGTAGATCCACATGAAGAGAATGATTTGCTGCAAACTCCATTGGATTTAGCTGTTTACCAAGACCGCTTTGATGAAGCAAATGCGTTGTTAGTTGCGGGTACACAAATAGAACGAACAAATGGATGTAAGTTATTAAATATTGCATTAGCTAACTCTTTTGAAAACGAAACAAGTCAAACATCTAGAGTGGGACAACTATTAGTAGATAACGGTGTGAATATCGATGCTTTGGATGACTCTGGAAATACGCTATTGATGAATAGAATACATAAAAACGATAGGGGCGGAGTTGTTTTTGCTTTAAAGAATGGGGCTGATATAAGTGCCCGTGGAGCGCAAAGCGTCTGTGCTGTAGAGTTAATGGTTGCACTTAACCGATTTACCTTTCTTGAACTGCTGTTTGAGCATTATAAAAGTGATTGTCCAGATATAAATGGTGCTCCATTTAAAGCGGCATTTGAACATGCTGCAAAAACCGGTAAGTGCGCAGCGTTGGACCTCTTTATTGAGAAAGGGATTAGGCAGACAGCAATTAGTGATGTTGAATTCCCGAGTAAAGAGCTACTCAGTGCAGCAAGAAATACACAAAATGATGCTTGCCAAACGTTATTGGCTCACTGGTTTTCCAAAAATAATAATGCTGTTGCGTTGGCAAGTTCTAGTGAAGTAAAAACAGAGTTTGAACAGCTTTTGCAAAAAGAAGGTATGGAAGGGGCATGGGCAGGGTACACTTCTCAGTTGACCCCAGGATCGAGTACTACCACAACCAGCTGAAAAAGGCATAAAAAAACCGGCTAATGCCGGTTTTTAACTAAGAACTAACAAAAATTAAGCTGCAAGTGCTTTGATTTTCGCATTCAAGCGAGCCTTATGACGAGCTGCTTTGTTCTTGTGGATTAGACCTTTAGTTGCCATGCGGTCAACGATAGGCTGTGCTGCGTTGAAAGCTTCAGTGGCAGCAGCGTGATCGCCAGCTTTGATAGCAGCGATAACTTTTTTAAGATAAGTGCGTAGCATAGAGCGACGGCTTGCGTTGTGTTGACGACGCTTTTCAGATTGAATCGCGCGTTTTTTTGCAGACTTGCTATTAGCCAAGGTGCAACTCCTAAAAACTGGATTTGATACTTTATTAAGGCCGAGGAATATGCCCGATCATCCTTGAAATGTCAATGCTAAAGACACACAAAAACGATCAAATCCTAAGGATTTGGCGATCATCAACCTAGCTCGTGTAAAATGTGGCGCAATTCTACCAGCTAATTGAACACTGGGCGACAACTTTTTTACTCTAAACTCAAACACACTGTATTTAATATCTAAAGCGTTCTTGTATACTGTAAAAATGCTCGTATATCCCCGTATTTCGATTGGAGACACTTTGAGTAAAAAATTATTAAAATCCGGCATCGTTGTCAGCGTTATGACCTTAATTTCACGGGTGTTAGGCTTAGTTCGTGATGTGGTTATTGCAAACCTTGTCGGTGCAGGTACCAGTGCCGATGTGTTCTTTTTTGCTAATCGTATTCCTAACTTCCTCCGTCGCTTATTTGCTGAAGGTGCATTCAATCAAGCGTTTGTACCGGTATTGACGGAATATCAAGAAACCAAATCAGAGCAAGAAACTCGCGAGTTACTCTCAAAAGTAGCGGGTACGTTAGGTTTGATCATCACTATAGTGACTTTGTTAGCCATGATTGGTTCACCTGTGGTCGCGGCATTGTTTGGTGCGGGTTGGTTTTGGGACTGGGTAAACGATGGCCCCAATGCTGGAAAATATGAGCTTGCGGCTTTAATGCTTAAAATTACTTTTCCTTATCTTTGGTTTATCACTTTCACGGCATTAGCAGGTTCGATATTGAATACTAAAGGGCGGTTTGCTGTTTCTGCCTTTACGCCTGTTTTCTTGAATATAGCCATGATAGCGGCTGCGATTTGGTTATCTCCCAAAATGGAGCAACCAGAAGTAGGTTTAGCGATAGGTGTGTTTTTAGGTGGTTTAATTCAATTTTTGTTTCAAATTCCATTTTTATACAGAGAAAAGGCGTTAGTTAAACCAACTTGGGGGTGGAAACATCCTGGAGTGGTGAAAATTCGCACTTTGATGATACCGGCACTTTTTGGTGTATCAGTAAGCCAGATAAACCTACTGTTTGACACCTTTATTGCCAGTTTTTTAATTACTGGTTCTATCAGCTGGCTGTATTATTCAGATCGATTACTTGAATTTCCATTAGGTTTGTTTGGGATTGCTATCGCAACCGTCATTTTACCTGCTTTATCTAAAAAACACGTCAATAATGAAGGCGCTGGATTTAGCCATACCATGGACTTTGGGGTTAAATTTATTTTGATGCTTGGCGTTCCTGCAATGGTTGGGCTTATTTTACTCGCTCAACCTATGTTGATGGTGTTGTTTATGCGCGGTGAATTTGATTATTTTGATGTGACTCAAGCATCTCATTCCCTTATTGCTTATGGCACTGGTTTACTGAGCTTTATGATGGTGAAAGTACTCGCGCCTGGTTATTACTCAAGGCAAGACACCAAAACGCCTGTTCGCTATGGTATTGTAGCCATGGTGAGTAATATGGCCTTAAACGTGATCTTTGCTGTTCCGTTTGGATATGTGGGTTTAGCTGTCGCGACTTCCTTTTCTGCACTGTTGAATGCCAGCTTGCTTTATTATGGTTTGCACAAAGCGGGAGTGTACCAATTTAATCGTTCTACTCTGGTGTATTTTCTAAAAGTGGTGGCAGCGGCAGCAATCATGGGCTGGGTGATTTATTACTTCAAACCTATTACAGATATTTGGTTAAATCAATCATTCGCAGAGCGAGCTTGGAGTTTAGCTCAGCTGATTGGAATGGGTGCCGTGAGTTATTTAGCCTGTTTATTATGTCTTGGGGTTAAGCCATGGCGCTTGAAACCTGAATTAGATAGCTGACTCTGATCCTCACTTCGTTTATACTTTTGCGAATTAGCGTGCAATAACAGCTGAATAATGGAATTAATACGCGGGATCCACAATATTTTGCCATCTCATCATGGTTGTGTACTCACCATTGGGAACTTTGATGGCGTTCACCGAGGTCATGCCAAGGTCATTGCGAGTTTATTAGAAAAAGCTGAGCATTTTTCTTTACCTGCGACGGTAATGACCTTTGAACCACAACCTCAAGAGTTATTTCAGGGTGAGAATGCTCCAGCAAGATTAAGTTTGTTAAGAGATAAAATCATTCTTCTTGATGAACTTGGTGTTGACCGTGTATTGTGCGTGAACTTCAACAAGCAATTTGCGCAAATGCCTGCTGAAGACTTTATCAAAGAATTGTTGGTAAAAAAGTTAGGCATTAAATACCTTGTTGTGGGCGATGATTTTTGTTTTGGTGCCAAGCGCCAAGGTAATTTTAAAATGCTGTGTGAAGCTGGTGAGAAGTATGGCTTTGCAGTGGTCAGTACTGAAAGTTTTATACTGGGCAGTACCCGCGTAAGTTCGACAGCCATTCGCGAAACCTTATCTCAAGGCAACTTTGAAGCAGCGAGACGTATGCTGGGTCACCCTTATTTGTTAAGTGGGCGTGTCGCTCATGGTAAAAAATTGGGCAGAACCATAGGCTTTCCTACAGCAAATATTGCGTTGAAGCGTAACGTAGTACCCGTTCGCGGTGTTTTTGCAGTTCGCTGCTTTTGGCAAGACAGTGATGTTTATGAAGGGGTAGCTAATATTGGTTTCCGTCCGACAGTAAATGGTCAAGTGTGCCAATTAGAAGTAAATATTTTTGACTTCGATGGTGACCTTTACGGTCAATATATCGAGGTTGAGCTTGTGGCTAAGATTCGTGATGAGAAACCATTTGAATCTTTAGAAGCACTCAAGCAACAAATTGAAAAAGATGCGAATGAGGCTAAGGCTTTATTCGGAAATGATGCGGGTTAATAAATCGATAGAAAGGCATCATTAAAGTAAGTAATAGATAGAACGATAGTCTCCAATTTTGGAGTGACGTACACATAAGTAACGGTATGGGATCAATGAGCGACTATAAATCTACATTGAATTTGCCTGAAACGGCGTTTCCAATGCGAGGAAACTTGGCTAATCGTGAGCCAGAAATGTTAAAGCGTTGGGATGAAGATAAACTTTATCAAGCAATTCGTGAAAGCCGCCAAGGCTGTAAGCCATTCATTTTGCATGATGGCCCTCCTTATGCGAATGGCAATATTCACATTGGTCACTCAGTAAATAAAATCCTAAAAGATATTATTATCAAGTCTAAGACTCTATCGGGTTTTGACGCGCCTTACATTCCAGGTTGGGACTGTCACGGTCTACCTATTGAGCTTAAAGTTGAGCAAAAAGTGGGTAAGCCGGGTCATAAGGTTTCAGTTGCCGAGTTCCGTGATGAATGTCGTAAGTATGCCGCTAAGCAGGTTGATGGTCAGCGTGATGACTTCATTCGTTTAGGCGTATTTGGCGATTGGCAAAACCCTTATTTGACCATGAACTTTGATACTGAAGCGAACATCATTCGCTCTCTATCAAAGGTAATCGAGAATGGTCACCTACATAAAGGTGTGAAGCCTGTTCACTGGTGTACAGACTGTGGTTCTGCACTCGCTGAAGCTGAAGTTGAATATGAAGATAAAACCTCTCCAGCGATTGATGTTGCCTTTAAAGCGGTAGATGTTGAAGCGGTTACGGCCAAGTTTGGTGTTAGCGGTTACTCTCATCCAGTATCAACGGTTATTTGGACCACAACGCCTTGGACTCTTCCTGCAAACCGTGCAGTCGCACTAAGTGCTGACCTAGAATACGCATTAGTTGAGTTCACTAAAGATGGCGTAACTCAAGCATTAGTACTTGGCGGTGTGTTAGTTGAAGACTGCATGAACCGTTTTGGTGCAGAAAGCCACAAAATATTGGGGACAACAAAAGGTGCTGAGTTAGAACATGCTCGTTTTGCACACCCATTTTACGATTACGACGTGCCTGCAATTTTAGGTGATCACGTAACAACTGATGCTGGTACAGGTGTGGTTCATACTGCTCCGGGTCATGGTCAAGAAGACTTTGTAGTTGGTCAACAATATGGTTTAGAAGTGGCTAACCCAGTTGGTGATAACGGCGTATATAAAGCGGAAACCGAGCTCTTTGCTGGTCAACACGTATTCAAAGCGAACAAAGCGATTGTTGAATTATTGGTAGAGAAGCAAGTGCTTCTTAACCATGAAAACATCCGCCACAGCTACCCACATTGCTGGCGCCACAAAACGCCAATCATTTTCCGTGCGACCCCACAATGGTTCGTATCAATGGACAACAATGGCTTGCGTTCGACTTCTTTAAATGAAATCGAAAAAACGCAGTGGATCCCAGATTGGGGGCAAAGTCGTATTGAAAAGATGGTTGAGAACCGTCCTGACTGGTGTATCTCTCGTCAACGTACTTGGGGTGTTCCGATTACGTTATTTGTTCATAAAGAAACCGAAGAGTTACACCCTGACAGTGTTTCTTTGATGCAGCGTGTGGCTAATAAAGTTGAACAACAAGGTATTCAAGCTTGGTTCGATTTAGAAGCTCAAGAGCTATTAGGTGATGAAGCGGATCAATACCGTAAGATCACAGATACTCTAGATGTTTGGTATGACTCTGGTTCAACCTTCTCCTCAGTTGTTGCGAATCGTCCAGAATTCAACGGTGCAGACATTGATCTTTACCTAGAAGGTAGTGATCAGCACCGTGGTTGGTTTATGTCATCTTTGATGATTTCAACGGCGATGAATGGTAAAGCACCGTATAAGCAAGTACTAACACACGGTTTCACTGTAGATGGACAAGGACGTAAGATGTCTAAGTCTATCGGTAACGTGATTTCTCCACAGCAAGTGACTGGCAAGCTAGGTGCAGACATTCTGCGTCTTTGGGTTGCGGCAACTGATTACAGTGGTGAGATGACGGTTTCTGATGAAATCTTAAAGCGTAGCGCCGATGCTTACCGTCGTATCCGTAATACCGGTCGTTTCTTGCTGGCGAACCTAAGTGGCTTTAACCCTGAAACTGATATGGTTGATGTTAAAGACATGGTTGCGCTAGACCGTTGGGTCGTGCGTCGTGCACATGCTCTTCAAGAAGAAATTCTTGCGGCTTATGATGAGTATCACTTCCACGTAGTGACTCAAAAGCTGATGCAGTTCTGTTCAGTTGAGTTAGGCAGCTTCTACCTAGATATCATTAAAGATCGTCAGTACACGGCGAAAACAGAAGGTCATGCTCGTCGTAGCTGTCAATCTGCACTTTATTTAATTTCTGAAGCACTAGTTCGTTGGATTGCGCCAATCCTAAGCTTTACTGCTGACGAAATTTGGCAGTTGCTTCCTGGTGAGCGTGATAAGTATGTATTCACTCAGCACTGGTATGACGGTTTAGAGTCAGTTGTTACTGAGAACGATTTAAGTGACGAATACTGGCAGCAATTGCTGACGGTTCGTAACGAAGTAAACCGTGTACTTGAGCAAGCCCGTCGTGATAAGACCATTGGTGGTTCATTAGAAGCTGAAGTGACGTTATTTGCGAGTGATGAATTAATCGAGCAACTAAAACAAATTGATGATGAGCTACGCTTTGTATTGCTGACATCAAAAGTAACAGTTTCTCCTTTGGAACAAGCTCCTGCTGATGCTACGGTAACTGAACTTGAGTCATTGAAATTATCGATTGCCAAGAGTGATGCTTCTAAGTGTGAGCGTTGCTGGCACTTCAGTGATGACATTGGACAAACTGAGCAGCACCCAAGCCTATGTCAACGTTGTGTGACCAACATTGAAGGTGAGGGCGAAGTGCGTAAATACGCATAAGCTAATCATTTAGAGCCTGTAAAATAGCAAGCCAGTGGTTATTAACACTGGCTTCTTATTATGGCGAGAATATTTAATAAAAGGGAAAGTTATGCCAACAGATTGGAAACAGAGTGGATTGAAATGGTATTGGATTGTGCCAGTTGTCATTCTGCTTGATCAGCTTTCAAAGCAGTGGGTTCTGGCTAATTTTAAGCTTTATGAATCCATCGAGCTGTTACCGATTTTTAATTTCACTTATGTACGCAATTATGGCGCAGCGTTTAGCTTTTTACATGATGCCAGCGGTTGGCAAGTCTGGTTCTTTTCAGCCATTGCTATTGGGATAAGCGTACTTCTGACATTCTGGCTGCGAAAAGAAGCAGTCACTCAATGGCGTTTAAATTTAGCATTTACCTTAGTAATTGGTGGCGCGATTGGTAACTTGATAGATCGTTTGATCCACGGCTTTGTGGTCGACTTTTTAGACTTTTATTGGGGAACCAGTCATTTCCCTGCATTTAACATTGCTGACTCTGCGATTTGTATTGGAGCTGGCTTACTTATTTTAGATTCGTTTGTTAATAACGATTCAGAGAAAAAATCATAACAAGAGGGAATACCAGTGACACAAGCATCATACATTTGTCATATGGAAATCTTATTAGAAGACGGCTCTACTGCGGATAGCACTAGAGCTTCTGGCAAACCAGCTCGATTAAATTTAGGCGATAACAGCCTTAGTCCTGCATTTGAAGCAGAACTATCAGGATTGGCTCAAGGTGATAAACATAAATTTACTCTTGAAGCTAAAGATGCCTTTGGTGAATCAAACCCAGATGCCATCCACTATATGGATAAAACTCGCTTTCCAGCTGATATGACTTTGGAAGAAGGCGTTATTGTTAGTTTTGCTGGTCCTGGCGGCAGTGAAATTCCAGGAATGGTTCGTGAGGTAGCTGGTGATTCAGTTACTGTTGATCTTAACCATCCGTTAGCAGGACACAAAGTCACATTTGATATCGAAGTCGTGGAAGTTCTGTAACTCGTGTATTTATCACGAGGCAAGAAGCAATATTACGAACGCCAACAGAAATGCACATCCATGTGCTGACGAGCGTGACTTCCTGTCACGGACGGTTGTCTTATCGCATTATTGCTCCTCTCAACTGTTTTCTGCATTATTCCAAATCCAGCATTTATACGAAGTTCGGAAATGTCTGAACAAATTTAATTTGTAAGGTGAATAAAAAATTACCTAACAAACAGTAATTATTTGTATAAAATAAGTTCCCAAGATATAAAGCTCATTGAGCATCTAGCATTTTATTCAGGTAACAAATATGCCAACAGCAAGTGAACAGGCAAAAAAAATAGATATTCAGCACATCGAAGACTCCAGTGACGTGCAAATTATGCTGGCAAACCCTCGTGGTTTTTGTGCTGGAGTAGACAGAGCCATTAGTATTGTTGAACGTGCATTAGAGTTATTTGAACCGCCAATTTATGTTCGCCATGAGGTGGTGCATAACCGTTATGTGGTAGAAGATCTAAAAAGCCGTGGGGCTATCTTTGTTGAAGAACTCGACCAAGTGCCTGATGATTGTATTGTTATTTTTAGTGCCCATGGTGTGTCACAAGCTGTTCGTGCAGAAGCCAAACGCCGTGGCTTAAAAGTTTTTGATGCAACTTGTCCGCTGGTAACTAAAGTACATCTACAAGTGACCAGAGCAAGTCGTAAAGGCATTGAATGTATCCTTATTGGTCATGCTGGACACCCTGAAGTCGAAGGTACCATGGGACAGTACAACAATGATGAAGGTGGCGTATATCTTGTTGAGTCCGTAGAAGATGTGGCTAAAATGCAGGTGAAACGTCCTGATGAATTATGCTTTGTTACTCAAACAACGCTGTCTGTTGATGAAACCATAGATATTATTGAAGCATTAAAAGCTAAGTTCCCTTCAATTGAAGGTCCTCGCAAGGATGACATTTGCTATGCGACTCAAAACCGTCAAGATGCAGTAAGACACCTCTCACCTAATGCTGATTTGATGGTGGTAGTTGGTTCAAAGAACAGTTCTAACTCAAACCGTTTAAGAGAGTTAGCTGAAAAAACAGGAATTGAAGCTTATCTAGTTGATGACCCTAATGATGTAAAAGCTGAATGGTTTGAAGGAATCCATAAAGTTGCTGTTACTGCTGGAGCGTCAGCACCAGAAGTATTAGTACAACAAGTTGTTGATGCCATTAGTCACTTTGCTCCTAACACAATTGCTGAAATTTCAGGTCGTGAAGAAGATACGGTTTTTGCTGTTCCCGCAGAGTTGCGCTAACAAGCAACAATAGTTTGAAAATTATAGATTAAAGCCTGCATTGTTATGTAGGCTTTTTTATGTCCTCTAAATTGCAGAGATAACATATATACAACTTTTGTCTATTTGTATGTTAATTGCTCTAGTTTACTGGGTATAATATGTAGCAATTGTGCCACGGATGGCCTAGAATCGAGTCCCTAATAATCAATAACTATAGGTTTTTGTTGAATAAAACCTGAAATTAGCCGTCAATAATGTGGCGAATTAAGGAGATTTGACGCAAATGCAGAACAATGAAAAAGGACTTTCACTAATCGAAGTTCTGGTATCACTAGTCATATTAGTGATAGGGCTCATTGGCGTTTTTAATCTACACCTTATTTCAAAGCAAGGCAGTTTCGAATCCTTCCAACAAACTCAAGCATCCTATTTAGCTCATGACATTATTAATCGGATGAAAGCAAACTCATCTCAATTACCTTCCTACGAAGGAGAATACTCTAGTATGCCTACGAGTACACCTAACAATTTGTGTAATGATGTTAGCGATCCATGTACAGCAGTAGAAATGCGAATGGCTAATTTGTATCAATGGCAGAAAGCGTTAACAGGGCAATATGAAATTGATGATAAAACACCAATCGGTGGGCTCGATGAACCGACAGCCTGTATTACCGTCAAGGATGAGAAAGTTGAAGTAAAAATTACATGGAAGGCAATTCGTGAAACAACTGATGCAAAGGATGCTAATGAAAAATGTGGTACAGCAAGTAAGAAACGTCGCTTTTATGTTGTAACGACTTTTATCAGGAGCAACGTATGATTACTCGCTCGTTCTTTATCCATAAAAATAACCTCTCCCAAGGTTTCTCTTTAGTAGAGTTGATGGTTTCCATGGTAATTAGCCTATTCCTTACCCTAGGCTTGTTTACTATGTTTCGGATGTCGTCCACCAATGTTACTACCACCTCCCAATTTAATGATTTACAAGAAAATGGGCGTATGGCATTGGCCTTAATGGAAAGGGATTTAAGTCAAACGGCGTTCATGGGAGATATGACAGGTGAGCGATTAATGCTTAAGGCAAATACTCAAGTACTCGCAACTTCATTAGGACAAGCGAGCGATTGTATTGGTGGAGGACTGAATAACGAAAGTTTACCCATAGATAGTCCATCACCTTTTCGTCTTGTCTGGGGATACAAAAATGGTATTAGTACAGAGCCATTTTCGTGTTTGAAAGATGTAGCCCCAAATACAGATGTACTTCAAATTAAAAGAGTTCGAGGCCCTTCGAGCGATACGCGGCTTACTACTAAAAATCAATACTATGTTGCTACTAATATCAATGAAGCCATTTTCTACAAGGGTGATGAGGTCGATGCAGCTGATCTAATAAAGCTGCAAGACCCAACGCTACGTTTTTGGTCTTTCGCACATCATATTTACTATGTCAAAAAAAAGAATGGCATCCCAAGTCTTCATAGACGTCGGCTAGTCGGTTTCAATATGAATGGTGGCGGCGGTGGCGATCAGCAGTTAGTTGAAGGTATAGAAAATATTAGAATACTTTACGGCATCGATCGAAATTTCGATAATGATGTCGACTTATTTTTGCCTGCAGCTAATGTGACAGATGAGATATGGAGTGGTACAGGTGATGACAGGATCATTGCTTTACAAGTATTTCTTATGGTTCGTTCAATCGATAAAGATCCTAGCTATACCAATAACGTAGGATACGACTGGGGTGATCCTGGCAGTAAGTTGAAATTTGATGACCATTATCGAAGAAAAATAGTCATGACGACGATTTCACTAGATAATTTAATGGCTAGCAGGAATTCAGAATAAGGACATTGACAATGAAAAAGCAAAAGGGTGTTGTACTGTTTTTTGCCATGATTGTACTGCTATTAATGACAATTATAGGCGTATCTTTGGCAATGAATTCAACGCGATCACTAAGAATGGCTGGTTCTGGTGTAGAGCGGATGGAAGCGTTAAGTATAAGCCGAGGAGCTCAAGATCTAGTTATTAAAACTTATAGTGGAAAAAAAGAACTAACAGACTTGGCTGGTGAAACAAAATTAACAGTATCGGGATTACCAACAGGCAAATCGGCTCCAGAAGTCATAATAACTGCGAAGCCATTAGGAACAGTAGATATAGGCTGCGGTCGTCAAAGAAATGCCACTTCAAATAATATTGGTTGCCGTAGAATAGAAATTAATACTGAATCGAAATATGGCAGAGAAAAGCTCGGTCGATTAGTAATCGTATCTGGAATAAGACAAGAAGTAATTACAGGGAGTTAATCATGTTTAAGAAATTTATACTTGGTTCGACCATTGCCGCTTCTTGTATGACAGGAGTCAGTTTTGGCGATGATACTGAACTTTACATAGCTGCATCGAACGCTAGAACAGGTTTAAGGCCTCAAGTTCTGATTATTTTTGATAACTCAGGCAGTATGAGTCGGCATGAATCAACAAAACCATTTTTTACAGATACTGGAAAATTGAATGACTCCACTAAACTATATTTTTCAAGCAATGGAACAGTAGTTCCAACGGCTGATTCATCTCAATTTATTCTTCAACGAACTAATGCTTGTGCTAGTTCAGCCCAATATCTTAATGATTACGGGGTATTTACTGGTTACATAAGAGAGTACCGCTTTACTGCTGGCCAAGGACGTTGGCAGCCGTTGCCAACTGATGATGGTTCCTCTATTAAAATTATTGATTGTTATGAAGATATCGAAAACAAAAACAAGAGTAATCCTCATTGGCCTGATGGATATCCAGTTGATGGTGAAGGCGATGAAACTAATAAAAAGCCATATACTCACATTCCGGACGGTGCTAGTCCCGCTGCAATCGCTGATGCCATTGCCAAATCTAAACTAACAGATTTAGGTATAGGCAAGCCTATCACTTTATATACTCAAGAATATATTGATTGGTTCCATAAAGATAATAATAATGCCGATACCAAGAGGCGTATTGAAATCGCGCAAAATATTATCAGCGAAACAGTATTGACGACTCCGGGCGTCGATTTTGGTCTTGCAGTATTTAATCGCAACGGAGATTCCAGAGACCATGGTAGTAAAGACCATGGTGGCAGAATAATCAAAGCTATTTCCAAAACCGATGAGAAATCAAAAACAGATTTATTAAAATTAATTGATTCTTTACATGCTGAAACATGGACACCTCTTTGTGAAACCATGTATGAAGCTTATCGATATTTTTCAGGTGGATCAGTGGTCTACGGTAAAAATCAAAATCGTTCACCAAGACCACCTATGGATTCGAACGCACAAATATCAGGAGTTTACAAATCTCCTTTTTCCGATAATAACTGTGGAAGTTCCGCCTCTATAATTTATATAACAGATGGTGAGCCTTTTTATGATCTACACGCCGATTCAGATGTTGAACAGCTAACAAAAGCTACATTTGGAGACAAAGTTGATGGAAGTTATTTACCAGCGTTGGCTAGCTGGATGAAAACTAACGATGTCAATAGTACTGTTCAAGGCACACAGACGGTGAGCACATATACCATTGGTTTTTCTGATGGCGCTGATAAGGCTGCAGAAATTCTCAGTAAAACTGCAGAATGGGGCGGTGGAAAATATTATGCCGCAAAAGACGCCGTAGCTTTAAGAACTGCTTTACGTGACACATTTACCAATATTCTTGCTGGGAGTTTTAGTTTTACCTCACCATCCATTGCGAGTAACAATTTTGATAGAACTCAGACTCATGATTCCGTTTATTTTGCGATGTTTACCGCTAATAAAGGTGCGCGATGGACTGGGAATTTAAAAAAATTCAAAGTCAGAGGTAATGGAGAAATCATTGATGCGAGCTCAGGTTCGAAAAAAGCCATAGGTGCAGATGGCAATATTGATGCTAACGCTTGTTCATATTGGAGTGATTGTTACACATCTGGTCCAGATGGTCATGATGTCACCAAAGGTGGCGCATTAGCAATGCTCAGAGATCCAGTTGATAGGAACATATACAGCAACATTGATAGTGCGTGGAAAATTGTAAGTAGAACAAAAGGAGTGCTTAATCTACCAAAGGGTCAAGCACAGGCAGACCTTGCAACTAAAATAGGCATCAATAAAGATAATAAAGATAAAGTCGATGATCTTATGAAGTGGACTATTGGAATAGACGTTGACGATGAAAATGACGATAAACAATTTACAGATATACGTCTAGATATACTCGGCGATCCTCTTCACTCGAAACCGTTAGCCATCAATTATGGAATAGAAAAAGGTAAGCCTGATATTAGGCTGCTTATGGGTACCAACCATGGTTTCCTTCATATGTTTAAGGATGTTGAAAGCCAAAATAAAGTCGAAGAATCGTGGGCTTTTATTCCTTCCGATTTACTTTCAAATTTACCTATATTAAGAGCTAACGTTCCAACGGGTGTCCACTCCGTTTATGGAATTGACTCTCCACCAGTGGCTTATATTCAACGTTCATCAAATACAATTAAAGATATTTGGGCATTTGTCGGTATGCGACGTGGTGGATCTGCATATTATGCCCTTGACATTACCAATGCAGATGAGCCTAAATTCATGTGGAAGGCTGACGCGACAACTTTGAAAACACCTGAGCTAGGTCAAACTTGGTCTGTACCTGTTATAACCCGTATTCCAGGTCACTCAGATGGTGGTGTTGCAAAACCAGTGTTAATTGTAGGTGCTGGTTATTCTCCGACTACCAAAGACGGGAGAAGTTTAGGAAAGGATGATACAAAGGGTCGTGGTGTTTTAATCATTGATGCTGAGACGGGGAATTTGGTTCATTATTTTGGGCATGGCGCTTCGGGTAAATCTGCTATGCCAGGTATAAAAGACAGTATTCCTAATTCTGTAGCCGCTTTAGACAGTGATGGCGATGGCTTAACAGATCGAATATATGCAACGGACACAGGAGCTAATATTTGGCGCATTGATATGCCGAGTGCTAATAAATCAGAATGGACGGCATATAAATTTGCAGATCTTGGAGGAAATTCTGTAGCGCAAGATAGACGCTTTTTTGCTGCGCCAACTGTTGCACAAACCATCATCACAAATATTGTTGTAGATGAAAAAACAAAGCAACAAATGAAACAAGATATACCCTATGATGCTGTCGTCGTTGGGTCGGGTAACAGAACCAGTCCATTAGATACAGGGCGTGATGACTATTTTTATGTGTTACAAGATAGAAATATCACTACCAAATCTTTTGATGGTACTACCAACCCTGTACCGGAAACGTTAACCTTGACCCATTTATTTAATGTAACAACAGCGCCAGCAAATAATCAGGATACTCACATAAAATTTAGCGCCAATAAAGGTTGGTATTACAACTTCAAACAGGCTGGAGAAAAAAGCTTATCTGCAGCGACCATCATTAACGGTAAAGTCTTTTTCACCTCTTTTGTTCCGGGTAATAATTCTACGAACCAATGTTTGATAGGCGGTGTAGGTCGATTGTATGGCTTTGATTTACATCGTGGTTTTAGAGCCTATCAATCTGAATATTACGAAATGAGTGAACGTGTTCCAGATACGCCACAGCTTGTTATTCCCCCAAATGGTGAGGGGAAAAGCTACATGTACTTAGTTGGCATTGGATCCGCTGGAGATAAAATGAAAAAGATTGACATTGATAACAATGGCTGCGGTAAAGACGATCACCGTTGTGTAGGGGGTGGTCTTAAAGCCAGTAGAATTTATTACCATGTCGTAGAGTAGAGTCGTATAAAGCCAAAAAGTCAAGGGAATGACTATGGTTGATGGATGATAATGTATGAAATTAATAAATGGATTCACACTCATTGAATTGATGATAACGGTAGCAATCATAGGGCTGTTAGCCAGTATTGCTTACCCGTCATATACTCAGTACGTTGCAAAAGCAGCGAGAGGAGATGCACTTGCTGGCTTAGTTCATGTAGCCAACTTACAAGAGCAATATTATTTAGACCACCGAGCATATACTAGCGATTTAAGTAACTTGGGATTAGGTGGTATAACTTATACAGTTGAAAATGGTTATTACGAAATAAAGGCTGAAGTGCCGAAAGATAATGGCAGCTTTACGCTTGTTGCAACAGCTTTAGGAAGTCAGAAAAAAAGAGATCCTGAGTGTACGACAATAGCATTAAAATCAAATGGTGAACGTTATAAAGATGAAGCAGCTCAAGAGGAGTGCTGGAAATGAAAATACTGTTAGTTTCTACAATATTAATGGCCGCATCATCAGTTAATACTACTGGTTATTCTGATTATAAATGCTACTTGGATACAAGTATTGGAAAGCAATTAGTACTTTTCAGTTTTAAGACAGAGGCCGTTCGAAATCGTTTAGCTAATTTGCCAGCAACTAAATTAAATTTGAATGGAAAGAAAGGCGTTTACGTAAAAGACGTTATTGAGTGTGTGAAAGAGTCTGCTAGTTTCAGAAATGCTAAGGCGAAAAAATTAGATAAGAACTTAGCTAGATAATTAAGACGTTCATTTATCTATAGGATATAAAAAGTACAAATCTAGAAACGTTAAACAAAAAAGCCACTGAAGTAACTCAGTGGCTTTTTCAATTAAAACAAAATTAAGCTATTAGTGCTTCATTGCCTCATGTTCAGCAGTAACAGCAATCTCTTCTTCTACGGCTTCTTCTAAAGTGTGATCGTGTGCATCTTCAGCACCGTGCATCCAATCAACCAACTTGTCTGCCATGAAGTACAGTAAAATAGCTGATACTACAGCAGTAATCGCAATACCTGCGAAGATAGACATAGCGTTTGCAAGTTGTTCTTCTTTAGCACCACCATGACCGATGAATGAACCAACAACGCCACCAATCTTGTTAGCCGCAGCAATAAATAGGAACCAAGCACCCATCATCAAAGAGGCTAAACGCAGAGGAGCAAGCTTAGTAACCATTGAAAGACCGATAGGGGAAAGACAAAGTTCACCAATAGTATGGAAGAAGTATGCACCAACAAGCCACCACATAGAGGACTTAACAGTTGGATCACCACCCATCTCAACAACAGCACCCATCATGAATAGGAAACCCACTGCTAGGAAGAATAAACCCATTGCAAATTTAACAGGAGAGTTTGGTTCACTCTTGCCCATGCGAACCCAAATAGAGGCAATCACAGGAGCAAAGATTACGATGAACATAGCATTCAAAGATTGGAACCAAGTCGTAGGCACTTCCCAACTTCCGATCATACGGTCAGTGAAGTCATTGGTGAATAAGTTCATTAGTCCACCGGCTTGTTCGAAACCAGCCCAGAAAACGATAGTGAACAGACCCATTACCATGATCACTTTAATACGATCACGCTCAATCTTGGTTAAAGGCTCTTTACGAACTTGACCTTTAGCTGCATTACGTTCTTTTTCTAACTTCGCAGCAGGAACAGTACCAATATCACCCAATAGCTTTTGCGCAAATACCATTTGGATGATTAAAGATAAAACCATACCAATACCAGCAGCTAAGAAACCTACTTGATAGTTACCGTCATAGTAAGCAACGACTGAGCCTACTACAATACCGGATAAGAATGCACCAACGTTGATACCCATGTAGAAGATAGTAAATGCACCATCGCGGCGGTGATCACCTTCTTCATATAAGTCACCAACCATTGTAGAAATGTTTGGCTTAAATAGACCATTACCAATGATCAAGGTGAATAGACCTAGATAGAAAACCTCAGTTTCCATTCCAGGAAGCCACGCATGTGGTAACGCCAAAGTAAATTGACCTAATGCCATTAAGGCACCACCAATCATGATGGTTTTACGTTGACCAAGGAAATTATCGGCAATCCAGCCGCCGATGAGAGGAGTTAAGTAAACAAGACCAGTAAAGGTTCCGTATAAAGAAATTGCATCGGCTTGAGTCCAACCTAGACCGTGACCACCTTCCGATTTTACTTTATCAACAAGATAAAGCACCAAAATTGCACGCATCGCGTAATAACTGAACCGCTCCCACAGCTCAGTGGTGAACAAAAGAAACAGCCCTTTCGGGTGCCCCATAATTGTTCCCTGAGGTTTAGTAACACTCATTGTTGTTTCCCACCTAATTTGTAAGTTTATAGGTTTCTTTGAAAAACAAAGATTAACCAATATTAATTTTTATGAATTATCAGGCTATATATACCTTTTATAAACAGGCAAAGTCAAACCCTAAGCCCCGATATGACTACTTGTTGCAAGGTGTTTAGCTCACAAAACTACAAACAAATTATTCATTAAATTCGATTAATCACTCGAAGAAAGATAAAGACGATTGATCACTAAAATGCGGTACTAAATGAGCGAATAAAAGCCGAGTCAAGTGATGAAGTAACGTGAGTTGTTAATATTAAAAGAGTTTTGCTATGAGGATAAAGTTGAGACGCTGGATTATAGGTTCCGAAAGGTGAATGGCTCAGATAATTTTTTAATCACTTAAAAGGATAGGCTTCAAAAAAACGATAAAACCACTTTCAATCAAGAATAAATCTTTGTAGTATCGTCCACCGTGATAGAGGATGTCACGCGCTACAAATAAAACGAATTAGGAACAATAATGAAAGCTTGGTACTTAGTCTATTGCAAACCCAAAAGCGAAATTAGGGCGCAGCAGAACCTTCAGATGCAAAGTATCGAGACATACTTACCTATGTATCTTGAGGCAAAAAAACAACGGTCAGGAAAGAAGACCGTCAGTAGTGTGCCTTTATTTCCCAATTATCTATTTATTTACTTTGACCCCAAAGTCACTTCAGTTAGCCGTATTCATTCAACGCGTGGTGTTAGCCAAATCGTTGGCTGTAAAGAGCTGATGACGGCTATTGATCCTGCTCTTATAACAGCGATCAAAATACAAGTTGCAAAAATGATGAATCACCCGATTGAAACTGAGGAACCTTTGCCTAAAAAAGGTGACAAAATCAAAGTGAATCATGGGGCATTTAGTGAAATAGAAGGCGTGTTTGATGAGAAATCTGGCGAAAAGCGTTGTTTCGTTCTTCTTAAGCTTCTTGGATCAATGAAGCGAGTGGAAGTTCCACTTGAAGCTATAGACAAGCTTTCTGCGTAATGTTTCACCTTCATAAAGGTGAAACAACACAAACTGATAATTATTAATTTGCATAATTACAAAGTGAAAAAATTGAAAGACTCGTTATAAATGTGTTTTCAGAGTAATAACTTGATTTTAGAGTTGATAAAGGTATTATTTTCAACTTGAAAATAAACCTGTAAAAAAAGTGAAATATAAGAGAAAAATCAAAGACGGATCTGCGGATTTTTGCTAACATAGCGTCTTTCTGGAATTACCAATGCTTATGAATATTAGCCGTAAGATATTCATAAGCATTGTTAGTTTTTAGATACTTGCTTTCAACATTTTTAGATTAGAAGTGATGTTGCAGGCATAACTAGTTAATAAAAAAGAAAAATATAAGTTATAGATGGCATTTAGGAGCCGAAACCTATGGGCGGTAGCGTGCCCGAAGGGAAATGGTATGAATAGTTTCATACCATAAGCTAACGCCGAAGCGCCTCTGGCGCGCCACGCGGATCGGTAGTGTGCGTCATGCAGAGTATGGATGCTTTTTTGAACTCTTTGGGTTTTGGTGCTTCGACCTATTGCATCACTACTATTATTGCACTTTTGTATCATATTTGCGTAGACAGACATCTAGAGCCTTTTTGTCATATTCAGTGATGTGAAACATAAAAAAAAGTAACTAAAGACATCATCTTTACATCTTCACAGAATTTTCAACTCATCCGATTTTGAAAGAACCGGTAAAACAATGAAAAAAACAATCCGAAATTTAAGCTTGGCACTTCCAATTGTTACCTTAACTGCATGTACTGTTGTACCAGGCAGCCACATCGAAGGCGTTAGCTCAAGTGAACAGCAACAATTAGAATCAGACCTAAGTAACGTTAATATCCAAGTCATTGATTCGCAGTTAATTGCAGCTCAAGCTCAAATCAAAAAAAATACTACTTCATTAGCCAAGGCTTCAAAATTACCAGATACCAAAGATTATCAATATAGAATTGGAGTTGGCGATGTGTTAGCCATCGGGGTTTGGGATCATCCTGAACTTACTATTCCTGCTTCCACGCAAAGAACCGCAGAATTTGATGGTATACGAGTTCAAAAAGATGGCACTATTACTTATGCCTACGCAGCAGAATTACAAGCAGCTGGTAAGACAGTGCAGCAACTTCATAGAGATTTAGTAAAAAAACTCAGTAAAGTAATTGAAAAACCACAAGTAGATGTAAAAGTCGTTGGCTACAAAAGCCAAAAGGTATACATAACTGGTGAAGTCAAACAACCTGGCATCGAGGCCATTACTGAAGTACCGCTTACATTAATCGATGCTGTAAATGCTGCAGGTGGGTTAACTAAAGAAGCTGATTGGAAACAGGTTACTTTTACTCGCAATGGTAAAACCGAAATCATCAACTTAAATCGATTTTATGAGCGTGGTGACCTTTCTCAAAACCGTCTACTAACAAACGGTGACATCGTACACGTTAATAGAACAGATAAACAAAAAGTGTTTGTACTGGGTGATGTAGTTCGTGGTGGTGCAGTTGATGTTACTCGTTATGGAATCTCTTTAGCTGAAGCACTTACAAATGTCGGCGGCATTAATGAACGTAGCGCAGATGCCAATGGCATATTCGTTCTAAGAAAACGTAATGTTGAAAAAGATGGCGTTATCGCCGATGTTTACCAATTGAATGCGAAAAATGCTGTTGCTTTAGTACTTGCTAATCAGTTTGAGCTAGAACCACAAGATATTGTGTATGTTACAGCGGCACCACTAGCGCGTTGGAACAAAGTTATTAGCTTACTGCTTCCTTCAGTATCGGCTGTTAACGTCGGTGCAGATACAAACAACAAGCTAACAAACTAATCGAGTACTTATAACGTTGATCCTTCAAAGTCACATCTACGAATTTCAAATGTGACACCTGCGAAGGCAGGTGTCCAGTGACTTCATTATTTCATCTAATTTATAGAATCATAAGGATGCTCTTCCAAGAGCTGCTTTAAAACATGTTCAACAAAATTCTTGTCGTCTGTGTAGGTAATATATGCCGCTCTCCAGTTGGCGAATATTTACTAAAGCAAAAATTACCGAACAAACAGATCGCTTCAGCTGGTATCGCTTCAAAAAAAAGTAAGCTAGAAGGCAAAGCAGCCGATAGTCAAATGGTAGAACTTGCAGCAGAACATCAATTAGACATTACACCACATCAATCTCAACAGTTAACCAGAGATTTATGCAATCAGTACGATCTAATTCTTGTAATGGAAAAAGGGCACATTGATGCAGTTACTAGCATCAACCCAGCCGTTAGAGGAAAAACAATGCTGCTCGGGCAGTGGATAGGTCAAAAAGAAATTCCAGATCCATACAAACTTAGCCGAGAAGCATTCGAACACGCCTATGCGCTCATTGAACAGAGCTGCGATGAATGGGCGAAAAAGCTTTAAAGCTTATTTGTTCATACTGCAACTAGACTAGGTCTTCTAAGTGTGAACAATTAAAAGAAAATTTCTGTCATGCCTGTGAAGGCAGGCATCCAGAGTCTTTGAAATTCATTAGCAAAAGATTTTTAAGACAATTTTTAAACTTAAAGTTCCTTGATGTTTATGACAAATCAAATAAAAAATACAGCAAACACAGCCGATGAAATCGATTTAGGCAAACTTTTTGGTCTACTGATTGATGATAAAGTTAAAATCATCATCATTACTGCATTGTTTGCGGCTGTAGGTGTCGCCTATGCATTATTTGCTACTCCAATCTATAAGTCTGATGCACTCATTCAAGTCGAGCAAAAAACAGGTGGTATGTCTCAACTGTTAAGCCAAGATATGGGTGATATATTCGGCGGCGAATCACAAGCATCAACCGAAATCGAAATTATTAAATCACGAATGATTTTGGGTAAGACTGTAGAGAATTTAAACCTAACTACTTCGGCTACGCCAAATTATTTTCCTATCATTGGAAAAGGCTGGGCAAGAAGAACTGGCAGTCAAAATGAAATCACAGTTACGACTTTCGATATTCCAAGCTATAAGAAACCTATCACCATTCCATTGGGCTATACGCTAACGATAACGAATGCTGAAAAGGGTGAATACAGCCTTGTTGATAATGCCGAAGAAGTCACCATCTTAACTGGCAGAGTCGGTAAGCTTGCAAAAGGACAGGATTACAAATTATTCGTACAGTTTCTAAAAGGTAATACAGGAGATGAATTCAGTATTACTAAAATCAATGAAATTGATGCAATCGGTAACCTTAATGCCAACTTAAGCGTTAGCGAAAGAGGAAAACAGACCGGTATTCTTCAGCTGTCTTACACTGGTGAAAATCCTAAAAAAGTTGAATCCATTCTTAATAGTGTTGCTCAAAACTATTTTTTACAAAACGTAGAACGTCAATCAGCAGAAGCAGAAAAAAGCTTAACATTCTTAAAAGGCCACCTGCCAGACGTTAAAAAAGAACTGGATGCTGCGGAAAGTAAGCTTAACCAGTATCGCCAGTCACATGACTCAATCGACTTATCACTAGAGGCAAAAGCTACGTTACAGTCGATGCTACAACTTGAATCACAAATCAACGATCTTAAGTTCAAGGAAAGCGAGTTAAGCCAAAAATTCACAAAGAGTCACCCTGCGTACAAATCTTTACTTGAAAATAAGGCTGTATTGTTAAAACAAAAGCATGATTTAGAACAACAAGTACAGAACATGCCTGAAACTCAACGTGAAATTCTTCGAATGACACGTGATGTTGAAGTAAACCAGCAAATTTACGTTCAGCTACTTAATAAAGTTCAAGAGCTAAACATCCTAAAAGCGGGTACTGTTGGTAACGTTCGTATTCTTGATAATGCTAGAACCTATACAAAGCCTGTTAAACCTAAGAAGCCTCTTATTGCAGCCTTAGCAACGCTTTTAGGTGCAATGCTAGGTGTTGCTTTAACACTTATTAAAGCCGCTTTACATCGCGGAGTTGAAAATCCTGATGAAATCGAAGAACTAGGATTACCTGTATACGCAAGTATCCCTGACTCAAAAGAACAAAAATTGCTTGACGTACGTTACAGCAAGAAAAAACGAAATACTCACGCATTACTTGCTGCTGAAAATCCAGCCGACTTAGCCATTGAAGCATTACGTGCACTGCGAACAGGCCTTCACTTTGCCATGCTTGAGGCTAAAAACAACGTCGTAGCTTTATCGGGACCAGCCCCTGGCGTTGGTAAGTCTTTTGTGACAGCAAACTTTGGTACCATTCTTGCTCAAGCAGGTCAAAAAGTATTAATCATCGACGGTGATTTACGTAAAGGCCACTTACTTCGATATTTCAAAGCTAAAAGCGATATAGGTCTATCTGAAGTCATCAGTGGAAAAGTCGTACTAAACGAAGGTATTCAAAATACAAAAGTCGAAGGCTTAGACTTAATGGTTCGTGGTCAGGTACCACCAAATCCGTCAGAGCTATTAATGCACAATCGTTTTGCAGAATTATTGGAAACGGTAAGCAAACATTACGACATAGTACTAATCGATACTCCGCCAATCTTGGCTGTGACAGATCCAAGCATTATTGCTAAACATGCAGGTACAACATTGATGGTAGGCCGCTTTGGTTTAAATACGGTTAAAGAGATTGAAGTTGCACAACATCGTTTCAACCAATCCGGTATTGAAGTAAAAGGCTTTATCCTAAATGCTGTAGAAAAGAAAGCATCAAATTCCTATGGTGGATATGGATACTATAACTACTCATATGAGAGTGATAAGTAAACTAATCGTCATGCATGCGAAGGCAAGCATCCGCTACTTTTAGACTTTCAATAGCCCTTTACAAAACCATAAAAAATAGGCCTATTGGGACGGTTTTTAAGAAAACGATAAAAGCTAGATTTTATCAGGGATAGCGAAGATTCGACTGTCTCAAAATAGAATAAAAGTGTCTCAGGCATGGTTGAATGTCTGAGATTGAAAAGTGAATAAATTCAATTTTAATAGTGATAAAAACAGTGTGCATTCTGTATTTTAGACACTAGTAAACAGCATAAATTAGATTATAGAAAAGGCAATAAAATGGTTGTTTCATTAGAGAATGCCAAGATTGGTATTATCGGTTTAGGCTATGTGGGTTTACCTTTGGCTGTTGAGTTTGGGAAAAAATTTCCTACGTTAGGCTTTGATATTAATCAAGGAAGAGTAAATGAGTTACTTAGTGGTCATGACTCAACTCTAGAAGTTAGTGATGAAGAATTAAAGAATGCACCAAAGTTGAATTACTCATTCAGTGAGTCAGATTTGAAAGGATGCAATATTTACATTGTTACTGTCCCTACTCCGATTGATGACAGTAATGCCCCTGATTTAAACCCATTAAGAAAAGCCTCTGAATTACTAGGTAAATATGTTGAACAAGGTGACGTAGTAATTTATGAATCAACAGTATATCCAGGTGCCACTGAAGAAGTTTGTTTACCAATCATAGAAAAAGTATCTGGCTTGAAGTTTAATCAAGACTTTTATGCTGGGTATTCACCAGAGAGAATTAACCCTGGAGATAAAGTAAATACATTAACGAAAATCATGAAAATCACTTCAGGTTCAACTCCTGAAATTGCTGAGTTCGTTAATGATTTATACGGTTCTATTATCACTGTAGGAACCTACAAAGCCAGCTCTCTAAAAGTGGCTGAAGCTGCAAAGGTTATTGAAAACACACAACGTGACTTGAATATTGCGATTATCAATGAGTTTGCAAAAATTTTTAACCGCTTAGATATTGATACAGAAGAAGTATTGAATGCGGCTGGAACTAAGTGGAATTTTTTGAAATTCAAGCCAGGTTTAGTTGGTGGTCACTGTATTAGTGTTGATCCATATTATTTAACTCATAAAGCACAAGAAGTAGGTTACAGACCCGAAGTAATTCTTGCAGGCAGAAGAATTAACGATGGTATGGGCGAATATGTTGCTACACAATTTGTAAAGAAGTTGTCTTCCCAAAAAATCCATATTGATGAAGCGAAAGTACTTGTTTTAGGTTTTACTTTCAAAGGCGATTGCCCTGATGTTCGTAATACTAAGATCATTGATATTGTGAATGAACTTAAAGACTTTAATATGTCAGTAGATGTTTATGATAAATGGGCATCGCCGGAAGAAGTTAAACACGAATACGGAATTGAACTAATTAGTGAGCTAAAACAAGATCACTATGATGGCGTAGTGATTGCGGTAGATCATTCTGAGTTCAAAGAGATGGGTGAAAATGAGCTGAGAGCGTTTGGCAAAGAAAATCATGTTTTATACGATGTTAAACACGTATTGAAGTCAACTGAAGCTGATATTCGTTTATAAAGGAAAAACTCATGAAAAGATTCGCTCTCATTGGTGCAGCTGGTTACATTGCACCACGTCATTTAAAAGCAATTAAAGACACTGGAAATGAACTAGAAGTTGCAATGGATATTAATGATTCAGTTGGGATCATGGATAGCCATTTCCCTAATGCTGAATTTTTCACAGAGTTTGAAGATTTTGCAGCATATGTTGAAGATCAAGCATTGAAAGGCAAAAAATTGGATTATGTGTCAATTTGTACGCCAAACTACTTACATGCCCCTCAAATGAAGTTTGCACTAAAACATGGTATCGATGTTATTTGTGAAAAACCATTAGTTTTGTCATCAGATGAAATTGATACCCTTCATCAATATGAGGAAAAGTATGGCTCAAAAGTTAATTCAATTTTACAACTTAGACTGCATCCTTCAATCATTGCTTTAAAAGAAAAAGTGGAAAATTCACCTGAAGATAAAGTCTTTGATGTTGAACTTACCTACATGACCTCTAGAGGTAAATGGTACCTAAAATCTTGGAAGGGCTTTGACCATAAATCCGGTGGCGTAGCAACTAATATCGGTGTTCACTTTTACGATATGCTTCATTATATATTCGGCGATGTACTAGGAAATGAAGTACATTACAGAGATGAAAAAACGTCAGCCGGTTATCTTGAATTTAAAAAAGCCAGAGTAAAATGGTTCCTGTCTATTGATGAAAACAATCTTCCAGAAAATGCTGTACAGGGTGAGAAAAAAACTTACCGAAGCATTGATATTGAAGGTGAACAATTAGAGTTCTCTGGTGGCTTTACTGATCTTCATACAAAAAGCTATCAAAGGATCCTTGATGGTAAAGGTTATGGTCTTGAGGATAATAGAACGGCTATTACAACAGTAGAAAAAATCAGAAAACAACCTATAGTGAATAACCCTAATAACTTCCATCCGTTAGTGAACAAACTTTTCAAATAAAGTCATACCCGTGAAGGCGGGTAATCAGTGCCTTTGTATTAAACCAAATAAATTCTAAATATGTGTGAATCGGTTGTACTCAGGTACTACCTTCTATTTTCAAGGTTATAAAATGCAATATTTTAAGCATGAAACTGCAATTGTAGATGATGGTGCCCAAATCGGTGAAGACAGTCGAGTATGGCACTGGGCTCACGTTTGTGCAGGCGCTCAAATCGGTAAAAGAGTGTCACTAGGTCAAAATGTTTTTGTAGGGAATAAAGTTACCATTGGTAACAATGTTAAAGTCCAAAATAATGTTTCGGTTTACGATAATGTTCATATAGAAGATGACGCTTTTTGTGGGCCGAGCATGGTGTTTACAAACGTTTATAATCCAAGATCTTTTATTGAACGAAAAACAGAATATAAAGATACGATAGTCCGGAAAGGTGCAACATTAGGTGCGAATTGCACCATTGTTTGTGGTGTTGAAATCGGTGAGTTTTCCTTAGTTGGCGCAGGAGCTGTGATCAATAAAAACGTTAAGCCTTTTGCTCTAATGGTAGGTGTACCAGCGAAACAAATTGGTTGGATGAGTAAATATGGTGAGCAATTAGATTTACCTTTAACTGGTACCAAGACAGTTAAGTGCCCAAATACTAATGACATATATGTACTTGAAGAAGATAACGTTAAACTAATTGAAGGGTAAATCATGCAATTTATTGATTTAGCAGCTCAGTATCAACACTTGAAAACAAAGATTGATAAAAGAATTCAAGATGTACTTAATCATGGTAAATACATCATGGGGCCTGAAGTTCAAGAGCTTGAACAAAAGCTAGCGGAGTATGTGGGCGTAAAACATGTTGTGACATGTGCAAATGGGACTGATGCGCTTACACTTTCAATGATGGTACTAGGTATAAAAGAAGGTGACGCAGTCTTTTGCCCAACTTTTACATTTTTTGCTACTGCAGAAGTGATTGCTTTTGAAGGAGCAACCCCCGTGTTTGTTGATTCGGATCCGGATACTTTCAATATTTGTCCAATTGATCTAGAGAAAAGAATTCAGAAAGTCATTACCGAAGGGAAATTAACACCTAAAGCAATTATTGCAGTTGACTTATTTGGGCTGCCAGCCAACTATCCTGAGTTAGAAAAAATTGCCAAAAAATACAATTTAAAATTGGTAGAAGATGCTGCACAAGGGTTTGGTGGCGAAATTAATGGCAAAAAAGCTGGTGGTTTTGGTGATATTGCAACAACTAGTTTCTTCCCAGCTAAGCCGCTAGGCTGTTATGGTGATGGTGGTGCTGTTTTTACTAATAATGATGAGTATGCAGAGCTTTTAAAATCATATCGAGTTCATGGTAAAGGAACCGACAAATACGATAACATCCGTATCGGCATGAACAGTAGGTTAGATACTATTCAGGCGGCAATACTTATAGAAAAGCTCGCTGAATTTCCTACAGAGTTAGTTAACAGAAATATTGCTGCCAATCGATATACAGAAGACTTAAAAAAAATATACAAAACTCCAGTTGTACCTGAAGGTTATTTAAGCTCTTGGGCGCAATATACTCTAGTTGCTGAAGATAGAAATACCGAAATGCTAAAGTATAAAGAGCAAGGTATTCCTACTATGGTGTATTACGGAACATGTATGCATAAACAAACTGCTTTTGAGAGTTTAGGTTATAAATTTGGTGATTTTCCAATTGCTGAGCGTCTTGCTAACAAAGTATTTAGTTTGCCAATGCACGGTTATTTTCATAATCAGGTAAAAAAGTGAAACTTAGTATTTCATCTACAATAAAAAAACAATTGAAATATGTCTTTACGGCAAATATTGTTGTGGGAATAATTGCAGCATTAACATATCCAATTTTAGCACGCATTTTTAAACCTGAAATATTAGGTGAGTTTCAACTAATCTTAAGTGTTATATTAATTTTTTCTAGCATTGCATCATTTAAGTTTGAAGAGGTGGTTCTTTTAACAAAAAGAAAGTATCAATCAAAAGTTTTGTTTCAAATGGCAATCTTATCAGCGATTACTTCCTCCATTCTAATGTCAGTACTTTTGATCCTTTTTTTAAATGAAATTTTGATATTTTTTAAACTGAGCTATTTTAGTGAGGCGTTGTGGATTATTCCTATAGGGATTTTTTCTGTTAGTGTTTTTCAAATAATGCAAATTAAAACAGTTAAATTAATGGGTTTTAATCACTTTTCTAAATATAAAGTTTTTCAATCTTCGGTATATAATGGTGGTTCTGCCTTGGGAGGAATGTTATCGCCATCATTATTTACCCTTCTTACAGCCTATTGCAGCTCTTTTTTGATTTCTATACTGTTAATGCTCTTGATGTTTAAAAGAGCTGGATTAATGTTTTTTGTTAAAGATTTTAATAGGTGTAAAACATTATATTTTAGATATGTAAAAAAATATTATAAATTTCCAACAATAAATGTAGCTAATGTATTTATAAATAACTTGTCTATGCAATTGCCTGTGTTAGTTTTGTCAAAAAAATATAATTATGAGGTGGTTGGTGTTTATATGTTAGCAAACAGATTGGTTGAATTACCTGCTGGATTTATAACTTCAACGATAAATACTGTTTATACTAAATTCGCTGCTGAAGAGTACCATAAGTCAATAAAAAATTTGCAAAGTGTTTACATTAAATCGGCAATAGCCTTGAGCGGTATAGCTTTGATTTTTTTTGTTACGTTTTATATTATTTCTGAATTTTTTTTAGAATATATTTATGGTTCAAATATAGACGGTATTGGTTTTGTTTTAATTTGTGTTGCATTGTCTAAATCCTTTCAGATTTTAACCAGTCCTCTTAGCCAGACAGCAAATATAACAAACAAGCAAGAAGTTGTTGCAATATTACTCTGTGTTTTTCTTGTTCTCAGGTATTTTGCTTTAGATTACCCAGGGCAATTTAAAAATAGTTTGTTGGCATACTCAATCGTTACATCATTCTTTTATTGTTTAATTCTAGTTGTTAATTATCGTTTTATCAGGGAGCTAAGGTGAGTTTAAGTGGCGAAAAAATTAAATTAATCATTTGGGATTTAGATGAAACTTTTTGGAAAGGAACATTATCAGAAGAGGGTATCGAGGTCATTGAACAAAATATAGCAATTTTGAAAGAGCTTACTGATCGTGGAGTTGTGAACTCGATATCATCTAAAAATGATTTTCAAATTACAAAGAAAAAACTACAGGAAATTGGGGTATGGGATTACTTTGTCTTTCCTAAAATTTCCTGGCAACCAAAGGGACAGGTAGTAAAAGATACTATAACTGAGATGGGATTAAGAAGTGTAAATTGTCTGTTTTTGGATGATAACAGTATGAATCTCAGAGAAGTAGAAGACTTTTGTCCGGGGATTCAAACTTCTCACCCGGATGATATTTTATCAGAGTTATTGGATTTAGATGTATTGAAAGGAAAAGACGACCGAAAACATACTCGATTAAATCAATATAAAATTCTTGAAAAAAAGACAAGTGTTAAGGCTGACAATAAGCTTTCAAATATTGAATTTTTAATGGAAAGTGAAATAAAAGTATGCATTGACTATAAATGTGAAGAGCATATGGATAGAATCGTGGAGCTTGTTAACAGATCGAATCAACTAAATTATACAAAAAAACGGATTCTTACTGATTTTGATAAATCAAAATTTCAATCACAATTAGATGATTATAGGACAAGCGCAGCTGTAATTAAATGTAAAGACAAATATGGAGATTATGGAATAATTGGGTTCTATATGCTTATTACTGATACTATAAAGGGGAAAAGCTTAGAACATTTTGTTTTTTCATGTAGAACTATGAATATGGGTATTGAATCTTTTTTATTTAATTACCTTGGCAAACCTAAAATAGAAACAGTTGAGCCTGTTTCTTATGAAATAAATACCTACGAAGATGCTAATTGGGTGTCATTGGTTGAAAGTTTTTCAAATTCTGATTTACTAAACAAAAAATCGAAAAGTGTCATTCTGGTCGGACCATGCCACTTGTTGCAAGCGAGTAACTTTATACATGACTCAATAGATTATGTTCATTATCATAATGGCACACACATTGTTAAGTATGACTGTCCAGGTTTTTTCTTAAATAAAAAAGAAAAAGTAGAAACAGCTCCTATAATGGATAAAGAGCTTTTTTGGACAAAAAGTGATTTTAATGATTTTCATGAACAAATTAGAAATACAGATATTCTAGTTTTATCTTTAGATGATCTACTTAATGATTATTGGATAATTGAAGAAGATGGTCTTATGTTTAGGTGTGATTCAGGTGATTTAGCTTCAATATTCAACTCCAGAAAGGCTAGTAGTAAGGATAAGTTACAGTACATTGATGAAATAATAAAACGTGTACTATGTGAAACAAAAGAAGATTCTGATATTTATTTACTCGATTCCGTATTCAATAGTAATACTCCCCGTGAATTAATGTTAAACAGACTTATATTTTCATATAAAATTAAAAGTTATTCTTCTAATAGGTTGCATGTGATAAATATGAAGTCTCTATTAGTTAATAATGATTATGGAGATGGGATTCATCTTGACAGGAAAGGATACTATAAATTATCAGAAATTATTTTAGATAAAGAACACTCTTCAGAAACGGTTAAAAATAGCTTCGATGATGAAATTTTATCTATTGTCAATGAGGATAGACTGAAAAAAGAAATTTATTACAAGTGTGTAAAACTTAAGGCGCAAACATTGTTAAAGTTAAAAAACTATAAGTATCTATACCGTCTTTTAAGATATTTTTATCGTAAGCTATTGTTGAAATAAATTTTGGAGTTTATATTCTTATGAAGATTGTGACAGTTTTGGGTGCTAGACCGCAATTTGTTAAAGCAGCTACTCTTAGCCGGCAAATAAAAAAAATAAATCAAAAAAGAAAAAACAAAATAACAGAAATTATTATTCATACAGGTCAACATTACGATGAAAATATGAGTGATATTTTTTTTGAGCAAATGGAAATACCACGCCCAAATTATATTTTACAATCAGGTGGAAAGACTCATGGAGCTATGACCGGTGAACAGTTAATAGAAATTGAAAAAATTTTAATGAATGAGTCCCCCGATTATGTACTTGTATATGGAGATACAAACTCTACTTTAGCTGGAGCTCTTTCTGCTTGTAAGATGCAGATCCCTGTAATTCATGTGGAGTCTGGCTTAAGAAGTTTTAATAAAGCTATGCCAGAAGAAGTCAATAGAATATTGACAGATCAAATAAGTGATTTTTTATTTTGTCCAACTGATGTCGCTGTTGATAATGTTAGAAGTTTAAAGAAATATAATAATAATATATATATTGAAAATATAGGAGACGTAATGAATGATGCATGTCAATTTTACATGTCTCGAGCTACTATGCCTTTAAATTACAAACCTACTTTAAGAAAAAAAATACTAGTAACAATACATAGAGCGGAGAATACAGATGATTTGGAAAAGTTAAGTGAGATAGTCAATGCTCTCAATGAACTAAATAAAATATATGAAGTTATCTTCCCTATTCACCCTCGTACTCTAAAATTCATAAATCAATATAACCTAAGTTTAGACTTTGAAACTTATGAGCCTTTTGGGTATTTAGAAATGTTGTGGTTATTAAATAAATCTGATTTAGTTCTAACTGATAGTGGTGGTTTACAAAAAGAAGCGTATTTTCTAAAAAAATGGTGTATCACTGTACGTGGTGAAACAGAGTGGGTTGAACTAATCGATAGCAAAGTAAATGTATTAGTAAGACCTCAATCGAACGATATTTTGAATAATGTCCAAATTTTCATAGAAAAAGATAAGGGTTCATTTTTTTCTAAAAGACTTTACGGTGATGGCAATTCGGCTGAAAAAATATTAAATGTTATAGTGAATAAGTTTAATGTTAAGTAGGCATGCCCAGTGTTTATCTTGATTGTAATCTTTTTGTCTTTATACGCTTTTAGTTATTTGTTTCTTGAAAAAGCAGATGTTTTTTCATATTTTAATTTGTTAAATATAGGATTTTTCTTTTATCTTTTTATACGACCTGTTGCACTCGTATACATCAATGATTTTAATAGCCCTTATACATATTTTATTGAGGATTCAGAGAGTTATATGTTTTTGACATATATATTGGCTTTGTGTTCATATTTGTTTGTTATGCTGGGTTATGCAACTTTCAAGAAGAAATTGAAATTTAATTTCAATAATTTTGATAGTGTAGGTTATAAAAAAAGCGAAGATAATTCATTTTCTCTGACAGCTAAAATTTTCATCTTGTTTGGTGTTATTACACAATGCTATCTAATATTTCAAGCTGGAGGGCTGTACAAAGTTTTAAGTTCACTCTCTTTGCGTAATGAGTTGTTTATATCTGACGGAAGTTTTTTTTTAGTAAGCCTTGCTAAATCTTTTTTAATCATAGGTGGCTTTTATTTAATAACATTTTATTTTATAGAAAAAAGGATAAAGTCAGCATGGTTTGTTATTTTGTTCTTGTTCTTATTTTCAGCCTCATTTGGTGGAAGAGGGTTTTCATTTTCTTTTATTTTGGGTGGCTTGATTTTGAGCCATTACATATATAAAAAAATAAAGTTAAAGAGACTTTTTTTGATTTTCTTAATAACGGTTCCTTTTTTAGGTGCTGTAGGGCAGTTTCGAGATAGTTTAAATGGAACTGATGAAATTTCATCATCAAGTATTAATGAATCAATTAAAGATAAGTTATTAATAGCGTCAAAAATCAATAGAGGCTTTGATTATGATACTGCTTTCTTGTATTCATATTTGAATAAGGATCTTTCTTATGCTGGTAAGTATATACTTGGTATTTCTACTATTATACCACGTAGTGTCTACCCGAATAAATCAAATATCGTTGCAAGTGACTTAGCACTAGACCTTTATGGTATTCAAAATTATGCTATTACTCCAACATTACTAAGCTCTGTTACAGCATTTTGGGGCCTAGAATTTGTACCTTTGTTTGCATTTTTTTCGGGTTTTTTTGGTGCGATTTTTTGGTATTTGTTTGTCTATAAGTCATCCAGTAATCGATATAAAATTTCAATTTATGTTATTTTTTGGCCATATATCAGTGTTTTTTTTATGGATTTAGCTTCGTTTTTACAAGGAACTATATTGCTAATCTCTTTATTGTTTTTATTTTATATGGTCAATTTTTTATTAGTTTCATTTTATGGTAGTAAGCGATGAGAAAAATATATGTTTTTGGGGTGGACCATGTTATTGGTAAATTGAAATATTTTTATGACTTTGCTAAGTTTAAGGGGGTTAAAACCACCTATTTTACAACTGATAATTCAAAAATTAGTGAAAACTTCTCTTTTGATGGTGATATCGTTTTTTTGAAAAATAAGTTTATATACTTTTTTAAAATATTGTATTTTTTAATTTTCAAAAGACCGAGTCACATTGAACTTTTTTATGACCATGTTTTAATTGCTTTTTTTGTTGCTTTTTTTTGTAATTTATTTTCTATCCCTGTTGTTTCTGTATGCAGAGGGACTGAAATACTTGAATGGAAAACACATAAGAATATCAGAAAAATAATTATGAAGTTTTGCCTCAAAACTTCAAAAGCTGTGTTTATTAAAGAGTTATATATGAGAAAGGTTATCGAACGTCATAACATTTGTGATTCTTCAAAGCTAGTCGATATCCACAATGCCGTTTCTGATGATTTTTTCAATACTAACTTATTTAATCCGGACTCTAAGAATATAGTTTTTATCAACTCTTTTAAAGAATGGAGAAATATAGATTTATTAATAAGCTCATTCAGTAGGGTTTTAGAAGTTGAATCAAATCTTGAGCTGTATTTAATGGGCTCTACCTTAAATGATAATAATTATTCTCCAAGCTCGAATGATTACGAAAAAAGATTAATATCTTTGGTAAATGATCTAAATTTGAAAGATAGAGTACATTTCATACCTTTTCAGCCTGAACCTTGGTTAAATTTTTCTGATGTTTTACTTTATGTTCTACCTGCTGATATTGTATGGCTAAACAACTCTCTTTTAGAGGCTATGGCACAATCAATTCCATGTATAATTGCTGATGTTGATGGCGCCCATAAAATTTTAGAGCATAAGCACAGTGGTTTTATCACTTCCAGATCTGTTAATGGGCTCGCTGATATCATCATAGATGCTGTTTCAAATAAAGATGAATTAATCAATATAAGTAAGGCAGCATCTATTAAAGCAAGAGATGATTTTTCTATCACCAAGGCCTTTGACTTGATTTATTTGGAATATATTAGAAGGGTATGGAAATAAACGAATATGCCAAATATCAATTATTTTTTCTATGATGCTTATCACTGCGATTATGCTGGTGCTCAAAAATCTATGGTTTTATTAGCTAACTCTCTTTCTCGTTCTGGCGAAAACGTTTCATGTATGACAGTTATGGGTTCTAATATTGATTTACACTTAGAACCTTCAATTACAAGATGTTACCTTCCACAATTTTTTTACAAAATTGCTAAGCCTCGTATTTTAAATATTTTATTTAGTGTTTTATTTTCTTTTTGTTTCTTTTTTAAACAAAAAAATAAAAATACTATTTTCATTGGAAACGAAGAATTAGGTTTTTTGTCACTTTTACCATTAAGGCTATTTTTAGCGAAAGTAATATGGTATGTGAGGTCATCTGACAAACTTGGTTTTATGGACAACTTCATGTTTTATTCTTCCTCTCATGTTTTTTCTATGACAAAGTCTATGTTAGAGGAAAGATTTACTAGGCTTGATAGTAGTAAAGTTTCAATATTAAGTTCTGTTTTTACACCTCCAATAAACATGAATGAAGAACAATTGTTAGCTGATAAGTTTGTATTTAAAGATAAACTTTGCTTTGGTGTGTTCGGTGCTATTGTCCCCAGAAAAAATATCATAGAAGCTATAGATGGCTTTGTTAGTGCTGACTTAAATGATTCGGTACTAATAATAGTTGGTCCTAAGGTTTCGGGCTTTGAATACTATTTCAATTCAATTGTTACATATATTGATGAACTATCTTTGTTTGATAAAGTTTTTGTTTTAGAAAATTACTCATCAATTTATTCTTTATATTCAAAGGTTGATGTTTTGCTATTGACATCTATAGATGAAGGTATTCCGAGGGTGATTTTAGAAGGCTTGTATTTTGATAAACCTGTAATATCTAGTAATGTTGGCGGTATTAAAGAAGCTTTTTCAGAATTTATTTCTATAGGTATGCTAAAACTATATAATAAGCATAACATCTCGAAATTATCAGAATTGATTTCAGAGTCAAAAGCAATGAAAAGATGTAAAACAAAAAATTTAGTTCTACAAGTATTTTGTGAAAAAAAGCATAGGGAACTATTTTTGTTAGGAATAAAAAAGCTATAAAAGGAAAGTGTAAGTATGTGTGGTTTTTCTGGCTTTATAAATTTATCACCTGTAAAACAAAGTTATTCAAATCTTCTTAATTCGATGCTTATACCCCTCAATCATAGGGGGCCTGATTCAAATGGTATATGGTTTGATCGTAACATAGGCATTGCTTTAGCTCATAGTCGCCTTTCTATTCATGATCTATCTGAATCTGGGCATCAACCAATGATTTCTAGTTGTGGTAGATATGTTATTGCTTTTAATGGTGAAATTTATAATTACGGAAGTCTTAAATCAAAATTGAGTGCATTGGGTGCTAAATTTCAGGGTGATTCTGATACAGAAGTTCTTCTCAAATCAATTGAATATTGGGGCTTAGAGCTAGCTCTAAAAGAGTTTAAGGGGATGTTCGCATTCGCTTTATGGGACTCTAAGGAAAAATCATTATATCTTGTCCGTGATAGATTAGGTGAAAAACCGTTGTATTATGGTTTTCATAATAGAAGTCTACTGTTTGGTTCTGAGTTAAAGGCACTTAAAGGCCATCCTGACTGGAAGGGGGGAGTAGATAGAAATGCGTTATCAACATATTTGAGGTTTGGATATGTCCCGGCTCCGTATTCTATTTATCGAGATATTTATAAATTGCTTCCAGGTACATTTAAGAAGTTTCAGATACATCATCAAGAGTTAATTGAAACAGAATGTGTTTATTGGTCCGCTAAAGATGCTGCAAAAAGCGGCCTTAATAACTCCCTAACTTGTAAAGTCGATGCCACGAGCCTTCTTCACTCCTCGTTACAAGATTCTGTAAAATTAATGATGGATGCAGATGTTCCAGTTGGTGCTTTTTTATCAGGGGGAGTTGACTCCTCGCTTATTGTTTCATTAATGAAAGAGCAAGAAAATTCTGTTAATACTTTCTCTATAGGCTTTGATGAGAAAGGTTATAATGAAGCTGAACATGCAAATTTGGTTGCTAAGCATCTTCAAACTAATCATCATGAATTATATGTATCTGCGAATGATGCTCTAAATGTCATACCTAATCTTCCTACTATTTATGACGAGCCTTTTGCCGATGAGTCTCAAATACCAACATATCTACTCTCAAAATTAACCAGAGAAAAAGTTACAGTCTCTTTATCTGGTGACGGAGGAGATGAGCTTTTTTCGGGCTACGATAGATATACAAAAGGTGGTCGCTTGTTTGACTTTAAAAACAAACTTCCAATTTGTGTAAATAAATTTATCTCAAACTTAATAAATGCTAGACAACCTGAAAGTTGGAACTCCATATATAACTTTTTATCTACAAAGGGTAATGAAAGGTTAATTGGCAAAAGCTTGTATAAATTTTCTAAAGTATTAAACTCTGATTCAGTCTTTGATATGCATAAAAATATTGTATCTGCATGTAGTTCGCCTGATACCTTATTATTAAGAGGTAACGAATATGATACAAGTTTTGAAAACTTATCTTTAGACTCTTCATTTCACCAAATTAATTCAATAAATAAAATGATGCTAATGGATCAGGTCAGTTATTTGCCGGATTGTATTTTAGCTAAAGTTGATCGTGCATCAATGGCGTCAAGCTTGGAAGTTCGTGTCCCCCTATTAAATCATGATATATTCGAACTTTCATGGAGGATACCTTTGTCTATGAAGATTGAAAATAATAGAAGTAAATCAATTCTTCGCGATATTTTATATAAATATGTCCCACAAAATCTAATTGAGAGACCTAAAATGGGATTCACAATTCCTTTGTCCGAATGGCTTAAAGGACCTTTGAAAGAATGGGTAGAAGACTTGCTGGATGAGCAAAGACTACAAAGTGCTGGGTATTTCGATTCAACTCAAGTTAAAAAACTTTGGTCTGAGCATTTATTTGGTATTAAAAATAATGATCAAATTTTATGGCATATTTTGATGTTCCAAGCTTGGTTGAATGAGCAGTAACTTTTAGATTATTATTATGAAAAAAATAAAAATTTGGTTTGTAGGTGGGGAAGATGTGCGAATGCGCATTCCTTTATTGTTAGAATTAAGAAAGTTAGGATATGAGATCGGTGTGATAGGTACAGAGTCCCCTGACCCATTCGAAGTAGAAAACATACCATATATCCAATACTCTTTAAATCGTTGGGTTGGTCCTTTTTCAGATTTAAAATCGTATTCGCAACTTTCTAAGATCTTTTCCAAAATTGATGTAGATATAATACATGGTTTCGACACTAAACCTGCAATTTTAGTGCCTCTTGCCTCTCGAAGTTATAGTCATATAAAATCAATTAGAACCATAACAGGTATGGGATTTATTTTCTCTTCTGATTCTTTTTTGGCTTTATTACTTAAACCAGTTTACAGTATTTTACAAAAACTGGCGTCTAGAAATGCAAGTAAAACTGTTTTTCAAAATAATGATGATCTTGTTTATTTTCAAAACAAAAAATTAGTCGAGGAAGGTAAGATAGAGCTAGTTCGAAGCTCTGGAATCGATTTATCAAGTTTACCAAAATTAGATGAAAATAATGTTGCAATAAGAGATCTTAAAAATAATCTGTCTATTAAAAATGAGTTGGTCATTATTATGGTAGCCCGATTAGTCAAGGATAAAGGTGTTTTGCAATTTTTAGAAGCTGCAAAAAGAGTGAAAAACAAGTCAAAAAATGTACGCTTTTTTTTAGTAGGTCCTTCTTCTGGAGAAGGTAAGGAAGCAATTAGTATTAACCAAATTCAAGAATACTCAGACTATGTTACGTATTTAGGCAAGCGTAAAGACATAAATTTATTGCTTAAGTTATCTGATGTTTTTGTTTTACCTAGTTACTATCGTGAGGGAGTACCTAGGGTTTTATTAGAAGCGGGTGGCGCTTCTCTTCCTTTAATTACTACTAATATGCCCGGATGTAAAGAGGTGGTTATTGACAAATGGAATGGTTGGCTAGTAAAACCTCGATCTGTTGAAGATCTTGAAGATAAGATTTTAAATTCTCTCAAATTAACTGATGAAGAAAGAAAACTTATGGGCGAACGCAGTTTATCACACGTAACTTCTGAGTTTAGTTTGTCAAAAGTTGTTAAGCAATATTCCTCAATCTACCAAAATATGATGATAAATAAATGAGTTATAGTTTTCTACCTTATGCGTTACCTGAAATTGGTGACGCAGAAATCAATGAAGTTGTATCCTCGCTAAAATCAGGATGGATTACAACTGGACCCAAAGCAAAAAAATTCGAATTAGCTTTTAGCTCTTTTCTTGGAAGAGAAGATATTGAAAGTATTGCAGTAAATTCAGCTACGTCTGGATTACACCTTGCTCTTGAAGCAGTGGGTGTTCAACCTGGCGATGAAGTAATTGTTCCAACCTATACATTTACAGCCACTGCAGAAATCGTTCGCTATCTGGGTGCCACACCTGTTTTTGTTGATGTTGATTTTGAGTCATATAATATGACAGCTTCTTCGTTTCGTGCTGCAATAACTCCAAAAACTAAAGCAGTAGTCCCAGTACATTTCGCTGGCTTAGCATGTGATATGGATTCAATTCTAGCTATAGCCAAAGAATTTAATATTAAAGTCATTGAAGATGCTGCTCATGCCCTTCCTACCTATTATAAAGGGCGGTTGATTGGTACCTTAGATTCTGATGCCACAGTTTTTAGCTTTTATGCAAATAAAACCATGACAACTGGAGAGGGCGGAATGGTAGTCACAACCAATTTGGATATTGCAAAGCGCTGTAAGGTAATGCGGCTACATGGAATCAGTAAAGATGCTTTTGATAGATACTCATCAACAAAGCCAGCTTGGTCATACGAGGTTGTAGCTCCAGGATACAAATATAATATGCCAGATATCTCTGCTGCCATTGGAATACACCAGCTAAAGCGATTACCAGAATTTAAAGTCAAAAGGGAGCAATTAGCTAAGTACTATTTTGAAGCTTTCAAAGATATGCATATTGGTCTAGCAAAGTTACCTCAGGAAGACTCCTCCCATGCTTGGCACATTTTTCCGATTCAATTATCTAATTATAAAGGTATAACCCGTGATCAATTTATTTCAAGGATGTCGGAATTAGGTGTTGGTTGTTCTGTTCATTTTATTCCCCTGCACTTACATCCATATTGGCGAGATACATTTAACTTATCACCTGAGATGTTTCCAGTTGCTCAGCATTTATTTGAGAACGAGGTATCAATTCCACTATATACAAGAATGTCTTTGGAAGACGCTGAACGTGTAGTAAAAGCAGTGAAACAGGTGTTATCTTATGATTAAAAGAAGTTTTGACTTATTTTTTTCTTTATTAGGTATTATAGTTCTTTCACCAATCTTGTTGTTGATATATATAATTATAAAAATCAACAGTAAAGGTCCAGCAATTTTTGTTCAGAAAAGAGTAGGTCTAAAGGGGGTTGATATTGGTGTTTATAAATTTAGAACTATGGTTGTAAACGCTGAGTCTTTGGGGCCTAAAATTACAGTGGGCGTAGACTCTAGAATAACTTCAGTAGGTCATTTTTTAAGACGTTATAAATTGGATGAACTTGCACAATTATTTAATGTACTTAATGGTAGCATGAGCTTTGTAGGTCCTAGACCCGAAGTTCGTGAGTATATAAATTGTTATCATGAAGATATAAGAGACAAAGTGCTTTCGGTTCGTCCAGGGATAACAGACTTTGCTTCGATTGAATTCAAAGACGAAAATGAACTTCTCAGCCACTCAAATGACCCTCAAAAGACTTATGTTGAAGACATATTACCAATAAAACAAAAATATTATTTGAAGTATATAGAGCAGAAATCATTTTTGGTTGATTTGAAATTAATTTTAAAAACAATATATATTATATTTAAGTAGGCTTATGAAAATTACTATTGCCGGAACTGGCTATGTTGGCTTATCCAACGCAGTTCTTTTAGCACAACATAACGAAGTAGTAGCTCTTGATATCATCCAAGAGAAGGTAGATCTTTTAAATGATAAAATTTCTCCCATTGTTGATGCTGAAATTTCTGATTATTTAAAAAATAAGCCTTTAAACCTTCGTGCTACGACTGATAAGTCTCTTGCTTTTGACGGGGCTGATTTTGTTGTTATCGCAACGCCTACGGATTATGATCCTGAAACTAATTATTTTAATACCAGCTCAGTAGAGTCTGTAATTAGAGATGTTTTAGTGTTTAATCCAGATGCAGTGATGGTTGTCAAGTCAACTGTTCCAGTTGGTTATACCAAAGAAGTAAAAGAAAAGTTTAATTGCAACAACATTATTTTTTCACCTGAGTTTTTACGAGAGGGTAAGGCGCTATACGATAATTTACACCCTTCGCGTATTATTGTTGGTGAGAAGAGTGAAAGAGCAAAAATATTTGCAGATTTACTAGCTCAAGGTGCAGAAAAAGAAGATATCCCTGTATTATTTACTGACTCTACTGAAGCGGAAGCAGTAAAGCTTTTTTCTAATACTTACCTTGCAATGCGTGTGTCTTATTTTAATGAATTAGATTCTTATGCTGAATCACATGGTTTAAATGCGCGCCAAATAATTGAAGGTGTTGGTTTAGACCCTCGTATTGGAAGACACTACAATAACCCTTCTTTCGGCTATGGTGGCTACTGTTTACCAAAAGATACCAAGCAGCTTCGTGCTAATTACCGTGATGTTCCTAATAACATTATTAGCGCTATTGTAGATGCCAATACCACCCGTAAAGACTTTGTTGCAGATTCAATCATTAATCGAAATCCAAAACGTGTCGGTGTTTATCGTCTGATAATGAAATCAGGTTCAGACAATTTTAGAGCTTCTTCTATTCAAGGTATTATGAAGCGTATCAAAGCCAAAGGGATTGAAGTTGTTGTCTACGAGCCAGTTTTAAATGAAGAAGAGTTCTTTAATTCTAAGGTGCTGAAAGATCTAAATGAATTTAAATCATCTTGTGATGTCATTGTTGCTAACCGAATGGTTGATGAAATCCGTGATGTTCAAGATAAGGTTTATACCAGAGATTTGTTTGGCTCAGACTAGAAAAAGATCTCAGGCTATAGGGAAATTAAAAACTGAATGCCTGACTATCTGGGCATGATGGTCATAGTGAATATGTTGGTGCAGATGGGTCTTGACGAAATATATTGCATTCTTTTCGTCACTCCCGAATATTGTTGTCAGGAATCTAGTGACCTGCTTTAAAATAGGTAAAGACGCTAGACTCCTGCCTTCGCAGGAGTGACATTGGATTTGGCGTCATTTCATATTGATGAAGTAATCACCTAGCTCCTGCTTTCTTCAAAAGCAAAGGAAAAATAATGAAGTATTTAGTGACAGGCGCTGCTGGTTTTATTGGTAGTGCCGTTGTTGAAAAATTGACTGCTCAAGGTCATGAAGTAGTAGGTATTGATAACTTAAATGATTACTACGAAGTGAGCCTTAAAGAAGCGCGTTTAAAGCGAATTGAACATAATTGTTTTCGCTTTATTAAGCTGGATCTTGCCGACCGTTCAGGTATTGAAAAATTATTTACTAATGAAAAATTTGAGGTTGTGATTCATCTTGCTGCCCAAGCTGGTGTTCGTTACTCACTTCAAAATCCGCATGCTTATGCCGATTCCAATTTAACTGGGCATTTAAATATTCTAGAAGGTTGCCGCCATAATGATGTGAAGCATTTGGTTTATGCATCATCAAGTTCTGTTTATGGTTTAAATAGCAAAGTACCTTTTGAAACTTCTGATTCAGTTGATCATCCTGTATCACTCTATGCAGCAACTAAGAAAGCTAATGAGTTGATGTCGCATAGTTATTCCCATTTATATGATATTCCTACAACTGGTCTTCGTTTCTTTACTGTTTACGGCTCATGGGGGCGCCCTGACATGGCGCCGTTTATTTTCACTAAGAAAATATTAAATGGTGAGACTATCGACATTAATAACAACGGCGATATGTGGCGTGATTTCACGCATGTTAATGATATTGTAGAAGGCATTGTTCGTATCGCAGATGTGATCCCGGTTCGTGATGATGGCTGGAAAGTTGAAGGCGGTACGCCAGCTTCAAGTTCTGCACCTTATTCCGTTTATAACATCGGACATGGCTCACCAATTAACCTTATGGACTTTGTTAAAGCTATTGAGTCTGAGCTAGGTATAGAAGCTAAAAAGAGTTTCTGTGAGATGCAGCCTGGAGATGTATATCAAACTTATGCAGATACTCAGGATTTGTTTGAAGCTACAGGGTATAAGCCTCAAGTTTCAGTTACAGAAGGTGTTGCTGAATTTGTGAGTTGGTTTAAAACATTTTATTGTAAAGAGTAAAAGAGGGTTAAATTTACATTCCTCCTCTTACTGAGCAAAATCGAAGAGTGAATGTCAAATTGGCATAACTGTATGAGATAGTATTTTCGTTTATATAACCTTTATTTTCTAGCTACTTTTACATTACTTTTCATTGAGCTGAAAAATGGATCTTTTACAAAATATTTTTGGTCTTCGTCGCCGCTATAAAAGAATAATTAGTGTTGCTATCGATAGTAGCTTTTTATTTTTTACCTATTGGCTGTCGACTTTTTTAACTAATAATCAGTTTTCATCTTTTACTGATGTGACTTATTGGTACGGCTTTGCTGTTGTATTGCCATTCAGTATTTTATGTTTTACTAAGTTTGGACTATATCGTGCAGTACTTCGTTATATGGGCAGCCAAGCCGTTTTAGCTATCACTGGTGGTGTGCTTTCATCTTCCTTTTTGCTGTTTGTTATTGGCGTTATTTTTGGTCATGAGTTTTCATTAAACTCTGCGATTGTTTATGCTGCATTCTCGTTTATTTTAATTGGCGGAAGTCGTGGTTTAGTTCGATCTGTCATTGGTTCTCGTACTAACCGAGAAGGTGAGCCTGTAATCATTTATGGCGCAGGTGTTAGTGGTCGTCAATTAGTGATGGCATTGCGCCAAAGCCATGAGTATACTCCTTATGCATTTGTTGATGATGATGAGTCATTGCATGGTGTGGTCATTCAAGGTATCCATGTTCATTCACCTTCAATTATCAAAAAACTGGTTGAACAAAAAACGGCCACAAAAATTCTATTAGCTTTACCAAGTGCGTCACGTTCTCGAAGGCAAGAAATTCTCCAGCAACTTGAGCCATTAGCTGCAAAAGTATTAACCATTCCTGCAATGGCTGAATTAGTGAATGGTGATAAGCAATACAGTGATGTTAAAGAAGTTGAGATTGATGATTTGCTTGGTCGGGATCCTGTTACCCCTCGTGTCGATTTAATGTCTGCTAACATCAAAGATAAAGTGGTGATGGTTACAGGTGCTGGAGGCTCAATCGGCTCTGAATTATGCCGCCAAATTTTAAGGCAAAAGCCATCTAAATTAGTTCTTTTTGAATTATCTGAATTTGGTCTTTACTCAATTGAACGTGAGTTGATGCTTACCGCAAAAGAGCTAGGTACTGATGTAGAGATAATCCCTATTATGGGTTCGGTTCAAAGAGAGAATCGAGTGCATAAAGTGATGGTGGCGTTCAATGTTGAAACGGTTTATCACGCAGCAGCCTATAAGCATGTTCCCTTAGTTGAGCATAATGTTGTTGAGGGTGTTCGTAACAATGTTTTCGGTACTTTGTATACCGCAAGGGCTGCAATTAGAGCTGAAGTTGAAACCTTTGTTTTGATTTCGACGGATAAAGCTGTTCGCCCTACCAATATCATGGGTACTACCAAGCGCATGGCTGAACTGGTGTTACAGGCTCTAGCTAAGCAAACCAATCATTCTACTCGATTTTGTATGGTTCGGTTTGGTAACGTTTTAGGTTCATCAGGTTCGGTAGTGCCACTCTTTAGAAAGCAAATTGCTAAGGGTGGACCAGTTACCGTTACACACCCAGATATTACTCGTTTCTTTATGACTATTCCTGAAGCATCACAGCTTGTTATCCAAGCAGGCGCTATGGGGAAAGGCGGTGATGTTTTTGTACTTGATATGGGGCAGCCTGTTAAGATTGTTGATCTTGCTTACAAGATGATCCGACTTAGTGGTTTGAGCGTGAAGGATGAGCAAACACCTAGTGGTGATGTCGAAGTTAAATTCAGTGGTTTAAGACCAGGTGAAAAGCTTTACGAAGAGTTGCTGATAGGTGATAACGTTATCGACACCGATCATGAACGCATCATGACTGCTAACGAAGTATTTTTGGAGTGGTCAGAATTAGAGAAAATTTTAGACTCGCTAGATAGTGCTTGCCACGATTACCGCCAAGAGGATATCCGTTATATTCTTCTCAATGCTCCTACAGGGTTTAAGCCTACTGATGGAATATGTGATTTGGTGTGGTGCGAAAGTAAAGTTGAAGTAGTTGAAGCTGAAAGCTGATAAGGTTACAGGGCTAAGGTGCTAGGCTACCGACATACACAACTGTCGTTCAACGCAAACTACGCTTTTGTCTAGGAAGAGATAAAAGCATCGTGCCCGCTGTGACGCAGAGTGCGAAGTTTTATTCTAAGCCAGTGGTTTTCCATTGGCTTTGTTGTTTTAAAAGTTTATAAAAGGATTAAAAATGAAAGCTGTTATCCCCGTTGCTGGTTTAGGGACAAGAATGTTACCTGCGACCAAGGCGATTCCAAAGGAGATGTTACCTCTGGTGGATAAGCCACTCATTCAATACATTGTAAATGAATGTATTGCTGCTGGCGTAAAAGAAATTGTATTGGTTACTCACTCAAGTAAAAACGCCATTGAAAATCATTTTGATACATCTTATGAGCTTGAATCTACGTTAGAGAAACGCGTTAAAAGGCAGTTACTGGAAGAAGTACGTTCTATTTGCCCTAAAGATGTAACTATTATGCATGTTCGTCAGGGTGAAGCTAAAGGCTTAGGTCATGCCGTTTTATGTGCCAAGCCTTGTATCGGTAACAATCCATTTATGGTGGTGCTTCCTGATGTAATTTTGGATGAATACAGCGCTAACCAAAAAAGTGAAAACTTGGCGGCAATGAAAGCTCGTTTTGTAGAAACTCAAGCGAGCCAAATTATGGTTGCACCAGTATCAGAACAAGAGGTAAATAAATATGGTATTGCAGATTGTAATGGTATAGGTCTTTGCGAAGGTGAATCTACTCAAATAAAGAGTATGGTTGAAAAACCATCGGTTGAAGATGCACCATCTAATTTAGCAGTTGTCGGTCGTTATGTGCTATCAGCTAATATCTGGTCATTACTTGAAAAAACACCGGTAGGCGCTGGTGATGAAATTCAGTTAACCGATGCTATTGATATGCTGATTGAACAAGAAACTGTCGAAGCTTTTCATATGTCAGGCAAATCACACGATTGTGGTGATAAGTTAGGCTATGCACTAGCGTTTGCTGAGTATGCGTTGAATGATCATAAGTTGGGAGCTGATTTTAAAGCTGCGCTTAAAGAGTTGTTGTAAAAGCGACACTATGGGAAGAGCGGTGCTGTGGCTCCGTGGTAAAGCATTTAAATCAGGGCTCTGAGGGATCCCCAGGGAAAGATCATGAAACAGCCCATCACGACTAGCTTTACAACGATTTAGAAATTTAGCTTTTCTTTTATAACAGTCTGTGATCTTATACTTCTTTTTAGAATATGAGATTCCTTATGAATGGCCATGATTTGATCCAACAACTTTCGACAATCCGTGATCCACGACAAGAATGGAAGATTGACCACAAACTAACAGATATTTTGTTACTCACTATTTGTGGTGTTATCGCAGGAGCTGAAGGTTGGGAGGAAGTTGAAGATTTCGGGCACGAACGACTCGATTGGCTTAAAAGTTATGGTGGTTTTGATAACGGTATTCCTGCTCACGATACCATTGCTAGAGTCGTTAGTAGTATTAGTGCAAAGCAGTTTCAGCAATGTTTTATTGACTGGATGCAAGCCTGTCATGAAGTGACCGAAGGTAATGTTGTTGCTATAGATGGTAAGACGGTCCGTCGCTCCTATAACAAAGCCAAACGACTTGGGCCTATCCATATGGTCAGTGCATTTTCTACAGCGAATAATGTCGTTCTAGGACAAATAAAAACAGCAGAGAAATCGAATGAAATTACGGCAATCCCTGAACTCTTAAAGCTTTTAGATATTAGGGGCTGCATCGTTACTATTGATGCTATGGGCTGCCAGAAGAAAATCGCACAAACAATCTTAGATAAAGACGCAGATTATTTATTGGCAGTAAAAAGTAACCAGAAGCGGCTTGAAGAAGCGTTTATTGAACACTTCTCTATGGATAAGCTACAAAAGTGGAATGGAGAATATTTCACAACCAAAGAGAAAGGTCATGGTCGTGAAGAAACAAGAATGCACATCACCACTGAGACCTTCGATGAGTTCGTTGATTTGGGTTTTGAATGGCCAGGTTTGCAAACACTGGGCGTGAGTATTTCATTTAGAAGTAACGAAGGTGAAATCCCAACAGATGCTACTATTCGTTATTTCATTAGCTCAGCGAAACTTACGCCTCAAGCGTTTGCAAAAGCGGTCAGGGAGCATTGGCATATTGAAAATAAACTCCACTGGAAACTTGATGTAGCGATGCGTGAAGATGATTGCAGAGTACGTCGAGGTGAAGCTCCAGAGGTGTTCTCAAACTTACGGCATGTGGCTATTAATTTACTCAATAATGAGAAAAGTTTTAAAGCAGGTTTAAAAAGAAAGCAAAAGAAGGCGGCTATGAGTACAAGTTATCTAGCTCAAGTCCTTGCTGGACAAGAGGTTTCGTAATCTTGCCGTGCCGTGTGGCCTGGCTGAGCGCCCACCTTATTTCGGCTACGAGGCATTTGAGCTTTTTTCGCTCCGCCTTAGCTTCAGGCGTATCTGAAGAGGGTGACTTTGATGAGTTTCTGGAAGATTGCTTTAACCTGTCTTCATACTCTCTAAGCTTCTGCCAAAGTTCTTGGATGAGTAAATTAGCTTCTATCAAATTTGAAGGCTGGGGTGCATCTTTCTCATATAGCTTTTTCTTTTTCATATGAACATAAAAGCACCGTAAAAAGATTGAGCAAGTAACAATGTTAGATCAAGTGACTTGTTTCACAGATATCAAGAGAGGCTTGGTGAATGCTTACGAGTTGACAGGTGTTATTAAAACTTTCGAAATGACTTTTGAATTAACATGGAAGACGTTAAAAGACTTGTTGGAATATGAAGGCTATACTGAATCAAGCCCAAGAAGCGTCATCCGTACAGCTCTTCAAGCTGGCCTTATTTCATTTTCTGATTGTGAATGTTTGCTCAGTGCCTTAAATAATCGAAACTTACTTACCCATACAGATGATAAGCAACTAGCCGAAAAATCTTTGAAAATGATCAAAAAAGAATATTTTTCGGTGCTTGAAAGTGTTGTCGAAACCTTGTCTAGAAGAGCATCATGAACGATTTCGGTCTTACTCATTCTCAATTGAATTTCGTTATTTCCTCTTTAAGTGATAATTCAAACATTGAATCTGCATGGATTTTTGGTTCTCGTGCTACTCATTCATTTAAGGATGGTTCAGATCTCGATATTGCGATTTCAGGTTCAAATTTATCTGAACAAAATGTTTGTCGTCTACAGGAAATTTTTGAACTTAGCACGTTTCCTTACCGAGTTGACATTGTGATTAAAGAAAAAATTACTAATGAAAAACTTCTTGCTCAAATCGAGAAAGAGGGAATTAAGGTGTTATCAAATTGAAGACTTTAGTGATTGATGGCACAGCTTAAGGTATGAATGTATGATTTATTCATTACATAAATTGAATTGGTTTAAAGGCTAGGGAAAGATCATGAAACACCCCGTCACAGCTAGTTTTCCGCAGATTTAGAAATTTAGCTTTTCTTTTATATCTCACTGTGATCTTATACTTCTTTTTAGAGTATGAGATTTCTTATGAACGGCCATGATTTGATTCAACAACTTTCTACAATCAGAGACCCACGACAGGACTGGAAGGTTGACCACAAGCTAACAGATATTTTATTACTTACCACCTTTGATGTTATTGCAGGAGCTGAAGGCTGGGAAGAAGTCGAAGATTTTGGCCATGAACACCTTGACTGGCTTCAGAATTAGAGAGATTTTGATAATGGTATTCCCGCTCATGATACCATTGCTAGAGTGGTAAGGAGCATTAGTGCAAAGCATTTCCAACAATGCTTTATTGATTGGATGTAAGCTTGTCATGAAGTGACTAAAGGCGATGTTGTGGCTATTGATGGTAAAACAGTTCGCCGTTCATATAACAAAGCAAAACGACTTGGTCCAATTCATATGGTGAGTGCTTTTTCTACAGCCAATAATGTTGTGTTAGGGCAAATAAAAACGGCTGAAAAATCCAATGAAATTACCGAAATTCCAGAATTACTAAAACTGTTAGACATTAGAGGTTGCATTGTAACCATTGATGCAATGGGCTGTCAGAAGCAAATAGCTCAAACAATCTTAGATAAAGATGCTGACTACTTGCTTGCAGTAAAAGGTAATCATAAGCGCTTAGAAGAAGCCTTTATCAAACATTTCTCGATGGATAAGCTACAGAAATGGAATGGTGAATATTTTACAACAAACGAAAAGGCACACGGGCGTGAAGAAACTCGAATGCACATAACCTGTGAAACTTTTGGAGAGTTTGTTGATTTAGGCTTTGAATGGCCAGGGCTACAAACATTGGGAATCAGTATTTCCTTTAGAAATAACGAAGGTGAAGTTCCCACAGACGCTACAATTCGATACTTCATTAGCTCAGCTAAATTAACGCCGAAGAAGTTTGCTGAAGCTGTAAGGTCGCATTGGCATATAGAAAATAAGCTTCACTGGAAATTGGATGTTGCGATGCGAGAGGATGACTGTCGTATACGACGAGGTGAAGCACCAGAAGTGTTTTCAAACATACGTCATGTAGCGCTGAATTTACTCAATAAAGAAACAACCTTTAAAGCCGGTTTAAAGAGAAAGCAAAAGAAAGCAGCAATGAGTACAAGTTACCTAGCTCAAGTCCTTGCAGGGCAAGAGCTTTCGTAATCTTTCCGTGGTTTAAAGGCTAATAAGGTTCCAAGTCTATCGACACACGAACCTGTCGTTCAACTTCCACTTTATAGACTTTTTCAAGGCTTAGGACTCGGGTAGAACACAAGATGAAGATAGCCCCGATGTACCTTTGGAGCAGCGTTTAAAGCAGAATTTAGAAAAAGGGGCTAGGTCACAGGAGCTAGGCTCTAGGTAAAGATCACCTGAATACCGACAAAGTTCTGCTGACTTTGGTGTCACTCCTGCGAAGGCAGAGTCTCGCGCCATGCTTTTCCAGGTTAGTCAATGAATTAGCTACTTCTGCCGAGCTAACATACATTGCAAACACGACAAACTCACTGCATCATCCTGCGCCACCAACTACTTTAATAACCGCAATAGATCTTCGAAAAGTTCCGCTGCATCCTGATGCGAATCTTTTTTGATCGCAAAATATTCGCCTTGTCCCAGCTCTTGAGTCTTCTTTGGATCTTGATATTGAGAGGTGAAGACTTTAAATTTTGCACAAAATGCGGCTTTTATTGCTCTCTCTACCACTTTATAATCTTTTACCGCTGCGTGCTGTACTGTGCTGATTTTCGGATAAGTACTGTGATGCTGCTTGAGTCGAGTCTCTAGATTCTCGTTACTTTTTGTCCCACCTATTTTTATCAAATTATCCGCTAAAACGACAAAATAGACATATTGTGAGGGCTTAATCACCGTATTAGCTGTACTCTTGTCGATTTCATTTTTGATGGCTTCAAACATATCGTCCAGTTGGTGGACGATGCGCCTTCTCTCATCCTGAGTACACGGCGATAGGTTGAATTCTTCTATCTGATACTTATCGTTGCACACCTGTTTACAGGCGTCATCAAAATGCATACCTTGCGCTAATTGCTGACAAAGATAATGACAATCCTCTCGTTTAAACCACACCGGGAATTGTTGAAAATCCATGTGTTTGACGAGCTGTGCCGCAACATCAAGAGGCAAGCCAGTATACTTGGCTAACTGAGCTTTAGCATTGGCAATTTTATCCGTATATACCTCCCTGTCAGATAAATTAACCAGTTCATCAAGCAAGGTGTCTCCTTTTAAGCTCTTTAGGAATTGCAATCTCTTGAAGGATTTATTGGACTCTGGTATGTAGCAATACTGCTGTTCGTCAAATATCAACCCAGTAGGCAACTCGCGGATGGTTGGAATACGCCAATGGCTTTGAGCGTAAGACTCAAAATCATGCTTTCTATCCGATAAATGCTTGATGGCAGTGCTAACCTTTGATGGGATTTTTTGAGTGGCATAGCCAGGGTAAAGTCTGCGGTAGAACACATTGAATACTCGGCTTAAGGTGGGCGCATGTGCCGGTACTCTGGTTAGCCTCATTACCAAGGTCGCAAATTCAAGACCATGCTTGATAATGAACAATTGCAGAAATCTTTCAATCTGTTTTGGCTTAGTCATATTTCTCTCCATAACGGTATTTCACACAGTGTGGTGGGCTTTTAACATCTTTCCGTCATGTCTATAAAGCCAAAACACAAAGTCTTGTCCGTGCGGTATGTCGCTCGTCCTGTGATTGAATAAATAGTGGCTCCTCGTTTTCTCAACTAGGGGCTGTTGATCTTTCACATCGGCAGCCAAATCATCGCACAAGCCAGTGATAACATACTTTCAAAGTGGATCTTTAATTTATCATATCGAGTTGCTATCGAGCGAAAATGCTTCAATCTTGCGAAAGCATTTTCAACTAAATGCCGATATTTGTACAAACACCAATCAATATCGGCATTTCCAGTCTTTGAATTACACCTTCTTGGAATTACTGGCGTTGCACCTTGCTCACGAGCTTTGCTTCTTATCTTTTCACTGTCATAACCTTTATCTGCAACGATATAATCAGCATAAGGGAGAAGCTCTATTAAATCATTGGTTGCCGCACTGTCGTGAATATCACCGCCAGTAATAATAAACTCTATTGGTAGACCGTAACTATCTACAGCTAGATGGATTTTACTTGTGTTACCGCCACGACTTAATGCTATTGCCTGTTCTTCGTCTGAAGCTGCGCCCGTACTGTGTTGGTGAGCTTTTACATAACTTCCGTCGATGAACTCCCATTCAGTATCGGTGTCTTGAGCAAGAGTTTTGAATAGTCGTTTTAAAATACCTTTTCGAGACCAAAGAAGAAATCGACGGTAAACAGTATTCCATTTACCGAAACACTCAGGCAAGTCTCTCCAAGGACATCCAACTCGAAGGCGATAAAGAATTCCTTCCATAGTTTGTCGGTGTTCTGGCTTGTTATAGATTCTATCTTCAAGCAAAATAGCTTTCAGCTTCGACCACATCTCGTCTGTGAGCATTAATCGGGGCACGGCAATCTCGTTTAGTATGTTTTTGGCGAAATAAATTATACGAGATTGCCATCAACGACCAAAATTCAAACAAAGATCAACAGCCCCTAGGGCGACAGGTAACGCAGCGCATCACAATCGGCATATAAGGGTCTATTAACGTCTTATATGTCTGCCTCTTGAAGGTGATAATGGTCATTTCCCCGTTACCCCTTCACTTTTCATTAATTCACTAAAAGCCGTCCCATCCGTACGTGATGCATTTGCCACGTAGGGGGCGTAAATTTCGAATAATAGTTTGGTATCACTGTGCCCCAGCATTTGCGACACATAGAGTGGATTTTCATGAGCGGCGATGTGAAGTACCGCAGCAGTATGACGGGTTTCGTAGGGGCGTCGGCGCTTGAGTCCTGCTTTTTTGAGGGTAGGGTACCAAAGGCTCTTACTCACAAAATGAGTATCCAGTGGTAGCCCGTCCTCACCAGTAAACACAAAGTTGGTATCGTTTATGAGTAATTGCGTAGCCTGAATACGTTTAAAGGCATCAAACAAGGTGTCGCACAGTTTGAGCGAGCGTCGTGACTTGGGTGTTTTGACGTCACAGACTTCTCCATTTACCCAATTTTGACGGATGTGGATCAAGTGGTGGTCAAAGTCGATGTGTTGCCATTGCAGGGCGTGGAGCTCACAGCTACGAAGCCCTGTCCAAAATCGTATCAAAAAGTAATCTTTCCATTGTGGGTCAACCGCACCCAAATACCGCTTCACTTCTTCCAGCGTCAATGGAGATGACTCCGCCTTTTCTTCTTTTAATGCACGATATCGTCTGAGCGGATAATCAAATTTATGCTCTTCTGCCGCCAGACTGACAATGGCGACCAGTGGCCACAGGATATTGTTGATGCGACGATTGGATAACCGTCGTGCCCCATCCGCTTTGGTGGTTTCCATCAGACGTTGACGATAGTGCTCCACTTGCGCCAAGCTTATCTCATTGACCAAGGTATTACCAAAATGAGGAAGCAGATATTTATCAAGGTTGTTTTGGACAGCATTTTGATAACTGGTTTTCCATTTGCCCTTTTGGCGTGAAAACCACTGCTCGGCAAAATGATCAAAAAAAGGATATTGATGATCGGGATGCTTGTCTCGTTGCAGTTGCTCGAACAGCGGAACTTTTTTACTGTCGGGAAAATGTTCACGATACTTAAAGGTGCCCAAGTCAATTTCAGCATTGATGGTTTTCAGCATCGACTTGGCAATAGCCAGATTTTTTGGAGTCGCCAGCATTTTCGTGCCTTCACGAAAACGCTGACCATAGATATGAAGATCAAACTGAATGCGCCCATTAGGACGAATGCGGATATGAGCCATCATGGCCTCCATCAAATAGTACTATCTCTATCCGATGGAATTCGTTACACTTTATCCATCGGCTGGAGTCTGTTAAACACGGTGCAGCCGGTACGGGATAGGGCGGTGGCCGCCGCTCTATCCCAACTGCTTATCTACTCTATTGCTTATCCCCACTAAACTGAGAATACTTCCGCTTATGAGTTGGTTGCTTTTTAACCATAACCGATACTGTTGTTCTGTCCAGTACATTGGCGAAAAAAAGCTGATTTTTTCAATTAATTTTTGTTTATGGATGATGAAAATCGGTGCGTTGCCGTTGAAGTATGGGGCCATTAGCTATGCTCAAAAGGTACATCGATGCGCTTGACTTTGAATGAGACATTAAATTGAAATCGCATCGGTTACCTATTTGGGATGAATGCAACCTTCATTATCCCCGCCGCGAGTAGAGAAAATACGCTCTACGTAATTCGCCGGGTGTATTTAACTCATTGCTAAGAGATAAGATAAAGGTGTCAATCCTCAATGTGTAAAAACAAACCGAGTTGAGTTTCTGGAACCTCAATCGTGACGGTTTTTTGCGATAAACAAGTGGCTTTGAGTTTGAGATATTGTTCGATGTCATCTTGTTTATTGGTAAGAGGAATGCTGGTGTAGGGCAAGTCTTGCTGATGCTCACTGAAAAATTCCAAGTCATACTCACCATTCTCGAATTGGCTAATCGCTACTTTCATCTCGTGTGCTTCTGCCAACCCTTTGAGCGTCGTACGCTCAAGATCTTTGGGATGAAACGTGAAAAGGCCTTGGTATGTTTGCTTGAGATGCTGCACTGGGATTTGCTGTGCAAATTCGTGTCCTTTACAGATAGACAGCATAAACATTTCTCCCTCATCAATGAGCAAATGACATAAGTTTTCTTTTTTAAGTGATGGATATTTCTTGTGATCGGTTAATTCTTTCTTGAAATAGAAAAAATCAATAAAACCAACGAGAAGCGTGCTTTTTTGTGGCGGGGCAAGTTCATAAAAAGCTGCAACATCCCCCAGTGATTGACTGATGGTCTGCTCATCGTTGCGAATAGTGAGTACCTCACCTTCTAAGTTGATCTCTATATTGTTGCTGTCGCACTCACTTATCATTTTGATGTTATCAAGTGCTTGGGGATTAATGACGGTTGAAATAGGAGGTTTGATGTGTTTGGCTAGGGCTGTGTGTTGTAGTTGACCATTGCGTTGAATTTTCAGCTCTGAAGTCTCAGAGTTCATCTCAATGTAATCAAATGGAAGGTGACCGTTTGCCTCTTGGATCATGTGTTGCAGCATCGTTTTCGATATAGGGTGAAAGGCCTTATTATCATTGTTATTAACATAGCTTGTATGAGCCTCTTGTACCGCAGACAGAGCAAAACGACGAAATGCTGGATAATCGCTCTGTTTTTCGTCTGGATGATTGGGTAAAAAGGTGGGGGTTTGCTGCACTTGTGTGTACTTACCCTTACTCAGTGTCAGGTTTAACAGGATTGGTGCGTACCGCTGAAGAGTAGGCTCTGTCTCTTTAAGCTCAAGCACAGTGATCGCCAATCGGCAAAATTCGCCAGGGAATGCAAATTGACAGCTTCGCAATGGCGGGCTGTCATTCATGGGAATCGTGAGCTGTGTGTAATTGGGAGACACCCCTCCCACAAACAGAATGGATTTTTTCTCGGCATCGATGATGACACTGATGCAATAATCATCAATGGCTTTTGGATCGAGTGATGATACGAGATGCTTGAATGCATCAATGAATTGGCTTGGGATTGTCAGAGTATGTTTGTGCATATCAGCCTCCGTCACACTTTGTAGCGATGTATAGCAGGATCTCTAGGTACGACGAAGGAATTTCACCTAGTTGGGAGAGCGTAATTTCCAATCTTGTGGAGCCTGATAGTCGTGATTTGAACTCAACGTCATGGTTTGAAAAATATCGCTCTATAGGGCTATTTTATCATATTTTCGATTTTTGCGATTCAATGACAATTTAAGTGTGAATGTCAGCCAACTTAGAGACGGTTTTGCAAGCAATATGCTGATAGCTTCAAGTGATTGTCGTGAACAAGACATAGAGGTGGATTGCTTTGACTTAATGTGAACGAGGATCGTCTGCACCACTAATGTGATTTTACAAAGATCGGCGAAATAACCAAAAATTTAATTAGCTGTCGCCCTATTTGTGCTTCCATAACTAAGGCGACAGCATGCATCAACATACATAAAGTCGCCCATATTATGTATAGGGGTTGTCATGTTTATTGGCAGAGAAAAAGAAATTCGAGAGTTGCATGAAGCGATAGCTTCTCCAGATGGATTGGCAAAAGTCGTCGTTTTAACAGGTCGAAGAAGGGTTGGTAAAAGTGCCTTAATCGAACACTTTTGTCGTAACTGTCTTGATATTCCTTTTTATAAACTTCTTGGTATGCCGGCACAAAAAGTCAATCGGACCAAGGTTGAACTTGCTAACCTAGCTGTTCAAATGAAAGACACGTTTGATGTCCCAAAACCAAATCTATCTGATTGGGATGAAGCGCTATGGGCGATGGCAAAATATGTTGAGCGTGGCAATTGTGTGTTGATGATTGATGAAATCAATTGGTTTGGTAAATCCCACGGTGATATTACTAATATTCTCTTTACACTGTGGGAAAATAAGCTAAAACATATTAAGGGGTTTACCTTAATTTTAACGGGGTCTCTCGCCAGTTGGATCAAAAAGTTCATCACCGAATCAGAAGGCTGGTATGGAAGGCTATCTTGGGAGAAGGTATTACAACCTTTGCCTTTAATTGATGCCCTTAAAATTATCCCTGCGCCAATCAAACAACGTATGGCCATGAATGAGCAACTGCGCTATTTAATGATTTCCGGTGGGATCCCAAGTTATCTAGAAGTATTTAACTTTTCAAAAAGCCTTGAAGATAATCTAAAACGAACAGCCTTTTCTCAAAGTGGCTATTTATATCGTGAATTCGACATTTTGATGAAGGATTTGTTCAGAACTAAAGGTGAACGAGTTAAGTCTATTCTAAATATATTGTCATCGGGTAAACACTCTGCTGTTGAGTTAGCTAAGAAGCTTGATTTGGATAAACCTAACGGTCACCTGTATCTTGATCTAGACATGATGGAGCAAAGTGCATTTATTCGTAGTGTAAAGCCTTGGGATTTATCGAACGGCACTTTTGAACAACGTGATGCACAATATTATATTTCAGATCCTTATCTTCGTTTTTTCTATAAAGCTATCGCGCCTAGGGAGCAAGCCATCAAGCTTGATACCGCTCAATTGCCGGAAAACCTCGATTCCTTACTGGGATACCAGTTTGAATATGTCATGCGTGAAAACCTAGCTTTGGTATACAGAGCGTTATCCATGAACCCTGAAGATGTGATCCGTGCAGCCCCATATCAGACCAAGGGATTGCAGATTGATTTGCTCATTGAGACTCGACGTTACTTTTATATTGTTGAAATGAAGTTTCAGCACAAAAAATTATCCTCGGAAGTCATTCAAAGTATGAAGCAAAAATTGAAAAATTTAACTGTCCGAGTAATAAAAGCATTCGTACTGCGATCATCAATGTAAATGGTGCTGAGGAGAAAGTGATAAACAGTGATCACATTGATATTTGCACTAATCTTTCTGAGTTACTTGGTGATCAGGATTGATTCGTTGATCACGGAATGCGACCTCCTGTCACATTCCCATTATTTATCCACAAACTGATATACTCAAAGTCAGTACAAATTCGTTTCTCAGCTCTCACTAAGATATAAAAAGTATTTGGCATCGATGATGACACTGATGCAATAATCATCAGTAGCTTTTGGATCGAGTGATACTACAAGGTGCTTGAATGCCCTCAATGAATTGGCCTGTGATTGTTAGAGTATGTTTGTGCATATCAGCCTTCGTCAGATTTTGTAGCGATGTATGGCAGGAGCTCTAGGTACGTCGAAGGAATTTCACCTAGCTGGGTGAGCGTAATTTCCAATCTTGTAGCGCCTGATGGTCGTGATTTGAACTCAACGTCATGGTTCGGAAAATATCGCTCTATAAGGGCTATTTTATCATATTTTCGACTTTTACGATTCAATGACAATTTAAGTGTGAATGTAAGCCAGCGTAGATATGGTTTTGCAAACAGTGTGCTGATAGCCTTAAGCGATTTTCGTGAACAAGACACAGAGAGGCTTTGCTTTGATGTCATGTGGGCGAGCATCATTTTCAGATGTTTTCTGTCGGCAGGGCTAAACGTTTGCTGTTGATGTCTACCAGATGTATGCCAAAGTTGGCTGAATGCTGCCCAATTTACCTTTCCTTGTTCGAGTAAACATTGAGTGGCTAAGCTTAAAAAATCGGAATGTTGATTTGAAATAGACTTTAACCACTGGTTATGCCAATGATCAGGAGCAAGTGAGGTGTACGATTTAGTGGTGGGTTCTGAGGCATAGCGTTTAGAAAATAATTGCTGACAAATTCGGTGCTCCGTGGTTGTAATGCCGCTTTTGTTACGACAAGTGTTATCGCTCTCTGGAGTGATGCTAAGGCGTTTGCCCTGACGATAAACATCATTCGAGGTGGCAGAAAGCCCCAAAAGATACCTTAATTCAAGATAGTCAACTTGCCGCTCTTGAAACGGACCATAACCACACCGATAAAACGGATACAACCAATCAATGTCATGCAGATAGGACCAACGCGTTGTTGCATAATGTCCATGTCCAATTTGCCGAGTCAATTCATCCAATAACAGATTGTCGTTGACCTTTTTAAAAGCTCGTCCTTCTAGCCAGTAGCGAAAACGGCGTTCGATCACCTCTTTAGATAGTAATGGCTGTAAGTATGGATCGTCAGTCGTTTGCTCAGGCGTTAAGGAGTAGGCTAAATGCAAGGCTTGAAGAGTGAATAGATGGACGCCACTATGGCGTAAGTGATGAAATTTAGCCTGCGTTCCGCAAATGGCTTTAATGGCTCTTGTCACAGGCAGTAGGTAATACAGTTGACGAGAAAACCATTGTTCATTACAAAAACCAATCAAGGGTTCACGGTTGTCACTTTGCTCTTTGATTTTCAACAATTCATGAATGATCGCTGACAAATACTCCGGTAAATAAAGGTGTATTCGACGGCTTTTTCGAGATTTTGTCGAGCCTTCTTGAGTACGAGTCACATACAAGGTGAACAGATTATTATCGAACGCTGAAACAATAAGATCGCCTTTGCGTAAACGCAGGATCTCGCCTCGTCTTAACATGGCAAAATACGACAGTATTGCCATAGCCGCGCAGAACAACCGTTGCATTGGATGTCCATTCGGTTGAGTAAAGAGGGCATCAACAAGTTGATAAAGCTGAGCTAACGATAGTCGTAATGGGTCGACACTTGGTGTTGAAAACGGGCGGGTATAAAGCGACGCATCAAAATGGTCGGTTAATGGTTGGCGTTGCAAAAATCGGAAAAAATAGCGAATGACTTGTCGGTGAGCATCGCTGTTGAGCGCATTAAACACCTGTTGCCCCCATTGCTGCATCAAGGTTGGATCGCAAGCATCGGAATAAGAGAGCGGCTTATCTTCCAGAAGGTGAATGATATTGACGTATTTTTTGATGGTACTGTTTGCCAGCGTTTCTTTTTGCATGCCGCCATAAATGAATAATTCCTCTGTATAGAGGTAGAGCATTTTGGGGAGGATATTGTGTTGTTGCCACTCAGGAGCAACGGACTGAGTATGTTGTTTTTTGCACAGTGCCTTAATTAACTGTTTATGCGGCCAGTGCTGTTCAACCTTTTTTCGTTGCTCACCTAATTGGGTGAACCAGTTAACGTCCCAATCTTGACGATAGATGTGACGAAGTTTTGCCGTGATTTGTGTTTGTGAGGGGGGAGCATTCTCATAGCTGGCGTGTCGCTCTGGTGTGGCAATGTCCAAAAGGAAAGTGGGTGGGACTTGGTCGCGATATTTCCAGACGGCAAGAAACGTGACTTGCCAACCCGCTTTTGACATGGGCAGCAGTGTCGTATTTGACTGAGATATTAAGTCATTTAATTGATCGAGCAATTGTTTTTCAGTGACTGTTCTCGGTTTACTCTTGTCATAATCACTCAACACTCGATAAACAAACAGAGGGAGAGAATAACGGGAGAACAGTGGCGCTTCATCGTGTGGGGCAGTACGTTGATGCTTAATGTTTATCGTGAGTCGTTGTGAGTTGCTGACGTGCTGAAAGCGTGCGTTAATGAGATGAGTGAGATGGCTGATGGACAGTGGTGCTACTTCCATGGCTACGGCTAGTGTCGTAAACGCTGTACAGGGAGTTGCTCTTTGTTTGAGAAAACGCTGCCTTTGATGATAATAAACCTCAACCAATCGTTCGGCATGATGAGCAAATCGGCTGATCTGCTCAAATCGTTGTATCATTACATCATTCGCCTTTTGATGAACCGTTTGGGGGACATGCCAGTTCCGGGCTTGATTTAGATAGACGAGAATATTCTCAAGTGCCTGTTTATATTGTCGACGCTGTCCCGCTGGCAGCGGACGCATTTGCGTGGTGACTTCCCTAATTTGCGACGTTGAAACGGTGCGCACATTTTCTTCGAGCGCAGGCCAGTGCTGTAGTACCCATGATAAGGAGGCTTTATTGGCACAGGGTAAAGACTGGCGATCGAAAAATGCCATGATCTCTTTAGGAAAAAGATGTCGAGGTAATTCAGACATACTCAACCTCCTTTAAGCCAAAGTGAGGTGGCAATGAATTTAAAAAACGCATTAATGTGTCATAGGTTTCTGGCAACCAATGATCTTGACCGAAATGTTCCCCTTGCTCAGAATGCCCCATCAGTCGATCTATCTGTTGAGTGGTCAATTTGTTGAATGGAGAACTGGTGAGCGCGGCTTGAGCGAAGGCATGGCGTAATACATAAGGCTCGATGTTGGGCGAAAAAGGGGTCAAGAATTGTTGAAGACTTCTGTGGTTCAGTGGTGTTGCACACTGTTTTTCATCAATCAAAAACCACAAATAAGGTGATGGCTCAGAGGCGATATTTGGCAACCTTTGCGCTAAATTATGTTGAAACTTCAGATAGTGTTTGATCTGTTTCTCCAAAAATTCACATAATAAAATTTCTCGCCATTGACCCTTATCATAAATGGTCGCCAATTGGCTAAAGCAGCGTTGACGCTCAATACTGATGGCATGCGTTGGTCTGGTTGAGGTTAATAAAATAAACAGTAGGGCAATATGATAGGTACACAAATTATAAAATTTGATATAGACAGAAAGTGCGCTACCCGGCTGGGGTCGACTTTGGTTGATTTCACCCTCTATCATTCTAAATAGGCGAACAATATCAGATTGAGATACCTGTCTTTGGCTACCCAATACAATTGGTGCATCATTGTTGTATGTTTGGGTTCTGTTTTTGATGCTCAGTGTTCGTTGACTGATTTTATTTTCTCGAGTGAATAGCTCAGGAATTTTGGGACTTGAGTTTTTATCAATCAATTTGAGTTGTTTTTGATTTGTTTGGGAAATCGATTCATTCCAATGTTGCTGTCGATAAATCGTCAGCACCCGTTCTAAATGACGATGTTGGGCGTGGAAAATTTGATAGCGTATATGATCCGAGTCTTGACGTTGATAGTCCTTGGCATTGCGGTGATGGTGAAGTAGATTCGAGGGTAATAATATCGACTTTGTGATACTCGACAGCTCAGTATCAACACGGCTGCACTGGCTGAAATAATTAAAAAAAGTTTGTTTTGTCGAAAAATGTAATGCCGTTAAGTGCGAAGGGGTGGTCCATTTTCTGGTAAGTACAACACTTAACCGTTGCTTTTGTTCGGCGTCGAGCCATTGATGGCCTATTTTTTGTGCTGCGATGAAAGGTTGGAACAGGTGATTCAGGGCTGTTGGTATGGGTTGCCATAGGTATTGAATACCTTGATCTGTGTCATAGGCTAATGCGTATTCAGCCCATGAATATTGCCCATGACGGGTATTACGAAATGCATTTTCTTCACAGTCTTCAGTGCCAGATATTCGTTTGAAATTCGGAATGGACAGTTGAACCTGCTCTTCGCCGTCCAATCGCTCTAAATGATTTAGGCGTTGGGTTAACCACAAAAAGAGAGTGACCATGATTAACGGCTCAGTATCAACCTCTTTTAATGCATTTCGTTCAAATTGATAAAACAGTCGCTTCAAGGCGATGGCAGTTTCTAATGCATCAGGATAAACGCCTCCAGTATTTGATTGTCGATTGCGTTTTTGCTCTCTAGTATTGCGACCCATGCGATAGACTCCCAGCTATGTTCTTAATGCAGACGGTGATAGCTGTGCAAGCTGACTTAACTGCTTTTTCGATAGTGTGTGGCGGTTTTCCGACTTAGCATGGCGGTGGCGCTGGTGGAGTTTATGGCCTGTGTGTTTAAATTCTGGGGACTGTAACGCCAATTTAGTGATAGCTAATGTCTCAACGGTGGATTCAGGATCATCGATAAGCAGCAGGTGGATGAATAATTCGTGATGCTTAGGGTGATGTTTGAGTAGAGTTAATAATGGCATATCGATCAGTAATTCGTGGCTGTGTTTGCATACCGGCACCGGCATCGAATCTAAAATGAGCTGCAGTTGCTGTGTTGTCAGTATGTCAATCGGTACTGGCTCTTTGGGAAAAAATCGGGATGATGGGATAATGCTTTTTAAAACAGGATGATACTGAATTGAAAAGTCTTTAAAAGCGATCTTTTTATAATTTGCCATGTTAAATCCCTTAATATTACTGGTAATGCGTTCGGTAGCTCTTTAATCATTAGCACCTATTGGCTTATCTATCTATATCTACTTTTTGATTTTATGGTGTAAAGGTGCTTTTTCTCTTTATAATTAGTAGTTTAATCCATGTTTTTATAATAATGTATTGAGTCTGCCTCTACTCTCTTAGCACAAAAAAACAGCCTGTAAAAAGCTCACTTAACACCTTCTTGCACGCAAGTGGCACGGTGGCCAAATTGGTCGTTCTTCTTTGTTTTTTTAAAATAACGTCAAGCAGTGCTTGTTTTTGGTTATGTGATAACAGGGCTGAGCCATACGCAATGGAGCGAAATACATGACAAAAAAGCGTATTCAGTAATTGCGGGATGGGTTGCCATAAAATGAACGTTTGTTGCTGGCATTGGTATTCAATAGCGTATTCGCAAGATGTTTCACTATTGTCGTAGTAAAGTCTGATTGCATTCTTTTCACAATGCTCATAACTTCGTATTCTGATCAAGTCGGGTATATCTTCAATGCAGCGCACTGAGTCTAATTGGTTACGGATCCATAGATATAACCATGCAACAAGAAGTTTATTATCTATTACCTGTTGAAATACAAGGCTCAATGAATACAAAATTTGTAGCGGATTTGGATAAACGCCTCCACTATTTTTTGATCTGTTATCTTTCTTTATCTGTTCCCATTTTGCCATAACTTATGTTCTCCTTTTCTTGGGTCGAATAGCGGACGTGGACAAATTGCTAAGTGCGGATAGCTTTCTTATCGTCGGCGTCTTTAAGCCCACGTTCTTTGCATTCTTATGTCTATAGAAAAGGTTACTCGCGATAGAGTCGAACTGCTGATAGTGCAAAGCGGCATGTTGGAGTAATAGTGTTTTGATAACCGCGTCAGCTTCGTCTTCATTAAAAATATGAAGATAAACACGGCATAAATGGCTGCGTGGATGTTGCTTGAGTAATTCAAAGGGAAGTGATTTTTCCAACAAAATATAAGTGTTTTCCTCTGAATCGGTTAAAACGGATAATGGCAGTTTGGACAATAAAATTTGAAGCTCTTGCTCTGACAGAAAATCCACCGCTGGTGGCGCCTGACATTTGACGCAGTCACCCTTGGATAACTCAGCAACGGTTGGATGCATGTTGAGTCGCAATTCACTTAATAAAATCCGTTTTATTTTCATCAATCTAATGCATGTAATTACTTTGTGAAGTGATATTAGCGGATTTTTTGAATTATCAACGCAGAAAGGTAAATAATTTTTAAATACATTAAATTCAATTGGTTAGGTGTTATGGTGTTAGTCAAATTGGCTAGAGCGTAAAAAACAAACCAGATTGGTGGTCTAGCTTAATGGGAGTGTTATCGTTCTGTGTTGTTGAGATGTTGAACCATCATATCAAGTTGAGCTTGGGTTTCTGAAAGGATTGAAAAGTCTTATGAGGTAAAGCATTCGGCTTGCGCAGGGAGCTGATTGTTGAGTTATGAGAGGTGAGAAACATCACACAATGCGCCAACGTCCACGAATGAAAGTGATGTTAGTGGGCAATCAAATACGTTTGAAGTGTCAAGTGAGCAAATGCATCATCGAAACGGCATTCGTATCGTCTGGCTCAGATAATGGTAATAAAGTGGTGAAAAAGACTGATGATTTCTGATTTAAATGCCAAGCCAGTGCTCAGATGGGCTAACCCCCACAGCTTGTTATCCAGCCTCTTTAAACTCGACTCAATACGATCAAAATGACAGTCTATTTTGTTACTGGGGGACTCAAAGTGGTAAAACTTCATCTCCTCGTTTACTTTAAAAGCGTCAAGGCGGTGAGTAATGGTCATTGAAGAATGTTCAACTTGTGCGGTTAATAATGCCAACCGATCCTCTAATTTGTCAAAGCGCAAGTTGGGTGACTTTTGAAACTCAAGGAAAGCTTGCTCTTGCATGAAAAGAGCGTGTTTGCACTGGTTTTCCCAGCGCATTTCTTGTTGTTTACACCATGCAGAGAATAGTATTTGATATTCTTGGGATAAATGATGTATCTGCAGTTGAGCGTAACGTTCCTCATTAGTCATTTGAGACTCCAAGGTAAAGTGATGAAACACCATCCCTGTCGTGTGCCTCTTTCCGTATGAGCTCTAGAATAGGGATATGTTCACTTTTTGCCCTCAAATAGTAGCAGATAAAGAGGCTTGAAAAAATAGATGAATATAAATTCAACGTTTTGCTGTGAGCGGCTTTCCTAAGCGGAAATAGCACTAAATAACCGTTTGCGTTTACTATGTTCAATGACAGAGCTGGTCGTCAGTGCCCTCTTCATTTACGTGACAGGATCATTAACGTAATACAACAAACAGCGTTTTTCGTAAACAACGTGATACTTTTTAAGACTTCTCCTTTAGCGGCAAAGAAAAGAATCTTTTCCAGTCACATAGCGCGTCAGTTTGTCACAAATTTTGTGCTTTTAACTTGGATAGCAAACCATATGGCTAAAGAAGCACTCTGGTATTCGCTTTATGGCAAACTAAGTGCGCTAATTTAGATTGAATTCGCTATATATCAAACATGGAAGCGTTCATGGCAAATCGTCAACAAGTTGGACAAACACTTGCGAAGATAAGAAAAAAAGTGTTGATGATTTTGCTCAATACGACTTCATAAGTCGTTTTTTAACTATTACTTTGGTATTGATGCTAATGAACTTGAGAGAACTTACGAGCCATCACTAAATATCGCTCGCTTATCATCAAGATAAAAATCAATGTGCGTCGCCTCCGTATTTTGACAAATGAGCTGTAATTGTTCAGCACTCGCTTTGTTAAGTAAAGGTTGTGTGTAACTTTTACATTCTCTGGTTATGGACAGGCAGTGATGTTTGTTTGTGCTTTAATATCTTCACTGCTTGCCTTTGATTTCCCCTTAGAAGCCTCAAACTAATCAATTAGCAAAAGTTCCATTTTTGTTCACTGAAAAAGGTGTAATCAGTTATGTGTATTATGAATTTTAGATGGTGCCTGTATGCCTTAACCTCATCAAGCAACTAAGAAAAAAAATGGTTTTAAGCCTAAAATGAAAAACCATAAAACTAGGGGCTGTTGATCTTCGACCACAGTACCCGAAATTAAAAACGAACGATCAAGCACTAGTGGCTTAAGCCGTCCGAACAGTTTCATTTAGTATCTATATTGTAGTGGTAACATTGTTGACACTTGAGCTGTTTTTGATACAGTTATAACTATGTTGATCCAAATGGTTATACTCATGGAAACTACATTAAGAACAATCGGTAACTCAAAAGGTGCGGTTATTCCCGTTCAGCTCTTAAAAGAATTAGGATTAAAAGTTGGTGATAAGCTTGAAGCGATTACAGAGAATGGTCGTTTAGTGATCACACCTAAAAAGCAAAAGAAATATTCTCTTGATGATTTACTCGCTAAATGTGACGACAGTGCACCGATGCCTCAAGAACTTGTTGATTGGGATGGCTCTAGAGCTGTAGGTGAAGAAATCTAATGGCTGTATTTGAGAGAGGGGATATTGTTAGAGCTTGTTTAAACCCAACTGTAGGTAAAGAGCTCCAAGGTGATTTTCGCCCTTGCTTGGTATTATCACCCAAGAAATACAACCGCTTAGGCTTGACGCTCATTGCGCCTATTACACAAGGTGGTAATTTTGCTCGTTTTGAAGGTTTTACGATCTCATTAATGGGAACTGGTACTGAGACTCAAGGAGTGATACTGGTTAATGGGGTTCGTATGGTTGACCTTCAGGCTAGAAGAGCAAAAAAAATAGAAGTTGCACCTTCAGAAGTAGTTGATGAAGCGTTGGCGATATTGGCAGCGATTCTTGAATAATTAAAGTTAGTTAATAATGCAAGATGAAATTGAATTAATAGAGTTCTCTTTGAGCTAGTCAATTCAGACTGACAATCGTTGAGAGAAGCTGAAAAGTTTATTCTCGAGTCTTCAGAGAATACAACTAAACACTAATTTATCCATAGAGGGGGATTGCCCCCTTAAGTAGAAATCAGATCCTCTTACCGTAAATATGAATTTTTCAAAGATTTAATACGTTCAATAAGATTGTTCTTTATTCACTAGATCCAAACGACAGAATATAAATCAACAACTTACTGTAATTGTGTCGTAACTGATTGGAAAGTAAGTACAATTTTTACAAACTTTTTTCCTTAGCATAGGTTTTCGTATCGTTGGGCTTCAAAGCCCGAGACTGTTGCCAAAAAAGAGGTGCAAGAAAAAGAATATCTTTCAAATGAAGGGTGTAGTAAAAGGCTTAATAACGGCCTAAATGAAAAAAATGAGGGATATCGATGATGAACCCAACATATTATGACTGAATAACTTTCTTGAACACCCCTATGACAAAAAATTGGATTACACAAGAGTTTCAACCATTGCAAAAAGCTTTTTCAAATAATCTCACTCTTTTTAAAAAGGATTATCAGAAATGTGTCGATCAATATATCAGTGCACCAAATGTGATACTTTGACATAGATAGATTGTTACAGAGTAAAAATGACTTACTTACTATAGGTGACTAACATCCTCATATGACCATTTCTTAGTACCTTTTTCCACGTGATTTACATGCAGTATAAAATTAATGGATCTAAAAATAGACTGTCAGAATCACCATCAAAAATCCAAGCTTTAAAATGTCCAGTAACGTGTTTCGTTCGGTATGATACTTATGTAGGCTCCCCATGTATCAACAATAAATTGCTTCCGAGATTCAATGCATACTTGTGTACGAGCTCTAATCGAGAAGCTATCTCAGGCTCTATGATATTTACGCGAACGAGTAAACCAATCTTTCGGCTCTCCAGAGTTTCCGTCTTTATTCTTTAATAATAAATTTACCTTAACAGCATCACCGTACTTAGATTGTCATGACCGCTCAATCATCTATTTTGCCATTGTGTCTCAATGACAATATTGAGCATCATATTCTGTCTCATCAATTAAAGAGGTAAGCGCTTCGATGATAGCGTTTATGCAGGCTTATAGATATCCCCAGCGAAAAGCGACTAATAGGCCGACCTATAAGAAAAAAGTTTCAGGTAACCAAAAATTTTTGCTCAGTGTTGTTAGGATCGAATTAAAGTAAAATGACAGATTTCCCAACGTTATTAACTTATTGACTACAAATGTTGATTGTAGCTTTTTGCATCAATTGTAGCGTGATGCCACACTGTGGTAGTGTATTTATCTAACGGAGAATATTATGCCAACAGCAAGCGTAAGGCTTGATCAAAGTCTGATTGAAAGTGCAACGATAATGGCAAAAGCTTTTCATCGTACGACGCCTAAACAAATTGAACACTGGGCTAAAATTGGACAAATGATGGAAGATAATCCTGATTTACCCTATGAGTTTATAAAACAAGCCATTATTGCTCAAGCGGAAACAGAAGCCGGAAAATTAGAGAGCTATAGCTTTGGTTAAAATCACAACGGTACTGCAGACAGCGTCGTTTAAAAAAACAGTTAAAAAGCTGCATAAAAATCAAAAGCAAGATCTTGATGCGGCGATTAAGAAGCATGATGGATGCGCCTTGCCTAGGTGAATTGAAAAAAGGAAATTTATCATTTTTAAGAGTTTATAAATTTAAAATGGTAAGTCAGTTAACTTTACTAGGTTATAGCTACCAAGATAGTGCCTTGGTGCTGGAACTTATTGCTCTTGGTTCTCATGAAAACTTTAATCGAGATTTAAAACAACGATTCTAATTTACTGAGCCTGTTAACCATTGACATTAAATCAGGCGGCTGACGATCAAAGGTTCAGTATCTTTTAAAGGATATCTACTCTAAATATTTCTGCGATACATCTAGTCAGATAATTTATGTCTATTGGCATTTAGCTACATCTTAAGTTAGCATCTCTCATGCAAATATACGTGTTATGGAAACTTTTGTATAAGTTTAAGCGTATAAAATTAAGGCTCACATATAGTAAAACTTAATGACTTCATATTGTTAATCTTATAAAGTGTTCGCCATCAATTATGGATGAACTCAACAAAAGGCATTGATAATGCGTTTTCTTTCTGTGCTTGTTTTATCAACTCTGTTTTTATCTGGTTGTTCTAACAATACTCAACATTTTACTGATACCTTCAAATTGGCTGTTTTTGGCAAAGAGCAGACTAAAATTGATCATGCGAAAGTAGTGGCATCTCCGTATGCGAGCCTTTACGTCAAGCAAGGCGAAAACCCTGCTGCATTAATGGTATTGGCTTGGGCCGAAGAGGGGCATACCAAAGGGCATCCCGCCTTGAAATGGTTGTCTTCTTCAAAAGAAATGCTGATGACCGAATCAGGTCGTATTACCAAAACCCTCAAATTACCGAATGAAAACCTTGTTTCAGTTCATTCGAATAAGCCCGATCCGCTTTCTTTGGGACTTCACTTAGACTCTACTCCTCGTTTCTGGCGATATCAGATCAGTTGGCAACCTGGTTATCATTTCGCTTATCAGGCTGAATCTCGCTTTATTTTAAAAGGCAAAGTGATTAAACAATTGCCTTCTGGTTTGAAAGAAACCTTGCACGTTATCGAGAAAGTCTCGGTGCCTAAATTATCTTTGAGTTATAACAACGATTATTGGATAGCCCCTAAAACTGGTGAAGTGATTGCAAGTTCGCAAATACCCGCACCGGGTATGCAGAGGTTTGAATTGACAATAGGCAAGTCGTTTGGTGGTTAACAATATGAAATATCAATTGAAAAAATGTTATTGGTTACTGGTGGCTTGTTTGTTCGCGAGTTATGGCGCTGTCGCTAATTCGATTGCAGTAGTTCAAGTCAATGTTAATGGTAAGCCGGTTCAATCCTTATCGTTTAATGAGCGTCCTAGGCTCGATAGTTTGGTGATCAATTCTTTGAAGTTCAGCAAGCAGTCCATGATAAATGTGGATTGGGGAGCTTCTGGCTTTTTTGATCTCTCTAAGCCCTTTGTCAGTAAAGATAAAGTTATATCGGATCTTGAGTTTAGTGCAGTTAACTCCTCTGATAAAGAACATAAAGCGGTGCTAGCACTCGTGGCGAAACTTAAAGAGATGAATTTTGCCAAGCGTGAATTTATTGACTTAGATCCAGACTTTATTCGTTTGTCAGAAAAGGGAAACCCCAAAATTGATGGTAAGTGGTTACTTTCTGTAAAACATACACCTCAAAAAGTCTTGGTGGTTGGTGCGGTTAATCACAATAAGAATGTTGAATGGCAATCAAGAACTGATGCCTTGTCATACATTCATCAAGCCAATTTATTGAATACAAATACTTCTTCGGTGATTGTTATTCAACCTGATGGCGTTATACAGAAACACCAGGTAGCGTATTGGAATAGTGATTTTCAGGAAGTGGCACCTGGTGCGATAATTTACGTGCCTTTTGTGTCAGCAGATTCTGCTCTAGACAAAGCAGTAATAGAACTCCTGAAAAATAGAATTTAACAGCCACCCTGAAATTAAAGTAACAGCTTAGATACAAAAGAATTATGATGAAACTTAAATGGTATTTCCCTTTATTGGCTTTAACTTCGGTTACTGCGCTGGCTGATGAATATTCATACCCTCAGTTAACCCATTCGCAAACGGATTTTGGTGGTGTTGGCTTAATGCAAATGCCTACCGCCAGAATGATGAAAGAAGGTGACTTGCGCTTTGGGATCACCAATAACCATGATTATATTCAATATGCGGCAACCTTGCAGTTGTTCCCGTGGTTTGAGACAACGCTAAGATACACGCAAGTTCATGAGCTACTTTACAGTGGTGACCCAAATTTTAGTGGTCGCACAAAATATACTGATAAATCCATTGATGCCAAATTTCGATTGTGGGAAGAAAGCTATTGGTTGCCGCAAGTTTCAGTCGGTTTTAGAGATATTGGTGGTACAGGACTTTTTGATGGTGAGTTTATTGCTGCCAATAAACGCTATGGTCCGCTTGATTTTACCCTTGGGGTTGCTTGGGGTTATATGGGTAACCGTGGCAACATCATTGGTGATAAAAATTTAGGCGTTGACTGTGGCCGAAATACGGCAACATCGGGTAAAGGCGGTGAAGTCCAATTTGACCGTATGTTCCGTGGTTGTGCTTCCCTCTACGGTGGTATTGAATACCAAACTCCCTATAAGCCATTACGCTTAAAACTTGAATATGATGGCAATGATTATCGAAGTGATTTCCCTCGTGTTCGTGGTGATACCCCGATGACAGTATCAACCCCATGGAACATCGGTTTCGTATATTCATTGACTGACTGGGCCGATTTACGTGTCAGCTACGAACGTGGAAATACCATTACCGCCGGTATTACGATTGGTACCAATGTTGCCAAACTTTCTCCTACATGGGTAGATAAGCCTAAGCCTAAATACAAGCCAAAGAAACCTGTTTCAAATCTATCTGATAAACAGTGGCAAAACCTCACCAGTGAACTTGCAGAAAATGCTGGCTATTACAATGCCAAAGTCTATAAAGGCAAGGATGAAGTCGTTGTTGTTGGCGAACAAAAGAAATATCGAAATCGTGCTGAGGCCGAAGAGCGTGCGGCGATTTTAATTGCCAATACTGGGTTAAAAGCTAAGCAATATCGCTTAGTTGAGACGAATAAAGGTCAGCCATTGACCGAAACTAAAGTAAATTCTAAATCATTTGCCAAAGTGGCTACCAATGATTACCTCGGAGCTTACTTTGACGATGCGACGTCTGAGCAGAACCCTGAGCCAGTAACAGGTGAATTAAAAGCCAAAAGTGGAAAACCTTGGAGCGTTGGCTTAGCTCCCGTACTTCAACAATCGTTTGGTGGCTCTGAAGGCTTTTATATGTTTGCCCTTGGGGTAAGTGCAGATGCCAGCTATAAACTGGGTGATAACTGGTTAGTGTCAGGTAGCTTATACGGTAATATTTTCAATAACTACGATAAATTTAAATACACTGTGCCACCCGATGGCACGGATCTTAAAAGAGTTCGTACTTTAACAAGACAATATATTGAGAACCGTGTTTGGCTAAGTAATTTACAGTTAACGTATTTTGATAAGTTATCCGATAACTTTTATGCTCAAGCTTATGGTGGTTACTTAGAAAGTCAGTTTGCAGGTGCGGGCACTGAAGTGTTATATCGTCCTCTCAATAAAAACTGGGCGTTTGGTATCGATGCTAACTATGTTAAACAACGAGATCCTAATGCGATTTTAGGTTTGTTTGATAAAGAAGTGCATTTTGATAAACAGGTAGGTCGTAATTACCGAGTTCAAACTGGTTCTGTGACAGGGAATGCAACCTTTTATTATCAACCTAAGTTTTGGTCGTTAATTGATAATACGTTACTTAAAGTAAGCTATGGTCGTTACTTAACTGAAGATCATGGATTTACGGTCGACTTTTCAAAGCGCTTTGACAATGGTGTGATTGCAGGGGCGTTTGCGACTAAAACCAATCTATCAGCTCAAGAGTTTGGTGAAGGAAGTTTTACCAAAGGCTTTTATATCTCAATTCCGTTTGATTTAATGACTGTGAAGCCTAGCACTGAGCGAGTCGGCATTTCGTGGTTACCGCTACAACGAGATGGTGGCAGTATGCTAAGTCGTAAATACTCTTTGTATAAAATGACCGATGCTCGATCGCCGTGGTTTACTAAATAAACAAATATCAAGTCTTAGGTTGCAGAATTTTGATTTTGTAACCTAAAACTTTAGACAAGCCTTTCTTAGAATCTTGTGTTCTGCAAGTTTCTTATTCAATATCGTTCAGTAGTAATACCTTTGATACGCCTTACTCATTTCCTATTTTTAGCACCTTAACTCACTGGACAGTATGAATTTAGGACTTTGTTTATTTCGCAGTTTTTTGATTTATTTCTAAATTAAGCTTAACTCTATACTGTGTATTTACAGTTCATTAGCGCTTTTTTTTACACCAAAAACAGTGCTTAAAAGGAGTTATTAAAAATGAAAAAAATCATTATTCAAATTGTATTGCTTTTCTTTGTACTGCTTACCTCAAAAGATTTATTCGCCACGACCACACAAAATAATATTCCATTAAGCAACAAAAATATTGCTCCTTCATTAGTAAGTCAGGTTTCTATTCCTGCCCAAACGGGGTCAACTACGGGCTCAGCTTCTGTTGCATCTTCAGCGGCTGTAGGCAGCATCACAATATCAACAGTTGCGATTACCACTGCGGTGTTTGTTGGTGTTGCTGTAGCGGTTGATAATAGTGATACAAATACCACTACGACAATTTCATCACCAGTTGCCAACTAAATTCGTTAAATTGCAACAGCATTGCAGTATTTTTAGTTTATACTCGGCCTTTTCAACATTATGAAGCTGCGTCTATGAAAATATGTGTTGTGGGAATTGGGTATGTCGGCTTATCAAATGCGGTATTGCTTGCTCAAGACAATGAAGTGATTGCGTTAGATATCGATGCTAACAAAGTAGATAAAGTAAACCGAAAACAATCACCGATTTTAGATAAAGATATACAAGATTTTTTAACCAATAAGTCGCTAAATTTAGTTGCTACCATAGATGAGCAACAAGCCTTCATTGGTGCAGAGGTCGTGATTATTGCTACGCCTACCGATTATGACCCTGATACGAATTATTTCAATACTCGCTCTGTTGAAGCTGTGATTGAATCCGTTATAGCTCTTAACCCCAACGCAATGATGGTAATTAAATCAACCGTTCCTGTTGGTTATACTCAGCGTATAAAGCAAAAGTATCACACTGATAACGTACTTTTTTCCCCTGAGTTTTTACGTGAAGGTAAAGCGCTATACGATAATTTACATCCTTCAAGAATTATTGTCGGTGAAGATTCCGAGAGGGCACGAGTATTTGCACAGTTGTTAGTGGATGGAGCAGAAAAAAACGATATTCCTGTTTTGTTCACAGACTCTACTGAAGCTGAAGCCGTTAAATTGTTCTCGAATACTTATCTGGCGATGCGAGTGGCATATTTTAATGAGTTAGATTCTTATGCTGAAGCTCATGGTCTAGACAGTCGTCAGATAATCGAAGGTGTAGGGTTAGATCCCCGTATTGGTTCACATTACAACAATCCTTCTTTTGGGTATGGCGGATATTGCTTACCTAAGGACACCAAGCAATTACTCGCTAACTATAAAGAAGTGCCAAACAATATTATTGGTGCCATTGTTGATGCAAATCGCACTCGCAAAGACTTTATTGCCGACTCAATTATTAAAAGAAACCCCAAAAAGGTCGGAATTTATCGATTAATCATGAAAACGGGCTCGGATAACTTTAGAGCGTCATCAATTCAAGGCATTATGAAAAGATTAAAGGCGAAGGGAATTGAAGTTGTCGTTTATGAGCCTGTATTAGAAGAAAAGCACTTTTTTAACTCTGAAGTTGTAAAAGATTTAATTACATTTAAGCAAGAGTGCGATGTCATCGTTGCCAATCGAATGGTCGACGATCTTATAGATGTCGAAGACAAAGTGTATACACGAGACTTGTTTGGTGCAGACTAAATATCTGAAGCAAGATTGATTTCTTTACGCTCTCCACTTCCCCGATAGTTGCTATCGGGAAGACAACATCAAGATAATATTTTCAATCTAATATACGAACTTGTGGAATTTTAGGTATGCGCTTAAGATCACCTCATCGTTTTGATTGAGATAGATTTATGAAATATTTAGTAACGGGCGCAGCAGGTTTTATCGGTAGCGCTGTTGTTGCAAAGCTAACTGATTTAGGACATCAAGTCGTAGGTATCGATAATCTTAATGATTATTATGATGTTGATTTAAAGTTGGCTCGTCTAGAAAATATCAAACATGAAAACTTTAGATTCATGAAACTTGATATTGCAGATAAAGAAGCCATTGCTTCTTTGTTTATCCAAGAGAACTTTAATCGTGTAATCCACTTGGCCGCACAAGCGGGAGTGAGATACTCTTTAGAAAACCCTTTTGCTTATTCAGAATCTAATTTAACGGGGTATTTATCGATATTAGAAGGTTGTCGTAATACCAAGGTTGAGCATTTGGTGTACGCTTCTTCAAGTTCAGTTTACGGATTGAATAATAAAGTTCCATTTCAAACTTCAGATTCTGTCGATCATCCTATCTCATTATACGCAGCAACCAAAAAATCGAATGAGCTGATGGCGCACAGTTACTCTCACCTTTATGATATACCAACGACCGGTTTACGCTTCTTCACTGTCTATGGTGCGTGGGGAAGGCCAGATATGGCACCTTATATCTTTACCAAAAAAATCCTTAATGGTGAGACAATTGATATCAATAATAATGGTGACATGTGGCGCGACTTTACCCATGTTAAAGATATTGTCGAAGGTGTTGTTCGTATTGCTGATGTTATTCCAAGTCGAAATAACAACTGGACAGTAGAAGAGGGGACGCCAGCATCAAGTTCTGCGCCTTATGCCATTTATAATATTGGTCACGGCTCGCCTGTGAATCTAATGGAATTTATAGAAACACTTGAACAAGAGCTTGGCGTTGAAGCGAAAAAGAACTTTAGAACAATGCAACCCGGTGATGTGTACCGTACTTTTGCTGATACGCAGGACCTATTTGAAGTCACGGGCTACCGCCCACAAGTTTCCCTTAAAGAAGGGATCGCTGATTTAGTGAGTTGGTATAAAGAGTTTTACAAATAAGGTTGTAGCGATAGTTAAGCCTCTTTATCTGACTCAGTGCTTAGTGTGAGCGAATCATAAATCCGTTCACATTGAGTGCCAAACAGCCGATGAGTCAAGTTTATACGATTTATTGTGTTTGCAATGAATTAAACTCCTTTTGAAATCCTCTATCTAAATTGCACCTCAATACTCTCAGGTATAGAATAACGCCACTTTTATCAATTAGATTTTAAGGTTAGTGTCCATTATGACAGTTAAGACACGTTTTGCGCCAAGTCCTACAGGCTTTCTTCATGTAGGTGGTGCTCGTACCGCGTTATATTCATGGCTATATGCGAAAGCGAACAAGGGTGAGTTTGTTCTGCGTATTGAAGATACCGATATTGAACGTTCAACCCAAGAAGCTTGCGATGCCATCTTATTAGGTATGGATTGGCTTGGTTTGAATTGGGATGAAGGGCCGCACTATCAAACCAAGCGTTTTGACCGTTATAACGAAGTCATCGAACAAATGTTAAAAGAGGGCAATGCTTATAAATGTTATTGCTCACGCGAACGTGTTGAAAAGCTCAGAGAAGAGCAAGCGGAAAAAGGTGAGCGCCAAGGTTACGATGGTCATTGTCGTGATCAAGCGCCTCGTGATACCGATGAAGAGTTTGTTATTCGCTTCAAAAATCCTCAATCAGGCAATGTAGTGTTTGATGATCATGTTCGTGGTCGTATCGAAATCTCTAATGAAGAACTGGATGATTTTATTATTGCTCGTAGTGATGGCACACCAACTTATAACTTCTGTGTTGTTGTCGATGATTGGGATATGGGGATCACTTGTGTTGTACGTGGTGAAGATCACATCAACAACACACCTAAGCAAATTAACGTATTAAAAGCGCTAAATGCGCCCATTCCTGAGTATGCACACGTTGCAATGATTCTTGGTGATGATGGTGCCAAGCTTTCAAAGCGTCATGGTGCGGTTAGCGTAATGCAATATCGTGATGACGGTTACTTGCCTGAAGCGCTACTGAATTACCTAGTTCGTTTAGGTTGGTCTCATGGTGATCAAGAAGTGTTCTCTATTGATGAAATGAAAGAGTTGTTCTCTTTAGACGCCATTAATAAAGCGGCTTCGGCATTTAACACTGAAAAGCTTCAGTGGTTGAACCAACACTACATCAAGTCCTTAGCGCCTGAATATGTGGCTGAGCACCTTACTTGGCACATGATGGATCAAAACATTGATATGTCGAATGGTCCTGAGCTGTCTAAAGTGGTTACCGCTTTATCTGAACGTGCAAAGACATTAAAAGAGCTTGCTGAGTCTAGCCGTTATTTTTACGAAGATTATGAAAGCTTTGATGAAGCTGCGGCGAAGAAACATTTACGTGGTGTTGCACTTGAGCCACTAAAGCTTGTGAAAGAAAAAGTAGCAGCTTTAACTGAATGGACGCCAGAAGCGATTCACCAAGCCATTCAAGATACGGCAGCAGAGCTAGAAGTGGGTATGGGCAAAGTAGGGATGCCATTGCGTGTAGCCGTGACCGGAGCGGGGCAGTCCCCATCATTAGACGTTACTTTATACCTGATTGGTCAAGAGCGTTGTGGTCAACGAATCGATAAAGCGGTTGAATTTATAGCAAACAGGCTTAATTCCTAAAAAACGTGTTGACACATTTGGGTACGCTGCATAGAATGCGCCTCGCAGTTGAGACACAGGGTGACCTAAGTCGCAGTGTACTTAAATGTAATTAAGGATTTCGGGGCTATAGCTCAGCTGGGAGAGCGCTTGCATGGCATGCAAGAGGTCGACGGTTCGATCCCGTCTAGCTCCACCAATTCTTAATCTTGTCCTAATGCCTAGCATGAACGACAAAAGCAAAGTCCTATTGTGTCCCATTCGTCTAGAGGCCTAGGACACCGCCCTTTCACGGCGGTAACAGGGGTTCGAATCCCCTATGGGATACCACTATCTTTAACTAGATGCTCATTTAATGGTTTTGAGTTTAAATAAAATTATTAGTCCTATTGTGTCCCATTCGTCTAGAGGCCTAGGACACCGCCCTTTCACGGCGGTAACAGGGGTTCGAATCCCCTATGGGATACCACTATCTTTAATTAGATGCTCATTTAATGGTTTTGAGTTTAAATAAAATTATTAGTCCTATTGTGTCCCATTCGTCTAGAGGCCTAGGACACCGCCCTTTCACGGCGGTAACAGGGGTTCGAATCCCCTATGGGATACCACTATCTTTAATTAGATGCTCATTTGATGATTTTGAGTTTAAATAAAATTATTAGTCCTATTGTGTCCCATTCGTCTAGAGGCCTAGGACACCGCCCTTTCACGGCGGTAACAGGGGTTCGAATCCCCTATGGGATACCACTATCTTTAATTAGATGCTCATTTAATGGTTTTGAGTTTAAATAAAATTATTAGTCCTATTGTGTCCCATTCGTCTAGAGGCCTAGGACACCGCCCTTTCACGGCGGTAACAGGGGTTCGAATCCCCTATGGGATACCACTATCTTTAATTAGATGCTCATTTGATGATTTTGAGTTTAAATAAAATTATTAGTCCTATTGTGTCCCATTCGTCTAGAGGCCTAGGACACCGCCCTTTCACGGCGGTAACAGGGGTTCGAATCCCCTATGGGATACCACTATCTTTAATTAGATGCTCATTTGATGATCTTGAGTTTAAATAAAATTATTAAGTCCTATTGTGTCCCATTCGTCTAGAGGCCTAGGACACCGCCCTTTCACGGCGGTAACAGGGGTTCGAATCCCCTATGGGATACCACCTTTTATAACTCTGGTTGTAAAATGGAATCTGGAACAGATACCCATTCCTATAATCGTGAGATTATAAGTTAAAATCTGGAAACAGATATCAATTTATTTGGAAAATTCCAAATGAGTCTATGATAATAGCAAGTTGTTGTTATTACTCGCCAAGTTAAGTATTATTGCTTCTCTTATATGGGGCTATAGCTCAGCTGGGAGAGCGCTTGCATGGCATGCAAGAGGTCGACGGTTCGATCCCGTCTAGCTCCACCAATAACCACCATTAAGGTGGTTTTTTTGTATCTGAATTTAATAACACATTTATCAGCCCAGTCTTTTATTGGGTCGAACATAAAATTTCAATTTACATCTTTAACAAAACTGACAAAAACAAAAATAAGTTTGAAATTCCAGCTAACTCACTGTAATTGTTAGATTCAATATTTTTTGAAAGTGTTTTTGGATTATGAGTACTGTTATTGAATATGGTTACTTGGAACCTGCGGTTTGTTGCTTTTTATCAAGTCCAACCGCAGCGGAAGATGCGGTATCGACAGTTAAGTATTTAAGTTGTGCTAAAGACTACCAAGACCCTAAATCGGTATGCTTAATTGAGGTAAGAAACATACCTTTTCGAGTGACGCTCAAGTGCAATTCTATCAATGGTGCAAATGATACACCTGAATATCAGTATTTTTATGCAGATAAAGTAGCTTATGAAACTGATGGTGATCCCATGTCGGGTTATAAATTACAAGTTAGGGGGCGGTATTGCCTATCTAGAAATAAAAAAACTGAACAGGCAATTGAAAATGTACTCAGTCAAGAATTAGTCTGTGAATTGTTTCAGCAGTTTTTACAAAAATACACAGGTGAATTAAACAAGTTGGATTTTCAGGCAAATAACGAAGGGTTCTCAGAACTTGGCAATCCTGATTTTTCATCGGCTAAAATTAGAGGCCGAACCAATGAATACCTTCGTCATTATGCTCCTAAGTGGAACTTAGTCGAAGATCGCCGTTTTTAGTTGCGATAGAACAGTATGTTGAAAATTCGTTTTAAACTGTAATTGAATTTAACTGTTTTAGCCTAATACAGCTTTTTATGCGCATTCCTGAATTAAAAAAGTCTTGAGACGCAACTAGGTACGGGCTTTTTGTAAATACGAAGAGGTGGAATTGGTGAACATTGATGGAAAGGTAACTTCACAAGGGCATGGTTAAGTGGCCCCTAAGCTGTCCAATATCTCAGGCACCCAAATCGAATTTTAATTTGATTATTAGCTGCTATTTTCTATTTAGACAGTTTATATTAGTAAAATCTAATTTAAAAAGGACGCTTAATATGATTAAAGCTTGCATAAAAACATTGGCACTCTTTTTTGTTGTTCTTACTACAGCGTGTAGTGCAAATATCAATAATGCCAATGTTGCACAATTAGGTTTAAAAAAGCTGAAACATCCTCAAGAAAAAATATATACCGGAGGCCAACCGACTAAGGCTCAGTTAAAAGGCTTAAAAGCGGCAGGTATAATGAATATCATTAATTTACGACCTATCTCAGAACAAAGCTGGGATGAAAAGCAGTTTGTAGAGTCTATCGGTTTGAATTATATTTCAATCCCTGTTGCGGGCGCTAAAGATATCTCGGTAGAGAAAGCTCAAGAGTTATCTCAAAAGCTATTAAAACTATCTAGTAAAGGCGTGTATGTCCATTGTGCTTCTGGTAACCGTGTTGGAGCTTTAAAAGCCATAGAGTCATACCAAAGTAATGGTCATAACTCTGAGGCGGCTATTTCAAAAGGAAAGCAATGGGGATTAACTCGATTAGAACCTTTGGTAAGAAGTAAGTTTTCAACAATGAATAAATAACTTTTTAAAACATAAAGCCACTAGTTTAGGGTTGGATAAGCTAGTGGCTGTTTCGTTACTTTTCCCAAAGCGACAGCTTAAAGTGACCTCTAAAGAAAAGTAGTGATGCCGCACCTATGCAGAATGCTGCGGCCCATATTGAATAGCTAACTTGAATTAATGAGATCACGCTTCCTATTCCAGCCGCAATTAAGTTACCGACGCAAAAAATAGTAACTAGCATTCCCATCAATTGTCCCTGAGCCTTATGTTCATAGGCTGTAGAAATATAACTGGTCAAAAATCCGTTATAAATTCCCACACCAAAGCCAACTAACGCGAACGTGATCCAATAGCTTTGTTGAGAAGTAACAGGAACTAAAAATAGAGCTGTAGTAACTAAAAGCATACCTATCAATCCAGCTTGAGCCGTTGTCATGCGCTTTTCGATTCGACTATTCAACATTGTGCTGCTGAAGATCATGCAGCTGGTAATTAATACCGTGGCCCAGCCAATCTGAGCTGGGTTGTAAGCAAATTTTTCTACTAACCAAAGAGGATAAAACTCGTAATAAATATTAATTCCAAGCATCAAGAACAGATATAAAATAAAAAATTGACGTAAAGAACTGTCTTTTAAAAGTACTAAACTTGAACCTTTATCTTCTTGTTCAACCGCTTGATTGGTAGAGTTAGGCAGTAGTAATTGACAGCAGAGTGTTGCAATAAAACAAACTAGCCCTGCGATAAGAAACAATACATCGATACCAAATGGCGCTAAATGCCCTCCAGCTAGTGGACCAATTAAATAGCCTCCAAATCCCATTGCACTTATCCAAGACAAGCTTTTGGTTTTGTTTATCGTTGGGTGCAAATCAATGGCAATAGCTCGTGCAATAGCGATATTGCCTTCAAATAAACCCGTGAGAAGCCTTGATAAAGCAAACAGTACAAAACTTCCAGATATCGCTGCTATAGCTGTGAGCATATAACTAAGGCTACAGCCAAGCATAGTGAGGGTTAACACTTTCTTGCGACCATATCTATCTGAATAGGCACCGATAACGCTGGAGCCAATAATGACACCAAGAGGATAAATGCCGATTACGACTCCAAATAAGATTTCTTTTGGAAGCGACATAAAGTGTGTTAATGGACTTGTGCCTTCATTAAACAGGGGAGCAAGGACAGGGTAAGGCAAGGCAATACCCGACACACTAAGTAGAGTAACGAATAATGTCACACCTAAAATAGATTTGGCTTGTAGTTCTTTGTCCATTGATACTTTATGAATATAGAATTGATGAGGAAACGTACTATGGCACGGAAGTGTAAATATGTAAATTAAATTGTTTATTAATTAAGGGGTAGTATTTGTAATACTTGAAACAGGTCGTAACACTTTATCACACTCATGTAGTACTTTATTGCTTATTATAATGTCCATAATAAAAACTATACTCGTGATACTTGAAGATGCAGGATTTCAGCGAGAATTAATTGCCATTTAGGCAAGGCACTTACTTGTAGTAATAGTTATTCTATTACAAGGGGAAGTAACGCAGTATAAATGGCAAGTAAGCTCGCACTACGTGGGCTTTTCAGCATTGATTCTTCTTTGTTGTGAAAGCTTAAATTAGCCCGCTAGTTCTGCACTTTCACGCCTAGAATAATGCAACGCTGAACAAGCCCTGAAAGTTGCATCTTCAAGTATCACGAGTATATCAGTATTAAGTTAGGGAAATTCAGGCTCATTAAGGCAAGTGATTGCTCAATGAGATAAGAAGGACTAATTGTGAGAGGATTGTAGAGTGGCGAGCCCAAAACAAATTATTTTACCTATTGTCGTATTAGTCGGCGCTGTTGCTGCGGCCGTTGGTTTTTCCGCAATGAAAAAACCACCGAAAGAAAAAGAAGAAATTGATACACGACCAATTGTCGCTATCGAAGTCATTGAGCCTGTAAGTTATACCCATAACGTAAACTCGTATGGTGTGGTAACTGGAAAGTATGAAACTGAACTAGTCGCTCAAGTTTCTGGTGAGGTTTTGTATATATCAGATGCTTTTGTACGTGGTGGTTTTGTTCGTAAAGGTGACGTACTGGCTAAAGTTGATCCTATTGATTACGAGGCTTCACTCATTGAAGCTCAAGCTTCTGTGGCTAATGCTCAGTCTGCATTGATCCAAGAAAAAGCCCAAGGAAAAGTAGCAGAGCGTGAGTGGGCACGTATTACCAATGGCACACCAACAGAGCTGAGTTTGCGTAAGCCACAATTAGCCCAAGAGCTAGCAAGATTAAAGTCAGCCCAAGCTAAATTGAAGCGTGCAAAGCGTAACTTCGAAAGAACGGTTATTCGTGCGCCATATGACGCTTTAATTGAAGGGCGCAATATTGGTTTAGGTTCATTTGTTAATTCAGGAACACCACTAGGTAAAATTATCAGCGTCGAAACCGCTGAAATTCGCTTACCTGTAGCAGATAAAGAGCTGCGTTTTTTAAGTAATCAAGGCCAAAACGCTGAAGTACAAATTAATACTCAGCTGGCTGGAGAAACACGTAGTTGGCAGGGAAAAATTATTCGCTCAGAAGGTGTGGTAGACAAAAACAGTCGCATGACTTATTTGGTTGCTCAAATTATCGATCCTTACGGATTGAACTCGCAACAAGCTCCCCTAAAATTTGGTTCTTATGTAACGGCCAATATCGTTGGAGATAATGCCGGTCAAGTCAGCATTATACCTCGCCATTTAGTGGATGAAGGTAAGGTCGCATTATTAGGTGAAAACCGCCTACTCAAGCTGGCTCCTGTGACGATATTAAGAGAGTCTGGATCTAATGCCATTATTTCAACAGGCTTGAATGCAGGTGATAAATTAATTACTTCGTCACTAGAGTATCCACTTGAAGGTATGGAATTAGCACTACCTGAAGACAATCAAAATAAAAGCCAAGATGAAGACTTGGAATTAGATACACAATTAGCAGAAAAACAATAAAGGTAGGGATACACAATGATAGATACCAATAAGGGCATCATTGCTTGGTTTGCCCGAAATAGTGTGGCTGCAAATCTGCTGATGATCATTATTTTGATTGGTGGCCTGCTAACAGCAGGAACCATTCGTAAGCAGTTTTTCCCAGCTGTTGAAAGTAACTGGATCTCATTTAATGCCTCATATCCAGGTGCTGCCCCTCAAGAAGTAGAAGAGGGGATAACCATTAAAGTCGAAGAGGCTTTGGAGACAGTTCAAGGGTTAAAGCGAGTAATTACCTACTCACGTCGTGGTGGTTCAAATGGCTGGATTCAGCTTGAAGAAGATTACGATCCTCAGCAAGTTCTTGAGGAAGTAAAATCTGCAGTAGATTCCATTTCTAGCTTTCCTGCAACAATGGAAAAGCCACAAATTAGCCGTGAAAAATACACCCAAGAAGTCATGTACATTAGTTTGTATGGTGACTTATCTCACCGTCAACTCAAAGAAGTAGGTGAGAAGATCCATGATGAACTATTGGCATTGCCTTTGGTGAATATTGCTAATTTTCATAGTGGTCTTGGTTATGAAGTTTCGATTGAAGTCAGTAAAGATAAATTACGTGAATATGGCTTAAGCTTCGAAAAAGTAGGAAATGCGATTCGTAACTATTCACGTAATATGTCAGCGGGTCAAATCCGTACATCTAATGGTTACATTAATTTAAGGGTAGAAAATCAGGCCTATGTGGGTTATGAGTTTGAGAAGATTCCACTAATCACGCTTGCTGATGGAACCAACATTAGACTTGGTGATGTTGCTACTGTGATAGATGGCTTTCAAGAGGGCATTCAATACAACAAATTTAATGGTGAAAACGCCGTTACCTTTGGGATCAAAGCCTCGCGTGATCAATCCATTACAGATGTAGCGAAAGTCGTTAACCAGTACATTGATAACAAGCAAAAATCCTTACCTCAAGGAGTGAAGTTCGAACCTTGGGTTGATATGACCTATTACTTAGAAGGCCGCTTAAATCTCATGCTCGATAGTATGAAAAGCGGGGCAATTTTAGTATTCCTTCTCCTTGCATTATTTTTGCGTGTGCGGTTAGCGTTTTGGGTAATGATGGGCTTGCCGGTCTGTTTCCTCGGTACATTACTATTCATGCCATTGGGCATGATAGATGTGACTATTAATATTATTAGTTTGTTCGCCTTTATTCTGGTGCTGGGTATTGTTGTTGATGATGCCATTGTAATGGGTGAAAGTGCGCACGCAGAGTGTGAAGATAAAGGGCAGTCACTTGATAACGTTATTCGTGGTGTAAAACGCGTAGCAATGCCTGCAACCTTTGGTGTATTAACGACTATTGCCGCCTTTTTACCGATTACACTTGATGACGGGCCGTCTTCCGCTTTCGGACAAGCGATAGGCTTTGTCGTTATTCTGTGTTTGTTGTTCTCTTTGGTGGAATCTAAGCTGATTTTGCCTGCTCACTTAGCGGGTATGAAACCGCCTAAAGTTGTTCAGCCAGGCTCTAAAAATCCGCTTGACTGGTTACGTAACATTATTGGTTACTTACAAAATAAAGTGAACACAGGCCTTAAATGGTTCATTGGTACTGTGTATCAACCAAGTTTAAAAGTCGCACTAAAATATCGTTATAGTGTCATTATTGGCTTCGTAGGCGTAATGATTATTTGTGCTGGCTTGTTTCAAGGTGGATTTGTTCGATTTATTGGTACACCTAAAGTGCCACATGATTTCCCTGAAATCACTTTAGAGCTGAATGAAGATGCATCAGACAGAGCGACTTTAGATGGCGCATTTAAGATTCAAGATGCGGTAATGAAGGTAGAACGTGATTTAGTTGCCAAATATGGACAAGGCATGATTTCAGATATTCAGGTAAGACTTAATGGTCGTACTGAGGCTCGAATCATGGCTAAGTTAGTTGACCCTGAGTTGCGTCCAATTGACACATTTGAGTTAGCGGATTTATGGCGTAATGCTTTCCCTGTTCTTCCGAGTGTCGATGAACTTAAAGTTCGAGATAGCCTGTTTGGTGGAGGTCGAGATGATGGTGATGTGTCTTTCCGACTAGAAGGAAAAGATGAAGCTCAGTTACGAGCGGCTGCTAATGAACTTTCAGATAAACTTCGCAGTTTAGAAGGTGTAGGTGACGTTGGTGACAGTGCTCAATCAGGTACACGTGAAATCCAGTTCGAACTCAAACCACAAGCTTATGCTTTAGGGTTGACCTTGAGAGAGATTGCGTCTCAAGTTGGCTACAGTTTTTATGGCTTTGAAGCTCAACGTATCTTGCGTAATGGGCAAGAGATCAAGGTGATGATTCGCTATCCAGAAGAGCAACGTAATTCGATTGCTCAAGTCGGTGATACTCTGATCAAAACACCTGTAGGTGCTGAAGTACCACTTTCAGAAGTCGCTGAAATTAAGCTGGTGGATGGCGTTAACCGTATTCGACGCGAGAATGGTAACCGTACGCTAAGTGTATGGGCTGCTGTTAATGCTGATGTGGTTGAACCGTTTAAAGTTGCAAAGGATATTCGTGACAACTTCTTACCGAACTTACTAAAAAAATATCCAGGTGTTAAAAGTGAGCTTGCTGGTAATATTCAAGAACAAATAGACAGTACTAATACTCAGCTTCGTGATTTTGCGATATCTCTGTTAGTAATTTATACCTTGCTTGCAATACCGCTAAAATCTTATGTTCAGCCATTTATGATCATGTCGGTTATTCCGTTTGGGATCATTGGTTCTGTGCTTGGGCATATGATCATGGGGATTGATTTAAGTGCTTTATCCTTGTTTGGTATTATCGCTGCGGCTGGTGTAGTTGTGAATGACTCCTTAGTTATGGTTGATTACATCAACAAAACGAGGCAGCAGGGCATACCTATGCGGGAAGCGGTAATGAATGCAGGTAAAAAGCGTTTCAGACCTATTTTGCTTACCTCATTAACGACTTTCATTGGTCTATTACCAATAATGAGCGCGAGTAGTATGCAGGCTAAAATGGTGATCCCTATGGCGGTATCACTAGGCTATGGGGTGTTATTTGCTACTGTTGTTACTCTAGTGCTTGTACCTTGTATTTATTTGTTTATTGAGGATATTAAAGGATTAGTTCGTCGAGGCATTGATTCACTACAAGTGAGTTAATGAATAGGTGATATCCAGTTTATCTATCGGGGAAGCTTTGCTTCCCCTTTTTGTTGTGACTATAGTTAATAAGCTATTTCGAAATCTTGAGTAAGAAAATGTTGTAGCTTACTTTTTAGCTAAAGGATTTCGAATACGTCAGTTGCTTGTCATGGATGACAGGTTGAAGTTCTGATTGAAAGAGTGCTTATTATGAACAAGGATGTTGTTAGGGGCTTAATTGGCCTATCCGTACTGTTATCTTCACAGGTTTTATCAAAGCCGTTGGAACCCGCATTATCCGATGCCGGTATTATCAATGAAGCTCAAATTCTTTATTGGCTAGAAAAAAGAGGTGAGCTATCCGTTCAGTCTACAAAAGAAGAAAAGCAGGCTGCGTTAAAACGTTTTATTTCTAAGTCTCTTCATCACAACCATTCTCCTTTTTCAGAGTTAGAGCTTGAGTCTGAGAAAAAACGCCGTGAATATAGAAAGTCACTTAAAGGCATACAAAAAATCCAAGGAGCAGGGAGCAATAAAACGGTTAAGGTGTTAGCTGTATTAATTGATTTCCCAGATTTGCCCTATAACAATAACCGCTTAAGTCGTGGCGATACTGCCATGTATTACTCCAGTTACCCAGTATCTCATTATACGGGTCTACTCTTTAGCACCACTGGTTACCCAGGACCAAGTGGTCAAACCCTGCGTTCAGTTCATCAATACTACCAAGCTGTATCAGGTGGAACCTTCTTCTTTACTGGTGAAGTTAAAGGTTGGTATACCGCCAATCAAAATGCGGCATATTATGGTCAAAACACTGGTAGTAGTGGCAATGACGCTAATGCTCCAGAGTTGATAAAAGAGGCTGTGTCAGATGCGGTTGCCACTATGTCTGCTGCAGAGTTAGCTGAATACGACATAGAAGATCCCAATGATATAGATAACGACAACAATTTTGATGAACCTGATGGAGTGATTGATCATGTGATGGTATTTCACTCTAGCATTGGTGAAGAGGCTGGGGGAGGTGTATTGGGGGCCAATGCAATTTGGTCTCATCGCTTTGTCGTCGATCAATCAACACGCGGTTACAAATTACCAGGAACAAATAAGAAACTGTATGGTTACACAGTGCAGCCCATTGATGCCGCACTAGGGGTTACTGCCCATGAATTTGGTCATGATCTCGGGTTACCCGATGAGTATGATACCGGCAGTAATCTTCCTGGTTCGCCTGTTGGTTTTTGGTCAATAATGGCTTCAGGTTCTTGGGCTGGTGGGTTACCAGGTTCTCAGCCAAGTGGCTTTAGTCCTTACGCTCGTTCATATTTACAAGAAAAGTTTGGTGGTAATTGGGTTAAGCAAAAAGATATTAGTTTACAACAAATAACGGGTAACCAAATTGATGCTTTGTTACATGAGGCAGTCAATCACGATGAAGTTAATCAACTGTCGATATTAATTCCGAACGCCCCGATTTCATTTAAATCTGCGTATTCTGGACAATATCAATATTATTCAGGTGAAGGGAATAATTTACAGAATAAATTGTCGTTTAGTCTCAACTTACCTCCAGCGTCAAATCTTACACTAAGGGCAAAAGCACATTGGAATATTGAACAAAACTATGATTATGTCCAGTTTGGTATTAATGGCCTCTCAATACCAGGTAATCATACTGTAGAAAATAATTCTACCAATCAGGCTACCAATATTATTACAGGGCGTTCTTCAGAAATATCAGGCGCGGAAGGCCCTGATGCTTGGGTTGAGTTAGAGTTTGATATTAGTTTCTTTGCAGGTAAACAGGCTAATTTTGAATTTCTTTATACAACGGATTCTTCTACTTATGGCTATGGTTTTGTATTGGATGACATCAGAATTTTAGAAGACGACAACTTAATTTATAGTGATGATGTTGAAGCGCCAAATAAAGTCGATTTGGATGGTTTTACACGTATCACGAATTCTGTACCAGGTAAGGATATGCGTTATTTGATCCAGTTACGTAGTCATCAAGGCATTGATCAAGGTTTAGAAGATGAGGGTTATGATCCTGGAGTGTTGATTTGGTTGCACAATGAAAACCAAAGTAACAACAGAGTAAAGGAGCATCCAGGTGCTAGTTTGATTGGTGTTGTGGATGCCGATCAAGTCATGATAGGTAGTAGAAATACCAATGTTCAGATCCGAGATGCTGCCTTTAGCTTATTTGATCAATCCTCATACAGTGGTGATAACCATTTAATCTCAAATTCTAATTTTAGTGATGCTGATGACTACTCTGCACCTAATCAACCTGAAAGTGGTATAGTTTTACCTAAGATTGGATTGAGGATTGATATAACACAGCAAGATGAAAATAGCCAAACGGCCTCATTAAGATTGAGCAGAATTGACAACGGAAGTGTTAATGGATTATCAGTGGGTATTAATACCCAAGTCAGTCAAGGGCAGGTTTCGTTTTCATCGAGTATCAGTGGTGGAAGTGGTGACTATAGTCATTCATGGGATTTTGGTAATGGAAAGAGTAGTGAAGAACAATCGCCACTTCATACTTACACAAAGTCTGGAGTTTATAATGTTAGCCTGACGGTAAAAGATAGTGATGGAACAACGGCTATTGCTAAAAAACGCGTCTCGATCAGTATCCCTGGTGATGAAGAAGAGAAATCAGGAAGTTTGGGCGTAGCTTGGTTATTGCTTGTATTGGCTTTATTTAGAAGAGTGAAATTATATAAATAGATGGTGGTCGCTACTGGGCTCGAACCAGTGACCCCCTCCTTGTAAGGGAGGTGCTCTCCCAGCTGAGCTAAGCGACCTGGGATAACTACTAATATTTTAATTCTTTAGTAGAAGAATGGTGGTCGCTACTGGGCTCGAACCAGTGACCCCCTCCTTGTAAGGGAGGTGCTCTCCCAGCTGAGCTAAGCGACCTGGGATAATTACTAATGTTTTAATTCTTTAGTAGAAGAATGGTGGTCGCTACTGGGCTCGAACCAGTGACCCCCTCCTTGTAAGGGAGGTGCTCTCCCAGCTGAGCTAAGCGACCTGGGATAATTACTAATGTTTTAATTCTTTAGTAGAAGAATGGTGGTCGCTACTGGGCTCGAACCAGTGACCCCCTCCTTGTAAGGGAGGTGCTCTCCCAGCTGAGCTAAGCGACCTGGGATAATTACTAATGTTTTAATTCTTTAGTAGAAGAATGGTGGTCGCTACTGGGCTCGAACCAGTGACCCCCTCCTTGTAAGGGAGGTGCTCTCCCAGCTGAGCTAAGCGACCTGGGATAATTACTAATGTTTTAATTCTTTAGTAGAAGAATGGTGGTCGCTACTGGGCTCGAACCAGTGACCCCCTCCTTGTAAGGGAGGTGCTCTCCCAGCTGAGCTAAGCGACCTGGGATAACAACTCGACAACCGTCGTCGTTGTGTGGAGCGTATTATAGGGAGGGGGAAATCAGAGTCAACGGTTTTTATTAAAAAAATAATTGTCCGCTTTAAAATTGTTCAGAGTTGGCTGATTTGGACATTTATGTATGGTTTTATCGTGTAAAGTACATATTAAGAACAAGTTCGAACAAAAATTTAATTCCTGACTATACTTAATTTCAGCTTTGCATAACTAAGCCTAATATAGACCGTATCTATACTGTATATCTCGTTTGAGAAAATCTAACTAGGTTAATTGCTTGTTAGCTTAAATGCAGAAATACGGCTTAGTAATGGCGCTAAAAGTGTTTAGCCCAATTGCTAATTGTGCAAAGAATTTTGTGATTTGTGATTTAGGGGCAAAATGCTCACGAGTGGCAGGTTAGATCTATTAAGGTGTTGGATCAGGAGGTAAACATGCTATTTACCAAGGATGGTTTGAAAAAAGTAATGCAGTTATGTGCAATTGTCACATTACTTGCCATAGGTGTGACAGGGTGTGCTCATAATAATGGTAAGGTGACGAGAGCCAAAGGTCATCCAAGAATTAACTTTGAGTTTATCGGAGTACCTTTATTACTCCAAGGTCACGGTTCTAGTGTACCTATAAGTTCCAGATTAAGCCTTACAGCTGCTCATGTAGCTAAACAAAATTATGCACGTGTAGTTGCCATTCACCCACATTGCGATTTCGCTATAATTCGTACCAAAAACAAACGTTTTACAAATTTTGATCTTGGGCTAATTTACCCTGGAGAGAAAACGGTAACATATGGTCGAGATATCTTAGGTAAGACCATGAAGAGTGAAGGTGTTTATCATCAAGACGTAAAATTTGTAGGCAGTCGGTATTTCGATAAATGTCCAGCAAGCATTACTGATGCTCCTATTCAAGGTGGTATGAGCGGTGGTGCAGTATTGAACGAAAAAGGTGAGCTAATTGGTATTATTGCCGCAATCGCAGATAAAAAAAGTAAAATTGAAAATGGTGAACGACTCCCATACAAGCGAGTAAGCCTATTTGTTCCAATTATGTTTGTGCATGACTGGATGCTAAAAAAGCTGCAGAAATATCAGAAAGATCACCCTTGGTTGGAAGCACAAACTAATACTGCTAATTGACAGTGAAGATTTTTTAAAATACAAAAAAAACAACCGCAAATGCGGTTGTTTTTATTTCAAGCATACTTATATTTCTGTGACTCTTAGTTAGAAGTCGTAGAAGTAGAAGTAGAAGTGCTTGAATCAGAGTTGTTAGCAGCAACAGCAACACCAGCAACAACAGCAGCACCTACAGCGATAGACGTAGCTGAGATTGTGCCAACAGCAGTAGTTGTCGCAGCAGCGCTACCAGCAGCAGTACCTGCTGTTGTTGTAGTTGTAGTTGTTCCAGCGGTAGTAGCACCACCAGTAGCTAACGCAGCACCACTAAAAGTCATAGCAGCAATTACAGCAATAGCAGATTTTTTCATTGTAAACTCCATTAAAAAAAGGATTCCTTCGCGATATACTATTTAAAAAAACAGTATAGTCAACAAAACAAAATAATATAGATTATCCAATATAAAGCAATACGAAAGTGTGATAAAAGTAAAAATTTCATAAGTTTGATGAGCAATTGCTCATAATTGTAAGCAATAAGTATTATTCAGGTACACGATGAGTGTTTTTTATCACTGAGGACTCTCCTTTCTTACCGACAGATGCCCCTGCACCAACCGAAGTTTTATTATTCTCTGGGTGACTTTAGTAGGCTGATAGTAAGCGAGGTATTGGTGTAGTTAAAATACTACATTGAAAAAATAAATAAGAGGAAATGGTTAATTGAAAATCCTAGTGACAGGTGGGGCAGGGTTCATTGGCTCCGCGTTAGTACGTTACTTACTGACCCACACTGAACATCAAGTATTAAATGTTGACAAGTTGACCTATGCTGGAAACCTTGAATCATTAGCCAGTATCGAAAATCAACCAAATTATCAATTTGCCAAAGTAGACATTAATGATTCGGCAGGCATGCAATCATTATTTTCACAATTTCAACCTGATGCCGTAATCCATTTGGCGGCTGAAAGTCATGTTGATCGTTCTATTCACTCCTCATCCGATTTTATCGATACGAATATTCTTGGTACATATTCTTTATTGGAAACGGCTAAGCGTTACTGGATGCAATTATCAGAACAGCACAAAGCTATGTTTAGGTTTTTACATGTATCCACCGATGAAGTCTTTGGTGATTTAGCATCAACAGATGCTGCTTTTGATGAAAGCACTGCTTATTCACCGAGTAGCCCATATTCTGCTTCTAAAGCGGCAAGTGACCACTTAGTTCGAGCTTGGTGTCGGACTTATGGGTTACCTGTATTGATTACCAATTGCTCTAATAATTATGGTCCATTTCAATTTCCTGAAAAACTCATTCCATTGACTATCCAGAATGCTTTATCGGGAAAAGCCATTCCTATATATGGAGATGGCCAACAAATCCGAGATTGGTTGTATGTAGATGATCATATTAAGGCATTATTGCGTGTTCTTGAGGCTGGGCAAATTGGAGAAACCTACCTTATTGGTGGTAACAACGAGAAAGCAAATATTGAGGTAGTAACGGCTATCTGCGATTACTTAAATCAAGAATGTCCACAACATCTAAATGGATTAACGGGGTTTGAAGGGTTGATCACTTTTGTTGAGGATAGGCCTGGGCATGATGTGCGTTATGCAATCAATGCGAGCAAAATTTCAAATCAGCTTAATTGGCAACCTTCTGAAACCTTTTCTAGTGGGCTCAAGAAAACGATTCGTTGGTATTTGGCGAATCAAACATGGTGTCAACATGTTGCTGAAGGGAGTTATAGAGAGTATCAAATTAGTGAAGATATCATTCCACTAGAAGCCCAGAGAAAAGAATGAAAGGGATCGTACTAGCTGGGGGCTCTGGAACACGGCTTTACCCCATTACACGAGGAGTATCTAAGCAGTTACTTCCGGTTTATGACAAGCCGATGATTTATTATCCGCTTTCTACACTGATGCTGGCAGGGATAAAAGATATTCTGATCATTACCACTCCTGAAGAGCAGTTTTTGTTTCAGCGACTTTTAGGGGATGGTACTGATTTTGGTATTAACCTGAGTTATGCCGTTCAACATCAACCAGAAGGAATCGCACAGGCATTTTTGATCGCCGAACCTTTTATCGGCAATGATGGCGTTTGTCTTGTGCTAGGAGATAACATTTTTTACGGTCAGTCATTCACTCAAATATTAAGGCAAGCAGCTTCAAGAAGGGAAGGCGCAACTGTTTTTGGATATCAGGTAAAAGATCCACAGCGGTTTGGTGTGCTGGAGCTTGATAAGGCAGGAAATGCTATCTCCATAGAAGAAAAACCAACGGTCCCTAAATCTGAATACGCAATCACAGGTTTGTATTTTTACGATAACCAAGTTCTCGAATTTGCTAAAGCATTAAAACCATCCCAAAGGGGCGAACTGGAAATCACCGATATCAATCAGTCCTACTTACAAGCACAACAACTAAAAGTGCAAATCCTTGGAAGAGGATTTGCTTGGCTAGATACCGGTACCCACGATAGCCTTCATCAAGCCTCTTCATATGTAAAAACCATAGAAAGTATCCAAGGTCTAAAAGTGGCTTGTTTAGAAGAAATCGCATGGAGAAATGGCTGGTTAAGTGACCATGATTTGTTTGAAAAAGGAAGCTTAATGGATAACAACGATTATGGTCAGTATTTACTTCGATTGGTGTCGAAATGAAACTGATGATTTGTGGTGCCAATGGACAAGTTGGACGTCACCTTGTGGAAGCCTGTATTCAAGAGACGAACATTAATGTCTTAGCACTTTCTAGGAATGATCTGAATATTACTGAGCGTAATGATGTGTTTGAACAAACCGAATCCTTTCGGCCAAATATTATCATTAATGCTGCCGCTTATACGCAGGTAGATAAGGCAGAGGAAGAACCTGAACTCGCTTACTGCATAAATGCACAAGCAGTCGAGTATCTATCCGAAGTGGCAAATGCGGTTGATGCAATATTGATTCATATATCGACTGATTATGTATTTGATGGGAAAAGTTCGCAGCCTTATCAAGAGCTGTCACAGCAGAATCCGTTAAATATTTACGGCACAACAAAATGGCAAGGTGAACAGATCCTTCTTGAAAAAGCCCGTAAACCAATTTTGATACGAACTTCTTGGGTATTTTGCGAATCGGATAATAATTTTGTAGCCACTATGCTTCGGCTATCGAAGTCACGTAAGAGGCTGTCTATAGTCGATGATCAAATGGGGGCCCCAACTTATGCAAAGCATTTGGCTGAGGCAATTATTAACATTGCTGAAGTGAGTTTTTTAGCTCCAAAGTTCCATTTTGGTATCTATCATTTTTGTGGTCAGCCTTTTGTTAGTTGGTTTGAATTTGCAAAAGTCATATTTGAAAAAAGTGAACAATTAGATTTAATTCACCAATTGCCTGAAGTCGTACCAATAGCCAGTGAAGACTATTCATCTGCAGCGAGACGCCCTAAAAACTCATGTTTGCAAACATCAAGGTTCTTTACTGAAAAGAGCAGTTTATCGAGAGATTGGCAAGCGGGATTGGATTCAGTGTTATCCCCAAAGGAAAAGATATCAAATGAAGGTTATTGAAACCGATATTCCAGATGTGAAGCTCATTGAGCCTCGAATATTTTCTGATGAACGCGGTTTCTTTATGGAAACTTGGCAGCAACAGAAGTTTGAAGAGATGGTTACTGGTACATCGACGACTTTTGTTCAAGATAATCACTCAAAATCGGTACAGGGGACATTGCGAGGGCTTCACTTTCAGTCTCCTTATAGTCAAGGAAAGCTGATTAGGGTACTTAAAGGGAAAATTTTTGATGTTGCCGTTGATGTTAGACCGGATTCTAAAACCTTTGGTAAGTGGGTTGGTACAATCATTACTGCAGAAAACCGTCGCCAAATTTGGATTCCTGAAGGCTTTGCTCATGGTTTTTATGTATTGAGTGAAACCGCAGAGTTTGCCTACAAATGTACTGATTATTATCACCCAGAAACTGAAGTAACCTTAAAATGGGATGATCCTCAGCTAGCGATTGATTGGCCTTTAGTTAGGCCGCCTATTTTGTCTGATAAAGACCAACAAGGGTTATCTTTTGAGGAATGGTGCAACGGTAGTTTTTGATAATATTGAGCGATGTAAAGCATATACGCTTGCGTTATAATCTGCTCAATGTAAAGAAATTATAATCAGAGGCTTATATACTGCAAAGCTATTGCAAAATTAAGCTATCTGTAAATCTAGGAAGATAAATGAAAGCAGTGATCCCCGTTGCTGGTTTAGGCACTCGTATGCTGCCAGCTACTAAAGCTATCCCAAAAGAAATGTTGCCATTGGTGGATAAACCGTTAATTCAATACATAGTAAATGAATGTGTTGCGGCTGGAGTGACGGAGATTGTTTTGGTTACTCATGCCAGTAAAAATGCAATCGAAAACCACTTTGACAAATCTTATGAACTGGAATCCACGCTAGAAAAACGAGTAAAGCGACAGTTATTAGAAGAGATCCAATCTATTTGTCCGAAAGATGTGACCATCATGCAGGTTCGTCAAGGTGAAGCTAAAGGTTTGGGGCATGCCATTTTATGTGCCAAGCCTTGTATCGGTGATAACCCATTTATGGTGGCTTTGCCTGATGTTATTTTAGATGAGTATTCTGCAGATCAAAAAATCGAAAATTTAGCGGCGATGAAAGCTAGGTTCAAAGAGTCAGGTGCGAGTCAAATTATGGTAGCGCCAGTTCCCAATGAAGATGTGAGTAAATACGGTATTGCTGATTGTGCAGGTGTGTCATTGAGTTCATCTGAATCCACAAAAATTGTAAATATGGTCGAAAAACCTGAAGTTGAGCAAGCGCCTTCAAATCTCGCTGTAGTCGGCCGTTATGTGCTGTCGCAAAAAATTTGGCCTCTACTTGAAAAAACGCCAGTGGGTGCAGGCGATGAAATTCAGCTGACAGATGCCATTGATATGCTCATTGAACAAGAAAGCGTCGAAGCCTTTCACATGTCAGGAAAATCCCATGATTGTGGTGATAAACTGGGATACGTAACCGCCTTTGTTGAATATACATTAAATGACGCAAAGTTAGGTCCAGCCTTCAAATCAGAGCTTAAGCGCTTACTTGAGCAATAAAGTTTATGTTAGACTTTGCGATTCGTTTTAGACAGTTAAGGATACACAATGTCTCGTAAATATTTTGGTACCGACGGCGTTAGAGGTCGTGTTGGTAGCTTTCCAATTACCCCAACATTTGCCATGCAGCTAGGATGGGCGGCAGGCACTGTATTGGCTTCAAGCGGTACTAAAGAGGTATTAGTGGGTAAAGACACGCGGATCAGTGGTTATATGCTGGAATCTGCAATGGAAGCAGGTTTTACGGCAGCGGGTATAAACGTGGCATTAGTTGGCCCCATGCCAACACCAGCAGTGGCTTACTTAGCTTCTACATTCCGTGCCGACGCTGGCGTGGTGATCAGTGCTTCTCACAACCCTTTTTATGATAACGGTATCAAATTCTTCTCTAATGCCGGAATCAAGTTAACCGATGAGCAAGAGTTAGAAATCGAAGCCTTATTAGAGCAAGCAATTGAACGTGGTGAAATGCCATGTGCTGAGGCCAATCAAATCGGAAAAGTGCGCCGGATCAGTGATGCTGCAGGCCGTTATATTGAATTTTGTAAGGGCACATTCCCAAAACATCTGTCGTTAAATGGGCTTAAAGTTGTTGTTGATTCAGCTAACGGTGCAGCTTATCAAATCGCTCATAAAGTGTATGCAGAGCTTGGGGCTAATGTGTTTAGCATTAATGACCAACCTGATGGTTTCAATATTAATGAAAAGTGCGGCGCTACCCATCTAGATAGCTTACAAAAAGCGGTATTGGAACATGAAGCTGATGTTGGTATTGCTCTTGATGGTGATGCTGACCGAGTCATGTTTGTCGATCATCAAGGTGAAGTGGTCGATGGTGACGAAATCCTGTTTATTCTTGCGCAAGCGGCTCATCAGAATGGTACTTTAGATGGTGGTGTCGTTGGCACATTAATGTCAAACCTGGGTTTAGAGTTAGCCTTAAAAGAGATGGGTATTCCATTTAGACGCGCTAAAGTTGGTGACCGTTATGTTGTTGAGCAATTAAAAGAAACAGGCTGGGGACTTGGTGGTGAAGGTTCTGGTCATATTCTTTGCCTTGAAGAAACGACGACTGGCGATGGTATTGTGGCTTCGCTTCAAGTACTTGAAGCCATGATGTTAGCAAATAAAACACTAGCCGAATTGAAATCTGGCATGACTAAACTGCCTCAAGTGCTCATTAATGTTCGACTTAAAGCTGATAACGCTAATGAAGTGATGGCATCTGATGCTGTGCGAGCGGCTGTTGAGCAAGCCGAAGCTACCTTGGGTGATGAAGGTCGAGTATTACTGAGAAAATCAGGTACTGAGCCTTTGATCCGAGTGATGGTGGAATCGACTAATTTTAACCTGACCCAGTCTCAAGCAGAATTTATTGCGAGTGCTGTAGAGCAGGCTGCATAAGCTGTTTATTTTTAATAAGCACCACCCAAGTCTATGATGTGGTGCTTTCTATTCCACACTCTATTTTTCTGAGTCCGCGAAATAATTTATCGTCCGATGCCAACCCGCCATACTTGATGAAGTTTATGGTAATTTACTGGTTATATAAGTTTTAATGCCCAAGTGATGCCTTCCCTTTAGCGCATCTTGGAAATGATAAAAAATGTGAGATTAAATGACAGAGATAAGTCCTAGTTCCAAACGAAATGGTGTTAGTTTAACTTTTATCGGAGCGCTAGGATTATTTTCTGGGCTCGTATTGTTCACCATCAGTACTTGGTTTGCTTTTGCTCTCATCGCTTTTGCTACAGGAGCAATTTGTACCATATTAGGTATTGCTAAGCTTCGCCAGCCTCTAGTCACCATTAAATTCACTGAGGAAGGATTAACGTATCACCATGTAAGAGGGCAGGTTACAGTTTCATGGGATAACGTGCAGCGTTTCGATATACCTAGTGTTTATAAAGGTATGGGGCATGTTCAGCTGCCTTACATCGGCATTAAAGTGAAATGCATCAACGGCATTTTAGATTCTATTTCCCCTCGATTAGCTACAGGATTATTGACTGAGCAAAGACCATTATTAATGACAGCTGGGGCTGAAGCAGGTGATGAAAGTTTAGAGGTTTATTTAAACCACGAGTTCATGCCTTTAACTGTAAATGAGGAAAGATACCGTGGAGTGTTGGCTATGTTTGGCAGGCGATGTTTAATGCTTGGCGAGCATCTTGGGTACCATTTGTATATACCTGCTGATACATTAGATAGAGACTTACCAGATTTTGTTCAGCTGCTGCGCGAACAACAGCATGAACATCAGCAGCCGTAATACAGAATATTATTGTGCTTGCTCAATGGGAGTGACATTGTTGGATTCTTGAACATCAACAGCCGCGTTTGAGAATCGAGAACCAATAAATTGGCCTCCTTCATAAATTTCAATACTGTCGCTTGTTACTTCACCATCAAAATGTCCTGAGGAGGTGATCACTAAACGGTCGCAAACTAACTTGCCTTTAAAGTTTCCAGAAATACTGACTTCTTTACATGTTAGCTCGCCTTCAACGGTTCCCCCCTGCTCAATAGTGACACTGGATTGAGAACTAATGGAGCCATTCAAATGTCCACCAATTAGTGCATCACCAGAAAACTCAGTATCTCCGGTTATCTGAGTGTCGCTGGCAATATAGGTTAAGCCTGAAGTTTTTTGTTTTTTACTTAACATAAGATTGCACTCTTTTTATTCAAGTCATGATGATGGTATCTTGCCGAAAAAGAATGTTCAAGCCAAAAAGTTGACACTTTATGAGCTAAATGAAGCGAGTTGATTGTAAGTTGGTTAAAGCTTTGAGATTTTTATTGCATTGCTAGGGCAGGGTTCTACGCAAGCACCACAACCCGTGCAGGCTTCTGTATCTATAATCGGTGAGGGCGTTTGGTTTAGACGGTATTCAAAACGTATCGCTTCAGGTTCGCACATATCTTGGCAGCTCTGACACCATACGCCATTTAATGCAAGGCAAGTTTGCTGAATCTGTGCCTTGATACTCCAAGGTTGTGATTGCGTTCTATCGAATATGGGTTCATTGCAGGCGCTGACACACTTTTCACAGAAGGTACATTCACCTTTGTTGAAATCAACTTCAGGGAATCCACCATCGCCTCTAAAGATAATGTGAGTTTCGCAAACATCAATACAAGCATCACAGCGACTACAAAGATCCGTGAATTCAATACCCTGTTTTACCCAAGGTGGACGGATAGCATCACTTTTTTTGCGGCTAAATAATCGTCTACGGCCCAGATTTACTCTGCTAGTCATATTTATGCACTTATTTTTATGTTTTAGGTATCCAAAAAGTTACCATGGATATTTGGCTTCAAATCATAAGCTTAATGGTTATTGTAATCTTCTCTTTACAAATGAAACCTTGATCGCTGTCAATTTTACACTTGATCTGGTTAACAAAATAAGTCCTTTAGAACACTATGTAAGTAAGAGTTCAATATAAAAAGATATAAAAGCATGAGTAAAGGAACGAAGTATTTGGCCAAAGAGCCAGATGAAAACGGTTTTATCCATTACAGCGATGATGAACATGACACTTGGAAGCAGCTTTATGCGCGTCAGGAAGTCAACTTACCAGGTCGAGCTTGTAAAGAATATCTAGAAGGCATTGAAAAACTGAAAATGCCTAAAGATCGAATTCCTCAGTTGTCAGAAATTGATAAGGTGTTGCAAGAAACTACTGGATGGAAAACGGCTCCAGTTCCAGCATTGATTTCTTTTGGGCGTTTTTTTGAATTATTAGCCACTAAGCAATTCCCTGTTGCGACGTTTATTCGCAGCAAAGATGAATTTGATTATTTGCAAGAACCAGACATCTTTCACGAAATTTTCGGTCACTGTCCGTTATTGACTAACCCGTCTTTTGCTAATTTCTCTCATACTTACGGGAAGCTAGGCTTGGCGGCGACAAAAGAAGAGCGTGTATTTTTAGCAAGACTGTATTGGTTTACTGTTGAGTTTGGCTTGATGAAGTCTAACTCAGGAGATTTAAGTATCTATGGTGGTGGGATATTAAGCTCTCCGGGTGAAACCATGTATGCAACAGGGTCAGAGCCAGAATTGCAGCCCTTCGATTTATTAAGTGTTCTAAGAACGCCATATCGCATTGATATCATGCAGCCGATCTATTACTTAATAGAGAGCATGGATTACTTAGATGAAATTGTAAAAATGGATATCATGGGGGCGGTAAAACAAGCCCGTCAACTTGGATTATTTGAACCAAAATTTGAACCAAAAGCTAAAGCGAGTTAAACGCTACTTAGGAGAAGAATAATGAGTGAATTATCACAAATGAAGTGTGTGTCGTGTCATGGTGATGCCCCAAAAGTTACTGATGAAGAATTAGCTGAGTTGGTTCGTATGGTTCCTGATTGGTGTGTAGAAGTACGCGAAGGCATTATGCAGCTGGAGCGTGTTTTTAAGTTTAAAAACTTTAAAGAAGCACTAGCTTTTACCAATAAATTGGGTGAACTTGCAGAAGAAGATTTTCATCACCCAGGTATTCTTACAGAGTGGGGCAAAGTGACCGTTACTTGGTGGTCTCATTCCATTAAAGGCCTTCATAAAAATGATTTTATTATGGCTGCAAAAACGGACAAACTACTAAGTTAGTCGTTAACGTCAAATTGAAATAAAGCCAAAAATGTAATCAGCATGTTAACTCCATAGCATGCTGATTTTTTTATGTTTTATAAAAAACGTGTAAACAAGACTTGCCAGAAGCGTAATAACCTAATAACTTATAGCCACTTTTTCTCCACAGACTTTTCATAAGTATAAGTGACCAAGTTGTGGACGATGTGGCCCAGAAGCGACAAAGGATATAGTGTATTATGCGCCTGGAAATTAGCTGTCATGATCGTGTTGGTTTGGCAAAAGATATTTTAGAAGTGCTAGAGCAGTATGGCATTAACTTGTTGGCAATCGATGCCAGTAATTTTGGATTCATATACTTACAATTCGCAGAAATCGGTTTTGATACTCTCAGTGAGTTAATGCCGCAATTAAGAAAAATTGAAAGCGTTACAGATGTTCGAACCGTTTCTTTCATGCCTTCAGAGCAAAAGCATTACGCATTAAAAACACTTTTAAAAACGCTTCCTGATTTAGTATTCTCAATCGATATCAAATCAAATGTTCGAATTGTTAATGAATCGGCTTTACTTGCATTAGAGCTCGAAGAAGAACAAGTTATCGGGCAACCTTTAAGCTTGTGGATTAATGGATTTAGCTTTAGCCGTTGGTTAACGGAGCCAGAAAGTTTATCACAAGCGAGCAGAGTTCATATTGGCTCAAATGAGTATTTAGCAGAAGTTCTCCCCATCTATTTACCTGACGAAGCAGAAGACAATAGTGAGCCTGTACTTGTTGGTGCTGTGGTTTCACTTAAATCCCCAGCTCGAGTAGGTAAGCAATTTAATGCCTTGCAACGTCAAATAGTGGGTTTTGAAACTGTATTAGCCGTTAGTGAGCAGATGAAAAAAGTACTAACGACGGCAACACGGATGTCCCAGCTCGATGCTCCATTGCTTATTACAGGCGAAACAGGCACAGGTAAAGAGTTGATGGCTAAAGCCAGCCATGAAGCCAGTTTACGTCGTGAAAAGCCCTTTATTGCCATTAACTGTGCCGCTTTGCCAGACAGCATTGCGGAAGAGTCTTTATTCGGTGTCTTCGAAGATGGTGAAGTGGTGAAACGTGGTTTGGTGGATGAAGCCAAAGGCGGAACCATTTTCTTCGATGAAGTTGCTGAAATGTGCTCAGGAGCTCAGGCTAAATTACTGCGTCTATTACAAGATGGGTCATATCGTCGAGTGGGCGGTACTACTGAAATTCGTGCTGACGTTCGTATCATTTGCTCTACACAGAAAAATTTGGCGGAATTATGTCAACTTGGCCAATTTAGAGAAGCGCTCTATTATCGAATTAATGTTTTGAGTTACCACATTCCTGCACTTAGAGAACGTAAGCAAGACATTATTCCTCTTACTGAAATGTTTTTAGAGCATTATAGCCAGCAACTTTCAAGTCCTACTCGTCGAATCTCTGGGGCTTGTAAAGACTTATTATTGAATTACGCGTGGCCGGGCAATGTTCGCCAATTGAAAAATGCCATCTTTAGAGCAGTATCCATGCACAGTGGAGGAGTCGAGCTGACGCCTGAACAATTGAAATTGCCGTCTTATGCAGAAGGTTTTGGCTATTTCGATAATGATTTTGAAGGCAGCTTAGACGAAGCAATGAAGCAATTTGAGGCCAGTTTACTAAGACGTTTGTATCCGGCTTACCCAAGTACGCGACAACTAGCAAAAAAGCTGGGTGTTTCTCATACAGCGATTGCAAACAAACTGAGAGATTATCAAATTTCAAAGAAGAAGTAATTGTACAAAAAAATTACTGTAAACGTTCTCGTTATTTACGTTTAAAGCAGTTTGATAAAAAAAACAGTGTGATTTAGTTCACGCTGTTTTCTTTTATTAAAAATTACTGTATTCATATAGACCAAATAATTTAAATAAAGCTAGAGCCTTTCAGACTCCCTCTGAAAAATCAGGCTTCAGCGACCCTACTTAGGAGTATTCATGAAATTAGCTACATACAATAATGGCCGTCGTGATGGTCAATTAATGCTGGTAAGTCGAGATCTAACTAAAGCTGTTGCAGTACCTGCTATTGCTCATACTATGCAGCAGTTAATGGACTCTTGGGATTTGTTAGAACCTCAGTTAAAAGAGTTATATGACGCATTAAATGATGGCCAATTAGATAACACAGTTGATTTTGATGAAAGCCAATGCCTTTCTCCTTTCCCTCGTGCTTATCAGTGGGCTGATGGTAGTGCATACGTAAACCATGTTGAATTAGTTCGTAAGGCTCGTAATGCTGAAATGCCAGAAACGTTTTGGACTGACCCATTAGTTTATCAAGGTGGTTCAGATTGTTTTATTGCTCCTAGAGCAAACATTGAGCTAGGCAGTGAAGAGTGGGGCATTGATTTTGAATCTGAAATTGCGGTTGTGACTGACGATGTACCAATGGGTATTTCTGCTGAGAATGCAGCAGATCATATCAAGCTACTTATGTTAGTTAATGATGTCTCTTTACGTGGTTTGATCCCTGCTGAGCTTGCTAAAGGTTTTGGTTTCTTCCAGTCAAAGCCATCAAGCAGCTTTTCTCCAGTTGCCATTACGCCTGACGAGTTAGGCGATAAGTGGCAAGAAAGCAAGGTTCACTTACCTCTAGTCACTCACTTGAATGATGAGTTATTTGGTCGTCCAAATGCGGGTGTAGACATGACGTTTGACTTTGCAACATTAGTTTCTCACGTTGCTAAAACTCGCCCAATGGGTGCAGGTGCTATTGTCGGTTCAGGGACTATCTCTAACTATGACCGCAGCGCTGGTTCGAGTTGTTTAGCTGAAAAGCGTATGCTTGAGACTATTGCCGATGGTAAGCCAAGCACTTCGTTTATGAAGTTTGGTGATCGCGTTCGTATTGAAATGTTTGATGATCAAGGCAACAACATTTTTGGCTCGATAGACCAAAAAGTGGTTGAGTATAAAGCTTAACCTTCATTAGACACTTAAACGGGGCTTTACGCCCCGTTTTACGTTAGGACGAATATACTATGAAACTATATGGTTATTGGCGCTCAAGTGCCGCATATCGTGTTCGAATTGCTCTGAACCTTAAAGGGTTGGAAGCAGAACATATTTCAGTTCACCTTGTTAAAGACGGTGGTCAGCAACATAAGCCTGAATATATTGACCTTAATCCCCAAGAGTTAGTACCAACATTGGTAGTTAAAGATGCGGCTTCAGGAACTGATCTAAAGCTTACTCAATCACTTGCGATTATTGATTATCTTGAGCAAACGTCTAAGTCAGTTAAATTACTGCCTGAATCTGCCGCTGAACGTGCAATTGTAAATAGTATGGCGTTGCTAGTGGCTTGCGATGTCCATCCGCTTAATAACCTTGGTATCTTACAATACTTATCTAATGATCTTGAAGTGACTGACGAGCAAAAATCGGCTTGGTATCACCATTGGATCCATAAAGGGTTTAAAGCGTTAGAGGTATTATTAGAGCAGCACTGTGGTGAGTATTGCTTTGGGGACTCTGTAACCTTGGCTGATGTATGTTTGATTCCGCAAGTGTATAACGCTAAGCGATTTAACGTGCCGTTAGATAGCTATCCTAATATCATTCGAATTTGGGATAATTGCCATAAGTTAGCCGCTTTTGAAAAAGCATTACCTGAGAATCAAGATGATGCTGTAGTTTAATAAATCGAAAACAAAAAGGGCAAACCATATGTTTGCCCTTTATTGTTTTTAACGACCAGCTTTAACTACTGCTTTTGTTCTTCAGCTTTTCGCTGATGCTCACTTGAGGCTTTTTTACTGTCAGCCAACTGGTTATCGGTTGATTGCCTAACAGTCTCAAAAGATTGCTCAGCACTATCTAATTCTTTCTTCAGCTGTTGGGCTGCCGCTTCTGATTGCTTACCAACATCTTCACCCTTTGTATCATTGACCTTTAAAGTATCTCCTGCAAGTGCTGGTAAAGGAAGTAGGGCGTATTCTTGGTGTTGAATTGGGTTTTCTGCTCCACGTAAGGAACCATCAAAGCCGTCACGAAAAATAACTTCGTCATCATCAGAGTACTCTAACGTTTTGAAGTTATGTTTTGTTTGAAATGCTGTTAATTCACTTTCAGGCACATTGTCCAAACGGTTTAAATCGGCATAAGTACCGTCTGAAAACTGGTATCCGAAGACAACAGTCTGAGAACTAGGATCTGCATTGGTCTGATTTTTAGGCTTATTGATAACCCATTGAGGTTTAGTCTCTGTCGCTGCCGGAGTATCTGGAGTTGTTGGAGTATCAATTGTTGCACTCAATGCTGCCATGAAGCTCAAAGCTTCAAATATACTTCTGTGGTTTGAACCTTGAATCACATGCCGTATAGCGAGCGTAGCGTCATCACTGCGAGTATCTGGATAGCAACGTTCTTGAGGTTGACTATTTAAGATACCAATAAATTGTTCAAAAACGGATTCTTGACCTCGAGAATAGATGCTTACCGTTGTAGTTGCACTGACTTCTGGAGCAATACTTGTATCGAGTCGTTGAGTAGAGCCTGCTGGAGCTGCCATAACACCACCTTGAAATTAGAGTGATTAGCCATGAGAAGTATATAGGTTATGAATGAACCCATGGCTTACATACGTTAAAGTATATCGTTGAGGGTCTAAAATGCAGCTTAAACTTTGTTAACCTAATAAAGGCTGAATAACAGGTGATTTCAGAGGGTTAATAGGTAGAATTCTCGAAAAAAATGAACAATAAACAGGGCTAGATACCTCTATCCAGCCCCCAATTTGATTTAAGCGACTTGCTTATGATCTTCAGGTAATGGTTCGTTTGAATAGAACTGCTCTTCATCCAGTTGTCCTTCAGACTTACCGACAACAACGGCTGTCATCATATCTCCTGTTACATTTGTAGCGGTGCGGATCATATCAATAACTCGATCTATGGCTGCAATAAATGCGATACCTTCAAGTGGTAACCCAACAACGCCTAAAGTAACCGTCAGCATTACCATAGCACTACCAGGAACACCTGCTGTTCCGATAGACGCAATGGTTGCAGTAGCTGCAATCAGTAGATAATCTTTAGCTTCCAGTGGAACACCAAAAATTTGGGCGATAAAGATGGCTGCAATCGCAGGATAAATACCACCACACCCATCCATATTCATAGTCGCACCCAGTGGTAGTACAAATGAGCGGTAACCTTTAGATACTCCCATTGATTCTGTACTGCGAGTACTAGCTGGTAGAGTTCCGAAGCTAGAGGCAGTTGTAAAAGCCACCAGTTGCGCAGGCAGTGCTTTACGGAAAAACTGAATTGGGTTTAGCTTAGCAATAAAGGTGACAAATCCACCGTAAACAAAAATGATATGAATGAATGCTGCTAGATAGATGGCGCCAATAAACTTAGCTAAAGGCAACATGGTTGATAGGCCATATTTACCCACAACCCAAGCCATTAAGCCAAATACACCAATTGGAGTCAGTTTAAGTACTAAGCTAGTTAAGCTGTACATAACCTCAGCGCCAGCATCAATCGCTTGTTTTAAAGGCTGAGCTTTTTCACCAACTTTATTAATTGAAATGCCAATTAATGCAGCAAAGACGATAATTTGAAGCACTTTACCTTCAGCTAGTGCTGCAAATGGGTTAACAGGGATCATGTCTAACAAGACTTGAGCAAAGCCCGGGATGTTACGCTCGCGAACCTCAGATGTAGCGAGCTGCATTGTACCGCCCATGTCAATTACGCTTCCAATGGTTAATCCGATTAAAGAGGCTAAAGCACCTGTGACCATAAACATGGTAAGTGTTTTCGCGGTTAACCACTTTAAGCTACCATCTGATGAATTATGTGAGGTGATGCTGGTAACGATAGCGCAAAAAATCAGTGGTGCTACTAGCATTTTGATGGCACTGATAAATAAGTCGCCTAATGGTTTTAGTGCTGTAGCTTGCTCCCCAAGAATGAGGCCAACAGTAGCTCCAAGAATGAAACCAGCAATCACTTTTTGCCAGAAAGGGATCTGTTTTAGTTTTTGTAGAAACATGAATTGTCCAAGATTTAATTGCAAGACTATAAAAAGAAAGCGAGCGGTACAGCTAGATCTCTAACTTTTAATTATTTTCACCCATTCTAGCTGGAGTATGAATATAATGACAAATGCCATTTTTATATAACATATAGTAATAAAATTAACTTTTTTATTCTTTGTTGTTATTTTAAGCAGTCGATTAACTACATTACGTAGCAGTTCGATCAGTTCTTTGAAACTTATGGTTAGGTACTTATGATATTGTAATTTATCAATGAGCTATATTGTGGTCTTGAAGTCAGAGAGTATAATCCCCATCTTTGACTCTGTATTAGTTAACGAGAGAAGTCTATTTTGAAGACATTTGGTCAAAACCTCGCCGCTTTAGATAACCCAAGTGGCAAAAGAGCGTTAAGCGGTATTCGTAGAGGTATAGAACGTGAAGCGTTAAGAGTAAAAAGTGATGGACAACTTTCATCAAAACCTCACTCTAAAGCGCTTGGTTCTGCACTGACCCACTCTCGAATTACAACTGATTATAGTGAATCGTTACTAGAGTTCATTACCCCAGTTTTTGATGATATTCCTAGCTTATTCAATGATCTTAAAAAAACGCATGTTTATGCCATAAACAATATTGATTCTGAGGTCTTATGGCCTGTGAGCATGCCATGCTTTGTCAAAGAACCGAACAAGATCCCAGTTGCTCAATATGGTACATCAAATGTTGGTCAGCTAAAGACCTTGTACCGAGTAGGTTTAACTCATCGTTATGGCGCTCAAATGCAAATTATATCTGGCGTGCATTTTAACTTCTCGGTGAGCCAAGAGTTATGGGAACTCTTGTATAAACAATCCAATTCTGATTTAACTCTTGAAGAGTTTATTTCAGAGTCTTACTTTGGTTTGATCCGTAACTATCGCAGACAAATGTGGATATTGCCGTATTTATTTGGTGCTTCGCCTGCGCTTTGCGGTTCATTCTTAAAAGGTTTGGATACCGATCTACCTTTTAAAAAGTCAGGTTTAGGTACTTTATATTTACCTTATGCTACGTCTTTGCGAATGAGTGATCTAGGTTATACCAATAAAGAACAAGATACCTTAGGCATCAGCTATAATTCATTAGCTGAATATCTTGAAGGTATGAAGCGCGCTATCCGTCTTCCCTCTGCAAAATTTGCAGATATTGGTGTGAAAGTGGGTGATGATTATCGCCAGTTAAATGCCAATATTCTGCAGATTGAAAATGAATTTTATGCTCCTATTCGTCCTAAACGTGTTGCGCAAGCGGGTGAAAAACCTTCTGATGCTTTAGCGCGTGGTGGTGTTGAATATATAGAAGTAAGGGCATTAGATGTTAACCCATACTCTCCATTCGGCATCAGTGAAGATCAGGTACGATTTTTAGACTTGTTTTTACTATATTGTTTGCTGACACCATCGAAACACATCTCTGATGAAGATGAAAAAGAAATGTCTGATAACTTGGAAAAAATCATTTTGCAAGGTCGTCAGCCTAATCTACAGCTAAGTCACCATGGTGAAACGATAGAGGTCACTCAGTGGTTGTCAGACATTTTTGAACAATTAAAGCCAATTGCTGATTTAATGGACGATGAAAAAACAGCTAGTTACCATGAAGCTTTAGCTTTATGGCAAAAAGGCATTGACGATCCTGATTCAACGTTATCTGGCAAGGTACTGAATGAGTTTGTCAGTAATAATGAAGATCATGGGCCTTGGGTAATGTCTCTTGCTCACCAATATCAGCAAGAGTTGTCTCAAACTCAATTATCTGATGATGAAGTTGCGGATTATCGACAACAAGCTGAGGTTTCTTTGAAACAGCAGCAACAATTGGAGATCGAGTCAGTTCAACTTTTTGATGACTATCTACAAGATTATTTTCATTATTTGAGGGATTAATTTGGTGAGGTTGGCACTAGTAGCAATTTTAACATTTACACTTTTGGGCTGCACGAGTCGAATCCCACAAAATTGTAGCCAAGTTTCAAGCTATTTAGTGCCAGATCCCAATCAAGGATTGTACTCAGTGATGATCCTTGACATAGATGGTATCCCCGTACCTCCTCAGCCCGTTTATGAATTACCAGCGGGAACACACACAATTAAGGTTGCTGCACTTATTCATGCCCCTGAGCTTGATGTTGCCCTCAAATATCGCACTCCAAAAACGCGTATGCTGTCCTTTAAACCCGGTTATCGTTATCATTTAGCGGCTAAAATAAAACAACCATTGCCTCAGCCTGTGTTGAATACAGATTATTGGCAAGTCGTATCATGGAAAAAACAAGAGGTTTCGTGTGAACAACAGGGAAAAAACAACAAAACGTCTGGCTAATGGAATCCTTGTATCTGTTGGTTTACTTGTCTTAGGTGGATGTGCCACGCCGCCACCACAGAATCCTGATAATATTTGTGAAATCTTTAAAGAACATCGTAGTTGGTATGATGCCGCTAAAGATACCCGAGATAAATGGGGCGTTCCGGTGCATGTTCCAATTGCAATGATGTACCAAGAAAGTTCATTTCGACATAATGCCGCGCCTCCTATGGAGTATTTCTTGGGCTTTATCCCTATAGGAAGAGCTAGTTCCGCCTATGGTTACGCACAAGCCAAGACCATGACGTGGGATGACTATGTTAAAGAAACTGGGAACTCTTGGTCGGATCGAAGTAATTTTGATGACGCTATGGATTTTATGGGGTGGTTTATTTATAAAACCCATAAAATAAATGGTGTTTCTAAGTGGGATGCGAAACGCCAATACCTCAATTACCATGAAGGGTGGGGTGGTTATCGCCGCGGTTCTCACAATAAAAAGAAATGGTTATTACGAGTCGCCAATAAGGTCAATAGTCGTTCTCTAAAATACGCGAAACAGTATCGCTCTTGTAAAAAAGACTTAGATCGTTCTTGGTTATGGCGTTTGTTTTTCGGCTAACTTGCATCTTGTCTGCGGGTGTTCTTTTTCGCCCGCTTTTGTAAATACATCTCTGAGTCAGCCTTCTTAAACGACTTTTGCCATCCATTGTCATATTTAGCGATGCCATAGCTAAACTCGATCCCTGATTGATGCATTAATTGCTGTTGTATCTTTTCTATTTTCTGCTTCAATAGACTTAAAGGACCGTGAGTTACGACGATAAATTCATCGCCACCAAATCGACCTAATAAAGCGTCTTCTGACCAGTTTTGCCTTAATACATCAGATAACGACTTGATGGCAGTGTCTCCAACTTGATGACCAAGATTGTCATTGAATTGCTTCAAATTATCCATGTCGATAATGATCAAAAAACTTCCTAGGTGAGGTTTGAGATTCCAAGCTTTTAATTTTTGCTCAAAAGCCTGTCGATTGAATAATTGTGTCAAAGGATCAAAGTTGGCTAGCTTATGGATCTGTTGATTTTTTTGATAAAGACTTAGAGCGTTACAGGCCTCTTGAGTCAAAATACTAACCAAATTACTGTCATAGTCGTTAAAGGCTTCGTACTGACTACTGTCTAAGTTCAGCATGCCAAATAGCTTATCATCGATATAAATTGGTGTTGAAAGTGTAGAGCGAATGGGCTGTGAGCAAGCTTCTTTAAAAATGGTTTGAGCTTGTAATGATAACTCTTTGTTAGTTCCAATTTCATTAATGTCATTGATAACCACAACGCGGTCGCATTTACCTTGTGTCAGTTGATATTGAAAGGAATCTTCTAAAAAGAAATCAACCCGGTTGAGCTTGGTATGATCCACACCTATAACGGACTCATAAGTGAGTTTGTTATTGATGTGATCGAGTACCACGATACTCCCCATTTCAGCTCCATTGATAGCGCTGATAGATTTTTTTAGAAGAGCATTTAAAAAATCATGTTGCTCATGGTATTGGTTCGACAGTTTAACGAGATCGTAAGTCGTTTCGTTAATCGTCACTACATGTTCTAGATGTTGCCATAATCGATGTAATCGGCTTTGGTGTAGGTAATAACTTAGGCTATAGCCAAGTGCATAGATAAGATAAATAAAAGTAATGCTCAGAAAGTTATTGGTGCCTAAAGGATTCAATAGTTGAAAGCAAAAAATAATTAATAGTAACGGGCAAACTAAAAGTAAGATGTGGTACCGAATATCGATACGGTCAATTTGTTTAGATTTTAGATTATCTTTTTGCTTCACTACTGAGTATCCATGGTCAGTATCTCAAACGATACTTGTATCCTACACCGGAATATGAAATCACAATTCGTTTTTAAAAACGATTATATTCGAATTTTACTTGGAAGTGAGCTAAAGCTCTATAGCAGAGCCTGAAATGCTGCGCTCTTTATGATCCACGTCAAAGAGCGCATTTTATCTATTTTTCTAATTAAATCGATATTTTTAGCGTTAGAAAAGAGTGTGCTATGTATTAATTTCAGCCGTTAACCAGTCAATAGGAGCTTGATAATGTTCGGGTAATAGCGTTTTTAACTGTTCAAGAGACTGAGTGCATAGCGAAGTATCAGTTACTGAAAGGTTAATATGCCCGACTTTACGACCAGCTCTTACTTCCTTACGGTACCAATATAATTCGGCATTAGCGGCTTGCAACCAGCTATCGTCGTATTCAACACCAATGAGATTAACCATAGCGGTTTTGAAATTAACATTTAGCCTAGGTACGGGTAATCCCAGCATTGCACGAACGTGTAATTCAAATTGACTAATGGTACTACCAGCTTGAGTCCAATGTCCTGAATTATGCACTCGCGGGGCAAGTTCATTTACCAATAGCTTATCTCCAACTCGGAAACACTCCATAGCCATGACCCCAACATAATCAAGATCATTCATTATGGCAGAAAGCATCTCTTCAGCTTGTGATTGAAGATGCTCAAGTCTAGATAAGGGGGATACCGATGCCATCAAAATACCATTTTGATGAAGGTTTAAAGTCAGAGGGTAAAATACACAGCGACCATCTTTTAAACGGGCACCGACTAAGGAGACTTCCTCATCGAATGGAATTCCTTGTTCTGCAATGGCTTCATTACTCCAATCATCAGGAATTTGAGGGTTTTCGTTTGCTCTCAACCAGTGCTGGCCTTTACCGTCATAACCGCCTGTTCTGCGTTTAAGCAAAACATTATCGCCTAATGATTGCTGCAATTCGGCTTCGGTGGTTTCATCAGTAACTAATTGCCATGGCGCTGTAGCAATGTTTAAGCGATCTAAGATACTTTTTTGCGGGTAGCGATCCGCCAGTAATGCAAAAATATCATGATTGATAAAGTTGGGATGGTCGCTTAGCTGTTTGCTGGTTTTGGAAATGGGCCACATTTCTCTTTCAGCTGTAATGATGTCATTTGCTTCGATGGGAAGTAGTTCGTTACTTGGGTTAACGATGTCAATGGTTTCAACATTGACGGCTAACGGGTTGGCCGCTTGTTGTAACATAGCACCAAGCTGACCATTTCCAAGCACCCATAATTTTGGTCTACTTTTCATATTTAGTCCCTAGGATCGGAATTCTCTAAAACAGTTGACGTTTGTTTATGGCGAAATGCTTCTAATCTCTGGGCAAGTGCTTTGTCGTGATTTGCTAGTATTTGACAAGCTAAGAGTCCCGCGTTAAATGCTCCAGCAGTTCCAATGGCTAGAGTTCCAACAGCTACACCTTTTGGCATTTGAACAATGGATAGCAAGCTGTCCATTCCTGAAAGTGCTTTACTTTGAACAGGAACACCAAGCACAGGTAAACGAGTTTTAGAAGCAATCATGCCTGGTAGATGAGCTGCACCACCTGCGCCACCTATAATAATCTGAAAACCTTTATCTGCCGCGGTTTCGGCAAACTGCATTAATTTATCTGGGGTTCTGTGAGCGGAAACCACTTCAACATGATACGGAACTTGTAACAGATCCATGATTTCGGTAGCCGCTTCCATCGTCGGCCAATCACTTTTAGATCCCATAACGACAGCAACTTGCGCTTGCATTGAGACTCCTTAACGACTTATTTTTGTAGGGTAAAATTGTGAACTCTGTCACACTGCGATCATAACATGTTTGTGTTGGTTCAGCAGTCTGAAATCAATTTCATTATTTGAAAACTGAATTCAGCGATTCATACTCATGACAGAGGATCTTTTTTGGTTATGACCTTAAATTGAGATACCGTTTTTAACGGTGGTAATTTAGCTGATGAAAAGCTTCTATATGCAGGTATACTGCCAGATTTAAGGTGCAATTTTTCCCGTAAATTAGAACTCTTATTAGGTATATAATTTAGTGCTACAGGTTGAGTTCGTACTCTGATTGGTGGAAGTTTACCTTCTTGAAAATCAGGACTTCCACAAGAAGGTGAGGGCAAACTGATTTCTAATGGTGAATTTATGATTGGTGGTTCAGGCAAACAAGGGGGCGGCGCCTCAGTTTGAACCGCAGCGTCAACATAGGTAACAGTATCGGTGGCTATGCTTCTATTATGTACTTTTACGTGTTCAGTTTGTGTTGCAGCTTCTATTTGATGAGGCGTCAGATCGAACGTGTCAGTGCTCATTTCCGCTGTGGCATGGCGTTCGATAGGTAATGAACACAAACATTGACTACAGCTTTGACCCGGATGAAAAATGTGTATGCAAGTCCTTAGCTCCCTTTTTTCATTTAAATGGGTGAGTTTAACTAATCGTACCATTTTTACTTTTAATGCAGCATTAAACTCATCGACTTTACCTTGTAAGTGCGATGCATTTTTAGAGTTTATCGCTGAAAAAAATAGCTTATGGATGTTGGCCTGCCTTGTTTCAGATAGGGTTTTTGTTGCAAATTTAACTTCGTTAAATGCCACTGATCGCCCTTTAATAACTAAGGGAGGAAGGTGGGTATTACTAGATTTTGTCTGGTAGCTTGTTTGAGGAGAATGAGTCGCAGAAGCTTTTTTCAATAGCCTTTCACAATCAGAATTTTTAAATATGCTAACTGATCAAGGCTGTTCTGTTGCTGACAGAGTCAGTCTTAATTTTCAGACTCTAGCCCACCAAGTGCTTTGAATAGCGACTCAAACAGTGCTTTTAGTTCACCACACATTAGAGCGTAATCCGCATCCATTCTTGCCATAGGATCTTCATTACCTACCTCATCATTAATCGCCCTAAATTCTTCAGAGAACTTTAAGCGCTTTAAGCTAGCATCAGATTGCACAACAAAAGCAATCGATTGTCCGAAGTGTAAGGCTAACTTATGAACTTGCTTGCCACTGGCAATATGCGCTAGTACTTCTTCTTCAAATAATTCTTGTTGCTTAAAACGAACAATACCGCCTTCTTCTGAAACAGACTTAAGTTCAGCTTCATCTTGAACTTCAAAGCTTGCAGGGATTTCACTGGTTTCAAGCCAAGCGGTAAGCGTGTTTTCAATTGGTGCAGAAAAGCTAACGGGAACAATTGGCAAACTGCCGATAGCTTTTCTTAACAGCGACAACATTTCTTCTGCTTTTGTTGCGCTTGAGCTATCTACAACAACCAGTTGCTGCTCAGGCATAATTAAAGCTTTAATTTGGCTTCGGCGTGAAAATGCTCGTGGTAAAAGGGTCGCGATGACATCTTCTTTAAAGGCATCTTTTTCTTTTTTAGTAACTTTACGGTTTTCTTGATCTTCAATTACTGAAACCTTTTCATCTACCGCTTCTTTTACCACTTGAGCTGGCAAAAGCTTTTCTTCTTTTGTCATGCTAATTAAGTGAATGCCATTGGCACTGTGAACTAAGGTTTGCCCAAGCTTTCCTAGAGCTTTTGAAAATCCAAGTTTACTGACATCTTGGCTTGAACAAGGCGTAAATGAAAAAGAAGAAAGAGCTTGTTCAAGTTGCTCTGTGTCAATGGAAAAAGGTTTGTTAAATCGATAAAGAGTAAGGTTTTTAAACCACATAAAAGCTGAACCTTTGTAGGTATAAAATAGAGTTGGCTCAGTGTAACGTAAAACGGGTTCATTGATTAACGTTTATTTGTTCTGCTTACTTCATTGAGGAGATATAGCTGTAATTTTATGAACTACATGATTATTTCAATTTGTTGAACGCTGTATTGCAATTTTAAGGCAAATATATTTCTGAATTGAAATAAAAGTGAAATATAATATTGTCACAATTTGCCGCGATTCTGATTAACCCCGATGACCCATTCATCACTAGGAAAATAAAATGAAGATGCTCAATAAGACACTTTTGGCTACCACTATTCTTGCTGCAACAACGGGCACTGCTTTTGCCGACACAGCTCTTGTTGGTGATGCTTTAAAGATATACGGTAAGGTTAATCTTTCTGTACAAAAAAGTGACTTTGCGACTAAGCAAGGTAATGCAATCAATAATACTGATGAAACTAAAGTTAAAAGTAACGCTTCTCGTTTAGGTGTTAAAGGTACTTTTAAGTTAGATAATGGTTTAGAAGCGTTTTATACCCTTGAGTATCAAGCAAACATCGATTCAGATGACAAAGATACCTTTACTGCCCGCAATCAGTTTTTAGGTATTCGTGGTGGTTTTGGTTCGGTTGCGATAGGTCGTAACGACACTATTACGAAGAAATCACAGGGTAAAGTTGACCTATTCAACGATTTAGATGGTGATATTAAAAACCTTTTCAAAGGCGATAACCGTCCTTCTCAAACGGTAAGCTATGTTTCACCATCGCTTTCAGGATTTACATTCGGTGCCACCTATGTTGCAGAGGCTGCCGATAAACAAGTTGACAAAAATGGCGTTTCTTTAGCGGCCATGTATGGCGATGCCAAACTGAAGAAATCAAATTTCTATGCTGCAGTCGCTTATGACAAAGACGTAGCGGGTTATGACGTGCTTCGTGTTTCCGCTCAAACTAAATTTGGGAATTTAAAAGTTGGTGGTATGTACCAACAACAAGAATCTACTGACCAAGGCAGTAAGAGTACAAATGGTTATTTAGTGAGTGCTGCATACTCTATGGATGCCATTACTCTTAAAGCACAAGCTCAAGATATGGATAAAAAAGGTAAATCTTGGTCAGCGGGTGCGGATTATAAGTTAGCAAAACCGACTAAAGTCTTTGCTTTCTTTACAAGTCGTAAATTTGATTCTTTAAAGCATGACGATCAGTATGTTGGTCTTGGGCTTGAACACAAGTTCTAAACCACAGTAAAACGAGTTTCATATCTATAGCTCCGATACCAGAAATGGTGTCGGAGTTCTTTGTTTTGAGAGGAGCAGAAAAATAGGATTAACAGTACTGTTCATCAGATAAAATTATCATTTACAACACGCTTGTATGCATTGTTCATAATTCTGTAATATAAATTACATTTAATATAGCCACATATTTAGTACCTCTACTCTAAACCTCTGAAATCCTACATTTCTGTGAGTAAGAGGACAGCACACTACAAAATAGAGATTCGGTTATGACAGCAAGGATTTTGATCGTAGAAGATGAATTGGCCATCAGGGAAATGTTGACCTTTGTACTTGAGCAACATGGGTTCAGTACAGTGTCAGCAGCCGACTATGACTCTGCAGTGTCTGCGTTACAAGAGCCTTTCCCAGATCTCGTATTGCTCGATTGGATGTTCCCAGGTGGAAACGGTATTCAATTTGCCAAGCATATGAGACAAGATGAGTTTACTCGTCAAATCCCCATTATTATGCTTACGGCTCGCGGTGAAGAAGAAGATATGGTTAAAGGCCTTGAAGTTGGTGCTGATGACTATATGACCAAGCCCTTTTCACCTAAAGAGTTAACAGCTCGTATTAAAGCCGTATTAAGAAGAACAGCTCCTACTCGACTTGAAGAAACCATTGATGTTCAAGGTTTGTCTTTAGACCCAATCAGCCACCGTGTGACGGTTGGTGAGCAGGTGTTAGATATGGGGCCAACAGAGTTTCGTCTACTGCATTTCTTTATGACTCACCCAGAGCGAGTATACAGTCGTGAGCAACTACTTGATAACGTTTGGGGCACTAACGTCTATGTTGAGGACAGAACCGTTGATGTGCATATTCGACGTTTAAGAAAAGCCGTAGAACCTTCAGGGCACGATAGACTTATCCAAACGGTTCGCGGTGCGGGATATCGTTTTTCTGCGAGAATGTAAAATTCTAGTGACTCGAGTTTAATTCGAGTATAAAGTGGTCAAAAACCTGAATAGTCAGGTGTACCAAAGCTGTTTTCTATGATTTAGCGGTCAAGGAAACAGCTTTTTTGTGTATAAAAAAACAATAAACGGATGAAGGAATGTACGAGTCTTATTCAGGATATCGGTTATTAACCCGCTTAATTGTCTATTTTCTTATTTTTGCGCTCATTGGAGTATTATTCCAAGAGATCATCATTTTCTTATTTATTGGTGCTGTCGGCATCATTGTCTGGAATTACCGTCAACTCAGCCGATTGAATTATTGGCTCTGGATAGATCGTAGATTGACGCCTCCTCAAGGAAGTGGAACTTGGGAGGGGGTATTTAATGGTATTTATCGTTTACAGGGGAAAAACCGCCGTCGAGTAGGGCAACTGGCTGCTCTGTTAGCAAGGTTCAGACAAGGAGCTGAGGCATTACCTGATGCGGCAGTTGTACTCGATTCTGAGCTCAGTATTCTTTGGTGTAATAAGTTAGCTCAGCTTAACTTAGGGCTAGTATGGCCACAAGATAACGGTCAACGCATCGATAACTTGATCCGTCACCCCGATTTTATTGCTTATTTACAAAAAGCTAATTTCGATGAGCCACTTGAGTTGGCATCACCCGTATCTGAACAACGATTACTCGAAATACGATTGATAAGCTACGGAGATAGGCAATTACTGTTAATTGCTCGAGATATCACTCGGATCAGAAACCTAGAAGGCATGAGAAAAGAGTTTGTTGCCAATGTCTCACATGAATTAAAAACACCGCTCACTGTTATTCAAGGCTACTTAGAAATGATGCAAGAAACCATGCCTAATGATGACTTTAATCAGCGAAGTTTGGGCTTGATGAGACAACAGTCAGAACGTATGAAGTCTATGGTTGAGCAGTTATTAGTGTTATCTAAAATAGAAGATGCGACAGACATAGATTTACAAAAAACTGTGAATATAAAAGGCTTGATGACCACGCTAGAAGAAGAGGCAAAAGCACTTGCTAGAGGTGAGTACCTAGTTACTTTTGACAGTGATCACAACGTTGAACCTCATGGTAATGAACTGCAACTCAGAAGCGCTTGCACAAACTTGATTTCAAATGCCATTAGATACACTGAGCCTGGTGGTCGAGTGCATGTTAGCTGGAAGAAAGTTCCGACAGGTGCTGAATTCAGCGTTACGGATACAGGATTCGGTATCGAACCACAACATATCGCGCGGCTAACAGAACGTTTTTATCGCGTAGATGATGCTCGCTCAAGAAATACCGGTGGAACAGGACTAGGGTTGTCGATTGTAAAACATGCCTTAAGTCATCACCACAGTGAGTTGAAAATTGAAAGTGAAAAAGGAAAGGGGAGTCGATTTAGTTTTGTGATCCCTCAACATCTTATTGACGTGAAACAATAATGTAAGATTGTCATGCGGCTGTAACAAATGGGTAATATATTTGTCATGCTTTCAGCAGATACTGACACTGTTTTCAACAACAAGCTAGATTACAATTGGAGCATAACATGAAACTGACAAGGCTTGTCGGCGCAATGACTTTAACCGCCGCTGGACTATTCTCTGTAGCGGCTACCGCAGCGGTAGATCCAAAGCTACCTAAGTATGAAAAAACCAGTGGTGTATCAGGCAACCTATCTTCAGTTGGTTCTGACACATTGGCCAACATGATGACATTGTGGGCTGAAGAGTTCCAAGATTTATATCCTAATGTAAATATTCAAATTCAGGCTGCAGGTTCTTCAACGGCACCACCAGCATTAACAGAAGGTACTTCACAGTTTGGACCAATGAGTCGTAAGATGCGTCCGAATGAAGAAGAATCATTCGAGAAAAAATACGGTTACAAACCAACCCCTGTTCGTGTTGCAATTGATGCTCTAGCGGTATTTGTTCATAAAGATAACCCAATTAAGGGTTTGAGTATCGAGCAGCTTGACGGCATTTTTTCTAGTACACACCGTTGTGGTGGCTCTGATGTTAAACGTTGGGGCGACTTAGGATTAAAAGGTTCGTGGGCTGGTAAAGACATCCAGTTATACGGTCGTAACTCAGTATCAGGTACCTACGGCTACTTTAAGAAGAAAGCATTGTGCCGTGGTGACTTTAAGCCAAACGTGAACGAGCAACCTGGTTCTGCTTCTGTTGTTCAGTCTGTCTCACAATCACTAAATGCTGTGGGTTATTCTGGCATAGGCTATAAGACTGCTGGCGTAAAAGCTGTAGCGATTTCTAAGCGTGGCAAGCGTTATGTTGCAGCGACTTCTGAAAATGCTGGTAATGGTACTTACCCACTATCACGTTACCTATACCTTTACGTGAACAAGCATCCTAACAAGCCATTAGAGCCAATGCAGCGTGAATTCTTACGTTACATTCTTTCGAAGCAAGGTCAGAAAGTGGTTGATAAAGACGGATATGTTTCTGTACCAAATGCTGTTGTTATGCAAGATTTCAAGAAGTTAGGTATTAAGTAAATTAGACACTTTTTACTGATTCTGAAAAGCCTCCTTGTGAGGCTTTTTATTGTCTTTTTTAAGCATAAAAAAAGCGACCTATTTAGGTCGCCTATCCAAATTTGGATTTTGATAATACATATCAATAAAGGGAGAATGATGATGAACAAACAATGCATTTAACCAGTATAAATAATCTGTTCACTAGATAAGACCGGACCTTTTTAAAAAGGTTCCCAAAAAATTTAAAAAAATAAAAAATTTTTCAAATTTCTTCAGCTTAATAACTTTTTGATGTCATTCTCAATCTGTTCTGGTTTAGTTGTAGGGCTATAACGTTGAACAACTTGCCCTTTTTTATTGACTAAAAATTTAGTGAAATTCCATTTGATTTTCTGTGTACCAAGCACCCCTTTGGCCTCTTTCTTCAGAAATTGATAGAGAGGGTGAGTGTTATCACCATTGACATCAATTTTTGAAAACAGTGGAAAAGTCACGCCAAAGTTGAGTTCACAAAATTCTGCAATTTCAGATTCAGAACCTTTTTCTTGTTGTCCAAATTGATTGCAAGGGAAACCAAGGACTGTAAAACCTTGCTCTTTATAACTGTTGTACAATGCTTCCAAACCCTTATATTGGGGAGTGAATCCACATTTACTCGCAGTATTTACAATCAATACAACTTGTTCTGAGTAGTCAGAAAGAGCAACCTCTTTACCTGTGATATCTAACGCTGAAAATTGATAAATGGAAGGTTTCATAAACTAGCCCTTTGAATGTATTTAGGGCTAGTTTATACGCTGTGATAACAAAATACGATTACTTAATGTCTATCTGAGAACTGCTTGCTGCGCCATTTTGATGGGTAACTGTTACCGTGTAGGTTCCCGGTTGATCGTATGTATGTTTGATCATTTCACCTTGTTGCACGTTACTGATATTGCCCGTTGTGCCATCGCCCCAGTTATAAGTGAAGTTCTGATAAGTACTGTCAATATCAGAAACACATGAGCGAATGCCTACATCAACCGTTGCGTCTTTAGATGATGACGTTACCGTTAGTAATGGTGAAAATGCATTGCTAGGGTTTAACAAGTCGATGTAATGAGTGGGAGTATCAAGTAGTGACCAATCCATATGGTTAAACCCATGACCTTCAGCATAAGCGCTAGCTTTGGCTTTTGCATCTATGATTGCGAGCTTAGTCAATTGTGAGTCACCAAGTTTATGGGCAAAATTAGAGTTAGCATCTTTACCGCAATTGTTGCCTATATATCCCTCAAACCCTAAAGGTGTTTTTCCTTTAGCCCCGACTTTTGCCCAAATAGCATCAGCATAAACGCCTGCTTTTACCGATATTGCTAAATTAGGTTCAGCGCTTGCAGTGGCTTTTAACTCGTAGGCAATACTGTTAGACGTGAATGTACCGTTGTCAGAAAATTCACCTTTAATTTTTTTGCAGGATGAATTGGTACATGTAAATTCGTAACTGCCAGTAATGTTGAGGTCTTTTTTAAAGCTGACTTTTCCAGTTAAGTTGTAATTAATATCTCCAGTGCCTGCGGTAAAAGGTAGATGAAAGTCATATTGAACAGGGATAGGGCCCACTGCAAACACTCCATTGGCGATAGAACCATCAAAAAGGGTTATATCTCGGCTTGGAATTGAGCCTCCAGCTTGTCCAATTAATTGAATATTCCCGTTGACTAAAAAGTCAGCGTTGGCATCAAGGTTGGTGATTTCTACCTTGTAAGGGACGCAGAGCTTGCTTTTAAAGTCATAACCCACTGTAGCTGATGCATTTACATCCGCATTACCGTCAATGTTGTAGCCAAAAGTGAAGGGGCCTTTGTTTATTGAATCTGAATGACTGATAGGAAAGTACAAGTGCTTACCAAAGGATTTATGATCATGGGTTGTATGATTGCAACTATATTGATCTCCACCAATGGCCAAAGCTTGCTGGCGGAATTGGAGTAACCCTCGTTGTTGTAAATACTGATTAATTTGCTGGTTGGACGCATTATCATCAAATTGAGCTAACCCTTTATCAATAACAATGAGTGGGTAAGCATCTTTTGTTTGTGATTGGCAGTTCTGTTTAGCATTGCACAGTGCTAATGCTCCTTGCTTCAATTCCTGTATCACTTCATCCCGTTCTTTGGCTGGTAGCCCAGCGTCATTGCTTGCGTTTAAAGCACCTTGGGGTGAAGTGATAAAGTAATACTCGTTGGTTTGAGCTTGGCTTTGAAAAGGTGCTTCAAAGGTAATGGACTTAAGTTGATATCCATCCCCAGATTGAATTATGTCTGATTGTAGAGTGCTTGAGCTTGCCCAAGCTGATGCTGATAAAAAGCCAAGCGAAATAAGAAGCTTGGCAAGGTTTTTTTTGCCCATCGAAATCATATACATTCCCCTCTAATTTTGACTGGTCTGTATAATCACTCACATCATGTTAAGTTTGTTTTTCCCTTAGTTTTGATTATTGCTGTTTAAGCATAAAGGTTAGAGGGAAGTTTAGCGTGACATTGATCACGCTTTATTTAGGGCGTTTCATTACCGCGACAAACATTCCGTCAGAGTTGGCTTCGTAAGGCATGATTGTCAGCATATCTTGTTGAACCTGAGTAAATGGATGAACGATAGGAGTAAGTTCAAATTCAGGGCTTTGTTCAAGGAAGGCTCTTACTACTTGTTCATTTTCTTGAGGAAGCAATGAACACGTTGCATATACTAGTTTTCCACCTATCTTTACGGCTTCTGCGCTGCGAGTAAGGATATCCAATTGCAGACTGCTAATCGTCTTTAAATTTGATAAATCATCCGTCCAACGCATATCTGGGTTACGGCGCCAAGTACCCGTACAAGAACATGGAGCATCAACGAGCACACCATCAAACGTTTGTACTGAAACCGGTAAAGTTTCACTTACCCAAGGCTTAACTTTTATGTTTTTGAACTTAGCTTTAGTTGCACGCTTTCTTAATTCTGAAAGAGCATTTAAGCGAATATCAGAAGCGATTAATTGACCTTGATCGTTACGAAGTGATTGTAATTGAAGTGCCTTACCGCCAGCGCCTGAGCATGCATCCCACCATTGTTCGTTGGGCTTAGGTTGACAAACCTCTCCGATCACTTGAGAGGCAAGATCTTGGATTTCAAGCTTTCCTTGTTTATATAATGTTAACTGGCTTAAGTTAAGGCTTTTCTCTCCCAAACTAAGTGCACTCGCAAAGTATTGACTATCAACAACATCCACGTTTTCAGCAATAAGTGAATCAACAACTTGCTGGTGGTTAATACCCTGAGAACGAGCCCAAATCGGAGGTCGTGTTTGCATCACCTCCGCCAATAATTCACTTTGGTCGGCATTGCCCTTAAGGTTCTGCCAAAATGATTCTGGAAGCAGCTGAGTTAAGCTTAATGTTATTTGGGGCTCAAAAATACGAGCACAGTTTAATGCTGAATCTTGTGCTCGAGCTTTTTCTAGCATTGATTCAGGAATGCCTGCCATTTCAGTCCAAGCATTAATAATAGGTAGCCAAGTATGTTGTTCAAATGATGCTGTTTGCACTAATGCTTTTAGCCAATCAGAATCAACCTCTTGTTGAGAGGTCGGTTGCAGTTGATTTATCCAACCCCACCAACGAAACAGCCCAAAAAATGTCTCGCGAATGATACGGCGATCTTTAGAGCCATGCTTTTTATGTTCGCGAAAATAGTTGGCAAGAATATTATCAGCAGGTTGCTTGCTTTCCATGACTTCAAAAAACAGTCGGTGGATGGTCATAGCATAACTTAAGGCACGTTTTTGAATACCAGAGTCAGCAATTAGAGCAGAGGAGGTCATAGCAAGTCACAGGTCAATATAATTGGAGGGCGGATTCTAACAAACAAGCCGCCCGTTCTACAATCAAGGAGATCATGTATGTTTCTTTATCTCACCTGATTTGTACCTATGATAATAATCCAGCATGTGAGCTTTAACTTTTGGTGCTAATAATACTGATGAAATAATGGTAGGAATAGCCATTAGTGCATATGAACCATCAATAAGATTAATAACAGCTCCCAATGAAAATACCGAACCTAAGACAATCGCCACAAGGTAAAAGTAGTTGTAATAGTGTTTATATTTATCACCAAAAATAAAAGCAAAACATTTAGTGCCATAATAGGAAAAAGTGAAAATAGTCGACAGGGAAAATACCAAAACACAAATAATAAGGGCAGCTGAACCCATAACTGGAAAAGCTTTATTAAAGGCATGCGCCGTTAATGTCACACCGTTAGCAGAAGATTCTGACCAAACTCCAGTGATAATTATGATGAGTGCAGTAATAGTGCAAATGACGATAGTATCAATAAACGGCCCAATCATAGCCACTAAACCTTCTTGGAGAGGCTCATTGGTTTTTGCATCGCCATGCATCATTGGTGCTGTTCCTATACCTGCTTCATTAGAAAACGCCGCTCGTTGAGCACCGATAATGATAATCGCTCCAAGAGATCCACCCAATACCGCCTCAGCATCGAAGGCATCTTTGAAAATCAAAGAAAATGTACTGCCAACTAAGTTGTAGTTTTCAATCAATACCATCAGGCCCAAGCAGAGGTAAAGCAAGACCATAAACGGAACCAGCTTGCCAGCAACTTTGGCGATTCTTTCCAGTCCACCCAAAATCACTGTTGCAGCCATTGTGGCTATCATCAAGCCAATGCCTAAGTTGATATACAGCAATTCATCCTGAGCAAAGGAGCCGTTGGGTAAAATCACCAAGTCTCTAATTAATTGAGTTAGCTGATTAGATTGATAAATTGGCCAAGTACCCATAAGCCCAGCTACCGCAAATAGTAAAGCTAGCGGTTTCCATTTTTTCCCTAGCCCTTCAGTAATGATATACATGGGGCCACCCTCAACATGCCCATTGGGAAGGGTACGCCTATACATTACAGAGAGCGTGCAGGTAAAAAACTTGGTGGCAATTCCGAGGAAAGCACAAACCCACATCCAGAAGATGGCGCCGGGCCCTCCGGTAGCAATAGCAATAGCGACGCCACCAATATTGCCCATACCTACTGTTGCTGCAATAGAAGACGAAAGTGCTTCATAGTGGTTTATTTCTCCTTTATCATCAGGCTTATCGTACTTTCCTAGCAATATACTAATGGCATGAGGGAATAGTCGATAAGGCAGAAATCTTGAGTAGATCATAAAGAAAAGGCCGCCACCTAAAAGTAGGGTAAGAAGGGGCGTTCCCCACATGAATGAGCTAAAACGTTTTAATAATTCTTCTATGAGTAGCACTATATTGTTCCGTATTTTATTAGTTACATATTCCGTTCTGAGATACTCTGCCTCGTAAGATAATCATATAGCGTTCCATTTCTGAATAAAAGCCTAAAAAAATAGAATAAAAATATACAAATTGGAGTGGGTTATGTAAGCATAATAGAGTATTTAGACAACAATGTAGGAGTATAAATAGTGAGCGTGAATCTTAATCCTTCTCAGGGACAGTTAAGAGACTTTATCGGTGCTCTTAACCGGTCTGACACTCATTCTCTTAACGTTACCAAGGGAAAAGTAAGGACGACGTATTCAAACTTTGAAGATCCTTTTGTTTACAGGTATAGCTTTTTAGGGTTTAGCTATTACACCCTTGACAATAACGATGAAGCAAGGAGAGCATTTAGGAGCTTTATTGCAAAAGGAAAGTAGGTGTGGTTGAAAGTTAGATGCATTTATACTTTGACGAGAATAAGGAATGAAAACAAAAATAGCTCGGCGCTACCATAAATGGTTAATGATACTGGTTGGTATTCAATTTGTGATATGGTCAATTACAGGCGTGTATATGGTGAGTTTGGATATTCATTATATTCATGGGGAATCATTACAAGAAACTGAGCCCTATGACATTCAAACTCAAGATGTTAGATATTCCATCAACGATCTTTTACGCCAATATCCAAAAGCTAAAGAAATAGAATTACGCCCTGTACTAGGAAAGCTCGTCTATCAGTTAACCTTATTGGCACCAACTAGACATAGTATTTTAGTTGACGCCGAAACTGGAAAGATACTATCCAAAGTTGATCAGCAACAAGCAATCAATATTGCTGAATCGGCCTATCGGTATTCTCATCCTATAAAAGACGTTAAATTACTATCAGAGCGTTCACAAATTCCTTCTGAACTTTCACCTCGGTACCTTCCCGTTTGGCAAATTAAATTTGATCATTTTTCATCACCGACCTTTTATATTAGCCAACAAACAGGAAAAATCGTGACTAAGCGTCATAGTTACTGGCGTATATTTGATTGGATGTGGCGCTTTCACATCATGGACTATGACGATGGTGGGAATGTCAGTAATTGGTTTCTGTTATTGGTGACGACTTTAGGTATGTTAGCTGCTTTGACGGGAGCAGTATTGACATATCATAGGCTGCTTAAATCCAAAAAGGTAAGATTATGAATTTAAGCCGTTTAAGTAAAAAGTGGCATAAATGGCTATCTTTAGTCGTTGGTTTACAGCTGATCATCTGGTTGGGTACAGGTTTATATTTCAATCTGATGGACTCAACTAAAGCCAGTGGAAATGAACATCGTCAGCAAGTGCAACAAGGTTTCTCTATAAAAGAACAAAAACTATTTCCGATTTCCAAGTTAAAAATAAAAGATGCAGAAACCATAAAATTGATAGGAATTTTGCAGCAGCCTTATTATTTAATTGTTCATCATAGCCAACCACACGCTTATCAAAAGCAGCGTCTATCACTGCTTAATGCGAAAACAGGTAAGCCTTATACACTGTCTGAAGCAAAGGTCAGAGTGATAGCGTTAAAGTCCTATCAGGGACAAGTTGCGATTCAACATTCAGAGCTTCTTAAACCACCCATTTCTGAATTACCTAAACAACAAAATTCTGTATGGCAAGTTCAGTTAAATGACCCGAATAGTACCAATGTGTATGTGAACTCAGTGACAGGGCAAGTCATCGCACATGTTAATGATGATCGACGCTTAAGAGATCTAATGTTTAAGTTGCACTTTATGGATTATGCCAATTCTGGAGGTTTTAACCATTGGCTGATCATACTTTTCGGACTCACTGTCCTACTATTTTCGTTCACTGGTGCTATTTGGCTGAGTGATATTGTGAGAAAGAGGAAGTTCTTATAAATACGTTCAACCAATTATAGGCAATCGAGCTACCTGACATGATTTGCAAAGTAACGCTTTAAAAAATCAATTAATAACCTGAGTTTTTTAGCATTCGCATTCCCAGGAGGGAATACTCCATAAACATGTATCGGTTTCATTTTATAGTCGTCTAATACTTGTACTAAGGTGCCATTGGCTATCTTTTCTTTAGCGTCATAGATAGGAATTTTAGCAAGCCCGTGCCCACCTTCTACAAATGCTGTTCTGGCTGAAGCATTGTTGGTCTGAATACTTCCTTTTATTTGAATACTATAGGAGCGACTGCCTTTAGATATTTCTAACGTATTCGAACTCTGATTATATATAACCCATTGATGTTGGTTTAATTCGGTTGGGTGGCTAGGCTTACTATGCTTCGATAGATATTCAGGCGATGCACATAAACAGGTTTCTAATGTGGAAAGTTTTGTTGCTTGCAAAGATGAGTCAATCAGAGGCGCTCCTCTGATGGCTAAATCAAACCCTTCCTTGATAATATTTTCTACTTTATCTGATAGCCTTACATCCAATTCAATCTTAGGATATAAATTTCTAAATTGACTCAAAGCCGGAACAATGACTTGAAGCCCGATATTGACGGGGCAGGTGATTTTTATCAGGCCAATAGGTTCTTGCTTTAGGTTTTCCATATGCTGGTTGGCAGTCGATGCTTGAGTAGAAATGATTTTGCAATGCTGAAAATATTCTTTACCCGCGTCAGTCTGGGAAATGGTGCGTGTAGAACGGTTAAGTAATTTCAGCCCTAAATGCGATTCCAGCTTTTTTATATGGTAACTCACTACCGCTCTAGATAGTCCCAACTGTTTAGCGGCGGCACTTAATGTACCTTGCTCAACCACCTGAGCAAAAACCACCATACTTTTTAATTGCTCAAATGAAACGTTCATGGTTTATCTGCCATTGTATTAATTTTTGATACAAAGTAACTCAATAACTCTGCATTATGCAATTCAATATGTTGATATAAACTCGTTGTTATTCGATTTTGTAAACCACTTAACGGTATCTAACAATGGTCAACACTAAACGTATTCTAATGGTCTTAACTTCTCATTCTAAGTTAGGAAAGTCAGGAGAAAAAACAGGGTTCTGGGTAGAGGAGTTTGCAGCACCATATTATCAATTTCTCGACGCTGGTTTCGATGTGGTTTTAGCGTCTCCAAAAGGTGGACAATCCCCAATTGATCCCAAAAGTGAGCTCGAGGATTTTCAAACAGATTCAACACGTCGCTTTGAAAAAGATGACCTTGCTAAGCAAGCCGTTGCCAACACCTGTAAGTTGAATGAAATAAAAGCAGCGGATTTTGACGCTGTGTTTTATCCGGGAGGCCATGGTCCTTTATGGGATTTAACTGAAAATACAGATTCCATTGTATTAATCGAGCAGTTTTTAAGTGGCAACAAGCCTGTGGCAGCAGTATGCCATGCAACCGCAGCACTGTTAAACGTAAAAGATTCTTCTGGTGAATATATCATTACAGGTAAGGCGGTATCAGGTTTCACCAATACAGAAGAAGCAGCAGTACAATTAACTGAAATTGTACCTTTTTTATTAGAAGATGAACTTGTTAAGCGTGGTGCAGACTATCAAAAAGTGGACGACTGGCATCCTTTGGCTGTCCAAGATGGTTTGATTATATCTGGCCAAAACCCAGCGAGTTCAGAGCTTGTTGCTCAAAAATTAATAAAGCATATTTCAGAGTAGTTAGGGAAATACAATTATGATTACTGTTCATCACCTTAACGAATCTCGCTCTAGCCGAGTTATTTGGTTATTAGAAGAACTCAATATGCCTTATGAGTTAGTTAAGCATCAGCGTGATCCACAAACCCGATTGGCACCAGAAAGCCTGAAAAAAGTTCATCCTCTTGCTAAAGCTCCAGTTATTATCGACGGTGATATCACGCTATGTGAATCAGGAGCGATCATGGAGTACATTTTAAATAAGGATGTAGAGGATAGGCTTCGTCCAGCGACTGGATTCTGCGAATACTATCGTTATCTGGAATGGTTGCATTTTGCAGAAGGCTCGTTGAGTTTACCTGTAATTTCGACGCTATTTATGCAAATGGAAACACGTGATGGAAATCAGCCAATGGATGGTTATATTGCCAAAGAAGTAGGGTTAGATTTTTCTTATATCGAAGATACATTAAAAGCTTCACCTTACTTTGCGGGTAATGAATTCACTGCGGCAGACATAATGATGACTTTTGTTTTAAGTGTCGCTAAGAAAATTGGGCTTTTAAGTGACAAGTCACACACACTGGCTTATTTAGAAAGGGTTCAAAGTCGACCTGCTTATATCAAAGCGCTACAAGCAGGTTAGGTAAATCAACAAAAGATGGTCGCTATTTTGTTACCATCTTTTGGATTTGCTTGGCTCGCTCTTCATCTGAAAGCTCTGATGGCGGAGGAGTGACAATCCCTTTTTGGCAAGCTGGTCGCTCCGCTAACTCGTCAACCCAGCGTTGTAAATGTTTCAAGCCTTCGATTTGTACACCACTCCACTCATGAATACGAACCCAAGGCCAGGTTGCTATATCTGCAATGGTATATTCATCACCAGCTAGATATTGATTGGTTGCCAGTTGAGTATTCATGACTTCAAATAAACGTCGACCTTCGTTTTGATAGCGCTCAATAGCGGCTGGAATTTTTTCAGGGAAGTAACGGTGGAACACATTGGCTTGTCCCATCATTGGTCCCACTCCGCCCATTTGAAACATTAGCCACTGTAATACTTGAGAACGCCTTTTAGGATCTTCAGGGTAAAACTTACCCGTCTTTTCGGCTAGGTAAATTAAGATTGCGCCTGATTCAAATACCGTAAAATTATCATTATCTCGGTCAATAATGGCAGGGATCCGTCCATTAGGGTTAATCGCTAAAAACTCAGGTTGCTTTTGTTCGTTAGCCATTAAATCAAGGTGATGTACCTGATAATCTAAGCCCATTTCCTCTAAAGCAATAGAAATTTTAAAACCGTTTGGTGTTGCAGCTGTGTATAGATCTATCATGTTATAGTGACCTTTTTATAAAAGATGACCCGTTCCGAGCGATACAAACATAAGTTCCTAGAACGGATGTTTACTGTAAAAGCTCATCACTTTATTTGAAACAGGGTGAGTAAAGGTTAACCGCTGAGCATGTAGGCTTAAACGGTTTCTTTCAGATTTTACTTTATCGTCAGCATAAAATTCGTCGCCTAAAATAGGGTGACCGATTGCCAGCATATGAACTCTCAGTTGATGGGTTCGTCCTGTTTCGGGTTTCAGTTTGATCAAAGAAGACCTTCCTTGTTCAAATAAAATTTCATAGTGAGTAACCGCAGTTTTACCGTCCTTACTGATTTTTTGATAAGGTGGGTTGCTTTTATCAGCAACTAATTTTGCATCAATAACGCCTGATTTTTTTGTCAACTTTCCAGTAATTTCAGCAATATATTCTTTTTCTGTGGTTTTATTTTGAAATTGAGTTTTCAAATGAGATTCAGCTTGCTTAGTTAAAGCAAAGACCATGACTCCGGAAGTATCACAATCCAGTCGATGAACCAAAATCGCACTTGGAAAGAGCTGTTGAAGACGAGTAATCGCACTATCAAAAGTATGCGTAGCCTTTCCGGGGTTAGATAATAAACCTGACGGTTTGTTAATGACTACAATCGAATTATCTTGATAGCGAATATCCAGCCAAGGAACGGCTGGTGGTTGGTAGGTGAAAATCTTCATAAAGCTTCTCTAGAGTTGAATCGTGCGCAGTGTATTGAATCTTGAGTGTAAAAACCAATAAATATTCTTCAAACATTATCAATAAATTAAAGGTTTTCCATGTATGCGATATTTAGTATCCAGCTGGTCTAACCTTTAACTAATTGATTTTTTATATCTGGAGCACGTTATGGCTGCTGCAATGGGCCCTGTAGAAATAGAAGTAGGGACAATAGAACGGATTGATTTAAAAGCCGGAGATATTAATACTTCTACTCTTTCTAGGTTGCATGATACTAATGGACAGTGTGTGATTGTGACTTTTATTCCTCCCACCAAAGAGGGGGAAGTGCCTAAAGCACTTGAGTATATGCTTAAGGTGTCGCAAGAACATAAAACTCAAGAGTTTTTGAGTGAGGATAATCCCAAAGAAGATTTAATGAAAGCGCCAAGTCCTCATACAGCAGGATATGAGTGGGTGCAAGCATTAACCAAATCAATAGATTATGGATATCAACGAACGAAGCAAGCATTTACACCAGCGTTAAAAGGTCAACAGGAACAACTAGAGATGCTTGTTGAGCAAGGCATAGATCTCACGTGGCAAGATAAAAATGGGGATACTGTATTTAGCCTTGCGGTAAAAGGAAATAAAATAAAAGAGCAATATTTGAAAACAATGATGCGACGCCATAGTGCAAATCCCTTTATTGTTAACAAACAAGGAGATTCAGCATTATCTTGTGCTTGTCGTTCTAATCGAACAGAACTCGCCCTGCAAATGTTGGATGCTACTATACGATGTATTGGAGCGGCGGTTTACTCTGAATCAACTTTGCAAGCCCGAAAGGATGCGATAAATACCAAAGGTAAAGATAACCATACTCCTTTAAGTCTTGCTTGTATGCATGGTAATAAAGCCTTGGTCGAGTCGTTATTAAATCACGGTGCAAATCCGAATGCTAATTGGGGCTCTAATAAATTACCGCTATACCTAGCAGCTAGAAAAGGGTTTGTTGAGATATGTGATTTACTACTTCAATATGGTGCAAATCCAAAAATAGAAATCCCATGGGGAGTTGGGCCTTTTGCTCGCTGGTATTCAATAAAGAGCTTTTTAGATAATACACCTAACAATGATTTTATTAAGTCATTACTGGATAACCCTCCGACAGTTGAAGAATTAAGGTCGGAAGTAAAAATAGGTTTCTCGCAAATTTTAGAAGATATCCAAGAGCCGGATGCCAATGAGCTTGCCTTATCAATGCAAGATGCTGAAAGAGCGGAAGAGAAAGCTAGAAAAGCAGAAGAAGAGCTTGAAAGAAAGAGACAAGAGCTTGAAGAACTTAGAGCTGAAAGAAGAGGCCCTAATAAGAATACTGTCAAACAAATTAAAAAAGGGATAGAACAACAGCTAGAAGGTGAAAAAGAAGGTGACGTTGTAGTTTGTGGAAACTTTGGAATTAATGATGATGATCTGTAATTCCTAAGGCGAGTACAAAGCCCAGTAATAAAAGCTGGGCTTTTTTATATGATTCCTTTTGGTTCATTCAGTTTCAAAATCGAACAACCATTGTTCGGATTTGAATGGAATCATATATAGTTTTCTTTGGTGTTGATGTAAGTGGCTGATATGGTTTTATTTTATCTTTTGGCATACTTCTTTCTATATGGCTTCAAAGTTAAAAAATTGAGAAGCCATGAAAATCGACGTTGAATCATCAAAACCCTTTTTTCTAAAACGTTATTGGAAACAAACAACAGTTCTTGCTTTCGCTTTATTAGCCGTTTTATTGTTGTTGGTTTACCAACCTCAAGCCTCAATTCCACAGCAAGAATTAAAGACGGTTAAAGTTGAGAAAGGTGATGTCCAATTAATGGTGCCGATTCATGGAGAGTTTGTTTCTCGTTATGAAAGACTTATCAGTGCGCCTTCGAGTGGTAAAGTCGTTGAAGTGTTGCTGAAAGCTGGAGCTGATGTTGAGCCTAACAGCGTCATTGCCCGATTAGAAAATCCAGATTTACAACAAGAGTTACTTCAATCCGAATCTGATTTACAGCGTGTTCAATCGGAATATCAAATTTTCGACCTCAATCAGCAAAATAAACAATTAGAAAATGAAGCCCGATTATCTGAAATTGAAAATCAGATAAAGGCGGCTGAGCTTGAACTCAGTGCTAACAATCGTCTCGCTCAACATGGCATTGTTGCAAAAATTGATTTAGAAAAAAGTCAGCTTAAACATGAGCAACTGTTGAATCAAAAGCAGTTTCATATTTATCGAGTGAATAAACAAAGAGAAATTAATAAAAAGGAGCTTGAACAAAAATTAGCTCTAGTGAAATTACAGCAACAAAATATTTCTCTACTGAAAGATAAAATTAATCAATTACAAATTAAAGCTGGAATATCAGGCAAATTACAGCATTTGTATATCGAACTGGGACAGCAACTTACTCAAAGTGAAAACATTGCTAAAGTGGGTTCGAATAAAGAATTGATGGTGAGCCTTAAAATCCCACAACGATTATCTGGAAAAGTAAACTTAGGTGCTGGCGTTGAAATGCGTCATTCATCAGAGTTAATCAAAGCTGAAATTAGCCAGCTGAGCGCCATTGTTAAAAATGGCTTTATTGAAGCCGAAGCCATAATCACTTCCTCATTACCTAATAACATTCGTCCCGCACAAGCCGTAGATGGCTATGTGTTTGTTGAAAAGCTATCTAATGTACTTTTTGTAAAGCAGCAGCCTGGAATGATCCCACTTAGTACTCAATCTATGTTTTTTATGGGTGACAAACAGTCAGAGTTAATAAAAAGCAAGATTCATTTTGGGGAGCTTTCAAAAAATCAATTGATCATCAAATCAGGCGTAAAAAAAGGTGATCGAATTGCCATTAACGACTTATCTCAAGCGCAAGAATTTTCTAAAATAATCATCAAATAAAAAGGATAAAAGATGAAAACATTAGTTGAATTAAGGGAATTAAACAAAACCCATACTCAAGGTCAAATTCAAACTCATGCACTTAAAAATATCGATTTGAAGATCAACGAGGGAGAGTTCGTTTCTATTTCAGGTCCATCAGGCTGTGGTAAATCGACGCTTTTGAGTATATTGGGGTTACTTGATGCGCCAACTTCAGGTCATTATCAACTAGCGAATATTGATGCTGGTAGTTTAAACGTTGATCAACGATCTAAAGTTCGTAATCAATATGTGGGCTATGTTTTTCAGTCATTTAATCTTATCGATCACCTTACCGTATTTGAAAATGTGGCGTTGCCTTTAGAGCATAGAGGGACTTCAGCCAAAAACATTAAGGCTGAGGTTGAAAAGCAACTTACAGCGGTCAATATGCACAACTACATGCATCACAAACCGAACCAATTATCTGGTGGGCAACAGCAAAGAGTTGCCATTGCTCGTGCTTTAGTGGGTGAACCACAGTTATTACTCGTCGACGAACCAACAGGAAACTTAGATAGTCACAACGGCGATTTGGTAATGCAGGAGTTAATTGAACTGAATAACCAAGGTGTCACTATTGTGATGGTGACTCACGACGAACGCTACAGCCGTATGGCAAAACGCCAAGTCCGTTTATTCGATGGTGAAATCATTGTCGAACATCAGGAGGCGGTAGCATGAGTTTTTACCTAAGAGCTATGCGTCTTGGTGTGATGAGATTATTTAGCATGCCAAGATTAACTCTGCCAGTGCTACTTACATTAAGTCTTACCTTGGCGGCAATGCTAACTGTGGTAGCGATAAGTACTAACTTGATATTTAAACCGCTGCCCGATCTTCATAATGAAAAAGACACGTACAAATTACATTTTCGATTAAAAGCGAATGCAGGGTTTTCACTTAATTTTATGAGTAATGTGGCTTTTGCTAATTTGGCTGAGAAATATCAAAGCTACGGTAGCTTTGCCTCCTTTAAAGCAGAAGATTCGAATGTCAGTGTATTAGGCACTGATTATCCTGTGACTCATCTTGAAGCCACAGATAACTTCATCACAGATGTTGGTGGGCAATTATTGCTTGGCGAACTGCCGAATAAAGATAATAGTGCTGATGGTGTATGGATCTCGCAGCGCTTATGGCAGGGCGTATTGAACGGGCGCAAAAGTGTTATTGGAGAGAGTATAAAGCTAGGGAAAGACAAACAATCATTTTTGATTAAAGGTGTGATCAGTAATTTTTCTAGCTTTAAACAACATAAAAGGCACCAGCAACAGGTATGGCAATTCTTTCATCTAGCCGATCACATTCATCGAGTTGAAGATAATTCTTTTATGAATGAATGGAAGACCTTATTTGTAAAGCAAAATAAGATGTTCACTGATGCAGATATGAATGCCTTTTGGGATGAGTATTTTAAGGTTAGAAAGCAAAATGAAGAAACTACTTTTCCTGAGGCAATGATCAAGACAATGCAACGAGTGCAGGGTATTGATAATTACCGTAACACTCTGTTACTTGAACAAAAAAATATGCTGTTGTTTTTGTTGGCTACAGTAATAATTTTACTGTTTATGGCTAGTTTGAATTTATTGAATCTGTTTGTTAGTCATTACCAACAGCGAACTCAAGAGTTGGCGACTCAAGTTAGCCTTGGAAGCAGCAAAGTAAAACTGATGGCAATGGCATTTTGTGAAAATACTCCACTCTTTTTGCTTTCTGCAATTATTGGTTTAATCAGTGCTGCTTGGCTAATTCGATTATTGCCAGATATAAGTGGTAACAATATTGAAATGCTGCATCTTATTCATATTGACTGGCAAACAATTGTAGTTGCAGTGATAAGTGTTCTGGCTATCAATTTCGTGTTTTCTGTTATTTCGATTAGCCACTTCAAGGCAAAGAACTTTTATGAATATTTAAAATCAGGCAATAAAGGTGTCGCTGCTGCAAAATTAACTTGGCTAAATAAAGCGAGCTTTGTCTTACAGTTAGCCTCAGCGGCAATCGTGCTTACGGCATCGGCCATGTTGGCTAAAGCGGCTTACCAAGATTTGTATCGAGATTTAGGTTTTGAAGCCGGAAATGTATTAATAGTACGTGCTACGTTCCATGATAGCAGTAGAGTAGTGCCTGAAATTAACAACTATGAAAATGTTAAAAATTATGTAGAGGAAAATCGTCAGATTTGGCGAGAACTATCTAATCAAGTTCATGCAAAATACCCAGAGATTAAAGTCTTAAAAACTAATAGTACACCTTATAGTTTTCAAAGTTATTCGTATGTAATTTCAATGGATAGAGAGTCGAACCAAAGTCACTCTTTTAAACGGTTGGATTTTTCTGATACATATTTTAATGATTTTAAGATACCTCTTTTGGCTGGGCGAAGCATTACCGAAGATGAATATAATACCCAAGCGAACGCTGCAATTATCAATGAAACGGCTGCAAGATTATTGGCTAAGGGCAAACCTTTAGATTCGGTATTAGGTCGCAGAGTGAATAGTAATATCGTCGTTGGTGTGGTGGCTAACACTTATTCCAGAGATGCACCTAATGGTGAATTTGGGGTTCTGTACTCAGTTAACCAATTTGAACATACAAATATTAGTTTTGTTATGAGGTTGCCACAGGGAAAAACATTTGATGTATCTGAACTCGAAAAAATCATCAAAAATGGTCATCCGGATATTGAGAAAGTTAAGTCTTTTGATGTTCAACAAGAATATTACAAGGCAACACTAGATAAGCGTCTCCAATATTATTTCATTATTGCACTATCTTGTTTAACTCTGGCGTTAGCTGCATTTGGCAGCTCTGGTATGGCGTTCAGCTTTGCCGAAATCAAACGATTTGAGTTGGCAATACGGATGGCGACGGGAGCAACTAGAAAGAGCTTACTTCAAAAGACACTTTCACAGTTCAGTGGCTTACTTATTGTGACATTCTCATTTTCCATTATTGTTTCTGCGTTGATTTATTTTCTGATCCAACAACAAGTGAATGTATTGCCAGAGTTTTCTTGGGATGCCTTAGTGTTCTTTTCAATGATTTTAGTTAGTATTGTGATGACTGCCGTATGCTGGGTTGTTTGGCGTGTTGTTAACGCTGAGCCTATGCAGGCATTAAGGGAATTGTAAGTCACCATAAGTTTTGAGGTTGCTCGGAACAATGATATGAACGACAACAGAAGCGCACATCCATGTGCTTACGACCGTGACGTCCTGTCACGGACGGTTGTCTTATCACACCATTGTTCCGCTATGGCTAATGAACCTTCATCTAATTATTTATAAAAACTAGGAAGTTATTGGCGTAGTAATACGACAAGAGTGGTTTATCGCATGACGCAAAAGAAAATATTAATTGTTGATGATGATGCTGATATTCGATTTGCATTATCACTATTACTTTCACAAGAGGATTATCAAGTTTTTGAAGCTGAGTCGCCAAAACAATGCTTACAGTTACTTGAGCGTATTAGTCCAGATTTAATTTTGCTCGATCTAAATTTCACTCAAGACACTACTTCGGGTAAAGAAGGCATTGCTTTACTCAAGCAGTTAATTCCACTTGGTCAAAAAGTGATATTAATGACTGCTTGGGCGAATACTGAGCTGGTGGTTCAAGGATTACAAGCTGGAGCGCTGAATTTTATCGAGAAGCCTTGGAAAAAAGCTGGATTACTTAGCAAGATCAATCAGCATATTTCTGTTCAGTCCGATAATTCGCAATCGTTAGATTGGGTTGCAGAATCGGAGTCAATGCAACATATCGAGCACCTTATTCAAAACTTAGCAATGACTGACGCTAATATTTTAATTCTTGGGGAAAACGGAACAGGTAAGTCATTACTAGCGAAACGAATACATATGCAAAGCCAAAGAAATACCCAAACTTTTGAAGCTTTAAATATGGCAGCAATCCCAGAAACCTTATTTGAAAGTGAGCTTTTCGGACATGTAAAAGGGGCGTTTACCGACGCAAAACAAGATAGAAAAGGGGCTTTTTTACGCGCAGAAAAGGGCACTTTGTTTCTAGATGAAATTGGTACTCTACCTTTTCATTTACAACCTAAGCTGTTGCGGGTTCTAGAAGATGGCAGCTTCTCACCATTAGGCGCAGAGCAAAACTTACAAGCGAATGTTCGCTTGATATCAGCCACTAATCAAGATTTAGCGGAAGCTATAGAGCAAGGACTGTTTAGACAAGATCTGTATTATCGAATTAATACCTTCACCATTACGATCCCACCCTTAAGAGACAGAAAAGCCGATATATTACCTTTGGCGAATAGCCTGTTAGTTAAATTTGCAAAAAAGTATCAAAAAGAAGTACCTTTGCTTTCTCCTTCAGCCAAACGAACACTGCTCGAACATGATTGGCAAGGCAATGTGAGGGAGTTAAGCCATGCAATGGAAAGAGCACTATTGTTATCAATGGAGGCTGATATTACCCCTGAACATTTGCAACTAGTTAAAGTTAGGAAGCAAAGTACAGAAGAAGTCCCTAATTTATCTCTTGATGAACTAGAAAAACGGAGGATCATTGATGCGCTAGATCAGCATCAAGGTCAAATCTCTGTGGCAGCCAAATCATTGGGGATCTCCAGAAACGCGTTATATCGCCGTTTAGAAAAGCATGACTTGGCGGGAATAGAATGAAGTATCAGCAACAGTGGAAGTTGGGGCTATTGTTAATCTCATCTTTGACAACAGGGCTACTTTGTTGGTCGATTTACTTACTCAAACAAGATTTATTGCTGACCTTAACAACCGCAATGGCGGCAAGCTTTGTTTGTGCCTATTTGAGCTTTCACCTTTATCAGAAACACATTGTACCTTTCGAGCAATTGAAGTCATTTATTCAATTGAGAAAACAAGAAAAACACAATATTACTCTGAATTTTGATAATCCAAATTCGCCTTTCTCTGAAGTTTCTCAGTTATTGCAACAAGATCTTTGTTCTTCTCAAACGCCAGAAGGAGATGTTTTACAAAGTATTCTGAGTGAATGGCAATATCCTGTGCTGATGGTTGATAAACAGGAAAAAATCGTTTTTTTTAATCAGGCATTATTACAGTTATTTTCTACTCCAATACTGATAGGAATGAATATCAGTGACTTGAGTTTTGATAAGCTTCAAGGCCAGTACATCAATGAGCAATTGACAGATAATTGGTCACTGCAAAACGTGTGTTTAAAGCAACAAAATTTGATTCTATTTCACGATATTGAACTGTCATTAAAAAATCAAAAGCTTAAAACTCAAATAGACACCATTCGAATCTTATCCCATGAACTTAATAATTCGCTGACACCAATGGCTTCAATGGCTGACACTTTGCTGAGTAGTGATTCATTTACTGAATCTCTTGCGAGAGAGGTATTGCAAAGAATTAAAAGTAGAAGCGAGAGTTTATTAGACTTTATAGGCACTTACACTCGTTTAAATAAAACTCAGCGGATCAATCCCTCTTGGTTTGATTTTCAGAAAGTTTGTCAGCAATTATCAATAGAGCAGGGGATTGAATCTAATGTAGCTGGAAGCACCAGTATTTTTGCCGATCCAATTTTACTTGAGCAAGTGTTAGAGAATCTGATAAAAAACGCGAAACAGGCTCAAGCTCAAAAGATCCGAATTAACATTCTGAACCAAGGTGCTTTGCAGGTAATCGAATTAGCTGATGATGGTATCGGCTTTAGCAATATAGATAATTTAAGCGTCCCTCTGTATACAACTAAAAAAGATGGCCAAGGATTAGGACTGTTTTTTTGTCGACAAGTTATTGAACTTCATAATGGAAAGCTTGATTTTTCGAATTCTACTAATGGAGCAAAAGTGACTATAACCCTGCCCACCACAATCTGAGCCTTAGCCCCCACTCTGACGTTGGTCCTGTGGTTTTTGCTGCAATATTGCCTTGGCTATCAATGATAAAAATAGCAGGGACACCGGATACTCCCCATCGGTTGCTAATACGACTTGTGGAATCATTGATTACTGGAAATTCTAACTCCTTATTTTGCATATGTTGATTAATTTCAGAATTAGTGCCAGATGCTATGGCGATAGAGATTACAGGATGATTTTTGGCAACACTTTCAACCATAGGAGAGGTGAAAGAGCAGTAGCCACACCAAGTTCCCCAAAAATAAACCAGTGTTGGTTCTTTAGGTTTATTGGGTAATGCAATGGTTTTTCCTTGAGTGGTGATACCTGAGAGTATAGGCGCTTCACCTGAAGCCATATCTGAATGTAAGTAGTAACTGACTCCAATGAGTACAGCTGATAACAATAAAACATCTCGAATGGCTTTCTTCCAAGAAAATGAACGGGCGAATATCAAAGAAATGCGTTTAAGATTCATAACAATTTATGGAAATTTGGTTAATGGTTAAAAGACCTGCTAATTGTAACGGTTCTTTCAACAAAATTTACATTGCTAAATTGTTGCATTATTGTGATGTGACGGTATCATAGCGACCTTAAATATAATCTACTGATTTTGGCTGTCTCAGTAGACCCATAATAATAAAATAAAAGGGATTTGTAAGATGTTTAATTGGTTTACCCGTCTATTTAAAAAGAAAGAAAAGCAGCCTGAACGCATCAAAATGTATGTTGAAATCCCTATTGAAGAGATCAAACTTGCGCCTTTTGATTACTCTCAATTAAATGTGAACCCTAATTTTCGCGATCATATTCAAAAGCCCTATGATCAATGTAAGAAGAAATAGAAAAACACTATATCTTCTTAATGTAAATTTTCTATAGATGTTTCAGTTCTAACCACAGTTAGCGTATAATACGCGCCCTTATTTGGCTTGGCTTTATAGAGGCTGTTTGATGCGTGTAGCTGATTTTTCTTTTGATCTTCCAGATGAGCTGATTGCTCGTTATCCAACCAAAGAGCGTACTGCTTCTAGGCTGCTTACCTTAGATGGTAATTCAGGTGAAGTACATGATAAATGCTTTACTGATCTGATTGACTTCATTGAAGCAGGTGACTTGATGGTATTTAACAATACTCGAGTTATCCCTGCGCGTTTGTTTGGTCAAAAGGCTACCGGTGGCAAGCTAGAAATCTTGGTTGAGCGTATGTTGGATAACAAACGAATCTTAGCTCATGTTCGTAGTTCTAAGTCTCCAAAAGTGGACGCCATTATTCATTTAGATAACGATTATCAAATGAAAATGCTGGCAAGACACGATGCTTTATTTGAGTTAGAGCTTTTGTCTGATCGCACTGTGTTAGAAGTGTTGGAAGAAATCGGTCACATGCCGCTTCCTCCTTACATTGATAGACCTGATGAAGACTCAGACAAAGAGCGCTATCAAACAGTTTACAACGAAAATCCGGGTGCAGTTGCAGCGCCGACAGCGGGTTTGCATTTCGATGATGACACTCTCGCAAAACTAAAAGCCAAAGGCGTAAATACGGCATTTGTGACCTTGCATGTTGGCGCAGGCACCTTTCAGCCTGTACGTGTTGATGATATTGAAGATCATGTGATGCATTCAGAGTGGGCAAATGTGCCTGCTGATGTGGTTGAACAAATTAAGCAAACCAAAGCCGCTGGCAAGCGTGTAATTGCAGTTGGTACAACATCGGTTCGTTCACTTGAGAGCGCGGCAAAAGCCAATGGTGGCGAAATTGCACCATTTAGTGCCGATACCGACATTTTCATCTATCCGGGATATGAGTTCTCTGTAGTTGATGCTATGGTCACCAACTTTCACTTACCTGAGTCAACATTAATCATGTTGATCAGCGCGTTTGCGGGTAAACAATCAGTAATGAACGCATACCAACACGCCATCGAAGAAAAATACCGCTTCTTTAGCTATGGTGATGCGATGTTTATTACGAGAAAAAATAAATAGGTTTGCCGGAGGAAGCTGAAGGTCTGACCGACATACAAAACTGTCGTTACTTCGTTTCTCTTTTGGCGGTGTGGTATGCCATACCACGACTTTTTAAACTTCGAAGAAGTTTTGCTGTAAAAGAATTAACAGATAACTGCATTAGGCAGTTATCAAATTAAAACCGCCAGACTGTTTTTCTGGCATGAGGTAATAATGAAATTTGAATTAGATAAAACAGTTGGTCGCGCACGTCGCGGTCGTTTGAAATTTGAACGTGGTACGGTCGAAACGCCAGCGTTCATGCCAGTAGGTACTTACGGTACGGTTAAAGGGATGACACCTGAAGAAGTGCGTGCGACAGGTGCGGATATTCTTCTAGGTAATACTTTCCACCTTTGGTTACGTCCGGGTGAAGAAATCATGCGTAAGCATGGTGACTTGCATGACTTTATGAACTGGCAGCGTCCAATTCTTACCGATTCAGGCGGTTTCCAAGTATTCAGTTTGGGTGATATTCGTAAAATCACTGAAGAGGGCGTACATTTCCGTTCTCCTATCGATGGCAGCAAGATCTTTATGGATGCTGAAAAATCGATGCAGATCCAATATTCATTGGGTTCTGACGTAGTAATGATTTTTGACGAATGTACGCCGTATCCAGCCACTCATGATGAAGCGCGTAAGTCGATGCAGATGTCTCTGCGTTGGGCGCAGCGTTCACGTGATGAGTTTGACCGTCTAGAAAACCCAAATAACTTATTTGGTATCATTCAAGGTAGTGTGTACGAAGACCTGCGTGATGAGTCATTAAAAGGCTTAGTCGATATTGGTTTTGATGGTTACGCGATTGGTGGTCTAGCTGTTGGTGAGCCAAAGCCAGATATGCACCGCATTCTTGAGCATGTTTGTCCACAAATCCCAGAAGACAAGCCACGTTACCTAATGGGCGTTGGTAAGCCAGAAGATTTGGTGGAAGGTGTTCGTCGTGGTGTAGATATGTTCGACTGTGTAATGCCAACTCGTAATGCACGTAACGGTCATTTGTTCACCAGTACGGGTGTAATTAAGATCCGTAACGCGAAACATCGTGAGGATACGTCGCCATTAGATGAAAAATGTGACTGTTACACTTGTAAAAATTATTCTAGGGCATATCTATATCATTTAGATAAGTGTGGAGAAATCCTAGGTGCTCGTTTAAACACCATTCACAACCTACGTTACTATCAAATGTTAATGGAAGGTTTGCGTGATGCTATTGATGCGGGTACATTAGATGACTTCGTTCACGAGTTCTATACCGCTCAAGGCAAAGAAGTGCCTGAGCTGAAAGACTGAGATTAAATAGAGCTAAGCGCCATGTTTATCGCGATAGATATGGCGAAATTTAGCAAGCTATTGTTTTAGCAATTAATTAAATAACTAAAAGAGAGAACTATGTTTATTTCAAATGCATATGCAGCTGGTGCTCCAGGCGCTCAACAAGGTGGAACCATGGAACTAGTATTCATGCTGGTTGTTTTTGGTTTGATCTTCTACTTTATGATCTTCCGTCCACAAAGCAAGCGTGTAAAAGAGCACAAAAGCCTAATGTCTTCACTATCTAAAGGTGATGAAGTACTCACTAATGGTGGTGTACTAGGTAAGATTGCAAAAATCAGTGATGAAAACGACTATGTTCTACTTGATCTGAATGAGTCTACTCAAATCACTATTAAAAAGGACTACATTACAGCTGTACTGCCAAAAGGCTCGATTGAATCGCTGTAAGCCTGGAGGCTTAACGTGTTAAACAAGTATCCAATTTGGAAGAACCTGATGGTGGTGATTGTCCTCATCATCGGGGGCTTTTATGCTTTACCTAATATCTTTGGTGAAGACCCAGCTGTTCAGGTGGCAGGTAGCCGCTTTGCTGAGGTTAATGTATCAACTCAAACTCAGTTAAATGATTTACTGGCATCGAACGGTATTGATGTTAAGAAGTCTGAGCTTGAAAATGATCAATTACTGTTCCGTTTGGCACACGCCGACGATCAGCTAAAAGCCAAAGAACTGATTTCTAGCCAGCTTGGTGACAAATATACCGTAGCGTTAAACCTTGCTCCTGCGACACCTGAATGGTTAGCAGATCTTGGTGGTGAGCCAATGAAGCTTGGTTTGGACTTACGTGGTGGTGTTCACTTCTTGATGGAAGTGGATATGAGCGAAGCGATCCGCAAGATGGAAGAAGCCAAAGTGGCTGATTTCCGTAGTCAACTTCGTAAAGAGCGCATTCGTTACTCTGGTATCAAAATCAAGTCTCGTGGGATTGAAATCAAATTTCGCAACGAAGAAGCTCTTTCTAAAGCTGAATTCCTACTAAAACGCATTAACAACGAAATGGTATTTACTGATGTATCAACCGATGCTCAGCAAATGCTTTTAGCGGTAATGAGCGAGGAATACATCAAGCAAGTTAAGAATGATGCGGTTTCTCAAAACATGACTACCATTCGTAACCGTGTTAACCAGCTAGGTGTTGCTGAACCAGTGGTACAACGTCAAGGTGCCGATCGCATCATCGTTGAGCTACCGGGTGTTCAAGATACCGCTCGTGCTAAGGAAATCCTTGGTGCTACAGCGTCTATCGAGCTTCACATGGTTGACCAAAACGCGGATGTTGGACGCGCTGTTCGCGGTCATGTTCCAGCCGGTTCTGTGCTTTATTATCGCCGTAGTGGTGAGCCAGTAGTGCTTAAGAAAAAAGTTATTCTAACTGGTAACTACATTACTGATGCACAACCTAGTTTTGATGAATATTCTCGTCCACAAGTGAGCATCGGCTTAGATGCCAAAGGCGGTAATATTTTCTCAAACGCGACCAAAGATAATGTCGGCAAGCCAATGGCGACCCTATTTATTGAGTACAAGGATAAAGGTAAGCGTAATCCTGATGGTAGCGTGAAGCTGGATAAAACCGCAGAAGTGATTTCTGTGGCGACGATTCAGCAACGCCTTGGTCGTAATTTTGTTATCAATGGCTTAACTCAGGTTGAGTCTCAAGAACTTGCACTACTACTTCGTGCTGGTGCTTTGATTGCTCCTGTTTCGATTGTTGAAGAACGTACCATTGGTCCAAGCCTCGGTGCTGAAAACATTCAAAACGGTCTTAGCGCGATGATTTACGGTATGGCTATCGTATTGGTATTCATGCTTATTTATTACCGTGCCTTCGGCTTTATTGCTAACTTAGCGTTGAGCTTCAACCTCATTATGGTTGTAGCCGTTATGTCGATGCTAAGTGCTGTACTGACGCTTCCGGGGATCGCTGGTATGGTTCTGACTGTCGGTATGGCGGTTGATGGTAACGTGCTAATTTACGAGCGTATTCGTGAAGAGTTACGTGCGGGTCGCAGCGTTCAGCAAGCTATCCATGAAGGTTATGGTAACGCATTCTCAACCATTGCTGATGCGAACATTACCACCTTTATTACAGCACTTATCTTATTTGCTATCGGTACTGGTGCGGTTAAAGGCTTTGCGGTAACGCTGATGATAGGTATTGCAACTTCAATGTTTACCTCGATTGTAGGTACTCGTGCGATTGTTAACGCTCTTTGGGGCGGCAAGCGCATCAAGAAGTTGTCTATCTAGGGAGAGATTGATTATGTTTCAGATTTTATCATTTAAAGGCACAGTCAATTTCTTACGTCACGCTGTACCTATCAGTTTTCTGTCTATGGTATTGGTGCTTGGCTCGCTTGCCTCTTTAGCGACGAAAGGTATCAACTGGGGATTAGACTTCACTGGTGGTACGGTTGTTGAGCTTGAGTTCGAACATGCACCAAACCTTGAAAACTTACGTGCTGATTTAGACCACGACAGTTTATCGGGCGCGGTGATCCAAAACTTTGGTTCGACTCGTGACGTGCTGATCCGTCTTCAAGTAAAAGAAGGCGTTAAAAGCGATGATCAAGTCAACCTAGTAATGGATGCAGCTCGTCAAGTTGACAAAGACGTAGTGCAAAAGCGTGTTGAGTTTGTTGGTCCTCAAGTAGGTAAAGAGCTAGCAGAGCAGGGCGGTTTAGCGGTACTTGTAGCGTTAATCTGTATTCTTGTTTATGTGTCGTTCCGATTTGAGTGGCGCTTAGCAATGGGCTCTGTAGCTGCATTGGCGCACGATGTTATCGTAACGCTTGGTGTGTTCTCTATCTTGCAACTTGAGTTTGATTTAACGGTACTAGCAGGCTTGCTAACGGTTGTGGGCTACTCGCTTAACGATACTATCGTTGTGTATGACCGTATTCGTGAGAACTTCCTGAAAATGCGTAAGGGCTCACCTAGCGATATTGTCAATGCATCGATTACGCAAACCATGAGCCGTACCATTATCACGACCTTGACGACTTTGATCACTGTTGTTGCCTTGTTCCTTAAAGGCGGTAGCATGATCCACGGATTCGCAACGGCGTTGTTAATGGGAATTATGGTTGGTACTTACTCGTCGATTTATGTAGCAAGTTATTTGGCTATCCGTCTTGGTATTAGCCGTGACCACATGATGCCAGTTGAGATTGAAAAAGAAGGTGCTGATCAGCCTTCGATGATGCCTTAATTGCATCGAACGGTAATATATTGCTATTGTAAAGCCACCTTGAGGTGGCTTTTTTATTGGGTGAATGAGTATGTCGAATATACGCTTATTATGTAAAGACAACAGCTTGGCAATACATGCGTTAAAGGGGCTGTTACAGACCCAAGGAATTGATGCTGAAGTTCGCGGAGAAGCTTTGCTCGGTGCAATGGGGGAATTAGCGGCTGATGTGGCTTTGGTTGAATTATGGGTTGAAGAGAAAGATCTTGCAAAAGGAAAAGAAGTCTTAGAATCTACTAAGCAAGAAGGCTCACCTTGGGTGTGTCGTGATTGTGGTGAGCCTAATGAAGCCACATTTGAAGTATGTTGGCAATGTGGCAGTGAGTCAGCTTAGCTTGCTGCAGCATAAGCTGGAGCGAGTACTGAATCAAATTCTCTTCCTAGAGATTGATAAAATCTTTTAGCTTCAAATGGAGTTTCTTTTTCCAATTCGGTTTTAACTTTTGCTGCTAATGCTTTTCGTTTCGATACAAGACCTTTTACATATTCTTCGCACTGCTGTTGAGTTTCTGATTTAACTTGCTCTTCAAGCTGTACAATGTGTTCCTTGAGCTGTTCAATCTCTTCCTCTAACTTTTCAATATTGTTTTCTAAATCAAGTTTCGATATCGATTTTTGTGCGGAATACTCAGCAAATGCAATTCTTTGTTTTTCAGCAATTTCCGAAATTATCCTAGCTGCTGATTTCATCTCTTCACACTGCTTTCTAAGTTCAGACCATGATTCGTCTAGAGGGATCTCCATCAAATTATGCACAGCTTCAACAGTCGAGAGTAATCGTTCAATTGCCAAAGAGGTGTCTTGGATTTGGTTTGTATGTTCCGGTACATTAAATTGTTCTTGAATATCTTGAACTGTGGGAAGCACTTGAGCCTTAACTTCTTCAAGAAGCTTTTGGTACTCAGGTTTAATACTTCCAATCGCGGCTGATAATTCATTAATACTTGATTGTTGATTTTTCAGCGTTGTGAGAAGTTTTTTTACATTAAATAAAATAAAACCGGGCATTTTAGTTTCATCAAAAAAATGATCACTTGTTGGTTTTTGTAAATTCTCAATGAGTTTCAGCAGTGGTTGAAGTTTTGAAATTGCAGTTGAAACCCTTTGGTATTCATCTGTCTTTCCATGTTGGCCTTTGATTTTACTTAACATTAATATCAGATTTTGTGCTCTTTCAAGCTGCGCTAAAAGCATGTCTGCTTGTTGTTTTAATAGTGTGAAGTCTTTGACAGTAACGGTATCTTCTGATAGTTGCTCTAATGGAGTAAATATCTCAGAATACTGCTCTGATGCAGAAGCAAGAGTTTGCTCATATATAGGCTCTATACTTAGTTGTCCTGATGTTAATGATTCAACATTGGCTACATATTGAGGCCATTTAATGGTTAATTCTGCCGTAGCTTGTTCGGAACTTTTTAACTGTGGTTCGTGAGTAGATAACCATTGTTGCTGTTTTTCTTCTTCTACTTTAGCAAGGGCGGCTTTTTGCGTTTGGTGTTGCGTCACCTGTAATTGCAATTTTGTTAGATGATCTTGAGCTTCGGTGAGATAACTGACAGTTTGAGAGTGTTGGTTTTGTTTGGTAAGTGAAGGTTGTGAGTCGAGCCAGCGGCTTTCGTCAGAATTAGCTAGCACTGGAATTATGCATAGCGGAGTACATACGTCTTTTGTATGGTCTATAAGCTCTATTATGATGAAAAATTGTTGATATTCAGGGTGTTTATCAGTTGCAGGGACTACTTGGCACTTTGGAGTAAGCACGATTTGTACATCATCAGGGTTGTCTGTTAATTGAAACCCAATATCAGCGATCGTTTGTACACATTTAACTCTAGTTGCTATTGGTGTCGATTGCGCGCATAGGGGTTGAAAATGCTCTCTACTCTCATTATCAAATAGCGCAACTAACACACCTTTTTCTTGGAACATGGCTTCAACGTCTTGTTGTGATTGATATAGCGCTATATGCGGAAGTTTACTGGCTTCACTAATGGCATTGACTTCGGCATCCATTTGAGCTCGCATTTGTGCAAACTCTCCTAGGGGTTTCTTACAATGTGTGGGAAGTTGTCTAGGATCTAATATCCGGAGTCCAGCCAAGTGCTGCTCATGAAATTCTAGTTGAGTTTGAGTGTGTTGTTCTTTGAGTTGGTTGATTTTTATTGATTTAATCAGCTCTTTTTCAGCCTCACTTAGCGGATGTCCGGCTTGTGGGTGGCACTGATAAAAAACTCTCGCCACAGCCTCAAGTTTAGTGATTTGTTCTTCAACTTGTTGCTCCAATCTGTTTTGTTTTTCAACTTGTGCTGCACCTTCTTCTGTTCTTTTTTGGACGTTCTTTAAGTATTCGGACTCAGAGCCTCTACGTCTAGTGAGTTCTATCACTTCGACTCCATCCATTTCAAACTCATAAATCGTATGTATCGTGCCTTCTTCTTCGATTTCTCTAGTTGTAATGGCAGGCTGTTCCTCTGAACACAATCCTTTTTTGATTAGAAATCGGTTTAGGTCTTTCTTTACCTGCACTAAGATATCAATATCAGCATCTTGTGATGTTATTGTTTTTAAATTTTCTCTTGCTTCGGGATGAACTCTAAGAGCAACATGCTTGGCTCTTAGTACTTTATCAACTTGTTCATATGAAGAGGTACCTCTGAATGGTGTAGGTGAGCTTTGAGCTGAACTTGTGGTTGGGTGTGATAGACTTGCTAATGAAAATAAGGTGTTTAAGCTCATTGGGGTTGAAGGCTGCGATGTGTCGATAAGGCCCATTTTTGCAAGGTCGTGATAATGCCTTGCTGCTAAAATGGCTACATCATATTGAGATGTAATTTTGAAATCCCCTATCCACAAGGTCAGTGGCTGTTCAACGATAAGTTGCCGTCCTGAGCTATATAGTAATTTTTCTGGCTCAAGCTTAACTTGGGCTCGGGATGTTTTTTTCAACTCCTGGCCTATATCATTTTCAAGCATGCGTTTTCTTTCAACGTCAATTTCGAAAACAAAGTCACCAATGAGTTGAATTACTTTCGCATTTTTAGCTGCTGGAATAATCTTTGCTGTAATTAAGCGGTCAATAAACCCTGCCAATTCTTGTTCTTTTTCAAAAACAGCTTTAGGTGTTTGAATTTGAACTACTTGTAAGTAATAGAATTTTGGTACTTCTTCAGTAATTTCTATTGCTGTAAGCTGCCATAGTACCTCTTTGTTTTCTTTATCTTCTGAGAGAGCTAAAACATCAAAGTGATATGTTTTTTGTATACTGTTTAATTTTTTTAAGGTTTGTATGAGTTGATGCGAAGTTCTAGCTTGATAAATTTCTTCTAAAGTACGCTTTATAATTGAATTTGTACGAGAACCGAGCGGTTTTAAACAAGATTCGAAGCAATGATATGTTTTTGATGCACAGCTAATGGCACTTTGTCTTATATCTTGATGCTCTCGTATTGCCTCTTTTGCATCAAATTCACTACCAAACATCACACAAACGGGAAAAAACTTATATGTTGTGATTATTGGGTTCGGTTTAACTTGAAACTCGTAATCTACGAGCCCACTAAAGCCGGAAGATGAGCTGTCTTCAGGTGTAGAAGAGGTACTGGACTGTTGGCGGGCTATTTCTAAGACTATGTGATCCCCAAAAGCACCTGCTAACTCTTTTAGTTTTGTGAAATCGAAAATGGTCTGTTGAGGATCTTTCCCGGTGACTATGTTGATGAAAAGCAGTCTCGCTTTTACTTGCTCGGGTCTAGAAAAAAATTTGAATAATACGGTATCAAAAAATTCCTTAGCGGCTTTTTCTTTTTGCTCTAATGTCTCTACTTTACCAGTTGAAAGGGGCTGGCACACATAACCTAAATCTTCGCATTCGCCATCGTCAAAAAATGTAGGAGAGGTTCTACCTGTGACTGCCATTGCCATATAATAAATTGCCTTTCAAGTAATACGGTATCGTGTTTAGCTTAATTGAGCTACCGTAGCGAAAATCTGTTAGAGCTTCCTTGGAGTCAAGTTATATGATGACTGCTCAGTTCAGTAATTTTTCCAATAAATTCGCTCGTAACAGTGAAATTATCTTGTAGCAAGGCATTTGTAAATAAATCTAAATATATGTTAATTGCTAGAGAATATTGGCTTAATTCACACCGCATGATTGTTCTAATAACTTATTTAAATTTTGTCCATTGATAAGACCATAGCCAAATTCTGGGTTGCGGCCTTCTGATCCTAAATGCGTTGCTGAAGCATCAATAGCTTGTCTCACTTGAGAAGCTGAACATTCAGGGTGTCTACTCCATACTAATGTACTTACAGCGGCTACATAGGGCGTAGCCATAGATGTTCCATTGTAGTATTGGTAATCTTGGTGAGGTTTAACACTTACAGTGACGTCTTTTCCTATTAAGCTTTTTAGTTCTGTTCCTGTTGTTTTCGAAACAGAAACTGTTGGAATGGTTACAGAATTGTTGTCGTCGACTAAAAAGGGATTTTGCAGACCCGGATATTGATTACTGCTATAAACTATCGCAGCTTTCGCACCAGCGTTTTGACATGCCATAACAGGTTGAATTTCAGGATATGTATCTTCTATATTATCAGTAGGTGGTATGCGCTGTTGATCATGCGCTCTTTGTATTAGGCATACTGAATTAGTCATATTACCACATTTGAATCTTCCCTGGATACTATGGCATATAGCTAATGTTCCAGTAAAAGTACCGTTAATATCTTTGACGCTAAAACCGCCAATTTTGTTAGGGATTTTACGTTCTTGTGGCACAACGCCTTTGACAAAGTATGATTGCTTGTCGACTTTGATATCGGCTAGACGACCATCACCAGGAATGACTGATGAAAGTATGGCTTCACCAGGGGCTGAAATTTCAACCTGAGAGTTAGTTTGAGAAAATGCAGAATGAGCTTGTTTGCTGTCTACAGAAGCTACTGATATAACTTCGTTGTAAGATGCTGGGTAGGATTTAGAGGTATCTGCACTATTCCCCGCTGCTGCAACGATTATTGCGCCAGCTTTTTGTGCACGTTTATAAGCTTGCTCTTCAAGTTTACTAGGGTTGGCACTCTCTAAACTGATTGTGATGACATTAGTATGATACTCAACACAACTATCTACCGCTTTGACAACATTTGAAGTAAAAATATTACCCTCTTGATCTGATACTTTTACCACAAAAATATTTATCTGCCCGTTCGGCATTATGCCTCTAACATCTCTGTCATTTGTTGGGTTATTAGGTTGCATTGCCGCAATAATGCCTGCTACATGAGAGCCATGCGATATACTGGGGTTATCCCAAGTTCCAGAATGAGTGATATCTATTCCCGAAACATTATTGTTCATTAAAGCAGGGTGGTTGATTGCATACCCACTGTCAATGATACAGAGGGTGCGATTACTAGCGTCTTTGTCTGAGATATTTTTTGTTTTTAGTAGGTTAGCTTCCCAATTTACATCCGTTGCTGTCAGGGTTGTATCTGAGGGGGAGCCCAGCTGATCAGAAACAAAATATTTTGGATAGTCAGGTTCTATGTACTCAACATTTGGATTGTTTTTGAGTTTGGCTAACTGTTTCGCTGATAATCGACTTGTATAGGCGTTATAGTGATTGATGGGTTTGGCAGAAGTGAGATTGAGTTGATTAATTGTATTCTTTGCAAGTTGTTCAGTAGATAAAGCTATAGTCTTAGAGCCTGTCCCAATGTTAGTTGGTGAGTCTTTAAATTTGATGATGTATTGTGCGGGAACTTGTTGCTTTAAGTGTGTGATTTGAGCGTTAGCATAAGCTTCGAAAAAGCACAATGTTGAAGTAAAAACGATTAACAGTGCCTTGTGCTTATTTATTGATACCATGCTTTTAACCTCACTTCACCTAAATCGTCTAAGTGACTGATTTTATATCAAACAAAAGTACGAAATTTACAGTTAACCTTTTTTCATCTTGTTGGTTTTTAGGGAATAAAAAAACCGCAGACAGGCTGCGGCTTTTTCTTTAAGAAAAGCTAAGATTAGAACTGTTTGCTGTATTGGATAGAGAAGTAGTTCGCATTACCTTTGGTGTAGGCAACGGTTGCGCCTGTAACTAAGCTTTTTTCATTTACTTTAGTGTATTTGCCTCGAACGTTGGCATAACCGAAGTCGATAGTTGAATCGCTATCTAAGTTATAACTAACCCCTACGGTATACCAATTACGATCTGAATCAGGCAGAGAGATAGACGTTTTTTCATCAATCACAGACTGGTCAAACATATAGCCCGCTCTTACTTTCCATTTATCGTTGATGGTGTAAGTTCCACCCACTGAGAATAACCAAGAGTCTTTCCAGTCATATACTTTTAATGGTCTATCTGGAACAGGATTATTGCCAAGCTTGCCACCTTCAAGTGTGATTTGATCGAAACGTCCCCACTGAGTCAATTTGGCGGTATAGTGCACAGCGAATTTATCATTTAGCTGATGGAAACCTGCAACTTGGAAGATGTTAGGAAGCGGTAAAATTAGCTCATCGTATGAAGCGGTAGCTTTAGCTTCTGAACTAAATAAGTCTAAATCCCCTTTGGCTTTAAACTCTGGGCTTACGCGATAGCTGATACCCCAACGGTTATTTTCATTGGCTTGAAATAAAATACCGAAAATACCGCCAACGCCCCAACCTGTAGCATCAACATTTACTAATGTTCCATCAACTAAGGTTCCGTTAGGACCAAAAGGTAATTGGCCTTTACGGCTTAATTTACCACCACCTCTAATGACATCTAATCCTAAACCAAGAGATACATGCTCATTGATTTTGTATGAAATACTACCGTTTAAGTTAATGGTTGTAACTTCAGTGTTACCGAGTAAATCGACAGGCAATACTTGATTTGGATTGTCTTTTAAAATACTGGTGTTATCTGTGCCAGTACCGAAGTTTGTAAACAAACCTGCGCCAAATGCAATTTTATCGCTGTATGGGTGAATATAAAATAGATTTGGAATTGCTCTGTTTTTAGCTGCGCTGTCATTGTGACCAAAGCTAACAGGTTTATCTGAAGCTAAAGCTACATCTCTAACTTCAACGTCGGTTGCGGCGTAGGTGATACCACCTGAAAATGCACGCTTTTTGAATAGAGACATTGCGGCTGGGTTTCTCGCTAAAACGGAGGCGTTATCTGCTATAGCGGCGTCACCAGACCAAGCTCGTCCAATACCTGTTGCGGATTGGGCGTTTACCTGAAAGCCTGCGGCAAAAGTCTGAGTAGAAAGTAATGTAGTTGCTATCGCGATACTTAATTTTTTTAAGTTGGTCATATTATTATCCAATGCACTGATGTCGTAGGAAGTCAGGCGGGAGCCTGAAAAACATGTGAGGAACAGACAACTTCTCACCCACGGTTATAGTGATCTTTGTAATTTATTTATCGTAAAGTTGTAATATTATGATGGAGCAGATTTTATTGTAGCAAGTCTGACCAGTTGTAACTGATGTTTTCTTGCCCAAAGTTCACCCTCTCAGCTCCAAGATATTTGTGTGCTTTGTGTCACACATTTAATCATCCTAGTGATTTAAATAGATAATTTCAACAAAGTGAAATAAATGCAAGCTTGTTAGGGGTAGATTAAATATGATTAATCTTTGCGCTGCAAGTGCTCAGAAGTTAATCTGAGCACTCAAAAAGGTCTTTGTAGTCAATTACAGCTTTGATTTAAACTCGTTAAATTCAGAGTGAGTTTGTTGATTTGCAGGAGATAAATAACTGGCTATAATCCCCGCGATCATAGCAAACAAAAATCCTGGTAAAATCTCGTATAAGTCGAAAATACCACCATTCAATTGCTTCCAAATGATGACAGTTGCAGCACCCGTTACGATAGTACTCATTGCGCCAAGTTTACTGTATTTAGACCAAAATAGAGACAAAATAACTACTGGTCCAAATGCGGCACCAAATCCAGCCCATGCGTAACTTACAAGAGATAACACGCTGCTTTTAGGATCTAGCGCGATAAAGCCTGCAATTAATGAAATGGCAATCACACTGAAGCGACTAATAAACATCAGTTCTTTACTGTTGGCATCTTTTTTAATCCAACGTTTGTAGAAGTCTTCAGTGATCACGCTAGAACAAACGAGTAGTTGAGAGTCAATAGTACTCATAATCGCAGATAAAATTGCAGCAACTAATAGACCACCAATCCAAGGTGAGAAGGCGACTTGCGTTAAGTGGATAAATACAGTTTCACTGTTTTCAAGTGGCTGGCTTGAGAAATAAATCGCACCCGCTAAGCCTGTACCTAATGCACCTAGTAAAGATAAAATCATCCAGCTCATGCTAATTCGGCGAGACGTTTTTAAATCATTATGATCACCAATAGCCATAAATCTTGATAGAATATGTGGCTGACCAAAATAACCAAGCCCCCAAGCTAATAATGATAAAAAGCCAATAATGGTTGTTTTGTCATTAAATAAACTGAGCATACTTGGGTCTAATGCTTCAAGCTGATGTTGATGCTCGGGAGAGAAAAAGATAATCGTTGGTACGAGTAATAGCGCCGCTAACATCAAACAGCCTTGAGCGAAATCAGTCCAGCAGACCGCAAAAAATCCACCTAAAAAGGTGTATGAAACGATAATGACACTACCAATAAGAAGCGCTATGGTGTAATCGAAGCCAAAGACTTTTTGAAATAACAAAGCGCCGCCAACCATACCCGAAGATGTATAAAAGGTGAAAAAGAGTAAGATGGTTGCGGCTGATATGAGTTTGAGAATGCCTTGATTGTCGTGGAATCGCTTCTCAAAGAAGTCCGGTAAAGTGAGAGCGTTGTCGGCTTGTTCGGTATAAATTCTTAGCCGTTTAGCAACAAATAGCCAGTTGAGCCAAGCACCGAAAATGAGCCCTATTCCGATCCAAGCTGAACTTAATCCTGTTAGATATACAGCACCAGGAAGTCCCAGTAATAACCAACCTGACATATCAGAAGCACCTACACTTAGTGCTGTTACTGCGGGCCCCATTTTACGGCCACCTAAAATGTAGTCATCAACAGTATCTGTCGCTTTATAGGCCCATAAGCCAATGGCGAGCATGGCAACTAGATAGCCACTGAATGTAATAATAATTGGTAAGCTAACTTCCATCGTGTTCTCTTTAGGTTATTGTTCTTGGTGATGAATAATAACAGAAACAGCATGAAAATAGCATGTGAACCATGGAAGCGCTGATTAAAACAGGTGTTTTTGGCAATGCAGCTCTAGTGCATCTTTAAGTGACATTCGGCTTCCGTCACCTTCAGCGGCGTGATCATACGTGATAAGAACTCCGCCCCAAATACGTGTGTATGCGGGATCAGAAAAGCAGTCTTTAGGCAGTAAAGACTTCTGATTTTGAAAGTCATCACTAGTTAGGTACCTAATTAGACCACTCAAATTTCCAAATTTTTTGAATTTATCAGCTATTTCTTGGGCGAGATCAATCCCTGTTTTTATTTCTGGCTCAGGCAAGGGTAATGCTGATGCTGATTGAGACGGTGTCTGTACACCACTAGCAGGTTTTGATGATGCTTGCACAGATGCCTGATATTTTCTACGTTGTTCTACAGACATTGGGTTGAGTGTGATTGTACTTCTTAATCTATGTGCTCGAGCAAATGCATCATTTAAGCCTTTTTCAGTACATGTGGCGGCAGGCATTTCTGATCTGCCATCGGGCAATATACCCAATAACTTTTTAATGTCTGCGATATTTGTTTCACTAGCTTCTTTCATTGGAGCGATGATTTCGGCGTTACCGACTCGAAGGTGCAGGTGCGGATTTCCATGTTCTATCATCGGCTCTAAACTACCACTGAACAGTGCTGCCTTTTCAGGAGGAAGGAAATTTCTTAACAAACAAAATGCTTCCGTTTTAACTCGTGGATGCATAGGTAAACCTTCTAGCCAATCGTTTTCAAGCATCTCAAATAATACTTCGTAAGTTTTATTATAGTTTTCTGTTCCCTCGCAACGCCAATTATCGATTTTCAATTTAAATTCAGCTAAAGAGATTTTTGTTCGAAGTTCAAGTTCTAAGTCTGAAACGACACTTTTGATAACTTTTTCTTGTTTAGAGCGAGCTGGATATGTTTCTGAAGCATAAAGTTCTAGATCATCAAAGCTGACAACTAATTTTGCAGAGCCTGTGGCTGGATTAGCAATCGTCAGTAGTGCTCTGCCTTCTTTATTTAGTTGGTTTCTAAATGCTTGTAAGTGAGGACGTAATGTTTCGAATAGCTGCAGAGCACTGGTTTGTTTTGTAATTTGAGTCTGGAGTGTAGTTAGGGCTTCAAAAGCTTGATAGGCAGCATCGTGGTTGGCTTCTTCGCAATACTTTGCAACATGCTCCCATATCTCAAAACTTGCTAGTTTTTGTCTATACTCGGCTTCTAGTTGTTCGAATCGGGTTTGATATTGTGTTTGAGAAGCACTTTTAGGCAGTAAATCATTAAGCTGTTTAATGGTAACTTCATAGAATTGCTTGCTTTCTTTATCGACTTTACAATCTGTTAATGAATCAAGTTGCCTTTCTATTTCTTGATTTACTTGAATTTGATCTGTGAATTGGTTGATAGTTTCAACCAGAGAAATGATTTCAGCCAAGTTTACATAAGTCGCTCCTAACTTGGTTGTTTCATTACTGAATGTAACAATGGGGGTTGAACAATAGATAGGTTGACCATTGAAGTTAAGAGTTAGATATTGAACGCTTGGGTTATCAGGTCTCTTAACAAGCTTTGCCGTAAGGCTTATGTCTGGCTGGGAAACACATAAAGTTTGCAGATCTTGGAAGGTCTGAAAGTGTTCTTGAATTGATCGTATATGTTCTAATTGATTGAGTAGGGCTTGTACTTGAGGTTGTTGTTCTTTGTTAAAAATATTCAAAAAAAGTTGTATATGCTCAAAGCGTTGTATTTCTTGAAAATCACTAAGTGCATCGGCGTTAAGAGTTGGGGAGCAAGCAATGACAAATGGTGGTTTGGGTGCACCAGTATAAAGTTCAGGTTGTTGAATAAGTTCGACGGTAAGATACCAGTCATCTTGAACACCTTGTTTGACGATACGGCACCATGGTTGCATTTCTTGAGGTAATAATGCGATTAACTGCTGGGCGTTATAGAGATAAGAGTGTTCTGGATCTGATTGAGGCTGAGTGACTTGATCAAATAAAGTTTCGACAGTTTGTGACGGCTCGAAGCAGTTGTCGACAAGCCATTGCCTGTTATTTAATCGCATAAATTCATGGTAGTCAGCTAGGCTGGCAGGGCTATCTGCTGGAAGTCCTTTGAGAGTCAAAACAGGGGAGTCATCGCAAATGACGGATACACTCCATTGTTTTTGTGTTTCGTCAAAAGTAGGGTTCAAAAGTAGCCTATGAGCAAAATTTGGGGGCATCATTTGTTTCAATGCTGAGCAGACTGCCATTCGCTCCAATGGTGGAGTATCTTTGCCCATTAGTTGATTAATAAGGTCGAAGAATTTAGTTTTATCATCAGGAGAAATGTGTGCTTCAGCATCTGCAATCAAGGGAAGATCAGGAACAGTTTGCTGATTCGTACCAACAGTTATTGGTTCCATCGGAAATATATCTACTCTAACTAACGACATTAATACCTCAAAAACAAAACCGCCTAAGAGACAAAATATTAGGCTTTTTTGAGGAAACAAGCATGTTAAATATGTTTAACTTAAGTTGCTAATAAATTTCATGTTTTATAGGTGAGAGGTAGGGTTCTATTGGCGGTTAAACTGATGAAAGGCTGGCGCCGAAGCACCAACCTTAAAGTGTTATTCAGCGCTTCTTAACAATTCGTTAATGCCAACTTTACTTCGAGTTTTGGCGTCAACTTTTTTAACGATAATCGCTGCATATAAATTATAGTTGCCACACTTTGAAGGCAAGGTACCAGAAACAACAACAGAACCAGCTGGTACACGCCCATAGTGAATTTCACCGGTTTCACGGTCATAAATACGAGTACTTTGACCAAGATAAACGCCCATTGAAATTACAGAGCCTTCTTCTACAACTACACCTTCAACAACTTCAGAACGGGCTCCAATAAAACAGTTATCTTCGATGATGGTTGGCCCTGCTTGTAATGGCTCTAATACGCCACCAATACCTACGCCGCCAGATAAATGCACGTTTTTACCAATTTGAGCACATGAACCAACGGTAGCCCACGTGTCAACCATAGTACCTTCATCAACATATGCACCCAAGTTAACGTATGAAGGCATTAATACAGTGTTTTTAGCAATAAATGAACCTTTACGAACGGTAGCTGGTGGTACTACACGCATACCTTCCGCTTTAAAGCGAGCTTCGTCATAGCCTGCAAATTTAAGAGGAACTTTGTCGTAGTACTTGGTTTCACAGCCATCAACAACTTCATTATCAAAGATACGGAAAGATAACAGCACTGCTTTCTTCAACCATTGGTTGACTACCCATTCACCGTCAATTTTTTCAGCGACACGAGCTTCTCCGCTATCAAGCATTTGTATGGCGTTTTCAATATCTTGTTTTAACTCTGCACTTACAGTGCTTGGTGTAATTGTGTCACGCTCTTCAAACGCGGCTTCAATTCGTTGGCGTAAAGCCTCCATCGAGTACTCCTATCTGTGTCTTAATTTATGATTTTGAATTTAATCGAGAAACTAATGTTTCTTTTAAAAGTTGCTTCTGGTCTTCATTTAACTCATTACCATCGATAGTTTGAATGCGGAAAAAATCTTCTGCACGCTCACCAATGGTTGTGATCTTGGCGCCTACCAAAGTTATATTGCATTGATAAAAGATATCGCCGACTTTTGCAAGTAATCCCGGCGTATCCAGTGCCACTAATTCCATCATTGTGGTGGCATTACGCTTACTGGGTAAAAATGAGACTTGAGTATCAACCTGAAATGGTCGCATTTTTCGAGATATTTTTTTGAAGTTAGGTAATTTGTCATCTTCAGCTTTGATTGATTTAACCAGTGCTTTTTGAATTGATTGAACTCGAGATGCACCTGACACGGTTTTCCCATTTTGCTCAAGAATAATAAAGGTATCCATGGCGTAATTGGTTTTGGTGGTGAGAATGCTTGCATCGTGTACCGTGAGGTTTTTGTTATCCAGAACCGCCATTACTGTTGCAAACAGTTTGGGGCGGTTAGGGCAGTGGACAAATACTTCAGTACCACCACGAGTCGCTTTTTTGGAGACCAAAACCAAAGGGTCTTCACTTTCATGCTGCAAGATAGATTGGGTATGCCAAGTCACTTGTTCCGGTGTGTGCCTTAAAAAATAATCGGCTGGTAGAGATTGCCACAGTTCATCAGCTTGAACCGAATCAATATTATTATCAGTCAAACTCTTTCTGGCTTTGGCTTGATGCTCTCTTACTCTGGCTCTAATGTCAGTCGTTTGCTCCTGACCACGAGATAAGGTTCGTTGAGTCGCAAAATAAAGCTCTTTTAGTAAAGAGTCTTTCCAACCATTCCATAAGTTGTCATTGGTTGCTCTAATGTCTGCAACCGTTAGGCAGTATAGATAATTGAGACGATCATTATCGCGAACTTTTTCGGCAAAATCGAAGATGACGTCAGGATCAGAAATGTCGCGCCTTTGGGCTATCATCGACATTAGTAAATGATTTTCGACTAACCAACTGACCAGTCGACCATCATGATCGTTCATGTTGTGATGTTTGCAAAACCTTAAGGCATCAACTGCGCCAAGTTTACTGTGATCACCGCCACGACCTTTTCCGATATCATGGAAAATAGCCGCTAAAACTAATAAGCCTCGTTTGGGTAAATGTCCAGATATCTTTGAAGCTAAAGGCAGTTCATCTTCATGTTCTGGTATAAAAAAACGATTGATGTTTTTTAATAACCTATGTGTATGCTCATCAACCGTATAAGCGTGGAATAGATCAAATTGCATTTGACCTTCTATTTGTTGCCATTCAGGCAAGTAACTACTCAGCACACCGTGCTTGTGCATAAACGAAAGGGCAGCGATACCACGTTCGTGCTTCAGAATGGCTAAAAAGAGCTGGCGGCAGTCGACAAAGTCGACTAAAGGCCGATTGAGGGCATTAAGACCTTCACGCATTCTTCTTAGCGTGGTGGCATAAATACCTTTTACACTCGGATAATTGAGCGCGGTTACCAGCAACAGCATAATATTTTGTGGAAGATTTAAATCTACATGGGGTAAAGCATCAATATAGCTACCGCGTCGCTGATAATCGTTGTTGATACGCTTGATTGGCAACTTGGAGACATGACCCAATGTAGCTTGATAAAATAGCTGAAGCAACATTTCGTTGAGTTCCATGACTCGGCGAACCGAGCAATAGAACCGTTTCATCATTTGCTCAACGGCAAGCTGGTTTTCGTTGTTTTCGAACCCCATCATCTTAGCAACATCTTTCTGATGGTCGAATAAGAGCCTGTTTTCATCACGCCCAGTGAGCATATGTAACGCAAAGCGTAACTGCCACAAGTAGTCACGGCATTCAATAAGTTCACTGAGTTCATCTGGCTCTAAAAAGCCTCTGGCGACGAGTTCTTCTGTATTACTGGCTTTGAAGTGTCGCATCGCTACCCAAGTGATGTTTTGAATATCTCTCAACCCCCCGGACAGCTTTTTAGATTTGGCTCTAGATCAAAGGCATTGATTTTATCATGCCTATCTTTTTGTTCTTGGTATTTGGCTTGATAAAATTCATGCTCGGGCCAAAAGTCATCTTGATTAATGGCTTGTTGGAGTTGATAAAAGAGTTTTGATTCGCCGCACAATAATCTTGCTTCTAAAAGAGATGTGGCAATGGTGACATCTTCACGACCTAGTTTTACACTTTCCTCAACAGTGCGAACACTATGGCCAACTTCAAGGCCGATATCCCACATTAAAGTTAATATATCACTTAATGCACTGAATTGAGCTTTATTAGGTGCTTCTGCTACTAGAAAAAGAAGGTCAATATCCGATTGTGGATGAAGTGTCGCTCGTCCATATCCACCAACAGCAACTAAAGCAATATTTTGCTTTTTTAGCCCTGTATTATTCCATACTTGTTTTAGGACTTGGTCGATCTGTTGGCAACGTTGTTGAACCAAGTCTTCAATGGGAAATTGTTGCTCAAATTGAGACAGTAAATGTTGATTATGTTCCGTGAGCGATTGTTTCAGTTTTAATACTGTTTTATTCATTGGTGGATTGTTTGTTTTTAAATACTTCTATAAAAAGCAGGGGCTTAGCTTTTTGTGGTTTGTTTTTTGGTGAATATATAATAAGAAACACTTAAATCTTATTTTAGTTGGATTTAACTTACCATAACTTAGTAAAGTTTGTTCAGGTTTCTTCGCTAATACTAAAATTTATATGATATTTTTTTCCATTAGTTTTTTATGTGCTGGTTTGTTCTTTCATTTTTGCTTTTATTAAGCCTACGACTTTTTTGCACCCTTTATCACCCAAGCGTGAATTATGTAATGCGATTTCTAAAGCTGTCTCGCCATTATGATGGGTCGCTTGTATATTGATGGTATGTGAAAGTAAAGACCTTACAATTCCCACATTCCCATGTGCTGCTGCCAGCATTAATGCAGTCCAGCCTCGGTCGTTTTGCGCATCAATATCAACCTCTGGCTGTTTAAGCAAAACATCTACAACGGCTCCACGGCCTTTGTGAGCAGCAATCTGTAATGGAGTAAAAGCCTGTTTATCCCGTTGTATTGCACTGGCCCCGTGTTCAAGCAGCAAACTTACTACATCGGAGTGTCCTCCATCTGCGGCACAGTATAATGCCGTTTTACCATCATGGTTTACCACGTTTACATCAACTTGATGTTTAAGAAGCAGTTTAACGGTATCAATATCTCCGTATGAGGCCGCATTCATTAATGCGGTCCAGCCCTGCGAGTCAGACGCGTTAACGATATCAGGATCATGATCCAAGAGTACCTTGACCGCTTGATATTGGCGACATCGTGTCGCTACTTTCAATGGTGTTTCACTTTTTATATTGCGTAATTCAGCACTTGCTCCATTTTTTAGTAAACAATCTACGATGTCAGAATGTCCATTCATCACTGCGAGATACAGTGCTGATTGCCCTGAATGATTGACTAAGTTAATGTCCGTTGTGTGGCTAATAAGGAGTTTTGCAAGCTCAATATCTCCATCTTTTGCCACAATCATTAATGGAGTTTCACCATGTGAGTCTTGTATATCGGCATTAGCGTTAGCATTCTCTAGAAGTGCTTTAGCCGTTGTGAATTGGTGATCTCTTGCTGCAAAATGAAGTGGGGTTTTACCTACTTCTGTTTTTGCATTAACCTCAGCTCCTGCTGATTTTAAGAGTTCAATTACCTCTGTACTACCTTGAAAGATAGCAATATGTAGTGCTGTTTTTCCATGATGAGTAGATAGGTTTACATTTTTAGTGTGTTTTAGTAACGCTTTTACAATTGAAGGATTTCCGGTTCGGGTTGCGTGCATTAAGGGGGTGTACCCGAGCGAGTCTTGCCAATCTATATTTTCTGTTTCGTGCTCAAGAAGCGTTTCTACTACTTGTAAATGACCTGAAGTACAGGCTATCTGTAATGGTGTTAATCCGTTAAAATCACATAAAGTCGGGGTTGCTCCGCTTTTAATTAATAAAGCTACAACTGCTGAATGTCCGTGATCGGCAGCTAAGTGAAGTGCTGTACTTCCTACGCAATCAGCTGAATCAATGTTTGAGCTATGTTTGAGTAAAGTTCTAACGGCTTCGATATTCCCATTTGAAGAAGCTCTCATAAGCGCTGTTCTTTCAAAATCAAATCGTTTATTGAGATCGATACCTGAAAGAGCAATAGCGTTAATTTGTCGCTGGTGGCCGAATCTTGAACAAGAAAAAGATAACCTTGAATGAAGAGTGCTTTTTTCTTCGTGAGTCACTATTCTTGCACCGTTGTTGACTAGAACTTCAATTGTGGATAAATGGCATTTCATGGTTGCGTAATATAGAGGTGAGAATCCATTTGAATCCCGAGTGTTTAAATTTATCCCATGCTGGATCAAAGCATTTAATTTTTCAATTTCACCATTCTTACAAACTTCAAACAGCAGTTGCCGGTTTGCATTTAGGCGTTGTTCGATCATTTTAACTTCAATGGCGGCCTGTACTATTTGAGGTCGCTTAGAGGTAGAAAATATGGAGGCCAATAAACATGCAGGCATACGCTGAGCAACCCATAGTTTAGCCTTCTGAAGAACTGAGTTCGGTTGAGGACTGCTAACTTGGCTTTGATCGTGAAAAGAGCAAAAACATGCGTTAAGTTTGCCCGAATAAGTAGGAGAAATGGTAAATCTGAGACCATTAATTTCGGTAATTTGATTGGTGTTTGCCGAAGCAGCGAGTTGGGTTAATGTTCTCGTACCTTGCCCACCCTGTGTTGAGAGGTAATTTAACTCTGCAACTGGAGATAATTGAGGTGGCTGGTATGTAGTTGCTGCCATCGGTTAACTTCGATGCGATTCAGATACTTGTATAGGCAAGATACAAAAGTTAATCATATGGCTCTAGTTAATTTAATTTAATTTTTAGCCTCAATAAATTCACATAGAAGAAAGGATACTAAAGCTGGAGACAGGTGCTCCAGCTATTGGGTTGGATATTACTTATGATTAATCACTCTTGGGAAATCTTCTTCTTCACGCAAGGTAAGCACTTCAACACCCGTTTCAGTCACTAAAAGAGTATGCTCCCATTGTGCAGAGTTTTTACCATCAGCTGTACGAACCGTCCATTTATCTTCTGCGTCAAGTACAGACGTATTACGACCAGCGTTAATCATAGGTTCGATAGTAAAGCACATGCCTGGGCGAATGACCGTTTTATCGTTGTTTTTGTAATGAACAACTTGGGGCTCTTCGTGGAATGTTGCACCAATACCGTGACCGCAATAATCTTGAACAATAGAGTATTTTTCTAGCCCTGTTTTGCTGGCTTTGATGAACTTCTCGATAGTCGTACCAATTTCACCCAGTTTCATACCTGGACGGACTTTACGAATTGCGAGATATAGACTTTCTTGAGCAATGCGACATAGGCGTTTGTTCTTAGGGGTAACATCACCAATTAAGAACATTTTTGATGTGTCACCGTGGTAGCCGTCAAGAATTACCGTGATGTCTAAATTTACAATGTCGCCGTCTTTAAGAGGGGTGTCATTCGGGATGCCATGACAAATGACTTCATTGACAGAAGTACAAATGGATTTAGGAAAACCGTGATAATTCAATGGCGCTGAAATAGCGTTTTGTTCTTCAGTGTATTTAGCGCAAATGTCATTTAATTCATTCGTGGTTACGCCCGCTTTTACGTGCGGCTCAATCATTTCAAGGACTTGAGCGGCCAGCTTACCAGCGGCGCGCATTTTTTCGATTTCTTCAGCAGTCTTGATGGTGATGCTCATTCAACAATTCTCATAGTGTAAATTTAAGGCGCAGCTACTTAAAATATGCCATCGTGTTGCCAGTAACACTTTAAGTCATTTTAAGTCTCTTCATTGCATTGTACACCGATATTATGGTATAAAGCGCGCCGTTACGTTTGTTCTAACAGTTTTGAATAGAAATTATTCAGTAATTTTCTACGATTCTTAGCTGTTGTGATAAGATGTGGCCGCCATTATACATGGCAAACATACTTATACTCAACGAAGATGAATCTAAGTTAAGTAAAGGTAAATTAACTACTAAATCACACACGTATCGTCACATTTTTCGGGGTGCCTGAAATAGCATTTTGGGTCGAATAAATGGGATGCGTGGAGGCGTGTTTGAAGACGGCTTAGCCGTTTTGCAAATACACAACCCCTTTTACAATTTAAGGTATTACAATGAAACAAGTTTCAATGCGCGATATGCTAAAGGCTGGTGTTCACTTTGGTCACCAAACTCGTTACTGGAATCCTAAGATGAAGCCATTCATCTTCGGTGCTCGTAACGGTGTACACATCATCAACCTAGAGCATACTGTGCCAATGTTCAACGAAGCACTAGCTTTCATCAGCAACATCGCTGCTAAGAAAGGTAAAGTACTATTCGTTGGTACTAAGCGTGCTGCTAGCGAAGCTATCAAAGATGCTGCTATCGCATGTGACCAATTCTACGTTGACCACCGTTGGTTAGGTGGTATGTTGACTAACTGGAAAACTGTTCGTCAATCTATCAAGCGTCTTAAAGAACTAGAAACTCAATCAGTTGACGGTACTTTTGACAAGCTAACCAAGAAAGAAGCGCTAATGCGTACTCGCGAGCTAGAAAAGCTTGAGAAGTCTCTTGGTGGTATCAAAAACATGGGTGGCCTACCTGACGTTCTTTTCGTTATCGGTGCTGACCATGAACACATCGCAATCAAAGAAGCTAACAATCTAGGTATCCCTGTTGTTGCTGTTGTTGATACTAACTCTACTCCAGACGGTGTTAACTACATCGTTCCTGGTAACGACGATGCGATGCGTGCAATCCGTCTTTACACTGAAGCTGCTTCTGAAGCTGCTAAAGCTGGCCGCGGTCAAGACATCGCTGAGCAAGCTGAGCAAGACGGTTTCGTTGAAGCTTAATCGAGACTTTCTCGAAGTGTCATAATATTTTTTTATTATGATGCGCTAACCAATTGATTAAATTGGTTTCAGGGGCCGATGTGCCCCTGTTCTATACCTGTTGTACTCAAGAATGAGTGTGCAACAACACTGGTCGAATTTTCTATAGAGGATTTAACAATGGCAATTACTGCTGCCCTAGTTAAAGAACTGCGTGATCGTACTGGCGCTGGCATGATGGATTGTAAGAAGGCGCTTACTGAAACTAACGGTGATATCGATCTAGCGATTGAGAACATGCGTAAAAGTGGCGCTGCTAAAGCTGCTAAGAAAGCTGGTAACATCGCTGCTGAAGGTACTATCATCATCAAGCAAGGCGAAGGTTTCGCTGCGCTAGTTGAAGTTAACTGCCAAACTGACTTCGTTGCTAAAGATGGAAGCTTTGTTGCTTTCGCTAACGAAGTAGCTGAAGCTGCTCTTGCTGAAAAGCTAGACATCGAAGCACTTAAAGCTAAGTTCGAAGAAACTCGTGTTGCTCTAGTAGCTAAAATCGGTGAGAACATGAACATCCGCCGTGTTGAGTACATCGAAGGTGCTAAGCTTTCTTCTTACCGTCACGGTGAGCGTATCGGTGTAGTTGTTGCTGGTGACGCTGACGAAGAAACTCTTAAGCACGTTGCTATGCACGTTGCTGCTTCTAAGCCTGAGTTTGTTAACCCAGAAGACGTACCTGCTGACGTAGTAGAAAAAGAGAAAGCCGTTCAAGTTGAAATCGCGATGAATGAAGGCAAGCCTGCTGAAATCGCTGAGAAAATGGTTGTTGGTCGTATGAAGAAGTTTACTGGTGAGATCTCTCTTACTGGTCAAGCGTTCATCATGGAGCCTAAAAAATCTGTTGGCGATTTCCTAAAAGAGAAAGGCGCTACAGTTTCTACTTTTATCCGTCTAGAGGTTGGTGAAGGTATCGAGAAGAAAGAAGAAGATTTCGCAGCTGAAGTAGCTGCTCAAATCGAAGCTTCTAAAGCTTAATTCTAAGCTTTTGGCTAACATATAGCCGTAAATAAGACCGCGGCCATGCTGCGGTCTTGTTATAAGTACCTGACCATAAGTTTCTTAAGATTTTTTGTGCCCAGTTTCAGTACTCTACTTCGTTGCAATTTCGGTTACATAGCTACGGCTATGCGTCCTTCATAGCGCCTTGTATTACACTAAACCTGAACACAATAATTTTCAAAGAACTTATCGACAGGCACTTATCCCCAAACATATTTGTGTTAACATTTGTTCATTCTCGAATAGAGTGATCAAATCTTAACGCAGACCCAATACCTTAATAGGTATAACAAGGATAAGAATTATGAGCACCAACCCAAAACCTGCATTTAGACGTATTCTTCTAAAACTCAGTGGTGAAGCCCTAATGGGCGATGAAGGCTTCGGTATTGATCCAAAAGTATTGGATCGCATGGCTCAAGAAATCAAAGAGCTGGTAGAGCTTGGCTTACAAGTTGGTGTTGTTATCGGTGGCGGTAACTTATTCCGTGGTGAAGGTTTAGCACAAGCGGGCATGAACCGTGTTGTGGGTGACCACATGGGCATGTTAGCAACCGTAATGAATGGCCTTGCTATGCGTGATGCTTTGCACCGTGCATATGTGAATGCGCGTGTAATGTCAGCGATTCCGTTAAACGGCGTTTGTGATGACTACAACTGGGCAGAAGCTATCAGCTTGCTAAAGTCAGGTCGTGTAGTTATCTTTTCGGCAGGTACTGGTAACCCATTCTTCACAACCGATTCAGCAGCTTGTCTTCGTGGCATTGAAATTGAGGCCGAAGTAGTTCTAAAGGGTACTAAAGTAGACGGTGTTTATTCAGCCGATCCAATGAAAGATGCTGATGCCGTAAAATACGATGAGCTAAATTACAGCGAAGTATTAGAAAAAGAATTAAAAGTGATGGATCTTGCAGCGTTTACGCTCGCTCGTGACCATGACTTACCAATTTTAGTCTTCAATATGAATAAACCAGGTGCACTTAGACGTGTTATCATGGGTGAAGAAGAAGGCACACTAATCCACAGTAAAGCTTAAGAATTTCAACATTAAGTCTTATTAAATAAAGGAATCTTATTGTGATTGAAGAGATTAAATCTAGCGCTAAAGAGCGTATGGCGAAATCAGTAGAGTCTACTAAAAGTCAAATGGCGAAAGTTCGCAGTGGACGTGCTCACCCAAGCATTTTAGATGCTATTCAAGTTTCTTATTATGGTTCTATGACACCGCTAAACCAAGTGGGTAACGTGAGTATCGAAGATGCTCGTACTCTTGCGGTAACCTTGTATGATACCAGCATGATTCAAGCGGTTGAGAAAGCAATTATGTCTTCTGACTTAGGTCTAAACCCTATGTCAGCTGGAACTATCATTCGTATCCCATTACCACCATTAACCGAAGAGCGTCGTCGCGACCTTGTTAAAGTGGTTCGTGCTGAAGCTGAAAATGGTCGTGTTGCGGTTCGTAACGTTCGTCGTGATGCTAACTCTGAATTCAAAGCACTTGAAAAAGAGAAAGGCTGTACTGAAGATGATGTTCGTCGTGGTGAAGACGATATCCAAAAATTAACGGATGCTCACATCAAGCAAATTGAAGAAATTTTAACGGCTAAAGAAGCCGAGTTGATGGAAGTTTAATCGACCATTGATTTTTTAAGCGTATAACCGCTTTTTCTTGGTTTCACAAGATAATTTGTAGAGATTAAACGCCGTGTAGGGGTATACTACACGGCGTTTGTTTTTTTATGAGGTTGCAATTAATGTCGTCCATCAAGGATTTCGAATCGGAGACTGCTGTTGTTGAAAAAAGTAACCGGGAGTCGGGAGCCTTACCACAGCAAATTGTTGAGCTGATCAAGCAGGCAGCTCCGCAGCATGTTGCCATCATAATGGATGGAAATGGTCGCTGGGCACAGGCTAAAGGTCAACCTCGAGTAATGGGGCACAGAGCAGGTGTTAAAGCCGTTCGACGAGCTGTTAGCACTGCTAGAGAAATGGGAATAAAGTCCCTAACTTTGTTTGCTTTTTCTAGTGAAAACTGGCGCCGACCAGAGCAAGAAGTTGGTTTATTAATGGAATTATTCTTTACGGTATTGCAGCGAGAAATCAAATTGCTGCACAAAAATGGCGTAAGACTTAATATCATTGGTGACACTTCACGATTTTCCGAACGCTTGCAAAAACAGATCAAAAAAGCCGAAGAAAAAACCGCTGACAATAACGCTCTAGTACTCAATGTTGCTGCCAACTACGGTGGCCGCTGGGATATCTTACAAGCTACACAAGCCCTTTCTAAAAAGGTTGCTACCGGTGAGATGACTGCAGAAGAAATCACTGAAACGGATATGTTTAATTTGTTGAGCATGTCAGATCAGCCTGAAGTGGATTTAATGATCCGTACCGGAGGTGATTATCGCATCAGTAATTTTATCTTATGGCAAGCCGCTTATGCAGAGCTAGAGTTTATTGAAACTCTTTGGCCCGACTTTGATGAAGATGTTTTTCATCGAGCCCTTCTTAGCTTTACCCGCCGTCAACGTCGCTTTGGTTTGACGGGACAACAAATCGACGAGCTTCAAGAGTCATCTTGAGGTTGAGAGGATAGTTTTTTGTTAAAACAACGAATAATAACAGCAGCATGTTTGATCCCTATTGTTTTAGGGGGATTATTTTATGCGCCTATTGATGTATTTGCTTGGGCCTTGGTTGCTATTTTTGCGATAGCAGCACACGAGTGGGGCAAGATTATGTCTCCAGACTCTAAAGCCAATCAATTGAGTTTTACTTTAAGTTTTACTTTGATTCTTGTGGTATTAAATCTGCTAATACCAACTAACCAAATTTGGTTCGGTGGCCATTTACATCCACTCTATTGGATTATTATTGCAATAGGAGCGGCTTGGTGGTTGCTTTCTCTGCTATTGGTATTTACATACCCTAAAAGCACAAAAATTTTAAATAATTCCATACTCCAGACTGCTTATGGTCAATTAATTTTACTGCCTTGTTACGCTGCTATTGTCACCTTGAAATCATTAGGAACGATCGGCACTCCTCATCTTGGTGCTGTTTTGGTGTTAATGGTGATGCTGGTTGTGTGGGCTGCAGATAGTGGGGCGTATTTTGTTGGTAAAGCGTTTGGTAAACATAAATTATTACCAAGAGTCAGTCCGGCTAAAACCATTGAAGGCTTACTCGGTGGTTTGGCTACAACCATGATTGTTGTTTGGATTGTGATGACAATCTCACCAGAACAAGAACTGGGTTTAGTTGCTGTTGTGACGCTTGTTGTAGCCTTAAGTTCAGCATTAGGTGATTTAGTGGAAAGCATGTTTAAGCGTATTGCTGGAGTAAAAGACTCTGGCAATATTCTTCCAGGTCACGGTGGTGTGCTAGATCGCATCGATAGCCTTACAGCGGCGCTTCCCGTCTTTACCATTATTTATTTAAGCTTCTGGATGTAATTTATGCAGAAATTTGTGGTGCTTGGTGCAACAGGATCGATTGGTACCAATACACTCGATGTCATCGCTCGTAATCCAGATTTATATCAGGCCTATGCGCTAGTGGCACATCAAAACGTAGATAAGATGCTAGAGCTATGTTTACTGCATAAGCCAAGCATTGCACATATGGTAGATACTGACGCAGCTAACGCATTACAGGAGCGACTTCCAGCTGAGCTTGATGTTCAAGTGACTACTGGCGAAGATGTTTTACTTGAGTTAGTGAGAGATGACTCAGTAGACACAGTAATGGCCGCAATTGTTGGTGCTGCGGGATTACTGCCTACATACGAAGCAGTAAAAGCAGGTAAGAGGGTATTACTCGCGAATAAAGAAGCCTTGGTTATGTCTGGGCGTTTGTTTATTGAAGCAGCCCGACACTCAGGTGCAACCATTTTGCCTGTGGACAGCGAGCACAATGCTATTTTCCAGTGTATGCCTGAGCGAATTCAAACGCGTATTGGTCATTGTGATTTGGCTTCTGAGGGCATTTCTCACATATTGCTGACTGGCTCAGGTGGACCGTTCTTATCACGTGATATCAATAGTTTTGATACGATCACTCCAGAGCAAGCCTGTAATCATCCGAATTGGTCAATGGGGAGAAAAATTTCCGTTGATTCAGCCACTATGATGAATAAGGGATTGGAATACATTGAAGCTAAGTGGTTGTTTAATGCTCGAAATGAACAGTTAAAAGTTGTGATCCACCCACAAAGTGTCATACATTCTATGGTTCAATATCGTGATGGTTCGGTAATTGCGCAAATGGGACAGCCCGATATGCGTACACCCATTGCTCATTGTATGTCCTATCCACAAAGAATTTCGTCTGGTGTGGAACCTTTGGACTTTTTCAAAGTCGGACAATTAAGCTTTTGTAAGCCTGATTTTGAAAGATACCCTTGCTTAGCACTAGCAATCGAAGCTTGTCATCAAGGACAAGAAGCCTCTACCATTTTGAATGCAGCCAATGAGGTTGCTGTAGATGCATTTTTAAACAATAGAATTAAATTCACAGACATCGCTAAGATGAATCAAGCATGTTTGTCAGCTGTAGTTAACTCAAAGCTTGATAGCATAGAAGATATTGTGGCTTTGGATAGGGAAGCTCGAAGCCGAGCCAACGCTGAATTACGAAAACTGATATAGGAATAATACGAAGTTAATGACGGACTTTTTGTGGAACTTAGGCTCCTTTATTCTAGCTATTGGCATTTTGGTTACCATCCATGAATATGGTCACTTTTGGGTAGCACGGCGCTGTGGCGTAAAGGTTGAACGTTTTTCGATTGGTTTTGGAAAGCTGCTATGGAGCAAATTTGGCAAAGATGGCACCGAATATGTAATCGCCATGATCCCACTGGGTGGCTATGTCAAAATGCTCGATGAACGGGTAGAAGAAGTACCTGAACATTTATTAGATGAAGCATTCAATCGAAAACCAGTTTGGCAACGTATTGCTGTTGTAGCTGCAGGGCCATTGGCTAACTTCTTGTTCGCAGTCTTTGCTTTGTGGCTCATGTTTCTCATTGGTGTGCCTTCAATCAAACCGATCTTCGACTCTACAGCCCCAAATACTCCTGCATCGGTGATTCAACCTAAAGAGCTTACTCAAATTTTAGCTATTGATGGTCATAAAGTTCGTGATTGGGATGAAGTGAATCTTGAGTTGGTTGGCGCGATAGGGAATAAGTCATTACCTATAACGGTTGCGCCACTTTCATCGCAATCACAAGCGAGTAGTGCTGAACAAGAAGTCATGACTCAAGGTCGAACTTATCAATTAAATACTGAAAACTGGACGTTCGATCCAGATAAAGAATCACCTATTACTTCATTAGGATTACATATTTATCGTCCTAAATTTGAACCAATCATCGATCAAGTTACTCCAAAGAGTGCCGCAGAAGAAGCGGGAATGATTGCGGGTGATAAAATAATCTCCATAAATGGTCAGCCATATACAAATTGGCTTACGGTGGTAAAGAGCATTCAAGCTTCAGCCAATAAATCATTACCCGTTGTTGTGGAGAGGAAAGGCGAAAAATTAACATTAATAGTTACTCCTCACCTTGCAAAGGGACCTGAGGGTAAAGATGTGGGTGTGATGGGGGTAGCTCCGCAACTGCCTAAGTGGCCGGAAAACATGCGTATTCAGTTAGAGTATGGCATAGTAGGTTCGCTGCAAAATGCATTAGACCGCACTTGGCAATTGAGTCTTCTCAGTATAAAGACTTTTGGAAAAATTTTTACTGGCGACGTTTCAGTGAAAAGTTTAAGTGGACCCATTTCCATAGCTCAAGGTGCAGGACGAAGTGCTGAATATGGATTTGTTAATTTTATAAAATTCCTCGCATTGATCAGTGTAAGTCTTGGCATTATTAATTTACTGCCAATTCCTGTACTCGATGGCGGGCATTTAATGTATTACTTGATTGAAGCAGTAACTGGGAAGCCTGTACCTGAGAAAGTGCAGGATATTGGATTCAGGATCGGGGCGGCGCTATTGCTAATGTTGATGAGTGTGGCACTCTTTAACGACTTTTCCCGACTTTCATAGATATCGGCTAGTGTGAGCCCTGTCAGAATGTGTAATAAAAGGCAAGGTTTGGTAGTTGGTGTAAGGATATTAAAAACAAGAAGTGTTCTATGAGATTAAATAAACTTTTTGCCTCGATGTTATTAGTGGGCGCAACGTATTCTGGAACAGCCGATGCGGCTTTTGAGCCTTTTAAAGTCACCGACATACAAGTCAATGGTCTACAGCGTGTAGCTTTAGGTGCGGCATTACTGAACTTACCTGTAAAGGTAGGAGACACCGTCGATGAGCTAAAACTGCAACAAGCAATTAAAGCGCTATATGCTTCAACCAACTTTGAAAATATTAAAGTCAGCCATGATGGCGGAGTGTTGATCGTTGACGTTACCGAAAGACCGACCATTAGCGAAATCACTTTTGACGGTAACAAAGACATCAAAGATGAACAGCTACAAGAGAGCCTTGATAGCTCAGGGGTAAAGGTTGGTGAGTCTTTAGACCGCACCATGCTTTCTGGCATCGAAAAGGGTCTTCAAGATTTTTACTACAGTGTTGGTAAATACGGCGCCAAAGTTCATGCAGAGATTGTGAATCTCCCTCGTAATCGCGTTGAATTACGCTTGAAGTTTACAGAGGGTGATGCGGCTGAAATTCAACAAATCAACTTCGTAGGTAATACCATTGCAACTGACGCAGAGCTAAGAGATAAGTTAGAACTTAAAGACTATGTTGCATGGTGGAATTTATTTGGTAAGCGCCGTTATCAAAAGCAAAAATTACAAGCTGACTTAGAAACCATTAAAGCCTTTTATCAAAACCAAGGTTATATCCGTTTTAAAGAAACCTCGACTCAGGTTGCGATGACACCTGACCGTAAAGGCTTGTACATCACAGTCAATATCGATGAAGGTTCAAAATATAAAGTTAAGAAAGTTAACTTAACGGGTGATTTAATGGGGCGAGAAGAGCTATTAAAAGCTCTGTTACCTATTAAACCAGGTGATACTTACGATGCGAGTGAAGTCACTTTTACAGAAGATCTTTACAGTAAATATCTTGGTCGTTTTGGTTATGCTTATCCGGAAGTGAAGACCTTCCCTGAAATCGATGACAAAACCAAAGAAGTGACTCTTAATATAAGTGTTAACCCTGGTAAACGTGTTTATGTTCGCTCGATTAACTTCACAGGTAATACGGTAACTAAAGATGAAGTAATGCGTCGTGAGCTGCGTCAGATGGAAGGCGCATGGCTAAACTCTGCTGCGGTAGACCAATCTAAATTATTACTGGATCGTCTTGGCTTTTTTGAAAAAGTGGATGTAGATACTCAACAAGTTCCGGGCTCTGATGATCTGGTCGATGTTGATTTCAAGGTGAAAGAACAGCCTTCAGGTTCGTTTAATGCTGGTGTTGGCTATGGCTCTGCTACAGGTATGAGTTTACAGTTTGGTGTTCAACAGAATAACTTTTTGGGTACAGGTAACCAAGCTGGGATAAATATCAACACCAATAAATTCCAAAAGAACATTAGCTTGTCATACTCTGATCCTTATTGGACAAAAGATGGTGTTAGTTTAGGCGGAAGTATTTTCTGGAATAAGACAGACTTTGGTCGTCAAAACCTAGAAGCCTATAAAAACCAAGCTTACGGTGTTGCGCTAAACTCAGGTTTCCCGATTAATGAAGTAAACCGCATTAATTATGGTGTAGGTTATCGACATAACACTCTTTCAGAATTACAGCCTAACCAGCAAACTCAACGTTTCTTTGATATTTATCGTAATGGTAATAATGATAAATTAAGCTTTGATAACTTTGAGCTAAGTTTAGGTTGGTTCAGGAACACGCTAAACCGTGGTACTTTCCCAACCAGCGGCTCACAACAACGCCTTAATGGTGAAATGACCGTACCTGGCTCAGATGTTCAATATTTCAAATTGGATTTTGATACAAGCTTCTATTTCCCATTAACTCGTAGCCATAACTTTGTTTTACTTGCACGCGCTAAAGCGGGTTATGGTAATGGTTATGGTAAGACAGGAAAGAATGACAACATTCTGCCATTCTGGGAAAACTACTACTCAGGTGGTAATACAACTTTACGCGGATTTAAATCTAACACTGTTGGCCCCCGTTCGTTTGTAGTAACACGTGGTACAGAGCCATGCCCAAGTCCAATTGGTGGTGGTTGTGGTATTCCTACTGATGAAAATCAAATCCAAGTAACTAGTGGTCGTTCTATTGGTGGTAATGCGATGGCTACGGCAAGTTTGGAAATGATTTTCCCTATCCCATTTTTAGACGAAGCTTATAGTAACTCAGTACGTTCTTCAGTATTTGTGGATGCTGGTAGCGTTTGGGATACAGAGTTTGATTACGATGCTTATCGTAAACTGCCTATAGATGAGTTTAAGAAGATTGCTGATTATAGTGATCCTAGTCGATACAGAGCCTCTTATGGTTTAAGTGTTCAGTGGTTATCGCCAATGGGGCCTATGATTTTCAGTTTAGCAAGACCGATAAAATCGTATAAAGATGATGATACTGAGGTATTCTCATTTAACATTGGTCGAACCTTCTAATTGTCTAAGTAAGGCAGAAAGCAGTGCTTTCTGTCCATAACTGACTGTAATTAAAAAGATGATGCAATTTGTCAAAAAGAATGGTTATACTCGGCAGACAAATTTTACAATTTAGATATAGATAGAACTAGGAGTAAGTTTTGAAAAAAACGGTAACTAAAACGTTATTAACCTTAGCCTTAATTGGTGCCCCACTGATGGCTCAAGCTGAGAAAATTGCAATCGTAGATATGGGCGCAGTGTTTGAACAGTTGCCGCAACGAGAGCAAGTACTTAAAGCGTTACAATCTGAATTTGCTGACCGTGAAGCTGCACTTAAAAAGAAACAAGAAGAGTTACGTAGTTTGGCTGAAAAGCAGCAACGTGATGCTGCGATCATGAGTAAAGATCAGCAAACTGAATTGCAACGCAAAATGGAATCTATCAGATCTGAACTTCAACTGAAAGGTAAAGCTCTTCAAGAGGATTTCCGTCGTCGCAGTGGCGAAGAGCAAAACAAGTTACTATCAAAAGTACAAAAAGCGATTGATGCGTTAGCTAAGAAAGAGAATTATGACGTAGTCTTACAACGTGGCGCTGCAATCTACGTTAAGCCTTCATCTGACATTAGCAGCAAAGTTGTTGAAGCTGTAAGTAAAAGTAAGTAATAGCATTGCAGCAAGTTTTGGAATTACTCGGATAATTCTGTAAACTTGCGCCTTATTCTAAAACCTTTTATTTCCAATATAATTGGAAATAAAATAAATGGAATTGGTATAAATGCAATCCATATCTCTAAAAGAGCTGGCTACTCGTCTTGACGGTGAAGTTCAAGGAGCTGATGATGCTGCGATAACCAGTGTTGCAACTCTTGAAACTGCTCAAGAAGGCCAGCTTTCTTTTTTAGCCAACCCTAAATACCGTAATCAATTAGAGTCGACTCAAGCTGAAGCTGTGCTGTTGTCTAACAAAATGGTAGGTGAGTATTCAGGAACGGCTATTTTTGTAAAAGACCCTTATGTTGCTTTTGCTCGTGTCGCTCAGTGGTTAGATACCACGCCTAAAGCGGCTGACAGTATTCATCCCAGTGCACAAATTCATGAAACAGCTCAGATAGGCGAGGGTGCCACTATCGGAGCCAATGCGGTGATTGGCGCTAATGTTATCCTAGGTGATGACGTTGAAATCGGTGCGGGAACGGTTGTAGGGCAAAGCTCTATCATTGGCTCGAATACTCGTATTTGGGCGAATGTAACGATTTATCACCGTATCACTATCGGTCAGCAGTGTATTATTCATTCTGGAACCGTTATTGGTTCAGATGGCTTTGGTTATGCCAATGATGCTGGTAAATGGGTTAAAATACCGCAAACAGGCGGTGTTCGTATCGGTGACAATGTTGAAATCGGTGCAAGCACGACAATTGATCGTGGTGCATTAGATGACACCATTATTGAAGACGGTGTGATTTTAGATAATCAGATCCAGGTCGCTCATAACGCTGTTATTGGTGCGCATACCGCAATAGCGGGTAATACAACTTTAGCTGGAAGTTGTAATATAGGTAAGCATTGTATCATTGGTGGTAATTGTGCCATTGCTGGGCATTTATCAATTGCAGATGGTACTCACGTTACTGGTAGCACTAACATTACCAGTGTTGTTCGAGAAAGAAGCATTATGTCTTCTGCTACAATTGCAATGCCAAATAAACAATGGCGTAAAAATACTGTTCGCTTCAGACAGTTGGACGAATTGTTCCATCGTGTGAAGACATTAGAAAAAGCAGCAGAATCAAAAGAAAGTTAGAGGAAACGTATTCGTGTCAAATGAAATGAATACTATGGATATTCACGAGATCATCAAGTTTTTGCCTCATCGTTATCCATTTTTATTAGTTGATCGTGTTCTAAATTACACGATAGGTGAAGGTCATACTGGCGAGTTACAGGGTCTTAAGAATGTGACTGTTAACGAACCATTTTTTCAAGGGCATTTTCCGGTTAAACCAGTAATGCCTGGTGTGTTATTACTTGAAGGCATGGCTCAAGCCTGTGGTTTGTTGGCGTTTAAGTCAATGAGTGAGCAGCCTCCTGGCGATAATGTACTATTCTATTTTGCTGGTATTGATAAAGTTCGCTTTAAGCGCATTGTTGAGCCAGGTGATCAAATCCATTATCACGTTAAAATGATTAAAGAGCGCCGTGGGATTGGTGTTTTTGAGGCTATAGCCAAAGTGGATGGCGAGCTGGCTTGTTCAGCTGAAATTATGTGTGCTCGCAGAGAGATCTAATTGTGATTGATAAATTAGCGTTCGTTCATCCAAATGCAAAAATTGGAAAAAATGTCACTATCGGCCCATGGAGCTATGTTGGTGATGGTGTAGAAATTGGCGATGATACATGGCTAAGTTCTCACGTTGTGGTCAAAGGCCCAACTGTAATTGGTAAAGGTAACCGCATTTTCCAATTTGCTTCAGTGGGTGAAGAATGTCAGGACAAAAAATTTGCGGGTGAAGATACTAAATTGTTCATTGGTGATAACAACATCATCCGTGAATTTGTCAGTATTCACCGTGGTACAGTGCAAGACAACAGTGAAACATGCATAGGTTCAAATAACTTGTTCATGAATAATGTTCACATTGCTCATGATTGTGTGGTTGGTGATAACGTTATTTTAGCCAGTAACGCAATGATTGCGGGACATGTTCATGTAGGGGATTGGGCTATTCTTGGTGGTATGACAGGTGTGCATCAATTTGTTCATATTGGTGCTCATGCCTTTACTGCAGGTTGCTCGTTGATTTTACAAGACGTTCCTCCATTTGTAATGGCATCAGGTTCTCCAGCGGCTCCTAGAGGTTTGAACCGTGAAGGACTTAAGCGTCGTGGCTTCTCTAAAGAAAGTCAGCATGCAGTGATGCGTGCATACAAAGCTTTTTATCGTAACAATTTAACCGTAGAAGAAGCGATTGAGTCCTTACAGAAAGATGCTGAAGAATGTGCTGAAGTGAAATATCTAATAGATTTTGTCTCAAACTCAAGTCGTGGCATTATACGCTAAGCTTTAATCGATTTTATTTAAGGCCTCTTTTGAGGCCTTTATTTTTTGAACAGTACGGATATATGACGCAAAAAAAATCTCCCACATTTGCCATCGTTGTTGGTGAAGTCTCAGGTGATATTCTTGGGGAAGGCCTTGTTAGATCTTTACAAAAGCGTTATCCAGATGCTCGGTTTGTTGGGATCGGTGGACCAAGAATGGAAGCACTTGGTTTTGAATCTTTATTCGCAATGGAAGAGTTAGCAGTAATGGGGCTGGTTGAGGTGCTTTCTCGTTTACCTCGTTTACTTAAAGTTCGCAGTGAATTGATTAAAAAAATCACTGAAATACAGCCAGACTGCTTTATTGGGATTGATGCCCCCGACTTTAATATCGGATTGGAATTAAAGCTTAAGCAAAGAGGCATCAAAACGGTTCATTACGTGAGTCCGTCGGTATGGGCTTGGCGCCCTAAGCGTATTTTCAAAATAGACAAAGCAACCGACATGGTGTTGTCGTTACTTCCTTTTGAAAAAGCGTTTTACGACAAACATAACGTTTCATGTAAATTTGTTGGACATACTTTAGCTGACGATATCCCACTTGAAAGCGATAAATTAGCGGCCAGAGCTGAACTAGGACTTGATCCTGAAGCTGAATACTTGGCTATTTTACCCGGAAGTCGAGGAGGGGAGCTTAAACAGCTGGCAGAGCCTTTTGTAAAAGCAGCAGCATTACTTAAGCAGAAATATCCAGACTTAAAATTTGTAACACCGCTGGTGAACGAAAAACGCAAACAGCAATATATTGATGCTTTAAAGCAATTTGCTCCCGATTTAGAAATTAACCTTATTGCAGGGCATTCTCGCACTGTAATGGCGGCATCTGATTGTATTTTACTTGCATCAGGTACAGCGACTTTAGAAGCTATGCTGGTGAAGCGTCCGATGGTTGTCGCTTATCGTGTTAGTCCGATCACATACAAAATAGCTAAGCGCATGATGCAGATTGAACATTACGCTTTACCTAACTTGCTTGCAGGAAAAGAAGTGGTTAAGGAGCTAATACAAGTAGATTGCACTCCTGACAAAATTGTTGAAGCAATATCTAATCAGCTTGATGGTGACTTTAGCGAGCTTAATCAGGTTTTCACAGACATTCATCAATCCATCGCTTGTAATGCCAGTGAGCGAGCAGCAGATGCAGTAGAGGCACTTATCTAATGACTATCTTTAAAGGTATAACCGAAGAGCAAATAAGCGAACTAACTCAAGGGCTACATGCTGGCGTTGATGAAGTCGGGCGTGGGCCTCTTGTGGGCGATGTTGTCACTGCTGCTGTAATATTAGATCCTAAAAACCCTATCGAAGGCTTACATGATTCTAAGAAGCTCTCTGAAAAAAAGCGTGATGCGCTTTATGAGCAAATCTTGGATAAAGCCTTAGCCGTAAGCGTTGGTCGAGCCTCCCCCAAGAAATCGATGAAATCAATATCCTACAAGCGACAATGGTAGCTATGCAGCGTGCAGTAGCTGGGTTGTCTATAGCACCAGAAAGTGTATTGATTGATGGTAATAGAGTCCCTGAGCTGCCAATGCAAGGGCATGCGGTCGTAAAAGGCGATGGCCTTATTGAGGCAATTAGTGCTGCTTCTATCGTAGCAAAAGTTGTGCGTGATCGTGAAATGTTGGAGTTAGATAAAAAACACCCTGAATATGGCTTTGCTGCTCATAAGGGATATCCAACCAAAGCTCACATGGAAGCGTTATCCGTCCATGGAGTGCTATCCGAACATCGAAGAAGTTTTAAACCTGTAAGGGAATTGGTTGCTGAGGCATCGCTTTAGGTTCAATTAAAGTTAATTTTCTACTGTAGCGGTCAACGTAATGGTGAGCTCTACAACAACTACATACAACTCTGTATTGATTATGATGAAATAGTTTTTCCATAAACTTTCTTTTTTTTCGAAACATTGGTTGTTGCAGACCACAGTTTAGACAAGTTAAATTAGTAAAAATCATCGCGTTCCCCTCCTGTGATTTCGAGGGGATTAAATCAAGTAAGCGGTTGATCATCAAGAAAAATAATAATAGTAAAAGCTCTAAGATTTTCATTTGGTTCATTAAGAAAAAATATTAGAAAATACTAAACTCTAACTTTAGAATTAAAGCTCTATTGTAACTTCTTGTTCTAAAAAAGAGCTTTTCTTTGATTCAGATCATAAGGTGTCAGAAATCTGTCACCTTTATATTTTAAATAGTAATAATCATATAAGAAATAAGTATATGCCAGAACCACGTTTCGTTCATCTTCGCGTCCACAGTGACTTCTCAATGTCTGATGGTGTTGCCAAGGTTAAGCCTATTCTTGCTCGTGCAGATGAGCTGGAAATGCCAGCCATTGCTCTTACCGATCAAAATAATCTTTGTGGATTAGTGAAGTTCTATGGAGGATGTCATGGAGCGGGGATCAAACCGATTATCGGTGCTGATTTTTGGGTGTCAGTACCTGAATTTGATGAACTGTGTGCCATAACAGTACTGGCAATGGATAACGATGGTTACCAAAATCTGACTCAATTGATAAGTCAGGCATATCTGCGTGGTGACTTCAAAGGAAAAACCGTTATCGATCAAGAATGGCTGGTTAAATACAATGCTGGCATTATTTTACTGTCTGGTGGTAAGGACGGTGATATAGGTCAGGCTTTACTCAAAGGCAACCAAGCTCAAGTTGAACAGTTGGCTGATTTTTATCGATCGCATTTTCATGATCGTTATTATTTAGAACTATTAAGAACAGGTCGACCAGACGAAGAACGTTATTTACACATGGCGGTAGAGCTTGGCTTACAGACCGATTTACCAATTGTTGCTACCAACCAAGTGGTCTTTTTAGAAAAAGATGACTTCGAGGCGCATGAAATTCGAGTCGCTATTCATGACGGTTATACTTTGGCGGATACTCGACGCCCTAAAAAATACAGTGAGCAACAATATCTTCGGACAGAAGATGAAATGTGTGAGCTTTTTGAGGATATCCCTGAAGCTCTACAAAATTCAGTTGAAATTGCTAAGCGCTGTAATGTCACAGTTCGTCTTGGTGAGTATTTCCTTCCTAACTTTCCAACAGGGGATATGTCGATTGAAGACTTTCTTGTTGCGAAATCAGAAGAAGGGCTAGAAGAAAGACTTGAGTTTTTATTCCCAGATGAAAAAGAGCGAAAAGAAAAGCGTAAAGAGTACGATGAACGTTTAGATATCGAGCTTAAAGTTGTAAACCAAATGGGATTCCCAGGCTACTTTTTGATCGTAATGGAATTTATCCAGTGGGGTAAAGATCATGGTATTCCAGTTGGGCCCGGACGTGGTTCTGGTGCGGGTTCTTTGGTGGCTTACGCTCTAAAAATTACCGATCTTGATCCATTAGAATTTGACTTACTATTCGAACGTTTCTTGAACCCAGAACGTGTATCCATGCCCGATTTCGATATCGACTTTTGCATGGATAGACGTGACGAGGTAATTGACCACGTTGCTGAGCTATATGGACGAGATGCGGTATCGCAAATTATCACCTTTGGAACCATGGCGGCAAAGGCAGTAATTCGAGATGTCGGACGTGTACTGGGCCATCCTTATGGATTTGTTGACCGTATATCGAAAATGGTTCCTGCAGAACCAGGGATGACGTTAGCAAAAGCGTTTGAAGCTGAACCAGGGTTACCAGAAGCATACGATGCTGATGAAGAAGTACGCGATCTTATTGATATGTGTCGCAAGCTTGAAGGTGTAACACGAAATGCCGGTAAGCACGCCGGTGGTGTTGTTATTTCACCAACTACGATTACTGATTTTGCACCACTTTACTGTGATTCAGAAGGTAAAAACCCCGTTACTCAGTTTGATAAGAATGACGTAGAAACAGCAGGCTTAGTTAAGTTCGACTTCTTGGGGTTAAGAACCTTAACCATTGTCGATTGGGCGTTGGAAATGGTGAATCGTCGTCAGGCCCAACAAGGTTTAGAGCCTGTGAACATTGACGCTATTCCACTTGATGACGCTAAATCGTTCAAGTTACTGCAACGCTATGAAACCACAGCCGTATTCCAGCTTGAATCTCGTGGTATGAAAGATCTAATTAAGCGTCTACAACCCGATTGCTTCGAAGATATGATCGCATTGGTAGCGCTGTTCCGTCCTGGTCCTCTGCAATCGGGTATGGTAGATAACTTTATCGAGCGTAAGCATGGCCGTGAAGAAGTATCTTATCCTGATCAACAATGGCAACACGAATCATTAAAACCCATTCTTGAGCCAACTTACGGCATTATTTTGTACCAAGAGCAGGTAATGCAGATTGCACAGGTTTTGGCTGGTTACACTCTTGGTGGCGCGGATATGCTGCGTCGTGCAATGGGTAAGAAAAAGCCAGAAGAAATGGCTAAGCAGCGTGGTACGTTTGAAGAAGGCGCTATCAAAAACGGTGTTGATGGCGAACTCTCCATGAAGATTTTCGACTTGGTTGAAAAGTTCGCTGGTTATGGATTTAACAAATCTCACTCAGCCGCTTATGCGCTCGTTTCTTATCAAACATTGTGGCTTAAAACTCACTATCCATCAGAGTTTATGGCGGCCGTTATGTCGGCGGATATGGATAACACCGACAAAGTGGTGACGCTGGTTGATGAATGTGAACGAATGGGATTGCCTTTGCTGCCACCGGATGTAAACAAAGGCTTGTACAAATTTACCGTAGATGATGAACAGAACATTGTTTACGGCATTGGCGCGATTAAAGGGGTGGGTGAAGGGCCTGTAGAGTCCATCATCGAAGCACGTGAACAAGGTGGGACATTTAAAGATTTATTCGATTTTTGTGCTCGTATTGATTTGAAAAAGCTCAACCGCCGAGTGATTGAAAAGCTAATTTGTGCAGGTGCCTTAGATAATTTAGGTCCACATCGTGCGTCTATGATGGAAACGCTACCAGAAGCGATAAAAGCCGCTGATCAACATTCTAAAGCGGCAGCGATTGGTCAAGGTGATATGTTTGGTTTGCTCAATACAGAACCTGATGATGTCAAACAGCAATTTGTAGATTGCACCCCTTGGCCTGATAAAGTATGGCTTGAAGGTGAACGAGACACATTAGGTTTGTATCTAACTGGTCATCCTATCAATCAGTACCTGAAAGAGCTTAAGTACTACACCAATGGTCGCTTAAAAGATACCCATCCAACAGGGCGGGGCAAAACGGTTAAAATTGCTGGTCTGGTGATTGCCAGTCGTGTCATGATGACTAAGCGTGGCTCGAAAATGGGCTTGGTGACGCTAGATGATAAAAGTGGCCGTTTAGAGGTAATGTTCTTCACCGATGCCTTTGAAAAGTTTCAGCACTTGATTGAAAAAGACCGAGTACTGATTTGTGAAGGCGAGGTCAGTGTTGATGATTTTTCAGGTGGCAACCGCATGACCGCTCGAAATGTTGTCGATATTAGTGATGCTCGTAGTCACTATGCAAAAGCGGTGGAAATTGATATGGAAGGCGAACAGCTTTCTCATTCATTACTTGAGTCTTTTAAAGAAACCATGTCACCTTGGCGTGAGCAGGGTACAGTTCCAGTTGTTATAAACTACCATTTGCCAGAAGCAAAAGGGCAGTTTACTCTAGGGGAAGATTGGCGCATCAATCCAACCGATGATTTACTATTGTCACTGCAAACCATGATGGGACCCGATAAAGTTAGGATGATGTTCTAGTGAGGCAATTGGACTTGATAGAGGATGTTTGGCAAACATTAACCTCAATTGCCCAATTAGAACAATGCACCATCGTTTTAGGATATAGCGGTGGTGTTGATTCTGAAGTCTTGGCGTTTATTTTGAGTCAATTAAAACTGCGTCAGCCACAGTTATCAATGAAGCTGGTGTACATAAATCACGGTTTGAGCATCTATGCGGATGATTGGCAGAAGCATTGTGAACAACGGGCAAATCAATATCAGCTTCCTTTTATCGCTAAATCTGTAACGGTAAAGCAAGGTGCGCGTTTGAGCTTAGAGGCTGAAGCGAGAAAAGCACGATATCAAGCTTTATTAGAGGAAATGAACGAAGGTGATGTGTTACTGACAGCGCATCATCAAGATGATCAGTTGGAAACCTTGTTACTTGCACTTAAGCGAGGGCAAGGACCAAAAGGTTTGTCGGGAATGGCTAGCGTACAAGTCATCGAAAAAGACGTTATTCAATGTCGACCCTTGTTGAATTTGAGTAAGGCTGAGATTCAAGATTTTGCTCAGCAACACCAACTTTCCCATATCGAAGATGATAGCAATCAAGACGACAGTTTTGACCGTAACTTCTTACGCCTTAAAATCATACCGGCATTAAAGCAACGCTGGTCGTCTATTGCGACGACAGCAAGCCGAAGTGCAGAGCTTTGCGGTGAACAGCAAGCCTTATTAGATGAAGTTGTGAATGAAAAATTAACATGTTATTTGGCTGACTCGCCATTTGCAGAAAAAGTATTGAACCTCTCTGGCTTTGATGCTGAATCTAGACCTTGGCAACGACAGGTATTTCGAGCTTTTATTAGCTTGTTACAATTACCCATTCCTTCAAAAGTCCAGTTAGATGAAGTGCTAGACCAAATCTTAAACGCAAAATCTGATGCGAGTGTTGAGCTGAATGTTTCTGGGTTAACGGTGCGTCGTTATCAAAATCAAGTATTTGCTTTTTCAACAGATGCTATTTGTAAACGTCCACTTGAGACGATTGAACTTGGTAGTTTAGATGATTTAGTGCTTAATAATTATCAGGTTTCCTTGTCTGATAAGCGTCATTTGGATTTATCCCAAACCATTTTTCAACTTACCCTACCTAAATCAGCACAGTTCAGTTTACGTTTTAATCTCGCTGGCAGTACCTTGTGCAATCCTCATTTTAGGCAAAAATCGCGGGCTTTAAAGAAAGTCTGGCAAGAGTTGAAAGTTCCAACTTGGGAGCGTTCCAAGATTCCTATGTTGTTTGTAAACAATGAATTTGTCAGTGCAGTTAATCTTTGGATTGAAAAGGACTATTTCAAGGTTGATGTTGTAGAGTAATTAAGAATTATTCTAGATTACTTTTACCCCAACGCTGGTTACAATTTAGAGTGATGAATTGCTAAATATAAAAAATTATTAATGACATACATTGTAAACAAAAACTAAAGTTTTTATATCATCCATAGTTTAACCAAGTACTATGCTTTCTACTGTTACCTTACATGCTAATGGCAGTGTTTCTTTTTCTCGGAGCATAAGGAAAAGTGAAGAAATTCCAGAACAACAAGAGACATTGGAGCAAGCCAGTGGTAGCACCTGCGAGATAAATAATACAGAAGCATGCTGCACACCTTCTCAAAGCGAACTAATCAGCACATTAAAGTCGTTACTGGCTAATCAACAGATTGATTTAACAAACGCAGACTCTATTTTGTTCTTTCTTAATCAAATCAAGGGGGTTGAAGTTCGAATTATTAAACGTTCAAAAGATTTACGAGATGCATCAATTTTCAAGATACAGATGAACAATGGTTTTCCGCCGCTATCAATAAAGATTCACCCAGATAACTCTTCAAGCGCAAAACGAAATGCCTCACCAAGCAGAGTGCAAAGGCTAAATGAATGTGGTGCAACATCCCATGTATTTGAATCATTCATAGTGACAAGCCAGAAAACTGAATACCGAGTTTATGTATACCAGTACGTACATGGGAAAACATTAGTTAAGGCGCTAAACGAAAAGGATATCGATATCAAAACCGCTAAAGCACTAATGGCAGAGTTAACTACTAGACTTCACCGTATAGGGTATCAAACAAGCTGTCTTTGTTTGTCAGACATTATACTTACACCTGAACAAAATCTTAAAATTACTGATTGGAATAAACTTGTGGACTCAGAACATTTAGATTTAAATTTGCAACAGATGAAGAAAACAACAGAACACTTGATTACGTTATATGAAACAGCTAGGTGTATTTTTAGCTGAAAAATCGAACTTTTCAAACTGTAAAAAAAATCAATTTCAATGTTTAGCTGCTAGTGTTCACAGCAATAGCACGAATCAGTTTTATCAAACACCGAGTAACACGATTCCATATTGAATTGAAAATCATATTTTAAATTGCATTTGATTTTTCGCGGACAAACACGAAATTGTCCAATAGCTTGTTTCGTACCGTATGATTCTTATTACTTCAAATTTCCTATAGAAAGATAGCTGTTCTAAATCCCATAAAAAAAAATCTGTAATTCTTTTTTCAAATAAAAACCGTTAGATATAGCGGTTTTCCCTTCTTATTTAGTAGCTTTAAATACTGGAACTTAAAAACCTTTTAATATCAATAGATTAAGAGTTGGCACGCTTTTAGCCTTATATGCTCTAGTAGTAAATAAACTGAGGTTAGCTAATGAAGCCACTTCCAACTCTCACATTCAGCCAATATTTGGCGGGTGGAGAACAAAAACAAGATTTCCTAAAGCAGTTAAGAGAAACCAGCAAAGAGGTTGGTTTTTTCTATCTGGATGGTCACGGCTTAGATACCTCTATTCAAAAAAATACGTTTGAATTAATGCATTCATTTTTTGCATTGCCTGCTGAAGAAAAGCTCAGTATTGAAATGAAGCACTCTCCTCACTTCCGTGGTTATTCACAAATAGGGAGTGAACTGACGCTAGGTGAGGAAGATCAACGGGAACAATTTGACTTCATGAGAGAGGAGCCAACACCTTATATCAATGGTGAATCTCCTATTTGGTTGAAGATGCGCGGCAACAACCAATGGCCAAATCAGTTACCACACATGAAGCAACAAATGTTGAACTTTCAAGATAAACTGACAAATATCGGAGTGCTTTTACTCAAGGCGTTTGCTGAATCCTTAGAGCAAGACCCTAATACATTTGATGCTAGTTTTTCTCAAGCTCCACACCCACATACAAAGATAATTCGCTATCCAAAGCAACAACAAGGTTCTAGCCAAGGTGTTGGAGCCCATAAAGACTCAGGCTTTCTTACTTTTGTTATTCAAGATGAAGTGTCGGGTTTAGAAGTTGAAACTGATGATGGCTGGTTACCTGTACCACCTAAACCGGGTACCTTAATTGTCAACATTGGTGAGTTATTAGAACTGGCATCAGATGGATATTTAAAGGCGACTGTGCATCGCGTTGTTAGCCCTCAGTCAGAACAAGACAGATATTCTTGCGCGTTTTTCTTATGGCCAAGGTTGGACACCGATGTGCCTTTATTAGATTTGCCAGAACATCTAAAGAAGCAAGCAAATGGTCCAGATAGCGACCCAAATAATCCGTTATTTTATCAAGTTGGCGAAAACATTTTAAAAGGACGATTACGATCTCATCCTGATGTTGCTGAATTACATTACTTATAGAAAGTGAAAGAATAACAATGAAATTTAAAACAAAAGTATTACACTCTCATAAAATTGAAGATCAACACGGCGCGTTGAACATTCCTATTTACCAAAGTAGCACTTACGATTATCAGGATTTTGAATCGGGGAGAGCACGATTTTCTGGGCAAGAGCAGGGCTTTATTTATAGCCGAATGGCGAACCCTACCGTCAATGCTCTGGAGCAAACCATTGCAAAAATCGAAGGGGCTGAACAGGCTTTGGTTGTGTCTAGTGGCATGGCTGCTTTAAGTAGTATTTTTATTGCCTTGTGTCATCAAGGTGATCATGTCGCTGTGGTCGAGCCGGTATACGGTGGGAGTTCTGCAATGTTAAGCCAAACGTTGACTCGCTTTGGCGTTAACGTTCATCGTTATTACAGTGATGAAGATTTACTGGAACGCATTCACCCGCAGACCAAGATTATTTTATTCGAGTCAATTTCAAACCCAACAGTAGCCGTAAATGACTTCCGTAAAGTAAAAAAAGCGGCTGAAAAGGTCGACGCGATTACTGTTTGTGACAATACCTTATATTCTCCGTATTTATTCCGTCCATTAGAGCATGGGATGGACCTTGTTATGCACAGTGCCACTAAGTATTTGAGTGGTCACGGCGATATCATTGCTGGTGTTGTAGCTGGCTCGAGTTCATTAATGGAACAGGTGAGAACGGTAGGGTTGAAGCATGTTGGGGCATCAATTGGTCCTCAAGACGCTTACTCACTTTCTCGCGGCTTAAGAACTTTACCTTTACGAATGGAAGCGCATCAAAAAGGTGCGATGCACGTTGCTGAGTTTTTGGAAAATCATCCTAAAGTCGAAAGGGTTCATTACTCAGGTTTGAAATCAAGCCCATACCACCAAGTTGCATCGGAGTCGGTAGGGCATTTTGGTGGGCTAGTGAGTTTTGAGCTGGTGGGAGGCGAAGCGGCTTGCCAAAAAGTTTTGGACAATCTAAATCTATTTACTCAAGCTGTGAGCTTAGGTGATTTAGAAAGCTTAGCGTGTCATCCTGCGACAACCACTCATGCTGCAGTATCTCCTGAATTACGACATGAAGCAGGAATTTCAGATTCGATGATCCGTTTGAGTATTGGTGTAGAAGCACCTGAAGATCTTATAAATGATCTACAGCAGGCGCTTGATTTGGTGTAATACCATATTTTCTTATTTTTGAACGTAAAGTGCTTGGGTTTATGCCCAAGAGCTTTGCGGCTCCGAAAGGGCCTTCTACACGACCATAGCTCTTTTTCAGTGCCTGCCGAATGTGCTGAACAATCACGTCGTCTAATTTGGCAAAAATAGGTTCATCTGTACGAAGTTGAAGGCTTTGGGAATCATGACTTTTTAGTGGTTCAGCGAGTTTGATATCACTATTTTTGATAAATAGTGCACTTTCTATCGCTAATCGCTTTCCTCTCCCTAAGATGGCGGCTCGTTCAATCACCGCTTGTAGTTCACGTACATTACCCGGCCATGAGTGTTGCTGTAGATAGTGAATTTGCTGTTGAGTTGGAAAACAAATAGGTAGTGCTAAAGTGTTTGCCGCTTGACTTGCAAACTGCTCTGATAGGGCTTGAATGTCATCAAGTCTATGTTTTAGTGGTGGTAGATTGATAGGAAAGACATTCAACCTGAACAGTAGGTCTTCACGAAATCGTTTGTGCTGAACTTCGTCGGTTAAATTCTTATGGGTTGCAGCAATAACTCTCACGTCTACTTTGATTTCTTGTTCACTGCCAACACGTCTAAGAGTGCCTTCTTGGATCACTCTCAGTAATCTAACTTGTGCAGCTAAACTCAGCTCTGCAACTTCGTCTAAGAATAATGTGCCGCCATCCGCTTGTTCAAACCAACCACGTTTTTGGTTTGTTGCTCCAGTAAAACTGCCTTTTTCATGACCAAATAATTCAGAATCGATCAGCTCCGAAGCTACGGCACCACAGTTTACTCTGATAAAAGCTTGTTGCTGTCGAGAAGAGTGCATGTGTAAATGGCGTGCAATTACTTCTTTACCCGTACCTGTTTCACCCAATATTAATACCGTAGAGTCAGTAGCTGAGACAAGCTCAAGCTGTTGCATAACTCCTTTTAGGCTGGTTTGGCTTCCGATGATCATTTATTCATTTTTCCGTTAATTTGGTGTATCGATCCGCGTGATTTACTGTTGCGAACTTAAATCAGTAAAGCATATTGAATTGATCTAATGAAATTAATTTATATATCGTTTGGTTATATATGATTTCGAGAGTTTTTATCATTGCACTAATATTTTGTTAACCATTGCCGATATAAAGTGAAATAAGTTCCAGTTTTTAAAGGTCTTGTAACTGGTTTCCTTCTCTATTCGATGGAAGGGAATGCTCGAATAAGCGAAATAAAAATAGAGGTAATAGGTAGATGTCAGGATTACTGTCTTTAGGGATAAAGCTATTTAATCGGTTAGCGTTTAAAAAGAAGTTTATGTTGCTAGCCTCGGTAACCTTGTTACCTTTAATTTTTGGAGCCTATGGCTACATTCAATTTCAAACTGAAAATGTAAAAATAAGCGAGCGTAAGCTTGAAGCTAAACACATTATTGATCAGTTCAATGCATTTGCTTTTGAGATAATAGATATGAGACAGGGCGCAGTTAGCTATGCTGATTTGTCCGCTAAACTGGAATTTTGGTCAAATAATTCAGCTTCATTTCCAAGATCTTCAGCTCAATTTTCTGGATTACAGAGTTTATCTTTGTCTAAAGGTTTTACGCCAAAAGTGTTGGAGCAATTAGCGGATTTAACCAGTGAAGTGAAAGGGAGTGTTGCCGAAGAAAGTGGGCTGTCATTAGACTCTGATCCCGCAATCTATTATCTCACAGAGTTTTATCTAACTAAGCAACTTGTGGTCAGTGAATTTAGCTCAAGAAGCAGTACTCAAGCATTGAAAATTCTGGAAACGGGTAGATTTACCCCGCAAACCTACACTCAACTAGTGGCAACCAATAATCGCCTGAAAGAGTTGTTAATTCTATTTAAAAAGAGTGCGGACAGAGTCGAAGAATATTATTCAGATCAAGCAAGCTGGCAACAAAGTGTACGAAGTGTTGAAATCAATACAGAGAAGCTCATCGACACAATCAATCAAAAAATAATAGAGCCAGATAGTTTTGAGATTAGCTTGGCTCAATTTTCTAAATCAAGCAGAAATCAGCAGCAAGTTTTAACGCGTTTGACAGATGAAACTAAGCAATTATTAGAGATCCAATTGTCATCGAAATTACAGTCACAACAGCAACAAATGTATTGGGTTGTTGCAATGATATTAAGCGTTATTGCAATCAGTTTTTACTTTTTCTTCTCGGCATATTGTGCCATTAGTCAGAATGTTTCAGTCATCAAATCAATGACTGAACAAATGGCGTGTGGTGATTTGAGTAAAGACATAAAAATTGATGCTAAAGATGAGTTTTATCAAATCGCATTATCATTCAACAAAATGCTAGCCAGTATTCGAACCTTGATCCACGATGTTCAGCGGTTAAGTGACAATGTCGTGTCGGCAAGTCATGAGGTGAAATCAGAAACCTCAAGTGTGGAGTTCAGCTTAAACTCTCAGCAACAAAAAACTTATCAAGTGGTCACTGCTATTGATCAGCTTGTAACCTCGGTCAACGCTGTTGATGAAAATACCCAAGCTGCAACCCAAATTACGGTTGAAACTCAAAAAGACGTAGATCTCGGTCAGCAAGTGATCAAACAGACTGTGAGTGAAATCAATCAAATCGCCGAGGAAGTCAGCCAAGGTGCTGAAGTCATTAACCAATTAGCGGTTTATGCCAATGACATCGGCAAAGTGGTGGAGGTTATCCATGAAATTGCAGAGCAAACAAACCTACTGGCATTAAATGCCGCAATTGAGGCCGCTAGAGCAGGTGAGCAGGGGCGAGGGTTTGCAGTCGTGGCTGATGAAGTAAGAACACTTGCAAGCCGTACTGCAAGCTCAACCGATGAAATTAGAGGGATGATTGAACAAATCCAAAAATCAACCTCTAGAGCCGTTTCTGCAATGGAATCAGGGACTCTGAAGGCGAATAACGGCGTTAATCAAGCTCATGAGGTGAGTGAAACTATTACGAACTTAACTCAGCAGGTGTCTAGAGTTGTTGGCTTGATCCAGCAAGTGGCGGAAATTGTAACCGAACAGAGGGAAGCGACAGAGCAAGTTAATACCAGTACTCAAGTGATCAAGAACAACGCGAGTGAAGTGTTAATTGCGGCTCAAAAAGCTTCTATGGTCGGAGAACAATTAGAAGTAGATGCCAATGAGTTGGCGAAGCAAATCAGTGGTTTTACTATCTCCAGCACCATTTAAATAATGGGCTGGAGATAAGAGAGGTTATAACCCTAAGGCGTAACCTCCTTTTAAGTGTCCAATATTTTCAAATCCAAGTCGTCCAAGAGCTTGCGCTACAACTAAAGAGCGGGAGCCACTACGACATACAAGAACATAGTTGTCTTTTTTCTGACTTGAACACTCATCAATAAATTGAACCAGTCGAGTCATAGGTACGTTTAATTCGACATCGTCACTGTGCTGTAAAGCATATTCATGCGGCTCACGAATATCCACTAATCTAATATCTTGGTTTACTTTAAGTAATTGCGCCAAACTTTCTTTATCGTATTCTTTAATTTTTAAAGCAGTATCAACTTCAACATAAGCGCCACATTGAATTTCGCCACCTTGTTCATCATTTAAGTGAGCATCCAATTCAGCTTTTTGAATACAGAAAGCGCCTACATCAATATTTTTAGATAACACGGCATTAAGGAGTTGATTGCGACCTCTTTCTAGAGCAATTGTGGTGGTAAATTCGTTGTAATAGTCATGACTAGCACAAATTAAAGATTGTTCGCCAACCAGATTATTTAACAGTTGCAAACTCTCAAACATATCTGCTGCTGAACTGGTTTCAAAATTAGTTCGACCTAAGCTGCCCATCAGAATAGTATCGCCGCAGAATGCAAAGTGGCACAAGTTAGGCTGATATACAGAATCAAATGCATCAGTTAATAAGTAACTTACACTATCGCTTGTGTGACCTGCTGTAGCAACTTTGATTAATTTACGATTACCAATGTTGATACAAGGATAAGTTTGACCACAAACCTTAATGTCATTTGCTGAGTTTGGCCAGCCTAAATGACAAGTATCAGTGGACATATTTAGCGCTTTAATAATTTCAGTGCGTGAAGATTCATGATCGGCATGACCATGAGTATCTAAAACCGCAGTAAGCTTAAGTCCTTGGCAATGAACAATATTGACAATGCGATGTATGAGTTCGTGGACAGGGTCAATAATTACTGCGGTTTTGGTTTTTTTATCGGTAAATAACCAGCAACAATTATTGCCAGAACGGAGTTCAATTAAGCCATCTAATGGTGTTTCATTGATCTCAGAAGTATCAATTAGGCAGCTTTGTTTTAGTGCTTTTGCGGTAGAGAGGATTCGGTTGCAAGCTTGATCACATTCTTGTTGTGTAAACATTGGGCCAAATGACATTCGAATGGCTGATTCACTTTGCCAAGCAGGTAAGCCCATTGCGTCTAACACAAAGCTACGAGTGACTTTAGAAGAGCACGCGGAGCCAGAGCTAACGCGAATGTTCGCAGCATCAAACAAATCCATAATCTCTTTGCTGCTAAAGCCGGGAACTGCAAAGTTGATAGTTGTTGGCACCGTGTTTTCTAATGAGTGGTTTAAGACAACATCGCCAAAGGCTTTTTTGAGTGCTTTGATGATTTGCAGTCGATACTTTTCAAGTTGCTGGTGGCTAGAAAACTGGTATTCGCTATCGTTGTTTAAAATATCAAATATCGCTTTTAACGAAGCAATACCGGGTAAGTTTTCTGTTCCAGAGCGTTGACCGCTTTCTTGGCCGCCTCCTGCAATGAATGGCGTAAATGGTGCACTGGAACGAACATACATAAAACCGATGCCTTTCGGTGCATACAGCTTATGACCACTAAAAGGGGCGTAATCAATGCTGGTATTTTCGATATTTAAATCTCGCTTACCAAGCGCTTGCACACAATCCACCATCCAAAAAACTTGTGGATTGTGAGTTCTAATTGCGGTTTCTAGAGCGGATAAATCTTGATAAACCCCAGTTTCATTATTAACCGCCATGGTACAAATCATCAATGAATCTTCAGCATGCTCAGCGATGAAATTCAGATCTAGCTTGCCTAAGCTATCGACAGGTATGGCTTTCACTTGTGCGTGTATGCCAAGTAGCTCATTCCAATGATTTAGGGAATTCGGAACCGCTTTATGCTCAGTTGCGCCATAAAGAATGTAATATTGCTTATTTGGCTGGATTTTTTTCTTTGCTTCAACCAAAGCTGAAAGAATCGCAGTTTGGATCCCCTCAGTCGCACCACTGGTAAATATTAATTGGCCTTTTTCAATGTTTAATAGTTTTTTACCCGCTTGACGAGTTTTTTCCATAATATCTTTGGCGCGAATACCTGTGATATGAGAACTACTTGGATTACCAAAGGTTTGGGTCATGGTATTCATGACAGCCTGTGCTGCAGCAGGGTGTACTGGTGTAGTTGCATTTGAATCAAGATAAATGAGTGATAATTCTGAACTGCTAGTCATGTTACCTACCTTTAGTTAACCTTATTTCTTTTTGTTATATGTAAGTTCAAAAATAACAGGTTAAATAGCTAAATGCGATTACGTGATCAAAAATTCACTTTAGCTTGATTTGGTATAATAAAAATACTGACACAAAAAAAAGCCTAACTCATGTTAGGCTTTATATCTGTTCAGTATTAATTCAGAAATTAATCATGTAGATAGTCGTTATTGAACGTTTTCAGCGTCTCCAAATTCACCATGGAATAAAGGCGAAGATAAGTAACGCTCTGCAGAAGAAGGAAGCACGACTACAATGGTTTTATCTTTGTATTCGTCTTGCTCACTCAATTTTACAGCTACGCTTACCGCTGCTCCAGAAGAAATACCTACCAAAATCCCTTCTTCTTTCATTAAACGATGTGCCATTTCAATAGACTCTTCGTTTGTGACTGTTTCCACTTTATCTACCACTGATAAATCGAGGTTACCTGGGATAAATCCAGCACCAATTCCTTGTATTTTATGTGGACCCGGTTGAACATCATCACCTGCAAGTGTTTGTGTAATAACAGGAGAGTCAACAGGCTCTACGGCAACAGAAGTAATGGCTTTATTTTGGGTGTTTTTGATATAGCGACTTACGCCTGTGATGGTACCGCCTGTGCCTACACCTGCTACAAATACATCTATTTCACCATTAGTATCTTGCCAGATTTCTGGACCTGTGGTTTTTTCATGAATTTCAGGGTTAGCTGGGTTATCAAATTGCTGTAATAAAACGTAATGCTCAGGATTAGAGTTATAGATTTCAGTTGCTTTGTCTATTGCTCCTTTCATACCCTTTGGGCCTTCAGTTAGCACTAGATTTGCCCCCAGTGCTTTAAGGAGTTTCCTTCTTTCTAAACTCATGGTTTCAGGCATGGTCAAGGTGAGTTTATATCCTCGAGCTGCTGCTACATAGGCAAGAGCAATACCAGTGTTTCCAGAAGTTGGCTCTATTAACTCTTTACCTGCTGTTAAGGTTCCATCTTTCTCTGCTGCCCAAATCATGTTGGCGCCAATACGACATTTCACACTAAAACTAGGATTTCTAGATTCTATCTTTGCCAAAATGTTGCCATTACCAATTCGGTTTAAGCGAACGAGCGGACTGTTACCTATTGTTTGCGAGTTATCTTCGTATATATTAGCCATGATTATTCCGTTACCTGTTTGGGGAATATGAATACTAGAAGTATTTGAAGTAATTCATAAATTATAAATTCTTCTTCTATATAGCGATTAGTTATTAAAATTTGTTTTTTAATCTGAAAATGAAAAACCACTGTGAATACAGTGGCTTTTAGGGAAAATTGATAAGGTTTTTTAATTCAAGCTAATTTGGTCAGCTTTTTTCAATATCGTTATCGTTGGCTTTAGCTACTTCTTCACTGGCAGTTTCTTGCTGGTTAGCTTCGGCTTTAGTCGCTGATTTTTCCGAGGCTATTGCTTCTTCCCTTTCTCGTGCTTCAGATTGGGCAACATTACGCTTAAGAGCTATGCCATGAAGGTGCAAACCTGAAAGGGTAAGTGCGATACCAGTTATGGAACCAATGAAAGCTAAGGTACCAAACCACAATACACCAACGAGTGTTAAGGTTTCTTTCTTAATTTCTTTGTAGTGATCAACATTGTCTACATAAGAAGCCATTCGATATACCTGATTTGAAAGTGCCATAGTATTAGTCGCAACCTCTAACTGACGTATTTCAAACATTAGGGCAGAATTGTCTTGTTTGATCTTTTTGATCAGTTCCTTTTCATTGGCGAACTCTTGCTCTACTGCATCAGCTTTTGAATCTAAGGCTGAAATTTCATTATTTTGTGCTTTGTTTAATCTTGCTCGCTTATTTGCAAGGCTTCTATAGCTGGCATTGGCTGCTTGCTTATAGGCAGCTTCAACAGAGTTAACTTCGGCTTGCTTTTGGTTAATTAAATCGTCTTTTAGCTTAAGTAAATCAGCGTAATAGCCATCAAGAAATTCAACGGACTCTAAATTAGTCTTAGGCCCCTCACCAGTGATGGTTTTATCATTAATATTGCTTAACTGATTTTCAACATAACGAATTTTTTCATCATAGCGCTTTTCAACAGAACCAGAGGTTAAAAAGCTGGCATCATCCAATGCTTGCTTCTTTTCTTCTTTGAGAGAGTTTAATTGATCAAGCAAGCGACCTCGCTCTTTTTCAACTAAGCCAGTTGAGTTGTCAGCTCGTTCAATACTCTTTTTAAAACGCTCTTCTTTTTTCTCAGACAACTCTTTTAGTAGTGCTGATTTTTCAATTTTCAGAGCAATTAATTCTTCCCGTAATTTACCTAGCTGAGTTCTTAAAGCCGGAACATTTTTAGAAAGGCGCTGATTTTCGCGAACAACAGCGGTGTGACGTGCTTGATATTTAGTATTTACATCTGTCTTTTTGGTGTTGAGGTTTGTCATTTTCTCTTCGTATTCTTGAAGAGCAATTTGAATGTTTTCCTCGTTTCTTTGCATTTGGTTTTCAACCTTCGCAATCTCAATTTCATTCAAATTGATTTTTTGGTTGATGGATGCAAAGGCGCGCTCAAAACCACTAAGTAAGGTTTCAAAGGTGATAACACATAATAGTGCAATCATAACCAAATAGAGTGGGAAGGATTTTCTTGAATTCCAAAAACCAACGACAAATGGAATTTTTGTTAATTCAATCATTGATACCATTACGAAAGGTGCAGCAAGTATGAAGCCACTGGTGTAACTATCAATACTTAAAACCAAAGAAATGGAAATCGTGAGACCAATGAAGACAACGATGATTTCTACAAGCCAAGCAATTTTTCTTAAAAATTTACTGTACTTACTAAGCTCTTTTGTCTCGTTTTCTAGAATAACAGAACTCATACTACGCATCTGCTTACCACTCATTCAAATTAACGGGAGATTTAGTGCTGAAGTTTTCAACACACGAACTTAAATATAGACCATGAAAAAAAATGTGAAATTTTTTTAATTAAGATGTTGTGGCGCGGTTGAAAGTGTGGGGTAGCTTGGTTGTAAAAAGTGGCTTTTTACTATGAATTAATTAGAAAGTAACTGCTCGAAAAGTAAAAGAAAAGGGGGAGATTGTTTTCCCCCTATAAGAAAATTATTTCTTTGGTTTTATGAATTTCAATGTCATCCGATCACTTTCACCAATCGCTAGATACTTGTCTTTATTTTGCTCTTTAAATTTTAGGCTAGGTGGTAGTGTCCAAACACCAGCAGGATAATCTTTGGTGTCTTTGGGGTTGGCATTCACTTCGCTACTGGCGATGAGTTTAAAGCCGGTTTTTTCGGCTAAGTCTTTAACAAATTTTTCAGTAACATAGCCAGACTCGATCATTTCCTCTCGAGTTGTGTTTGGTTTCGCTCTATGTTCTACAACTCCCAAAATTCCACCTGGTTTTAAAGCTTTATAGGCGGCTGTAAACACTTGGACTTCATTATCATTAGCAATCCAGTTGTGAACATTACGGAAGGTTAATACGACGTCAGCACTCTCATCTGGCGCCATTACAGAATGAGCGGGTGGCATGAAATCAGTAACACTGATATAACCATAACGTTCAGGGTGATCCTTAAACTTCACGTCATACTTTGCACGGCTGGTTCGGTAATATTTTCGAGCTGAATCGGTAGGAAAGTGTGCCGCAATAAATTCGCCAGAACCTTTTAGAGCAGGAGCAAGAATATTGGAGTACCAACCGCCACCAGGCCAGATTTCAACAACGGTATCGCTAGGTTTGACTCCAAAGAAATCCAAGGTAGCTTTAGGGTGACGGTATTTGTCTCTGGCTTTTTCTTTGGCAGTGCGATATTGATCATCGTATTGTAGTGTCGTTGGCATTTGTTTCGCTTGCTTATGATCATCGTGGGCATAAGCTGAAACCGATACTCCGCTTAGGCCTAGCATTCCTGTCAGAATCACTGCTGCAAGTGTTGATTGTGATTTCATTATTTGTTCCTTAACCTAATTTAGTCGTGGCGATGATTGTTATAACGCAAACTTTAATCTTAAGCGACTAATTTTCAATCTTTTACTGTTACTTTTTATGACGGTTGGAGTAACCAAGAGTATAAATTTTTAAAGAAGACAATTGAGTTGGTTTTCTTACAGTTGCACATTAGGATTTAACTATTTATAGTTACTGTAAATTTATCCAGTGTCTTGTTTGAATGCTACTTTATATTGCCGAGAAACCGAGTTTGGGTCGAGCTATTGCCGATGTGTTACCTAAACCACATAAAAAACATGACGGTTATATTGAACTTGCCAATGGTGATTGTGTCTCTTGGTGCATTGGACATTTGCTAGAAACGGCTGAGCCAGATGCTTACGATGAAAAATATAAAAGTTGGAAATTAGAACATTTACCCATCATCCCTGAAAAGTGGCAGCTTAAACCTAAGCCTAAAACTCGCAAGCAATTAACGACACTAAGAAAGCTGGTTAAACAATCAACTCAAATTGTGAATGCGGGTGACCCAGATCGTGAAGGGCAGTTGCTGGTTGATGAAGTCATTTCTCATTTAGGTGTATCAGGAACCAAACTCAACCATGTTCAACGTTTATTGATCAGTGATTTAAATCCTGCTGCAGTAAAGCGTGCGTTAAACAATTTAAGAAGTAACCGTGAGTTTATTCCATTAGCAACATCAGCATTAGCCAGAAGTCGAGCTGATTGGTTATATGGTATTAATTTGACTCGTGCGTATACCATTCAGGGAAAAAAAGTGGGCTATGATGGGGTGTTGTCTGTAGGTCGAGTGCAAACCCCCTTACTTGGATTAGTCGTCAGGCGTGATGAGCAAATTCAACAATTTCAATCAAAGCCATTTTATGAAGTGTTAGCGCATTTATTGACAGAACAAAATGAAGGGTTTGTAGCTAAATGGCAACCAAGTGAAGCTTGTCAGCCTTATATGGATGAAGAAGGCAGGGTGTTGGCTAAAGGGTTGGCTGAAAATGTTGTGAACCGCATCGGTAACCAAGTAGCAGAAATTACCAAACTGGAAACAAAAGACAAAAAACAAAATCCGCCTTTAACTTATAACTTATCGAGTTTGCAAATTGATTGCGCTAAACGGTTTGCAATGTCGGCTCAAGATGTACTTTCTATCTGTCAGAGTTTATATGAAAAGCACAAGTTAATTACGTACCCAAGATCAGACAGTCGTTATCTTCCCAAAGAGCAATTACAACTGGCGCCCAAAGTTGTGGCAGCTGTAATTTCTAATGCTTCTGAGCTAGTTGCAAATATTCCTCAGCCTAATACAAGCTTAAAGTCAAAGGTGTGGAACGATAGTAAAGTCGATGCTCACCATGCCATTATCCCAACAGAAAAACGAGTTGATTTAACTAAGTTATCAGCGAATGAAAGCAAGGTGTATCAGCAAATAGCAAGGCAATACTTGGCACAATTTTATCCAGCATATTTATATCAAGAAACCCAAGTAGAAGTGACTATTGCTGGTGGTAAATTCAATTGTAAAAGTAAAACTGAAAAATCCTTAGGTTGGAAAAGTTTATTCAAGTCCTCAGCAAAAGAAAATTCACTAGATAAAACGGAAACCCAGTTACTTCCTCCTCTTGCTTTAGGCCAGAGATTGACTTGCTCGCATGGTGAGCTGCTTGAAAGACAAACTCAGCCTCCTAAACACTTTACCGATGCAACGTTATTATCGGCTATGACGGGTATTAACCGTTTTGTAAAAGACCCTGAAATTAAAAAAGTACTAAAAGAAACCGATGGTTTGGGAACTGAGGCCACACGTGCGGGCATTATTGAATTATTGTTTAAGCGTGGTTTTCTGAAAAGACAGGGGAAATCCATTCTTGCAACTGAAGCTGGAACAGGACTGATAAAAAGCTTACCTGATAACGTAAGCCAACCTGATATGACTGCGTTGTGGGAGTCCAGCTTGGAAGCAATAAGTCGTAAAGAAACGCGCTATCAAGATTTTATGCTTCCGATGCAACAGCAATTACATCAGCTGATTGAAATTGCGAGTCAGCAATTACCTACAGCACTTCAAGGGATCAAATCAACACAAAGTAAAAAGCGTTTTTACAGAAAGAAAAACACTCCTCGAAAAGCAAAAAGATCAAGTTAACAACAATTGATATTGTATGAAGGCATACACCTTGGTATAAAAACGCCTTTTCAGAATCCTGATGGGACGAAATGACATTAATGGATAAGTATCAAACCTCAGTGGCCACATTTAATAAACTGGCTAAGCAATATCAAGATAAATACATGGATTTTGAACATTACTTTGATACTTATGATGCCATTTGTGATTTAGTCACAACCCCAAATGCAAAAATTTTAGATATTGGCTGTGGTCCTGCCAATATTTCAAGTTATTTACTAAAGAAGCGTCCAGACTATCAAATTCATGGCACTGACTTATCATCTGCCATGATTGAACTCGCAACAGGAAATGTTGAAAACGGGAGTTTTGAAGTTCTTGATTCTCGTGAAATCAGCAAAATTGATCAAAAGTTTGATGCGATTATTTGTGGCTTTAATGCGCCGTATTTAGATGAAGAAGATGTTGCTAAATTAATTTCAGATATCTCAGGTTTACTTAATCCTAATGGTATTTTGTACTTTAGCACTATGGAAGGCAGTTCTTTTGATAATGGCTACCAAACATCTTCAACTGGAGATCAAGTTTATATACACTATCATTCTTATCCGTTTTGCTTCGCTCAGCTTCAATCCAATGGATTGGAACTGATTGAAGTGAAGCGAAAAATGATGCCTCCTCAAGCAAATCAGTTACAAGCAATAGATATGTTTCTATATGCAAGAAAGGTTAGTTAGATTTCTCGTTTTCGAGAGGAGTTGGCTTAGTTTCTGTGCTTGCATTTGAGGGGGCAGGCTCAGTTTGATTATGAAAGTGCTCTACTGATTTAGGTGTATCGGCATGTCTTGCACCTTCAAATGCTGTTCCTGAGACAATAGCAGCAGCTAAGCCACCAGCCCAACACAATGGGTTTTTTGCCATACAACAGCAAAAAAGGGCGGTAATTCCTGTTCCAACGCCAATACTGAAGAGCTTAGGCTGCTTAATTTTATAGCCACACAATTCTTCATACTCTTCTTTATCATTTCTTTGCATTTGTTCGGGTTGTGGGGCCTGTATGTCGGTTGCACTTCCCGTTACTGCAGCAGATGCAGACATAATCTTTACACTTTTTTTGATTTCGCTTAGTTGAGTGTAACGCAGGGATAGTTAACTTAAGGTGAATATAGGATGAATTATGAAGCGAACTTGCCTTTGAAAGTACAATTAGGATGATGGAGGGATTAATCAGGTTCATGTGCGCTTAGGAAAGTTACCTTATTCCTCGGTTGTTAATTGTTTTCCACTTAACCGTAGCGACTGACACCTATGACTCTAACTTATTATGAAAACGATACATTTTTTGCTCTTTCGGCGCCGACTCCCGAGTCGAAGCTGCACAAGCAACACAAGAGGTAATGGCTGCGCCTGTTCCCATTACCAAACAACAAGGAATATGACAGAAAAAGCAGCAAATCGTAGAGCCTATACAAAAGCCAATTCCAGTATAAAAATACTCCGGACGTTTAACTTCATAACCACAAATTTTACAGCGCCGCTTGGTATTGGAAGTTTGTTCGCTAATTACTATTTGAGTTTTAGTAACTTCTGCATTTGCTTCAACTAAAGACATAACATAGATACTGTTTATAACGGGCTAGCGCCAAGAAACCCTACCATAGAGTTATTGAATTTAAGTTGAATAAAGCGTGAATTTGCCCCTGAATGGCTAGAGGGTGTTCCCAATCAAAAATCTAATTGGAACGCTCTCTCGCAGGGGCGAAATGTAATTATTTAAAAGTACTCCAAATTGGTGCATGATCAGATGGTTTTTCGATACCTCTTAGTTCGTAATCGACATCTGACTCAACCAATCTTTCAGCTAGTGATGGAGTAGCCAAAACTACATCAATTCGTAAGCCACGATTATCAACAAAGCCTTTACTTCGATAATCAAACCACGAATAACGACCTTCACGAGTTGGATGCAGCTGGCGGAAAGTATCAATCAGCCCCCAATCAAGCAAAGTTTGTAGCCATTCACGTTCTTCAGGTTGGAAGCTGCATTTCCCTGTTTTTAACCAACGCTTGGCATTCACATCACCAATACCAATGTCTAAATCAATCGGAGAAATATTAATATCACCAATTATCGCGATGTCTTCATCATTTGAATGATGCTCATTAAGGTAAGTCATCAGATCTTTATAGAATTTACGTTTCGCTGGGAACTTGGTTTCGTGCTCAATGTTTTCCCCTTGAGGAAAGTAACCATTAAGAACGGTAAGAGTGCGACCGTTATCTTGTTCAAACTTGCCGATGATCATTCGACGCTGTGCGTCTTCTTCATCAGTAGGGAAGCCTTTTTGAACGTGAATAGGCGCTTTTTTCGAAAGCATTGCAACGCCATAGTGCGCTTTACCACCGTGGTAATGCACTTGGTAACCCATGGCCTCAACCGCTTCTAATGGGAAAGCTTCATCATGTACTTTAGTTTCTTGAAGACCAATGATATCTGGCTGCTGAGTATCAATCAGTGCTTGTAGTTGGTGAAGTCTGGCTCTCAGTCCGTTGATATTGAAAGATACGATTTTCATTAAGGCAATACTCGCTTAAAAGGTTTAACGGTAACGTGTTGATATACACCTGCGGCAACATAAGGATCAGCATCCGCCCACGCCTGAGCGTCTTCTAAAGATGCAAACTCAGCAACGACTAACGAGCCAGTAAAGCCTGCTTCGCCCGGTTCTTCATTATCAATCGCTGGATGAGGGCCTGCAATCATCAACCGACCTTCTGCTGAAAGTTGCTTTAAACGTTCAATATGTCCAGCACGAGCCGATTTTCTTAACTCAAGGCTATTTTCAACATCTTGAGATGAAATCATGTACCACATAATTATTCCTTATCTTTTTCTTCTTGTGGGAGGTGAGGGTAAAGGTAAGCAATCGTACCCACAAGGTTGATAATACTTAGAATGGTTAAACCAAAGACTTTAAAGTTGACCCAAGTTTCAAGTGAAAAATTGTACGCAATATAGATATTTATGGCTGCACATACAGCAAAAAAGGCAGCCCAATAAAAGGTTAAGTTACGCCAAATTTTTTCAGGTGCTTCGATTTCTTTACCTAGCATAGACTTGATGACAGAGCGATTCATCAGTTGGCTGCCGATTAATAGGCCAGCGAATAGCATGTAGATGAGAGTCACTTTCCATTTAATAAAATTATCGTCGTGGAAAACGATGGTCAGGGTGCCGAAAATCGCCACCATCGCAAAAGTGACCAGTAGCATCTTTTCTATTTTTTTATAAAGAAGGTAAGTGACGATAAGCTGGATAAGTGTTGCAGCGATTAAAGCGCCAGTTGCGACATAAATATCAAAAAATTTATAAACCAAGAAAAAAATGATTAGAGGTAAAAATTCGAGTATTTGTTTCATGCTGAGTTAAATGAAATGAACAATGGCAAAGAGTGTAACATGGTGACTATGCTCGTGATACCTGAAGATGTAGGATTTCAGCGAGAATTAATTGCCAGTTAGGCAAGGCACTTAGTAGAAGGAATAGTAGTCTATTTCAAGGCTAAGTAACGAAGCCTTGGTGGCAATTAAACTCGCACAGGTAGGCTTCAGCATTGATTTTTCTTTGTTGTCAAAGTTTAAATTAGTACACTATTTTTTCACCCTTTAGCGTCTTGAGTCATAAAAATGCTGAAAGCCCTGAAAGTTGTATCTTCAGGTATCACGAGTATTGAGCCCTAACAACGGTTGCCATTTTAGATTAAAATGTCGTTTAAGTTTTGCTAATTACACCTTTAATGACTCAATCAATCCAACAAAATCTGAATTTAATAGAACATCATCTTAAGCAGTATGATTTGTGGTCAGTACAAACTCCATCGAGTGAACAGCTTAGTAGCACAACACCTTTTGCTTATGATGTGATGCCATTTGAACAATGGCTACAATTTATATTTATTCCTAAAATTCAATTCTTAATTGACTCAGAACAAGCGCTACCAAGTTCAATGTCGATCTCTCCTATGGCAGAACATGTTTGGGGACAACAGACACAACTGCAACCATTAATTGAATTGTTAAAAGCAACGGATAAGTTATTCAATGACTGATGTTATACACTTTGAAGAAGTGGAATTAGAAGAAACTCCACCACATATTGAGATCTTATTTGAAGATGAACATTTAGTGGCTATTCACAAACCAGCAGGACTGCTTGTACATCGAACTTACTTGTCTAGAAAAGAGAAGTTCTTTGCGATGCAAATGACACGAGATCTTGTAGGTTGTCATGTATTTCCTGTTCATCGCTTGGATCGACCGACCTCAGGCGTTTTATTGTTTGCAAAAAGCAGTGAAGTCGCAAATAAACTTTGCAAACAGTTTGAAGAGCACAGTATTGAAAAGTACTACCTTGCATTAGTTCGAGGTCATGTAAACCAAGCTGATCGAATGGATTATGCGTTAAAAGAAGAGCTTGATGATATTGCGGATAAATTTGCCGACAAAGACAAAGAAGCGCAATCAGCGGTAACTGATTACTGGCCAATGTTAAATGCTGAAATTCCCTATCAATCTGGACGTTATCCTACCAGTCGTTATGCTTTGATCAAAATGCAACCTCATACGGGACGTAAACACCAGCTTCGCCGTCATATGGCGCATTTTCGCCATCCAATCTTAGGTGATACAACACATGGCGATGGCAAGCAGAATAAATTCTTTAGAGAGTTTTCTAAGGTAAACCGTTTGTGGTTGATTGCGAAAAAGTTGGTATTCACTCATCCTGTTTCCAATGAAAGAATTGAAATAGAAGCTGAACTAGAAAGTGAATGGTTACAAGTTTTTGCACAACTTGGCTGGCATGATGAAGCCTTGTTAACCGAACCTAAAATGGATATTGTAGGGTAAATTCATTACTTGAGGAGCACATAGTGAAAAAGGTCAACATCTTATTTGGAACCGTATACGGAAGTGCACAATATGTGGCTGAAACTCTCGCCGCTGAATTGCAAGAACAAGGCTATCAAGCAAATTTATTGGCGCCAGATGAAAATGTTGATTTTGTTCCTCCTGAAAATGAATTGCTTTTAGTAGTTACTTCAACGACAGGGCAGGGTGATCTCCCTGATAATATACTCCCTTGGTTTGAATCTATTCGTTCGACCGCGCCTTACTTACCGAATTTAAAATATGGTTTGATTGGTTTAGGAGACTCAAGCTACGAGACTTACTGCGGTGCGATTAAGCAAGTCGATGCATTACTAGAAGAATTAGGTGCGAAAGCTGTTGTAGAACGAATCGAAATTGATGCAATTGAAACGATGGAGCCGGAAATTGAGGCTCAAGAATGGTTGAAAGGGTTTATCAATGCAACAGGCTAGCGCTTGCTAGCCTATGGTTTATAAGGGGCGCTGGTTTCTTATCCTCTGAAAGACTTGTTTGAGGTAAGATTGACTGCGCCTTTTACAAGTCGATAAATAGTCCAAATAAATACCGCGAGTAAAATAAACCAACCGATAACAAAAAATACCGTGATAACACCGATTACAGTGAACACTAGGCCCCAAATAAATACTGAGATAATGTTTGAGTAGTGGTCGGCAAAGATACTATTTTGAGCATCCGATTTTTTAATTAGCGCCCATACAAACCCTACAAACCAAAATATTCCTGTAAATAAACCGATCCCCATGAAAATATAGGCAATAAGCGCATTTTGCTTAGCGGCTGAATCGTAAGAGGATAATGGGGTGTTTGGGTCAATCGTTGACATAGTAGGCTCCTTGGTTCTATTCGTTTGTTTTAGTCGTTTGTGCTTCTAAGTTTTCTGGTTCTTTTACTTCTTGGGCTGTTTCTTCAAATTGCTCATAACCTTGACCTACAACAGGCTCAAAGTTGATTGGGTTTATTCGAATAATGTGTTCAATTCTAAAGGCTAAATCTCCAGTATTCTCTTTATCTTTATAGGCCTCAATGAGATCGTCATTATTCCAGTATTTCACTTTCTCTAACAAAATGAATCCTGTTGGAGTGTCATTGTTTGATATTTTTTGAAAAGCTTGCTTGCTGATTTCAGCATAATAAAAATAAGGTTGGTTTTTTCCTTTGGTCTGGGGAACGCTAAATTCAATATAAGCCCACATTTTTTCAGAAGCACTTGCAGCTTGAATTGATTTTACTTCGCTCTCAAAGTTGCAAGCGGTTACTAAGAATAAAGTACATAAAGCAATGATTAGCTTTTTCATTAAACTTCCTTTTTAAATATTTTTAAAAGCTATAAAAGAGGTGGATGTATACTCGTGATACTTGAAGATGCAACTTTCAGGGCTTATTCAGGTATCACGAGTATAAGTTAAGGGATAGTCTTTGAAATATCAATAAAAAAGAGAGCCGAAGCTCTCTTAGTAAAGGCATTACATTACAAAGGCATAGCTGATCTTCATAAATAAACGGCGGTCGGTTTGAAGTAACGAATCAACATCATCATTAGCGATGTGGCCATCGGAATAACCTAGATAGAATACGCTCAAAGGATTGAGTTTATATCCATATAATACTTCATTGTTGATGTTACTGAATTTAGCATGACGCTCAGAATATTTGTACAAATTTGGGTCGCGTTTAATGTGCTTGTATATGCTTGATACTCTTAAGAAGCTTTCAACGGTAAATTGCCAGTTTAAGCGGAAATCAAGCAAGTTTGCAGTAAATAAGCGACCGCCCTCTACGTTAAAGCGTGTGTTTTCATATTCAACATCAATAGAAAGCCTGTCAGTAATGTCCCAAGCAAAATCAGGGTTCAATCGTAATTTTTTACCAAGTTGATTGTTAGCATAATCGATTTCTTTTTCATACATGAGGGTCAAGCCTAAAGTCATGTCTGAATTAGGATCAAATTGACCTCTAAAGAACAAATCGGTTTCATCGAAATAGTCGGTATTACCTTTAATTTTTAAGGTAGAATTATTCTTACGTAAACCAACAGCTGTGCGGGAAACAACACCGAACTTCAAACGACTTTGGAAGTCACCGTCAAAGTCGATGAAAGCTTGGGATTCACGTTCTAGCAATTCACCACTTTCTGAGTGAGTGATATCCCAATCACCGTGAAGACGAATGGTATGGAAGAAGTTATCGTCTAAGAACCACTTATAGTCACCACCCACAACCAATTTATTATAATCAGCACGGGTCATAAAACCGAGATCGGCGCGAAAGTCATCACTGATATTTTCGTATATCGCGAAAGCAGACCAATTTCGTCGGTTGTGGTTATAGCTGAATCGATAAAAGTTACCAGTGAAGTTTCCGTCAATTGAAGAGCGAAGATGAGCTTCACAGCTATCAAAGCCATTAAACACTTCGCTTTTGTTACATCTGAAACGTTCTCTTAAATTTGTTGGGTATTGAGTCTGCGATCCAGCAAATTGTATTTTAAAGGTGTCTTTTTCTGTAGGTTGGTACTTAACGTCACCACTTAAAAGATAGTTATGATATTCCTCTGAATCTTTAATCGTGAGCAAGGTTCCGATCGATAGGTTTTCAGATACATCGTAGCGATAACGACCCGCGATATTCATGCTGTCTTCATTTAATGAAACGACTTTACTTCCCAAGTTTCCTGGGACAATAAAATTAGTAACGCTGTCTTGGGCAACCAGAAGTCCAGCTGTGTGTTGGTCTACTTTACTGGTTAGTTTCACACCATAATCTGGCGCAGCGATATTTCGAGTATGTAAGAAGTTTTTTTGAGTATCAAAATAGTCTTTATTATCTAAAAAGAATGGGCGCTTTTCATTCACGAATAAAGTGAAAGTGGTGTTTATGTTTAGCTGTCCAGCATCCGCTTCAACTTGGGAAAAGTCCGGATTAATCGTGGCGTTTAACAGTGTGGATGGCGTAATTGCCCAACGAATATCCGTTCCAATCTCTATATCGTTACTATTTTGCCAATCTGTTTTGGGATGTGCGTTACGCTCTTGAAAACGGGCACCAACCAACGATGGAGTGATTTGTAATCCACTGCTTTGTTTAGCATTGGTTAGCCCTTCTGCTACACCTAATTGACATAGAAGGCAGCTATTGTTTCGGTCTTGAGGTAAAGACGATAAACGGTGATTGTTGTCTCTTGGATAGTAACGAACAAACTCAAATCCCCATTGTTGTTTATCAAGACTATCATCAAAGTTAAACAGAGAAAGTGGCAATTCGATTTCTACACGATAACCATCTTCAACTTGCGTTGCAGCGCTATACCAAATGCCATCCCAAGCATCACTTTCTTGTCCCGTTAACTCATTTTCAATCGAGTCACTTTGTGCGCCATAAGGGTTCACAAAAAAGTTATAGGCAAGGCGTGAGTCGTTGAAAGTATCGAATTTTAAGCCAACAAGATCGTCACCAAATATTTTGTCACGAGCACGAACGTTAGCGCGAATTTCAGAAGGGTTATGATCTCGTGCAATAAAAGAAACAAAAATTGAAGTATCAGTAGCAAAAATACGGGCTTCAGTCTCTACAGGGGCAGGCTGGTTTTCAGCAGGGCGAACTTCATAATTAAGCGTTGTAACGGCTGCTTGTTGCCATTGTGATTCATCTAATACACCATCAATTTTGGCTGGTGATGATAACGTAGGGATAACAAGATGAGCATTATTTTTATCACCTGCAATCGCAAAATTTGAAATGCATGCAGATAATGCCGTAAGCCCTGCAAGAAGACGGTTATTCAAAGTTTTGTGCCTTTGTAAATGTTATTTTATTTGATTGTGAATTTTACACTGTTTGTGATGGGGATCTATTGGCAAGGGAATTATGTATTAGGTTAATTGTTACAAAGTTTGTATTGGAGAAATATTTCAATATTTAATACGCTTTTAGAGTATTAAATTGAAACTTCTGTCGAGTATTTTAAGTCAGTTTTTGGTTTATAAATGCAGGGTATAAGCGCACAAGGTATTTTTATGTACTAAGAAGTTTTTCTTGCGGTTAAAGGCTGTGCGTTTGAATAGCTATCGATTGGTCATATGTGCTGCAAAGTCTCTAAAAGCTTGTCGTGCAGACTTGTTTGAGCTTAGAAAATATCCATCTATGTTTTTTACTACCCAAAGCTCGCCATTGACGTAGTGATAATTTGTGCCTTCAGAGTAAGTTGCTTTATAGGTACTCTGTAGATAACTTATAAAATCATTGGCTCTCGTATTAGTAACTTCTGCTTGCATATGAACTTGCTCCTCACTGATTTTTCTTTCAATACTTTAGTTACATAGAGTTACGCAGCACAGCATTTAATCTTTGATATTTATAGTCTTTATTTTATAAGTGTTGATAAAAAATTAATAAGTTCTTCTACTCCTGATAGGTGTTTTTTTAAAATAATTTTTTGTTATAAATTAAAGTTATTCATTTATATATTATGTTGATGATGTCTTTATGCATATTTCTAAACTAATGAGGTGACTTTAACACCATAACGAATATGCAGGAATTGCTTTGGCTTTGGTATTAGCACCTTTGTGTAATTTGTTGTAAGCTGCCGCCCCCTCGTTCCGTTGATGTAGACAGAACGCTGCCACAAAGAAGAGATTATTTCATGAGTTTTGCCTCTCTAGGTTTATCAGCCCCTATCCTCGAAGCTGTAAAAAAACAAGGATACGATTCACCTTCACCTATTCAAAGCCATGCAATACCTGCTGTCTTGGATGGCAAAGATGTAATGGCAGCAGCTCAAACTGGAACGGGCAAAACGGCAGGTTTCACATTACCTATTTTAGAAAGGTTATCAGGTGGTCAACGAGTGCGGGCTAACCAGGTTCGTGCGCTTATTTTGACGCCGACAAGAGAGCTGGCTGCTCAAGTGGGTAATAGTGTTCAAACCTATAGCTGTAATCTTCCTTTGCGTTCAACGGTCGTATTCGGTGGCGTTAAAATTAATCCGCAAATGCTAAAGCTGCGCAAAGGTGTTGATGTTCTCGTTGCAACACCAGGCCGATTGTTGGATCTCTATAATCAAAACGCGGTTAATTTTAAGCAACTTGAAATTTTAGTGTTAGATGAAGCCGATAGAATGTTAGATATGGGCTTTATCCACGACATTAAAAAGATCCTTGCCATACTGCCTAAGCAACGTCAGAACTTATTATTTTCAGCTACTTTTTCTGATGATATTCGTAAATTAGCCAAAGGGCTTGTAAATAATCCCGTAGAAATTTCAGTTACGCCTAAAAACGCGACAGCCAAAAGCGTTGAGCAATGGTTATACCCTGTAGATAAAAGTAAAAAAACGGCACTGGTAACCAAACTCATTAAAGCCAATAACTGGAAGCAAGTACTGATTTTTACCAAGACCAAGCACGGGGCAAATCGCTTAACACGTCATTTAGAAGGTAAAGGCATTCTAGCCAGTGCGATTCATGGTAATAAAAGTCAAAATGCACGAATTAATGCACTGGCTGATTTTAAATCTGGCAAGGTGAGAGCTTTAGTTGCGACCGATATTGCCGCGCGAGGTTTAGATATTGACCAATTACCGCAAGTTGTAAACTTTGACTTACCTAATGTTGCTGAAGATTATGTACATAGAATTGGTCGAACAGGGCGTGCTGGCTCAAAGGGTCAAGCAGTGTCTTTGGTTTGTGCTGATGAATTAAAAGAGTTAAGAGCAGTAGAACGTCTTACCAACCAATTAATAGAACGAAGAGTTCAAGAAGGATATGAACCCGTAAATGAACTACCGGTAACGGTATTAGATGGTAAAAAGAAGAAAATAAAAAAACCGAAAAAGCCAAAGCAAGTGAATACAGCAAAAGACGGTTCGAGCGATAAGTCGTCTACTCAAAAGCCGTCAATAAAAAAACAAACTCGTAAGCCCTCATCAAAAAGAACGGATAAGCCTGCGGCTAAAAAGAATACACCACGCCGTCGAGTCAGAAACGCTAAGCCGCAATAATACTTTTATTTTTAACTTTGGCTGAAGTTCATCAGAAACAAATGATAGAATTTCAGCCTAGGTTTTTATCTTTATCTCCACAGTAGGACATCACCTTGAGTCAGTCTGCCAAAACCAAACCATCTAACGCTGCTTTTTCATCATTACCTTTAAAAAAAGGGCTCTTAGATAATCTTCATACCATGAATTACCAAAGCATGACCTCTATTCAAGAGCAAAGTTTACCTTTGATCCTTGCAGGAGAAGATGTGATTGGTCAGGCAAAAACGGGGTCAGGTAAAACAGCAGCGTTCGGTTTGGGTTTGCTTAACAAATTGGATGTAAAGCGTTTTCGTATTCAGTCATTGGTGTTGTGCCCAACCCGTGAGCTGGCAGATCAAGTTGCGAAAGAGATCAGAACTTTAGCCCGTGGGATCCATAATATCAAAGTACTTACTTTGTGTGGTGGCGTACCAATGGGGCCACAAATTGGTTCGTTAGAGCATGGCGCTCACATCATTGTTGGTACTCCGGGGCGAATTACGGATCACTTAAGCCGAAATCGATTAGATTTGAGCAACGTTGAAATGCTGATCCTTGATGAAGCTGACCGAATGTTGGAAATGGGTTTTCAAGATGCAGTAGAAGATATTCTGGCTGAATTACCGTTTACTAAGCAGACACTATTATTCAGTGCTACGTTTCCGAAACAGATAAAGGCGATGACTGAGAGCATTATGCACTCACCGCATCGTGTTACGGTTAAAGAGGTTCATGATAATTCAAGCATTGAACAGCATTTCTATCAGTTAAAAGATAATCAGCAACGTATGGAAGCATTGCGTCTACTCATATTGCAGCAACAACCAGAAAGTGCGGTAGTTTTTTGTAATACCAAGCGTGAAACTCAACAAGTTGCCGACGAGCTAGAAAGTTTGGGCTTTAGTGCCGCTGCTTTACACGGTGATTTAGAGCAAAGAGATCGTGATCGTGTTTTGCTACGTTTTGCCAATAAAAGCATCAACATTTTAGTGGCTACTGATGTCGCGGCTCGTGGGTTAGATATTGATGCTTTGGATGCCGTTTTTAACTATCATCTTGCCTTTGATCACGAAGTACATACCCACCGCATTGGTCGTACAGGTCGTGCTGGTAGCAAAGGGAGCGCTTACACTTTTTATACCGAGCATGGTTACATCATTTCATTGATTGAAGACGATTTAGGGCGTGAAATTGTCAGTGAACCACTGCCACCAATGAGCTTACTGCATGCACAGCCACCTCAGCCTGCTATGAAAACTATTCAAATTGATGGTGGTAAAAAACAAAAATTAAGGCCGGGAGATATTTTAGGCGCATTGACTGCTAATCAAGAATTGACAGGTGATCAAATCGGTAAGATTCATATTACTGATATTCGTGCATTTGTTGCTGTCGAAAACAAAATTGCCAAAAAAGCTTTGCGTAAAATTACCAACGGAAAAATGAAAGGGCGTAATTTCAGAGCTTGGTTGATTTGATTTTTGGCGAGCTAAAAACAAGCTTTACTGGAATGACTAATCATCCGGTAAAGCTAAGTTTAAATAATTGCACTCAGTATGTCGTAATTTTATGAAATAGTTTGAATGCATTTAGTGGTGGCTTTTACTCTAAAGGCGATGCCTACCTTGGGCTTAGATTTAGCATATAGCATATAGCAGTTGAATAATAAATCCCTAAGGTTTTACTTCTACCTTAAGGGTATTCGGATAATGTGTATTTATTAGCTCAACCATTTCATTCCATTTACGCTTAATTTTCTTTCTTATCAACCTTGATGTAACTTCTGAAATCGGAATAAACTCTGAGTTTCCGATGTCATCAATAATCCACAATTTCAGGTGGCAGTCGGTTTTTTGAACTGCAATGTTTCTCGGAAGTAATGATGTCGTTAAAATTTTATTTGAAGACATGTACTCATATAAACAGTCCAGCTGCTTTACGAAATTTTCTTCGTAATCTTTAATTAAACTTGGATTTTGTAAATAGTATTCTAAGCTTTTTGAAACTAGACCATTATCATCTTTTATAAGTTGATAAATACTGCCTTTCCCCAAGTTAGTATCAATATCACCTTTATACTCACTAAGGTGTTTCCAAGAAATATTTCTACTGCTTAACCTTTTGTAATATTTATGCTCTCTATTCAGTGCCTTCTGAATATTCTTACTTTGCTTGCCTTGCTTATTCAGAGGGATTTTAATGCATAAATTATCATCGTGAGGGTGAATATAGCAGCATCTATGAGTCCCTTTGGCGATATAAAGAGATTCGTTGATTATCAACAATCTTGTATTTCCTTATTAAAATAGATCATCCAGATCGCGAATAATAAATTAATCATTTCTAAAAGTGATAACTTTATTACCAGATTTAGCTATTGATTAATTGAATTATGAGCGGTGTCTCATTCTGAACATTTTGTGTTGGTTGATTTGATTTTTAATGGTACGTGGATCTAGATAGCCACAGAGTTGAAGTTAAATATAACCGATAGAGCTAGTCGGGCATATCTTCTCATCTGCTGCTTAATTTATTGATCTTTCACTCAATTTACTTTCTCTTCAATATCAATTATTTATCATTTAAAGTTGTGTTGTTTTTTTGACCTTTGCCAATGGTTTGACTAGTCCGATATGTAATAAAAGTCTTATAATTCAATATGATATAAGCATATTCTAAATTGGTATTTTTACCCTGAATTAACATTCTTGTAACATCTGTTTTTTAATCATTTCAGCCACAACTAGGGTGTTATATGAACAAGAAAGTTCTGGGGATTACTATCGCGGTTTTGATTCTCATTGGAATGGGAATAACTCAATTCTTACAACAAGAAATTAAGAAACCTTCAGATAGCTTTGAAACTCCTTCTCCTTTGGTTCAAATCGAACGCAGACAGATCCCTAAGATTGAAAATGGCTTATCGACTGGTGTTGATATGTTTAAGCAGGGCTCTCCTTCAAAAGAAAAAACGGTAAACGCAAATGAAAAAGATACCGTTGTTTGGGTTGATTCTGCAGAAGCTGAACAGGTTCTAAAGGCGCAAGGAAAATTACCTGCCGACCTCACCAAAGAGCACTATATCGAGCTAGATATAGAGGAGCTCAAAGCATTAGAAGTAGGGGATTATATTGATCTTTACATTCCTCAAATGGGCGGAAGCTATACAGGTGAAGTCGATTTTATTCAGTCTCACTCAAATGGTGATAAAACTATCGAAGCCAACATTCCCGGTGCCGGACGTTTATATAGTGCGGTTATTACTATGGGAGAGGAAGCTGTATATGGAAACTTGGCAACCCAAAATGATACTTACATTTTGGAAGGTTCAGGAAAGTACGCTTGGATAGCTTCTCGGACTGATCTTGAATCCCAACACTCTAAGGCACATAGCGATGCATTAATCCCAAAAGGCAAGGTCGAGCATAAAAAAGACACCACATTTAGCCTTGACCAGTAAAAGAATTCCCTCGTCAATACCAAAAATAAAATGGAGAAAACAATGCACAAATCTATAAAAAAATCTGCATTAGGGGTCTCAGTGCTGCTTGCTTCAACAGCAGTTAATGCAGAAACAATCGATGTAATGATTTTATATACACAGCCTGCGGCAGATGCGGTTACGAATATTGATACTAAGATCAATCAATATATTTCGAATTCAAATCGTATTTATCGTAATAACGGGTTAGATATTGAGTTGAGATTAGTGGGTCGTCAATCTCAAGCATCTTCAACCTCGAATTTAGTGCCATCAGAAGAACACCTTAATCTAGTAACCAATAACCAAGGCGTGAAAGATGCTCGTGCCAATGTGCGTGCAGATATGGTTGTGTTGTTAGGTAAGAGACAAAATGTTCAAGGTGGTTATGTTTGTGGTATTGGATGGGTTGGTCAAGGCCAAAATGGGAACTTGTATCCACAGATGAAAGATCGCATGTTTAGTGTGACAGCGGTTGATTGTGGTGCCGCAACCTTTATCCATGAATTAGGTCACAACATGGGCTTAGGCCACTCTGTACGTCAAGGCAGTAGAGGTGGCGTTTATGCTGACGGTGTGGGTCATGGTGTTCAGAATAATTTCTCAACCATTATGGCTTATCCTCAGGCCTTTGGTTCAGCCGTTCGTTTAGATTACTTCTCAGATCCATATTGGAATGGATGTAATGGTCAAGCTTGTGGGGTAGCTGGTCAGTCGTATTCTAATAAAACACTGTGGTACGTTAAGGACGATGTCGCTAACTTCTTTTAGAGGTTAGTTATCAAATTGAGGGAATGAAGCAGGGAGCCATTGCTCCCTTTTTCCGGTGTGCTAGAGGTTAATCTTCGTCTTTCTCAAATAACTCAACTAAACCAACCAAGGCGATAAATAAAACGGCACCTACAGGCCAAACTATCCAAGTTATCTTCCAATTCTGCGACCAAAAGCTCCAACCAAGAAAAATGGCGGTTAATAATGGCCAATAAAATGCGGCAATTTTTTCAGCACGTTTTGTTCTTTTACTTTTTTGAGACTTTCCGCAACCTTCTTGCAAAATACGGTTGTAAGCGTCAAATTTTGCTGAAGAAGGGCTAACAATATAAACGCCACTGGAAATCATCAATAGTAAAACGATTAGCATCAATAAAGGCAAAATGTCACTGTCAATTAGGATGCTGGTTAACAGTAAAGGCACTGAACAGGCAATAAAAAAGAATGAACCTAACGCAGTTTTTGAATTGTAAGTGGGGCGATATTGCTTCAATTGCTGATTAATAGCGCTATGTACCCCATAGGCTAATTCAAATGGCTCCTTATCAATGATTTCAATATTCTCATCGTATTGATTGGTTTTAACGAAAAAGTTGACGCTTAAAGCGACAATAAGTAGTACGCTAACGATACCAATCGCAGGCGCGAGTTTATCTGATACCCCGAATATTCCTGTATTTTCAAGTGCTAATAAGAAAAATAACGGAATGGGGGAGCAGATACACAAAATCGCCCCTTTGGCGTTTAATTCGGATATGGCTACTTTGCTCTCGACATAATTGTTAGCCTGCTCTAATCCAATTTGATTACTATGTTCTTGGTCGGAGAGAGTATCCTTATCAATCGTTTCATGCTCATCTTTTAATAAATAATCTGTGGTAACACCAAAGATCTCAGCCAGCATTAAAATCTTGTTTAAATCAGGAATGCTCTGAGTACTTTCCCACTTAGAAACAGATTGTCTAGAAACATTCATTTTGTCTGCTAACTCTTCCTGCGACCAACCAAGACGTTTTCTTAATTGAATTATTTTTTCCGCCAAAATCATTTTATTTGTCCTTTCGTCCATAGATGAGTGGAAAGCATAGAAAATCATCTGGTTGCAAACTATCAAGTGATGTTGGAGTTTTGTCAACCAGCAGTTGCTTTTTATTATTTTTAATTTAAATACATGGAGTTATTCAAGCAGTTAGGAGGTATTTTAGGAATAAGCTAAAGTTATACCGAATATTAAATTTTGATTATGTAGTTGGCTGTATCTAAAGATTTTTTCTAGTCTAACAGTTTCATTTTTTAAAGGTGATTGATTATCAGTATTCAAGACATCAGCAGTTTAGGCCAAGAGAGCTATGAGGCTTACATAAAACAGTCTAGAGGTGGGCAATTACCAAGTAATAAAAAAGTGGATGTGGTGATTGGTGAAACTCATTACAGAATGGAAGAATCTAAATTTTTAGATTCTTATAACGTTGCTGGAATTCACCGAATCCCCCAAGCTGATTTTGAAACTATTCCACAATGCCAAAAACTTCGAGCGGGGATGTCACAGTTTTTATCGGCTGATGATAGAGGTTTTTCTCGTTTTAACTTAAAGCAGAATAACACCAAAGTTGGGCAATTATATTTGGCTTTACCCATTATTAGAGGAGGACGTGATGGTCAAGGGCAAGACTATATACCGCCACTACTTTGCTTGAATGGAGCTTTGGTTTACAGAGCTGAAAGAGTTGAATGCGAATTAGATTATCAAACAATAACTCATTATTTTGAGAGTAGGCAGTTAGTGCCAGAGCAATGCATCGAATGTATAAACGATGCTGACTCATTACAAAGGACTTTGATTGCTCGTTACACTGTGAGCCGTCCAAACAGCACGCCACAGACTATTATCGACGATGGCGTTGCCGTAGTATGGATGACTCTTCAAGGCTTCTACAGTAAAGATGGTAGCAAATACACAGAGATTAAATGAGCGCTTTAATCAGGTGCAATGGCTGAATTACGATATGCCTCGCGATATTTATCTACCCACATGGCGGTTGCACCGCAAATCGCTACTGGCATAACAATAAAGTTTACGATTGGTATCATCGACACTAATGCCACTGTTGCACCGAAACTGAAACTGGTGCCTTTAGTGTTCTTTAACGCAAACTTCATATCATCAAACTTCACTTTGTGATTATCGAACGGGTAGTCGCAATACTGAATGGCCATCATCCAAGCGCTGAAAAGAAACCAAACGATTGGGAAAACGGTTTGTCCAAGCACAGGGACAAAAAACAGTAATAAGACCAAAATCGCCCTCGGTAAATAGTATTTAAGCTTTTTCCATTCTCGACCGAGAATGCGGGGCAAATCTTTGATGAGATCTTTAGTTCCACCTGTATAGAGTGGTTTTCCTGTTAACTTTTGCTCAACCTTTTCCGCTAATAATCCATTAAATGGAGCCGCTATCCAATTCATAACGGAGCTGAATATAAACGACATGCTGATCAACATAGTAACGATGGCTAAAGGCCACAATAAGAAGTGTAACCAGCTGAGGATTTCAGGTAGTTGGCTATCGAGCCAATCAAAGAGCACTTGCAGTTGACCAAAAGCAAAATAAAACGCCGTGGAAAAAAGTAGGATATTGATGGTGAGAGGAATAAATACAAAACTTCTTAACCCCGGTTGGCGGATAAGTGATAAACCATCAATAAAATAATTCACACCACTTTTACGTGGAGAATGCTGAGAACTCATAAGTTAAGCCCTTTAGAATACGAATAAAATAATTTTGAATAAGTCTTGGATGAATGACAAGCTTCAAAGGTAATTGAGTATGTAAAAAACGTTACAAAATGCGTCTTGCTTTGCTAAAGTAATCAATTGACCTGCGGATAAGATTGAATACGGAACCCCACACAGCCTAAATGAAACTTAAACAAATAAAATTGGCTGGATTTAAGTCGTTTGTTGATCCAACAAAAATCCCCTTTGAAAAAGCATTAACAGGCATTATCGGACCGAATGGTTGTGGTAAGTCTAACGTGATTGATGCGGTTCGATGGGTGTTGGGTGAAAGTAGCGCTAAGCATTTGCGTGGTGGTGCGATGACAGACGTTATATTTAGTGGCTCTAATGCGCGCAATCCTGTATCCGTAGCCAGTGTTGAGTTGACCTTTGATAACCAAGATGGACGCCTTGCAGGACAGTATGCCAGTTATCAAGAAATTTCTGTTAAGCGTCAAGTCACCCGTGATGGCGATTCTTTCTATTATCTCAACGGGCAAAAGTGTCGCCGCAAAGACATTACCGATTTGTTCATGGGTACCGGATTAGGCCCGAGAAGTTATGCCATTATTGAACAAGGCATGATTTCCCGTTTGATTGAGTCTAAACCACAAGATTTACGAGTCTTTATTGAAGAAGCGGCGGGCATTTCTCGTTATAAAGAGCGTCGCCGTGATACCGAAAACCGCATTCGACACACTCGTGAAAACCTAGAACGTCTAGAAGATATTCGCATTGAGCTATCAACCCAACTGGATAAACTCGCTTCCCAGTCTCAAGCGGCAATAAAGTATAGAGAGTTAAAACAAACTGAGCGTCAAACCCACGCTGAATTGCTGGTGATGCGTTACAGTGAATTTCATCAGCAAATTGATGATATTACCAAGCAATTGTCAGAGTTGGATTTAGAGCTTGTTAAACATCAATCTGAACTCAAAAGTTTTGAATCTAAGCAAACTCAGTTAACGGTTCAGTTGAATGATGCCGTCGATGCCGAGCAAAAAACGGTTGCCGAGTTTTATCATAATAATACTGAGCGTGCGAAACTTGAGCAGCAAATCAGCCATCAGCAGCAATTAGAGCAGCATCAACAGCAACGTTTAACGGGGCTATCGCAACAGCTAAAAGAGCTTACTGAACAATTCGACCAACTGGCAGTTGAGCATAAAACCTTAAAACAGCAACAGGCTGCCGAGCAACCTCAGTTAGAGGAATTAGACGAGCGAGTTGAAGCCTTGTCTGAGCAACTAGAACTGCAAAAAGAAAACCAGCAAGAGGACCAATATCAGCATCAAGCGTTAAAGCAAGAATTGCACAATGCAAAAATGGAATTGCAACTTGCCAGCAGCCAATTAGCTCATGCTAAGCAACAGTTGTCTCAATCTGAGCAAAATCAAGAGCAAATCAACGCTCAACTGAGTTCATTAAATGAAACCCAACAAAATGAGTTAGATGCTGACAAGCTGAAGGAATCTGAAAAGCATATTAAGCTACTTGAAGATAAGCTTCAGGCATCAAAACAAGGTTATAAAGACAGTCAACAAGCCTATACACAGGCGGATGGACAGCGACAGGAGTTGAAGCAGCAACAAGCAGCAAGTCAATCACGCTTGTCGTTTATTGATTCTTGGCTGGTGGAGCAACAACAAGAACATCAGCAAGTTTGGCAAGTGATTGAAGCGGCTTCAGGATGGGAAAAAGCGTTGGAGTTGGTATTAGGTGATTTGCTGACGGCAAAAGTAGTTCCAGAGTTTTCTGATGAAACGGGATTTGTGGCAATACAAGGCGGCTTTCAACATGAAATGTTAGCGAAAAGCCCTTTGAACCTTGCACCGTGGCTCGATAGCTTATTGCTTGCTGACGACAAAGAGCAAGCAAGCACTTACCTTGAAGATTTAATGGATGAGCAGTGTGTCCTCACCAAAGATGGATATTTGATTGGGCGTGGATTTATATTGAGCCAAGCTCAGCAGCCGAACTCGCAATTATCCTTTAAGGCTGAAAAAGAAGCGGTGGAAGTTGAGGTGCAACAGCAGACAACATCACTAGAGCAGTTACAAAGTGAATGTCAGCAGCATCAGTCGCAAAATCAACAGTTTCAAGCTGAAATTGAGAAACTTCAGCAACAATTACAACAAGCACAATTAGAGTTAACTCGTCAGCAATCACAATACAGTGCTGAGCAACAGCGTCTTGAACAGAATAAAGCTCAACGGCAGCTGCTTGAGTCTCAGCTTAATGAGCTGAAAGTTCAGCAAAGCCAATTACAATCATCTATCGAAGCTTTAGATGAAAAGCATGATCAGCAAAATGATTTGGTCGAAAAAGCGCAATCTAATATTCAAGTAGTAGAAGACAAGCAGCAAAAACTCGATACTCAATTAGCTGATTTACAAGCCCAGCTCTCTCAATATCAGCAACAAAAAGAGCAGCTAGCACTTCAATCTCAGAAAAATACGATGAAACTCGCTTTGGTTGAGCAACAACAAGTTCAATTAGCAAGCAGTAAACAAAACTTAGACAAACAAATTATTGAGCTTACTGGTGGTGAGACACCAACACAGTCAGATTTTGATATTCAGTCACTGCAAGATCAATTACAACAAAAGCTACAAGTTCAGCAGCAACAACAAAAAGAGCTGGATAAATGCCGAAATTATCAAGCTGAAATACAGGCTAAGCTTGATGGGCTAATAAGTAGTCAAAAACAAGCGGTTGTACAATGTGAGGTCTTGACTCAGAAGATCAGCGAGTTAAAGTTACACCGCGAAGGGTTAAAGGGGCAAGCCAATAGCTTGCAGCAACAGCTTAATGAAGAGCAAATTCAGTTAGAAAGCGTGATTCAATCTATTAGTGCAGAAGCTAATGTGGATGAATGGCAGCAAAAACTGGACAAAGTTCGTAATCAAATTCGACGCTTAGGCGCTATTAACTTAGCGGCCATTGAAGAGTACGAACAACAAAAAGAGCGAAAAGTGTATCTTGATGCTCAAAACGAAGATTTAACCCAAGCGCTGGAAAGTTTAGAGTCGGCGATTCGTAAGATTGATCGCGAAACCCGTACTCGTTTTAAAACGACGTTTGAAAAAGTAAATGATGATTTGCAAATGCTTTTCCCTAAAGTCTTCGGTGGGGGAAGTGCATACTTGGCATTGACGGATGATGATCTGCTAGAAACAGGTGTCACCATCATGGCAAGACCGCCGGGTAAAAAGAATAGCAGTATTCATTTACTTTCAGGTGGAGAAAAAGCCTTAACCGCTTTATCATTAGTGTTTGCGATCTTCAGATTAAACCCAGCACCGTTTTGTATGTTGGATGAAGTGGATGCGCCACTGGATGATGCAAACGTTGAGCGATTCTGTCGCTTGCTACAAGAAATGGCGCAAACAGTACAATTTATATTTATCAGTCATAACAAAATAACCATGGAAATGGCTGAGCAGCTTATTGGTGTCACAATGCACGAAGCCGGGGTATCTCGAATCGTAGCGGTTGATATTGATGAAGCTGTTGCAATGGCAGATGCCAGTTAGTTTTGCAGTTATATTAAAGTTACATAACTGCTTTTTGATTCATTTTTAGTTTACGGTAGGGTAACGGATGGAAGACCTGCAATTAGTTTTTGCAATATTGGGTGGAGTTGCGATCTTGGCCGTTTTGGTACATGGAATTTGGTCCATTCGCCGTCAACAAGGAAACAATATCAAAGACAAAAGAATGCCTAGAGCGCAGAAGAAGCATTCACCAAAAGTTGATTCAGAAGGTTTTGATGAACATGGTATCAGTGAGGTTCGGGTGGTCAAAACCTCTGAGCCTAAAACGAGTTCTCAGGCTATCGAACAAGAAGCTAAGCAAGAACCAATATTGTCTCCTGAACCTGAAAACAAACGTGTTGAACCTGTTATTGAACCTCAACTAGAAACCGCATCAGAAGAGCAACTAGATTTAGGGCTTGAACCCAAACAAGCTGGTTTATTTGATGAAGAGGAAGCCATTCCTACTGTCGAAAATGTTTCCGAAGCTAAGCAAGTGGAAGAAGAGCCTCAAGAACTTCCTGATCCTTATGATGTGCTTGTTTTACATGTAGTCGCAAAAGAAGGCGAAGAGTTAAGAGGGGCAGAGTTATTACCTAGCATGCTTACTGTTAACTTTAAATATGGTGACATGAACATTTTCCATCGCCATGAAAATCCAGCAGGTACAGGAAACGTATTATTTTCGATTGCCAATATGGTTAATCCAGGTACATTTGATCCAGATAATATGGAGCAATTTTCTACACCAGGTATAGTGCTGTTCATGCGTTTGCCTTGTCATGGTGATGCTTTACGCAACTTCTCAACCATGCTTAATTCTGCCGAACAGTTGGCTGACGATCTCGGCGCAGAGTTACGAGATGGAGAACGCCTACCTTGGAACGATGACAAAAAACAAGATTATATCCGTCGTATTAAAGCCTGAATACCAGCAAGCAAATTATGAAATAGGGCCGCATTTGCGGCCTTATTGCTCTAAAACTGAGACAAATCATGACTGATATTAAACAACAAATCGAAGCACTTTCTGCAAGTTTGCATCAACATAACATCAACTATTACGTTGATGACGCCCCAACGATCCCTGATGCTGAATACGATCGTTTATTGCATGAACTTAAAGCGTTAGAGCAGCAACATCCAGAGTTTATTTTGCCTGATTCTCCTACTCAACGAGTGGGTGGCAGGCCATTGGATAAATTCGAGCAAGTGACTCACCTTAAGCCTATGTTGAGCCTTGATAATGCGTTTAATGGCGAAGACATGCAGAGTTTTGATAAGCGTAATTCTGATAAGGTTGGTCAAATCGAATATTGCTGCGAGCCTAAACTCGATGGTTTAGCCGTAAGCATTTTGTATCGCAACGGTATTTTAGAGCGAGCGGCTACTCGCGGTGACGGTAATGTAGGCGAAGACATAACCGAGAATGTAAAAACCATTCGTTCTATTCCATTAAGGCTGCGCGGTGAATTTCCTGAGCTGGTTGAGATCCGTGGTGAAGCCTTTATGCCTAAAGCCGCTTTTGATTCTGTGAATGAAGCTGCAAAAGCAAAAGGTGACAAAGTCTTCGTTAACCCTCGAAATGCAGCAGCTGGGAGTCTACGTCAGCTAGACAGCCGTATTACCGCCAGTCGTAAACTGGATTTTTATGCTTATGCTTTGGGAGTGGTGGAGCCTGAGTCTTGGGCATTGGCTAAAGATCACTATGCTCAATTACAACAACTTAAATCTTGGGGGCTTCCTGTTTCAAGCGAAGTTAAGGTATGCCCGACATTATCTGACGTTGATGCTTACTACGCTGATATTTTGAATCGTCGAGATGCATTGGATTATGAAATCGATGGCGTGGTGATCAAAACCAATAGCATCGAGCAACAAAAACAACTGGGATTTGTGGCTAAAGCACCGCGTTGGGCGATTGCTTATAAATTCCCTGCACAAGAAGAAATGACTTTGCTTGAAGGTGTGGACTTTCAAGTTGGCAGAACAGGCGCATTAACGCCTGTTGCGCGACTTAAGCCAGTGTTTGTTGGTGGTGTGACTGTTTCTAATGCGACATTGCATAATGCAGACGAAATTGACCGCCTTGGTGTGAAGGTTGGCGACACAGTGATTATTCGTCGTGCCGGTGATGTTATTCCTCAAGTGGTAGCAGTTGTTGCTGAGAAACGTCCTGAATCAGCTCAAGAGATAGTGTTTCCACCACAATGTCCCATTTGTGAGTCTGATGTAGAACGAGTGGAAGGTGAAGCCGTCGCTCGTTGTACTGGCGGTTTGTTCTGTGGCGCTCAACGTAAAGAAGCCATCAAACACTTTGCCTCCCGCAAAGCGATAGATATCGACGGCATGGGCGATAAGGTCGTCGAACAGTTGATCGATAAAGAGTTAGTTCAAACACCAGCCGATTTATTCGGTTTATCTGCCTCTGCTATTACTATGTTGGATCGCATGGGTATGAAGTCAGCCACCAATTTGGTCAATGCACTTGAAGCCGCTAAGAAAACAACCTTAGCTAAGTTCTTATATTCGCTTGGCATTCGTGAAGTAGGTGAAGCCACAGCAGCAAATTTAGCCGCTCACTTTAAAACCCTAGATGCAATAAAAGCAGCCAGTGCTGATACTTTGATTGAGGTTGAAGATGTAGGTGTGATTGTGGCTAAGCACATTGAACACTTTTTCGCACAACCCCATAATCTTGAAGTCGTCGAAGCGCTTTTAGCCGCGGGAATTCATTGGTCTGAGGTTGAAGAGGTTGCTGAAGATGAGCAACCGCTTAAAGGTCAAACATGGGTACTTACCGGTACCTTGACACAAATGGGGCGTAGTGAAGCGAAAGCAAAATTGCAGTTACTAGGTGCTAAAGTAGCAGGCAGCGTTTCTAAAAAAACTGATTGTGTTGTGGCTGGTGATGCGGCAGGTTCCAAACTGGCTAAAGCTCAAGAACTTGGAATTAAAGTACTTGATGAAGAAGGGTTGCTTGCATTTCTGAATAACTAATATTCAGTTGGCCCTGATTGTAATCACTTAAAATATTGTTTAGGGGTTACTCCAAACGCCGCTTTAAATGATTTAATAAAGTTACTCTCATTGCTAAAGCCTAGAGAGTAACTTACCTCTATCACGGATTTGTTTTGAGCCAATAATTCTACGGCTTTGAGCAATCTTATTTGAATTCGACATTGTCGAAATCCCATTTTCATTTCTTTATTAAATCGCCTTGATAGTGTTTTCTCTGTGGTATGCAATTGAGCAGCCCACTGTTCTAGGCTTGTTGTATCTTCTGGTGTTTGTTCTATTTTATTCAAAATAGTTTGAATTTTAGGGTCATCAGAACGAGGGTATTGAAGCGGTTCTGTAACCATGACTTGCAGTTGCTCCACAAGGACAGATATCAACTTTAAACTATGAGGGTGATTTTCTGGCCAATGACTCGAATGAAGATACAGAATAATTTCGCGTACTAAAGGTGAAATGGCAATGACTTGGCTTTGTCTAGGTAATTGTTCTAAGAAATCTGGGGCGGTAATTTTAAAGCTTTTCACTTTTGCCGTTTTTACAATTTCTAGTTGATGCCGTGCGTTTGCTGGTATCCAAACCGCTCGTAGTGGCGGGGCGATCCAGCAGCAGTTTTCAGTTAATAGCCTTATTACACCAGAAGATGCATATAAGAGTTGAGCTTCTGGGTGTTGATGCCAACTGACTTTCTGGCTTGGGCTGTAAGTTACGCCCTTGATTTCCAGAGTTTCAGGTAAGGACATTAAAGAAAACGAATAGTCATCGTTATTTTTTATCATTAATTTGTCCGTTTATAACTGTTTTTTGTCTTAATAGTAACTATAGTCAAGAATTTTTCCTTACTAAGCTTATTTCAAATCCATTAGCTTTTTGAGGTGGTTGAATGAACACAAACTCAAAACAGATCAGATTAATTTCATTGTTAAATGTAGGGCATTTTTTAACGCATTATTTAGTACTGATTTATCCTACATTAGCTTTATTTCTCATTAAACCGTGGCATATGAGTTATTCAGAATTACTCAAACTCGGTTCTTTAAGTGCGCTGATGTACGGTGTTGGTGTCCTGCCGTCAGGCTGGTTATCAGACAAATTTGGACGTGGGAAAATGATGTTGGTGTTTTTCTTCGGATCTGCACTTGCTTGTTTTGCTGCGGGTCTGAGCCAAAATTCTTTTCAGCTTACAATAAGTATTGGTTTTATCGGTTTATTTTCAGCTATTTATCACCCTGTGGGTTTATCTATAATTTATGGCGCATCAAATAAAGCTGGGCGTGTACTGGCTATCAATGGCGTATTCGGAAATTTAGGGATGGCGGTTGCGGCATTTGCGACTAGCTTGATAGCAAGTAATTTAGATTGGCGCTGGGCTTTATATTTGCCGGGGACTTTGTGCTTATTAGCAGGCTTATTTTATATTTCACATACGCGGTGCAATGTCGAGTATCAGAAACAATCCCATGCTTCGCAATTGGATTTACCTTTAACGAAAATGCGATGGATATTTACCTGTATATTGATCACGGCAAGCTGCGGTGGCTTAGTATTTAATAGCTTAACAACTGGACTTCCTAAAATACTCAGGGTAGAGAGTAGTTTTAGTACAGCTTCTTTAGTTGCGGTTGGGGGAATGGCAACGTTGATTTTAGTTGTCGCTTCGATAGCACAGTTACTTATTGGAGAGTTATTACATCGTATAGCAGCAGAAAAATTGCTGTTTATCGTCGTAATTTTTCAGGTTCTTACACTAGGCTTGATCTCTGTTTTTGGCTTTTCGCTTTATACCCTTGGTGTTTGTCTGTTTTTCAATATGGCGCAGTTACCCATTAATGATTTTATTATTGGTAAATACGCACAAAAGCGATGGCGAGCATTGTTTTATGGTGTGAAGTACACTCTTTCACTGGGAAGTTCACCTGTAGCCTATTGGTTATTGGCGACAAGCTTTAATCCTAATGATCACTTTACAAGCTTGTTCTATTTGCTGTTTTGTTTTTCATTCATCTCAATGCTGACGGTAATATTACTCATAAGTTGTTCTAGTGCGAGTACGCCAACAAAATTGAAATTTATCTGATATTTAAATTTGTAATCACAGAGGAGGATTTAAGCAACTACTCTTTTTCGCAGAATATTTCATGCAAAGTTTTGACTATCGCATGAACACGATCATCTGCAATTGAATAAAACACTTGTTGCGCTGATTTGCGCGCTTTTACTAAATTGTGTTGTTTGAGTACAGATAAATGCTGAGAAAATGCAGACTGACTTAAGGTCGTATGACTTAAAAGCTCACCGGCATTCACTTCTTTTTCGGTAAGAAGACATAATACTTGTAATCGAGCTGGATGGCTCATTGTCTTGAGAAGGGCTGCGGCTTGTTCAGCATTAGCTTGCATATCTTCTGGATTCATATCTTCCCCTATTTGAACTAAATGATAATTATAAGGGATATTTTTTCTAACACTAGCCCCTACTAAATAAATGCTGGAAGTAGATATTTTATATCTGATAAAAGAAAGACAAGATTTGGTAAGGCAATGATTCAGAGATAGAACTGGCTCGAAGCGCATAGAGACTCGAGCCAAATAATTTGAAGATATTGCAATTAATTGCTTTGCTTCCTTTTTTTCATTTTTACGTCGTACATTGATTTGTCAGCCTTAGCGTATAAATCACTCGCAGAAAGACTGTGAGTTAACTCACTCGAGCCAGCACTAAAGCCTAATTCGAACTGTTTAAGTAATGGCTGTTGTTCTAGGTTTTGTTCTAAACGATGCAACAGTATTTGTGCGGCTTTTTCGTTACCGTGCACCAAAATAATAAACTCGTCCCCACCAACTCTGAATGTGTGGTCGGTATCACGCACAGTATTTTTTAAGAGTTTTGCAAATTCTGCCAATACAACGTCACCAAACTGGTGGCCAAAAGTGTCATTGATATATTTTAGCTTGTCTAAATCCAAAATAACCAAACTTAATGGATCACCGGTACGGTTAAAGCAAGCAATCCTTGTTGCAAGTACTTTCTCATAGTAGCGACGGTTACCAAGGTTGGTTAGTGAATCAAGCAATGCTTGATTCGAAATGTCGTGGTGTTTTAACGCGTTTTCTAGAGGTTGCTTAAGCAATTCTTCAAATTGAAGTAACAGCGATAATTGTTTTGGAGTTAATGTTGAAGTCAGTCGGTAATTAACTTCAGCAGCTTGTTGCTGGAACTGAAAATGTCTTTTAAATATTTGCCCCTGATTCACACCATAATGAAAGTGGTGTTCAGGCAATTGCAGGTTCATCCCTACAATAGGTAAGAATTGTTCAACGGCTTTGCCATAGTTGGCAAAAACTTGCCGTGGTTCTAAGCTGGCATGAAGTGATTGCAAAATCTCAATCAAATCAGGCGTATTATCTTTCTCCAAACGAACTTGTGGAGAAAAAATCATTTGCTGAGATTGATAGTCTGCTGCTAACCCAAAATCCATAGTTACTCCGGCAACGCGAATATTTTTTGACGATACTGTTTGGAAAGCAGTATTTATGCCATATCTCAAGCGATGGGAAGTTACTGTGACTTGTTTAGAAACTTTCTGATTTGATTAATTTGTGCTTTGCCATCTTGATATCCTAGTTCCATGAGCTCTTTGGTGTATTCGCTTTCAAACAACAAATACGAAATGATGCTGGATTGAGAATATCGATTAATACCAAAAAACCTCAGCATAAGCCTGATAGCTAAAGGCATACGTTGGTAGTATTTAACTGCGATGTCCGATAAATCTTGGCTTGGCTTGATGACTAAGGTTTCTATTGGTTTTAATGAGTATTGATTTTTTTTATCTTCAGCCATCAGCCTTATTGTCTCATTAATGTGTTCAATACGCTCAAGATCACTGTTGAGAGTGTCAGAAAAGATGGTATCTAGCAGATGACCTGCAATAGAAGATATGCTGGGATGTGTCGTCAAAGAATTGGCTTTTTCTTCTGAGGAAAATCCCAAATTAATGATCAATAATTTATCTGCTCCTAAATGGATAGGGGAAGATAAAGGCGAAACTTGGTGTATAGAGCCATCTCCATAAAAGCTTTGATTAATGCGCACAGAAGGGAACACCATAGGAATAGCAGAGCTAGCTAAAAGGTGAGCGGTATATAGCTGGGTTCTTTTTCCGACACGTCGTAGCCGAGTCCAGTTTTCAATCGAATTGTTTGCCTGAAAAAATGAGTAAGACTTATTGTCGTTATAACTAGAAACATCAATACTTAAGGCTTTTAATGCGCCCCTGTCGATATTTCTATCTACACGTTTAAAGTCCATAACTTCATTTAATAATATTCTTAATGGCTCATTGTTAAGTAAGCTTCCTGGCTCTGGATTGATGGTACGGGCTTGCAGGCTTTTTAGTAGCATTTTTGCAAAGTGAGACATAACTCCAGAAAATGAGGTCTTGTAGACTTTTTCAGTTTTAAAATTTCCCCATACATAGCTGAGTTTTTTAACTCCAAGATGAAAACAAGAGGCATGAGTTGCAATAGATGTGGCATTGATGGCTCCTGCTGAAGAACCAGAAAGAATATCAAAAGGTATACTATGATTGCGTGGATAGTCTTCAACTATTGCTTTGAGAACACCGACTTGATAAGCCGCTCTAGCGCCACCGCCACCCAAAACTAATGCAATGTTTTTATTCATAAAATTTTTTATATTAAAAAAATGTTAATTCATAACCTTCATAGGTTTAATGTAGCAGAGCTATACTAATTTCAAAGTAAAAGATGAAGTTAAGTTTGATATATGGCTATAGGTGCTAGTAAAGTTTCTCCTCGACTCTGCTCACTGAATACCCCTATTCGTAAATTGCCTAGAGTTGTTTTTGAAAATGGAACGAGTTTAGCTGAAAGAGCTGAAGGGGGAATAGGCGGGATTATGACTATTCCTATTACTGGCGTTTTAAAATTAGAAATTGAAGAAGAGGATTTGTTTTTTGACTATGTTGTCACTTTTGTCGGGAAAAAAATTGTATCAATTCATCCTGATGATCCGCGATTAAGAGCATTGGAATCAATCCAAAACTTTTGCTACAGAATCGTGCCATTTACCCCCAAGGCTACAACTAGCGATCTTTTAAAAAGGTATATTGTTAAAAGATTAGCTGCCCAAAAAGAGTTTGATGTGGAATTGAAATGGGCTGATCCTGAGAGTGAGCATATGATTAATGTTGATGTAGAAATCGCAAGTGAAGTGACTGAAGGTGAAATTGGCGATTTAGTTGATTATAAAGAAGCCGTTAAAGAAACGATACTTGATAGTTCTATGAGCATAAAGGAGCCTATTCCAATTGAGTATAACGACTCTGAGGAATAGGGGGAGAGTTACTCCCCCGTATGATGAGTTTATTACAGCCCTTTTAAAAAGCTGAGCACATCATCCATAGGTACGTCTTGCTTCTCACCGGTTTTACGGTTTTTGTATTCCAAAACGCCATTATCAATATTGCGATCACCAATTACGATAGTGTGAGGCACGCCAACAAGTTCCATATCGGCAAACATCACACCTGGACGTTCTTTACGATCATCAAACATCACATCAATGCCAAGTTCGGTTAGATCTTGGTATAGCTTTTCTGCAATGTCTTTAACGCGATGAGACTTATGCATGTTCATTGGTAAAATACCAACCTTGAACGGTGCAATAGCATCAGGCCAAATAATGCCGCGGTCATCGTGGTTTTGCTCAATCGCAGCCGCCACAATTCGGCTAACACCCACACCATAGCAGCCCATAAGTAGAATTTGTGATTTACCTTGCTCATTAAGGACAGTTGCGTTCATCGCTTCAGAGTATTTAGTACCCAGCTGGAAAATATGACCCACTTCAATACCGCGAGCAAAACCGTATTTACCACCATCAGGCGCTTGTTCACCTTCAACCACATCACGAATATCAGCGGCTTGTGCAAGAGGAAGATCGCGTTCCCAGTTAATGCCAAAGTAATGTTTATCATCAATATTAGCACCAGCGCCAAAGTCACTCATAACTGCAACACTGTGGTCGATTACGATAGGTAGCTCTAGATTTACAGGACCTAGAGAGCCTGGGCCCGCACCGATAACGGACCTAATTTCTTCTTCTGTCGCAAATTCAAGTGGAGAAGCAACTTGAGGCACTTTTTCTGCTTTGATTTCATTAAGCTCGTGATCGCCACGAACCAGTAAAGCAACATAAGGCGTGTCTTCTTCTGCGCCTTTAACAATCAAAGTCTTAACAGTTTTTTTAATGTCTAAATCGAATTGCTCAACGAGTTCTGCAATGGTTTTCGCATTAGGTGTATCAACTAAGGTCATTTCTTGAGTTGGTGCACCGCGCTCTTCAGTTGGCATAGGGGCTTCAGCGCGCTCAATGTTGGCGGCATATTCACCATCAACAGAATATGCAATTAAGTCTTCACCACTTTGAGCCAGTACATGGAATTCATGCGACATAGCACCACCGATAGAACCAGAATCAGCCAATACTGGACGGAATTCTAGTCCCATGCGAGATAGAATATTGCTATACGCATTGTGCATAGATTGATATGTATCATCCATGGTTTCTTGGTCTAGGTGGAAAGAGTAGGCGTCTTTCATTAAGAATTCACGACCACGCATTACACCAAAACGAGGGCGAACTTCATCACGGAATTTAGTTTGAATTTGATAAAGGTTCATTGGAAGCTGCTTGTATGAGCTCACTTCTTTACGAACAATGTCTGTGATCACTTCTTCATGAGTTGGACCTAATACGAAGTCTCGGTTATGGCGGTCTTGAAGGCGTAATAGTTCAGGACCATATTCAACCCAACGACCGCTCTCTTGCCAAAGATCAGCAGGCTGAACCATGGGCATTAACACTTCTTGCGCACCTGCTTTTTCCATTTCGTCGCGAACGATGGCTTCGACTTTACGAAGTACTTTTAAACCTGTCGGTAGCCAGCTGTATAAACCAGAGGCATTTAGACGAATTAGACCAGCACGAAGCATTAGCTGGTGGCTTATCACTTCTGCATTAGCAGGTGTTTCTTTTTGTGTTGAAAGCAGGTATTTGCTGACTCGCATTCCCGTTGTCCATTAGAAGTTGAAATGGGCGCTATTTTAACATTTAGACTTCTGTTGTCACTTAAAGAATCGAGATTAATCTTGATTCATGTATCTGCTGTTTCCGCATACCTTCGACTAAACTTGTCATTCGTGCAATTTAAAAGAGAAAAACATGGCAACTGCTAGTGGAGATACATCTGGTTTAGTAGAAAAAACAGTATGGATTACTGCTGCTGCTGAAAGTTTTAAAGCTCATCATGGAAAGAAAATTTCAGTTCGTCTGAAAGACGATTCATTACTTGAATTTGATTGTGAAAAAAGAAAAGGAAGATATGTAGCGGAAGAGTTTCATCAGCAAGATTCCGAGTCTACAGCTATGTTGGAACGCTCACAAATAAGTAAGAACTTTATCATTACCCAGTTAAATAAAGGGGATAACTTTCTTAAGGCTGTTGCGAGTGGGGACATAAATAATGTTAAAACCTTTATAGAGCAAGGCATTGATATAAATTGCACCAATAAACATGGTGAAACAGCATTACATTTGGCTTGTCGAGCAGGAAATGTTGAGCTAGTAAAACTGTTACTTGCTCAAAGAGCAGATGTTAATTTTTGCGATAAGTACAACACTACACCTTTGATGTGTGCGGTTGGCTCAAAACATCTAGGCACAGTTCAGTTGCTATTAAAATCAGAAAACATAGACGTCAATGCTAGAAATAACCGTAAAACAACCGCTTTTTCATTAAGCTGTAGTTTACGGCATACGGGGATAGCAGGGGCATTAGTCGCCAATAATGCAGATGTAAATTTAGGCCCTGAAGGGGATGATTGTGCAAGCCGTAACTTTAGAAATCTAGTTATAATTGATCTGTTCTCTCATCAAAATAGCCCCAGCTTTCAGGACTTTGTAACTGAATCTAATCATGAGCTATTGATAGCTTACTTAAAATATGAGGCGCAATATCTAAGTGCAGTTTTGTATGCTCTAGTGATCACTCAGCAGGTTGGGTTTAACAATGCAGAGAAAGTTAGGATACTGGTAGAACATAAACATGCCCAAACTTTTCCGGTTTCAGAACCTGGTCAAACTCCATTAGTTAATATGATTCTTCGTGGGAATAAAAACATTGTGATGTTCAGAGCATTGCTTAAATGTGAGATGGCAGCAGATAAAGTGTATAGAGATTCTAGAAGTTATTCGTTTTTTAATTATTTCTTACGTGGCTACGACTCTGCTCTTGATGCCCCCTTGTTAAATGAAATGCTCACTTATGGTTCAGATCTACAAAAGCTTTTTTATACTAGTACGTTTTGGACTGGTTCTCGTACTCGAAGTGTTGATGATATTAAAGCGTTAGCTAACTGTCACTCAGTGACGCTTATTGTGAAATTTGTTGAAAGTTGCCCTTGGTTACAGCAACCAGAGCAGATGGAGATTATTGTAGACGTCGCATTGTCTCGATTAAGCACGAGGTTAATTGAGCGGTTAGTTAAAGACTTTCAGGCTGCTAAAGATGAGTTGGATAAGCCTGGGAAAGCTGGAAACACAAGGCTTCACCGAGCTTGTACAGCTGGCAATGCTCCAATGGTTAAGAAGTTATTAGCTGCAGGCGCTGATACTACAATCACTAACAATACAGGTAAAACGCCGTTTCAACTAGCTAGAAAACAAGATGTGATAGCGGTTATTGATAGAAATAGTATTCAAGTCACAGAATTAGACGGTGAAGAACAGGATTGGATGGATGTTAAAAAACTCTGAGTGAGTTTTAGCTATCTCTCCCTCCTGTCCCCAATAATTTTGGCGGGATTTCCGGCAACGATTGCAAAATCAGGCACATTTTTAGTGACTACAGCTCCCATTCCAATCACTGCATGGTCACCAATGGTAATACCATCAACAATACCTGCTTGGGCACCAATCCAAACGTCTTTGCCGATGACGATGCCTTTTGACGTAACCGCTTGTTGATAGATATCGGCGGAAGGTGACATACCATGATTAAACGCGTAAATCGTAACATTGTTGGCTATACGAGTTTTGTCTCCGATGCTGATACCAGCTTTGCTTCCATCAATTGAACAGCCATGATTAATAGCCACTTCATTTCCCATTTTGATGGGGCCATGAATAAAGCTGTCAGCGGCAATCATGCAAGAGTTTTTCATGCTGATAGTACGGCCGGGCTCAGCAAATAAATTAGCTTCTGGTGCAACAAAACAGTTATCACCAATTTCGATGGTTTCAAGCTGCATAAATTGCTGCTGGATTTCATCTTGCCAAGGTTTAGCCCATTTAAGGTGTTTTTCTTTTAGAGAAAAATACAGCCAAGGCATATACGAGAGGCGTTTCTTGTGCTGAGCTTGGTAATCTATAGGCATAACTTAAATCGAGAGATTGAAAATGGGTATCCTTGCGATTATACCTGAACTATCAACAGGCTTTGCTATTCTTTTTATATTATTAACTGGTGGTTAGGTACTATCTTGGATCCCTTAGGAAAGAAAACTGATCTCGTGAGTCATTCATACGATGCTACCGTCGATGACTTTGCTCAAAATAACGATAAGAACCTAACTGAAGATGTCCAATCCTTTGCGCAGATATGGACACCAGATATAAAGCCTGCATTACCGAAAGAGTTTGAGGAAAAGGAGCTTCGTATAAAGTTGTCACAAGCTTTTCAAGCAGCTCTTGAAGCCGAAACCAAAGACGTTGCTGAACAAGCGATAGCACAAGTAAACCAACGGTGTGATGGAAGACTCAAGTTAGAATTAGAGTTTTATCGTCGTTATGGGAAAAATGATGGTTATACATTGGTGCTAAAAAACCAAAACGGTAGCGATGTTCAAAGGTTTAAACATGTTAAGGTTGAATTAAACCCTCCTCAAGCTTCACCTTGTGCTGCTGGAGTCAAATCACAAGAGCCTCTACAAGAGTCAGATTTAACTTTAGCATTAGATTCTGATTTTTATGTCCCCACAACCGATGATTTAAATGTAGCGGGTACATGGGAACTTATGAATCAAGATATTTCTATTTTTGAGCCAAAGTATTCGGTTGAAACATTAAATCAAGTTCAGGCATCCTCCCCAAAAGCTAAGGGTGGCTTGAAAACCAAAGGAGCAGCCAAGAAAAGTGAAACTCCAGTGGCACGAAAAAAAGATAAAGAAAAGCAGAATCAAAAGCCTAAAGTAAGTACTCCTCCTCTTCGCCAGCCTACCGTACAGCTAAAACATCCAGAAGTAGTTTATTCAGAACAGCTACCCGATCCTCGAACTCCTGTCAATATGACGAAGCAGGTTCTTAAAGAAAAATTGATGCAAGGTGGATTAGTTAAGTCTAAGGAGCACTTTGATGCTTTATTTTCCAGAGTCGATGTTTCTCTATATTCGGAGCAGCAATTAGCACACTGGTTGGCCATTTATCAAAAGGTTCAGCCAGTTCAGCCTGAAGATTTACTGGATGAATATTTTGGTTTGGCTCTTGATGCACCTTATTTTGATTTATCAATAAACCAAATTGGTAACGCTATAAACACATTGGACATCGTCGCCAAGTCTACTTACACTCAAATTACTGGCAAAATAAACATCGTTCCAAAAACATCCGAGGCAAGTAAAGTCATTGCGAGAGGGGTAAAACCCAAGGCGGCAGGCTTGTATAACTGGGGAAATACCTGTTTTATGAATAGTGGCTTACAGTTGCTAGGTATCCACTTGAAATCAACTGAGATCCTTGAAGAGCTAAAACATGGAATACCTTCTGCTGCTGTCAAAGATATTGTATTAACTGCATTACCTCCCATTGACTTTAGCAGTGTACCCAAAGTTTTATGTATCGAGGAGCTTGAAAGACGAGAAGAAGTCATTCAACTTGAAAGAGCTGAATATATAGATCGTTGGACAAAGAACATTTGTGAGATGTCAGAAGAGGAACTTGTTTCTAAGCCGATCATTCTGCCTGAGTACCCTGATGTTGATATTAACGCCAAGCTTAATGCATTAATGAACTTTAAAAGTGAGTTTGTAAAACTACTGGAAAGACTCCAGATGGATGTCACCGTTCCTACTGAAATTGTGTCTCCTGCACAGCAGCAACAAGACTTTTTAGAGGCTTATTATCACTTTGCGGAAGCAACTGGAAGGTTTATATCTCAGTATCTGCTGACTCCTGACTTTGGACAATTAAGGTACGCCAAAATACGTCAACAAGATCCTCAAGAGTTTTTGAATGAAGTCATGGATATTATGGGGCTTAAAGTTGCTCCAGGGAATCATATTGAGACAGTGGAAGTTACTCATTTACATTCTTCAGATGGTCGAAGATATTTAGCACAAAGTCGTGCCAATACACCTTCGCCTTTAGCTACGGTGAATCTTCCTTTAGAGGGAGATGAGGTGACTTTAGACAGTTACTTAAAACAATATTGTAAAGAAGAAAAAATGAGGAAAACTGAAAACAAGCGCTGGGAACATAGCGTACTTGAACAACATAAAATGACAGCCGAAGATGTCATTACCAGTAAACAATTTAAATTCTATGCAGAGTCATCTCCGCCAAATCAATTCATGGTTCAGCTTAAATTATTTGAAGGCCTCACTGAAAAACCTACTTGTATGGTAGTTGACAGAAAAAGTGGAAAGCCTCGTAAAAAGGATGCTGGATTAGAGGTGATACATTCTTTACTTGAAAGTGGTCGTAAGGTTAAGGTCTCTATGTTTATAGGTAATGATTCACAACCACAGGATATTGAGTATCAAGTCGTAGGCATATCCTGTCACGCAGGCGATAACATCGTATCCGGTCACTTTACCGCTTTAAAATTTAATCCTGATGGCAGTGCAGTGTTTCTTGATGACGAGGTTGCTGTAGATTGGCAAGATTATTATCAGGCGAGAGACA